>CAWBFS010000021.1:0-48662 GCA_963788085.1 uncultured Alphaproteobacteria bacterium
GAGACGCCGAACCTGGCGGCGCGTCTGCAGGGATTGGCGCAGCCGAACCAGATCGTCGTCAGCGCAGCCACGCGCGCGATGCTCGGCGATCACTTCGACCTCGAGGATCTCGGGGCATCCGAGCTCAAGGGGTTCGCCGAGCCGGTGCCGGCCTGGCGCGTCTTATCGGCGCGGGATGTCGAGAGCCGGTTTGCCGCAACCCGGAGCGGGAGCTCGGCACCCCTCGCCGGGCGCCAGGAGGAGATGGGGCTGCTATTGCGGGCCTGGGACGGCAGCAGCCACGGCCGCGGCCAGGTCGTGCTGATCCAGGGGGAAGCCGGGGTCGGCAAGTCCCGCCTGGTGGAAGGCCTGAGAGAGGCGGCCGGCAAGGATCACATCTGGGTGGCGATCCGCTGTTCGCCGTTTCACACGGCGAGCGCATTTCATCCGATCATCGAACATTTGAAGCGCGTGTTCGGCTGGCAGCCGGAGGATACGCACAACAGCATCTGGCGAAGCTCGAAGCCGGGCTCGGCGGCTTCAAGATCTTGCCCCTCGCCGAGAGTGTCGGTTATTCGCCGATCTGATGTCCGTGCCGGCGCCCGAGGACCGCTATCCGCGTCTATCGATGACGGCGCAGCAGCAGCGCGATGCGACCCTCGATGCGATCGTTGCCTGGCTGATCGAATTGGCCGAAGGCGCCCCGGTGCTGATGGCCTGGGAAGATTTGCACTGGGCCGACCCGACGACATTGGAAACATTGGGCATGCTGATCGAGCAGGCGCCGACCGCGGCAATGCTGGTCGTTGCCACCTATCGGCCGGAACTGACGCCGCCCTGGCCGCAACGCTCGCACATGATTCCGATCACATTGAACCGCCTGGAGCGGCCGGAGGTGGAGACGATGGTCGGCCATCTGGCCGGCGGCCGGTCGCTGCCCGGCGAGGTGGTCGATCATATCGTCGCCAAATCCGACGGCGTGCCGCTCTATGTCGAGGAGCTGACCAAGGCGATCCTCGGTTCGGGGGTGCTCGAGACCCGCGGCGAGGCCTATGTGCTCACGGGCGCGCTGGCGCAATTGCACATCCCGGAGACCTTGCAGGATTCGCTGATGGCGCGGCTCGATCGGGCGCCCCGGCTGCGTGAGGTCGCGCAGTTGGGCGCCGTGCTGGGGCGCGAGTTCTCCTATGACATGATCAGCGCCTTGGCCGAGATCGAGGAAGAGGCGCTGCAGGGCAGCCTCGGTCAGCTGGTAGCCGACGAGCTGCTCTACCAGCGCGGCCACCCGCCCCGGTCGCGCTACCTCTTCAAGCATGCGCTAATCCAGGACGCGGCTTACGAATCGCTGCTGAGGCGCACCCGCCAGCAGTATCACCAGCGGGCAGCCAAGCTGCTGGAAGATCGCTTTCCCGAGGTGGCGAGCACGCAACCGGAATTGGTGGCGCATCACTACACCGAAGCGAACTGTCCGGCGCAGGCAATCGCCTACTGGCACAAAGCCGGCATGGCCGCGGCGAGCCAGTCGGCGTATGTCGAAGCAATCGACCAATTCCGCCTAGGCCTGGCACTGGTCGAAGCGTTGCCCGATCCGCACGAGCGGGCCGAGCGCGAGCTGGACCTGCAAATGGCGCTTGGTCCCGCCCTGGTCGCGACCAAATTCCCCAGCCACCCCGACGTCGGTCGAGCCTACGCGCGGGCGTGGGAGCTCTGTCGGCAACTCGATGATTGTTCTCGCGAGTTCACTGCGCTCCGCGGCCTGCAGTTCCACCATTTGAACCTACCCGAGATGGAGAAGGCGCAGCATTTTGCCGAGGAGGCGTTGCGTGTCGCCGAACGGCTTGGCGATGCGGCGCGTCTCGTCGGGGCTCACGTGGCGCTGGGCGCCCCGCTGTATTACCAGGGGAAGCTCGAGCCGGCGCTTGCCCACTATCGGCGAGGCTTCGAAATGTTCGATCCGAGCATGCGGTTCCCGGATTGGCCGGGTTCCCATCCCGGCGTGCAATGCCAGTTCTTGCCGATGCTGATTTCCTGGATGCTCGGCTACCCGGATCGGTCCCTCGATGAGCTGAGGGCAGCGATAAAAGGCGCCGAGACGCTCGGGCATCCTTTGACCCTCGCCCAAACACTGTGTTTCGCCGCGCTCATCCACATCTTTCGCCGCGACCCATCGACGGTCGCCGACTTTGCCGGACGGGCCTTGAGGGTCTGCGAGGAGCACCGCATCGCGCAGTATCACGCATATGCCCTTTGCGCGGACGGATGGGCGCTCGGCGTCTCCGGCGAAAGCGGGAAGGGACTGGCCCAAATTGCGCAAGGAGTGGACGGTTACGGTGCGGCGGGCCTACATAGCCTGCTGGCGTTGCAGGCCGACGCGCAATTGGCGATCGGCAAGCCCGAAGCCGCGCTTGCATCGGCCGCCGCCGGGCTGAAAGCGGTCGAAAAGACGGGGGGAGCGCCGCTTGAAGCGGAGCTTTATCGGCTCAGGGGCGAGGCCTTGCTCGCCGGCGCCGGGACGGTGAGCAAGGCCGAGACGGCCATCGAGCAAGGCATCGACGTCGCGCGCCGGCAGAACGCGAAGTCCTGGGAATTGCGCGCTGCGATGAGCCTCGCCCGCCTGCGCCGTCAGCAGGGCCGGCCGCAAGAAGCGGTCGCCTTGCTCGCCCCGATCCTCGCCTGGTTCACCGAAGGCCTCGACACCGCCGACCTGCAAGCCGCCCGCACCCTCCTCGACAACCTCGAAACCCCCGCCCCCCTCGCCGCCGCCGGCTGACCGCCGTCGCAGAGCGCTGGAGCCGATGATTTCAATCGCCATTATCCCAGATCCCGATGATCAGAACCCGTGCGCCACATCACCCCCACCCCAGCCCTCCCCCATCAAGGCGGAGGGAGCGGTTAAGCCCTCCCCCTCGATGGGGGAGGGCTGGGGTGGGGGTGACAAGTGGAAAGGCTAATGCCGAAATGAAGAAGCGTCCGATTGCCGGGGCGCGGGAGCGTGCCCGATCCTTACGACGAGATATGACTGACGCCGAGAAAAGCATCTGGCGAATCTTGCGATCGGATCAAATCGACGGGCACAGATTCCGCCGGCAAGTGCCTCTGGGGCGTTACATTGCCGATGTTGTCTGCCACGACGCGCGCCTGATTATCGAAATTGACGGCGGCCAACACCAAGAGTTGGCGCCGCAGGAAGCAGAGCGAACCCGCTTCCTCCAAGCCCAGGGCTACCGGGTTGTACGCTTCTGGAACAACGAGGTGCTGTCGAACCTCGAAGGCGTGCGTGCGACGACCGCCGAGGACTTGCGGTGTCACCCCCTTCCAACCCTCCCCCATCGAGGGGGAGGGCTTTGAAAACATCCTCGACCACCGTCTGCGCGCTCTCCGCCCCTGAGGGGTAGAGAGGGAGGCGCCTTGCTTATTCCGCCGCGGCGGCGAGCTTGTCCTGCGTCTTCGTCTCGAAGTCGCTGGCGTCGTGGCGCTCGTGCAACTGGCTCGACGGCTCGCCGGCGGTGCGGTTGACCATGCGCCCGCGCCTCACGGCCGGCCGCTCGAGCAGCATGTTGGCCCAGCGCTGCACATTCTTGTACTCGTGGACGGCGAGGAATTCGGCCGCCCCGTATTGATTGAATTTCGCCAGTCCCCCATACCACGGGAAGATGGCGATGTCGGCGATCGTGTAGTCCGGACCCGCGACATACTTGCTTTCCGCCAGGCGGCGGTCGAGCACGTCCAAGAGGCGCTTCGTCTCCATCGTAAAGCGGTCGATCGCATATTCGATCTTGACTGGTGCATAGGCGTAGAAGTGGCCGAAGCCGCCGCCGACATAGGGCGTGCTCCCCATCTGCCAGAACAGCCACGACAGGCATTCGGCGCGCTCGGCGGGCTCCGTCGGCAGAAACTCGCCGAATTTCTCGGCGAGGTGCATCAGGATTGCGCCGGTCTCGAAGATCCGGATCGGCTTCGGGCCGCTGCGGTCCACCAGCGCCGGGATCTTCGAATTCGGATTGATCGCGACGAAGCCGCTGCTGAATTGATCGCCCTCGCCGATCCGGATCAGCCAGGCATCATACTCCGCGCCCTTATGACCGAGGGCCAGCAGCTCTTCGAGCATGACCGTGACCTTCACACCGTTCGGCGTGCCCTGCGAGTACAGCTGCAGGGGGTGGCGGCCGATCGGCAGCTCTTTCTCGTGCGTGGCACCCGCGATCGGGCGGTTGATGTTCTCGAACCTGCCGCCGCTCGGCTTGTTCCAAGTCCAGACATTGGGCGGCGTGTATTCGGGTGTGTCGGTCATTCCTAAACCTCCAAGGGTGCTACGGATGCGTGGCTGGGTTTATAGAGCGCAACAACCCGGCCGCGTCGAGCCGGGTTGTCCGAGCAAGGCCTCCGGTGCAGACGCGCGGCTCTGCGTCGTGCGCTTATTCGGCGGCGGCAGCCAGGTTGGGTGTCGGCTCGAGCGGCAACCCCGGGTGACCCGTCAATCTCTCGCCTTCAGCCCACATCTCGAGCGCCTGCTTCTTCATCGCCGGAAGAACGGAGGCGATCTTGTCCGCATCGAGATCGGCCGCAATCCCCGGATAGCCGGCGCGCTCGATCATCGCCCGCAATTTTCCGGTCTCGAACTGCTCCAAGGTCCAGGCGAGCGGATCTTCGACCAATGTCCGGTCCCAATAGATGCGGTGGTTCTTGTTGCGGGGCCCGTAGTGGTAATGCGCGCCGTTCCAGAAATGGTCGAAGGCCAGGAGCTCGGTTTCTTCCGTGTAGGCCTTGCCCGGCGTGCCGCCGATATCGGCCAGGACATGGATCGCGAGGCCGCCATCGCCCATCGGCAGCCGCCGCATCTCGAGCCCGAACCGGATGTTGCCGGCTTCGAAGATGTGCGTGCCGCGGTTGTGTTTGACCGTATTCCGTTTGGTCGCGTAGAGCTCGCGGGCGCAGGCTTCCAGATCGGGCAGGATATCCCGAACCTCTGACATGTCGGTCGCCTTGGCGATTTGCGGATAGCCGGCCCGCTCCAGCATTTTCGGCAGCTTCGTCCCGAGCGTCTTGATCGTCCAGCCGATCGGGTTCCCGTCGGTGATCGGGTCCATCCGGTAGAGGTTCGTCAGGGATGCGCCACCCAGCATCTCCGGCCCGGCGACCTTCAGATCGGGATTTTCCGGGCCGTACTCGTAGCTTTTTTCAAAGATCGAAGCAGTTGAACCGCAAGAGGGTCGTCGCTTTGCTGGCGACATCCGCCATCACGGCGATCGAGACACCCTGGTCGGCATGATCCTGGATGTTGCCGTCCCACAATTCGTGCCTGACGACGAACGTCAACGGGCCTGCCGTAAATTTCTGTGATGCTGGTGTCATGTCCGGACACTCCTTTCTTGTAAGAGGCTGGGAAGAATGTAGAGAGACAGCGCGAGAATTGCACGATTTCGCGTTGCGCTAAAAGGCGAACATCGCGGTATCCGGCGCGAGGCCGAAGAGGATGCGGCCGATCGTCTCGTAATGCGCCTGCCGCCCTTGGGCCTGTTGCGAGGCGGTATGCATGTCGCGGAAGCGGCGCTCGAACGGGCGGTCGTCGAAGATCGCGGTCGAGCCGGCGCTGTGATAGAGGGTGTTGACGACCTCGCGCGCCTGATCGATCGCCCAGGTCGAAATAAGGCGGATTGTCGTGTTTTGCTCGAGGCTCAGCTCACCGGTCTGGCCGACCGCTTCCCAGATCTCGGCGAGACTGCTCAGCAGGTAGGTGCGGGCCGAACCGAGCCGCGCCTCGGCCTGCGCCAGCTGCGACTGGATCACTTGGTTCTCACACAGCCGTTGACGGGCGCCGCGAGGCATCTTCTCTGTCGCGAGTGCGGTGAAGTCGCCGATCATGCCGCGGGCGACGCCGAGCGCTACCGCAGCAACTCCACAGGCGTACAGATTGCTGCTGCTGAAACAATAGAGCCGGCCCGGCTGGCGCGGCGCAATCCTGGGATCGCGCACCACGGTACAGCGTTCAGGGATGAAAAGATCGGTCACCGAATAGCGGTCGCTACCGGTGCCGCGCAGGCCGACGACATGCCAGATGTCCGTCATCGTCGCCTCGCTTTTTGGAAACAGCAAGGTGCGCAGGATTTCGCCGCCATCCGCGCGGCACAGCGGCGCGCCGTCGGGGCCGCGCGTCACGACATGGGCGCCGAGCCAACTCGCATGATGGCTGCCGCTGGCGAAATTCCACGCGCCGGTCAGGCGGAACCCGCCGGGGACAACGCACAGCTCGGCCGGCCCGACGGGGCCCCAGGCGACGATGCCGTCCGGCGGTCCGAAGATTTCCTGTGCGACATCGGGGTCGAGGAAGGCGGCAACCATCGAGCAGCCGTTCGCCTGTTCGACACACCAGCCGGTGCTGGCGTCATGGCGGGCGATTTGCTCGACCACTCGAATGTAGGTCATCGGGTCGAGTTCGGCCCCACCGAGGAAACGCGGCTGCAACAGGCGAAAGAGACCATTGTCGATCAGCGCCGACACGATCCATTCCGGCAGTTCACGGTTTCGATCGATCTCGTCAGCTGCTGATGCGAGAATCGGGCCGAGCGAGCGGGCCCGCGCGACGTAATCCGGAGTATCGTGCAAAACCGCGTCCATCTCTCCCCCTCCTATCTGCGCGTCATGCCGCAACCAGGCATTCAACCAACTACGCGCAGCTTGGCCTTGATCTGGATCAAAGACTGGCGTCGGAGCACTGCTGTCGAGAAGATGAGCACGATTGGCGAGAGCTGATCCCTCTCCTCGGGTGCGGCAGGCGCCGTCTCAAGCGGACCCAACTGCCGGTTCTGGCAATTCGCTCGCCCACCGCATCGTCTCGCGCTCGGGACGCATCAGCGCCATCCCGATGACGCCGCCGACCAGCATGACGACGCCACAGATCATGAAGCCGGTGTTGAAGCCGTCGAGCGGCGTCGCCGCCGTCTCGACGACGCTGCCCATGACGTAGGGGGCCAAAAGCCCGGCCGACGTGCTGACAGCGGTACCGATGGCGAGCATGCGCGCCGCGCTGAGCGACCGGCGCGATTTCGCTGACGACGGCGTTGCCGATCACGTAGATGACCGAAGGCAGCGCCACCCCGATCGTCGTCAGCGCGATCTTGGCGGCAATGCCCGGCACATACGGCATGATCGCCAGCGCCGCGCCGCCGAGCGCGACGCAGGCGCCGCCAAAGATCCCGCGCGCCACCCGGCTCGAGCACTCCCGCGAGTGAGCAGGCGTTGCGAATACCAGCCGGCGGCGATCACCAGGATCACACTGGCCCCCGCCGGAAGCGCGCCCAATAGGCCGATCGAGCCCTGCGCAAAGCCGAGTCCCTTGATCAGAAACGCCCCCTGCCAGGTCAGGGCTTGCGACAACCCCCACTGGGCGCCGAAACTCGCGCACCACGCCGCAATGATCGTCGGGCTGCGCAGAAGCTGTCCGTAGGCGATCCTCTGGCGGTGTCGGCGCCGCATTCTTCGCGGTGGCGGCGGTCAGCGAACCCTCGCGGCCGAGCGCCAGCCACGCCGCAGTCCAGGCGAGGCCGGCAATGCCGAGCACGCCAAAGGCCCAGTGCCAGGAATAATGGACGATGACCCAGTTGAGCAGCGGCAGCGCCACCATGATGCCGATGCCGGCTCCCTGCGCGATGATCGCGGTCGGCAGTGTGCGAAGCTCATTGGGAAACCATTTATAGGCGGAATGCAGGGCCACCGGATAGGCCGGTCCCTCGCCGGCGCCGAGAGCAACCCGGCAGGCGACCACCGTGGCGAACCCGACCGTCCCGAGCATCGGAAACTGGGTCAGCGCCCAGACGAGGCCCATGATCAGCAACGCCCAGCGTGTTTGCACTCGATTGACGATGAAGCCGGTAACGATCGCCGAAACCGAAAACAACAGGAAGAAACTCGAGCCGATCAATCCGAACTGGCGTGGGCTGAGCTGCAGCTCCTGCATGATCGGCACGGCGGCGATCCCGATCACCGCCTTGTCGGCAAAGTTGATCAGCATGAACAGGAACAACAGCGCGACGATCAGCCAAGCTTCCCTCGGCGTTTCCGAGGGGTGGGCGGTTGGCGACCCCGCCGGCGCCGCCGGGCGGTCTCGCGAATTTCGACAGCCGTGGACCGGGAAGCCTGGACACTCATGGGGAACTCCGTGCAAGCTCTGGGTACCTGTCCGTACCTTCAAATTAGGGTACGAGGGGGTACCAAAGCAAGAGATTTTAGGCCATGAACAAAGTCCGTCATCCCCGATCAGTCCTCGGCCGAACACCCGATGCAAGACCGCATCCTGGGCGCCGCATTCAAGGCGTTCACAGAAGACGGTTATGCCGGTACCAGCACGCTCGATATCGCGACGCGCGCCAAAATCTCGAAACGCGATCTCTATGCGAATTTCGGCAGCAAGCATGCGGTGCTCGTCGCCTGCATCATGAGCCGCGCCGAGCGAATGCGGCCTGCCGCCGGACCTGCCTACCCCACGCAGCCGGCAGATGCTTGCGTCGACGCTCACCAGCTTTGCGACGAAACTGGTGCGCGAGGTTTCCGACCCATCGGTGATCGCGACGTTCCGTTTGGCGATCGCCGAGGCGACACGCTCGCCTGAGATAGCCCAAGCTCTCGACTCGGCCGGCCGGGATGCGACGCGCGGCGCGCCCTTGCCGAACTATTGGCGAGTGCCCAATCGACCGGGCTCATAGGCTCGGGAGAGCCGGCGGAGATGGCGATGCAATATTTGGGACTTGTCTGGGAGGGCCTGATGGTGGGCTTGCTGCTCGGGGTTGCCGCGAGGCCCGAGCCGGCCGAGGCCGAGCGGCGGGCCGCCAGCGCGACGGCGGCATTCATGCAGCTGCATCCCGATCCTGCTGCGGCCGGGTAGCCCGGTTTAGAGATCAAGGGGGGAGACCGTCACCGAACCATCACAAGAGTGTCATCAAACGGGTGTTTAACAGCCGAGGTTTTCCGTCTGTGCCCGTCCCGCGAAACCGCATCCGCCAGGGAGAAAGCGATGTCCCGAGCATATTTCTGGATCACGGCTGTTGCCGTCGCGCTGCTGTTGGCGAGGCCTCCCGCCGCGATGGCGGCAGCGAACGACTGTCCCAACGGCGGCAAGATCCGTTTCGGCGTCGAACCTTATGATACCGCCGCCCGGCTCGTGCCGATCTACCAGGCGGTCGGAAAGCTGATCGGCGAAAAGCTCGGCTGCGAGGTCGAAGTGTTCGTCGCGACCAGCTACAACGCCGAGATCGAAGCGATGCGCAACGGCAAGCTCGAAATCGGCGAATTCGGGCCGCTCGGCTACGTGCTCGCCCATCAGGTGGCCAAGGCGGAAGCCGTCGCCGCCTTCGGCGCCAACGATGGCAAGCCCGACACCTATTGGGCCAGCATCGTCGCCTATCCCGGCTCGGGCATCACGACGGTCGCCGAGATCAAGGGGCACAGTTTCGCGTTTTCCGACCCGGCCTCGACCTCCGGGCATCTATTTCCCGCCTACGGGCTGCGCAAGGGCGGCATCGATCCCGACAAGGACATCAAGGCAATTTACGCCGGCAGCCACACCTCGTCGTTCGAGGCCCTCTACAACCATAAGGTAGACGCCGGCGAATTGAACAGTGAGCAGCTCGAATCCGCCAAGCAGCGCGGCCATTACAAAGATGGCGATCTGGTCTTTTTGTGGAAGTCGGATCCGATACCGACCGATCCGTTCGCAGTACGCGGTGATCTGCCGGCGGGCTTCAAGGAACGGGTGACGCAGGTGCTGCAGAACCTCGACCTTTCGACGCTCGACCCGGCCGACCGCAAGATCATGGTCGGAGCGGGGATCACTCGGCTGGTGCCACAGAGCGACGGCGCCTATGACGGCATCCGCGACCTCGTCAAGACGCTCAATATCGACCTGCAGAAACTGAGCTGACCGCGGGAAGGGCCGGGCACAGCCTCATGCTGCTGGTGCGCGGCCTGTCGATGCGCTACCCCAACGGCAAGGTGGCGCTTGCCGAATTCGAATTGAGCGTTCCGGCGGGCCAGCTCGTCGTCGTGCTGGGTGGCAACGGCAGCGGCAAAACCACGCTTTTGCGCTGCATCTCGCGGATGCTACGCCCGACCGCCGGCGAGATCTGGCTGAACGGCGCCAATTTGGCCGCTCTTTCGGGCGAGCGGCTGCGCCAGGCGCGCCTGCCGCTGGCGATGATCTGGCAGCATGCAAGCCTCGTGCGGCGGCGCAGCGTGCTGAGCAATGTCGCCGCCGGCGCGCTCGGCCGGCACGGCGGGCTGTGGACGGCGCTCGGCGGTCTGCCGGTGGTCGAGCGCCGCGCCGCTTACGGCTACCTGAACGAAGTCGGTCTCGCCGTGCTCGCCGGACAGCGCGCCGGCACCCTGTCGGGCGGGCAGGCGCAACGGGTCGCGATCGCCCGCGCGCTGGCGCAGCGCCCCCAGGTGCTGCTCGCCGACGAACCGGTGGCGAGCCTCGATCCCGAAGCCGCCGACGACCTCATGCGCCTGCTGCGCCACTTGGCAGCCGACGACAATCTCGCGGTGCTGTGCGTCTTGCACCAAGTCGACCTCGCCTACGCCTATGCCGACCGCGTCGTCGGGATTCGCGATGGCCGGATCGCTTTCAACCTGCCGTCTTGCGAATTGCCGCGCGAGGCGGTTCGCCAGCTTTACGCGAGCGAGGCCGCTTGAGCCTCGGTGTAGCGGCCGACCCTTTTGTCGAGCGTAGCTGGTCCGGCGCGCTCGGTCTCGCGCTGCGTCTGGTGGGGCTGCTGGCCTTCGTGCTGATCGTCGTGCAATCGGCGATCGTCGTGCACGCGCGGCCGCAGGATTTGATCACCGGCGCCTATGGCATGGCCGACATCATCCGGCGCGCGATACCGCCCGATTTTACCCAGATCCACCAGGTGTGGTGGCCGGCGCTCGAAACCGTCGATATCGCCATTTTCGGCACGCTCGGCGGGGTCATCCTGGCGCTGCCGCTCGCCATCCTCGCCGCCATCAATGTGACGCCGTCGCGCTATCTCTACTACGCGGCGCGCGGCGTGATCGGCTTCGCGCGCGCCGTTCCCGACCTCGTCTGGGCCTTGCTGTTTGTGACCGCTGTCGGGCTCGGGCCATTTCCCGGCGCCCTCGCGCTGTCGGTGCACTCGATCGGGATGCTGGGGCGGCTCTTCGCCGAGACGATCGAGCATATGGACATGGCGCCTATCGATGCGTTAACCCTGACCGGCGCCCGGCGGATGCAGGTCTTCTCGCACGGCGTCATTCCATCGATCCTGCCGTCGCTGCTCGGGATCGCGCTCTATCGGTTGGACGAGAACATCCGTTCCTCGCTCGTGCTCGGCTTTGTCGGCGCCGGCGGCATCGGCTTTGAGCTGCTGTCGGCGATGAGCCTCTTCCAATACCGGCTGGTCTCGCTCTATCTGATCGTGACTTTTGTTATCGTGATCGCAGCCGAGCGCCTGTCGGCGCTGATCCGCGCGCGGCTCGCGTGAACAGGGTTGTGGGGGTCGATCGATGGAGCGGCAAGCATGAGGGATTTTGATCCGGCGGAGATCGCCTACGCGCCGACGACGGGCGTGCGACAGGTGCGGCAAACAGAAGTCATCGCTGCCAGCGAGGCTGCCCTCGAAGGCTATGGACTCTTGGTCGACGAGCCGGAGACCTTTCCGATCGAGATCGTCCGCTGGCCGGCCCAAGGCTGGCGGCCGATTGACGAGAACTCGGGCGATCAGGGCGGCGTCACCGAGGGGATCTTCGAGTTCTGGTGGAAAGGCGAGACCCTTTACGCTCGCAACAACGCGGTGGGCGACAGCTACCTCTTCGCTTGGAGCAACTGGCCGGAAGAAGCGGCAATTGACGGCCCGGCACAGCCGCGGCGGCGCGCGCTGATCTGGCGCGCCAATTATCACCCTGACGGCGGACAGCTATTCTACCCGCTGCACGGCGAGAGGTTCATTATCCCGCTTGCCCTGCCGGGGGACGATGTGACACCGGAGCGGTTCGTCGCGTTCTACTGCGACGGCGGCAAAGGGCTCTACATACATCCGAACATCTGGCACGGCGCGGTCGTACCGCTCGACGATCATGCCGAATTCCTCGATCGCCAGGGCCGCGTACACGCCCGCGTCTCGGTCGATTTCGCGAAGGAATTCGGCTGCTATCTTGCCGTGCCATTGCCGGCCTAAGCGCATAATCCCATGGCGGCGGCTTGTCCCCACCCGCCCTACGGGTTCTGGCGTCTAGTCTAGTACAGCGTTTCCGAATTCCTGCATCTATGGATCAAGCAGCAGCATCGATTTGATACTGCCATCGGTGGATCACCGGGTCGCGGTTGAGATCCTCGATGAACTCCATGATGCGTTGTTTGAGCTCGTGTTTTGAGCCGACGCGGATGTGACGGAGCACGGAGCGGGCGGCTTTGGCGAAGAACCCCTCGACGAGATTGAGCCAGGAGCCGTGCTTGGGGGTGAACACGAACTGAAAGCGTCCCTCGGGTCGCGCCGCAAGCCACGCCTTGGTCTCCTGCGAAATGTGCGCGGAGTGATTGTCGAGGATGATCTTGATCGCGGTCGCGGCGGGGTAGGCGGCCTCCAGCATCGCGAGGAATTCGATGAATTCGCGACTGCGGTGGCGGTCCCCGGCCTTCGCCGGGGCAGGCTCTTGACGAGGGCGTGCACCTGGCCGGTCAGCAGGTCGATGCCGGCCATCAGCGTGACCGTTCCATGGCGCTTGTACTCGTGATCGCGACTGATCGTCGGATGGGTGCCAGGCACCGGGCGAAGGTCGGGAGCGGTGGCGCCGATCGCCTGGATGCCGGGTTTCTCGTCATAGGAGATCACCGCGACGGCGGGCTCCTGTGCAGCTCCACCCAGGGCCGCCCGCCGCATCTCGACCTCACGATAGACGCAAAGCACCTCGGCCATTTTGGGTTCGAACTCGCGATCGCGCCGCTCCAGGTAGTAACGCACCCTGTGCGGTTTGACCTCATGCGCGGCGAGGATCTTGCACACCGTTCCCTGGGCCAGGTTTGCCAGGCTTGGATGGCCAGCGCGCGGTCCGTGATCGCGCGCATGCGCAGCCAGCAGTCGGGTGGTCCACAGCTCGTGCGGATAACCAAATTGCGTCGGCTTCGCGCAAGCCAGCCCGACAAGCCAGGTTCTGGCCTCCACCGTAATCCTCGCATCCCGTCCCGGGCGCGCGCGGTCGTCCAGCGCTGCCAATACTCCCGCTGCCAATACTCCCAGTTCGGCGGCACGCTCCAAACAGCGCGTCACGGTCTGTTGGCTCACCCGCATCGCGCTCGCCACGGCATAGGCCGAAGGCTCTTCGAGATAGGCCAGAATAATCCGGGCCCGCTCCACTCGGTTCGCCGGCTCCGTGCGCGATCGAGAAATCTCGACCAGTGCCAGACGCTGGTCCGCGTCCACCGACAATGCAATAATCCGTCGCGCCGCAACCATGGCTCCCCCTGCCACGTCATGGCGCTTCATACCACATATCGCGAAGATCAAACATCTTTGCACAACATATCGACAAATTGGAATTTTTCCACTAGTGCTCAGATTTCATTCGGATGATGCAGTCCTCTTTATTCGTCATGCCCGGCCTTGTGCCGGGCATCCACGGAAGCCTGTACCTTCCGCGCATGCGCTTCGTGGATGGCCGGATCAAGTCCGGCCATGACGAGGGGTGAATATTGTATCTGCATCTGAACACTAGCCAAAGATATTTGAAATTTTCCGCTCAAGCGATCTGGCTGAGCTTATCGGTCGGGTAGCCGAGGATGGTGGCGACCCGGCCGGTATCGCGATCGGAGTAGACGAACGCCGGTCCGTCGATGCGATAGCGGCCCTTCCAACCGATGGCGAACGTGGTATCGCTTTCTTCGATGTGGATCGGTTCGCTCTCCCCGTCTCGAGCCAGCCTTGCCGCGAGCCGATCGGCGGGGTCGAGCAGCCAGGCATCGCCGGTTTCGGTGGAGAACAGGACCAGCTGAGCGAGGGTAACGATGCGGCCGTCGTGATCGGCTGCCCGGCGCTGGATATAGCGCACCTCATCGGCCAGACGAAAACTCTTGCCCTCCACAATCCGCTTGCCTGGTCCACGCCTGATGGGTTTTCGACCCCGAGCGGGCCTGGAGGGGATTGCCATGGAATTGTTCACCCAGCTGTTCGGCGATCTGGTGGCCTTCGTCTACCACTGCTTCGACCGCATTGTCATTTACGGTTACCTCAGCGGGCTCTCGCGGCCCGAGCAGGTCGTGCATTTTTTCCGTCAGGTGGTCGGCGTACCGGTCGTCGGCAAGGAGATCCTGAGCCAGCGCACCGCCGACTACCAGAACTGGGTGGAAGCCTTCGCCCGCAATCATCGGCTGCCGATCGAATGGGCCGAGAAAGGCGTGCGCAAGGAAGACCATGTCCTGCCCTGGCAACGCCGCATGGCCAGGGACGACGCCTACGGCGTCTACTTCATCTTCAAGAGCATGGAGCAGGGGCCGAGCTTTCGCATCAGCGTCCCCAAATACGCCACCAAGGATCCAAATTACCGCATCCTCGCCCGCCAACGCAGCCGCTTCACGCACTACTACTTCTACCTCCGCGACGAAACCCTGGGCCCGATGGTGATGCGGGTCGCCTCGTTCTTTCCGTTCCAGACCACCTACTACCTCAACGGGCACAGCTTCATCGAGCAGGAGCTGAAGCGCGCGCAGATCGGCTTCCGCAAGACCGACAACGCCTTCCTCGCCGTCGACGACCCCGGCTTTCGCCGGGGCAGGCTCTGCCGCGCTGCAAGCCGCCGCCGACAAACTCAGCCCGCAAATCATCCGTACACGGCTCGACTACTGGACCGTGATCCTGGGCCCGAAGTTCTCCACCAAGGAACGCAAGCAGCTCAATCTCTCACGCTTTTATGCGATCGCCCAGATCGAGTATTGTCGCAACTTCATCTTCAAGCGCAACTTTCCCATCCATAAGCTGTTCGAGCGCAGCTGCGAACTCGGCCTGTGGCGGCTGACCGGCGACAAGATCGCCGAGATCTTCGGCACCCGCCTGAACCGCCGGATGCGCGGCAAGCTCGCCACCGTCATCGATCGCATCGAGCACGGCCATCACGTCTTCCGCGCCTACTTCAAGAACGCCTTCCTCAAACAGTACGAAAAGTTCGCCACCTTTCTGCGCAACGAACTGGTCTCCAACAACCTCGCCGACTTCCGTCTCAAGAAGGGACTGGACCATCTCCATGCCGTCCGCGAGCGGTTCCAAACCATCACCGCCCGCTTCGCCGGTTTCCAGGCGCAGTGGCTCAACGTCCATGTCGACTTCCCGCTGCTTCAGCGCCTCGCCCTGCCGATCACTATTGGCGCGGTCCGCTATCCCGGCATCAAGATCCACGACCGGCGCGTCATCCGCCTGCTCGAAGTGCTGCTCCATGGCGGCAGCCACGTCGGCGGCTGGACGGCCAAGCAGATCCACCACGCCGTTCTCACCGCCTTCCACCTCTCCGACAGCGCTTACAGCCTCAACCAACTCCGCTACGACCTGCGCAAGCTCAAGGGCCACGCGCTGGTCGAGCGTGACGGCTCCCGCTACGCCTACCGTCTCACCCCCAAGGGGGTTCAGGTTGCGCTGCTCTTTCTCCTCTTCCACAAACGGCTCTGCGGCCCGCTCGCCAACAGCCGCTTCCATCACCGCCCCAACCCCCATCACCAGCCCGCCAGCAGGCTCGAAGCCGCCTATCACCGCGCCGACAAAGCCATCCAACAGATCGTCGATCTGCTGGCCGCTTGACCCTAGCCTCGCGATTGTCGAACTCTTTTTGTCTACGATTCTCGGGGCTAGAATCTCTAGTGCGCTCCGGCCGCCCTGCGCCGACGCCCGCTCATCAGATAGACATTGGCCCGCGGCTCGAAGAGCGGATCGGCCGAGGCTTCGATGCCATCCACCCGCGGGATCGGATCGAAGATGATGTGCTGCTGCTCGCCGGCGTTGTTCGGGGCGATTTCCTGCAAACTGATTTCGCCGAGCGTAAGTTGGGGACGCTGCTCGGGCCAGCGGACCGTGGCATCGTCAACCACGTCGCCGTCCTCAGCCAACTGTACGACTAGGCGAAACCTGGCCGGCTCCTTTGCAACCCGCTCCTTGATCTCGTCGAAGAGGAAGTTTGGACTGCGCGCGGCGGCTTCGGCCGCGTCGAGATATTCGTTGCCTGCCGCCGGCAATACCCGATAGCGCCCGTAGTGGCTGATGCCGTCCGCGTTGGTGAACTTGAATGCCGAGACCGCGTAAAACGACTCCTTCGCAAAGCTGGTCGGGATTGGCTTGGGAGTTTGCACGAATGTCAAAGCCGCGGGATGTGCGCCGAGGAACTGCTCGATGGCATTCGGGTGCGGCCCGGCGGGGTCGGTGGCGATCAACGCATTAAGGAACTCCAGAAGCCCTTCCGTCGTGCGCGCCGGGAAGTTGTCGACCGAATGACCGATGATGTCGGTGTGAACATGCTCGCCGAGGTGGAAGCGAACCGCAAAGCCGCGAGGACTGGCACCCTGCGGGTCGTTGTCGGCAACGGCCGGAATTCCCGCAAAGTCCGAGAACCGCACCGTCACCGGCGTGGAATTCCGCTGCAGATGCGGCGCCCGCGTCAGCGAAGCGGCTTCAGGCGAAGGCGTAAACATGCCTGTCAGCAGGATGCCCTTTGCATGCGCGGGTCTGAACCCGGGATGAACCCCGCCATTAGCTTTGTCGAAGACCTCAATGGTTTCTCGGCTCAAGGCCAGGAGGTTTTCGTCCGTCGTCAGGGGCATGGCTCTCTCCGCCGTCTCAATGGGTCTCGGGCTTCGCCAGCTCACCGCTGCAATTTGTCGAGCGTGATTGGCAGGTCACGCACGCGCTTGCCGGTCGCATGATAGACCGCGTTGGCGATTGCCGCCGCGACGCCGACGATTCCGATCTCGCCCAGCCCCTTGATGCCGAGCGGATTGACGATGTCATCCGGCTCGTCGACGAAGATCACCTCGATGTCGTGCACGTCCGCGTTCACCGGGACATGATATTCGGCAATGTTCGCATTCATGATGCGGCCGAAATTGTGGTCGACGAGGGTTTCCTCGTGCAATGCCATGCCGATGCCCCAAACCACGCCGCCGATGATCTGGCTGCGCGCGGTCTTGGTGTTGAGGATCCGGCCGGCCGCGACCGCGCTGACGACGCGGGTGACGCGAATGACGCCGAGCTGCTCATCCACCTTTACTTCGGCGAAAACCGCCGAGTGCGTGTTGTGCGCATGTGACCCGTCATCGGCAAAAGTGGTCGATTTTTCCTGCTCGATGCGATCGACGCCGCCATGCCGCATCGCATCTGCAATCGACACCGCGCGCGACGCATCGCGCTTGCTGACGAGCTTGCCGTCCGCCAGTGCTACCTCGTCAGGCGCAGCGTCGGCGAACAGCGAATTCGGCATCTGCTTTGCCAAGCGCAACAGTTCCGTCGCGGATGGCGCCGGCCGTTGTCGACGATGCCGTTCGACACCGAGGCTGCGATCCATGATCCGCCTTCGACCGGCGATTGCGGCAATGTCGAGTCGCCGAGCTTGATCGTGACATTGTCGAGCGGCAGCCCCAGCATGTCGGCCGCAACCTGCGTCATGATCGTATAGGTGCCGGTGCCGATGTCGGAGGTTGCGCAGGATACCTCCGCATGGCCGTTGGCCGTCAGCACGATGCGTACCGCGATCGGCACCTGCAATGCTTCCCAGACGCCGGTCGCCATGCCCCAGCCGACCAATTCGGTGCCGTCGCGCATCGAGCGCGGCTCGGGGGTGCGCTGGTTCCAACCGAAGGCCTCCGCGCCCTGGCGATAGCAATCGCGCAGGCTCTTGCTGCTGTACGGCCGATCGGTGTGCTGGTCGCGATCCGAATAACAGCGCAGACGCAGCTCGAGCGGATCGAGCTTGAGGGCGACCGCGAGTTCGTCCATCGCGCATTCGAGCGCATAGACGCCGGGCGCCGCACTGGGTGCGCGCATATCGCACGGCGTCGCAAGATCGAGCGGCGCCAGCTTGTGCGTGTATTTCGCGTGGGCGCTCTTGTAGAGCAGGCCTGACCAGCCGGTCTCCTGCCGGTGGAAGTCCTCGTATTGCGACGTCACCGTGATCGCTTCGTGGGTGATCGCGTCGAGTGTTCCGCCGGCGTTTGCGCCCAGCTCGATCTGCTGGATCATCGCGGGCCGGTAGCCGAGCACATACATCTGCTGCCGCGTCAGCACGAGGCGCACCGAGCGCTTCAGCGCGCGCGCCGCCAGCGCGGCCAGGACCACGTTATATTGCGGGCGAAGCCCTGACGCCGAAGGCGCCGCCGACAAACGGCGACATGACGCGCACATCGTCCGGTTTCATGTCGAGCACGCTGCAGACATAGCGCTGCACGTTCTGCACGCCCTGGGTCTTGTCGTAGATCGTCAGCTTGCCGTCGGCCTCGAAGATCACCGTCGAGGCAAAGAGCTCCATCGGGTTGTGATGCTCGATCGGGACGTAATATTCGGCCTCGGTGGCGGACCGCGGCTGCGGCGAATGCCTGCTCGGCCGTACCGCGCGGCTTTGGCGGGGCGAACGGGTTCTCGGCCGGCTCCAATGCGACGGCCTCGTCGCGCTGGCGATGCAGATCCGTGACGTGCGCTTCCTCGTCGTATTCCACGCGGACCAGCGACGCCGCGAAGCGCGCGATCTCCGGCTCTTCGGCGACCACCAGTGCGACCGGCTGGCCGCTGAACCAAATCCGGTCGTCGTAGAGCGGCCGGAACGGCGACCCTTCCGGAGCCACATCGTCCTTGTAGGCGCTGTCGGCGCTCGCCATGGGCGGCCGGTTCTGGTGCGTGAGCACGTCGATCACGCCTTCGACGCGAAAGCGCCTCGCTCGCGTCGATGCGCGCGATGCGGCCTTTGGCGATTGTGGATGTAACGACGCTGGCATGTGCGAGGCCGGCCGTAATGAACTCGCCGGCGTATTTGGCTGCGCCGGTGACCTTGGCGCGGCCATCGACGCGGGATGTGGCGGTGCCGATGTAAGTCTTCATGAGCCTGCTCCTGCTCACCGGATTTTCTTATTGGACTGCGACTGCGGGGTGCCGGCGGCCGCCTGCGTCAGCGCGCGGACGACGGCGCGGCGAGCGAGATCGATCTTGAAGGCGTTGTGCTCGAAGCCCCTGGCGTCGCGCAGCAAGAGGTCCGCAGCGCCGCTGAATGTCGCCTGGTTGGCGGCCTGTCCGCGCAGCGCCGCTTCGGCCGATGCGTCGCGCCAAGGCTTGTGCGCAACACCGCCGAGCGCCAGCCGGGCCTCTTTGATTGTGTCACCTTCGAGCTCCAAAGCGGCCGCGACCGATACGAGCGCGAACGCATAGGAGAGGCGATCGCGGATTTTGAGGTAGGTGTAATTCGCCGCAAAGCCCCGCGCCGGAAGCTCGACCGCCGTGACGATCTCATTCGGTTGCAGGTTCGTGTCACGCTGCGGCGTGTCCCCTGGCAGCCGATGGAAATCCGCAAACGCAATCGCGCGCGCTCCCGCCGGTCCGGTCACATGGACCGTGGCGTCGAGCGCGGCCAGCGCGACGCACATGTCGGAGGGATGCGTCGCAATGCACGCCTCGCTCGTGCCGAGGATCGCGTGCATCCGGTTGAGGCCCGCGATGGCGGAGCAGCCGCTGCCGGGCTCGCGTTTATTGCAGGGCGTCGCGGTGTCGTAGAAATAGTAGCAGCGCGTGCGTTGCAGAAGATTGCCGCCGGTCGACGCCATATTGCGCAGCTGCGCCGACGCGCCCGCCAGGATCGCGCTCGCGAGCATCGGATAGCGTTGCGCGACCAGCGGGTGATAGGCGAGGTCGGAATTCGGCACCAGCGCGCCGATCCGCATGCCTCCGTCCGCCGTCTCCTCGACTGTCTTGAGGGGCAACCGCGAGATGTCGATCAGCCGCGAAGGGCGCTCGACGTCCTCCTTCATCAGGTCGATCAGGTTGGTGCCGCCGGCAATGAATTTGGCCGTCGGATCGGCGGCAATCTGGCGCACTGCCTCGGCGACGTCGGTGGCCCTTGTGTACTGGAAATTGATCATGATTGCCCCATCGCCTGCTGGATCGCCGCTACGATGTTGGGATAGGCGCCGCAGCGGCAGATATTGCCGCTCATCAGCTCGCGAATCTCGTCGGCGCTCTTCGCCTTGCCCTCGGCGATCAGGCCGGCGGCCGAGCAGAGCTGTCCCGGCGTGCAGTAGCCGCACTGGAACGCGTCGTGGTCGATGAAGGCCTGCTGCAGCGGATGCAATGCGCCATCTGTCGCCAGGCCCTCGATCGTGGTCACCTTGGCGCCCTCCTTCATCACGGCGAGCGTGAGGCAGGAATTGATCCGCCGCCCGTCCACCAGCACAGTACACGCGCCGCATTGCCCGTGATCGCAGCCTTTCTTAGTGCCGGTCAGGTCAAGATGGTCGCGCAGCGCATCAAGCAGGGTGGTCCACGGCGCGACACTGAGCTGCGTCTCGACGCCGTTGACGATTAGCGACACCGCAATCTTCTCTGGCATCGGGATAACACTCTTGCTCCGCTGCGGAGTGTCCGGTTGCTTCATTCGCCATCTCCGTCTCTGGTGCGACGTTCAACGCACCGGCAGTGAGACCATTCCCATCGGTTGAGCCGTCGCTAGCCCACCGCGCAGCGCCAAAATCTGATGACCTCATTTGGTCGGGCGAGCGCGATTGGCCATGTAGAGCCGCTCGATGCTGGCCAAAGATTTACCAATTTTTACACGATTTTGGCCCATCCGGGGTGCGGTTGTCCGGCCGCGTGGGCTCGCAATGACGGCTCCCCTCGTTCCATCCGGGGCGGGTCGGCCGGCCGTGTGCACGAAGACATTCTGGAAATCCGCCGCGTCGTGCGTGGCGCGCGATCTTGCTGACATCGATTGAGGGACCTCGGACCCGTCATCAGTGCTTCGCGATGTCCTAGCCGTGGCTCTTGATGGGCGATATTAGACTTGTCGTACCCAACATGCTAAATGAGGCGGCATCAAAGACCGCCGGCGCGTTGCATCAGCAGCCACGTCCAATAGTGGATTCCCGCCGGCTATGGAGCCTGTGGGATATCATGAAAGCGGTTAACATTGCTAATTTCCTGAGATATTCAGCTGCGGGCGAATTATCCGCCGTACAGATTCAATTGCATAGACATTTTCCCCTACTCTTGAAACTGTTTGGGAAGACAGACAAGCTCAATCATGACAATATTGCAACTTTTAAGACAGCGTTTGCACACATGGCTGCAGAGTGTACTGAGCTTGAGCTGACTGCGTCGCTTGCCACAATTCGGCAACTCCAGAATATTCTATTAAAACCCGGGCCGTCATACTCAATGCTTCATCCTTTAGTATTAGAGCTGCAGGAACGGCTGATTGATGAAGCAGAAGCCAAGATTTTTTTGTCACTTTCCATAAAAGAGGCTAACCTTTATAAAAATCCACGCGAGGGATGGAAACAGATCATTGATCGCTTTCCTCACACGGTGCGCGATATTGAAGAGGCATCGAAATGTTTTGCCCTGTCTCGATACGGGGCTGCGGTCTTTCACAGCATTCAGGTTGTCGAGGTTGGCGTCATCGAGTTCGAGAAATTGATCACCGTGACCGATCCTCTACCAGGCTGGACCGCAACCACAAATCGCCTACAAACAATTATCAAGAAAGGCCACGAAGCTCGCACGCCGTTTGAGCGCCAGAATTTTGCTTTTATTGAGCAAATACACGGAACGATTGAGGGACTAAAAAATGCGTGGCGCAATAAGAATCAGCCACGTGCATGGCAAACTCACACTGCTGACCACAGACTTTAGCCCTGATGTCGCGGAAGAGATCTTGTTTGCGACGCGTGCTTTTATGAGACGGCTTGCTACCGATGCGCCAAGCCAGGAGGTATCATGCTGATTTTGGTGGCACAATCTTTCGAAACTGGCGATCGAATGTCTCCGGGTCGTCGTCCACCTCAACCTCGCGGGCGAATTCCCGGAAGCGCTCATATTGCGCCTTATCCTCGATCTTGCGGCTTGGTGGCTTTTGGGCCGTCTTCCGCGTCGTCCTCGTCTTCGTCGCCGCCATCGAACGGGAGCCTCAATTGCACTGGCTCCCTATATGGCGCGTCAAGCCAGAGTGGTCTAGGCGCTTCCTGCTTCGGGGGCTTCTCTACCAGTCGTTCGATACGTCAACCGCTTGCCGATGATGCCCCGGATCGCCCGCTCGGTGCGCTCTACATCATCAACTCCGAGCGCGATCCGGTTGCTGTAGCGGAAATCGAACTCCGCGAGATAGCGATGCAGGTGAGCCTCGCTCACATGGAAGTAGCACCCGTAGATGCCGCGCTTCAGGATCGAGAAATAGCCTTCCGCGTTGTTGACGTGCGCCTTGATGCCGTCCGCGAGTTTGCGCGCCCATTCCTCTTCGCCGTGGTCCACGGCATCATGGCCGACGAAGCGCTGACCGATGCGGCGATAGGAATGAAGTTCGTCGGTCATCAACCGGCTTTTGGTATCAACCCCGCCGAAAACCACGCCGCGCAGGGTGGCGGCAGTGACGTTTTCAACCTTATGGGAGCGCGCCCGACCACCTCGCTCAACGGAGGGTGACGACCGGCACACGGTCGACCGCCAGTGCGGCGGCGCCAGCCGTGTTGGGATGCAGAAACCAAGTAGGGCCACCTTTCTTGTACACGGTATAGGTCTCATCGGACTCGACGATCTTGCCTTCGCCGCCGAGTGGGCCGGAACCGCTTTCGTCCGTCGCCCAGTCGGATACGATGACCGATGAACCAGCCGGTTTTGAAATCAACGCCAAGGGTGCGGCAGAACTGATTTCCGGAGAAACCCTTTTTGCTGGAACACATCAAGTGCATCGCCTGGAGCCAAATGTGCATCGGCACGTGGCTCTTCTCGAAAATGGTTCCGACCTTGACGGTGAATGGCTTCCGACAAGTGTAGCACTTATAGACGCCGATGCGGGTACTCTTACCTTTCAGGGGCCCACTATTGCCGATCACGCTGCAGTGCGGGCAAACGCGACCATCCGGCCAAACGATCGCTTCGACGTAGGCGTAAGCGGCTGGCTCGTTCCGGAAACGGGGTTCGTCGAGGACTGAGTACGGCATCGGCTATCTCCTTGACGGAAATATATAATGCCTTTTTTTGGTACGTCAAGTCCAATATCGCACTCTTGACGAGAACGTATAGTGAACGATATGCCGGCCTCGTCCGCTCCGGAGCCCCGCTGATGGTGGAAACGTTGCCGATCCGCTTTTGCCGTCCTCTTAATCACCTGTTCCCCGGGCCTGGAATCCAGGAAACACAACAACTTGGTCCTGATCCCTCTTTGCCTCGCGCGCAACCTTCCCTCTTGATGCGGATTTTCCCTGCCATTTCCCTGCCGGCATGCCTGGCAGGGAAAATTCTTTCCCTGCTAGCCGCACCGGGAAAGAGCTGGTAAGTACCTGATTACATGGATCTATTTGCGATGAATTTCGACGATTTTGAGCCCCAACCGGATTGTTTCCCGTATTTTTCCCGTCTGGCAGGGAAAATGCCGGGTTGCGCTGCCCTCCACCCGCCCTAACGAATTGCTTCCAGAGTTCTGGGGGTTTGGCTTAGAACGCCCGGGGTGCCGCGGGCTGAGAAGGGTGGACGAGATGAGCGCAGAGGAAATGCCTGGGAATATGACGGACGGCTTTCACCTGGTCGTGGAGGCTCTGAAGCTGAACGGGGTCGACACGATCTATGGGGTGGCCGGCATCCCGATCACCGATTTGCTGCGGCTGGCGCAGGCGGAAGGGATCCGCTACTTCGGCTTTCGGCACGAGCAGTCGGCCGGGAATGCGGCGGCGATCGCCGGGTATCTGACCCAGAAGCCGGGCATCTGCATGACGGTCTCGGCCCCCGGCTTTCTGAATGGGATGGTCGCCTTGGCCAACGCCACGACCAACTGCTTTCCGATGATCATGATCAGCGGGTCGAGCGACCGGGCGATCGTCGATCTCGAACAGGGCGATTACGAGGAGATGGACCAGCTTGCCGCCGCCAGGCCTTATGCCAAGGCGGCCTACCGCGTCAACCGGCCGCAAGACATCGGCATCGGCATTGCGCGGGCGATCCGCGCCGCCGCGTCGGGGCGCCCGGGCGGCGTCTATCTCGACTTGACGGCCGAGGTGCTCGGCTCGGCGCTCGATGTGGAGACGGCGAAGAAGTCGCTGGTGAAGGTCGTCGATCCGGCGCCGCCGCAGCCCCCGGCGCCGCAAGCGGTCGCGCGCGCCATCGAATTGCTGGCGAATGCCCAACGCCCGCTCGTGATCCTCGGCAAAGGCGCCGCCTATGCGCGGGCGGACGAGGAGATCCGGTCGTTCATCGAGACGACGGGCATCCCGTTCTTGCCGATGTCGATGGCCAAGGGCCTCTTGCCCGACGACCATCCGCAATCGGCCGCCGCCGCCCGCTCCTATGCGATCGGCAACGCCGATGTCGTGATGCTGGCCGGGGCGCGCCTCAACTGGCTGCTGTCGCACGGCAGGCCGCCGCTGTGGTCCGAGAAGACGCAGTTTGTGCAGGTCGACATCTCGCCGACCGAGTTCGACAGCAACCGGGCGATCGCGGCGCCGGTCGTCGGCGACATCAAATCGGTGTTCGCGGCGTTCAACGCCGCGATGAAGCCGGGACAGATCAGGCGTCAGGCGGCCTGGGTCGACGAGATCGGCAAGCGCAAGCAGCAGAACATCGAGCGCATGGCGGCGCGGCTCAACGCCGATCCGAGCCCGATGAACTTTTCCTGCGCATTGCGCGCCGTGCGCAATGCGCTCGCCACGCAGCCGGATGTCTATATCGTCAACGAAGGCGCCAACACGCTCGATTTCGGCCGCAACATCATCGATATGGACAAGCCGCGCCACCGGCTCGACAGCGGCACCTGGGGCGTCATGGGGATCGGCATGGGTTATGCGATCGGCGCGGCGGCGGTGACCGGCAAGCCCGTCGTCGCGATCGAGGGCGACAGCGCCTTCGGGTTCAGCGGCATGGAGATCGAGACGATCTGCCGCTACGAGCTGCCGGTGACCACGGTTATTTTCAACAACAACGGCGTCTACCGCGGCGACCCGAAGGACAGGCCGTACTCGCCGACCGGCCTCCTGCGCGACGCGCGCTACGACAAGATCATCGAGGCGTTCGGCGGCGCCGGCTACCACGTGACCGACACGCCGAGCCTCACCAAGGCGGTGAGCGAGGCGCTCGCGTCAGGCAAGCCGGCGCTGATCAACGCCGTCATCGACCCGACGGCCGGCACCGAGAGCGGGCACATCCAGAGCCTCAATCCGCGAAGCGCGGTCGGCCAAAGGCCCCTACCCTAAGGAGGGGGCTCACGGAGCGATGAATCGGTCGATCTTGCGGTAGCGGAACAGCCACTGCCCGTGCTCTTTGACCAGCTCGTCGTGGTAAGCGCCGCCGGAGCCGATCTTTGGCCCCTCCGGGCTGTTCTGCACGACGGTCCAATTGGAGCGCACTCGCGCGCTGGCGCCGTCCAGCGTGATCGCGATATTCGTCACCAGATGGGCCGCCCGGGGCCGCTGATCTCCGGCCCGCTCCCGAAGACTGCGGGCCAGCTCGGCGATCGCCGCGCGGCCTGTCGCCCTGCCGAAAGCGGTGTCCCAAGTGCCGTTCTCGGTGAACAACGCCGCCATCTCGGCAAAGCGGCCGTCATCGAGCCGGAAGCAGTACTCGGCCAGGACCTCGCGGATCGCGTCCTTCTCTTCGAGTGCGCTCGGCATCCATTCCCTCCTGCATGGCAGTGTCGCGGATGGATACTATAATGGGATCTTTGCCTAGCGCACGCCGGCGCCGCACCAGTCCTCGCGGCGGTCGAAGCGCAGCGATACGGCTTGCCGGTCGCGCCAATGGGCGGCGTAGGCTCCCGCCACCACCGGCGAGGCGACAAGGTTCAAATCTTCGGAATTCGCCGAGGCGCCGCGGGTCCAATTATAGGACCCGTTCAACGTCACGGCGCCGTCGATGACCATTGTCTTCGCATGCGCAATCCGCGCGATGTGGTCGATCCAGACCGGCACTCCCGCGACCACCAGAGGGTCTATGCCGCTGTTGCGGCCACAGGGCGTGCTCTTGTCGGCGATCAGCTTGACTTCGACGCCGCGTCGGTGCGCACGCACCAGCGCCTCGACAATGCCGGACCCGGTGGTCAGGCCATAGGCGCCGACCAGGATCTCGTGCGCGGCGCGGTCGATTGCCCGTACCGCAAGGGCCGCGCAATCGCTCTCCGGCGCAAAGCAGGTCTCGATCGTCGCCGACGGCGCGGCTGCCGCGGCGCTGCCGGGGATGGCCGCGGCAAACGCCAGCAGCAGACACACGCCGAAGCAAATATGAAGCGGAGCCTCTCGCACTGCGCTACACCGGTGGCCAATAACTCTATGCTCGCATTACCTATCCTTGATTTGCTCAAAATCGGTTAACCTGCGCCGCAATGCGTGCGGCTTCCGCCATTAGAGGAGCACAGATGAACGAAGGTGAGGCGTATCCGGGGTTCGCCCCGGAGCACGACGCCCCGATCCCCTATATGCAGCGGATCCGGGATTATTATCAGGGGCTCGACTACGGCGCCCCCTATCGCTGGGCGCATTTTGCCGAGGTGCCTTTTCGGCCCCTGGAAAAGCCGCTCTCCGAGTGTCGGGTGGCGCTGATTACGACGGCGGCCCCGTACCAGCCGGGCAAGGGCGACCAGGGTCCGGGCGCAGCCTACAACGCCGCCGCGAAGTTCTATTCTGTCTATTCGGAAGATACCGCCCTCGATCACGATCTGCGGATCTCCCATGTCGGCATCGATCGGGTGCACACCAGCGCCGAGGACAGCAACACTTGGTTCCCCTTGCCGGAACTGCGCCGCTGCGCGGCGAACGGCAGGATCGGCGAGGTCGCACCACGCTTTCACGGCGCGCCGACCAACCGCAGCCATCGCGCGACGATCGAGCGGGACTGCCCTGAATTGCTGGCGCGCTGCCTCGCCGATGGCGCCGACGCCGCCATTCTCGTCGCCAATTGACCGGTGTGCCACCAGACCGTGAGCCTGGCCGCACGGCATTTGGAAGAGAACGGCGTCGCAACGATCGTCATGGGCTGCGCCAAGGACATCGTCGAATATTGCGGCGTGCCGCGCTTCCTGTTCAGCGACTTTCCGTTGGGCAATTGCGGCGGGCCGGCCCAAGGACCCGCAGTCGCAGGCCTTTACACTGGAGCTCGCATTGCGGGTTCTCCAATCGGCGTATCTCGTTGCGGTGCCGATCGCCGCACGGATCGGGCTCATCAGCACGATGGTTTTCACGCATCTGCCGTCGAACATCCTTTTGATCCTGATCCCCTTCGCGCCCGATCTCGCGACCGCAGTCGGCCTGTTGCTTGCGCGCAGCGCGCTGTCGCAAATGGATGTGCCGACGCGAACCTCTTATGTAATGGCCGTGGTAACCCCGCCCGAGCGGCCGGCGGCGGCCAGCATCACCGCGGTCCCGAAGACCTTCGCCTGGGCGGCAGGTTCGCTGATTTCCGGCTACCTGCTGACGCTTTCCAGCTTCGGCTGGCCTTTGCTGATCGCCGGCGCCATCAAGGGGGTCTACGACATCCTGCTGCTGATCAAGTTTCAAAAGGTGCGTCCACCCGAGGAAGCCAGGGCGGCGGGGAATTGATCATTGAAGGCGGGGTCAACGTCGATCAAGGCCGCATCAAAGCAGGCCGAGGCCGCCGAGAGCAGCGCCCGCGAGCAGCGTCCACATTGGATTGAACCGCGTTGCCAGCGTTATCGCGGCCGCGGCGATCGTGAGTGCACCGCTCCGCCACCCGGTGTCCGCCGCGCGCGCCATCACGGCGCCGCTGGCGATGACGATGCCCATGGTAACCGGCACCAGGCCGAGACGAACGATCCGTTGCCATGGCGCGTCGCGGAACCGGTCCCATAGGCGATATCCGGCGAAGTAGATGGCGCAAGGCGGCCCGAAGGTGGCAAACGCGCTCGCGAGCGCTCCGGGAAATCCCCAAACCTTCCACCCGACAAAACTCATCATCAGGATCATGTTCGGCCCGGGAATGGATTGGGCTATTGCGAAAAAGTTGGCGAATTCCTGATCGGTCATCCAGCCATGGGTGACGACGACGAAGTTGCGGACGTCCGGCAGGACGGTCGGGAAACCGCCAAAGCTGATCGACGATACCAGGGCGAGATGTGCGGTCAGCGCGATGGGAGCAGCGGGGCTGCTCATCGTGCTCTCGCGTTTTCGATCCCGGCAACGGCAATACCGAGCGGCACTAGGCCAAACAGGACCGCGAGAAGCGGCAGTTTGCCGAAGATGACGAGACCGAAGGAAAGCGCGGCAAAAAGCAGGGCTGCCGGACGGCGGCGATGTGGTATCAGCAACCTTATTCCCGTCGCAATAAGGAGCCCGGCAGCCGCCGCGGCAATCCCAACTAGGATGTTCCGGAGGACCGTCAGATGTGCATATTCAAGGTATAACAAGCCAAACGAGAGGCCGACCGCCCACGGGATGACAAGGAAGCCGCAAAGCGCGGCGATTGTTCCGATCGCGCCGCGCATCTTCGCCCCGACGCAGACGGCAATGCCGACGATGTTCGGCCCAGGCATGAACTGGCAAAGGCTGACTATGTCGGCAAATTCCTCGTCGCTGATCCAGCGGCGCTTCTCGACGGCGATCCGGCGCGCCCAGACAATCCCACCACCGCCGCCGACACCGCAGAGCGAGACGAGAAGGAACGCGGTGAAGAGCGCCGCGAGAGGAACGGAATGCTCGACGTTCTGCTCTGGCGCCGCCGCTTGCGTCATTTGCGACCTTTCCGGCATGAAGGGGGTTGGTCCGCCCTCACACTGCTCATGCTGGTGACAACGACGCAAGTCCCGATACCCGCCAGCCTGCGACGGTCGCGGCTGAGAAGGTGCGCCCTCCCGAGGAGGCCGCCATCCTATCGCCGCAATGAAACCCGCGAAGCGAAACTGGAGAGATCCGATGACGATCGAACTTGAAAGAAGGGCTTGCTGACTTGGGACACCCGCGACAAGCGGCTGATCAACGCCCGGGCGGCTGACCACACGACGACCTTGGCCACTGGCCAGCCCATCCTCGTGCTCGACATGTACGAGCATGCCTATCAGATGGATTACGGCGCCAAGGCGGGCGACTATGTCGAGGCGTTCATGCGGACGATCCGCTGGGCCAACGCCGACAATCTCTACGCGCAGCACGCCCGCAGCTGATAAGATCCCGGGCCAAAGCACGGAGAGAGGCAAAGATGGCCGTCGTCGAAACCGAGCGTCACGGGCAAATCCTCGTCGTACGGATGAACCGGCCCGAGCGCCTCAATGCGCTCAGCCATGAAATGCGCACGCGGCTCGCCGAGACCTGGACGGAGTTCCGCCGCGACAGCGAGCTCGAAGTCGCGATCTTCACCGGAGCCGGCCGGGCGTTCTGCGCCGGCGAGGACATGAAGGAATCGCTGCAGCACGGCGCACCCGGCGGGCGGCGGCCGGCGATCGAAGATCCGTTCATGTCCGGGGCATTGGAGAAACCGGTCATCGCCGCAGTCAATGGCTATGCCATGGGCGGCGGCTTCATGCTGGTCGAGCGCACCGACCTGCGGGTCGCCGCGCGGGGTGCGGTCTTCGAGGTGTCGGAGGCGAAGCGCTGGCTGCTCGGCGGCTACAACCATGGGCATGTCGCGAACTTGCCCTACCCGATCGCGATGGAAATGGCGCTCGGCTTTCGCTTTACGGCCGAGCGCTTCTACGAGATCGGCTTTCTCAATCGCCTCGTAGATGCCGAGCAATTGATCCCGAGCGCGCTCGCGATGGCCGAGCACCTCCTGACCCTGCCACCCGCCTCGCGCGTCAACACCGTCCACATGATGCGTCAGATGCGCCCGGTTCCGTCGGCCGAACAACAGCGTCTCGCCGCTGCGTTGCACGAGCACGGCGCCAAAAGCGATTTGATCGAATCGCGCGCCGCCTTTGCCGAGAAGCGGCAGCCCCGGTTCAAAGGCTGGGACGATCCGGACGACCGCTATCGGCTGCCCTCGCTCGACGCCTGAAAGGCTGAAGCTAACGTCATTGCGAGGAGCCGGCGGGCGACGAAGCAATCTCGTAAAGGGGTCTCGGGACGCACGAGATTGCTTCGCTACGCTCGCAATGACCGCTTCTTGCTAGGCGCTGCGTTCGGTCGCGAACGAGGCGGCTTCGATCAGCGCCCGCCGCTCCGGCCCGTCGGGGAATATCGACAGCGCCTTGATCGCGCTCGCCGCATAGCCGCGCGCCCGTGAGAGGGTCTCGGCAAGAGCGCCATGTCGCTCGACCAGCGCGGTCGCGTGTTCGAGGTCTGGGGGGCACTGATCCAATTCTTCGAGCGTGCGCCGCCAGAAGGTCCGCTCCTCTTCGTCGCCGCGGGCAAATGCGAGGAGGATCGGCAGAGTGACCTTGCCGTCGCGGAAGTCGTCGCCGATGCTCTTGCCCAGCTCGCTCTGCCGCGCCGAAAAATCGAGCATGTCGTCGACCAGCTGGAAGGCGATGCCGAGATCGCGGCCAAACCGATCGAGCGCCATCTCCTCCTCATGCGGCCGTTCCGGCAACGACCGCGCCGATGCGGCTCGCCGCCGCGAACAGCTCCGCGGTCTTTGCCCGGATCACCTCGAGGTAGGACGCTTCTGTCGTCTGCAGATTGTTTTGCGTCATCAGCTGCAGCACCTCTCCTTCGGCGATGACCGAGGAGGCGCGTGACAGGATCTCGAGGATGCGCAGGGACCCGTCCGCCACCATCAGCTCGAAGGAGCGGCTGAACAGAAAATCGCCGACGAGGATCGCCGGCTGATTGCCCCATAGGGCGTTGGCGGTCTCGCGGCCCCGGCGCAAATCGCTCGCATCGACGACATCGTCGTGCAGCAAAGTCGCAGTGTGGATGAATTCGACGGCCGCGGCGAGCGCGACATGCCGTGTCCCGCTATATCCGCAGAGCCGGGCGCAACCGAGTGTCAGCATCGGGCGCAGCGCGCTTTCCACCGCTCGCGACGATATGCCCGGCGAGCTGCGGGATCAGCGCGCACCGGGCTCTGCATGCGGTCGACGATCAGCCGATTGACGTGCTCGAGGTCGCTTCCGAGAAGCCGGGATAGCGGGTCGAGAGACGGCTTGTGGACCGCCTCCTCCTCGATCGACAGCCGCCTCGAGCGCCACCCAATTCTCCTGCCTGTTACTGTCGTATGCCTGTCGATCGGCTTGACGCGTCTGAATGCCAGCGAGCATAGATTGACCGGAAGGCCGGTCAAGCGCCGCGCCCTCGCTTGCCGATCACAGCCTGGCGAAGCTGAGGATCATGAAGGAGCTGCTGCGTACCAACGATGCTGTTCGCCTGTCGTTCCTGCAATCGTTGCTGAAGGATTCCGGCATCGAAAGCCTTGTCCTCGACCACCATACGAGCCTGGTCGAGGGAAGCATCGGCGCGATCCCGCGCCGTCTGATGGTCGCACAACAGGATTACCGTCTCGCCTGCTCGGTCCTCGCGGCAGCCGGCGAAACCGCGCAATGAGCGAGCACCCGGCAGAGGAACCCACCTTCACCGAGGACCGTCTGCTCGGCGGCCGTATTCGCCTGAAGCAGCCTGCGGCGGGATATCGCGTCGCGATCGATCCGGTGTTCCTCGCCGCCGCGGTCCCGGCGGAACCGCATCAACTGGTCCTCGACGTCGGTTGCGGGGCGGGCGCCGCGATGTTGTGCCTTGCCGCGCGCGTGCCGCATTCGCGGCTCGTCGGCCTCGAGATGCAGCGCGATCTCGTTCGCCTGGCGGGCGACAACGTAATCCTGAACGGGCTCGAGGCCCGCGCCTCGGTGATGATCGGAGATTTGCTGCATCCGCCGCCGCGCCTTTCCCCGGGGGCATTCGACCACGTCATGGCGAACCCGCCATTTCAGCGGCGCGGTGATGCCGAGCCCGACGCGGCATCCGGAAGATCGGCGGCGACGATAGAGGGAGACGCCGATCTCGCGCGATTGGGTGCGTTTCTCGCTCGCGATGGTCCGCTCGAAAGGCACGGTCACGTTCATTCACCGAGCCGACCGTATCGACGCGCTGCTCGGCCAAATCGCCGGGCGGGCGGGCGAGGTCGTGGTCTTCCCGTTGTGGCCGGGCCAGGGCAGGGCGGCAAGCCGCATTCTGGTCCGCGCGCGCAAGCAGGTCGCCGCTCCGGCGCGGCTCGCCGCCGGCTTGGTGCTGCACGATGCCGACGGCCGTCTCTCGGCCGATGCGGAGGGCGTGCTGCGCGAGGGTCGAGGGCTCGACCTCTGATCCCAATGGCTCTGATCCCAGTGGTTGCAGCACATGCGAATCCCCATTTGGGATCGCATGAACCTTCGCGACCAATTCAACCTGGAGCGTCTGTGGCGCCGCCGGCCGGTGGTCTCGGTTCTGCGTTTCGAGGGGGTCATCATGCCGCGGCAGCGGCGCGGCGGCTTGTCGCTGGCGAGCCACGCCGGAGCTATCGAAAAGGCATTCCGCGCTTCCGGGCTCGTCGCCGTCGCGATTATCGTCAACTCGCCCGGCGGCTCGCCGGTTCAATCGGCCCTGCTCTATCGCCGGATCCGTCAGCTCGCCGACGAAAAGCATGTCCCGGTCATTGCCTTCGCCGAAGATGTGGCGGCATCGGGCGGCTATTGGCTGGCGCTCGCCGGCGATGAGATCTTTACCGAGGAGACGTCTCTGATCGGCTCGATCGGCGTGATCAGCGCCGGGTTCGGGTTTTATCAATTGCTCGGGCGGCTCGGCATCGAACGGCGCCTCCACACAGCCGGTGAGCGGAAATCATTGCTCGACCCGTTTCTGCCGGAAGACCCGTCGGACGTCGCCCGGCTGACGGAATTGCAGCAGGACATCCATCAATCCTTCAAGGACCACGTTCGGCGCCGGCGCGCCGGCAAGATCGACGAGGCCGACGAGAGCCTGTTCACCGGCGACGTTCTGACCGGGCGCATGGCGATGGATCGCGGGCTTGGTCGACGGCATCGGCGAGCTGCGCACCGTCATGCGCGCCCGATACGGCGACAAGGTCAGGCTGCGTCCCATTTCTGCCGAGAGGCGACGCTTGCCGTTCCTGAGCCGCCTGCCGTTCGTCGGGCCGCGAACCCGTTTCGCTGATTGCCGAACTCGCCGACTGGATCGAGACTCGCCTTCTGTGGGCGAGGTTCGGGCTGTGATCGCCCTCACCCACCAAGCCCTTCAGGCTTGGCTCCCCCTCTCCCGCGGCGCGGGAGAGGGTGCCGAGCATAGCCGAGGCGGGTGAGGGTTGCCGCTTCTCGAACCTTCTTCCGAGCTGTCGATAAACCCGGTTATGTTTGCATTTCCGAAGCTGGTCGTGCTCATTCTGGTCATTGCCGCGGTGTGGATCGGCTACCGTTGGCTGAACGGGCCGGCGCGCGAGCTGCCGCGGCGCCGCCCGGCGCCGCCGCGTCCGGCGCTCCACGCCGAAGATCTCGCGCCCTGTGGGGTTTGCAGCGCTTATGTTGCCGCCGCGGCGCCCGGCTGCGACAGACCCGATTGCCCGCGGCCGCGGTGATCCGAGAGCCTGTCGAGGGCTGGTCTTGAGCTTCCAATCACTGATCCTCGACCTGCAGAACTTCTGGGCGAAGCAGGGATGCGTCATCCTGCAGCCCTACGACGTCGAGGTCGGGGCCGGCACCTTCCATCCCGCGACCGCGCTGCGCGCGCTCGGGACCCGAGCCTTGGCGCGCCGCCTATGTCCAACCCTCGCGCCGGCCGACCGACGGCCGCTATGGCGAAAACCCCAACCGGCTGCAGCAGTATTATCAGCTCCAGGTAATCCTGAAGCCGGCGCCGGCGGACAGCCAGGACCTCTATCTCGCGAGCCTGGCGGCGATCGGCATCGATGCCGCCTGCACGACATCCGCTTTGTCGAGGATGACTGGGAGAGCCCGACCTTGGGCGCCTGGGGGCTCGGCTGGGAGGTCTGGCTCGACGGCATGGAGGTCAGCCAGTTCACCTATTTCCAGCAGGTCGGCGGGATCGAATGCGACCCGATCTCGACCGAGCTGACCTATGGGCTCGAGCGGCTGGCGATGTATGTCCAGGGCGTCGAGAGCATCTTCGACCTCGACTACAACGGTGCCCCCGGCGCCGGGCGAAATCACCTACGGCCAGGTCTTCAGGCGCGCCGAACGCGAGTTCTCCGCCTACAATTTCGAACTCGCCGACACCGCTCGTCTCGTCGCTCATTTCGCCGATGCCGAGGAGGAATGCCGCGCGGCTGGTCGACCGCGGGTTGGCGCTCCCCGCCTACGACCAGTGCCTGAAGGCGAGCCACCTGTTCAACCTGCTCGACGCCCGCGGCGCAGTCAGCGTAACCGAACGCGCCAGCCTACATCCTGCGGGTCAGGGCGCTCGCCAAGGCGTGCTGCGAAGACGTGGCTCGCCGGGGCGCAGTCGTGAACGCTGGCGATCAATTCCGTCGCCTCCTGCCCTCATCCTCCCGTTGCGCGGGTCTCCCCTCTCCCCGCTCTGCGGGGAGAGGGCTGGGGTGAGGGGCCTCTGCCGACGCATGCATGATCGGGCCGCCGACGAGCTGCTGCTGGAGCTGTTGTCGGAGGAGATCCCGGCGGGATGCAGCGCCGCGCGATCGAACCTCACCGGGCTGTTCGCGAGAGCTCGCCGTGGCCAGATCCCGGCGGCCGAGCATGCGCGGGTATGTGACGCCGCGCCGGCTCACAGTCATTGCCGAGGGGATTCCCGCGGCGCAGCCGGACCGCATCCGAGGAGCGGCGCGGGCCTCGGGTCGGGGCGCCGGCACCCGCGATCGAGGGCTTTCTGCGCTCGGCTGGGCTCGCCTCGATCGAGGAATGCGAGATCCGCGACACCGGCAGGGGCGAGTTCTATTTCGCGACGATCAAACGGCCGGGCCGGCCGGCGGCCGAGGTGTTGCCGGAGCTCGTCAGGTCGGCGATCTTCGAGCTGCCCTGGCCCAAATCGATGCGTTTCCGGCCTCGTCGCTGCGCTGGGTGCGGCCGTTGACCTCGGTCGTATGTCTGTTCGACGGCGAAGTCTGCCTTTGGCGCTCGACCGGGTTCCGGTCGGGCGCACCACCGCGGTCACCGTTTCCTGGCGCCCGGCGAGATCTGCGTCCCAGGCGCGGCCGAGATAGCTCGAACGCCTCGAGCGAGGCTCGATGTCGTCCTCGATCAGGAGCGCCGCAAGGAAGATGATCCGCAAGCCGATCTCGAAGCGGCCGTTGCGACGAGGGGTTTGTCGTCAAGCGGATCCCAAGCTGCTCGACGAGGTCGCAGGGCTGGTGGAATTTCCGGTCGTGCTGACGGGCGCGATCGACGTCGAGTTTATGGCGCTTCCGCCTGAAGTGCTGGCGACAGCGATGCGCATGCATCAGAAATATTTCTCCTGTCTGCACCCGGATGGACAGCCCGGCGCCGCGTTTCCTGTTTGTCGCCAACAATCTAGCCGCGGATCGGCGGCAAGACGATCATCGCCGGCAATGAGCGGGTGTTGCGGGCGCGGCTCGCCGATGCCCGCTTCTTCTGGGACCAGGACCGCAAGATCGGCTGCGAAGACCGGATCGAGGCTCTGAAGCAGCGGGTCTTTCACGCCAACTCGGCAGTGTTTTCGACAAGGTCGAGCGGATGGAGCGGCTTGCAGAGTTCCTGGCCAGTACTGTGCCACGTGCCGACGCGAGCACGCTCTCGCGGCGCGCAGCGCGGCTCGCCAAAGCGGACCTATCGACTGGCATGGTTGGCGAGTTCCCCGAATTGCAGGGCATCATGGGCCGGTACTACGCGCTTGCATGATGGCGAGGACCGGCGGTATGCGTGATGCGATTGCCGATCACTACAAACCACTCGGCCCGAATGACTCGTGCCCGAGGGCGCCCGATGAGCATCGTCGTTGCCCTCGCAGACAAGATCGACTCCCTCGTCGCTTTCTTCGCGGTCAATGAGAAGCCGACCGGGTCGCGGGATCCGTTCGCGCTGCGCCGCGCGGCGCTAGGCATCATCCGGATGGTGCTCGAAAACGAGCTGCGCTATGCCCCTGATCAGCCAGCTTTCAAGCACGCTTCCAATCGCTCGACGGAATCCAAGCATGAGCATTGGCCTCGACGATCTGACGCGATGAGCTCCTCGAATTCATCGGCGAACGCTTGAGCGTTCATCTGCGCGAACAAGGGCATCGGCCATGATCTAATCACGGCAGTATTCGCCACTGGCAGGACGGACGCAGAGGACGATCTCGTCCGGCTTGCTCGCGCGCGTCGCGGCGCTCGCCTGCATTCCTCGCCTCGGAGGATGGGGCAAATCTCCTGATCGCCTTTCGTCGCGCCTGCGAACATAGTCGCCATCGAGGAGCGGCAGGGACGACCGCAGACTACGACGGCGGCATCGACCCTGCGCTTCTGCGCCAGTCCGAGGAGCAGGTGCTTGCCGAACGCGCTCGCCGAAGTGGGCGAAGGGCGCGGGAACATTCCTCGAAGCGCGAGGCAGTTCGAGGCAGCGATGTCGGACTTGGCGCGGCTGCGGCAGCCCGGTTGACGATTTCTTCGACAAGGTCACCGTCAATGCCGAGACGCTGCGCTGCAGGGAAAACCGGCTGCGCCTGTTGTCGCGCATCCGGACGACGCATGAACCAAGTCGCCGATTTTTCGCAGATCGAAGGATGAGCGGCGGATGACGAAGTGGGTCTACCGGTTTGGCGACGGCGCCGCCGAGGGCCGCGCCGATATGAAAAACCTGCTGGGCGGCAAGGGCGCAGGTCTCGCCGAGATGAGCAATCTCGGGCTGCCGGTGCCGCCCGGGTTCACGATCACGACCGAGGTCTGCACCTACTTCTACGCACACGAAAAATCCTATCCCACGGAGCTGCGGGACCAGGTTGCCGGCGGGCTCGCCGCGCTCGAGCGCTCGCTCGGCGCGCGGTTCGGCGACGCGAGCAATCCGTTGCTGGTTTCCGTGCGGTCCGGGGCGCGGGTTTCGATGCCCGGGATGATGGATACCGTGCTGAACCTCGGTCTCAACGACCAAGCCGTCGTCGGGCTAGCGCGCAAGAGCGGCGATGAGCGCTTCGCCTATGACAGCTATCGGCGCTTCATCCAAATGTACGGACAGGTCGTGCTCGGGATCGACCACCATCACTTCGAGGAGCTGATCGAAAACCACAAGCTCGAGACCGGCGCCAGCCTCGACACCGATCTCTCCGCCGAGGATTGGCGGACAGTCGTCTCGGGTTTCCAGGACGTCGTAAGCCAGGAATACGGGCATCCCTTCCCGCAGGATCCCGAAGAGCAGTTGTGGGGCGCGATCGGCGCGGTCTTTGGTTCCTGGATGAACCCGCGTGCGGTCACCTATCGCCGGCTGCACGACATCCCCGCCGACTGGGGGACCGCGGTCAACGTGCAGGCGATGGTGTTCGGCAATATGGGGCCGGATTGCGCAACCGGCGTCGCCTTCACCCGCGACCCTTCGACCGGCGTCAACGCATTTTACGGCGAGTTCCTGGTAAATGCGCAGGGCGAGGATGTCGTGGCCGGGATCCGCACCCCGCAGCATCTGACGATCGCCGGCAAGGAGGCGAACAACTCGGCTTTGCCGGCGATGGAAGAGGTCATGCCCGAGGTCCTGAGCGAACTCCACAAGGTGCGCCGGATACTCGAAGACCACTACCGCGACATGCAGGACATCGAGTTCACCGTTCAGCGCGGCAAATTGTGGATGCTGCAGACGCGCACCGGTAAGCGCACCGCGCAGGCTGCGCTGAAGATCGCGGTGTCGCTGGTCGAGGAGGGGGTGATCGACCGGGAGGAGGCGATCCGCCGGGTCGAACCTGCGTCGCTCGACCAGCTGCTGCATCCGATGCTCGATCCGACGGCGAAAACGACGGTGCTCGCCCGCGGATTGCCGGCGTCCCCGGGGGCGGCCTCCGGCAAGGTCGTGTTTTCCGCCGACGAGGCCGAGATCGTTCGCGGCGCGCGGCGAAGCGGTGATCCTCGTCCGCATCGAGACGAGCCCGGAGGACATCCACGGCATGCACGCCGCCAGAGGGGTGCTGACGACCCGCGGCGGGATGACGAGCCACGCCGCCGTTGTGGCCCGCGGCATGGGGCGGCCTTGCGTTGCCGGCGCCGGTGATCTGCGGATCGATTACGAGGCGCGCACGATGTCGGCGCGCGCCACTTTGGTGAAGGCGGGCGACATCATCACGATCGACGGGTCCACCGGCGAGGTGATAGTCGGCGAGGTGCCGACGATCCAGCCGGAGCTGTCGGGCGATTTTGCCATATTGATGAGCTGGGCGGACGCGATCCGCCGTCTCAAGGTGCGCGCCAATGCCGAAACCGCGATCGATGCCCGTGCGGCCCGCCGGTTTGGCGCCGAAGGCATCGGGCTCAGCCGCACCGAACACATGTTCTTCGAGGCCGACCGGATCGGCGCGATGCGGCAGCTGATCATGGCCGAGGACGAGGCCGGGCGCCGCGCCGCGCTCGCCGAATTGCTCCCGATCCAGCGCGAAGACTTCGCCGAAATATTCCGCATCATGAAGGGATTGCCGGTCACGATCCGCCTCCTCGATCCGCCGCTCCATGAATTCCTGCCGAAGACCGAAGCGGAGTTCGGCGAAATGGCGCGGCTTACCGGCAGGGAGGTCCCGGCGATTCGCCATCGTGCGCTGGCATTGCACGAGACCAACCCGATGCTCGGCCACCGCGGCTGCCGGCTCGGCATCACCTATCCCGAGATCTATGAGATGCAGGCGGCGGCGATCTTCGAGGCCGCCGTGCGTGTCGTTAAGGAGACGGGCGAGGCGGTCGAGCCCGAAATCATGGTGCCGCTGATCGCCACAAAAAAGGAATTCGACATCCTCGAAGGCATGATCGATCAGAGTCGGCAAGGAGGTCATGGAACGAGAGGACACGGTCGTGCCTTACCTCGTCGGCACGATGATCGAATTGCCGCGAGCCGCGCTGCTCGCCGGCGAGATCGCCGAGACGGCGGAGTTCTTCAGCTTTGGGACGAACGATCTGACGCAGACGGTCTTTGGTCTGTCGCGCGACGATGCCGCGAGCTTTGTCGGGACTTACCAGCGGCTCGGGATATTCGAACATGACCCGTTCGTCACCCTGGATGTGGCAGGGGTTGGCGAGCTCGTTCGCATCGGAGCCGAACGGGGCCGCACGACCCGGCCGGGACTGAAACTCGGGATTTGCGGCGAGCATGGCGGCGATCCGGCTTCGATTGCGTTCTGCCACAAGATCGAGCTCGATTACGTCTCGTGCTCGCCGTACCGGGTGCCGATCGCCCGCCTCGCCGCAGCGCAAGCCGCGCTGTCGGGCGCGTCGGGAAGCGGGACGGCGTGATAACGAAAACAGCGAGTATTTGTCTGGCGACGCTCGCCGGCATCGCCGGTGCCGCCGCTCAGACCAAAGGACTGCCGACGCCGCTGCCACCGCCAACCGTCTATTCCGCGCCGACCCCCGCCCCGATGGCGCCCCTGACCAATCCCGGTCCGGCCGTCGCGCCGCCGGCCGGGCTGTCGCCGCTGCTGACGGAACCCGGGCCGGTCTACCCGACGCCCGAACGGGCGATGCCGGCCTATCCGTCTCTGCAATTCCCCGGCCCGACCGGTCAGCAGAACATGCAATCGAATCGCAACGATTTGCTCGACCAGCAGTGGCGGCTCGAGCGCAGCGGCGTCAGCCCGGGGAGCGAACGCAGCCGCGAGATCCAGCAGCAGCTGAACCAGCCGGGGTCGCGCTAAAACCGGTTTCCGATCCTATCGGCTCGTCATTCCCGCGAAAGCGCGCGAAAGCGGGAACCCGGGGGCAAGCAACTCGCGGTTATCGCTGTTCAAGCCAAGGGCAGGCTCTGGACCCCCGCTTTCGCGGGGGCGACGAGGGCCGACGCAACGTGATCGGATAATGCTATAAAACCGGAAAACCGGGTTCCGCGCCCAGCCGTGCCCGCAGCCAATCGGCGATCGCGGTCCACAGCGTGTCCGCGGCGCGGCCCGCCGACATCATGCCTACATGCCCGAGCGGTGGCCGCAGCACGGTCGCGCCGCCGAGCGCCGCCGCGAGCGGCTCCGCCGAACTCGGCGGGACAATCCGATCGCGGCTCGGGATTACGACGAGAGCGGGCGAGCGCAGCCGGTTCGGATCGACCGTCGCACCGCCGATTTGCCATTGACTGCGAGCCGGCTGGTTTTCGCCATACCAGGAGCGCGCACAATCGCGCGCCACCGCCGCCGCCAGCGGCACTCCGTCATTGACCCAATCTTCGAGCGCGACGAACGCGCGGGCCTTGTCGCAATTGGGATCGAGCGCGGCGAAACGGATGAATTTGCGCTCGGCGCTGAACGGATCGAGCATGAAGAAGAGGCTCTGAATCACCTCGACCGGGAGAGTGCCTTCGTCATCGCACAGGAGCGGCAGACAATCGGCGATCAGACCGAAGAATCGCGCCGGCTGTGCGCGCTCGGCATGAAAATCCCACGGCGTCGCGAGCAATGTGAGACAGGCAGTCTGCTCAGGGCGGCGCAGCGCGAGGGCGAGAGCGAACAGCCCACCCATGCAGTAGCCGGCAATCCCGATCGGCGCGCGTGCCAGCCGTAATGCGGCATCGAACGCGCTTTCCAGTCGCCCGGCGACATAGTCGGTCAAGTCGAATTTGCGTTCTTCGCCTGCCGGGCTCCCCCCAATCGACCACCAGCGGCCGCAGACCCCGTCCGACCAGATGCCGCAGAAAGCTGCGCTCGGGCAGTAGGTCGAGAACGTAGAAACGATTGATCAGCGAGGGCACGACCAGAATTACCGGCCCGGCCGTATCGCCGCCGTAATCGAGCAGGCGCGTTGTGCCTTCGCGCCACACCACCGGCCGCGCGTCGTCACTGCGGCGGTAAGGGTGCCGACGATAGGCCTCCAGCCCGGCGAGATACGATTTGGCGCGGCGCGCTATCTCGAGATCGAGCGCCGCGGCGACGCTAGTCGAACCGAGCGCGTCGATTTCGGCGGCGAGGCCGCGAACCCGCTCGCCCAGCTCGCTCGAGAAGAGCGACGCGTCTTTCAACAGCGGCAAAGCGGTCCGCGAGCTCGACCACAGCACCATTGCGCTCGCCAGGTGCGCGGCCAACGGGCGCGGCGCCAGCCGGCGGTCCAAGCGGCCCTGATCGCCCGTCCGCCGTGCCGTCACGGGGACCGGAATTCCGGATTACCGCGGCGGAGGCACCCGAGAGAAGCGCGGTCAGATAATCCTCCCACACCGCTAAAAAACGGCGGGCGAGGTCTGATGCATCGATCATCGCGATCAATATACCCGGAGCTGCAAACGGGAGGATCAATTCGCCAGTCGACGGCGCGTGTTTGATAAGGCAATCCAGCCAAAAGCCTGTATTGTTGCTGCCGAGGGACACCCTCCCCGAGGCGAGACACCGCGCACATGAATACCCCGAGCCGCGACAACTCAAGTGGAGCCAAACCGGTCGTCGTCAAGAAATACGCCAACCGGCGTCTCTACAACACCGCGACGAGCAGCTATGTCACGCTCGACGACCTCGCCAAATTGATCAAGGAAGGCGGTGATTTCGTCGCCCATGACGCCAAGACCGGTGAAGACATCACCCGCTCGGTGCTGACCCAGATCATCGTCGAGCAGGAGCAGAAGGGCGGCCAAAATCTCTTGCCCACCAGCTTCCTGCGCCAGCTGATCGGCTTCTACGGCGACAGCATGCAATTCCTCGTGCCGGGCTACCTCGAACAGGCGATGATCGCCTTTGCCCGCAACCAGGAGCAGATGCGCAAGAACCTGCAGGCGACATTCGGGATCTTCCCGTTCGGCCAGTTCGAAGAGATGGGCAAGCAGAACATGGCCTTGTTCGAGCGAGCTCTGAAGATGCTCTCGCCCTATGGTCGCGACGAAAAGCCGGTCTCGGCCGAGCCCGATAAGCCCGAGTCAAAGCAGAAGGAGGGCGAAGATCCCCGCCTGAAGCGGCTGGAGGCGCAGATCGAATCGCTCACTCAGCAACTCGAGGCGCTGGGACGCGGTCGCCAGGAACACTAGCCGGAAGTCTGGCGCTGCCAATTTGATGCGTGTATAGCTGCCGTCGTCGCGGTTACAATCCCGCCATGCGTGTTCTCTACCACCTGTGGCTTTCTCCCTTCTCGCGCAAAGTGCGCGTCGTGCTCAGGGAGAAAAACCTCGATTTCACGCTGAAGACCGAGAAGGTATGGGAGAGGCGGCCGGAATTCCTCGCCCTCAGCCCGGCCGGCGAGGTGCCGGTACTGATCGAACCGGACGGGACCGTCCTCGCCGACACGACGGCGATCGTCGAATATCTCGACGAGGTTTACCGCGAGAAGATTCTGATCGGCATCAACCCGGTCGACCGCGCCGAGGTCCGGCGCCTCACGGCGTGGTTCGACATCAAGATGAACCTTGAGGTGACCGAGAATTTGGTCGGCGAAAAGATGATGAAGCGTCTGATCGGGCTCGGCCAGCCGAACTCGCTGGCGATTCGCGCCGGGCACACCAATCTCCCTTACCACCTCGATTATCTCGGATACCTCGTCGAGCGCCGGCGCTGGCTCGCCGGCGATCATTTCTCGATCGCCGACATCACTGCCGCGGCGCAGCTGTCGAGCCTCGATTATTTGGGCGACGTTCCCTGGGATGCGCACGAGCCGGCCAAGGAATGGTACGCGCGGATCAAGTCGCGCCCGAGCTTTCGCCCGATCCTGGCCGATCACATCCCGGGCGTGCCCCCGCCGAAGCACTACGCCGACCTCGATTTTTAAATGCGGAAAGCCGGAGCCCCCGCGAGCTCTGTGAGAAACCGACAGTATAGAATGCGCCACGCCTGTCTCTGGGTTCTTGTTCTCGCCGCCTGGTTCGGCTGCCGCAGCGCCGCGGCGCAGGACACTGCAGCGCAGGAGGCGGCGCACCGGGCAACCGTCCTCGCGCAGTTACCGCCGGACGCGGCGAAGGTCTTGTTCGGACGCGAAGTCGCGCCGACGGCCGGGCCGCCCCAGGCGATCGGCGCCTACGAGCGCGGATGTCTGAGTGGCGCGGTGCCGCTGCCCGCCGACGGACCCAATTGGGAGGTGATGCGCCCGTCGCGCAATCGCGCCTGGGGCCACCCGGTACTGATTGCGCTTGTAGAGCGACTGGCGGCGAAGCTTCCGGCCGAGGCGGGCTGGCCCGGGCTTCTGGTCGGTGACATTGCGCAGCCGCGAGGCGGACCGATGCTGACCGGGCATGGATCCCATCAGATCGGCCTCGATGCCGATCTCTGGCTGACCCCCATGCCGGACCGGCGGCTCAGCCCGAGCGAGCGCGACGAAATGTCCGCGATCGACGTCGTCACTGCCGATGGAATGGGGGTCGATGCCGCCTGGACGCCGCAGCATCGCCATTTGCTGGAGACGGTCGCGCGTGAGCCGGCAGTGGCACGGATCTTTGTCAATCCGGCGATCAAGCGGGCGCTGTGCCGTGAGGCGGGCTCGGACCGGGCGTGGCTGACGAAGATCCGGCCGTGGTGGGGACACAATTACCATTTTCATGTTCGGCTTTCCTGCCCGAGCGGCGACCCGGAATGCCGCAGCCAGACACCGCCTCCGCCGGGCGATGGCTGCGGCAAAGAACTCGATTGGTGGTTTACCGACGAAGCGCTTCACCCGGCCCCATCTCCACCCCCCAGACCCCTGCGGCTGGCGGATCTGCCGCACGCTTGTGCCGCGCTGGTCGTGGCACCAAGTGGTCAGACCCTGCATGTCCCGGCCGCGTCACGGTAAAGCGGCGAGGGCAGAACGCAGGTGGGTTGACCGGATGACACATTCGCCGCTCGACAATCCGGGCCGCCTTGCGCCTTTGCATGGACGCCGTCGAGCGGAGGCTACCTGGCTCGCTTTGGCCGCGTTGCTGGGCAACCTCCTCTTACCGGCCGCGCTTTCGATCTTGGTCCCGAAGGAGCCGGATCGCGACATACCCGGGCTGGGCCTTTGCGGCCACTGGCCAGGCGATGCACCGGGCAAGATCAAACCCGGGCTGCTCGTGCAGCATTGTCCGTTGTGCACCGTGCCTCTTGCGCCGCTGCCGCGATCGCCTGGCGTCGGCGTTCCCCGTGAAATTGCCGACGAGAGCCAGCCGCAGGCTCTGAGGACGATATCGATCGCTTCGATCCGGCACGGTCGGATGCAAGCGCGGGCCCCGCCGCCGGCGATCTAAGCCCCCTCCCCACTGTAACTCTAACGATCCGCGGCTGCCCCTCGGGGCTCCGCGATATCCAAAGGAATTCCGATGTCGATCAAGATTCTCGCTTTCATAGCGGGGCTCGCCTTTGCGAGCACGGCGCTGGCACAGCCGGCTCCGCTCGAAGTGAACAACGCCTGGGCCGGAGCGACCCCAGGCAAGGCCGAAAACGGCGCTGCCTACCTGACAATAACGTCGCCCGCCGCCGACCGGCTGGTCTCGGCGTCCTCGCCGGTCGCAAAAAAAGCCGAGCTGCACACGATGTCGATGCAGGGTATGGTCATGAAGATGAGGCCGATCTCCGGGGTCGATATCCCCGCCGGTCAGCCCGTCAGCCTAAAGCCGGGTGGTGAGCACATCATGCTGATGGGCCTCAACCAACCATTGCGCGAAGGGCAATCCTTCCCGCTGACCCTCGACTTTCGAAAAGGCCGGTCCTCGCACGGTAACCGTGACCGTCGAGAAAGTCGGCGCCAAGGGCCCCGGCCCGGCCGCGGCGCAGCACTGAGCCAAGGAGGAGCCGGATTATGGCCCGCAACCCCCCGACCGCCCAGGTTCGAAATTCGTCCCTGGGCGGCCAGCGCCGGTTTTGGGTGATCGCCGGCGTTCTCGCCGCGCTCGTCATCCTCGGGACCGGCGCCTTCCTTGCCCTGGCCTTGCGGGATAACCCGCGGGGAGTGGCCGGAACGGCGCTCGCCGGTGCGATCGGCGGCCCCTTTCAGCTGGTCGACCAGAACCGCAAGACGGTGACCGACGCCGACCTCAAAGGAAAGTGGTCGCTGATCTATTTCGGCTACACGCACTGCCCAGATGCCTGTCCGACCGCGCTCAACGACATTTCGATTGCACTCTCCGAACTCGGGCCGAAGCGCGACGCAGTTCGTCCGGTCTTCATCACGGTCGACCCCGAGCGGGACACGCCCAAATCCCTCAAAGCCTACGTTACGAGCTTTGACGCCCCGATCCTGGCGCTGACCGGGAGCGCCGAGCAGGTCGCCAAGGCGGCAAAGGGTTATCGGGTCTATTACGCGAAGCATCCGGAGGCCGGCGGCGACTATTCGATGGACCACAGCTCGGTCATCTATCTGATGGATCCGGAGGGCCGCTTCACCGCCAGCTTCACCCACGAAAGTGCCCCGGAGCAGATCGCCGAACGGCTGAAGAAACTGATCGGGTGAGAGCCGCCTGTACAACGCTTCTTCCCCGTGGCCGGGCTTGGCCCGGCCACCCACGTTTCTCCACCCCACTCGTTGATTAGAAAGGCGTGGATGACCGGGCCACGCTGGCCACGCCCGGCCATGGGGGATGCAGGTGTGCAAGCAGCGGTGCAGTCAGAACTGGACGCGCTGGGTCAGCGCGCCGTCGACGATGAGGTTGGTGCCGGTGATGAAGCTCGCGCGCGGGCTCGCCAAGAACACGACAGCGTTCGCGACCTCGGCCGGTGTCCCCATACGGCCCATCGGGTTGCGACCGACCATCGTGCGAAACAGATCCGGGTTGTTCTCTTCGACGACATTCCAAACGCCGCCCTTGAAATAGACGTTGCCTGGCGAGACCATGTTGGCGCGGATGTTCCTGGCGGCGAGATTGCGGGCGAGCGCTTTGACATAAGGCACGAGCGCCGCCTTTGCCGACGCATAAGGGCGTGGCGGACCGGCGACCTCGACGGCGCCGGTCGTGCCGACGACGACGATTGCGCCGGCCTTTGACTGTTCGAGGAACGGGATGGCCGCCTCGACCCCGGCGACGGTGCCCATGATGTCGATCTCCAGGCTGCGGCGCCAGGAATCGTCGTCCATGCTCTGCGCCAGCGCGCTGACATTGGCGACGAAGACGTCGAGACCGCCGAGTGCCGCCGCAGCCTCGGCGACCCAGGCGCGCAGCGCCTTGGTGTCCGCGACATCGGCGACGCCGCCCCAGCTCTTCACCCCTTTGCGGGCGAGCGCCGCTGCCGTTTCGTCGACCGGCGCCTTGTGGCGGGCGCAGATCGCTACGTTGCAGCCCTCATCCGCCAACAATTCGGCGATGGCGCGGCCGATGCCGCGGGTACCCCCGGTGACGATCGCGTTCTTGCCCTCGAGATCGAAATTCACGTTCCCGCTCCTTTTGCCCGACGTGCCGGTACTATAATGCTTGATGGCTACTGCACCGGAAGGTTCGCCGATGGCTCTCGCAAACGAGCGCGTCGCCTGGTTCAACGGCAGGATCGTCCGTGAGAGCGAAGTCTTGATCCCGTTCCGCGATCAGGGCTTTCTGCGCGGCGACGCGGTGTTCGACATGACCCGCAGCTTCAACGGCAAGGCGTTCCGCCTCACAGAGCACATCGCGCAACTCTACCGCTCGCTCAGATACCTCGACATCGACCCGGGTTTATCACCCTCCGAGATGGCCGCCATCAGTGATGACGTGCTGGCGCGTAATCGCCACCTGCTCAGCCCCGGTGAGGATTACTGGCTCGCCCAGCGGATCAGCCGCGGCATCAACCGCGTGCCCGGCGACAACTGGGAGCATTACGGGCCGAACGTGATCGTCGAATGCGTCCCGCTGCCACTGCGCGAGCGCGCCAAGCACTTCCGCGACGGCATCGACGTAGTTACCCCCTCGCTGCGGCGCACGCCCCCGAACTCGCTGTCGCCGCGCGCCAAGATGCACCAGTATCTCAACCTGGTGCTGGCCGACCGCGAGGTGAAGGCGCAAAAACCGGATGCCTGGGCGGTACTGCTCGACGTCAACGGCAATCTTTCGGAGGGTCAGGGGAGCAACATTTTCCTGGTGCGCGACGGCCGGCTGTTGACGCCGAGGGAGCGCTATGTCCTGCCGGGCGTCAGCCGTCAGGCAGTGATCGACCTCGCCCGCAGCCTCGAGATCCCGTTCGAAGAGCAGGATATCGACCTCTACGACGCCTACACCGCCGACGAGTGTTCCTGACCTCAACCAGCCTGTGCATCTGCGGCGTGCGAAGCCTCAACGGCCGCACTTTTGCCGCCGGGGAGGTTCCGGGGCCGGTCACACAGCGATTGACCGAGGCCTATAAAGAGCTGGTCGGGTGCGACTTTGTCGCGCAATACCTCCAGCGGCTCGGCGGCTGAATGGCCGTTTCAATACAGGGCTCGACCCTCGCATTGCTGGCATTGCTGGTGACTGCCCCAGTGCGAGCGCAAACGGCGACCCCGATCGAGCATCTGATCGTTGTCATCGGAGAGAATCTCAGCTTCGACAATCTCTTCGGTACCTACCGGCCCCAGTCTAATGCGAAAATCCGCAATCTGCTGTCGCAGGGCATCGTGAACCGCGACGGCAGCCCGGGACCGGAATTCACCAAGGCGGCTCAGCGCCGCGCCGAGGTGCGCGACACTTACCAGGCAACGCCGCACATTGTCGGCACCTATGGCGAATTGCCACGGCCTGGCACGACCTACGCACCCGGGCTGCCGCGCTTTGCGCCTGACGCGCGGTTTCCGGCATTGCTGCCGAACGGGCCGTTCCAGATCACGAAATACGTCGATTACACGGCAGCGGTCGGCGACCCGGTGCACCGTTTCTTCCAGATGTGGCAGCAGGTCGACGGCGGCAGGCGCGATCTCTTCGTCTGGGTCGACGAGACCTCGGGCGAAGGCTCGCAAAACCGCCGATGACCACTCCACTGCCCGCTCGCTGCTCCCCCAAGGTCTGCGCCGTATAAGATCTTCGGAAATCGAGGCCTGGATTGTGACGACCGATTTGCGCACGCGATCGAGGTCGAATTCCATGCCGCCAGCGAGCTTCTGCGGGCCTCGGCGCGGCGCATCCGGGCTGGACTTTTCGGCCATCGCCTTTTCCTTCCTATCCAGGAAACGTCAATTTTACCGCCGGGCCGCGCTCGCCGCAAATTCGGCCGATCGCCGGCTCGCGACGGCGGCGAGGGAGGCGGCGGAAACCTCGTTCGGCGCTTCGCCTTCGCGACCCTCAATTCATCGCGCCGTCCGCTGGGCGTCTGCCTGTTCCGCCTCAGTTTCTACGCGCCGCCTGCCGATGGTCGTCGAGCACCGATCGGAGGTAGTGGCCGTAGCTGCTCTTGCCGAATCTCCTGATGATCGCCTCGAACTGGGCCACGTCAATCAGGCCCTGTTCGAAAGCGATTTCCTCCGGGCAGCTGATTTTGAACCCCTGGCGGGCTTCGAGCGTGCGCACGAAGCTCGCCGCATCCACCAGGAAATTGGGCGTGCCCGTGTCGAGCCAGGCGTAGCCGCGGCCCATGCGCTCCACGTTCAAGGCGCCGCCCTCGAGATAGATGCGGTTGACGTCGGTGATCTCGTACTCGCCGCGAGCGGAGGGCTTGAGCGCCTTGG
>CAWBFS010000022.1:0-48480 GCA_963788085.1 uncultured Alphaproteobacteria bacterium
CCATTCGGTTTTCGTGTATGCGGTGAAGCTGCCGTCACGCAGGCGGATCAGGCCGCGGCCGAGCGTGCCGATCCACAAGCTGCCGGAGCTGTCTTCGAACAGCGTCTGCAGGCCCAGATCGCTCATTCCCTGTTCGGAGGTCGTGCCGCTCAGCAAATATTGCCAGGTGCGATAGACGCCGTTGGCATCCGTCGCGACCCAGATGTTGCCGTCGCGGTCCTCGAGGATGTCGCGGATGTGGACGCCTTCCGGCACGCCGTTGGGCACCACGGTTCGAATTTTTCGCCGTCGCGGCGGAACAGTCCGGCGCCGTTGCTCATCACCCACAGCTCGCCGCGGCGGTTGGTGAACAGGCCGGAAATCTGATGTCCCTTCAGCCCTTCGGCGTTGGAGAAATTTTCCACTTTTCCATTTTTTATGCGATGCAGATAGCCGCGCGCGGTAACCCACAGCGAGCCGTCGTAATCCAGCGCGAGATAGCCGATGAAATCGTTGGCGAAACCGTCGGCCACGCCGAACACGCGTTCGACTTTGCCGTGCACGATGTGCGCGAGTCCGCCGCGCCCGCTGATCCACACGCTGCCGTCGCTGTCGCCGATCGCCATGGCGATGCGCGGCAGCGGAAAACCCTGGTCCGCGCCGAAGCGCGCGAAGGTTCCATCGGCGTGGCGAACGACCAGGCCCGCCGAATTGCCGATCCACAGCGAATGGTCGCCGTCTTCGACGATGGCGGTGATGAAGTCCGATTGCATGGCCGGCGTGTTGACGTGATCGAACACGGTGAACTGCGCGCCGTCGAATCGCGCGAGGCCTTCCTGCGTGCCGATCCACATGTAGCCGTCGGAGCCTTCGACAATGGTCTGGATGGCCAGTTCGGGCAAGCCGGCATCGGTCTGCCAGGTATCCATGGCGAACTGCGAGATCGATTTGCTCGGACTCAGCGCCTGTACGGACAACGTTGCCAACATCAGGCACAGCCACACGCAGCTCGCCGCGAACCGGCGCCGCGCTGTCCCCTGAACGATCAGCCTCATGCCGCGCATTGGGGCCCGCCGGTGTCACCGCGGCATGCCTCTGCGGAGGGATGTTTCGGCCGCGCGCCTCGAACAAGTGAACACACGGCCCTCTCTTCGAGGGTTTTGGTGGCGCCCGCGATTTGGCATCAATGCCCCTGTCGTCCTGTTGCCGGGAATATCGCATGCACAAGCTTCGTCAGGTCCGTCTGAGTTATCCGGACGCGTTCGTGGAACTCGCCGTCGCGCTGGCACTGGATGCGGACAAGCGAAATGTTGCTGCAGCGCTGTCGATCCCCCTAAGCACGATGTATCGCTGGGTGTTCGAACGGCGCGAGGAGGCGAGTGTCTTCGCGCGGGGCTGGACGGTGCAGCGCACTGACGCGCAACGTGCTCATATCAATACGCTGGTCGCCGCGTGCGAGCGCGATGGATTCGAGGTGCGCACCGCACTGAACCGGTTGCTGCCCGGCATGGCGGTTCCGCGCGCGGTGACGGTGCAGCCGCTGCCGAACAGCGGCGGACGCATCATCGTCGGCCGCTTCGACACCTCGCGTGGCTTGCGCGTGCAGCGCGACGACAACATCCAGGAATTGCGCGAGGGCGATGCGTCGGCCGATGTGCTGGGTCGCATGGTGCTGGTCAAGATCGAAATCGATCGCCACTACTACACGCGTCTGTCGTGCGAAAGTCTGAGCGCGATCGCGAAGATGTCGCGCTTCAATCTGATCAAGGCATTCAAGCAGGCGTTCGGCGTGTCGCCGTATCGCTATCTCAATCAGGTGCGCGTCGATCACGCGCGCCACATGCTCGCGCTCACCGATCAACCGATGCACATGATCGCCGCGGCGGTGGGCTTCGGTTCGGTGTCGTCGTTGACGCGAGCTTTCAAACGCTTCGCCGGGGCCAGTCCGGCGCACGTGCACCGCAAGCTCGCCGTGGTGCAGGGCGAAACGCGCAGCGCCGTCAACTTCTGAGCGAATGCCTCGCAAGAGGGAATGCCGGCAGCCTCCAGTTGGGGTTTCGGCGCGTAACTCCGATGTCGCAATGTACCGCTGCTGGGGAGGTGGAACCCCCGCGTGGTCCTCAGGATGGGGACCTGTCCCGAATCTGTATAAACAACCTGACGTTGGAGAGTGTAATGAGACTCGACGTGAATAAATTATCGTCGGCGGTACGCCTGGCATTGTCGCTGGGCGCCGTCGCATCGGTCGGTTCCGTCACTGCGTTCGCGCAGGACCGGTCACGCACAAAACAGAAAGGCCAGTCGCTCGAAACCATCGTGGTGACCGGTTCGAACATCCGCCGTGTCGATATCGAAACGGCCAGCCCCGTCGTCACGATCGACCGCGCGCAGATCCAGGCGTCGGGCAAGGTGAACCTCGGCGATCTCGTGCAGGAGCTGCCGTCCATGGCCGGTGCGGCGATGAACCCGCAGGTCAACAACGGCGGCGCGGGCACGGCCGGCGTTTCGCTGCGCGGCCTGGGCTCCAACCGCACGTTGCTGCTCATCAACGGCCACCGCATTCCGTTCCAGCTGCAGGACTTGAACCTGATGCCGGTGTCGGCGGTCGAGCGCATCGAAGTGCTGAACGACGGCGCTTCGGCGGTGTACGGTTCGGACGCGATCGCGGGCGTGGTCAACATCATCACGCGCACCAATTATCAGGGTGCCGAATTCGGCGCCGACTACGGTCAATCCGACAAGGACGACGGCGAGCGCCGCGCGATCCACATGCTGTTCGGTCAATCCAGCGACAAAGGCAACATCCTGTTCGGCGTGCAGTACGACAAGCAGGATCCGGTCGTCGGCCGCGAACCGCAAGATTTCGGCGAACGCGCAGTATCTCTACAACAGCGGCATCAACACGCACGGCGGTTCGTCGCGCACGCCGGGCGGCGCGTTCTTCCTGCCGGCAGCTTCGCCGATCGCAACGCAACTCGGGTATGCACGTCAAGCGTCACGCTGTCCGGCAACAAACTGCCGAGCACCACCACACCGCCGACCGCCGCCGATTTCCGCTGCTACAACGCGGCGAACGACGGCTTCAACTTCCAGGCCGTCGGCAACTACGACCTGATCCCGAACGAGCGCACCGGCGCCTTCGCTCTGGGCAACTACAAGCTGACCGACAACGTCGAAGCCTACGCGGAACTGCTGTACCACAAGATGGTCGCGCACAGCAGCTCGCGCCGTATCCGTTCGATCTTGTCCAGCAACGACGTCGTCATTCCGGCCGACCAGTTCTACAATCCGTTCGGCGTCACGTTCGGCAACAACGGCGACTCGCAAGCACGATCGCGCTGCGCCTGACCTCGATCGGCAACCGCGGCCTGAAGATCGCCAACGACCACCGAGCTGGCCAACACCGGTTTGAAGGGCACCTTCGGCGACACGAGCTGGAACTGGGATGCGCATTTCAGCTACGGCAAACTGACGCTGGAAACGCAGAACCTCAATTACATCAACTTCAGCCAGATCGTTCCGCAGCTTCGGCTGCACCGACGGCGCCGAGCGAACCGGCGACTGCACGCCGATCGACATCTTCAACCAGAGCGATCCGAACACGGTCGCAGCTGCTGAACGCGGCAAAGATCAGTCCGTTCTTCAACACGGCCTGTACCAGATGAAGGAATGGTCGGCATCGGCCAACGGTTCGCTGTTCAGTCTGCCGGCCGGCGACGTGCAGCTCGCGGTCGGCGGCAACTACCGCAAGGAATACCTGCGACGTCGACGTCGATCCGCTGATCTGAACACGCTACGCGTCGATGCGAGCGGAACGCCGATCATTCCTGCCCCGGTCCGAGCTCGATTTGTCGGCTCGCCGGCGCAAGGCGGATTCAACATCAAGGAAGCCTACGCCGAATTGCTCGTCCCGGTCCTCAAGGATGCGCCGTTCGTCCACTCCTTGAACATCGACATCGGCGACCGCTACTCGAAGTACTCGAACTTCGGCAGCACCAACAACTGGAAGGTCGCGCGTCGAATACCGGCCGATCGAAGACCTGCTGCTGCGTGGCACGGTGTCGAAAGTATTCCGCGCGCCGACGCCGACCAACCTGTTCGCGGGTCCCGCCGGCGACGCGCCGACGGCGACCGATCCGTGCGCGGGCGTCACCGGCGTGTCGAGCAACAAGGCGTGCCAGGGACTTCGACGTTCCGCACCAGGTCAACGGCGCAGCTCACCGGCTATCGTGATGGGTTCGAAGTTCGCGAACGCGAACAGGTCTGAGCAACGCCGTGCTCGGACCCGGAAAACGGCAAGTCGTTCGACTACGGCTTCGTCTACGATCCGGAATGGATTGCCGGGCCTGTCGGTCAACGCCGACTACTACCGCATCCTGCTCAACAACCTGATCGTGTCGGGTCCCGGGCATCGCGCAGACCATCCTCACCGACTGCTTCAACACGCAAGGAGCGATCTGCTCGCAATATCGTCCGCGCCGCCGACGGTCGGTCCATCAAGTTCGTCGTCGAATCCGCGTTCAACGCGGGTAACCTCGTCGATCAGGGTCTGGACATCGGTGCTCACTACCGTCTGCCGACCACCGAATGGGGCAACTTCCGCATCGGTGCGGATGCCACGTACATCCAGAAGTACAACATCGCCGAGCCGGGCTTCACGCAGCATCTGGCCGGCCACTTCGACAAGACGTTCGGCAACTTCGCCCGCGTCCGCGCGCTGGCCACGGTCGACTGGAACATGGGTCCGTGGAAGGCGAACTGGACCACGCGTTACATCGGCCGCATCACGCTGGGTTATGCCAATCCGTGCCTGGGTCCGTCGGCGTGTCGAAATACGACGGCGCCAACGGGTTGCAACGACTACGCCAACCCGGCCGGACGCGGCATCTGCACTACGGCGCGGTCACGTATCACAACGCGTCGTTCGGCTACAACATCGAGCCGATCAACACGTTCATGCGGCCTGGGCGTCGACAACATCTTCGACAAACAGCCGCCGCTGCTGTACCTCAACAACGTTCTCAACGCCAACACCGACGTGAGCACGTACGACCTCCTGGGTCGCTACTACCACGCCAGCGTGACCGTCAAGTTCTGATCGATTTCACGTCTCCAACGCTGGCCGCGCTCGCAAGGGCGCGGTCTTTTTTTTGCGTTGTTGTTGAGACCACATGGTGCCCGCCCGGGCAAATGTATACCTGTAGTCAACGTGCAGCTTTGTTGTGTACTTTTCGGACTTTGAATTGCGGAAAGAAGTAGCCGGACATTTCTCGGCTACTTCCTCTTCCGACGTCAGAAGCCGCTGCATCCATAGGCGGACATGCTTGCCTTGGCCATCTGCTTGGCCTGGGTACAAGCCTGCGCGAGCACCTCTTTGCTCCCCGCGTTGGTGGCCGCGGCCTTCCACGCGGTACGCATCTGGCTCAAAGATGCAGCCAAGCTGTCACGCGCTTCCTTCGGAACTTTTTCGTTCAAGCATGCCTGATATTGATCGATATAGTCGTCGCATTCCTTGATGCCGACTCGGTCTTCGGCATTTGCAGCCATGCTGGATACGAGTACTACTCCGAAAAACAGACAATTTGCAAAATGTTTCACGTATTTCTCCAATATTATTGCGCTTAGTCGGACTTGTTGCCGACTGCCGCATACTGAAGAACTTCGAGCCGAAATAAACGACATCACACGGACAAAAAGAGGAACAGCGCCACGGTAAATGCAGGTTGCGCGAAGAATTCGTTTTAGTTGGGTAAGGCTCGACCCGTGCAGTAGAACCGGCATCCACGATGCTTGGCGAATCAGATGAGCCCCGCAACGCGCCTCAGGCCAGCGCGCCGGGCCGTCCGAGAAAATAGCCCTGGCCGTATGGGATGCACAGATGCCGCAGCGTATCGAATTCGCCTTCTGTCTCGATGCCCTCGGCGATGATGCTCGCCGAGGTGCCTTCGGCGAAGGTGACCAGCGCCGCGGCGAGATTTTGCTGGCGCGCTTCCGAGTCGATGCTGTGCGTGAGTGAGGCGTCGAGCTTGATGAGATCCGGCTTCAGCCGCAACACGTGACGCAGGCTGGCGAAACCGGCGCCGGCATCGTCGATGGCGAGCCGCACGCCGAGGCGTTTCAGCACGAGCACGCGTTCGGCGAGTGCGGCATAGTCGTCGATCGAGGCGTGCTCGGTGATTTCCAGCACCAGGCGCTTGGGCTGGTTGTGGCGGCACAGCCATTCCAGCGCCGAAGACGTCAGCGTCTCGGGCGATACGTTGATGGCCAGGCTCGCGTCGCGCGGCAGCCGATCCACGCACGACATCGCCTGTTCGGCGACGGCGAGTTGAAGGTCGAGTTCGAGCCCGGCCGCGCGCGCTTCGTCGAACATCACGTTGGGCGCGACACCCGGATAATTCGGAAACCGCGCCAGCGCCTCGAACGCGATGGCGCGCCGATCGCCGAGCCGCACGATCGGCTGGAACACGAACTCGAACGCTTCCTCGTCGACCAGCGTGCGGATGCGCTCGACAGAATCCGTATGTTCGGCGTGCTGCATGCGCTCGACTTCGGCGCGCGCATTCATGTGGGCTTGCAGCTCGGCGTGATGCGCGGCGTGGCTGAGCATCGCGCCGATCAGATCGTTGAGCAGCGACAGCGCGCGTTCGTCGTTCGGGCCGAACGCGTGCACATACGGCGACACCACTTTCAGCACGCCGATGGTCGTCTCGCCGAATTTGAGCGGCGCCACCACCATCGAGCGCAGCGCGACCTGCTGGCATTTCTCACGGTCGACGCGCGGATCGGATTCGCTGTCGTCGCAACGCAGGATGAGTCCGGTCGCCGCGCACATGCCCGACAAGCTCTGCTTCGCGCCGACACGCAAGCCGAGCTGCGCTTCGCAGGAACCGCTGGCCGACCAGTAGATGAGTTCGCTGCCGTCGATGATTTCGACCACGGCGCCGGCAGCGTGCGTGAGTTCCTGCGCGCGACGCGTGACCACATCGACGATGCGATGCGGATCGAGGCCGGCCTGCACGATCTCGCCGTGAATGGCGAGCACGCGGCGCAGCATGTCGGATTCGTCGTGCGGATATTGCCGCCGGCGTTCCGCAGCGAGACTGGAAACCGATGGCGTTCCGTTCGCGCGCGTCATGAAAAGATCCTGGTTCCCGCGTTGCAGCCAGCTTCGGAAAATCCGGCTGAACGCGAGTATATATTCTGCGCCGCAAACTTCACGGGCGGACTAGGGGATTTCCTTCGCGACGGCGCAGGAAAGGCAGCAGGCTCTCATTCGGCGAGCGCGTACAGGTAATCGACGAACGACATCACCGCACCGTCGTAACCGCGCACCTTCGGATTGCTCGATTCGATCAGGTAGTACTCATCGGGCGCGTGCGCGCCGCTGCCTTCGCCGAGTCCGAAATGCCCCGAGGCGAGTTTGAGCGGCGCATCGGTGAACACGAAACCCGGATATGAACCGGCGTTGCGCGGCCACAGCATCGGATCGAGTCCGGCGCGCTTGAGCACGGCGATCTGCGCCTTTATGAGCGGCGCGTCGGCTTTGGTGCCGGTCGGATCGTAGCCGCCGCTGACGTTCACTTCGATGTCGCCGAAGCCGCGTTTGGCCAGGATGACCCCCAGGGTGTCGAGCAGCACGAGCTTCGTATGCTGCCGGACGGGCTCTGGAATATCTTCCCATTGCGTCTGCGCGACAAACTGCGCCAGGGCTTCGATCTGCGAACCCATTAGCCGATAACCCCCTTTATCCAGCCGGCCACCGGAAGTTCGAGTTGCTTCCGGGGCGGCGACAGCTTACACAAGCTGACGGGGTTGTGCAGACACCCCGTCAGACGGCCAGCCGTCCAAGTTCTGCGCCCTTCGCCGTGCGAGGAGCGCGATTATGGATGGAGGCCGTTTTTGATTTCTGCCCGAGGGCTCCGCTCCGTGCCGGCGGTGTTTTTGTCGGCAAGCCTCATTTGGTCCGCCACGGTGACGGCCCAGACTGCCGACGCGCCGCTTGTGCTCGAGACGAAGATCCCGCTGGGCCAGGTCAGCGGCCGGATCGACCATCTGGGCATCGATGTGAAGCACCAGCGGCTGTTTGTTGCCGAGCTCGGCAATAACAGCCTGGGCGTGGTCGATCTGGCAGCCGGGAAGGTGCTGCGCGCGGTCGCCGGCTTGAGCGAGCCCCGGGGCGTCGCCTATGTCCCCTTCACCGACAGCGTCTATGTCGCGAATGCCGGCGACGGCTCGGTGCACGTCTTGCGCGGCGATGATTTTGCGCCGATCGGACGCATCGAGCTCGGGGAGGATGCCGACAACGTGCGGGTGGACACCTCGCCGAGATCGCGTCCGGGATAGAGCGTCCAGGTCATCGAGTTCGCGCGCACTCCCGAAGGAGAGCCGGTCAGGCTGCACCCGAATGGTGGCATGCTGAGTCAGCGGCGGTTGTCGAGGTGGAGGGTTCTGCATCGTCGACCCGGAGGGCGACTACGATGATCTCGAAGGAGCCGTAGGATTGGGCGATGCCAAAACTCGGCCGCGTGTGCCCGAAGTCGCCGAGCTTCTCGGCAATCCCGAGCAGAATGTAGCGATCAACCTTCTCGGGATCGATGTCGCTGACCGCCCTAGCTTTCTTTCAGAGTTAATACCGGCGCTCTCCCAACTGCGTGTCGAGACCGCACGGCGGCATTGGCTGGTGATCGACGAGACGCATCACTTGCTGCCCTCGACGTCGCATGGGGCGCCCTTGATATTGCCACGCGAATTCCCGGCCAATGTCCTGGTCGCCGTAGATCCCGAGCGCGTGGCGGCTGAGGCACTGCAAGCTGTCGAGTACCTGGTGGCGTTGGGCGACGAGGCTGATCATGTGGTCGAGGCATTCTGCCAAATGGTCGGCGAAGGCGCCCGCCGCCCTTCGGGCAACCGCTTGATCGCGGTCAAGCGCTGTTCTGGAGCCGCCGCTCCCGCGAGCTTCGGCTGGTATCGACAATTCAGCCGCGCCAGGAGCGCCAACGTCACAGCCGCAAATATGCGGAGGGGGAACTTGGCGAAGATAAGAGCTTCTACTTCCAAGGACCTGACGGAGCTCTGAACCTTCGGGCGCAGGAACCTGGCGCTATTTAGGCAGATCGCGGAAGGCATTGACGACCGGACCTGGCTCCATCATCTGCGAGCCGGCGACTACTCGCGATGGCTCAAGGACAAGATCAAGGACAGCGAACTCGCTGACGAAGTCGCCGCGATCGAGAGCGATCAGGCGCTGTCTCCTTCGGATAGCCGGCTCAGGGTCAAGAAAGCGATTGATCGCTGCTACACTAGCCCAGCATAGCCGATCGCGGGCAGGACCTCCGCGCGCCCCGCCTCCACGACCGCCGTCTTCGCAAAATGGCGGTTGGCGACCCGGCCACTGGACTTGCCCTTACCGTCCTGCAACGCATGATTGACGATATAAAGATATGTGTATATCTTTCTAGCACCGCCGCGCTGAATTGTTCATCCAGGAGAGCACGAATGCCCGTGTCGACTGACTACAAGGTTGCCGATATTTCGCTTGCCGACTGGGGGCGGCGCGAGATCGCTATTGCCGAAACCGAAATGCCGGGGCTGATGGCGTTGCGCGATGAATACGGTGCGGCGAAACCGCTCGCAGGGGCACGCATCGTCGGGTGCCTTCACATGACGATCCAGACCGCAGTGCTGATCGAGACGCTCGTCGAGCTCGGCGCCACGGTTCGCTGGAGCTCGTGCAACATCTTCTCGACCCAGGACCATGCCGCGGCGGCGATGGCCGCGCGCGGCATTCCGGTCTTTGCCTGGAAGGGCGAGAGCGAGGAGGAATACGAGTGGTGCATCGAGCAGACCCTGCGCGGGCCAGCCGAGGGTCCGTTTGAGGGATGGACGCCGAACATGGTGCTCGATGACGGCGGCGACGCGACAAAGGTCCTCCACGACAAATATCCCGAGCTGCTGAACCATATTCGCGGGATCTCGGAAGAGACCACCACCGGCGTGAACCGGCTCTACGAGATGGTGCGGGAGGGCTCGCTCAAGGCCCCGGCGATCAACGTCAACGACAGCGTCACCAAGTCGAAGTTCGACAACCTTTATGGCTGCCGCGAGAGCCTGGTCGACGGGATCAAGCGCGCCACCGACGTGATGGTTGCCGGCAAGGTCGCCGTCGTCTGCGGCTTTGGCAATGTCGGCAAAGGCTCTGCGGCGAGCCTGCAGGAGCCAGGGCGCGCGGGTCATGGTCACCGAGATCGATCCGATCTGCGCGCTGCAGGCGGCGATGGAAGGCTATCAGGTAGCGACGATGGACGAGATGGCGTCACAAGGCGACATCTTCGTTACTGCGACCGGCAACATCGACGTCATCACGATTGATCACATGCGGCAGATGAAAGACCGCGCGATCGTCTGCAATATCGGCCATTTCGACAGCGAGATTCAGATCGATGCGCTGCGCAACTATCCGTGGGAGGAAGTCAAGCCGCAGGTCGACGAGGTCGTCTTTCCCGACGGCAAGCGGCTGATCGTCCTGGCCAAGGGGCGGTTGGTCAATCTCGGTTGCGCGACCGGTCACCCGAGCTTTGTGATGAGCGCGTCGTTCACCAACCAGGTGCTGGCGCAAATCGAGCTGTGGACCAATCACGGCAAGTACGAGAATAAGGTTTACGTGCTGCCCAAGCATCTCGACGAGAAGGTCGCCGCGCTGCATCTCGACAAGCTCGGGGCGAAATTGACGGCGCTTACCCCGGCCCAGGCCGGCTATCTCAGCGTCGAGCGCTCCGGACCGTTCAAGCCGGAGCACTACCGGTATTGACCGCCTACAACTTTAACTACATATATGACGCGACGGCTCTTGCAATCGGGTAAATTATGCTGCTATTATGGGGCCATACGGGAGATCGATAGATCGCCGATATACCACAGCTTATAGTAAGGACGAGTCGTTGTGCTCGAATCCGCTGCTGCGTTGTGCCTGATCGTCACATTGGCTTCGGTTGCTGCCCTGTTGCGCGCCCGCGCCGAGCTCTATGAAGAGCGTGCGAGATCCGCGGTACTCGATACCGTCCCGCTCGAATGGTTTCGCTGGCATCCCGGTCGGCCGAACTCTGAGGCATACAAGGTCTCCGGTTATCCCCAGTTCCTCGCAAGGTTGCTGGCCGCCGATGCGGAGCGGCTGGAGACGGCCCGGCAGGCGCTGCGGACAGGGGGAACCGCTTTCTCGAACACTTTCGTCACCCGCAGTGGGGCCGCCTATGTCGTCGAAGGGCGGCGCGCAGCGAGCGGCGAGGCCGTGCTGTGGTTTCTCGATGCTTCGGCTGCGGTAACGGTCGAGAGGGCACGCCAAGAGGTTGCCGATTTGCGCCAGATGCTCGACGCCATTCCACTGCCGGTGTGGCGGCGGGGGCCCGACCGCATCCTGGTCGATTGCAACCGAGCCTATGCGAGTGCCCTCAACGCGACCGTCGATCTGGTTGTCGCGGAAGGCCGGGAATTGGCTTCCGACGCCCGCCCCGGCGAATGCCGGCACGTTGTCATCGGCGGCTCGCGCCGGCTGGTCGAGATCGAAGAGGTGCCATGCTCAACAGGCGGAAGAGTTGGCTTCGCCTGGGACCGCACCGATCGCGAGGCCGCCGAGACGGAGTTGTGGCGCCACGTCAACGCGCACGCCGCGGTACTCGAAAACATCCGCGCCTCCGTTGCCATTTACGGTCCCGACAAGCGGCTCAAATTTTTCAACATCTCGTTCGCCTCGATGTGGGGCATCGCAGAAGACTGGCTCGCGGCGCAACCCTCCTTCGAGGAGGTTCTGGAACGGCTCCGGGAGGCCCGTTGTCTCCCCGAGGCCGCGGATTTCCGGGCATTCAAGTGCGAGCAGCTAGGGCTCTTCACCTCGGTCATCCGGCCGCAGCAAGATCTGCTGCATTTGCCCGATGGCCGCACCTTGCTGTTGTCGATCTCACCACATCCATTCGGCGGCCTCACCTTCGTTTACGAGGACGTCAGCGATCGCCTGGCGCTCGAGCGCTCGTGCAAAACCTTGACGAAGGTGCGGCGCGCAACGCTGGACCACCTCTTCGAAGGCATTGCGGTCTACGGCAGCGACGGCCGGTTGAAGCTCCATAATCCTGCCTATCTCGCGCTTTGGGAATTATCGGAAGACGATGTCGCGGGCGAACCGCACATCGGCGAAATCCTCGAGAAGACCCGCCCCCTGCTCGACGATGGGGGCGATTGGAATGCGAGGAAGGAGAGAACGATTTCCAAGGTCACCGCACAGGCGCCGGCGAGCGGCCCGGTGTACCGAAATGACGGGTCGATGCTGCAGGAGGCGACGGTCCCACTGCCGGATGGCAATGTGTTGGTGACCTATCTCGACGTGACCGATACGGCGAGGTATGAACGCGTCCTGCGCGAGCGCAACGAAGCGCTCGAAATCGCGGGGCGCCTGAAAACCGAGTTTGTTGCCAACGTCTCCCACGAGTTGCGGACGCCGTTGAGTGCGGTCATAGGCTTCGCCGAGATCTTGACCAACCAGTACTTCGGCGATTTGAACCCGCGGCAGCTCGAGTACAGCCGTGGCATCCTCCAGGGCTCGCAACAGCTGCTGGGGCTCGTAAATGATATTCTCGACCTCGCCACGATCGAAGCAGGTCACATGGTTCTCGAGACCGGCCGGGTCGAGATTTTCGATATGCTGAAAACGGTGCTGGCCCTGACGCGGGGGAGTGCCAGAAGCCGTGAGCTTGAAATCGAGCTCTGTTGTCCACCGGAGATCGGCGTGATTGCGGCGGACGAACGCCGAACTCAAGCAGGCGCTTTTCAACCTGATTTCCAATGCGATCAAGTTCACCCCTCCGGGCGGCGCGATACGCATCGAGGCCGAACGCCGCGCGAGTGAGTTGCTGCTGACGGTCGCCGATAGCGGGATCGGAATTCCGCCCTTCGATCAAGCCCGGATGTTCGAAAAGTTCGAACGTGGCACGCCGCGATCGGGTGCGGGGCTCGGCCTGTCACTGGTAAAGAGCCTGATCGATCTGCATGGCGGAGCCGTCACAATCGACTCGGCCGCAGGTCGGGGAACCACCATCACCTGCCATCTGCCCACGGCCTTGCGGGAACTCACCAGCATCCTGCCTTCGGCCCAGATCGAGAGCCGGGCGGCGGCATAGACGACGTCTTGACCCAATTCGTGCGACAGCCGCGCCATCCGGGTGAAGCTGATCTCGACGACCGCCGATCAGGGCCGCGAACAAACCCCGATGCCGCACATATTGCGCCTAGCCGATGCCGGGTTATACAACGCCTAGGTGATGATAGTTGTCGATCTGCCGGACGAAACTGCCACCGCCGCGCTGGCGGCCCGCATCGCCGCAGCGGCCGCCCCAGCCGACATCATTGCGCTGAAGGGCGATCTCGGCACCGGAAAAACTGCCTTTGCGCGTGCCTTCATCCAGGCCTGCGGCAATCAGGACGAGGTTCCGAGCCCAACCTTCACGCTGGTGCAGGTCTACGATGCAGGCCCGACGGCGATCTGGCATTTCGATCTGTATCGGATCCGCGTCCCGGAGGAGGCATGGGAGCTGGGCATCGAGGACGCCTTCATCGCGGGTGTCTCGCTGATCGAATGGCCCGAGCGGCTGGGACCGCTGCTGCCCGACCGCCGGCTCGAACTCGGCTTCACATTCGGCGATGCGCCCGGCGCGCGACGTATTGCGGTGGATCCAGGAAAAGAGTGGCAAGCGCGGCTGGCGATGATTACAGCCGATGCGTGATCGGAGCGAGCCCGGCTCTGTTCGGCGAATCCCTTCCACCGCCCAGCCCGATGGCCGCTCCCAGCGATCCCGCGCGAAGGCGGGCAATGGCAGCCTTTCTCGACGGGTGCGGCTGGGGAGGCGCCAGGCCGGCGCCTCTCGCCTCCGATGCATCGTTCCGGCGATATTACCGCCTCGGCAGCAATGGCCGACGCGCCGTGCTGATGGATGCGCCGCCGCCGCAAGAGGACGTCGTTCCATATATCTCCGTCTCGCAGCTGTTGCGCCGGCTCGGGTTCAGCGCTCCCGAGGTGTTCGCGGAAGACCGCGCACTAGGCTTTCTGCTGATCGAGGATTTCGGCGACGACACCTATACCCGCCTCCTCGACCGCGGCGCCGACGAGCCGGCTCTTTATAGCCTCGCAGTTGACACACTGATCGAGCTGCAGCGCGCGGTCGGGATTCGCGGGACTCCCGACTTGCCCGCTTATGACGCAGAGCGGCTCCTCGCCGAGGCGGCTCTCCTCGTCGATTGGTATGCCCCGGCGGCTCTTGGAGAGCCGTTATCCGAGGCCCGGCGCGACGAGTATCTCGATCTGTGGCGAACGCTTCTGCCGCAGGCGATGCTTCCCGGCGGTACTTTGGTGCTGCGCGACTATCACGTCGACAATTTGATGCTGTTGCCGGATCGCTCCGGGGTGCAGGGTTGCGGGCTCCTCGACTTCCAGGACGCCGTGTGTGGCCCGCCGAGCTACGATCTCGTGTCGCTCCTCGACGATGCCCGGCGCGACGTTCCGGCCGACCTCCGCCAGACGATGACCGAGCGCTATCTTGCTGCTTTTCCGCAGCTCGACCGGTCGGCGTTCCTGCGGTCGGCGGCCATCCTCGCGGCCCAACGCAACTGCAAGATCCTCGGCATCTTCACGCGGTTGTGGAAGCGCGACGGCAAACCACACTACCTCATCCACCTCCCCCGAATCTGGCGGCTGCTCGAACGAGAACTCGCCCACCCGGCCCTCTCCCCGGTCGCCAGCTGGCTCCATCGCCATCTGCCGCGCTCGGTTCGGCGTATTCCCCAATGATCGCCCCGCCGCGGACGGCGATGGTGCTCGCCGCCGGGCTCGGTACCCGGCTGCGGCCGGTGACGGAAACCATTCCGAAACCTCTGATCGAGATAAACGGCCGGACGCTGCTCGACCATGCGATCGACCGGCTGGCGCTCGTCGGGGTCGAACGGGTCGTCGTAAATGTGCATTACAAGGCGGCGATGATCGTCGCGCAACTTGCCCGGCGGCACCACCCGCACATCGAGATTTCTCGCGAACCTGAGCTGCTCGACACCGGCGGTGGCGTCGCGCGGGCGCTGCCATTGCTCGATGACGTCTTTTTAGTCGTCAATAGCGACGTGTTCTGGCTCGACGGTAAGATTGGCGCCCTGCAGCGGCTTGCAGCCGCCTTCGAGCCCGAGCGAACGGACGCAATCCTGTTGTTGCAGCGAACGGCGACGGCAGTCGGCTACGAAGGCAGTGGCGATTATTTGATCGACCCGTCGGGGTGCCCGCATCACCGCAGCGAGCGCGAGGTCGCCCCCTTTCTCTTCGCCGGTCTCCAGCTGCTTCATCGCCGCGCCTTCGCGGGCATTTCCAACCGCGTTTTCTCGCTGGTCCGGCTTTTCGACCGCGCCGAAGAGGCGGGGCGTCTTCAGGCGATAGTGCATGACGGCGAGTGGTATCCATATCGGGACGCCGCAAGGCCTCGCCGCCACCCGCGAACGGCTGCTCGCTGCACGTAAAACGACATCTGAGCCGTATTAAGGTTTGCACTCCAGTGCGACCCAAGATCTATACGATTGCTGCGCACCGGCCCTTTCTGGCGACGCTGGCGGCCGGGTTGCTCGGGATGGCGGATGCCGATCCGATGCTGCTGCCGCGCATTACGGTTCTGCTGCCGACCCGCCGCGCGGTGCGCTCGCTGCGAGACGCATTCCTGCGTGTCGCGCCGGAGGGAAAAGTAGCGGGGACCCCGTTACTGCTGCCGCGGATGCGGCCCATCGGCGATCTCGATTCCGACGAGCTGTCGTTGTCCGACGGCGCGGAGGACCTGACAGTGCCGCCGCCGATCTCCGAGTTGCGCCGGCGTCTGTTGCTGACCCGGCTCGTCCTGCGCTGGGGCGAGCGGCGCGGCGCGGAGCCGCTTTTCCCTGGACAAGCCGCCGCACTCGCGGCGAGCCTCGCCCGGCTTCTCGACAGAGTTGCGACGGAAGGGGCGAGTTTCGCGAAGATCGCCGACCTGGTCCCGGAGGGACTGGCGGAGCATTGGCGCGTAGTCCACCAATTTCTTGAGATACTGCCGAAACATTGGCCCCGAATTCTCGCCGAGGAAGAGGCACTCGACGCCTCGTCTCGGCGAAATCGTCTGCTGGAACGTCAAACCGAGACTTGGCGCCGCTCTCCAACCCGCCATCCGGTGATCGCCGCAGGACTGATCGGCGGTATCCCCGCGATGACCGAGCTGCTTTCCCTCGTCGCCGCACTGGACCAGGGCGCGGTAATCCTCCCCGGTCTCGACCGCGCCCGCGATGCCGCCGAGTGGTCGGCAATCGAAGAGGACGAGGCCCATCCGCAGCATCTTATGGCGGGGTTGCTCCGAGCGCTCGACCTGACGCCGGCCGAGGTTCGCGATTGGCCTTCGAGGCCGCTGGACCCAATCCCCGCCCGCGGGTTCGAGGGCCTTTCCGATCTCCCCTTGTTCGCATCTGTTTCCCGTAGTGCAGGAACGAGTGCCGCGGGCAGGAGTGAGGGCGCCGTTGCGCGCCGGGTCCGGCTGATTGCCGAGGCTTTGCGGCCGGCAATTACCACCGATGCATGGCGCCGGCTCCCCGCGCAGCCGGCGGATGCCCTTGCCGGGCTGAGCCGGTACGACTGTGCCAGCGCGCAAGAGGAGGCAGTCACGATCGCCCTCCTGCTCCGCCGCAAGCTGGAGACGCCGGGTGCGACCGCCGCCCTCGTCACTCCCGATCGCGCGCTCGCCCGCCGGGTTGCGTCGGAGCTCCGCCGGTGGGACATCGACATCGACAATTCGGCCGGTCTGCCGCTGAACCGAACACCGCCGGGTGTCTTTCTGCGTCTGGTTCTCGATCTGGCGGCCAGCCAACTCGCTCCGGTGCCGTTGCTCGCGGCGCTGAAGCATCCGCTCGCCTCCGGCGGGCTCGCTCCGGTCGCGTTCCGCGATCTCGCGCGTCAGCTGGAACAAGCAATCCGAGGACCGCGTCCCGCTCCGGGCATCGCCAGCCTCAGGGCTGCTCTCCCCGGCGAAAGAGCCGGTTTAGCGAAGTTTGTAGAACGGCTCGAGGTTTGCCTCGGCCCGCTGCCGGAATTGTTGGTCGCGGATGCCGTACCGCTGTCGCGTCTTGCGTCGGCGCATATCGAGGCCGCCGAGCGGTTGGCGGCGACCGCAACGGCAACCGGGGGCGAGCGCCTCTGGCATGAGGCGGCGGGCGAGGTGGCCGCGCGCTTCTGCCATGAACTGATCGATGCCGCGCGGGACTTTCCGCCTCTGCCCGGCCGTAATTATCCGGCTTTGTTCGAGGCGTTGGCCGCCGATGCGGTCGTCCGCCCGGTATTCGGCCGTCATCCCCGCGTGGCGATCTGGGGGCTCCTCGAAGCGCGGCTGCAGCAGGCCGATCTGGTCGTTCTTGGCGGCCTGAACGAGGGCAGCTGGCCGCCTTCGGCCGAGCACGACCCGTGGATGTCCCGGCAGATGCGGCAGGAGTTCGGTATTGCCTTGCCGGAGCGTGCCCTCGGAATAGCCGCGCACGACTTCGCCCAGGCGCTGGGGGCGCCGGAAGTAGCCTTGACCCGCGCTGCGCGGAGCGAGGGTGTTCCGACCGTGCCGTCGCGCTGGCTTCTTCGCCTCGATACGGTATTACAGGCAGTCGGATTGGATGGCGCGCTCGGGCCGGACGATACCCTCCGGTACGCCGCAGAGCTGATTGATCGGGCACAGGAGTACCGGCCGCTGGCCCCACCTGAGCCGCGTCCGCCTCTCGCGGCGCGGCCGCGAAAGCTTTCGGTGACGCAGATCGAGACCTGGCTGCGTGATCCTTATGCCATCTACGCCCGGCATATCCTGGGGCTGAGGCCGCTGGACGAACTCGACGCCGATCCCGGCCGCGCCGAACTCGGCACAGTAATTCACCACGCACTCGACGCCTTCTTTCGCCGCTTCCCGCAGGGGATGCCGGAGAATGCCGAGGAGGAGTTGTTGCGCATCGGCCGCGAGCAATTCGGACCCGTCTTGTCGCGTCCCGGCGCCTGGGCTTTCTGGTGGCCTCGTTTTGCAAGGATCGCCAACTGGCTGGTCGATCAGGAGCGAACCCGACGCCCGGTCATCATCGAGAGCCTCAGCGAATGCGAGGGAAGCTGGACATTGAGGGGGCGCAGCGGACCGTTCACGATCACCGCCAAGGCGGACCGCATCGACCGTCTCGCCGATGGCGGCGTTCTGCTGGTCGATTACAAAACCGGCAGCGTACCTCCGGCAAAACAAGTGCAAATGGGGTTTGCACCGCAACTGCCTCTCGAGGGCGCGATCCTGCGTGGCGGCGGCTTCACGGGCGTCAGTGGTTCCCCTACGGCGCTCGAATACTGGCGGCTGAGTGGCGGCGAACCCGCCGGCGAACGCTGCGTGATGGACGCGGGCGACCCCGGCGCGCTGATCGATCGCGTGGTCGCCCGCGTCGAGGCGCTGATCAACCGGTTTGACGATCCGGCGACACCCTATCTCGCCGTTCCATCGCCCCGCTGGGCGCCGCGATATTCCGATTACCGGCACCTCGAGCGGCTCGCCGAGAGCGAGGCCGAGGAATGAGGTCGTTCGACGACCCCGACACCCCGCAGCGCAAGGCCGCCGGCCCGCGGGCTTCCGTCTGGGTCTCCGCCTCGGCCGGAACCGGCAAGACGCGGGTGCTGATCGACCGTCTGCTGTGGCTGATGCTCGACAGGACGGATCCCGCTCGCATCTTGTGCCTCACCTTCACGCGCGCTGCTGCTGCCGAGATGGCAAACCGGCTGAACGAGGAGCTGGCCAATTGGGCAACTCTGAGGTCGGGGGCGCTCGCCGAGACCTTGCAGAAACTGACCGGGCGCATGCCCGGCGACGCAACGATCGCCCGCGCGCGGCGGCTTTTCGCGCGCGTTCTCGAAACCCCGGGCGGCATCAAGATCGCGACGATTCACGCCTTCTGCCAGACGCTGTTGCGCCGCTTCCCACTGGAGGCGGGAGTGCCGACCGAATTTGCGGTCCTCGACGAGCGCAGCGCGCGCGAGGCGCTGATCGAGGCCGGCGAGCGTGTTGTCATTGCCGCGCGCAACGGAAACGAGCCAGAGCTCGCCGAGGCGCTTGCAGTGGTGGCCCGCCATGCCCCCGAGGAACGCTTTGGTGTGTTGATGGCGGCGCTCGCGGCCGAGCGCGGCAAGCTCCGCGATGTGCTCGGCAAAGGCCATTCAGAACTGCGGGATCAGCTCTGCCGAGCCCTGGGTTTGCCCGCCGGGACAACCGAGGAGGCAGTCATCGCCGGTTTTTGCGCCGCGGGAGCCGGGGACGAGACGGGGCTGCGCTCGGCTGCAGCGGCGCTCTCCGACGGTTCCTGCACCGATCGAGAGCGCGGCGCCGTCCTTGCCGCATGGTGCGAGACCCCAGGGCAGCGCCGTCAGATGCTACCGGCGTATCTCCCCTTGTTTCTGACCGCCGAGGGCGAGATCCGCAAAATCCTGATCACCCGGGACGCGGCCCGCAGCGCGGGTTGCGATGCCGGGGCGGTACTGAGCGCCGAGGCCGAACGGGTCAAAAAATTCTACGAGACGCAGTCGGCGGCGGCGCTTGTCGAGGCGAGCTGCGCGCTGATCCGGCTCGGCGGTGCATTGATGGACACGTATGCAGCCGGCAAGCGCGCCCAGGGCGTCCTCGACTATGACGACTTGATTTCGGCCGCCCTTGATCTGCTGCGCCACCCCGGCATCGCGCCATGGGTGCTGTTCAAGCTCGACGGCGGCCTCGACCACATTCTGATCGACGAGGCGCAAGACACCAACCCCGAGCAATGGCAAATCGTGGCGGCGCTCGCCGAGGAATTTTTCGTCGGCGAGGGGGCCGGCGACCGCCTGCGCACGATCTTTGCCGTCGGCGACGCCAAACAATCGATCTACAGCTTTCAGCGCGCCGATCCGCGAGCTTTCCTGGCCATGCGCGAGTATTTCGAAAGACGCATCAGCGACGCCCGGCAGGAATGGCGCGTGGTGCCGCTGGAAGTCTCGTTCCGTTCGACCGAGCCGGTGCTGCGGGCGATCGACGCCGTCTTTCGATACGAGGCGGCCCGCGACGGCGTCGCTCTCGACGGCAGCGAGATCCGTCATATCGCGTCCCGGGCTGGACACGCGGGAGTGGTCGAGTTGTGGCCGCCAGTGGTCGGGCAGCCCGAGGAGCTGCCCGACCTGATGGCGCTGCCGGTCATTCGCCAGCGAACAACGCAGCCTCGCACTCGGCTCGCAAACGCGATCGCCGCAACCATTGCGGATTGGCTCGATAATGGGGAGATGATCGAAGCCTCAGGCCGCCCGATCCGGCCGGGAGACGTCATGGTGCTCGTACGGCGGCGCAACGAGTTTGTCGGAGAGCTGCTGCGCGCGCTCAAGCAACGCGACATTCCTGTGGCCGGGTCCGACCGCCTCATCCTGACCGAGCAGCTGGCCGTGCAGGATCTGGTGGCGCTCGGCCGGTTCTTGCTGTTGCCGGAGGATGATCTCACGCTGGCGACGGTGCTGAAGGGTCCCCTTTTTGGCATCGACGAGGAGATGCTGTTCGATCTCGCCTATGACCGGGGCAGCGAAAAGCTGTGGCAACGACTGCGAGCCCAAGCCGGCAAATCCCCGCAGCTTCGGCGGGCGGCTGAGCGAACTCTCCGAACTCTTGGCCCGCGCCGACTTCGTGCCGCCCTACGAACTCTACGCCGAAATCCTCGGCGCTCAGGGGGGACGGCGCATGCTGCTGGAGCGCCTCGGGCTCGAGGCCGCGGACCCGGTCGAGGAGTTCCTTGCACTGGCACTCTCCTACGAACGGGAACATGTGCCGTCCTTGCAGGGTTTTCTGCGCTGGCTGGTCGCCGGCGACACCGAGGTCAAGCGCGATTTCGGCGCAAGGCAGCGCGACGAGGTGCGCATATTGACGGTTCATGGCGCGAAGGGGCTCGAAGCGCCGGTGGTCTTTCTGCCCGATACGATGCAGCTGCCGAACTTGCCGGACACGCTGCTTTGGACGGAGCGTGAGGCGCTGCCGCTGTGGTGTCCGCGGGCCGATCTTGCAGTCCGGTTTTATGCGAACGAAAAACAGGGGGTGCGCGAGCGTCAACTGGAGGAATATCGCCGCCTGCTCTATGTCGCACTGAGCCGAGCCCAGGACCGGCTTTATATATGCGGCTGGCAGACCCGGGAATCGCCCAAGGAAGGCTCATGGCACTCGCTTTGCCGTACGGGTCTCTTCGAGATTGCGACCCCTTTTGGCTTCGACACGACGGCGCTGATCGGCGCCGATGGATGGTGTGGCCAGGGTCTGCGGCTCACCAGCCCGCAAACCGCTCCGCTGGTTCGGGAGCGCCCGGCAACGACCGCAACGGCGGCCGGACCATTGCCGGACTGGGTGCACCAGCCACCGCCGGCCGAGCCCGACCCGCCGCGGCCGCTCGCCCCGTCGCGGCCGAGCGGCGCCGAGCCGTCCGCTCTCTCGCCGCTGGCAGCGCCAGGGCGTGACCGGTTCAAACGCGGCCTTCTCGTACACCGGCTGCTGCAGGCTCTGCCCGAGCTGCCGATCGAGGAGCGAGAGGTCGCAGCGCGGCGCTTTCTGGCATTGCCGACGCACGGCCTGATGTTCGATGAACAGGATAAAATTCGGCGCGAGATTCTCGCCATCCTGGATCACCCCAAATTCGCCGCGCTGTTTGGTCCCGGCTCGCAGGCCGAAGTGCCCGTCGTCGGGCTAGTCGGAGGGTATGCCTTATCAGGGCAGATCGATCGGCTGGTGGTCGCAGAGGACCGCGTGCTGATCGTCGATTACAAGAGCCTGCGCCCGCCGCCCGCCGCCGAGGACGAGGTGGCTCCCATCTATCTTCGGCAGCTCGCAGCCTACCAGGCGGCGCTGGAACGAATTTATCCAGATCGCGAGATCCATTGCGCCCTTTTGTGGACCGAAGGTCCGCGGCTGATGCCGATCAGCCCCGAAATCCTTGCGGGTTACCTGCCTTGACGCGGCAATTTCGGCTCCCCTAATCTGACCCGCGGTTAACGTAAGGATCATCAGATGAAACCGATCGCCGTCACCGACAGCAGCTTCGACGCCGAAGTGCTCCGCGCGAGCGGGCCGGTGGTCGTCGATTTCTGGGCGGAATGGTGCGGGCCATGCCGCATGATCGGCCCGTTCCTCGAAGAGCTCGCGACCGACATGGCCGGCAGGGTAACCGTCGCGAAGGTCAATATCGACGAGAACCCGCAGACCCCGATGAAATACGGGGTTCGCGGCATCCCTACCATGATCCTCTTCAAGGGCGGCCAGGTCGCCGCCACGAAGATAGGCGCCTTACCGAAGAGCAAACTTTACGAGTGGGTCGAATCCGCACTGTGAGGGCCGCCGGCGCCCGACCCGGGGTGAGCGGAGAACGGGCCGCGGCCATAACCGTCCTCCCCAGGCAGAGCGGGTGAGGATCCGCCGTCCGATCGCCGTCGGAGCGGATTGGGCGCTGGTGCGCCTCGCCTCGGGCGAATATCTCTGCGTCGACACGACTACCTTCGAGGCGCTCGGCTACATTCTCGGCTGGGAGCACGAGGCCGACGTCATTCGCGTCTTCCGGACGTTTCTGACACAGCGCTCGGTCGTTCTCGACATCGGCGCCAATTTCGGCCTCTACACCGCGCTCAGTGCCAGCATCGTGAGGAGGCATGGGCGGCTCTACGCGTTCGAGGGCAACCCGCGGGTATTCGAGAGCCTGCAGCGCACGATCATCGCCAATCACCTCTATTTTAATACGAACGTTGTCACCGCAAACGTGCTGGTGTCCGACAAGAGCGGCCGCGGAGTGCTGCATTTTTCGGCAAACTTTCCCTCTGGCGGCACGATGTCGGAGATCGGGCTGTCGGGTGCCGTGGGGCGGACCGTCGAGGTGGACATGACCACCATCGACGATTTTCTGCCGTCTGATCTGCGGGTCGATTTGGTCAAGATCGATGTTGAAGGGCACGAGCCGCACGTAATGCGAGGCATGGAGCGCACAATTGCCCGATCGCCAAATATTCGCCTGATCATCGAATTTGCTGACAATCTGCTCGCTCACACCGTGGCCCCGGCCGATTTCGCCGATTACATCCGCGGCCTAGGGTTCGCAATCTGTCTGGTGCTGCCGAACTTCAAAATCCGCCTGGTCCCGCCCGGCGATGCCCCCATTGGTTTCAATTATTGCCTGTTGACCCGGACACCCGAGGAGGACATTCGGTCTGTCGAAGAGCGGCGGAAATTCCTGCCGATCCGCTTTAAGCGATGGCTCGGTCGGCATCCGGTAAGATGGGGGCGCTGGCGCCGCATCTGGGGCCGCTGGTGATGCCGCGCGAAGGCATCGCGGGCCTTTCTTGCGCGCTACCGCTAGTGGCTCGAAGGGTAAGGGTATATCGTCGGATATAGGGGTTGGGCTCCTTGAGGGCGATGCCGCCCCGGCCAGGGAGATGATGCCGCACATTCGGGTCTCGGGCCGTGTCCCGCCATCGACCCCCGCCCGCGCGGCCGGGGTGCACCGACGAGCAACCCTTCTCGGCCGAGGGCGGGTGCTGCGCAAAATCAAAAGAAGCATGCGGCTGGGACCAGCGCGCAACGGGATAGGCAAATGACCGAGATCCTCGATGACGAGGCCGCCGATCTTCGGCGCGCCAACGCCGAGTTGCAGCGGCGGCTCGACGAGTGCTGCGCCGAGCGCGACGCGGCGACGGCGCGGGAAGCGGCGCTGGCCGAGGTGCTGGACGTCATCAACCACTCGCCCGGCGACCTGGCGCCGGTTTTCGATGCGATGCTCGAAAAGGCACTGAATTTGTGCAGTGCGGCGTTTGGGGTGTTGTGGACCTACGACGATGGGCACATTCGTGCGACCGCTATCCGCGGGGTGACACCCACCTACGGGGAATTTCTGACGAGCGGTCCGCATCGGCTCAGGCCATCCACCGCGCACGCTCGATTGCTTAGCGGGTCTGAGGTGGAGCACATCGCTGATTTGGCCGATCACGACGACTACCGATCGGGCGAAGCAACTCCGCGTGCGTTGGTTGAGCTCGCCGGCTGTCGCTCGCTGCTGGCCGTAGCGCTGCGCAAGGACGGCGTATTTCTCGGCGATATTGTTATCTACCGCCGTGAAGTTCGACCGTTCTCCGACAAGCAGATCGCGTTATTGCAGAACTTCGCCGCCCAGGCGGTGATCGCGATGGAGAACGCGCGGCTGCTGGGAGAATTGCAGCAGCGGACCGACGAATTGGCCGCGCGCAACAGCGAATTCGGCGAGCGCATCGAGCATCAGTCCGCCACGATCGACGTGCTCAAGGCGATGTCGGCCTCACCGGGCGATCCGCAGCCGGTGTTCGACTTGATCGTCCGCCGGGCGCGAGATCTGTGCAACACCACGAACGCTGCCTTGTTCGAATTCGATGGTGAACTCGTCCATTCGCGTTCACGCGTGATCACCCCGGCGTACCGCACGCCCGAGGCAGATGGAAGCCTACTTGCGGCTGTTTCCGATGGTGCCGACGCGCGGTTCCCTCACTTGCCGGGCGATTCTTGACCGGCAGACCATTCATGTGCGCGACATGGCGAGCGCACCCGGAGTCAGCGCGGCCGTTCGCGATCTCGGTAACAAGTCGCAGATAGTGTTGCCGCTGTTGCGCGACGGCGCGGCGATCGGCGCGATCACGATGGCCAGCGTCGAGATCGGCGGCTTCACCGACAGCCAGGTCGCATTGCTGCAAACCTTCGCCGAGCAGGCGGTCATCGCCATCACCAGCGCCGAGACCTATCGGGAATTGCAGGCAGCGCACGCGGCGACCTCCAGGAATTGCTCGAATACCAGACCGCGACCAGCGACGTGCTCAAGGTCATCAGCCGCTCGACCTCCGATGTGCAACCGGTGCTGGACACAGTGGTCGAAACGGCCGTGCGGCTTTGCGGCGCCGATGCGGAAATATCGCGATACGCGAGGGCGAGGTCTACCGCTATGTGTCGAGTTCGACAGTGCAGCGAAGCCCGAGTTTTGGGCGATAACTGCGCCAGCGAACATTGTGCCCGGTCGCGGCAGCATGGCCGCGCGGGTGGCGCTCGAAGGCAGGGTCGTGCATGTCGAGGACATCGGCGCTGACCCGAACTACGCGACTGCCCGAAACTGTAGCGGCCGGGCGACAGACGAACCTTGGGGTGCCGCTGCTGCGCGAAGGAGCCGTGATCGGCACGATCAATCTCTCGCGGAAGCGGGTCGAGCTGTTCACCGAGCGGCAGATCGAATTGGTGCGCACCTTTGCCGACCAGGCGGTCATCGCGATCGAGAATGCGCGGCTGCTCGGCGAATTGCAGCAGCGCACCGCCGAACTGGCGGCGCGCAACAGCGAATACGGCGAGCGCATCGAACATCAGTCCGCCACGATCGACGTGCTCAAGGCGATGTCGGCCTCACCGGGCGATCCGCAGCCGGTGTTCGACTTGATCGTCCGCAGGGCGCGAGATCTGTGCAACACCCCGAACGCTGGCTTGTTCGAATTCGATGGTGAACTCGTCCATCGCCGATCATCAGTTGGCGGCGGAGGCATACGGCACGCCCGACGCATATCGAAGCCTACAAGCGGCTGTTTCCGATGGTGCCGACGCGCGGTTCCATCACTTGCCGGGCGATCCTCGACCGGCAGATCATTCATGTGCGCGACATAGCGACCGAACCCGGAGTTACCGCGGCCGTTCGCAATGTCGGCTGGCAAGTCGCAGATATCGTTGCCGCTGTTGCGCGACGGCGCGGCGATCGGCGCGGTAACGCTGACCAGTACAGAGATCGGCGGCTTCACCGACAGCCAGGTCGCATTGCTGCAAACCTTCGCCGAGCAGGCGGTCATCGCCATCACCAGCGCCGAGACCTATCGCGAATTGCGCGAGCGCACCGACGAGCTGACCCGCTCGGTCGGCGAACTGCAGGCGCTCGAGGAAGTGGCGCGCGCGGTCAATTCCTCGCTCGACCTCGACACCGTGCTCGCCACCGTCATCGGCCGGGCGGTGCTGCTGTCGCAGGCTGACGAGGGCATGATCTACGAATTTGACGAGGCCGAAGAAGTCTTCGTTCCCAAATCCGCCTTTGGCATGAGCGCCGAGCGGGTCGAGGCGCTGCGCGAGCGGCGGATCAAGCTCGGCGAAACCCACCTTGGCCGCAGCGCAATAGAGCGCGCGCCGGTGTACGTCGCGGACGTACAGCAAGACCCATCGGTGCCGCATGCCGCCAGGACTTTGCCCGGCATTCATGCCGTGCTCGCCGTGCCATTGCTGCGCGAGGACAAGGTTGTCGGCGGGCTGGTGATCCGCCGGCGCAGCGGGGCCGGCTTTGCGCCGACGATCGCGACGCTGATGCAGACCTTCGCCGCGCAATCGGTGCTCGCGATCGAGAACGCGCGGCTGTTCCAGGAACTCGCCGCCCGCGGCGAGGAAGCGCGCCGGGCGCATGCCGCCGCCGAGAACGCACTCGCCGATTTGCGCCGCGCCCAGGACCGGCTGATCCAGGCCGAGAAGATGGCCTCATTGGGCCAGCTGACCGCCGGGATCGCCCACGAGATCAAGAACCCGCTCAACTTCGTCAACAATTTCGCCGGCCTCTCGGTCGAATTGCTCGACGAGCTGAAGGAGACCGCAGCGCCGGCGATCGCCGGTCTGGCCGAGGACGAACGCGCCGAGATCGACGAAATCGTCGGAATGTTGACCGGCAATCTCGAAAAGATCGCCGAGCACGGCAGGCGCGCCGACGGCATCGTCAAGAGCATGCTTGAGCATTCGCGCGGCGGCACCGGCGAATGCCGGGAGGTCGATCTCAACGGCCTGGTCGAGGAGGCCCTCAACCTCGCCTATCACGGGGCGCGCGCCCAGGACCAGAATTTCAACATCACCTTGGAGCGCGATTTCGCCCCCGCCTTGGCCCCGATCGAGCTGGTGCCGCAGGATATCACCCGCGTGTTTCTCAACCTCTTCGGCAACGGCTTCTACGCCGCCACCGGCGCCAGCGCGGCGGCGACGCGCCCGACTTCCGGCCGACCCTCAAGGTGACGACCCACGATATGGGCGAGGCGGTCGAGATCCGCGTGCGCGACAACGGCGCCGGCATTCCGCCCGAGATCCGGGACAAGCTCTTTCAGCCGTTCTTCACCACCAAGCCGACCGGCGAAGGCACCGGGCTCGGCCTCTCGATCAGCTGGGACATCGTCACCCAACAACACGGTGGCACGATCGCGGTCGACAGCCGTGTCGGGGAGTTCACCGAGTTCGCGATCCGCCTGCCGCGCATGCGCGCGGCGCCAACCACAGGGATGACAACATGAATATCTCGACGAGATTGCTTCGGCTTCTGCTCGCAATGACGAGAAAAGCCGTGTCATTGCGAGGAGCGGAGCGACGAAGCAATCTCGGAGATGACATGAGCGCCAGTATCATTGTTGTCGATGACGAGCCCGATGTCGCCGAGCTGTTCCGCCAGCGCTTCCGCCGCGAGTCTCGCCAGGGCACCTACGTCATGCACTTCGCCGCCTCGGGCGAAGCGGCGCTGGAGCTGCTGAGCGGAGAGATCGATCCCGGTGTGATCGTCATTCTGTCGGACATCAACATGCCGGGGATGGACGGCCTGCAATTGCTCGGCGAGATCAAAGAGCGCTTCCCCGATCTGCCGGTGATGATGGTGACTGCCTATGGCGACGACGAGCGCCGCCGTCGCGCCAGCGAGCTCGGCGCCTTCGAGTTCCTCACCAAGCCGGTCGACTTTGACCGGCTGAAGGCCCAGCTGCGTCAGCTGCCTGCCGCCGCGGGCTGAAATTTTGTTGCGATTTTAACATTTATTGCTTGGCATATGGATTTGCCTGTTATATAATTGCAACCCATCGCGGTGCCCGAGAGGGGCGCTTCTGGCTGTAAATTCGCTGCAGAAACAGCGAACACCGCCAGGGTCAACCTCCCTTTGCCTGGCCGAGGCGACCCGCCCCTTGTCGGCGGAAGGCAGCGCTGTTAGGGAAGCCGGCGTCCAACAGGGTCATTCAAGGAGCTGGTTTTGCGGGCGGAAAATACGAGCGAAGCTGCGATCCGAGACTGGTGCGTGGAATACCTGGTCCGCACGCTCGACTTGCCGGACCGCACCGTCGACCCGGAGATGACGTTCGCCCGGTTGGGGCTCGATTCCGCAAACTCAGTGTTCTTGATCGTCGAGCTCGAAGATTGGCTCGGCTTGGAGCTCACGCCCGACCTGCTGTTCGAACATCCGACGATCGGCGAGCTCGCCCGGCACTTGGCAACGCGCGCCAATTAATGAACCAAACGACGGCGATGAACGAAACGAAGGCGCGAACCGAGTTTTCGTCCCTGGTTGACGTGCTCCGACATCGGGCGGCGGAGCAGCCGAACGACCCGGCCTACATTTTTTTGCCGGACCGCGGGGCCGAGCGGCTTTCCTTGTCTTTTGCCGAGCTCTATGCGCGCGCCCGCGCGGTGGCTGTGAGCCTGGCCGAACGCGGACAAAAGGGCGACAGAGCGATCCTGCTGTTTTCGCCGGGCTTGGACTTCATCGTCGCGTTCTTCGCTTGCCTCCTGGCCGGGGTCATCGCGGTGCCCTTGATGGTCCCGCGGCGCGCCAGCTCCAGGGATGCCAGCGCGGCCATTCTGGCGGACTGCTCGCCGCGCTTTGCGATGACCCGTCGCGATTTGCTCACCGACACTCGGCAGGAGCTTACGGATCGTTTCCGCACTGGACAGCTGGAGTGGATCTTTGTCGATTCCTGCAGTGCGGGTTCCGGAGAACTGCCATCCCAGCTTCCCCTTCCCGTGCGGGAAGACATCGCGCTTCTGCAGTATACCTCCGGTTCGACCTCGTCACCCAAAGGGGTCATCGTCAGTCATGGCAACCTGATCGAAAATTCGGAGATGATCCGTATTGCCCTCGGCAATACGCGTAACTCGACGCACGTCAGCTGGGTCCCGCTCTATCACGACATGGGGCTCATTCTAAATGCGCTACAGTCGCTCTATATCGGAGCGCTGTGTGTCCTTATGGCGCCGGTCAACTTCATGCAGCGCCCGCTCAGCTGGTTGCGGGCGATCCACGATTATCGGGCGGAAGTCGCCGGCGGCCCCAACTTCGCCTTCGATCTCTGCATCAGACGCCACCGCCCCGAAGAGATCCACGGCATCGATCTCTCTTGCTGGAAGGTCGCCTTGAATGGAGCCGAACCCGTCCGGGCGACTACGATCGACCGGTTCGCCTCCACCTTCGCGCCTTACGGGTTCGATGCCAAAAGCATTCACCCCGCCTACGGCATGGCGGAGGCGACATTGCTGATTTCGGCGGGCCGGCGGGGGACTGGCCCAGTCACTCGCCGGATCAATCGGGATGCCCTGCAGCACAACAAGATTGTTGGCTCGGCGCAGGCGCAGGATGCTCAGATATTGGTCGGGTGTGGCCGGCAGCTCGTCGGCGAGCGGCTCGCGATCGTCGAGTCCGGAAACGCGGATGCCGCTGGGGCCGGGGCTGGTCGGGGAGGTCTGGGTCGCCGGGGCGCATGTCGCGCAAGGCTATTGGCGCGACCCGGAGGGGACTGCTTCGGTGTTCAGGGCGCAGACGGCGTCCGGCGGCGCCCGATACTGGTTGCGCACCGGCGATCTCGGCTTTCTCGACGAGGACGGCGAACTTTATATCACCGGCCGGATCAAGGACCTGATCATCATCCGCGGCATCAACCATTACCCACAGGACATCGAGGAGACGATGCAAGACTGCCATGCGGCGCTGCGCCGACATTGTGGCGCCGCCTTCAGCGTGTCCGACAACAACGACGAGGAGCAATTGGTCCTGGTCCAGGAAGTCGAGCGTACCTTCCGAAGGCAGATCGCTATGGGAGAGATCATCGCCTCGATCCGCGAAGCGGTCACCAGGGAGCATGAAATTGCCGCCCGTGAGATAATCCTTATCCGCACCGGCAGCCTGCCCAAAACGACCAGCGGCAAGATCCAGCGCCGCCTCACGCGGCAAATGTTTCTGGCCGGCACGCTCTCAGTCGTATAAAGCGCAGCGGACGTCCTCTAACTGCGGTAGAGCGCGCGGCGGTATCTGTCCCATCGCGTTCCCAGCCGCCTGATGTACCTTGCCGCACGAGCCGGCAAATGCTTCGCGGCACGCTGAGCATGCGCGATATCCTCTGCCGGCGTCCTGGTCAGCAAGCAGAAGTTAGCGCCTCGCGGCGTCTGCCCGCGTTCGATCAACTCCAACCCCGAGCGCGGCAATACGCGGCAGATTCGTAAACCCAATCCCTCGATTTCCGCGGCAAACTGGTCCGCACTGACGGTATGCGACAAAAAGGCTTCGACGAATTCGATAAAGATCCGAATATTCGGCGATCGGCGTATAGTTTTTTGCATGCCCCTGATGACAAAGGGTTCGTGACCCTCGACATCGATTTTGACGAGATCGACTGCCAACCCAGGCGGCAGGAATTCGTCGATCGAGATCATATCGAGCTCGATCGAGCGCTTTGCCTCACCCCACTGCCCGATATCAGTCATCGTCGCGCCGCCAAGGAATTTCGGCAGGTAGTGAAGGGTTCCACGCCCGGCATTCTCGCCGACCAGCGCGTTGACTGCGGTGACGTTCGGGCGATGCGACAGCCTGTTCGCGTACAGAGTGCGGTTCAGCAGGTCGAAAGTGTGCGGGTTCGCCTCGAAAGAATAGAGGAGGCCGTGATCCCTCATCCGAGAGGCCGAAGTTGCGGTGTAGAGTCCGAAATTTGCGCCGATGTCTAGAACCACAGAGTTGGGTTTCAAAAAACTTCGGAATAATGGGAGAACATCTGCCTCCATATCCCAGCCGAGAAGGTAGTCGATAGCATCGAGCGAATTGGTGTCGACGCAGATGAGCTCGCCGGAAGCGAGGCGGACCAAAGCCCGATCAGCGCCCGCATAGATTGGCCCTTTCACGTGTAATTCTCGACTCCATGGCAAACCGCCTTTACCATATCAGCGGATTCGCGCGGCGGCGAAACCTTGGGGGTACCCAGGCTCTGCGGAAGTGCGGCCGCAAACGGGGTGGCGCGAGGTTGACGAGGAAGGTGCGAGCGGTGCCCAGCTCCAGCGATGCGATGCGAATCTTGCGCTTTTCCCCAATCATAGCATGCCCCGCGCTGGTACTCGCCTGTACCGTCTCGCCAGCGCCGCGCGTCGAAGACCCGTTTGTCGGAAACTGGGTCACGGCGGAGAACGCCAGCATCACGATCCGTCCGGATACAATTGTTCAGCATCAACCGGACGGCGAAAGCACCACACTAGACAAGACTGCATGCCGTGGCATGTTCAGCTTCGCCCACGGCACGAAGAGCCGCCAAGACCTTACCGGCTTGGTGCCGCGCCAGCCTGACCTCCGCCAGAAAATTTCCGACATCCTGGTCGAGCAGAGCTATCCGGTCGCTGAACTCAATTGCGACCGAGGCGATCAGACCTATGTCCTGCTGAATGATCGTCAATTGCTGGCGATCTACCGCGATGGCGACATCGGCGCGATAGAACGCCTGGCACGCCGCTGATTGGGGGATGTTCCCATTGCGAGGCGCCTAGCGGTGCGATCGATCATTGGAGAGCGGCGATGGTCTCTCGTCTACCCCGCTCTGCTGAGCCTGGGAGCGGGTGTTCTCGCGTCATGCGCCGCAGACGAACCGCAGCCGGCGCCTCAGACTTCGGCAGTTCGCCCGCTGCCGCCGCACCCGGAGACGCCTGCCGTTCACAACGCTCCGCGACCAGCCCGCAAGCCGAACCCGCCACCACCCGCCGGCATTCCGGCTCCCGGGCCGGATGGGGAAGATTTCGCGATGACCGGGCCGAAATCGACGGAAGGTGCGACCGGCCCCGAGAGCTCCCCTCCATCTTCCGATGTGGCGGCGCTGTCGACCTCACCGGGACGGCAGGGCGAGATCCCTTCGCAACCCGAACTGATCGGGCTCGATCAATCCGGAGCGATGCGTCTCTTGGGGCCGGCGACGGAGAAATCGGACGAACCGCCGGCCACGGTCTGGCGCTACAAGACCGCTAGCTGCGAGCTCGACCTGTTCTTTTACCTCGACCTGAGCAGCGGTCGCATGCGAACCCTGCACTACTCCTTCAAGGGCGAGGGCGCCGAGGTGGCGAGACGGCAGGAATGCTTGCGTTCCTTGATCGCCTCTCGAGGCGGCTAGGCAGGTTCGCCGATGCCGCATCTTCTTCTCGTCGACGATGACGATCTATTTCGCGAGTTGCTCGGTCTCAATCTAATCGACGAAGGTTACGAGGTCACCAGTTTTGCGAATGGGCGCGATGTGCTCGCCTATCTCGATCAGGGCGGCGGCGGCGACGTGATGCTGCTGGATTGGCGCATGCCCAACCTGACGGGGCTAGATGTGCTGCGCCGCATCCGGGCCGCCGGGACAACGATCCCGGTCATTTTCCTGACGGTGCTGTCTGACGACATCTACGAGGAGGCGGCGCTCGAGAGCGGCGCGGTTGATTTCATCGACAAGTCCCGCCGTCTGCCAATCCTGCTCAGGCGTCTGCAGTTGATCGCCGAGGGCGGCCGGCCGTCCAGCGAGCCGGAACCGGCGCGGGCTTCGACGCTACAGCTAGGCCGGCTGACCCTGCGTTTCGATATCAGCCGGGCGGTCTGGGCCGGACAGAGCGTCGACCTCACCCTGACAGAATTCAAAATCCTCACCCTGCTGGCCGAAAAGGCAGGGCAGGATGTCGGCTACCGCGAGATTTACGATCTGGTCCACGGCAAAGACTTCATCGCCGGACACGGCTCCGAGGGGTATCGTGCCAATGTACGCACCTTCATCAAACGTATCCGCAAAAAATTCCGCGATGTCGACTCAGGTTTCGACCACATCGAAAACTACGCTGGTTTTGGATACCGGTGGACCGCAGAAGGGTGAGCGCCGCGGTATCCATTGGGCATGGTCGATTTCGGCAAAGACCGCGTTTCTGGGGGTCGTCTTCGTACTGGTTCCGGTGTTCCTGTATATCGAGTTCCGCTCAGCTCACGAGACGAGCCAAGAGCTGCTGCTGCGCAGCGTGCGCGCCGAGGGACGCACGATCAGCCAATCCTTGCTGCCATTGCTGGCGAACGCCGATCCTTCCGCACTGCCGGAGATCGGCCGCGAACTCGCCCGCTATGCCGGCGAGGTAACGACCATAAAGTTGCTGCTGCAGCCGGCGGGCACTCAAAACGGGACGGAAGGTTTTTATTACGTAGCCTCCTGGCCTCCTGTAGCGCCCAGCAATCTGGAGGCGGAGCGTGATACTCTGGCGAGTCAGGGCGTGCTCGACCGTCTCTCTGCGAACTGCAGAGACGAGATGCCGTTCTCGCTTATCTACCATAGGCCGACCGGCGGCGCCGAGATAGTCACGGCGGTGACGCCGGTGTCGACGGCGGCAGGCTGCTGGGCGGTTGTGGCCACGTTTTCCGAGGATGCTTTCCCTGGCGCTCATCTCGGCCAGCCCTATTGGGCGACACCGCCGGTTATCATCGCGGCGGCGATCTACGTGACGATGGCCGCTATTACCTTTGCCACATTACTGAGCGTGCGCGGCGGATTGCGACACTTTACACTGCGCGCCCGCCGAATTCGCGAGCGGGGGCCGGACGCCGGATCGTTCGCCGACCGCTCCAAGCTCCCCGAATTGGCCGACGTCGCGGCCGAGTTCGACCGGATGGTCGAGGCTCTGTATCGCTCCGCCGCGGATATCCGGCAAACCGCGGAAGACAATGCCCACGCATTCAAGACGCCAATCGCGGTCATTCGTCAATCGATCGAGCCATTGCGTCGCGCCTTGCCGCAAGACAATCAGCGCGCGCAGCGGGCGATCGGCGTCGTCGAACACTCGCTTGACCGGCTCGACGGGCTTGTCGCCTCGGCGCGCAGTCTCGATGAAGCGACCGCCGATCTGATCGCCAAGCCGCACGCGCCGGTCGATCTCGGCCACGTGATCGGCGGCCTGATCCAGATCCGGTCCGGCATACTCGCCAATCACGATGTCTCGATCATTCTCGCCAGTCATGACCTGACGATCTCGGCCGACCTTTTGCCCGGTCTGTACGTGCTCGGCACTGAAGAGATGATCGAGACCGTCGTCGAAAACCTGATCGAGAACGCCGTTTCTTTCTCTCCAGCGGGAAGCGAAATCCTGGTTCATTTGGCCCGCGATGGCCGTTTTGCCCATCTGACGGTGTCCGATCGGGGCACGGGAGTTCCCGCACAGCAGCTCGAGCGCATTTTCGACCGCTACTTCTCGGAGCGTCGCGCCGAGGCGGCCAGTGACGCGACATCGAGCTATTTCGGGATTGGATTGTGGATTGCTCGCCGCAATGTCGAGGCAATGGGCGGGACGATCAAAGCGGAAAATCTGGAGCGGCAAGGATTGGCGATCCATGTACGCCTGCCCTTGGCGCCTGAACGCGGCTGAAACGGGTCCTGAGCATTGGAAGCGAGGTTGAAGAGCGGGATATGGATCAAGGCGCTGATCCGGCGGTGCGACCTTGCCGCGATCCCGATCGCCGTGGTGGCCCGCGGCGATGGCGATGCCGGCGATATATTGCTCAAACTCAACGGCGGTGTCGCCGAGGGCTGTTCGGTGCTGGCTCAGGCGCGTGGACAGGATGGCGAGCTTCTGTGGATGCGGGCAACTGGTCCCGTCCCGGTCGCCGAGGCCGATGCGGATGCTTACATAGCCCGCCAAAGACAGCGAGACCCGGACATTTGGGTCGTCGAGATCGAACATCGAGAGGCGGGAAACGTGATAGACGCGAGAGTTGTTTGAGGAACGGCCGAGCAACCCACGGAAGCCAATGAGTTTCAGCATCCTGATCGTCGACGACGAGCCCGACATTGCCGATCTGTTTCGCCAGCGTTTCCGGCGAGAGGTGCGGCAAGGGCAGTATGTGCTGCATTTCGCGGATTCCGGGGAAGAAGCCTTGCGCCGTCTCGCCGAGATTCGTCCCGAGCTAATCGTGATATTATCCGACATCAATATGCCGGGGATGGACGGCTTGGAGCTGCTGGCGGAAGTGAGGCGGCTGCGGCCGGAGCTGCCGGTCTTGATGGTGACCGCTTATGGCGACGACGAGCGCAGGCATCGCGCCGACGAAATGGGCGCCGCAGACTTCCTGACCAAGCCGGTGGACTTTGACCAGTTGAAGCAGCAGCTTGTCCAGCTGATGCGGCCGAATTCCTGAAGGCGATGGCGGGCAATTCGTTCGGCACACTGTTCCGTTTCACGACCTGGGGCGAAAGCCACGGGCCGGCGATCGGTGTCGTCGTCGACGGCGTACCACCGCGGCTGCCGCTCGCCGAACCCGACATTCAGCACTGGCTCGACAAGCGCAAGCCGGGCCAGTCGCGCTACACGACGCAGCGCCGCGAAGCCGATCTGGTGCGCATCATGAGCGGCACCTTCGACGGGGTGACGACCGGCACTCCGATTCAGCTGTTGATCGAAAATACCGACCAGCGCTCGAAGGACTACCGCAACATCGCCGACCGTTTCCGCCCGGGTCACGCCGACTACACCTACTGGAAAAAATACGGAATCCGCGATTATCGCGGCGGCGGGCGCGCCTCTGCGCGCGAGACCGCCTCGCGGGTCGCGGCGGGAGCCGTCGCGCGCAAGATCCTGGGCCCCGGCGTAACGATCCATGGGGCGCTCGTACAGATCGGGCCGCATGCTGTCGACCGCAGCGCCTGGGATTGGCGGGCCACCGAGGAAAACCCGTTCTGGTGCCCGGATGCCGCCGCGGCGCTGCGTTGGGCCGATTATCTCGATGGTGTGCGCAAGGCCGGCTCATCCGTCGGCGCGGTCATCGAGGTAGTCGCGAGCGGCGTCCCAGCCGGGCTCGGCGAGCCGGTTTACGACAAGCTTGACGGCGATCTCGCCCGCGCCTTGATGACGATCAACGCCGTCAAGGGGGTCGAGATCGGCGCTGGCTTCGCCACGGCGGCGCTGCGGGGGGAGGACAATTCCGACGAGATGCGGAGCGAGGATGGCCGGGTCGTCTTTCTGTCGAACAACGCCGGCGGCATCCTCGGCGGGATCTCGACCGGCCAGGACATCGTGGCGCGCTTTGCAGTCAAGCCGACCAGCTCGATCCTGCAGCCGATGCGCACCGTCGATGTCGACGGCAACGAAGTCGAGATCGAAACCCACGGCCGGCACGATCCCTGTGTCGGCATCCGCGCCGTCCCCGTCGGGGAGGCGATGGTCGCCTGCGTCCTAGCCGATCACCTGCTCCGTTATCGCGCCATCGGCGGCGGCGTATGACGCTGGCCGCTGCGACTTTCAGGTGACTGAAGTGTGGAGGCGGCGGCGAGAAAAGCGCGGATTTTGCCGAGGTCCTTGACCCCGGGGTGGCTCTCAACGCCGGACGAGACGTCGACCGCCGCCGCCCTGGAAATTCTCACCGCCTCCGGCAATAGCTCGGCGGTCAGCCCGCCCGACAACATCCACGGAGCGCACCACTGACGATCCGCGATCAGCCCCCAATCGAAAGCGAGACCATTGCCGCCGGGTAGAGCGTCAGGGCGCAGCGGCGGCTTTGCGTCGAACAGCAAAATATCGGCGACATCCTCGTAGCGAGCGGCGTTGAGCACATCTTCGAACCCAGCGATTGCCACCGCCTTCATGACCGGGCAGCCGAAGCGCCGCTTGGCCGCGGCGACCCGTTCCGGGCTTTCGCCTCCATGGAATTGCAGAATGTCGATCGGCGCCGCCGTCAAAGCGGCCTCGATCGCGCGATCATCAGCGTCCACGAAGAGGCCGACCCGCGCGATTCCAGGGGGCATTGCGGCGCACAACCGAGCGGCACGTTGCGGCGTTACGGCGCGCGGGCTCGGGGGATAGAACACAAAGCCGACGTAGGCGGCGCCGCCGGCGCTCGCCGCCGTTACCGCCTCCTCGGTCGACAGACCACAAATCTTCGCGGTTACGGCCATCGCCCGCTACATGGGGCCGAGCCCCGCGTCAAGGCCGCGTAGACGGAACCGAGATATCGACCTGTCCTTCGGGCGATTGCCGTTCTTTCGCGGCGCTAATCTCGGCATCGCGGTGTTGCCGGTAGACGCTGCGCAGGGTCGCATAATAATCCAGCGAGTTGCGTTCCAACTCGTCGAGGTCATGGAGATGTTGAGCACGTGTGTCGACCACATTCGCGCTCCCGGTAGCGACGCTCGCATAGGTCGCCGGTGCGCCGCCGACAAAGGTCAGCGGGTTCATCGCCATGTCCACGACCGTCCCGACCGCGTCGCGCGCATTCGACGGTCCGAGCAGAGGGAGCTCGACAAAGGGACCTTCTCCGACGCCCCAAAGGGCCAAGGTCTGGCCAAAATCGGCCTTGTGCGGCGGTATCCCCAATTTGTCGGCCACATCGAAAATCCCGGCCACTCCGGCGGTCGAATTGACTGCGAGCCGCTGAACCGATTGCCAAGCCTGCTTGGCATTCCCCTGCAATGCGTCGTTCACGGCGACGGCGGGTTCTTTGAGGTTTTGCACGACGTTATGAATACCCTTTTGCACGCCTTCCGGCACATGGTCGGAGTACGCCTGGGCAACCGGTCTCATGACCGCATGATCGGCTGCAACATTAACCTTGAAGATGGCCCGGTTAACGGGCTCCGCCGGATCATGCTCGGCATCGGCGTCATCTGTGACAGTCGCAGGTGCAGAGGCGCATCCGCCGCAGCATAACGCCAAGCCGAGGACGACCGCCGAAAGCACCCGTGACTTGCCTTCGCGACCGGCGGTCCGAGCAGGGGGACGGTTTTCGCGCACCTGGATTTCTCCGCACATCGTATGTTGGGTGTTCTGCGTCGGAAGCGGCGCGCGGATTTTCCTGAGCCTGGACCCCGGGGTCAAGACGACGGTAATTGCCGTCCCGTGCTCGGGAGTTTCGACGGCGCGGCGCGGTCGAGACGCCAGATGTAGCGGTACGCGATTCGACTTGGGCTGATCAGCCCGGCATGAGCCGGTCGAGATCGGCTTCGTCAAAAACGTAACGCGTATTGCAGAACTCGCAGGTCACGGTGGTGGCCCCTTCATTTCGCATATCGTCGAGTTCATCCGGCGGGAACGCGCGCAGGATCCCCTCGATGCGCTCGCGCGAGCACCGGCAGCGCGCTTCGAGCGAATGCGTATCATAGACCCGCACCCCCTCCTCGTGGAACAGCCGATAGAGGAGGCCATGGGGCGGCAAATCGGGGTCGACCAGTTCTTCAGGGGTCGCCGAGCTCATCAGGACCATCGCCCGCCGCCAGCCGTCCTCCACATCATCGGCGATGACTGCATAGCCGCCCTCGGGCGGCACGCGCTGCAGCATCAAGCCGCCGGCCCGCCAAGAGCCGCCGGGTCCGGAGCGGCCGACGGACAGCTTGATCCCCGCCTGAACCTGTTCGGATTGCCGGAAATAATGGTGCGCGCATTCGGTTAAGGTCGATCCGGCGAGCTCGACGATCCCCTGGTAGCGATCGGTGTCCTCGCCTTGATCGACGGTGAAGGCGATGTAGCCGGAACCGACGAGCAGCGGCACCGATGGCGAGGACGCCCGGGCACGGGCCAGTGCTGCCTCGAGCTTTGCCTCGTCGTATTGCGCATAACCACGCAAGGCGCCCTCGGTCGAGACGTCCGCGACCATCATCCGGATCGGTCCGTCGCCCTTGGTCTGGAGCGTGAAGATCCCCTCATATTTGAGCGCGCCGGCGAGCACCACGGCCAAGGTGATGGCTTCACCCAGCATCGCGGCGACCGGTTCCGGGTAGTCATGCTGCGAGAGGATGCGGTCGATCGCCGGTCCCAGCCGGACAAGCCGGCCGCGCAGCGCAAACGGATCGATGCGGAAGGGTTGGATCAGATCGTCGGGTGCGGTCTGGCTGGGCGAATTCAAAGTCGGGCGCTCCGGCGTCAATGCTGGGAAAAGAATAGCAGTCCGATTGTCATTCCGGGATGCCCAAAGGGCAGAGCCGGAAACCACGAACACCAGTCTTTCCTAAATTCTCTAGCTCCGTGTCCTTGGATTCCGGCTTGCCGGCGTCGCCCCGCCCCGGAACGACTAGCGGAGACACCAGGCGAGAATACCCTTTTGGGCGTGCAGCCGGTTCTCCGCCTCATCCCAAACGACCGATTGCGGACCGTCGATGACCCCGGCGGTAACCTCTTCACCGCGTTTTGCCGGCAGGCAGTGCATAAAGATCGCGTTGGGTTTGGCGTTCGCCATCAGGTGTTCGTCTACGCGGTACGGCGCCAGCATGTTGTGGCGGTTGACGCTCGCTTCAACGCCCATGGATATCCAGGTGTCGGTGACGACGCAATCCGCCCCGGAAACCGCCTGGATCGGGTCGGCCATCAATTCGACCCGGCCTCCTTCGCGGCGCGCCCAGTCGAAGAGCCGCGGCGGCGGGCTGAGCTCCTCCGGACAGGCGAGCCGCAATGTGAAGCCGAAGCGAACCGCCGCATGAACCCAGCTGGCGGCGACATTATTGCCGTCGCCGCTCCAGGCCACGACCTTGCCGGCGACCGGTCCCTTCTTTTCCTGCAATGTCATCACATCGGCCATGATCTGGCAGGGGTGCGAGGTGTCGGTCAGCCCATTGATCACCGGAACGGTGGCGTGGCGGGCGAGATCGTCGAGTTTGCGCGGCTGGTTGGTGCGGATCATGATCGCGTCGACATAGCGCGACAGTACTCGGGCGGTATCGGCCACGGTCTCGCCGCGCCCCAGCTGGCTGTCGGCGGCGCTGAGATAGATCGTCTCGCCGCCGAGCTGCCGCATTGCGACCTCGAACGACACGCGGGTCCGCGTCGACGGTTTCTCGAAGACCATCGCCAAGATCTTGCCGGCGAGCGGCCGGTCGCGACGGCCGTTCTTGTAGGCAAAGCCGGTATCGAGTATCGCCCGGAGCTCGGTGGGGTCGAACTGGTCGATGTCGAGGAAATGCCGCGGCGGATCGGGCGGCGCATGTTGCTCGCCGACCGACGCCAGCTCGCGCGCCGCGCTTCTCACGCCGGCCATTCCCGGGCCACCTTGTTCATGATGTCGAGCGCCTCGTCGATGTCGCGCTCACCGACGATCAGCGGCGGCAGAATGCGCAGCACATTGTCGCCGGCCGTCAAGGTCAGCAATCCGTTCTGCCGCAGCTTGGTGACAAAATCGCCGGCCGTCACGACGCAGCGGATACCAAGCAACAGGCCCGCACCCCGCACTTCCGCGAATAGCTTTGGGTAGGACGCGGCGAATGTTTCGAGCCGCGCGCGCAGCAGCTTGGCCATCCGGTCCACACGGGCGAAGAAACCGGGCTCGAGCATCGTGTCGAGAACTGCATTGCCGGCCGCCATCGCCAGCGGGTTCCCGCCAAAGGTCGATCCGTGGGTCCCGGCGACCATCCCGACCGCGGCGCGCTCGGTGGCGAGACAGGCGCCGACCGGGAAGCCGTTTCCGAGCGCCTTCGCAATCGCCATGATGTCGGGCGGAACGCCCTCCCATTCGTGCGCGAAGAGCTTCCCGGTGCGCCCCATTCCGCACTGCACCTCGTCATAGACGAGCATCAGGCCGAACTCGTCGGCAATGTCGCGCAGCCCGCGCAGGTATCCCTCGGGCGGGGCCCGTACGCCGCCTTCGCCTTGGATCGGCTCGACCATTATGGCGGCTGTCTCCTTGCCGATCGCGGCGCGCATCTCGTTCAGATTGCCGAAGGCGACGTGGTCGAAGCCCTCCATTGGCGGTCCGAAACCCTTGAGATAGGCCTCGTTCCCGGCGGCGGCCAAGGTCGCGAAGGTGCGGCCATGGAACGAGCCGTGACAGCCGATCACGCGATAGCGCTCGGGATGGCCGGTCTCGGACTGGTATTTGCGGGCGACCTTGATCGCCAGCTCGCACGCTTCGGCGCCGGAATTGCCGAAGAACACGGTGTCGGCAAACGTATTGTCGACGAGCCGCTGCGCCAGCCTCTCCTGCCCCGGAATGCGGAACAGGTTCGAGGTGTGCCAGAGCCGCTTCGCCTGCTCGGTGACGGCGGCGACGACATGCGGATGGCAGTGACCGAGCCCGGTCACCGCGATCCCGCTGGTGAAATCGAGAAATTTACGGCCGTCGGTCGCGTAAAGATGCGGGCCCTCGCCCCGTTCGACGGCAACATCCCACCGACCGTAGGTCGGCATAACGGCTGGTATCACGAAATCTCTCCTGCGCGATTAAGTTGGGGGAAACTCAGCGAGAACGCAGGTTTATCGTCGTCGCCGGAGCCCCGCACGCGCGGCTCCCCGGCCCTTTTCCCAACGCCGGCTCGCTTCGCCGGGATCGCCTTTCATCGCCCTCTCCTCGCTTCGCCGGGTCGGCTCCGCCGCCCCGTCCGTCGAGCAGGAAAGCGGTGGAGTATGGTGAGGGCTACAACGCGTGTCAATTCGCGCGGGACGACGGTGGTAACACGGTAATTACCTCATCCATCGATCTCAGGCCGAGCGGGGCTGCGTCCGATGATGCCCGCTGACTTCGGCGCCGTCGATCGGCGAAAGGCGCAAGAACCCGAAGGCGGACAGCAGCGGCAGAAGAGCTATCAGGAAAAAGGCCACCCGAAAATCCTCGGCTGTCAGCATTCGTGGACCGGCGATGAGGGCGAGCAGAGCGGCGCCGATTGCGATGCCAAAGCCTCTCGCCAACTGCTGAGCGACGCCGCCGACGCTGGTGCTCTTGCTCAACACCGCGCCGGGCACGTCGGCATAGCTGATCGTGTTGAGGCCGAGATACTGGATGCTGCGCACGCAGCCGGACAGCAGAACAAAGAGCACGATCAGCCAAGCTGGCGTGTCAGGGCGCAACAGGCCGCAGCCGGCGGTCACCGCCGCTGCGAGGCAGGCGGCGCCGGCGAGCAGCCGGCGGAACCCGAAGAAGCGCAGAATGGTCCCCGAAATCGTCCGCACCAGCATCGCGCCGAGGCTCGACGAAAATGACAGGAGGCCGGACTGCAATGGGCTGAAGCCGAACCCGACCTGGAACATGAGTGGCAACAGAAACGGCACTGCGTCGAGGCCCATCCGGCAGACGCTGCCGGTGACCGTGCCGATGCGGAAGGTGCGGATGCGCAAGAGACTAAGATCGAGGATCGGATCTTCGCGGCGCCCGGCATGCCAGCGATAGAACAGCAGGATGGCGAAGGCGGCGGCAAAGAAAGCAGCCCCGAGAGGGCCCGGGATCATCGGGCGCCCGACATTCTCGATCGCCAGCTCCAGCAAGGCCAGACCCAGTCCGGCGATGAAAAACCCGCGCAAATCGAACCGCGTCGGCGCCGGTGCACGAAAATCTTCGATCAGCCACAGCGCCAGCACGACACCGGCGACCCCGATCGGCAGGTTGAGATAAAAGATCGCGCGCCACGAGAGATAAGTCGTCAGAAAGCCGCCGACGATCGGGCCTACGGTCGGCCCGATCATCGCCGGGATCGTCATCCAGTTCATCGCCGAGACGAGACCCGACCGCGGGAAGCTGCGCAGCAGGATGAGGCGGCCGACGGGCGTCATCATGGCGCCGCCAAACCCCTGCAAAACGCGCATGACCAGCATCATCGGCAGGCTTGTCGAGAACCCGCAGAGGGCCGACCCGGCGGCAAAGATCGAAATTGCAACGCAGAACACGACACGGGTGCCGAGCCGGTCGGCAATCCAACCGCTGACCGGGATGAAGACGGCCAGGCTCAATAGATAGGTCGTGATCACCAGACTGAGCCGCAGCGGGCTTTCGCCGAGGCCTTTGGCCATGTCAGGGATCGCCACCGCGATCATTGTCGAATCGAGCCCCTCCATGAAAAAGGCGCAGCCGACCACCAGCGGGACAATGATCCTGAGGCGCGGCTTCCGCGTGGTGTCGGAGAGGTGGCTCGTCTCGCTCAGCCTGGGACGCTCGGTTCTTTACGGCTTTTTGCCGCTTGCGGTTGACACTCGGTGGGCGTCGAGACCATAGCCGATTGCGGACCTGCAGTGGGGCGCAAAGGTGGACGAGAGTGAAATAGGTTCCGACCTCCTCGAACGTTGGGCACTGAACTATCTCGGGCGCTATGCAAGTTCGGCCGAGAACCTGCGGCGGGTGCTGACGCGGCGGGTGCGCCGGCGCGCTCCTGAGGCCGTCCCGGCGGCGGGCGCGCTGATCGACGCGCTTGTCACGCGCTACAGGGAATCGGGGCTGCTCGATGATGCGGCTTACGCCTCCGCGCGGGTGCAATCGCTGCATCGCCGCGGCGAGTCGATGCGCGCGATGCGGGCCAGACTGGCGGCGAAGGGAGTGCCGGCTGCCGATGTCGCTAATGCTGTGTTGGGCTTGCGGGTCGCCGCGCCCGACCCCGATTTAGCGGCGGCCTGCGTCTTTGCCCGGCGGCGCCGTCTCGGGCCGTTTCGGCGAGCTGCCGCGGACCATGCACGCGAGCTCGGCGCGTTCGCGCGAGCCGGCTTCAGCCGGCGGGTGTCCGAGGCGGTGCTCGCCTGTCCCGATATCGCGGCGGTCGAGGAGCTGGCGCGCGGAGAGCCCGACTGACGTCTTCCTCAAACCGGCTCGCGGTCACGCATCAGCCGGGCGACGGCGTGGGAGTCGGGATCACCCTGGGCTTCGAGCGCGGCGATGACGCCCGGGCGGTCGGCCGCCGGGCGGTTCTGGCTCAGCTTGTACTTGCCTTCGAGCCGGGTGACGGTGATGTCGAGCCCGACAATACCCTTCAGCATGGTCTCGACATAGGCCTCGGGGAGATCCTGCATTCGCCACGCTACCGGATTGCGGGCCTCGTGACGTTCCGACAGAGCGGGCCAGAAACCGGCGCAGCCATTCGGCATCCTCGACCAGCTGCACCGTCCCATAGGCATGCACATCGACGTAGTTCCAGGTCGGCACACTCGGGCCGGTCGCATACCAATTGGGCGAGATGTAGGCATGCGGCCCGTGAAAAATCGCCAGCACCTCGCCGCCTCGCGCGAGATCGGCGACCTGCGGGTTGGGGCGCGCGAGGTGGCCATGCAGGTGCAGCTGCTCGCCGTGGTGTTCGATCAGGAACGGGATATGGCTCGCCACGAGCCCTTCGGCGCCATGCGTGACGAGCAGGCCGAAATCGTACCGCTCGATGTGCTCCAGCAATATCTCGGGGCGTTTTTCGGTGAAGGCGGGTGGCAGGTAAACCATGCAATCGTCTCCCGTAGCCGAGCCTCGGCGCCATTAGCTCATATGGGCGATCAGCGGTGCGGCGAGCAGCCCTGCCCCGGACAGCAAGAGAATGACCCCCGAGGCACGGTTGATCCATTTCAGATGACGCGCTTCGAAGGATCGGAACAACGATCCAAGCCCAAAGGTCAGCACCAGCCACCACAGCAGGGAACCGAGCCACACCCCCACCACCAGAATCGCCGCGCGGGAGAAGGTGGCGTCGGCGCCGCTGAGACCGAGGGCAGAAAAAATGCCGAGGAAGGCGAGGATCGTGATCGGATTGGTCAGGGTCAGAGCGAAGGTCGACAGAAAATCCCGCAACAGGCCCTCGGCATCGGGTTCGGAGGATTGCTTGGCTTCGGGTTCGGCGAGCAATGCGGAGCCGCCGATATAGAGCAGGTAACATCCGCCGGCGATGCGCAGCCACTGGTGATAGCCGATCAGCCAATCGGAAACAAAGGTCAGCCCGAACGCGGCGATGCACCCGAAAAGGGCGTCCGCCGTCGCGGCGCCGAGCCCGGAGACGAAGCCGGCCCGCTTGCCCTCGAAGATTGTCCGGCGGACGCACATGACGCCGACCGGTCCGACCGGCACGGCAATCACAATGCCGACCGCGATGCCCTTCAGCAGGAATATTAAAAGCAATCTGTAATCCCGCCGGTGCAGCGCGGCCGAAGCCGCGCTATGCTATCGGCATCGCCGCAAAGTTTCGAGCCGCCGGAGAGCGCGATGACCGACACCGATGACGCCTACCAATTCGAGTTCGTTTCGATCGACGGAGAGCGCCTGGCGCTGGATGCGTGGCGCGGGCGGCCGGTGCTCGTCGTCAATACCGCTTCCTTTTGCGGGTACACCCCACAATACAGCGATCTCGAAGCCTTGTGGCAGCGCTATCGCGATCGTGGACTTGTCGTGCTCGGCGTTCCATCCAACGACTTTGGCCGGCAGGAGCCCGGCTCGGCAGGCGAGATCAAGGAGTTCTGCACGACGAATTTCTCAGTCGACTTTCACTTGACCGAAAAGTGCCGCGTCATCGGCGGCGAAGCGCACCCGTTCTACCGCTGGATCGCGGAAAACCTCGGCGAGGCCGGCGCGCCGCGCTGGAACTTTCCACAAATACCTGGTGGGACCCGACGGCCAGCTCGCCGGCGCCTGGCCGGCGCAAGTCTCCCCGAGCGACCGCCGCATCACCGGCGAAATCGAGCGGCTGCTACCCCAACAGTCTCAATAGAGACTGCCGGCGATGTGACTGATCAGTACCCCGAGCACAAGGTCGACGATGACGACGAACACTGCGGCCGAGGCGGTGGTGTCGAGCGCGACCCGGGCGATGAACCACTCATAGACGAGCACGGCCACGGCGGCGGCGACCTCGATCGCTTGGGCGGGTTGGGCGCCCAGCACTCCGCTCTCGGTTTCGAGCCCGACCAGCACGAAGAGCGCGCTCTGCGGCAGCTGTGACCAGTTGTAGGGGACCATGAAATCGAAGAAGCGATGAGGCCGGCCGATCCGTTGCGTTACGATCAGCATCATCAGCGGGAACGCGGTCCAGGCGATGACATAGGCGATTGTCTCGACCGTGATGATCAAGAGAGCCCCCGACCTCTCCCATTCGCCGACGGTCACGCGCATCGACAGTAGGACCAGATAGAGCGGATAGCTGATGACGGCGGCGCGGAACGAGCGCCAGAACCCGTCTACCGAGCGGTCGAAACATGCCAGGCCTCCACGGTCCCCGCGCGCCAGCCGCAGCGCACCGATGAGCGCCTGTCGTACTTCCGACCATGCCGTCGGCATCACTGGTTTTTGGCTGGACAACCGACGTGCGTCCTTCGAGACGGCCGCTTGGCGGCCTCCTCAGGATAAGGAGTTTCTCTATATCCCACCAAGAACCCACCTCATGATCCCCCCAAGAACCCACCTCATGCCGAGGAACGCCTGAAGGGCGCGTCTCGAAGCACGCACGACCGCGATGCAGCGAAGATCATTCAGACGCGGTTCTCAGGAATTGTCGAAGAACAAGTCGAGAAATGTGCGGTAGATCTCAGTCAGGGCGGCGAGGTCCGAGAGTTCGACTCGCTCGTCCACCTTGTGCATGGTCAGTCCGACGAGGCCGAATTCGGCGACCGGACAATGGGCCCGGATGAACCGCGCGTCGGAGGTGCCGCCGGTGGTGCTGAGTTCGGGCGTCCTTCCGGTGACCCGCCGGATCGCCTCGGCAAGGCAGTCGCTGAGCCTACCCGGGCGCAACGACAAACGCTTCGCCGCTGACTGAAATATCGAGCGCGTAACGCCCGCCGGCCTCATCGAGCCGCTGCCTGAGCCAGCGCTCGAGCTTCGCTCGTCCAGCAATCATTGAAGCGGATGTTGAATGCCGCCCGCGCGGTCGCCGGGATCACGTTCGTGGCCGGATTGCCGATGTCGATCGTCGAGACCTGCAAGGTGGAAGGCTGGAAATGCTCCGAGCCTCGGTCGAGTTCGGCGGCGGTCAGAGCATGAAGCATTGCAACGAGACGATGGGCGGCATTGTCCGCCAGATGGGGGTAGGCCGTGTGACCCTGCACGCCGTGCACAGTCAGGCGGCCGGTCATGCTGCCGCGCCGGCCGATCTTGATCATGTCGCCGAGTGATTGCGCGCTGGTCGGCTCGCCGACGAGACAGGCGTCGATCCTCTCGCCGCGCTCCTCGAGCCAATCCAGCACTTTGCGGGTGCCGTTGACGGCGTCGCCCTCCTCGTCCCCAGTGATCAACAGGCTGATCGATCCGGCGAAGTCCCGCCCGCGCTGACCCCCGCGCTCATTAAGGAAGCGCTCCGCCGCCGCGATGAAGGCGGCAATCGCTCCCTTCATGTCGACAGCGCCGCGGCCGCATAGCGCGCCATCACGCAGACTGGCCGAGAAGGGATCGAACGACCAGGCTTCGGCCGCCCCAGTCGGCACGACATCGGTATGGCCGGCGAAACACAGATTGGGGCGGCCGTTGCCGCGGCGGGCGTAGAGGTTATCGGATATCGCCAAAGACCAGGCGATGACAGTCGAACCCCAGCTTCTCCAATGCGGCCGCAACGACGTCGAGCGCGCCCTCGTCCTTCGGGGTGACGCTCGGTCGCCGGATCAGCGCCGCGGCGAGTTCCGCCGGGTCGAGAGCCGTCTCGCTCATTCCCGCAGCAGCTCGTTGATCGAGGTCCGCGCGCGGGTGCCCTCGTCGACTTTCTTGACGATGACTGCGCAATAGAGGCTCGGGCCCGGCCGACCGTCGGGCAGGTTCTTGCCGGGAAGCGAGCCTGGCACGACGACCGAATAGGCCGGCACGCGGCCCATCAGGATCTCGCCGGTGTCGCGGTCGACGATCTTGGTCGTGGCGCCAATAAAGGTCCCCATCGCCAGCACCGCACCAGTCTCGACGACGACCCCTTCGACGACCTCACTGCGCGCGCCGATGAAGCAGTTATCCTCGATGATGACCGGCTCGGCTTGCAGCGGCTCGAGCACCCCGCCGATCCCGACGCCGCCCGAGAGATGGCAGTTCTTGCCGATCTGCGCGCAGGAGCCGACCGTCGCCCAGGTGTCGACCATCGTCCCGGCGTCGACATAGGCCCCGACATTCACAAAGCTCGGCATCAGCACGACGTTCGGTGCGATATAGGCGGAGCGGCGCACGATCGATCCCGGCACCGCGCGAAACCCGGCGTCGCGGAAGCGGTTCGACGACCACCCGGCAAATTTCGACGGCACCTTGTCCCACCACCGCGACGCCCCGCGCTCCGGGTCGATCGGGCCGCCCGGGATCTCGACCATGTCGTTGAGGCGAAACGACAGCAGCACGGCCTTCTTGAGCCATTGGTGGACCTGCCATCCCTGGCGTTGTCTTCTCGGCGACGCGCGCGCGACCCTCATCGAGCGCGTCGAGTGCTTCCTCGACGGCTTCGCGGTAAGCACCGCGGCTCTGCGGCCCGAGCGTGTCGCGGGCTTCCCAGGCGGCATCGATAGTCGCGGCGAGATTGGCGTGGGTCATGGCTGTCCCGAGTGGGCTGGCGGTGTTCGAGGGCGCCCGCAACATGATCGACCCGCCCCTGCAGTGTCAACGCAGCTCACCGGCGCGCCGGGGCCGTCGCTGTTTTCGCTGATATTGCAGGGAAAAACAGCGAAGGGGTTGACGTACGCCGCGGAAATCCTCGCTCTTTTGGCTACACGGCGGCGGAATAACAGCGAATAGCAGCCAGCA
>CAWBFS010000023.1:0-116067 GCA_963788085.1 uncultured Alphaproteobacteria bacterium
ACCAGGTGCTGGTGCAGAACCGGGTGCAGAACGCGATGGCCCAGCTGCCGGAGGCAGCGCAGAAACAGGGCGTATCGATCCGGGCGAAATCACCCTCGATCCTGGAGTTCGTGACCCTCAATTCGCCGGACGGATCGCGCGACGCGCTCTATATGTGGAACTACGCGACGATCAACCTCGTCAACGAGTTGGCGCGTTTGCCCGGTGTCGGCAACGTCACGGTGATGGGTGCGGGCGAATATTCGATGCGGATCTGGATGGATCCGCAGAAATTGTACTCGTTCGGGCTGCAGCCGAAGGACGTAATCAATTCCATCCAGGAGCAGAGCCAGGAAGTGGCGGCGGGGCAGATCGGCATGCCGCCGGCGCCAAAAGACCAGCAATTCCAATATACCGTCGATATTCTGTCGCGGTTCAACGATCCGAACCAGTTCGCCGAAATCGTCGTCAAGGATCAGACCGCCCAGGGCGGCCGCCTCATCAAGGTCAAGGACGTCGCCCGCGTCGACCTCGGTTCACAGACTTATTCCCAGGACTTCAAGCTCAACGGCAAGCCGGCTGCCGGCATCGCGATCTATCAGACCCCCGACGCCAATTCGCTGAATGTTGCGGCCGTAGTCGCGGCAAAGATGGAGGAATTGTCTCGCCGGTTTCCACCGGGACTGCACTACAGCATCCCGTCAACACCACGATCTTAATCAGAACTCGATCAACGAGGTCTACAAGACCTTGTGGCAGGCCGGGGTGCTGGTGCTGATCGTGATCCTGGTCTTTCTGCAAAATTTTCGTGCGACTTTAGTGCCGGCAACCACAGTACCGGTCACGATGATCGGCGCGTTCGCCGGCATGGCGGCGCTCGGCTATACGGTCAACCTGTCCACCTTGTTCGCGCTCATATTGGCGATCGGCATGGTGGTCGATGACGCGATCGTGATGGTCGAAGGCGTGTCGAAGCATATCGAGCAGGGCATGTCGGGCCACGACGCCGCAGTCAAAGCGATGGATGAGCTGTTCGGGCCGATCATGGGCGTCACTCTGGTGCTGATGGCGGTATTCCTGCCCTCGGCCTTTGTGCCAGGTCTCAGCGGTCAGATGTTCGCGCAATTTGCGCTCGTCATCGCGGTCACGGCGCTAATCAGCGCCGTCAATGCGGCGACGCTGAAGCCGACCCAATCCGCCCTGTGGCTGCGTCCCCTTCGGCCGGTCGAGCAGCGGAATTCTTCTCACGTGGGTTTTCTCGCGGTTTTGAGCGTGTCTATGGCGGGATGGAAAACGCCTATGCCGGGTTTATCGGCCGGATGGTGCGCGTCAGCGGGTTGACGGTGCTGATCGGCCTGCTGCTCGCAGCTGTCGGGATTTGGGGCATCGCGCGTTCCCGACCGCCTTCATTCCCAATGAAGACCAGGGTTATCTGCTCATCGTCGCGCAATTGCCCGACGGCGCGGCGCTCGGCCGTACGACCGCCGCCCTCAAGCAGGCGACCAAAATCGCCCAGGACACGCCGGGTGTGGAGACGGTAATCGCGATATCGGGTCTGTCGGCGCTCGACAATTTCGCCGATCAGCCCAATGCCGGTGTCAACTCTGTCTTATGAAGCCCTGGGATCAGCGCAGCAAGGCAGCGGGAACGGACATTCTGACGATTGCCGAACGCCTGCAGAAGGGCCTGAGCACGGCGCCGGACGGAGGCTTACCGTGGTGCCACCGCCGCCAATCCAGGGGATCGGCAACGCCGGCAGTTTGCAGATGCAAGTCGAGTGCTTGGTGGCAGCTATGATTTTAAGAGGTTGAGCGAAGTCACCGACAAGATTGTCAAACAGGCTGATAGCGATCCCCAATTGCAACACGTGCTGACGACTTTCAGCCCGGGCGCACCGCAAGTCCGGTGACGGTAGACCGTGACAGAATCCAAACGTTGCGGGTGTCGGTCGGCGACGTGTTCTCGACCCTGAGTTCGTACCTGGGATCAACCTACGTCAATCAATTCAACAAATTCGGTCAAGTATTCCAGGTCTACGCACAGGCCAATTCGCAGTTCCGGCTCCAACCGGACGACCTTCTGAACCTCTATGTGCGCAGCCAGGACAACCAAATGGTTCCGCTCGGCGCAGTGGCGCATCTCGGCTCGGAAGTCGCGCCATCGCTCATCACCCTCTACAACCTGTATCCGTCGTCGACGATCATCGGCGCACCGGCGCCGGCGTTAGCTCAGGCCAGGGTCTCACGGCGCTCGAAGGAATTGCAAAAGCGACATTGCCGAGCGACGTCTCCTACGAATGGACCGCGATGGCCTACCAGGAAAAGCTGACCGGCAATCAGCTCTATTACCTGTTCGGATTGTCGGTTCTTCTCGTTTATCTCTGTCTGGCCGGGCAGTATGAGAGCTGGATCCTGCCACTGGCGGTGCTTTCCGCGGTGCCGCTGGCATTGTTGGGACCGGTTGTTGCGCTGACCAGCCTCGGCGTAGCGAACAATCTCTACACGCAGATCGGTCTCATCCTGATGATCGCTCTGTCGGCCAAGAACGGCATCCTGATCGTCGAGATGGCGCGCGAAGGGCGGATGGATCCATGGCAAATCGATCGCTGAGGCAGCGGTCGATGCGGCGCGCTTGCGGTTCCGCCCCATCCTGATGACCTCGTTCGCCTTCGGGCTCGGCGTCGTGCCCTTGGTATTGGCGACAGGCGCCGGGGCGGTTGGCCGCATCTCGCTGGGTCTCAGCGTGTTGAGCGGCATCATCGCCTCGACCTGCCTCGCTGTGCTGTTCGTCCCGTCATTATTTACAATGCTGCAGGGTTTCGAGGAGTGGCGCAAGGCGCGGAAAAGGGTGCCGGTCCCCGCCGCGCGGGCGGCGGAGTGAATTCAGCTGCGGACTTCTTCGCCAAGCTCACCAGGCGACGGAGTGAAGCGCGGCGCGTTCCGCTCGCTTTCGCCCTTGCTCATTATCAGATTGAGCGGGTTGCTTGAATGAAGGGGCGGGAAAAATGTCGACGGCCCTGCTTCCTGAAGTGCGCAAGGCTATTTTCCACATTGGAAGCTGAAGACGACCGGCGTGATCATGCCCGAAGAGCGTCTGCCGTGGGGCCAGACCATCGTCTCGGGTCTGCAGCACGGGGTCGCGATGGCGGGCGGAACGATTATCGCGCCGCTCATCATGGGTTTTGATCCTAACCGGGCACTGCTCTTTCGGGCGTGGCACTCTGATCTTCTTTGTCGTTGTCGCAGGACGTGTACCGAGCTACTTGGGCTCGAGCTTCTCCTTTATCGCGGTCGTCATTGCCGCAACCGGATATTCCGGCCATGGGCCAAACCCCAACCTCGCTGTGGCGCTGGGCGGCATCATTGCAGCGGGTGTGTATACGGCATCAAGGCTTTGATTGTCATGCAATCGGGTGTTGGCTGGGTTGAACGATTGATGCCGCCCGTCGTGACTGGCGCAGTCGTCGCAGCAATCGGTCTCAATCTCGCGCCCGTGGCCGTTAAATCCGTGAGCCACAGCCAATTCGATACCTGGATCGGGCTGCTCACGGTTCTGATAATCGGGCTGATCGCCGTCGCAGCACCGGGAATGTGGCGCAGATTGCCGATCATTTTCGGGGCGATCGGCGGATATCTGCTGTATTTGTTGTTCGCCAACGGTTTCGGATGGGAAAGGCCGATCGACTTCACGGCGTTGGCTGCCGCGCCATGGATGGGTTTGCCAAATTCACCGGTCCGACCTTCCACGCGGATGCAATGTTCTTGATCGCACCCGTTGCCATCATTCTCGTTGCCGAGAACCTTGGCCACATCAAAGCCATCGGCGCGATGACCGGCAGAAGCCTCGATCGCTTCTTGGGCCGCGCGTTTTTGGGGGACAGTTTGGCCACGATTGTTTCTGCCTTCGGCGGCGGCACCGGCGTGACGACTTACGCCGAGAACATCGGTGTGATGGCGACCACAAAGGTCTATTCGACGCTTCTGTTTGTCGTTGCTGCCATCGTCTCGATCCTGCTGGGCTTCTCTCCAAAATTCGGTGCTCTTATTCTCTCGATCCCGGGTCCCGTCATCGGCGGCTTGTCGATCGTGCTGTTTGGCTTGATAGCCGCCATGGCAGGTCGGATCTGGGTAGAAAATAGGGTAGATTTTTCCGACCCGCGAATGTGATCACCGTCGCTGCCGCGCTTACGGCAGGGGCGGGCGACCTCACACTCAAGTTCGGCGCCTTCACAATGGGAGGGATCGGCACCGCAACCTTCGGGGCCATCATCCTCCATCAAATGCTCGCGTGGAACAGCGACAGAAGATAAATCCCTCGCCCAGAAATCTGGTGCGAATGCCCGCTTCCGACCCTTCTCGGTCACTCGAGCTTCGCCGTGCGGAACGGCTCCTCCTGCCCCATTTCCGTCATTGAGGGGGCAACCCAGCGGGAGGGTGATCGCACTCAAACGCTTGTGGGCCTTCGATGACACGGAGAGCCGGTTGGATGGCCGCGGGCGGCACGTTGTAGGCCACTACCGGCTGTGTCAGCCCTTTCAGCGCGAGCACGCCGATTTCTTCGAGCGCCGTCGTCTCCTCGACCGCGACGGCCACTCGCTGGGCGACAAGGATCTGTCCGTCCTTGGCCTCCGCGCACAGGCGGGCGGCAAGATTGCATACCGTGCCGATCGCAGTATAGCCGGAGCGCTCGGCGAAACCGATCTGACCGAGGTTCGCATAGCCTTGCGCTATGCCGGCGCCAAAGACCAATCTACGGCCGCGCAGGCGCCACTTGGCGATCAATGCACCGGCGGCTTCGCGCATCACCATCGCCATCTTGACGCCGCGCTCGGCGGGATTGGGGCAGGGCACCGGGTCGTTGAAAAACACCATGATCCCGTCGCCGGAGAACTGGTCGAGTGTGCCTTCAAATTGGCTCGCTAGGGGCCCCAAAGCGCCGTGATATTCGCGCAGAAAGTCGAGCACTTCCTCGGGCTCGGCCGTTTCGGTGAAGGCGGTGTAGCCGCGCAAATCGCAGAACACGACCACGATCTCGCGGCGGTGGCTTTCGAGGATTTTTTCGTCGCCCTGCGAGACGATCAATTCCGCCAACTGCGGCGCGAGGAAGCGTTTCAGCCGCCCGACCCGCCCTAACTCCTCGACCTGTTCGGCGACCCGCGCTTCGAGACCGCGGTTCAGCTCCGCTACTTGATCGGTGCGCTCGCGCAATTCGCCGATCGGACGCGCGTTCTCCATTGAAATGACCGCCTGCGCCGCGAAGTTCTGCAACAACGCGATCTGCTTGTCGGTGAAAGGCCGAACTTCATTGCGGTGAGCGCGAGATACCCCAGCAGCGCACCGTCCTTGCGCAGCGGTATGGCCAGATAGGTGCGGCTGCCGGTAATCTTGACGGCTGAACGCGCCGTCGCGCTCGGTGCTTCGAGGGAGGCTAGATCGATATGAGTGATCTCACCGCGCGCCAGCCGCTTGCCAAATTCGCTTCTAGTTGGCAGGCCTTCGCGTGCCAGCGCGACGTGTTCTTCCGGGTAACCACGCGTGGCGACGGCCGGCATACGTTCGCCATCATTAAGACAGAAAGAACCGAGCGCGGCCCCGCACAGCGTATGTGCTTTTTCCAATATCGCGGCGAAGACCGGCGCGAGGTCGCCGGGCGAGGAATTGATGACCTGCAGCACCTCGGCGGTCGCGGTCTGCTGCTCCAAGGCCTCGCGCGTCTCGGTCAAGAGGCGCGCATTCTCCATCGCAATGACCGCCTGCGCGGCGAAGTTCTGTAATAGCGCGATCTGTTTGTCGGTAAACGGCCGCACTTCGTGGCGATTGGCGGTGATGACGCCGAGCAGCTTGTCGTCTTTGCGCAGCGGCACTAGCAACTGAGTAGAATCCCGCCGATGCTAACTACTTTCCGGCGCAAAAATAGCCGGTCTAAGTCATTGATCTAAAAGGGTGCCGAAGCTCAATAAAACTGCAAGGACGGACATTTTGTGCGCCGGCTGTGCGGCAGGCGGCCCTTCACAAGGTTCGATCGGCGGCTGCATCGCGGTTTAGTTTTTTTGGAGAAAAGCGCTTGACGCAGAGCGCTGGTCATTGTATCATTTATATCGATGACACGAGACCAGATCATCGAGGCGCGCCAAGCGCTCGTCAGCCAGCTGCCGGTGACCGGGGAGATGCTGCGCGGCTCGCTGTTCGAGCGGACCGTGCGCCACACCAGCGGCTGTACGATCTGCGCCGGCGGCGGCGGGCACCCGCTGTGGGTTCTGACCATCAGCTATGCCGGCGGCCGTACTCGCCAGTTCAGTCTGCGCCGCGAACAGGTTGATGACGTGCGCCGGTGGCTCGGCAATTACCACAAGCTCAAGGAAGCGCTCGAGGACATCTGCGAGCTCAACCACGCGCTGCTGCGGCCGGACAGCGCCGCGACGCGACGCGCAAAGAAAAACCCATGATCCAGACGCGGCGGGCGCAGCGCACCTTTGGTGACGGGTTGATTGCCGAGGAGGTCAAGGATCTGCACGAAGAGTGGATGAAGCACGCCGATCAGGTGCTGGGCGACAAGGAGATCGTGGCGGCGATCTACGAGGCCCTGGCCAAACGGCATCCGCAGAGCCGCACCCGCGGCCGGCCGGGCACCCCGGCCGAGGTGGTGCTGCGTTTGCTGGTGCTCAAGCACATGCGCAACTGGAGTTACGGCGTGCTGGAACGGGAAGTGAGAGCCAATCTGGTGTATCGCGACTTCACCCGGGTGGGCGGCACCAAGATGCCCGACGCCAAGACCATGGGTCGGTGGGGCGTCGCCGTAGGGCCGGTGGTGGTCAAACAGATCCATGAACGGATCGTGCAGATTGCGCGCGACCATCGGGTGGCGCCAGGCCGGCGGATGCGCGTCGACACCACGGTGGTCGAGACCAACATTCACTACCCCACCGACAGCAGCCTGTTGGGCGACGGGGTGCGGGTGCTGACCCGCACGATGAAGAAGATCACCGGGATCGCTGGGGCGGCCGGCACTCAACTGCGCGATCGCAGCCGCAGCGTCAAATGGCGGGTGTTGGAGATCGCGCGGGCGGCCCGCGCCAAAGGTCGACAAAGCGGCGAGAAGCTGGCGCAGGCTTACCGCAGATTACTGGAGGCAACCGGCCGGGTGGTGGGACAGGCAAAACGCTTCGCCACGGAGATCGGCGACGGCGTCAAGCGGGCGGCTGACACCCGGCGGCAGGTCATGCTGGAGGGGCTGCGTCGAGAGCTGGAAAGCATGGTGCCGCGCGTGCGGCAGGTGATGCGCCAGACCAATGCGCGCGTCTTCGCCGGCGACACCCATGCCGAGAACAAGATTGTCAGCCTGTTCGAGCCGTCCACTGAAGTTATTCGGAAAGGCAAGGCCGGCAAGCCCACCGAATTCGGCAAAATGGTCAAATTGCAGGAGGCGGAGAACCAGATCGTCGTCGCCTACGAAGTCTACGATCGGCGGCCCAGCAACTCGGACCTGCTGCTTGCCGCGATCGAAACGCATCAAGCAACGCTGGGCTGCACGCCGCACCTGGTGGCGGCGGATGCCGGCTTCTACTCGGCCAAGAACGAGGCGGCCGCGAAAGCCAAGGGCGTCAAGCGCGTCTGCATCCCCAACCGCTCCACCAAGAGCCCTGAGCGCAAACGCGAGCAAAAGAAGCGTTGGTTCCGCAACGGCCAGAAATGGCGGACCGGCTGCGAGGGTCGCATCAGCGTGGTCAAACGACGGCATGAACTTCATCGCAGCCGGTACAAGGGGGATGCCGAAATCAAGCGCTGGGTCGGCCTCGGGGTGATTGCCGACAACCTGGTCAACATCAGCCGCGCCATGGCCAATCAGCCCAGCCGGTAATCCCAATCCCAATCCCACTCACTTCACACCTTGCCGGCGGCGACCTGCCGGCGGGTCCGCGCGCCTAGATCTATCGCACGGTCGTCCGAAAACGGCTTTTTGCGCCGGAAAGTAACTAGGGCGCGCAGCCTCGGATCATCGGATTTCTTGGCAAGTTCCGACACGTCTTCGATGTGGACAAAGCGCTCGCCACGTACTAACGGCCCAAATGAGCCGAACGGAGGCCGAATTTCCTCCCCTAAGGCCTCGGCCAACTGGGCGGAGGCCCCATGCCGCGCGATCGGCCGAAATCGTTCCTCGTCATAGCTCAGGAGGGCACCGTAATCCGCGCCACAAAGGTTGTGCGCCTTCTCCAATATCGTATCAAACACCGGCGCGAGGTCGCCGGGCGAGGAATTGATGACCTGCAGCACCTCGGCGGTCGCGGTCTGCTGCTCCAAGGCCTCGCGCGTCTCGGTCAAGAGCCGCGCATTCTCCATCGCGATGACCGCCTGCGCCGCGAAGATTTGCAGCAATGCGATCTGCTTGTCAGTAAACGGCCGCACCTCCTGGCGGAACGCGGTGATGACGCCGAGCAACGTGCCGTCTTTCCGCAGCGGAACCATCAGCACCGTTCGAATCGCGTCGGCCTCGAGGGAGCGCTGAATTGGCGCCGGCGCTGTGCGGTAGCTCTCATCGGCAAGGGCGTCGGTAAGGTGGACGATCCGTTCGCCGCCTACGATCCGCGCTATTGGAGAGCCCTCAGGTAGTCGCCCGGGATATGTCTGCCGCCAAATTTCGAGGATGCTCGGCGCGCCGTGGAACGCCGCGATGCGGAACGCTTCGCCGTCGCGGATCAACAATCCTCCATTCGCTGCGCCACAAAACGCATGTGCCTTTTCGAGGATCGCGTTGAACACCGGTGCAAGTTCGCCAGGGGACGAATTGATGACCTGCAACACCTCGGCAGTCGCAGTCTGCTGCTCCAGAGCCTCGCGCGTCTCGGTCAAGAGGCGCGCATTCTCCATCGCGATGACCGCCTGGGCCGCAAAGTTCTGCAACAGCGCGATCTGCTTATCCGTAAATGGTCGTACCTCGCGGCGATACACGGTTATGAGCCGAGTACGACACCTTCTTTGCGTAACGGGACCGACAGGATTGTGCGAATACCGGCGATTTTGTTTTGCTCCAGAAATTCTGGTGCCGACTGGAAGGAGGCGGACTGCAGCGCATCATCGAGGTGGACGTAATCTTCGCCGTTGAGAAGATCCTCAAGTCTAGACCCTGGCCACGGGCGCAGCGGACCTTGCTGCCGCAGCCACTGGGACATTCCAGGCTCGCCATGTGTGCTGGCCAGATGGAAGCACTCACCATCATAAATCCAAAGGTCGCCGTGGATCGCATCCGTCCGCTGCCGCGCCTTCTCCAGGATCGCATCGAACACCGGCGCGAGATCGCCGGGAGAGGAATTGATGACCTGCAACACTTCGGCGGTCGCGGTCTGCTGCTCCAGTGCCTCGCGCGTCTCGGTCAACAGCCGCGCGTTGACCATCGCAATGACCGCCTGCGCCGCAAAATTTTGCAATAGCGCTATCTGCTTTTCGGTGAACGGCCGCACCTCCTGCCGTTGGGCGCTGATATAACCGAGCACCGTCGCATCCTTACGCAACGGCACGAACAGCGCGGTGCGGATGCCGGCGATCTCGACAGCGGCACGCCGGATGGGGAGATCTTCGTCGGACACACCAGGCGTCGCGGGATCTGGGACGTGAACAAACGGCTCTGCGCTCAACAGCCGTCTGAAGGTGGAGGTTGGTGAAAAGCCCCGCCGCGCCAGTTCCTCGTATTCTTTTGGATATCCACGCGTCGCCACCGCGCGCAACTGTTCGCCGTCGCAGATCACTAACGAACCGAGAGGGGCGCCGTACAGTGCATGCGCCTTCTCCAGGATCGCGTCGAACACTGGGGCGAGATCGCCGGGCGAGCTGTTGATAACCCGCAATACCTCGGCGGTCGCGATCTGCTGCTCCAAGGCTTCGCGCGTCTCAGTCAAGAGTCGTGCGTTCTCGATCGCAATAACTGCTTGATTGGCGAAATTCTGCAACAGAGCAATCTGCCGCTCGGTGAAGGGGCGGATCTCCTTGCGGTAGATCCAGATGAAGCCCAGAAGCTCAGCTTCCTTGCGCAGAGCCACCCATAACCCCGTGCGTGCGCCCCCGCGATCGACCATTGCTTTTATTGTCGGCGCACCGGCCCGGTAGCCTGCCACATTGCGGGAGTCTCCGATTTCAACAACAGGTTCGCCAGCTACGAGCCGTTCCAGCGCCGCCATGCCCGTAAACGGGGGTCGCCTGGGCTGCTTCATCAATTCCGAAATCTCCGGCGGAACTCCGCGCATCGCGCCAAAATGAAACGAGTTGCCGTCGTAAGTCCTAATGATCCCGAAAGTGCCGCCACATAGCGTCAGCGCTTTGTCGAGAAGGGCCTCAAACACGAGTGTGAGGTCGCCGGGCGAGGAATTGATGACCTGTAAGACCTGAGCGGTCGCGGTCTGTTGCGCCAAAGCCTCATCGCGCTCCGCGGTGCGCTTCAGCAGCTCCGCTTCAAGCTCGGCAATGCTTCGCCGCGCCTTGATCCGAGGGGTTTTGCCCTTAGCAGCCATTCGCGTGCCTGCGAGCCATCGTTATGCTCTTCATACGCGAAATCGGCACCGATATGCGAGCCATCCCGCTCGGGCGAACTCTTATAGTGTGTCTAATGGATGTTCCGGGGTCGATCGTCCCGTTCCGGGGTGGGCGGGAAGGTCCGCAATCGACCCGATCTCGCCATTGCCCAGTCGCGGCGGAAGGGCTTCCTCAAACTGCATTTATCAATTTGACAATATGCGCTGGGTATGATATCATTTCAGAATGTAATTTCACCGATGCGCCAATCTGCGCGGCACGCCCGCCTGCGCTTGCAAACCCGATATCCGCTCCGATACCGGTTTCGACTGGCATGCTTTCCTTTGCGGCTCTTTCACATTCTCCATCGAACAGCGGAAAACAGCGGCAGAACAGCGGGGGCTCCGCTGTTTTTCGGTGAGCCGTTCCGTCGGAAATCCAGGATTTCCGCCGTTAACTCGATGCCGGTTGCTGATAAAACGCTGCAAAAAACAGCGAGAACAGCGGGCCGGCGCCGGGGTTGCTAGCCCGCGGGTTTCTCGACGTGGCCGCCGAACTCGTAGCGCATCGCCGAAAGCAGCTTGTTGGCGAACTCGGCCTCGCCGCGCGAGGCGAAACGATCGTAGAGCGCCGCCGACAGCACATGGGCGGGCACGCCCTCGTCGATCGCGGCCTTGATCGTCCAGCGCCCTTCGCCCGAATCGGAAACCCGGCCGGCGAACCCGGCAAGCTCGGGGTCCTTGGCAAGGGCATTCGCGGTCAGGTCCAAGCAGCCATGAGGCGATCACACTGCCGCGCCGCCACAGCTCCGTGATATCGGGCAGGTTGAGGTCGTATTGGTAATGCTCGGGGTCGCGCAGCGGCGTGGTCTCGGCATCGGCGGCATGGGTCTGTTTTCCGACATTGGCGGAATGCAGGATGTTCAGGCCTTCGGCATAAGCCGCCATCAACCCGTATTCGATGCCGTTGTGCACCATCTTGACGAAGTGGCCGGCGCCGTTCGGGCCGCAGTGCAGGTAGCCTTGTTCGGCGGTGCTGGCGCCCAGTTTCTCGCGGCCCGGCGGTGGGCGGAATGTCGCCTTTGCCCGGAGCCAATGTCGCAAAGATCGGATCGAGACGCTGGACAACCGGCTTTTCGCCGCCGATCATCATGCAGTAGCCGCGCTCCAGCCCCCAAACCCCGCCGCTGGTCCCGACATCGACGTAGTGGATGCGGCGCGGCATCAGCTCCTTGGCGCGCCGGATATCGTCGATGTAGTAGGAATTGCCGCCGTCGATCAGGATGTCGTCGGGCTCGAGCGCCGGCAGGATGTCGGCAATGCTCTTGTCGACAACCGCCGCCGGCACCATCAGCCAGACCGCCCGCGGCTTTTCCAGCTTCTTCACCAGATCGGCAAGCGAGGCGGAACCCACGGCGTTTTCCGCGGCGAGTTCGCTGACCGCCTTCGGCGACATGTCGAAGACCACGCATTCGTGGCCTCCTTTGAGCAGCCGCCGGACCATGTTGGCGCCCATCCGGCCGAGGCCGACCATTCCGAGTTGCATGGGAGTCTCCCTTCCGACAACAGCGTTACGAGGATTTCTTGACGAGGGTCGGAAAATCATATTCGAGCAGGTCGCCGATGCGCTCGACGGTGAGGTCGGCGGCCGGCAATGACGCGACGACCCGAGCATCGTTGGCGTACTGGCCCTGACGCGGCAGGACCGTGGTCACGCGATTGCCCCAGATCTCCTTGACCGCCGCGAGGATCCGCGGCTTGTCGTCGACCAGGACATAATGACTGGCGGGGTAGCGCTGCTCCACATCTTCGAGCTCCTGCTCCTTGTGGATGTAGATCAGCACGTGGCCGTCGGCCGCTTCGGAGATGCCGGAGCGCTCGACCTTGCGCGGCTGGAAGACGACATCGCCATCGGACAGGATCGCCGTTCGCCCCCAGCTGCGGAAGCGTTCGACGACATCGAGCGCCTGCGGATAGAGCCGGTTCGCGAAGGGATAATCCACGAGATAGGACGACATCGACAGCAGGTGAATTTCCCGCGGCCGCTCGGCGCGGTAACGCTGCAGCGCGCCCAAATAATCGCGGTAGCCCAGTTCGGTGAACAAATCCTCGAGGATCGCCCAATAGCGGTCGCGGCACGCCGCGCCGAATTCGCGCTCGAGATGGCGCTTCAGATCGGCCTGGATGTGGTCGTTGTCGACCAATGTATTGTCGACATCGACGAGAAACACGGTCGTCTCGGGGGTGATCATCTCGGGCGGGTCCTTCTGAGCCGATCTCATTCCGGCTGATGTGTTTCATTCCACAGCCGGATCGCCGGCTCTGAGAGATTGTGCTCGTAGCCGAGAATGCTGAGGCTGGAGGTGTCGAGCAAGTAGTAGCGGCCGGCCGCCGCCTCGAGGCCGAGCCAGCGGGCTGCGAGCACTCGCAAGATGTGCGCGCTCGAGAAGATCAGGACGTTGCCCCCGACGGCGCGAACGCGCTGTATTACGCGGTCGGCCCGCGCCCCCGCCTGGTCCGGAGTTTCGCCTCCCGGAGCGCCGTCGCGGAATAAGAACCAGCCCGGCCGCTCGGCCAGAATATCGGCGGTGCGGCGGCCCTCGTAGTGGCCGTAATCCCATTCGGCGAGATCGGGATCGACTTCGGCCCCATCACCGAAGCCGGCCAGCTCGGCGGTCCGCTTCGCACGCTGCGAGGGACTGGTCAACACCTTGGCAAAATTTACTCCGCGCAGCCGGCCGCCGAGGGCGCGTGCTTGGCGCTCGCCGCGCTCGGTCAACGGCAGATCGGTGCGCCCGGTGTGCTGTCCGGAAAGGCTCCAGGCGGTCTCGCCGTGCCTTGCCAAATAGACAGCCGGAGCGGTTTCGCCGTGCCTTGCCAGATGGACGACCGGAGGCGGTTCGCTCACGCTTCTCTCCTGCGCCGTTGTCCCGCGCGATCTGGGGCTTTCAACCCATTGCCATTTGCGCGACGGAATAGGTCGAGAACGCCTGCGGCCCGTTTATAGATCCAATTCGGGGCTTACACCATACGCGTGAAAACCCGCCATAGCTGACAACGGCTGTTGTATCGCTCGTCTTTTGCGCCATCGAGATGAACCTGATGCGGTTGGGATTCGGGAGCACGTCGTAGAACCGGATCACCCGTTCACCATCCAATTTCAGGCCCTTTCCCACGACGTGAGGCGGATTGGTACCGCCGGGTTGGCCTCGGCGGCGTAGCAGCTCGAAAACTCCATCCGGCCGTAATTGGCGAGGGTATAGAGCTGTTACGGGTGATTTCAGAAATGCGGGTCGGGCGTTTTGCACGCTTCTTGTGCTGACCTCGCAAGCTGGGGGCTGGTCAGAAGCCCCCGTAGCTCAGGCGGACGGTGGTGTCGTCGAGCTTCCTCGGCATCGAGATGAACACGGTGCGCCCAGGATTTTGCAGCACATCGAACATGCGGATGCGGCGCGCAACTTCCAGATCCTGGAGGGTCCCATCGAACAGCGAGGCAATGTCGACGCTGTCGCTTTCGACCGCCACGCAGAATTCGAACTCGGTATGGCCGTAGTCTGGGAAATTGTAGCGCGTTGTCTGGCCGGGAATGGCGGGACGCTCGACGATCCATTCGGCCGTCGCGCCGGCAATCTCGGGCGTAGCCATCGCACCGTTCGGCAGTGTGACCGTCGGCGCGGTCGCCATGACCGCGATCGCATGCAGCGTGCTGAGGTTGACCATGACAAGGATCACGGTTTGGGGGTCAGTGGCGGTCAGCGCGCACAGCACCTGATTGCCCGGCGCGACCCCGAGACCGAGCGGCACCGGCACCGTGTTATTGCTGTACCGCGCCCACCACTGCGTCCATGCCTGCGCGGTGGTGGTGCCGTTTGCCTGTAGCTGCGAGAGAGTGCCGATCTGCGGCAACGAGGAGTCCAAATAGAACCGTTGTCCGTCGAGCCCGATCCAGTTGGAGCAGATGTAGTCGATCCCGGGTGGTCCTTGAAACGGTCCCGGCGGCAGCTGGAGATTGCCGGGAATTGTCCAAACACCCCAAATCTGCAGGAATTGCTTGCCGAAGTTCGCGGTGATATACGCCCCCGACCAGTTCGAACTGTCCTCGAACCGCGTCTCGGCGACCGAACGCTCGGGGGCCTGCCTGATTTGCGGACGGTAGTCGGTCGCCTCGATCAGCCGCTCGTCGAGGCGGAATTCGAGCAGCGTCAGCGGCGCGCCGAACCCGCGGTCCCAAATCTGTCGCAGCAACGGCTGTGTCACCGGGTCGGGCCGCGGCGGGAGCCCGAATTCGCTCAGCTGTGCCGGGCTCGCGGTGACGGGATTGAAGCGCGCGGGCGGCACCGGGAAAGCGTGGAACCGCTTTTTCAGCTCCCCGATGACGACGACCGGGACAGTCTCGGCTGCGCCCCGGCCGGCATCCGCGCCGCTCACTGCCACTCTCCGGCAGCCGCCGCAACGGCCTCTTGATAGTGCGCCTGCCCGGCGCCATTGAGCAGAAAGTGGATCCAATAGGCGAATGCGATGCCGGCGGCCGTATCGCTCGGGTAATGCAGTCCGGCGATCTCGCGGTTGCGGGCAATGCAGTCGGCCAGCGTCCACAGATCGTCGATCATTGTGTTTTGCTGCGGCAAACCGTTGAGGACGTCGTTCATGCACAACGCCATCAGATGCGCCTGCGTCGAGTGTCCGCTCGGGAAGGACGCATGTCCCGGTACTTCGATCGGCGGCAGCAGCGCCGGACACAGCTGCGATGGGCGCGGTCTGCTGTACAGGTTTTTAAAGTACATCGCGACAAAGGTGCCGACCAGGCTGGCGATTCCCAGCACTTTCGTCGTGTACGGATAGGCGCCCGGCCGCGCCGTCATCATGTTCAGAAAGTAGCTGATGAACTCGTCGGACTGCGACAGAATGTCGGCCAACGCGTCAGCGCGCTCATCAGACGCGGCGGTCACGAGCTGGGTGATTTCGTCCGCGACCACAGCCTCCGCGTTGAGGCCCGTCCAGTTGGCGGGAGCCGGGTAGGGGACCCAGTTCGGCCAGGGCCAGTTGGGGACGCCAGGCGGCGGCGGGCCGGTTGGGTTGATCGCCTGCCAGGCGGTTCCGCAGAAATCGTTCAGCGCCAGCCAGGCGTACCAGTCGGCCGACCAGTTGCGGTCCGGAAAGCGCGGCTGATTGATAATCGGCAATTGGCCGATCTGCACCGGCTGGGCGGGCGCGTTGGGGCCCGTGTCGAGCTCGGTGACGAGCGGCAGGTCAATCCGGTCGGCCAAAAACCACCCGGCGCTGGCGCTCGTCATGTTTCCGGCGCCGCCCGCGTTGGCGGTGTTGCCGTCGTTGCCGTCGTTACCATCGAAGCTGGCGGTCATGTTCTGCCTCTCCTGTGAGCGATTGCTTATAGATCAGCGGAGCTTGCCCGCTCACTCAGGCACGCCCGCCAATTTCAGCCGTTCAGCGAATAGATCCCGGACTTCGGCGCGCAAGGGGGTCCGCGTTAGGAACGTGGTTAACCTGAACGTGGGAGCCAGCTGCAATAAACGCTGAGCGACTGTGCGAGCCTCGTCCAATTCCCCCAGCGCGACGAGGCTAGCGATCAAACTGCGCAGGTTAGAAGTGTTGGCTCCAGCGTGAGCCGCCGACATACGTCCCCACCCCACGGCGTCCTCATAGCGGCCGGTCAGATAATACGCCTGTGAGAGATAATGCTCGAGCCAGAATGCGTCCGGCCCGAGCGGCGAAAGCCGCACGGCGTTTTCCGCGCGGGCAACGGCCGTTTCGTAATCACCCAGGTACCCGCAGGTGAGACTGCCATAACCCCAGGCCCAGGCGCAGCTCGGGCCGACGGTGAGAGCTCGATTCAGGTAATCAGTTGCTGTGGTATAGTCCTTCATCAAATACGACTGAACGTGGCCGTAAATCGCAAGCGCAACCGCGTCATTGCGGTCCCGCTCAATCGCCAACCGCGCGGCGTTCGCTGCCCTCGCTCTGTCCGCCATCTCGTCTTCCGACCATCCCTGGCCGATCCATCTCATGTATAGGGAGGCCATATGCGAATAAGCGGGTGCGTAATCCGGATCGTGCGACAGTGCCTGCTCCAGCAGTTCTCGTGCCTGCGTCATCGAGGCCGGGTCCATCCGATAGAACAGGTCCAAGGCCTGCAATGTGAGGTCATAGGCAGTCATGCTCGCCGGGTGCTTGCGCAGAGCGCGGCTTAGCTCGCGCTCGCGTAAATGAGGGGCGATGGCCGTCACGACGCGCGTGGCGATCCGGTCCTGAAGCTCGAACAGCTGGGCGAGGTCACCTTGGAAACGGTCGGCCCAAATGACTTGTCCCGATTGCGCCTCGCTTAGCTCTACCGCGATGCGCAGTATCCCGCCCGAACGTCGGACGCTGCCATGCAGGACGTAGCGCACATCGAGTTCGTGCCCGATCCGGCGCAGGTCGAGCGGTGCGCGAGCGAACATCAGGGTGGAGCTACGGGCAATGACCAACAGCTCCTTCAATCCGCCTAGCACGCGGATAATGTCGTCGACCATCCCCTCGGCGAAATAGGCATCGGACTGGTCTTCCTGCAGTGTGCGGAACGGAAGCACCGCCAGGGAGGGACGGTATTCGGCCGTGGTCTGCAGCGGACCGGCGTCGGGTATAGCCGGGCCGATTTGCCTGGGAAGGCTCGGCATCCCCATCCAGGCGCTGCAGGCGGCCGCGCGGATGCCGTAGACGGCGACCGGGTCCCTGATATTCTTCAGGCGTCGCTCGCCGAGGAACTCGTAGCTGGCGGTGACTATTCGTCTGGCTTGCTCGAACACGGAACTGGAGAGGCTGATGCCGCCGGGCTCCGCAATTTGCTCTAGGCGAGCAGCAATATTTACCGCGGTGCCGCCGGTGCGGCCCTTTTGCAGGACCAGTTCCCCGGAATTGATGCCAATCCGGAAGAGGATCCACTCGTCAGCGGGGAGTTTCGCGTTGCGCTTTCCGGCTTCCGCCTGAACGCGAAGGGCGCATTTCAATGCCTCGACCGCGCTGGGAAACTCGGCCATCAGGCCGTCTCCCGCAAAGCTGAACACGCGCCCGTGAGATTTTTCGATTTCGCGGCGAAACCGGTCGAGCTCATCTCCCACCCGTCGGTGGGTTTCCTCCTCGTTGCGCTCCATCAAAGCGCTGTAGCCCATGATGTCTGCGCCAAGGATCGCAGCCAATCGCCGCTCAAGCCTTCGCCGACCGGAGCCTGGGCCGGGCGCGGCTAAGTGGTAGTCCTCTAGCGGCATCTCAACTTGAGGATGTGGGCGCCACAATTGGAGATAGCGTCCGTCGGTTCTCCGACGAAACCTCGACCGATAAACCCGCTGATCGGACTCTACCGACGGTAACGTAGATCGCGATTCCATGAGAGGCAACTTGCATCCGCCAACATGCGGGTACTCGGGATTATCGACAGGATCACCGCAGCCGTATGTGACCCCGATCACACTCCGATGCTTTTTCCGTAACCGCTATTCCGCGGGGAGCGGGGCGAGGATCGGGGCGGTGCGCCGCAATCGGCCGGGCAGGAACAATCCGGCGGCGGCGACAAACCCGGCGCAGCCAGCCAAGGTCAGCCACAGCGGCGCGAAGCTCCCGGCGCCGTCATAGATAACGGCGACGAGCTTGACCCCGATCGTACTGACGCCGAGCGCCAACAGGAACTTGGCGCCGAAGGCGGTGGCCCGCCATTGCGGCGGGCTGTAGCGCGCGAGCAGCGCATTTTCTGCCGGCACCGACAGCACGCCGAGATAATTGACCGCGATCATCGCGCCGAGGAGCGGCACATTGCGCGCCTGCATGGCGATGATAAAGAGCGGGACCTGCGCCGCCCAGGCGAGCACGTAGACCGCTTTCATCGGGAAGCGGTCGGCGAGCCATCCGCCGGCCAGCTGAGCGGTCGCCGCGACCAGAAACACCAAGGTGACGAAGCCGCCGGCATCGAGGGTCCCGCCATCGGTGAGGCCGGTCAGCCCGGCGGCAAACGCCTTCGGCAAGGCGACCGTGATCGATTGTGAGATCGTGCCGTCGGCCAGCATCGTGAAGGACAGCACGATGAAAGTGCGGATTACGTCGTTGCGCGAGGCCTCCGGCTCGGGCCGGCGGTCGGCCGCCGCTGCTACGACGTTGCCGCCGCGCATGCAGCAGAGCAAAACCGCCCCGGTCGCGGCGCACAGCGCTCCCGGTATGATGAAGGCCGCCCGCCAGCCGATCGCCTGCGTCAGTGCGCCGGCGACGAACGCCGCTGCAGCGAGGCCGATGCTGCCGGCAATGCCGTTGATCCCCAGCGCGCGACCGCAATTCCTGGCATTGCGCACCAGCCACGCAGTGCCGACCGGGTGATAGATCGAGCCGAAGAGGCCGATCGCGCCGAGACCGAGCGCCAGCGCCACCGGCCCGTCGGTCAGGCCGGTGGCGATTGCCGCGCCGCCAGTGCCGATGAAAAAGATGACCATCATGCCCTCGGCGCTCCATCGGTCGCCGAGCCAGCCCGCCGGCAGCGCACCGAGGCCGAACAGTACAAACCCGCCGAGCGACAGCGACAGGAGATCGCCGTATGACATGCCCCATCGCCCTTCGAGCACGAGCAGGACGGTCGGGTAGAGCAGCATCAGCAAATGCGCAAAAAAATGGCCGGCGCTCGAAAAGCCGAGCGCCAAACCGGCAGACCGCGGGTTCATCTGCCTAAATTCTCACACCCTCCGGCCGCCAGCAACGAGGGCGGCGTTACGATTGTCATTCCGGGGCGCGGGCATGGCCCGCGAGCCCGCAACCTATGAACACCGGCCCTGCAGATCTATGCACTGTCCGTGTTCATGGGTCCCGGGCCCGCCCTTCGGGCATCCCGGGATGACGGTTGTTGCGGTGCCTCGGCGCCGTCACACCGGCGCGAGCGGGCGATGCGGCTGCGGCGGCAGCTCGACCCGGATCGGGTCGCCGGGCCGCACCTCGCCGCCGGCGACGACGACGCCCATGATGCCGGCCTTGCGCACCAGGTTGCCGTGCTCGTCCCGGCCAAGGGTCGCCGCCATCAGGCCCGGCTGGATGCGGTCCAGCTGCGCGCAAGGGTTGCGCAGGCCGGTAATCTCGACGATCGCCGCATCGCCGAGACAGAGCCGCGCACCCTCCGGCAGCCCGAGCAGATGGATGCCTTGCGTCGTGACGTTCTCGCCCATCTGCCCGGCCGAAACCGCGAAACCCGCCGCGCGCAATTCCTCGTGCAATTCAGCGTGGATCAGGTGAACTTGGCGCAGATTGGGCTGGTTCGGGTCGCGCGCCACCCGCGAGCGGTGCTTGACGGTAGCGCCCTTATGCGCGTCGCCGTCGACGCCGAGCCCGGGCAAAAGCCGGATGCTGTCCTGGTTGGATTTGACCATGGTGTGCTTCGCGCTGCGGCTGACTGCCGCGACCACTGCGTTCATCGCTTCTCCTCAGGCGATCGGCACACGCCGTTTCGCCAACTCTGTCTCGTTGACCTCCAGTCCCAACCCCGGCGCTTGCGGCAGGTGAAAGAGGCCGTCGACGGGCCGCGGGGGATTTTCGAACACCGCATGCATGCGCGGCGACGGGTCGTTCAGCTCGCAGGGTTTGGTGGCATGCAGTTGGCTCGCCGCCAGATGTAAATTCGCCATGTGGCCGATCGTCGGCTGGGTCTGGTGTGGCACCAGTTCGACGCCATGCGCATTGGCCAGCGCGACGCAGCGCATCAGGCCGGTGATCCCACCCATTTTCACGATGTCGGGCTGCACCATCCGGACCCCGGCCGCGATCAGGTCCGCCAGGCCGGACAGCGTGTAGGTCTGCTCGCCGGCGGAGACCGTGATGTCGAGCTTTTGCGCGACCTCGCCCATTGCCTTCACATGGTAGTGCTGTACCGGCTCCTCCAACCACCAATAGCCGAGTTCTTCGAGCACGCGGCCGACTCTAATCGCGCCACCGACCGAGTAACCGTTGTTGGCGTCGAAGGCGAGCGGCAAGTCATCCCCGACCAAGCGACGGACCGCGCGCGCCTTGGCGATATCACCCGGAATGTCGATGTCCAGCCTGGTGCGGTCGTTGTCGAAACGGATCTTTATCGCCGCCGGCTTGTCCTTCAACCGCGCTTCGACAACGTGCAGCACCTCGTCGACGCTGCGCTCGCCATTGCCGCCGATCGAAGCATAGAACGGCAGACTGGTGCGCCAAGCGCCGCCGAGCAACTTGTAGATCGGCTGCTCGAACAGCTTGCCCTTCAGATCCCACAACGCAATGTCGAGGGCCGCCAAGGCGCCGGTCAGTGCACCCTCGGGTCCGAGCTTGACGAAGGTGTGCAACAGTGTGTCGAGCAGCACAGCATGGTCGAGCGGGTCCTTGCCGATCAGCGCCGGCGCCAGATTGTGTTTGACGATCCCGAGCGAGGCGAGGCCGCCCTGCATCGGCGACGCCTCGCCAATTCCGGACGAGCCGTCGTCGCAATGAACTCTGACCCAGGCGCTGCGCTGCGCCGGCTTGTCCTCGGGCGCCCATTGGACCTGAAAGACCTCGATGTCGCGGATTTTCACGGGCGGCTCCTCCGAAAATCGCCATTGCCGGGGCTCGACCCGGCAATCCACAGCTTGTAGAGCGTGGATGCCCGGGTCAAGCCAGGTCAAGCCCGGGCATGACGAATGAGGCGCCGTGCGTGCCGGAACTCCGACACGCTTTATTTCACCGCCGGTCCCAATGGCGAAACTGACGGCTTGTTCGGCACCATCACGCCGGCGACAGCAGAATAAATTCACCAGCCCGGCGCGCCGGGCATCACCACGCCAATGCCCAGCCGTCGCGGCGCGGGTCGGAGCCGGCGAGCAGCATGCCGCTCGCCGCGTCGCGGCGGATGATCTCGACGCTGCACGGGCCGTCGAGATCGCCGACGGTCTTGACCGGATGACCGCGGCGCACGAGCTCGCTGCGCACTGCTTCGGGGACGCGCCGCTCAATCGTCAGCGCGTCCTCGCCGTCATGCGGCCAGTTGGCGTATTGGCCGGGGACATTCGAGGTCCAGCGCGGCATCTCAGCCGCCTGCTGCGGGTCGAGCCCGAAATCGATCATTGCGGTCAGGATCTGCAGATTGATTTGCACCTGGTTGTCGGCGCCGGGTGTGCCGAAGACGCACCATAGCGCGCCGTTCTTCAGAACCAATGGCGGGTTCATTGTGTGTCTGACCCGGCGACCGGGCTGCAGCCGGTTGGGGTGGCCCGGCTCGAGGTGCCAATAGCTCATCCGGTTATTGAGCAGGATCCCGGTGTCGCCCGCCATAACACCGGAACCGAAGCCGCTGTTGATGCTCTGCACGCCGGAAACGGCATTGCCCTCGCCATCGGCAGTACAGAAATACGTCGTGTCGCCGGCGGCAAGGGCCATCGGGCTGGTCGGGGCCGCGCGCCGCAGGTCGATCCGCCCGGCGAGCTGCGCGGCATAGTCGGTGGACAACAGCTGCGCGAGCGGCGCTTCGATCGAATGCGGGTCGGCGCCCCAGCGCTCGCGGTCGGCGAAGGCGAGCTTTTTCGCCTCCACCATGACATGGACCGCATCGGCCGACAGGAGGCCCATGCCCGCAAGATCGAAATGCTCGAGGATCTTGAGCTCCTCCAGCAGCACGAAGCCCGTCGAGTTGGGCGGCGCCTCGAGCACCGTGAAGCCGCGATAGTCGATCGCGATCGGGTCTTGCTGCTCGGCCTCGAAGGCTTCGAGATCGGCCGCCGACACCAAACACCCGGCCTTCTCCAGGCCGGCCGCCAGCCGCCGCGCCAACCCGCCCCGGTAGAAGGTATCCGCCCGTCCGACGCGATCTCCTCGAGCGTGCAGGCGAGGTCCGGCTGGAGGATCGCAGTGCCGAGGCGAGGCGGCTCACCGCCATTCAGAAACGTGGCCGCGCTCCGCGGGTCGACAAGCAGTGTCGCCCGGTATTCTTCGGCGAAATGGGTGTAGGCGCGCGTCGCGCCGAAGCCGTCGCGGGCAAAGGCGATCGCCTCGGCGAACAGGTCGCGCCACGGCAGCCGGCCATATGCTCGATGCATCTTGCCGAGCGCCGACACGGTGCCCGGCAAAGAAACCGACAGTGGTCCGGTACGCGGGATGCGGCCGGCGTAACGTTCCGGTGTCGCGGCGGCAGGAGCGGGGCCGGTGCCGTTGAACACGACGGCGCGGCCGCGTCCTCTGGTCGTAGACATGATAGAACCCGTCGCCGCCGAGACCTGACATCATCGGCTCGACGACGGCGAGCGTCGCCGCGGTCGCGACCGCAGCGTCAACCGCATTGCCGCCCGCACGCAGCGCCAAGAGACCGGCCTGGGCGGCGAGCGGATGGTTGGCCGCGACGGCCCCGCGCGCTCCGATGATCACCGGCCGGTAGGAACGCATTCCTGCAGCCACTATCATTCTCCTTTGCGTGGCATATTAGCCGGATAAAGGCTTACCAGGCGGGAATGGGCAATAGGTGATGAAACGAAGATGCTGGTTTGCGATGATTGGAGTCGTGCTCGTGCTGTCGGCCGCGGGCTGCGCCGACACAGGCGCCGCGTCCGACAATGATAAGCACGGAGTATTCTACGGGGGCGTTTCCGGGGGCCATACTTGGCCGTGACCTCGCGGCAGACCAGTTGCGGTGTGATCGTCACCGATGGCCAGCAGCTTCTTCTCGGTCATGCAACGCGCTCGCCCCGCTGGGACATTCCCAAAGGGATCGTCGAGCCGGGCGAAACCCTTGCCGTTGCGGCAGCACGAGAACTGCTCGAAGAGACCGGCCTCACGGTTACCCCTGAGGAGATCACCAATCTCGGCGTGCACTCTTATCTTCGCGGGAAGGATTTGGCGCTGTTTATGTGGAGGCCGCCGCAACTGCCCGATCCTCAAAACCTGACCTGCACCTCGCACTTTGCGCTCCCCAACGGAACATTGCTGCCGGAATTCGACCGGTTCGGGTTATTCCCGTGGGAGGAAGCGCTTTTACGAGTCGGCAAGAACCTCGCGCGAATCCTCGGCGTGATCCGGCAATCTGTCGGGCGGGAGTGACCCGGAGGCGGCATGGGTACCACGGCGACGAGCCTGCACATTTTGAGACTGTCGGGGAATACGGCGACATTGAGCGGCGAAATCGAGAAGGCGTACCGCAGGCTCGGCTACGCCAGGCCGAAGAAGCCGGCCGGGATCCCGGTAAAGCAAGTCGATTCTGGTTGGCCGCGATGACGACGACTTCTTGTCGATTTACAACTCGGACAATGACGAGATCGATACCGGCGAGCTGAAGGATCTGGCGGTGCAGCTGTCGAAGCGGGTCGCCTCGGTCGCCATTCTGACCAGCATCTTACGATGGCGACACCTTTGAATTCGTCCTGTTTCACAAAGGCAAACAGGTCGACGCGGCGGTCAGCGATCCCGGATCGCAACAAGGCGGGCTGAAATTCCTCGCTGGCAAGCGACGGGCACGGGCGTGGCTCGACATGTTTTACATACGGGATCTTATCCGCGCTCGCGGCGCCGGCGCGCCCGGGGCGTTCAGTCAGCGCCACGCCCTGGAGCGGTGGCAGGACAAACTTAAAAAAGTGGAGGCATCCGAGAGCCTTGCCGAGAATGAACTCGCGGAGTGGTGCGAGGTCGTCGGCCTCGATCCGGATCGCGCGTTCGGCAATTACGGCGATGTTACCCGAAGAGCGGCCGCCGACGGGCAGATCACGCTGACGCTCGAACGGACAGGCACTCCCGCTGGCAAGGCGAAGCCGCCGGCGGCCCCCGATGGCGCCGTCGCTCTCAAATATTTGGTCTCCGGGGACGACTGCCCGTATCACGGCTTCTTCCCGGCGCCGTGGCCGACGTTCCCGGGGCGACCGCACGATATCGGTGGTACGTGGCGAGCAGCGGTGCCGGTTTCATGGGTCTGAGGCTGCGGCTCGACATCGATGGACCGGCGCCGCTGAACGTCGAAGGCATTGGTCTTACAGTCTATCGCTTCTACAATGGCCAAGTCACCTCGATGACCCCGGTTGCGAGCCATGCCGGGCCGCTGCCGCCTGAGCGGGCCATCGAAATAGCCGATTTCACGGTACCGGCGGTCGATCCGCAGACCCGCCGGCAGTTCTTGCTGCAGCTCGACGTCAATGTGCGGATGCCCGAAGCCGGAGAAGCAACTCTCATTCCCGTGTTGGCGCCGTTGCAGGCGGAGGTTCAACCGCCAAGCCTGCCGCCGTTGCGGCTCGCCGCCGTCCAGCCGAGTTGGGTCCCGATCGTCAGCCGCTCGGAAAAGCTGGACGCCGGCCGGCTGCAGGCGATCCTCCGGCTCAACACGCCCTCCGTCCTGTCCACCGTCGCCATCTTGCCGGATGACGGGGATGCAAGTCTGGACCGGGCGCGCGAACTGATCGAGACTTGGCTCGCCCGGCTCAGACCCGACCCGGGTAGAGTTGGGATGTGGCGCGGTGGCGGTAGGCTGGGCATGTCTGTTTCCGCCCCTTTCGTCTGGCGGTGCCTTAGTGGCTCGACCTTAGCTCCGTTTCCACATCCCTCTCATCGAACCGGACATGCGGATTTCCCGCATCCGGCTCTCGGACAAGACCTCACGCCTTCGCCCACGGCACGTCGCGCCCAAGCCGGGTCAGACGTACGAGCCCGAAGGTCTCGTAGAGGTGCGGGAGTGGATAGCTCCCGCCTTTGCTTCGCCTGGCCTTGTGCTTGAACCGCAACCACCGACGCAACCGCACAGCCGCGTAGTTGTCGAGCGCGCGATACGCTGGACTGACGGTGCCGACACTGAAGTAGTTGGCCCACCCGCGAAGCGTGCGGTTCAACTTCCCACCAGCTCTGTGGTGTCTTGCCATGTCCGCGCTCGGACGGTCAGCGCATGGACCTTTTCGACCACGCGCTTGATGCTCTTCTTTGACGGTCGCAAAGCCAAGCGGGCTTGGCCCGTCGTTCGAGAGTACATTCGTCCGAACGTGAAGCCCAAGAAGTCGAACTCGCCTTCCGGGACCTTGCAGATCCGTGTCTTGTCCTCGTTCACTGTCAGCTTCAGCTTACCCATGATTTCGCGCAGGCGATGCAGCGCCGCTTCGGCGTTGCCCCTCCGGCACAGGATCACGAGGTCATCGGCATAGGTGACCAGGCGAGTGCCGAGGCTTCGCTCAAGGCCGAGCTTCTTCCACCCCAACACAAACCGGCGCATGTAGATGTTCGCCAGCAGTGGTGAGAGGGGTGAGCCCTGCGGAATGCCGCGCCGCTTGTCGCGCGCCTCGGTCGTGCGTGTCTTCCGGCCTCGGTCGTCGGTTTCTTCGACGGGGCAGTCCAGCCACATCTTGATCAGATGCAGCACGCGCCGATCAACGATACGGCGCGCCACCGACTTTAGGAGGTCGGAATGCGGAATGCTCCCGAAGTAGTCCGCGAGGTCGGCGTCCACGACGTCCGGATGACCACGGAACAGCAGCTCCTCCACCTCTACAGCGGCCTGCTGGGCGTTGCGCCCAGCGCGGTAGGCGTAGATTTCCGGTGGAAGGTCGGCTTCGAAGATCGGCTCCAGCACCAGCATCGCTGCTGTCATGCAGACCCGATCCCGCACGGTCGAGATGCCCAGCGGCCTGAGTTTGCCGTTGGCCTTCGGTATGAACACGCGTCTGATCGGCTCCGGTCGGTATGTCTCTTCCCTGAGCGCAAGCGCCAGTTCGGCCAGCCACCGCTCGACCCCATACGCTTCGATGTCCGCAAAGTCCTGGCCGTCCACGCCCGGTGCGCCCTTGTTGGAGCGGCACTGGGCATAGGCATGCGCCAGAATATCCTCGCGGCTGATCTTGTCGTACAGGGCGTAGAAGCGATAACCGGCTTCCGCCTTCGCTTTCGCGTGTAACGCCATCTGCAGCTTCTGAACACGTTTCGGAGTTGTTAGGTTTCCCAATCTCCCGGTCCCTCACCGCTTGTTGCGTCTGTCTTGAACTAAGGCCCCTTCCCTCCACCGGCATTACCCGGCTTCAGCGGTACTACGAGCCTCTCCGCCACCCCAGCGCGCCCGGCCTGTCCCTCACGGGCGTCCGGTTGATCATCCCTGATCACGCGTCGGGGCTTCCCGTGTTGCGTGCGCTTTCCTTGTGTACATGCTGCCGCCACTACCCCGGTGCAGCGGATGGGCGTAGTCTTCGCTCAAGGTCACCCATCCGTGTCAGCCTTCCCCGATTCCACTTTCGGGTCGGCCTGCACATCGTCCTTTTCGAGGCTTGCTCAGCGTTTACTCGCGTTGCGGCCTGCACACTCGCACGGTCACCTATTTCGTGACCGCTATCCGAAGGCTTCAGACATTTCGTCTCCTCCATGCCTGCTCCGGTTGCTTCCGGCTGGAGCGGTCGCCGGGTGGGGCTTGCACCCACTGGAAAAGCGCCGCCTTGTCACGGCGCACGTGGAACGGCTGTCATTCGCACCCAGCATATGAGCCCCAGCAAAAGGCTCGCAAAATCGACCCGGTCTGTGCCGCTGGAGGCGCTTGCCACCGACAAGCTGTGGCCAAAGCTGTTCGCGGAGGCGAGCGGCTACCAGACGGTTCTGATCGGGCTGCACCAGGCGGACATGCCGCATCCCCACGCCGGAGTGGCGCTGCAGGGACCGATCCAGCTTTTCCGCAGACCCGTCCTCGAGCCGGCGCTCAATTGTGCGCTCTGGATGCTGGATCACCAGTCAGTGCACCGGGCGTCGGGCTCATCGCCCGAGGCCACGATCGATCTCTTCGAGACTTGGCTCGCGTCGATTGATCCTTTGCAAGCCTGGGTTGCTCGCGCGGCCTGGTTCCCCGAATTCAATTCCGGGAGGACTTCGCGCGGACCCCCTACGAGAATGCGTCAACGGTCGACTGGTTCCGGTCGAGAACAGATGATCTTGCGGCTGGCGGCCGGATCTCGCTGGCGCGCCGATTGCGCTTCGCCGCCCCGAAGCTCTGGCTCGACGAGTCGCTGATGCGCGAGGTCGACCGTGCGGCCCTCGAAGAGATTGCCGCTTTTGCGCCAGCGGCGGCGAGCGACCGAAATCGAACTACGGCCAGGCAGAAGCCTCGCCGAACTCGAAACCGCTCTCGCTCCGCTGCTGCCGACATTCGCCAGGCTTGGATAACGCGACGGTCGTGCTAGGGTAGCGCATCAGCAACGCAAGGAGGTTCCGATGCCCAAGCTGCGTCACATCGCGATTGCCGCGGAAGACCCGGAGAAAATGGCCGATTTCTATAAGAAGGCATTCGATTTCAAAGAGGTCGGGCGGCCGAACGGGGTTCTCGCGGACGGCGTGTTTTTGAGCGACGGCACCCTCAACATGGCGATCCTCAAATTCAAGACCGATCAGCTCGGCAAGGGTCTCGACTACCGCGGGATCCACCATTTCGGTGTGCTGGTCGAGGACGTCGACGAATTCTCGAAGAGGCTGGAGAGTCTCGGCGCCGAACATTACGTCGACCGCAACCAGGTCGACCCGCAGGCCGGCTATTTCGAGAAGAAATTCTATGGGCCCGAGCGTGTCCTGTTCGACATTGCCGAGCACGCCTGGGCCGGTGCCGAGCCGCTGCCCGCCGAGATCAAAGAGGCCGCGGAGTAGTCACAAATACAACCACTTTGTTCCCGTCATTCCCGCGAAAAGCGGGAATCCACGGCTACCGCTGCGTCGCACGCCCCTGTTCACGCCAGGGGCAGGCTGTGGACCCCCGCTTGCGCGGGGGTGACGGTGAAGGAGCTAAACATGGCTAAGCTGCGTCACATCGCCATTGCCGCCAAGGACCCCGACGCGATGGCCGAATTCTACAAGAAGGCGTTCGACTTCAAGGAGGTTCGCAAGACCGACGGGCCGCTCGCCTATGGCTATCATTTGAGCGACGGGACGATCGATCTGGCGATCCTGCGGTTCAAGACCGACCAGATCGGCAAGGGTCTCGATTATACCGGCCTGCACCATTTCGGCATCCTCGTTGACGACGTCGAGAAGTTCGTGAAGAAGGTCGAGGCGTTGGGCGGCACGCATTACATGGACCAAGCCGGCGACCGCGTCGGCGGGTTCGAGGTCAAGCTTTACGGCCCAGAAGGTGTGCTGTTCGACATCGCCGAACACCCGTGGACCGGTACCGAGCCGCTGCCGGCCGAGAAGGCGGAAGCGGCCGATTAGGGCTCAAAGCGGGATCTCGTACTCGCTGCCGCGATCAGAAGTGAATTTCGTATTCGAGCTGCCACCGGATCGTTTCGCGCGGCGCGGCGGAGCCCACACCGAACAGAATGCCGGCGTTCCATTTGAGGGTGCCGGGCCCGATATTGGAAACAATGCCGAACAGTTGGGGACCGATGCGGTTGTCCTGCGGCCAGTGCGAATTGAAACCCTTGAAACGCGCTCGGGTTGCCATAGGCCTGAAAGCCCGGCTCGATCGGCGTGCCGAAGTCAAAACGCGTTTCCCAAGCATACAGGAAGAACGGCCGCCCCGCGGAACCACTGCCGACTTCTTTTTCCATAAACAAGTTTACGGTGTTGATCGTCCCGAAGATTTCCTTGCGGAATATCGGTCCAAGAGTGAATTCATTGGGGTTACTCTGGAGCGTGGACTTTGCCGAACTCGGCAAAAAACCAGCATCCAGCCGAATATTGGCCGCTGCTCGGTAAATTGAAAGATATTCTCGGAAGTAACCTGACTGAAATTGAACGATTGTCCGGGACCTGCGTTCCGTTCCTGCTCGAGCTCGAGCTCGGTGCGCCAAAAGCCGTTGACCCCGTATTCGAATTCTTCGGTCGTGCTTAGTTCGCCGCTGTGGGCGGGGTTCGGATCGTGTCCGTAGTCGCCGAGAGGCTCGATGGCGAACTCTCCGGTTTCGGCCTCAGGCATTTGAACTTTGAAATCCGCCACGGCCGGAACCACAGTGGCCAGCGTCAAGGCTGAGCCGGCGATGAATGTCGTTATGCTAATGCAACGCATTCGCGTATCCACGACAGATGAGCGAGTTAGAGTTAGCCGATCTGGGAGGCTGAAGAGGAGGACGGCTTCTCAAACGGGGGCCGCCGCGGGCGGCCGGCTCGATGTGGTTGGTGCCCCGTTCCCCATCACGCGCATCAAAGCGCCGATGCCGACAAGCGTGGCCAGGTAGAACACGACCTGGATGCCGGCCGGCTGCGCCGAATAACCGATCAGCACATGCAGCAGCAGCCCGAGCATGCTGTTCTCGCTCAGGATCGAGGAGGTGTCCCAGAGGTCATTGCCGAGCGAGGGCAAAAGGTTCGCTTGCATCAAAAAGGCTGCGCCTTGCGAGGCCATGCCGGCGGCGAGCAGCAGAATGAGCCAGCTCGTCACCGTAAACAGCCGGCGCAATGGGATCGCGAGGAGCCCGAAATAAATCAGCGCGCCGATTGCCGCGCCGCCGGCGAGCCCGAGAATCCGCCCGCCAACATGCTGAGCCCCCCGGCTCCCGAGGCGATCGCGACCCCGTAGAGAAAAAGAACGATCTCCGAGCCCTCTCGAAGTACGGCGATCCCGACGACCAGAGCCAGCGCATAGAGCGGCCGGCTTCCCCCGACCACCGCTTTGCCTAGCTGGCCGCGGCTGTTGCCAGCTCGCGCCCGTGCCGGTTCATCCAGATATTGTGCCAGCCCAGCATGGCGACCGCGGTAAAGAGGATTGCGGCGTTGAACAACTCTTGCCCGATGCCATTGACCGCCGGGCGATCGCGCCGGCGCCAGCAGCGACGAGGGCCGCGCCGAGAGCGCCTGCGGCGATCCCGCTGGTCACCCAGACGCCGCGGCGCGGCACGCCGCGGCTGGCCGCCAGCACGATGCCGACCACCAGCGATGCTTCGAGGACCTCGCGGAAAACGATTATTGCGGTCGCCAGCATCCCAGCCTCGCTATTTGACGACCAGATGGCCACGGGTTTCCGGGTGGAAATCGTCGAAGAACTCGTAACTGCCCGGATCAAGAGGCCCAACGAAAACGGTAATTTCCTGGCCGGGGGCACGACCTTTTCGCGATGGAATTGCGTGCTCTCGAATTCGGAGGCGGTCGGGTTTTCGTTGCGCACGATGAGCTTGACCTTGACACCCGCGGGGATCTGAACCTCGCTTGGAACGAACTGATTATTTTTCAACACGATCGAAAAATTGGGATCGTCCGCCAGGGCGGGCGTCGCGACGCCGAGAGCGAGCAATGCCGCAAACCGAGTGGTGACACGCATTGTGACCCGAGGCATCCGGGGTTTCCAGAAAAGTTGCAAGGCAGCGAATGCGACTGAATCGCAGCACTATCCAGCTTTTCCCGCCGACGCAAGTAAAATCTCTATGCAATTTCGCGGGTTAGCTATCCCGCTTTGGTCCACAGCCGCTGAATGTCCCGGTAGCTGATCGGCTCGATGCCGGCCCCCGCGCACCACTCGGCGACGGCGCCCGATGCGAAGAGGGCATATTCGTTGGTCCGCCACGGCGCATGTTGCGGGGTGATCGCCTCGACGTCTCCCGGCGCGGTGCAGTGCAGGGCGAAATGGGTGACGCCCTCGGGAAGCTCTTCGACGAGCTTGCGGTAGCCGGGCGCGACGGCTTCGGCGGCAACCGGCAAGGTGCCGCGAATGTTGTCGACGACCGGCAAGCCGGCGCGTTCGAGCGCTGCGACAGTCGCGGCGTAGCTCTGCGGGTCGGGTGCGAAGCGGATCTTGCGGGGCAGAACCGGAACGAGGCCGTAGTCGTGCCCGAGCCGAACATGGCAGTCGAGCAGCTCGGGCAGCATCGCCGCCGCCATGTGGGCGTCGATATGCGTCGGGTTGATCCCGGCCGACCGCGCCCGCTCGATCTGCGCGCGCAGCTCGGCTTCCCCGGCGTCCGGCACCAGGTGCCGGCGCAGGCTCGCAACATCGCGCCAGAAATACCCGTCCTCATCGATCAGGCCCGAGGTCCGGCTGACCGTCGAAATCGGCGCCCAGCGGTAGTGCTCCCATTCGCTGGTCAGGGTCAGGTGCACGCCGAGATCGAGCGCCGGATCGGCCGCGGCGGCCTCGGCGATTTCGCGGAACCACGGGCACGGCACCATGACCGAGCCGCAGGTGACGAAGCCGCGTTCGGCGAGGGCAAGAAACCCTCGGTTTGCGCCGTGGCACATTCCGACATCGTCGACATGAAAGATCACAGCACGTTCGACGCCGAGGGAGCGGGCCAGGGTCATGACCGAGGTTAGCATGACCGTTTGAGCTGCGGAACGTCGAGGTCGCGCCGGCTCGGTGACCGGGTGATAGCCGGCGCCCATCGACCCCGGCAAATCTTGCAGGCGTCAGGCCTTCGTCGCCTTGGCGTGTTCGAGCGTCCGCCGCCATTTCGCCCGCAGCGCGCTCGGCCGCTCGGGGTAGCGTTCGTCCAGGAACCCCGCCGCAATCACTCGGTCGGTCCGAAAGCTTCGGAAATCTTGGCGCAGTTCGCACCAGGCGATCAGGTGGCGGACCGTCTCCATGTAGCCCACCGTCACCGGCCAAATGACGCGCTCGCTCTCGCGGCCCTGCTCGTCGCGATAACGCAACTTGATTTTGCGGCCGGCGTGAATTTGCGCGCGCACCTGCGCCATGTCGAGGCCGTCGGTCGCGAGGCTTCGCGCCGTCGGCGTTTCGGTCACCGGCTCGAATACAAAGGGCCGGAGCCGTTCCGGCACGACGGCGCCGATCTTGGCGATCAGATCCTGAGCCGCCCGCGCCAGCTCCGCATCGCTATGGCGCGCCACCCATTGGGCGCCCAGCACGGCCGCTTCAATCTCGTCGGGCGTCAGCATAAGGGGCGGCAGGTCGAGCCCCGGCTGCAGCACATAGCCGACGCCGGCCTCGCCCCTGATTGGTACCCGCTGGCCGATGAGGTCGGCGATGTCGCGATAGACTGTCCGCTTGGAGGTTTCGAGCTCGGCGGCGAGGGCGCCGGCGGTTATCGGTTTCGGCGTACGCCGCAGGATCTGAATGATTTGAAAAAGCCGGTCGGCGGGTCTCATGAGCCGTCGTCGCTCCAGCGATGCTGACAGGATGGTGGCAGCAGGGTAGCTAGCGCGCGCGCAATTCATAACCAAATTTAATCGTCGAATGGCGACGGCATGGCGATGGCGGGGCGACGGCGATTGCGTCGGATCGGCAAGAGTCGCATGCGATATCCGAGGCTCGCCGAGGTCTTCCCGCGCAGCTATGCGGGATAGGATTCCAAAATGAGCGAAGCCAGAAACCTGTTTCCGCTTTTGCAGCAATCCGCCGATCCCGGCATCGTAGGTGCGATCGAGAAGCTGGTGCGGGATGCGCCGGATCGCGACCTCTGCCGGGTCAACGTATTGGACTTCGCGGCGAAGAGGGGCCTCGACGAAGAGAAATCGATCGCCGCCTTTCTGCACGCTGCGCGCCTCGGTCTCTTCGAGCTCTCATGGAATGTGCTGTGCCCGAGCTGTGGGGGCGTGCTCGACGCCGGCACCACGCTGAGGAGCGTGAACCGCGGGGAGTACCATTGCGCCTGGTGTGCGGCCGGTTATGAGCCGATCCTCGACGAGATCGTCGAGGTGACATTCACGGTCAACCGGCGGGTGCGCCGGATCGCGGCGCATGATCCGAACGAGCTGCCGTTCGCTGAGTATTTTCGCCAGGTGTTCTGGAGCTCGGCGATCGATCTGCCGGAGAATCTCGCTCAGGTGATCGAGGAAGTGACCCTGGACACGGTCGAGCTTCCGCCCGGCGAGAAGGCCCTGCTTTCGCTGCAACTGCCGGCGAAACTCGTGATCCTGCTCGACCCGGTGACCCATATGACCCAATTCCTCGAGGTCAAAGGCGAGCCGACGCGCGAGCGCCAGAACCTCTCGCTGTTTTTCGACAAGGTACGTCCCGCGACGGAGACGATCGAGCTGAGCCCGGGGCCGCTGCGCCTGTCGCTCGAAAACCGCACCGACACGCGCGTATTGCCCGGATTGTGGGTGGCGACCGATCGGCTCAATGAGCTGCTGAGCCGGCGCAAGCCCTTCCTCAGCGCAAAGAGGCTTTTGACCAACCAGGTTTTTCGCGATCTCTACGGCGCCGACACGATCGACGTCGATCAGCGCCTCAAGATCACCAGTCTGACCTTCCTGTTCACCGACCTCAGAGGCTCCACCGAGCTCTATGAGCGGGTCGGCGATCTGGTCGCCTTCGATCTCGTCCGGGCGCATTTCGAGGTTCTCAACGACATCATCGCCGCCGAGGCCGGGGCCGTGGTCAAGACCAGCGGCGATGCGGTGATGGCGACATTTTCGACCCCCGATCGGGCGGTCGCCGCGGCGTTGCGCATGCGCGATGCGATGCACGACTTCAAGAACGCGGGCACCGGCGACGGGCTGCTGCTCAAGATCGGCATCCACGAGGGACCTTGCCTGGCCGTCGTTCTCGACAAGCGCCAGGACTATTTCGGCCGCACCGTCAACATCGCGGCGCGGGTACAGGATCTGGCCAACTCCGTTCGATCCTGGCGACCGGGTCGGTCGTCAAACATCCCGGATCTTGCAATTTGCTCGAAACCAGCGGGCTCGAACCAGTCCCGCATCAGCGTGCGCTGCGCGGCGTCGCCGAGGAGATGGCGGTTTACGAGATTCCCTGACGATCCACCCGAATTGGCGTAGGAGCCTGAGATGAGCGAAGCTGGCAATTTGTTCACGCTCTTGCGGCAGTCGGCCGATCCCGAAGCTGCCGGCGGCGATCGAGGGGCTGGTGAGGGACGCGCCCGATCGCGACCTCTGCCGCGTCAATGTGATCGATTTCGCGCGCGAAGCCGGGGTCGATGAGGAGCAGGCCGTCGCCGCCTTTCTGCACGCCGCGCGCCTCGGGCTCTTCGAGCTGTCGTGGAACGTGCTGTGCCCCGGCTGCGGTGGTGTCCTCGACACCAGCACGACGTTGAAAAGCGTCGACAAGGAGCAATACGACTGCGCGCTCTGCGCGGCCGGCTACCGGCCGACGCTCGACGAGATGGTCGAGGTCACCTTCACGGTCAGCCGCCGGGTGCGCAGGATCGCCGCGCACGATCCGCACGAGCTTCCGTTCGCCGAATATTTTCGCCAGATCTTCTGGGGCTCGGGCATCGATGTGCCGGATGATTTCGAGCAGCTGGTCGAGGAGATCGTTCTCGATCAGGTCGAGCTGCCGCCCGGCGAAAAGGCGCTGCTGTCGTTGCAATTGCCGGCGGAGTTCGTCATCGTCGTCGATCCGGTGACGCACGGGACGCAGTTCCTCGACGTCAAAGGCGAGCCGACGCGAGAACGGCAGAACCTCTCGCTCGTCTTCGACAAATTGCGCGCGCCGACCGGCACCGTGACCATGCGTCCGGGGCCGCTGCGCCTCACCTTGGAAAACCGCACCGACACCCGGCTCTTACCAGGGCTGTGGATTGCCGGAGACAAGCTCCACGAGCTGCTCGGCAGGCGCCGGCCGTTCCTGACGGCAAAACGGCTGCTGACCAACCAAGTCTTCCGGGACCTCTATGGCACCGACACGATCGACGTCGAGCAGCGGCTCAAGATCACCAGCCTGACTTTCCTGTTCACCGACCTCAAAGGCTCGACCGAGCTTTACGAGCGGGTCGGCGACCTGGTCGCCTTCGACCTGGTCAAAGCCCATTTCCGGGTGCTCAACGAGATCGTCGCGTCCGAGGCCGGCGCCGTCGTCAAGACCATCGGCGACGCGGTGATGGCGACCTTTCCGACCCCTAACCGGGCGGTCTCCGCCGCGCTGCGGATGCGCGAAGCGATGCGCGATCTCAATGACGGGCGCAGCGAGGATTTATTGTTGAAGATCGGCATCCACGAAGGACCTGCCTCGCGGTCGTGCTCAACGACCGTCAGGACTATTTCGGGACGACCGTGAATATCGCCGCGCGGGTCCAGGCTCTGGCAGATTCGCGCACGATCCTGGCGACCCGTTCGGTCGTAACCGACCCGCAGGCTTCCGCCTTGCTCGAAACCAGCGGGCTCAAACCCGTATCGCAGCATCGCGCATTGCGCGGCATCGCCGACGAAGTCGCAGTCTACGAGATCCCGTGATTTCGTGATTCGTGATTGACAGTGACGCCAGTCTCCCTCCGCCCGGCGCAGCGTCTCCCGCAGCCAACCTTCCTCGAATCGCGATCTTCAGGGGCGGCCTAACCGAATCGCGATCGAGTGGCCGGAATGCCGCAAACCTTCGTAATCCAGACGCAGGCGTGGCAGCGCGGGCGCAACTGTCTCGTCGAGTTACATGGCCGCTCCGGCTTTTTCTTTGTCGCGTCACCGCGTATCGAAAATCACTGCGTCTGCGCCATGGCGAGAGCGTGGCTAGGGTCGTCACCGTCCTCCAGTGACCAACAGGCTGACAGACACGCATGAGCGAAGGTATAGGACAGAAGGCGTTTGCGGTGGAGGTCTAGGGCGGTCGCTATCATGTCGGCCTGACGGATCAGCCTTTCGGGGTCTGGAATTTGGGTAGGGAATGGGGGTTGCAGAGTGCATTGGCCGCATCATAAGCGCGCTCGCCAATTAAAACCGGGGTCGATAGCCAGCCAGCCGCGCTCTCGGTGCTGTCGGATATTTTCGTGCCCGCCACGACAATCGCGGGCTGCTGGCTGAAGCTTGGCTCGTGTGCAATCGGCGAACCTGCCTAACTGGGGCGCTGCTGGGTCAACGATGATGGTAGCGAACGCTCTGCGTGCCGACGATTTGAACGCGCTATGTCACTCGCAACTGAGCGGCTCGGAATTCGAGTGTGCCTTGCTAGCCCTGAATCTGGATCGAAAGGTTTATGGATGGGATCGTAACGGCGGCTGGCGGGTGATCGCCGATCCAGAAGCGCACGAGCGCGAGCAACATCGCAAACAAATGAAAGATCTGACATCGAGGAAATTGATCGCGATGCAGCTGCCGTTTACCGCCCTTTTGACGTGATCGAAGCCGCTCGAATCTCTGCAGAGCGCGGACGCGGTCTGGAGCATGACGTCAAGCACAAGCTGCTGCGCGAACGAACTACCCCAGTAAGCGGACCGGCTGGCCGGTGGCCAGCGCGATCGGGTTGTGCCATTTACGGACATTGCATCGGCCGTTCGCGGCGAGGACCGACGGGCCTGCCTCAAGTCGGATCGCCGGCCGCAAGGCGCAGGCCCGACAGGTAAAACGCGCGGTGTTCGGCATTCCGAAGGTAGCTGACGTCCGGTATCACGCCGCCGGCTGTGGCCCGCAGCCGCTGGACGGTCGCGCGCGCTTCGTCGAGCCGTCCCATGTGGGCGTAGCAGGCTGCAAGGTACCGATACGGGTTGGGGAGGCTCGCATCCTCGTGCATTGCAAGCAAGAGCTTCGAGACTGCTTCGTCGAAGCGTCGCATGTAAAAAAGCGCGGCGCCTATCGTGAGGAGAGCCCAGCCGACCCGGGCGCGCGGACTGAGCCGTAGCGAAGCTTCGGCATGTTGGATCGCGATCTCGGGCTCGCCCGCATACAATCGCAGCACGCCGCTAATGAACCAGCCGCGCGCGAAGCTCGGATTGAGAGCCAGCGCGCGGTCCACCAACTTCAGCATTGTGCCGATGTCCTCGCCGAGATATCCCAGCGTGTAGGCGGCATTCGCCAGGGTGGCCGGGTCGTCGCCGGCCGCTTCCAGCGCCCGCCTGGCGTAATCGGTGCCTTTCACGCGGTGCGCCGCGGGATCTTCGCTCCTACCGTCAATTAGCAGCCGATGACAGCAGAACGCGGCCCAAGCTAGCGCAGGCCCGTAATGCGGGTCGCGGTTGATTGCCAATTCGAGCAGGCGGAGCGCCTCAGCGTACCGCGCTGATGACGACAACGCCACCGCATAAGCACGCAGATAGAGGTCATAGGCAGTGAGATCGGTTGTCGGACGGTCGGCCGATCGCGCAGTTTCGGCGGCTTGCAACGCCGGTTCGATGACCCCGGCGACGCTCCGCGCCACGCTGTCCTGAAGATCGAAAACGTCTTCGAGCAAGCCATCGAACCGATCTGCCCAGAGATGGGCTCCGTCGACCGCGTCGATCAGCTGCGCGGTAATCCGGACGCGACCGCCCGCCTTGCGGACCGAGCCTTCGAGCACATACCGCACCCCGAGTTCCCGTCCGACTTGCTTAACATCGACGGCTTGGCCCTTGTAAGTGAAGCTGGAGTTGCGGGCGAGAACGAACAGCCATTTGATACGGCTGAGTGCCGTGATAATCTCTTCGACCATGCCATCGGCGAAATATTCCTGTTCGGGGTCACCGCTCATATTTTGAAAAGGCAAGACAGCGATCGACGGTTTATCAGGGAGCGGCGGTAGCGGGGATTCCGTTAAGGCGACGCGTCCTATCGCCACCCGATATACCCGAAAGGGGCGAGCTATGTTCTTCAGCTGCCGCTCGCCCATGTCCTCGAAGCCAAGATCGAGGCGGCCCGCAGCGTCCTCCTGAACCCGGGCTGAGACACAAATGCCTCCCGGCGCGGCCAAGCCTTCCAGTCGAGCTGCGACGTTGACGCCATCGCCGAAGATGTCGCTGTCCTCGACGACAATGTCGCCTTGGTGGATGCCGATACGGAACTCGATCCGGCGGTCTGGTGGGAGAGGGGCATTGCGATCGGCCAGCGCCACCTGCGCCTCGGCTGCGCACCTGAGTGCATCGACGACACTGGCGAACTCGACTAACAAACCATCGCCGCTGGTTTTGACAATGCGACCGTGATGCTCGGCGATTTTCGGATCTACGAGCTCGTTACGCAGCGCTTTGAGGCATTCGAGCGTGCCTTCTTCGTCCGCCTCAATTAATCGCGCATACCCGGCCACATCAGCGGCGATGATCGCTGCGAGACGACGGGTCCGGCTCAGGTTGCCTCGCCTGCCGTCGGGTGAGGGGTCCATAGGTAAAGCGCGCGGTTCCTGGAGCTTCGCAGGAAGGTGAGGTGGCGTATTTCCTTGCGCGCTGGCTGGGTCCGAAACTTTCTGCTCACCGGCGCCCGCAGGCCGAGCGAGGATCTCGCCAATTAATTGGTAGCCGGGACTAGCAGCAGACTCGATTAGGTGGCGGTCCCCGCCGCAGGCCTTGCGCAGGCCTTCGAGCATGTCCGCGTGGTCCTCCGGCCGCATCCACGGTACGCGCTCACAAACGCTGCTCCGGAACGCGGTCGGTGCGACGGCCATAGCCTTTTGCAGGGCTTCCCTCGCCTCCTCCATTCGGCTGAGCTGGCCCAACGCCGCGGCAAGCCAACGGTAGGGGTTCGGAAAATCGGGATATGACCGGATCGCGTGCTTCGCGGCTTCGACTGCGGCCGAATAATCCCGGGAGAAGTAAAGCCCCAGCGCCATTTGGTTCAAGCGGATCGCTGATCGCGGGTCGCGCGGGTCGAGCCTGATGGATTTTTCAAGAGCCGCTAGGCCTTCCCTTGGGTGCCCCGAAAATATTAGTGCCGCGCCGAGGGTTCCGTGCGCATAGGCCAGGTTCGGACTTATTGCCAGAGCTCGCCGGACCTCGGATAGAGCGCCCAGATAGTCCGCGCGTCTCCAAAGCGTGTGAGCGAGGAGTGAACGGGCCTCCGCATCAGCGCCGTCGAGCGCGACCGCTCGGCGGGCCAGGGCCTCGGTCGAGCGCAACGTTTCTAGAAGATCATCTGCGTTAAAGTCAGTCGCTTGGCCCTGAGCTTCTGCGAGACCCACATAGTTTCCAGAAAAGTTCGGGTCGAGATTGATGGCCCGCCGAAAGAACGTCTGCGCGAGTGCGTTATCCTCAGCGGTAGCTTTGCCCACATGCCACAGCCCGCGCTGATAAGCGGCCCAGGCGTCAAGGCTGCCCGGCGGCCTTCGGATAGCGCGCTGTTGTTCAGCCTCCGCGACGGCTGGGGCGATCGCGGTCGTCACCGCCTCGGTGATCTCGTCCTGCAGCACAAAGATGGCGGCGAGGTTGCGGTCGTAGTGCCCGGCCCAGACATGCTTGCCGGTTTCGGCCTCGACGAGCTGCGCCGTGAGGCGAACGCGCTCATCCGCCTTGCGCAGGCTGCTTTCGAGCACGTACCGCACGCCGAGCTCGCGCCCGACTTGCTTCACATCAACCGCGCGGCCCTTGTAGGTGAAGCAGGAGTTGCGCGCTACGACAAACAGTGCGGGATAGTGGGAGAGGGCGGTAATGATGTCCTCGGTGATCCCGTCGGCGAAGAACTCTTGTTCAAGGTCGCCGCTCATATTGGTGCAGGGCAGCACTGCAATCGAAGGCTTGTCCGGCAGCGCAAGGGTGCGCTGGGGAATATCCTTCGCCGCCTCTCCAACGGTTTCTAAACCGATATGGAGAATGCGCACGGACCGAGCGATGTTCTCGAGTTCCTGGTCGGTCGCGCCCTGCTGCTCCAGGTCGCCCACATTTTGGGACGGTGAGACCGCGGTGGGCAGCTCGTCGGGGCGGGAAAAACCCGGGCTGACCGGCGTCATCGACGAGGCGACGACAGCGGTAGCCGCGCCAGGAACCTCCTGCCTGCCGGCGCCCGTTGGTCGCACACGGATCTCGCCGGTGAACTGATAGCCTCGCCCGGCAACGGTCCGGATCAGCTCGCGATGGGCGCCAAAGGCTTTGCGCAACGCGACAATCTCGCCCGCGAGTCGGTTCTCTTCGACGATCCTGCCTTGCCAGACGCGGCTCAAGAGTGCGTCTTTGCTGACCACCGCGCCCGACGCTTCGATCAGAGCCATCAGCACATCGAAAGCCCGGCCGCCGAGGGTTATCGGTCGGCCGTCGGCAAGCAGCTGGCGGCGATGCGGAAAGATGCTGAAGTGGCCGAACTCGATGCTCGCCGGCGCGTCGGACTGGCGAACCATGGACGCGAATGTAAACCATATTTCGCATAAAATCACAGATTTTCGCGGCCCTGAACCTCAACCCGGCGCCCTTCCGCAGCCGGGTTCGCACAACTTCGCATAACTCCGCATTTCGCGCGAAAGACTCCGCATCCGCCGCTGCTTAGCCTGGTTGCAGCGGCCCAACCGGCTGCTGGCCACCGGTGGTGAGCGCCGGCCGGCCCGGATCATTACATGCGGAAACTGAGGGGGTGCGTGGAAATGTTCATCAAACTGTCATTTGGCTTGATGATCGCGGTGGCGGCGGCCAGTTTGCCATCGCATGCGCAAGCTCAATCGGGCTGCGTCGCGACGCCAGCAGATTACGCGGCAGCTTTCAACTCATGCCAACCCGTATCATGCGTTGCGCCCAACCTCTATGGGGTGATTGGCAGCGGGACGCGGTCGCAGCAGACCTCGGTCTATCCGTCCGATTTTTACTGGGGATGGGTCGACGGCGCGGAGGGCTTGCAACAATACGCCGATTGGCAGCTGCAATCCTGCCACGGCACATTGCCCAAATCGGAAGTCACCCGCCGGATACTGCTTTGGGTCGGTTTCGGAGAAAGCGATATCACAAAAGGCGCCCCCTACACTCTCTCGGTCATGGATCTCGGTCACGACGAGAGCTTATTGGTGCCATCCTTCGAGGCTTGGTTTCTAGCCTTCGAGAGAGCATTCGACCTCGTCATCCCGCTCGATGCCCAAAAGAATCTTACATTGGACCTGCAGAACCATTCAAATGACCCAACAAAGAAATTCGCCTCGATAACCGGCTGCTCCGCGCAGTCGGCCGCCCAGTGCACCGACCAGCCACTGGCCGCATGCAGCGCCCCGTACAGAAATGCGGCGAACGTCCTCATGACTCAGAGCCCGATCGAGGGAACCGGGTCCACAGCAGATTGCGCGAACGCCTTCAAGACCTATGTCAGCGGTCTTGGTCGGCCCGTAAATGCTGCAGAGACGCGGGCAATGCTGCGCTATTGCCAGGACGTGAACCCCTGCAACTCCGGGCTGGGTCTGGGTTTCAACCCAGCCTATCCGCCGGGCGGCGGAACGCTCGCGGAGCATTTCACCGGGCGCGAATACGTCCTGATCAACGCGTCGCTCAAAAAACTCGGTGCGGCTCTCATCGGGCTACCGCCGCCTTGAGGTTAACTTCGCGTCGTCGGAGCGGAGCGGCAAACTCGGCCACCGGGCTGCAGGCGCCCGCCGGTCCCGACCCATCTCCCAGCTGAACGGGAGGTCATCATGGCCAGTTTCGCAAAACCGAGTCTGACCCCGTTTCCAAGGAGACAAATCATGACGCAGGAGTGCATTCTTTCTGGGCGAATCACTCGTCTGGCTATTTTTAGGGTTCCGGAATTCGGTACCCGTGCGCGCTTTCACCTCGAGTGTGCCGGCCGGCCCGCCGCGGTCTGCGCCGTGGCCGGCGATGTCGCGCGAGATTTCATTGGCCATTATCGCGAAGGCGACATCGTAGTCGTGAGCGGCTTTCACGAACCTCGACCGTCGACCGCCGCCGCCAATACGCCATGGGTTGGCCGTTTTCGCGCGCGCGACATTCGCGTCGCCGAAGACGTCCGTCTCGCGGCTTGAGCTTGCAAACTGATCTTACCTGAAACCCGAGGCGCAACATGATCTTCATATCAACGAACAGGAGGTATTCCATGATCAAGCTGCTGACTGCCCTGACCGTTGTCACGATCCTGGCGGCAATGGCTGCTGCTGCGACGGTCAAGCCGAAAATCTTTTCCGCAGTCGGCGCCGTGACAGCGCCGCCGACCGTCACGATATCCGTCGAGGAGCTCCAGCGGCAGGTGGACGCGCGCACGCTTCCCGTCATGGAAATCGAAAGCCTCTATTGAGGCGACCACAGGCCAGGAACAACGCCACCAGACTCCGCATTTACCCCTGGCTCTTTTGCATGCTGCCGGTCATGGCGGCGTCGATGTCCAAATACGCGGCATTGTCGCTATCTGCGATCGGCGTCATCACAGTGGGGAAATCGCGCGCAGTCGGGATCGGCGGCGGTGGCGGCGCGCCAACGCCTACAAGTGGTTCTCCGCGACAATCCAGGGGAGGGCAGCTTAGGGTCAAAGTGAGACCAATGTTACCACTGAGCCCTGGTGAGCAGTCGAGTGGATAGCAGACGCCGACCTGACCAGGGCATCGTTCTCATTGGGATTCGGTTTCACATTGCCGAAATCCGCCCAGTGCGTGCCAAGTTCGCGGCCGAGCAATTCCACGCTCGGATTGCGCCAAACGACGCCATGACATTGATCGTGCTATTCTGGTCCAGGACGACGAGGGACCTGCTCAAGTCGTTCGGTTGGGGCATCGCTGGCACTCCATCGATTAGATGCAGCGACGAAGTTGCCATTCCTCGCCGCCCGCCCCCTAGCGTCTCTCGGTCCCTCAATGGGCTGGCCAAGGACGATTGGCAATTTGCCGGCCCCCTCGCAACGCTGCTCGCTCCATGGGCTTAGTCGTTCCGCCAATCGACAGAGTGTTATGTCGGGTGTTACCGCGTCGCCGGCCCGGCCAGCTGGTGCTCTAGACCCTCCATCGCCGTTCCAAATTTTGCCCAGTCCCCCTGCTGAATTGCCTTCCGGGCCTCCTCGAACTGCGCTCGCGCCTCCGCCAAGGCCGGCTGCTGGGTGGAGGTCGTTGGCCGCGGCGATCCCTCCGCGGGTTGCTGCGTGCCAAAAAGGTCGTTGATCGCCTCGTCGAGCGAAGCCTCCATCACAACCTTGTCGGCCGCAATCACGATGACGCGCTTCAGCTGCGGAAAGTTCGCGCCTTCGGCTTGCAGGTACAACGGCACGATGTAGAGGAACGAGTCCTCGATCGGAGTCACGATCAGCCTCCCGCGAATAACCCTCGACCCTCGCTGGTCCCACAGGGTGAGCTGCTGGGAAATGGTGGTGTTCTGGTTAATCATCGCCTCGATCTGGTTCGGCCCGTAAATCAGCTTTTCCTTGGGGAGTTGGTAGAAGAGCATTTTGCCGTATTCGGGGAAATCGCACTTGGCCGCCATCCAGGCGATCATGTTATCGCGGTTTTGCGGCGTGAACGGCGTCATCAGAAGGTATTCCAGCTGGTCGCTTCCGGGGAGCTTCATCAGGATGTAATAGGGCTCCATCGGCTGCGATTGGCCGGCGTACGTCTCCTTGGGAGTCATCCACAAATCCTCTCGGTTATAGAAGACTTGAGGATCCGTCATGTGAAAGGTTTTGTACTGGTCGGTTTGAATGGCGAAAAGATCTTCAGGGTAGCGCAGGTGCTGTTTCAGGTCCGCCGACAACTGATCCAGGTGTTTGAAAACGCCCGGGAATGCCCGCCGATATACGGCGAGGATGGGATCCTGGGTGTCCATGACGTAAAAGGACACGGTGCCGTCGTACATGTCGACAACGACCTTCACCGAGTTTCGAATGTAGTTCAGGTTATCCCCGAAGCCCGCCCCGTGCGGATACGAATACGGAAATTGGTCGGAATCCGTATAGGCGTCCTGGATCCAGTACAGCTTGCCCGCGCTCAGCACGGGGTAGGGATCGGTGTCGAGGCGCAAGAACGGAGCGATCTGTGCCACGCGCTCCTGAACCGTCCGCCAGATCTGGATGCGGCTCTCCGGCGTGAGGTAGGAGGTCAAAAGGATGTTGATGTCTTTCTGGGTCCAGGCGAACAGGAGCTTTTTCCAGAAGCTGTCCAGCAGGATACCCCCTTTACCGCCGTAGCTGGTGTAAACATTGTCATTGCCCTTGGGATAATCGAACTCTTTGATGCCGGTCGCAACGATCCGATAACCCGGCATTGACGCTCCGAAGTAGATCGCAGGCTGGGTTATGTTCAGGCCGTAAGCGGATTCGGCAGGGATGTTTTCGAGAAGATATTTCGGAAAACCGCCTCCGACTTTCTTTGAGACAAAGTTCATCACGACGTCATAGCCGTGGGTGAACTGCAGATACTGGTTGACCCAGGTTTGCGCTTTCGCGGGGAGCTCCGGCGAAAGCTCGCGGGTGGCAAGCATCACCTGATGATAGCCATCCGCCAGGTGGTAACGGTCGACACCGACATTGTAGAACTGGTAGTAGAGGCGTATCGCCTGGGTCTGCTGGTAGGTCTGAAGCAGCGGCCGCGAGTCCCACAGGCGAATGTTCTGGATCGTGTCTGCATTCCTGGCGACCGCCGCCGGCGTCAGGTCCGCCAGGGCCGGATAGGAGGTTTCCTGGATGGCTCCGAGCTGGTAGGCCTTGCGCGTGAACTCGATGTAGTTCTTCAGATAGGGGGTCTCGAGCGCCAGCTCGCTCGGCTGCACAAAGAACTTTTGAAATACGCCGGGGAGCAGCAGGATTCCGACGTACATAGAGGGCCACGTAGATGCCGGATCCCACGAGGAGCGCGCTGAATCGCTGGCGAAAGAAGTTGAAGCACGAGCAGCGCACAGGCCGCCGCCGAGACGGCGACCATGATCCACAGGGCGATCCTGGTCACATGATCCGCCGTGTAGCCGGCTCCATAGACGACGCCAAGAGTGGAGTAGACGAGGTTGTAGTGATCGAGGTATAGCCCAAATCCCCAGTTGGCAACCAGAATAAAAAGAAGCACGCACAGATGTGACGTGGCAGCGCCGTCTGCCACGATTTTTCCGTTGCCGCCCACCCGCAGTAATCCAAAGAACATGTAGGTCAGAAGGACGGCGGCGAGCGCCAACACGGTCAGCAACATCAGACTGGTTTGCAACAGCCCGTAGAAGGGCAGATGAAAGACATAAAACCCGACATCGACGCCATAGAGCGGATCGGACACTCCGAACGACCCGCCGTAACGAAAGCGCAGGTAGGTATCCCATTGGGCGTAGAAACCAAGCGCGAACAACAAAGCCACGCCGGCACTGACCAGGACGACGGCCAGGTTCAAGAGCCTGGGAGAAAAATCGAGACCGGCCTGCGCGACCGCATCAGCTCCGGACAAAAAGGCAGGCCTTCCTGCCCGAGCGTCTCCGCGGAAAGCGGCGCTGTTTCTGGCAGCCTGACGCAGATTGACCCAGAGGTACAGAAAAGCGAAGACGAAAGCCAAACCAAACATTGCCCACTGAACCGACAGCAGCGTCCAGAAGATGTCGGCGTAGTCGAGCTGCCGCATCCACAGCCATTTCTCTAAATAGCCGGTGATGATTCCCAGGACGATGATGAGTAAGACCGCAGCGGCAATCACAAGTCGCAGCAGATGCCGGAAAGGGGGATGCCTTCCGGGAGCGCTGCCCTTTTTGCCCGCAAACGGTCCCGGTTGTTGGGCGATAGTCCGCTTCTCGATCATTATTCCATCCCTCCAGGCTGATTCCATGTACGGGCCAGAGGCTCACCGACCCGCCGAAATCGCTGATTGCGGCAACTCCGCAGCGCTGATCGGCAAAACCCGACCTTAGGGAGCGTGTCGAGAGCGCTAGTCTTGGAATCTACTCAGAGACCGGTGGTTTACCTCGTTGCTCAGCGATGGACCAGAACAGGTATTTTGGAATGCGTGAGCACCTTGACCGTCTCACTGCCGAGCACGAGCGCCGAGATGCCGTGGCGACCATGCGAGGCCATGACGATGAGATCGCAGCCTTTCGATCCCGCGGTATCGATGATCGCCCGGTAGGGATGCTCGTCCTCGATCTGGACCGTGTCGAACGCGACACCGGCCGCTCCTGCCGCGTCGCTGGCTGCGCGTAGCGTTTTAGCGGCGTCGGCCGCTATGCGCGTCTCATACTGAGCCGGCGTGTCCTCGATCATTTGCGTATTGGTCGTGAAGATATGAAACGGGGGCGTGACCGTCAGGAACGTGATTTTGGCGCCGATCCTTTTGGCCAGCACGATGCCGTGCTCGACAGCCTTCCCGGCCAGTTCTGAACCATCGGTCGGTATGAGGATGTTCCTGTACATTGTCCTCTCCTTAGCTTCTGGGTGGTAACGTTGTCCCGCATCCAGCGCCCGATGACTGGGAAGCTTCAGCTGCCTGTGATCATCCCCAGCGCCGTGATTGTAGAAGGCATGGAAGATCCGCAGGCTTGCTCGCGTGGCCAATTGCATTCGAGGAGACGCTCAGCCATCATCCGCAGAAGACGACTCGCATGCTTGCGGTCTTATGCCTTTGTCATCGATGATGACTTTGACATGTGCCGTGCCTGATACAGCGCCGCCCATTCGGAAGAAGGGCTTGTTGTCTCCCAGGTTGCCGGTGATCCTGAAGGCCATATCTTCGCACCCAATAAAGCTCGCAACATAACGAGGTTCATTGAACCCGCCCCGGCGGTAAAGTCATTGATGCAGATCAACTCGTGCCGCTGACTGTTGATGAAGGCCGCCGGCCCGGTTCTCTCCTGACTCGGTGCTGATGATCACCTGGCCGGTGATGGTCGAGACCGCAATTGTCTCCGAGCGCGGCCGCGCTCTGCCGCGCCTCGCCGAGCAATCGGAGCTGTTCGAGTAAACGCAACCATGCGGGCGTCCGAATAAGGAATATCCAGCGGCAAGATCTGCGGCCCGAACTTGCGGTCTCGGTGGCGAGGGTCGCTCGCATTTGCTATACTTTTGAGGCATTTCGGGTTGGGTTTGTTTAAGATTTTGTGTATACTGGCGTGTTTTCGAAAACTAAAACCGGGTGATCCTGCAGGTGCGTTTCGCTGCCGCAACCGCCGGCCAGAACGGGGATCGCCCATCGCCTGTAACAGCCACCTGTAGATCGACTGTAAAAACAGGAGGACGCTGGCGTCGCGTGGCCGCTTTCCTCGCGGCGCTGTCGATGGCGGCACTGCTCGGGGCGGCCCTGCCGGCCGCGGCGCAGAGCTTGACCGAGGCGCTGGCCGAGGCCTACCGCACCAACCCGCAGCTCCTGGCGCAGCGGGCGCTGTTGCGGGCGACCGACGAGATGGTGCCGCAGGCGCTCGCCAATTGGCGGCCGACGGTCGCCTTTACCGGCCAGACCGGGTACGCCGTGAGCGGATCGTCGGCTGCGAGAAGCCAAACCGCCTATTCCCATTCGAACCCTTCGACGCTCGACCTGATGGCGACGCAGCAGGTCTACCGCGGCGGGCGCACCGAGGCGCAGGTGCGCCAGGCGATCAACACGGTCGAGGCGACGCGGGCGCAGACCTTGGCGGTCGAGACGACGGTGTTCCAGGCGGTGGCGCAAGCTTATCTCGACGTCGTGCGCGACCAGGACCTGCTCGCGGTCAACCGCAACAACGAATATGTGCTGGAGCAGGAACTCAAATCGACGCGGATCCGCGTCGAGATCGGGGAATTGACCGGCACCGACCTCGCGCAGGCGCGATCCTCGCTCGAACAGGCGAAAGCGCTAGTGGTCGCCGCCGAGGGCCAGCTCGAGATCAGCCGTGCCAACTACACGCGCGCCGTCGGCCATCCGCCCGGGCGTCTCACCCTGCCGCGCGAGCGGCCGGCGCTGCCGGCGACGCGCGAGGAGGCGCTGAGCCTCGCCGCGCGGGGCAATCCCAACGTCATCTCGGCCGCCTTCACCGAACTCGCCGCGCGCGACAACATCGACGTCGTGCGCGGCCAGCTATTGCCGCAGATCTCGGCGACCGGCGACCTCAACTATGCGGTCTCCCCGGCGACTTCGTCCGGCGCGACCACCTCGGCGACGACGTCGACCGCCACGATCATGACGGCGATGACGATGCCGATCTACGAAGGCGGGGCGATCTATTCGCAGACCCGGCAGGCGCAGCAGACCGTCGGGCAACGGCGCAGCCAGCTCGATGACGCGCGCCGCGCCGCAGTGCAGACCGCCGACCAGAATTGGGCGGCGCTGCAAGCGGCGCGCGCCTCGATCGCGTCCTTTACCGCCGCGGTGCGCGCCGCGCAGATCGCGCTCGTCGGCATCCAGGAGGAGGCGTTGACCGGCACGCGCACCGTGCTCGACGTGCTCGTGGCCGAGCAGCAGCTGTTCACGACGCAAGCCCAGCTGGTGACCGCCGAACACGACAGCGCAATCGCCGAGTTCAACGTGGCCGCCGCGATCGGCCGGCTCATCGCCCCCGAACTGCGATTACCGGTGGCCACTCCAAGGCGGTGAATCACAAGTGGATCGCAAGCACTCGGGGAGGAGGCCCTGCCGCTGAGTGCTGATTAGGGCATGATCGGCGGATGGCGGATCGAGCAGAACAAGTGTCCACTAGCGGCTTAGTGGACACTAAGCAGCAGCCGGCTGCGCCGAAGCGTCGGCAATATTCTGAAGCGTCACCGGCACCATCGCGCCGCTTTCCGACCACCGCTTTCGGCAACGCGCACCGTAACTGCTGCGGTCGAGCAGCAGGAGGGCATTACCAGCGACAACGTTCCGATCAAGGTCGACGCCGTCATCTGGTATCGTATAACCGAGCCGGAGCGGGCCGTCATCGAGGTCCGCGGCGTCGCCAATGCCGTCGAACAGGTGTCGCTGACCACTTTGCGCACAGTGCTCGGACAACACACGCTCGACGACATCCTGAAGGCGCAGGACACGATCTCGAAGCTGATGCAGCAATCCATCGACGCCGTGACCGAGCCCTGGGGCGTCAAGGTCGAGCGCGTGCAGATGAAGAACGTGGAGATCCCACCGACAATGCAGCGGGCGATGGCGCAGGAGGCCGAGGCGCTGCGCGAAAAACGCGCTCGGCTGATCAAGGCCGAGGCCGAACTCGACGCTGCCGAGCAATTGCGTAACGCCGCTCAGGTTATCATGCAGAACCCCGCTGCACTCGAGCTGCGGCGCATGCAGATGATCACCGAGGTCGGAGCCGAGCAGAACACGATGACAATCGTCATGATGCCAAGCGAATTTGTCGCCATGGCCCGCAGCATCGGCGAAATGACGGGAAAGGCGGGCGGGTAAAAGCAGCGGTATGATGGGGTGAGCGCAGCGAACCCCATTATTCTCGTTCGGTTCGGAAAGTATCGGTGGGTTTCGCGGGTTGCTCTACCCACCCTACCTGCTCACGCCCTCCGTGCCATATTCGGCTCAGCCAGTGACGGCGTCGGCTTCGGCGATTGCGCGGCGGTTTCGGGTTGGGCGGTGCGGGCGATTTTGGCGAGGGCTTGGGCGAGTTTGGCGGCGCCGGTGAGGCGGGCTTTGGCGTCGTCCCAGTTGCGCTGATAAAGGATCTTCTGGTCGGGGCGGAGCTTCAAGGTGCCGGCGTTGCGCTGGATCAGCTCGACGAGGCCGGCCGGGTTGGCGAAACGGTTGTCGCGCAGTGAAATGACCGCGCCCTTTGGGACCGGCTTCGAGCTTTTCGATGCCGGCTTCGCGGCAATAGCGCTTGATCGCGATGATCTCGAGCAAATTCTCGACTTCGGCCGGGCAATGGGCCAAAGCGGTCGATCAGCTCGGCGGCAAAGCCATCGATCTCGCGGCGGTCGGCGAGCCCGGCAATGCGGCGGTAGAGGCCGAGCCGCACGCCGAGATCGGGGACATAATTCTCCGGGATCAAGACCGGCGTGCCGATCGTGATTTGCGGGCTCCATTCCTCGCGGGCCGCCTCCTCGCTGCCATCGGTGCGGGCTGCGGCGACCGCTTCTTCGAGCATGTGCTGGTAGAGCTCGATGCCGACCTCGCGGATGTGCCCCGATTGCTCGTCGCCCAACAGATTGCCGGCGCCGCGGATGTCGAGGTCGTGGCTCGCCAGCTGGAAGCCGGCGCCCAACATGTCCAAGGTCTGCATGACTTCGAGCCGGCGCTGCGCCGTCGGCGCGAGCTTCTTCTTCTCCGGCAGGGTCAGATAGGCGTAGCCGCGCAGTTTGCTGCGCCCGATGCGGCCGCGCAGCTGGTAGAGCTGCGCCAGCCCGAACATGTCGGCGCGGTGCACGACCATCGTATTGGCCGACGGGATGTCGAGCCCGCTCTCGATGATGTTGGTCGACAGCAGCAGGTCAAAGGCGCGCTCGTCGAACGCCGTCATCACGTCTTCGAGCTCGGAAGGGGCCATGCGGCCATGCGCGACCGCGTATTTGATCTCGGGCACGCTCTCGCGCAGCCGCTCGCGCACGTCGTCGAGATCGGCGATGCGCGGCACGACATAGAAGATCTGACCGCCGCGGTCGCGCTCGCGCATGATCGCTTCGCGGATCGTCACCGGGTCGTACGGCATCACGAACGTGCGCACCGCCAGGCGGTCGACCGGCGGCGTCGCGATGAGGCTCATCTCGCGCACGCCCGAAAGCGCCAATTGCAGGGTGCGCGGGATCGGCGTCGCGGTCAGCGTCAGGACATGCACATCGGCCTTTAGTTGCTTCAGCTTTTCTTTCTGCGCGACGCCGAAATGCTGCTCCTCGTCGACGATCAGGAGCCCCAGATGGGCGAACCGGACATCCTTGGCGAGCAATGCGTGCGTGCCGATCACGATATCGAGCCGTCCGTCGACGAGCTCCTTCTTGACCTCGCGCGCCACCTTGGCGGGGACCAGCCGCGACAGCTGCGCAATCCGCAACGGCAGCCCGGCGAAGCGCTCGGTGAAAATGCGGTAGTGCTGCCGCGACAGCAGGGTCGTCGGCACGACGATCGCGACCTGCGACCCGGCCATCGCCGCGATGAAAGCGGCGCGCAACGCCACCTCGGTCTTGCCAAATCCGACATCGCCGCAGATCAGCCGGTCCATCGGCTTGCCCGAGGCCATGTCGGCGAACGTGTCGGCGATCGCGTTCAGCTGGTCCTCGGTCTCGGGATAGGGGAAGCGGGCGGCGAATTCCTCGTAGATGCCCTCGGGAGGCTGCAATACATCGCCCGGCCGCAGCTGGCGCTCCGCGGCCACGCAAATCAATTCGCCGGCAATGTCGCGGATGCGCTTCTTGACCCGCGCCTTGCGCGACTGCCAGGCGACCCCGCCGAGCCGGTCGAGCTGCACGCCGGCGTCTTCGGAGCCGAAGCGCGACAAGACTTCGATGTTCTCGACCGGCACGTAGAGCTTGTCGTCGCCGGCATAGAGCACGCGCACGCAATCATGCGGCGCGCCGGCGACGTCGATCGTCTCCAACGCCTCGTAGCGGCCGATCCCGTGATCGTCATGGACGACGAGGTCGCCGGGCGTCAGCGCCGTCGCCTCGGTGATGAACTGGTCGAGGCTGCGCCGCCGGCGTGACGTGCGGGCGAGCCGGTCGCCGAGGATGTCCTGCTCGCCGAGCAACACGAGATGGTCGGTCGCGAAGCCCTGCTCGACCGGCAATACGGCGAGTCCGACGGCCGAGCCCGGCAGTGCTTCGAGCTCGCTGCCATCGGCGATGCGGCGCAGGTCGGAAACGCCGCGCTCGCGCAGCACGGTCAGCAGCCGGTCGGCCGAGCCCGGGCTGAACGCGGCGACGGCGGTCTTGCGGCCGGATTTGCGCTCGGCTTCGAGGTAATCGCGGACCGCCTCGAACAGCACGGCATTCGGGTCGGCGCGCTCGGCCGCGAAACTGCGCGCCGGGCGGGCGCCGGCATCGAAGGCGTCGCCGTCGCTCGGATCCGCCGCGAAAGGCGAGAGCTGCACGACGGGCCGTCCGCCGAGTGCCGCATGCCATTCGCGGCTGTCGAGATAGAGCTGGTCGGGGCGGATCGGGCGATAGATCGGCGCACCGGCGCGCGCCGCGGGCGGTGACGTTATGGCGCGCGGCATAGGAATCCGCGATCGCCTCGAGCCGGTGGCCGCGCACCTCCTCCGCCTGGTAGTCGAGCGAAACCCCGGCTCCCGGCAGATAGTCGAATAAGGTCTCCAGCCGCTCGTAATAAAGCGGCAGCCAGTGCTCCATGCCGGGATAGCGCCGCCCGGCGCTGACCAATTCGTAGAGCGGGTCGTCGGTGCCGGTCGCGCCGAACTGCTCGCGGTAACGCGAGCGGAAGCGGCGCACCGCGTCCTCATCGAGCAAGACCTCGCTGACCGGCCGCAATGCCGCCTCGTCGAGCTTCCCGGTCGACCGCTGGGTCAGCGGGTCGAAGCTGCGAACCGATTCGAGCGTGTCGCCAAAGAAGTCGAGGCGCAGCGGCTCTGCCGCCCCCGCGGGGAAGAGGTCGACGATGCCGCCGCGGATGGCGAATTCGCCGGACTCGCGCACCGTATCGGTGCGGATGTAGCCATTGTTGCGGAAAAAGCTCTGCAGCCGGTCGAGACCGACGCGACCGCCGGTCCGCAACGTCAGGACGCGGCCGTCGAAGAGCCGGCGCGGCGGCACGCGCTGGACCAGCGCGTTGACCGTGGTCAGCACGACCAACTGTGTCGGGCGGGCGGTCGCGAGCCGGGTCAAGGTGTCGATCCGCCGGCTGACGATTTCGCCGTTTGGCGAGACGCGGTCGTAGGGTAGGCAGTCCCAGGCCGGGAAGCTCAGCGCTTCGAGCTTCGGGATGAAAAAACGCCAGCGCCGAGGCAAACCGCGCCATCCGGCCGTCGTCGCGGCAGACATGCAGCCAACGCCCCTCAACGAGTGTCTCCGATCGCCACTGCGTCATAACCCTCTGGCGCGCCGAACAAGGTGACGGCGCGCGGCCGCTGCCCAAGCGACCGAACGAGTTCGGAGAGCCCTGTCATTGCCCTGTCATTGCCCTCTCATTGCCCTCTCCGCCCTTGAGGGGGGAGAGGGAGGGGACCCGCAGCATCGGCTACGGGGAGGGTGAGGTGGGCATCCCGCCTGCAGAAGCGACCCCACCTCACCCCAACCCTCTCCCCCCCAAGGGGCGGGGAGGGAGCCAGAACACGGCGCGTCATTGTGTGGGGCTGATGTTGCTGTAAGCGAGGAGGAGGCGGGTCACGTCGTGGTCGTGTTCGGGGGGCGGCGCGGTGCGGCCGGAGACCCAATCGAAGATGTCGGCATCGGCGCAGTCGAGCAGCGCCTCGTAGCGGTCGAGCTGAGCGTCGTCAAACCCGGCGAGATGAGAATCGGCGAAGCGGCCGAGGATCAGGTCGCTCTCGCGCGTCCCGCGGTGCCAGGAGCGGAACAACAGCCGCTTGCGGCGAATCTCGGATGATGAGGTCACGTGATGTGCCCTTGGCGGTGGCCCGCCCGGGGATATAGAGATGCTTTGTGCGTCCCGCCATCCTCGACAGGCTCTTTGCGCCGGTTACGGTGCTCCCCGGCATCGGCTCTGGGATAGCAAAGCTGTTCGAGCGTCTCGCCGGCCCGCTCGTCCTCGACCTTCTGTGGCATCTGCCGAGCGGCATTATCGACCGGCGCGCCTCGCCGCCGATCCGCGCGCTCGAGCCGGACCATATCGCGACACTTGCAGTGCGCGTCGAAGCGCACCAGCCGGGCTTCGGGCGACGCCCTTATCGGGTGCTGTGCACCGACAATACCGGGACGCTGACCCTCGTCTACTTCAACGTGAAGGGCGACCAGCTCGCGCGGCTGTTCCCGATCGGCGCCGAGCGCGTCGTCAGCGGCCGCGTCGAGTTCTACGGCGGCATGCCGCGGATGGCGCACCCCGATCTCGTGTTGCGGCCAGACGAGCTCGACCGGCTGCGGCCGATAGAGCCCGTGTACCCGCTCACCGCGGGCCTGTCGCCCCGCGTCGTGCAGAAGGCGGTCGCGGCAGCGCTCGATCGCCTCCCGGCATTGCCGGAATGGATCGATCCGGCGTTGCGCGAGCGGCGCGGCTGGCCGCGGTGGGGGGAGGCGGTCGGCCGGGCGCATGCCCCGGAGAGCGAGACCGATCTCTTGCCGACCACCCCGGCGCGCGAGCGGCTCGCCTATGACGAAATCTTAGCGAGCCAGCTCGCGGTGGCGCTGGTGCGCGCCCGCCGCCATCGGCAAAAGGGGCGGGCGATCGTCGGCACGGGCGTCTTGACCACGTCCGGTCGAAGCGGCGCTCGGCTTTTCGCTGACCGGCGCGCAGCGTCTCGCGTTGGCCGAGATCGCGGCGGAGATGGCGCAGCCGCGCCGCATGGTGCGGCTGCTGCAGGGCGATGTCGGCAGCGGCAAGACGGTCGTCGCGCTGATCGCAATGCTGACCGCGATCGAGGGCGGCGGTCAGGCGGCATTGATGGCGCCGACCGAGATCCTCGCCCGCCAGCATCACGCGACGTTGCAGCGCCATGCCGCGGCGGCCCGCGTCGAGATCGGCTTTCTGACCGGGCGCGAAAAAGGCCGGGCCCGCGCCTCGATGCTGGCGAGCCTCGCCTCCGGCCTGACGCCGGCCGTGGTCGGCACGCACGCGCTGTTACAGCCGGATGTCGAGTTCCGCGACCTCGCCCTCGTCGTCATCGACGAGCAGCACCGCTTCGGTGTCGAGCAGCGCCTTGGCCTCTACGCGAAAGGGCCGCGACGCCGACACCCTGCTGATGAGCGCGACCCCGATCCCGCGCACCCTGATGATGACCGCCTATGGCGATCTCGACGTCTCGCGCCTCACGGAAAAGCCGCCGGGACGGCATCCGGTCGATACGCGGACGGTGGCGCTCGAGCGCATCGAGGACGTCGTGGCGGCGGTCGGCCGCGCCTTGGCGCGCAAGGCCAAGGTCTATTGGATCTGCCCGATGGTCGAGGAAAGCGAGACGGCCGATCTCGCCGCCGTCGAGGAGCGGCACAAGACGCTGGCGCCGCTCTTCCCGGGCCGTGTCGGCCTGGTGCACGGGCGCATGAAGCCGGCCGACAAGGACCGCGCGATGGCGGGTTTCGCCGGCGGCGAGCTCGATCTGCTGGTCGCGACGACGGTCATCGAGGTCGGGGTCGACGTGCCCGAGGCGACGGTCATGGTGATCGAGCACGCCGAGCGTTTCGGTCTCGCGCAATTGCACCAATTGCGCGGCCGCATCGGGCGCGGCGACAAGCCCTCCACCTGCCTGTTGCTGTACCAATCGCCGCTCGGCGACGTCGCGAAGCGGCGCCTCTCCATCCTGCGCGAGACCGAGGACGGGTTCCGCATCGCCGAGGAGGATCTGCGGTTGCGCGGCGCCGGCGAGGTGCTCGGCACCCGCCAGAGCGGCCTGCCGACCCTGCGCCTCGCCGATCTTGCGATCCACGAAGAATTGGTCGCGATCGCCCATGACGACGCCCGTCTCGTGCTCGAACGCGACCCCCACCTCGAAAGCGAGCGCGGCCAGGCCCTGCGCGCTCTCCTCTACCTGTTCCGCCGCGACGAAGCCGTGCAGTACCTGCGGGCCGGTTGAATCGGCACGTTGCCTCGTCCCGTAAAGTCGATGCACAATGGTCAGGGGAGCTCGGCGGTATTCCGGCGTGACCGAAAGCCGTCGAGCAGGGTTTAAGGGGATTGGGGGATGAAAGCGTTTGGCCCGACGCGTGCTCTGCGCGCGGCGGTGATCGCGACGACCTTGTTCGGCGCTTCGATTGCAGCTTCGCCAATCCGGGCGCTCGAGCCGATCGGCGATGCCGACAGGCTCGGCGATCTCAGCGCGCGCATCATCGCGGCGGAAGGCGGGCCGGGGCGGAACCCGTTGTCGAGCGCGGCGGGATACGGGCAGTTCCTTTCGGGGACGTGGCTCGAAATGTTTGGGCGCGCCTATCCGCAGGTCGCTCAGACGATGACCCGTGAACAGATCCTGGCGTTGCGGGACATCAAGCCGCTCGCCGAGGAGCTGACCAACCGCTACGCTCGGGCTAATGCGGCGACGCTCCGGAGCGTCGGCCTGCCGGCGACCGCAGGAGAGTTGTCCCTGGCCCATGCCATCGGGCCGCGTGGGGCGGCCAGCGTGCTTACCGCCGAACCCGCCCGCCCTGCGGCCGAGCTGCTGCGCCCGGAAGCCATAATGGCGAACCCCGCTTTGAAGGAAATGACGGCAAGCACGCTGCGGCAATGGGCAACGATGCGCATCAAAGCGCCCGCCGAGCAATCACCCGAGGATGGAGCTCCGAAGCCACAGCCGCCGATCGAGCCGCTCAGACCTGCGGATGATTTCCGGATCGACGAACGCACGAAGGCGTCCGAGGCTCTGGTCACCAACCACAACGCGGGCGCGGTTTTGCAAGACCTCGTCGATGCCCTGTCCAAGGCGGGCGGCGGGAAGGGCGCGCAGCTCCGTCCGTCGACGGCGGCCTGGCTTCTGTCGTTCGGGGTCGAGCCGAGCGAGTTGTTGAACGGCGAGCCCGCTGCCGTGCGAATTTTCGACAGGGCCGCCTCACGCGCGCTACTCGATGCCATCCGCGACGTATCCGACCGACCGGCCTTTGGTGAGTTCAAACCAATCGAGATACATGCCGCCGCGCGCGGCCAGCTGCCCCGCGACGTAATCCGCACGTTGGCGATCGCGCTGCTCGACAAGATGGGTCGGGAAAATGCGACGATCAGCAAAATCGTTCAGCACCGCCGGGGTGCGAGATTAGCTGCAGCGAAGGCTTGACGTTCACGCCGTGAACGCCGTAGCTTGGCCCCCGGGTCGGAGAGGGCTGCAGGTGTGGGGGACGAGAGCCAGCTTCAGGAGACCGGCAATCCGGGTATCGTGCTGAGCGTGCTCACCTCGATAGAGCGCGACAGCACGATCACTCAGCGCAAGCTTGCAAACGAACTTGGCATCGCGCTCGGGCTTGCCAATGCGTATTTGCGGCGTTGCGTGCGCAAAGGCCTCATCAAGATGAGCCAGGTGCCGCTGAACCGCTACGCCTATTACCTGACCCCGCAAGGTTTTGCCGAAAAAAGCCGCTTGACCGCCGAATACCTGGCAGTGTCGCTCGATTTCTTCCGCCGCTCGCGCAGCGACTGCGTCGCCTTGTTCAGGCAATGCGAGGCGCTGGGTTGGCGGAGGGTTGCGCTCTACGGTGCCGGTGACCTCGCCGAAATCGCCATTCTGAGCGCGAGCGAGACTGCGGTCGAGGTGATCTGCGTCATCGATTCGCGCCTCGCGGGGCGCCGCTCTGGCGGTCTGCCCATCGTTGCCGGACCTCGCAGTGGCATTGACGTGCGGCAACGCTGGCGATCTCGACGGTATCATCCTGACCGACACTCAATCGCCGCAGGCGAGTTTCGACACCCTGTCCTCGCTGGCGGAGCTGAGCGGTCTGCCCCGGCACGCGGTGGTCGCTCCGAGCGTCTTGCGCATCTCGCCGGTCACCGCGGCTATCAGTGACGAGCCAGTGCCGTGACGCAGTGGTACGCGGTCTACACGCAGCCGCATGCCGAGCCGAAGGCGCTCGAACACCTGATGCGCCAAGGCTATAGCCGCCTATCTGCCGCGTTACCGCACGAAGGTGAGCCATGCGCGCCGCCGGCAGATCGTGCTGCGGCCGCTCTTTCCGCGGTATCTCTTTGCCGGGATGGACCGCGCGACGATGCCGTGGCGTCCGATCTTGTCGACTGTCGGGGTGACCGACGTCGTCCGCGCCGGAGACGAGCCGGCGTTGGTACCAGCCGAGATCGTCACCGCGATTCGGGAGCGAGAGAACACGGGCGGGTTCGACCGGCTCGATTCGCGTCAGGTGCTGAGACTCGGCGAGCTGGTGCGCGTGACGACGGGCGCGTTCGAGGACATGGTCGGCAGATTGGTCGAGCTGCGCGATCAAGATCGGATCGTTGTGCTGCTCGAGCTGCTCGGCCGCGCGGTGCGCGCGCAGCTTCGCGCCGAGGTCGTGGAACCCGCCTGACCCTTGGTGGGGCAATGGGCGCCGCGAACCGGTCGCGGCGCGAGTGGTGGCGCAGTTTGCTCGGGTGACGTTCCAGTCACCCGAACTGCGGTAGCATGGGGGAAAGAATTGCCGAAGGACTCATTGACGGCCGGCCAGGAGGGGAGTTGCCTGGTGCGGGTGGCGGCGATCGGCTGCGGGTATTGGGGCAAGAACCTGGTTCGCAACTTTGCTGAACTTGGTGCGCTGGCCGCGATATGCGACCCCGACCGCAGCGCGGCGCGCCAGCTCGCCGAGCGGCACCACACGAGGGTCGCTGAATTCGATGCGGTATTGCGCGACGATGAGATTGCGGGTGTTGCGATCGCGGCACCCGCAGCGCTCCATGCCGAGCTCGCATCGCGCGCACTCGAAGCCGGCAAGCACGTCTTTGTCGAGAAGCCGCTCGCCCTGACGGTCGCCGAGGCCGAGCAGCTGTGCGCCATGGCGGAGCGCGCGGACCGACAGCTGATGGTCGGTCATCTGCTGCAATACCACCCGGCCTTCATAAAGCTGCGCGAACTGGTGAGCGAGGGAGTGCTCGGGCGGCTCGAATACATCTCCTCGACCCGCTTGAACCTGGGAAAGGTGCGGCGCGAGGAGGATATTCTGTGGTCCTTCGCGCCCCACGACCTGTCGATGATCCTCTCCCTTATCGGGCAGGAGCCTTCCGAGGTGACCGCGCAGGGTGGCTATTACCTGCATAAGACGATCGCCGATGTGACGACCACCCTTCTTGCCTTCCCGGGCGGCGAGCAGGCGCATGTTTTCGTGTCCTGGCTGCATCCGTTCAAGGAGCAGAGGCTCGTCGTCACCGGCGACCGGGCGATGGCGGTCTTTGACGACGCGCAACCCTGGAGCCGCAAACTGCTGCTCTATCCGCATCGGATCGAGTGGCGCGAGACCATGCCGGTGCCGCAAAAGGCCGAGGCTGATCCGGTTCCGCTCGACGAGGGAGAGCCGCTGAACCTCGAATGCCGACATTTTCTCGATTGCATCGCCAACGGCAGCAAGCCGCGTACCGATGGCCGGGAGGGGCTGCGGGTGCTGCGTGTGCTCGCGCGGGCGAGCGACGCTCTAAAGAAGGCTCAGGCGACGATTCCGGCGCCGGCCGAAAAGAAGCGGTCGTATCCGGGCGTGCAGCTGCACGAGTCAGCTTATGTCGACGAGCCCTGCGAGATCGGTTCCGGCACCCGCATTTGGCATTTCGTCCACATTTTGCCGCGTACCCGGATCGGCCGGAATTGCTCGCTCGGCCAGAATGTCATGGCTGGTCCCGACGTGACGATCGGCGACGGCTGCAAAATCCAGAACAATGTCTCGATTTACAAGGGCGTCACCCTCGAAGACGGGGTGTTCTGCGGCCCCTCCGCGGTATTCACCAATGTCAACAATCCGCGTGCCGGCATCGAGCGCAAGGACGAGTTCCGTCCGACACTGGTCGAGCGCGGCGCGACGATCGGAGCCAATGCGACGATCGTCTGCGGCCACGTCAGTCGGCCAATACGCCTTCATCGCCGCCGGCGCGGTCGTGACCGCGGATGTCCCGGCCTTCGCGTTGATGGCCGGTGTGCCGGCCCGGCGCATCGGCTGGGTCAGCCATGACGGCGAACGGCTCGGGCCCGACCTCGCCTGCCCTCGCTCGGGGCGCCGTTATCGGGAAGCTGGCCCCGATCGGATAGAGGAGATCGTCTGATGCCGGATGCCGCCATCCTGCAGGCCAGCGACGCGCCGATCGAGTTCATCGATCTGGGCGCGCAGCGGCGGCGCCTTGGCCGCCGCCTCGACGAGGCCATTCTCCGCGTCGTCGACCACGGCAAATACATCATGGGCCCCGAGGTCGCCATCTTCGAACAGGAACTCGCCGCCTTCTGCGGCGCCAAGCACGTCCTCAGCTGCGCCAACGGCACCGACGCTTTGGGGCTCGCGCTGATGGCCAAGGGGATCAGGCCCGGCCAGGCGGTGCTGGTGCCATCCTTCACGTTTGCCGCTACCGCCGAAGTCGTGGCCTGGTTCGATGCGGTCCCAGTCTTCGTCGATGTACTCGAACATACGTTCAACATGGATCCGGTGAGCCTCGAGGCCGGCATCGCGACAGCTAGGCGCCTCGGGCTCGAGCCGGCCGGGGTCATCCCGGTCGACCTGTTCGGTCTGCCGGCCGCCTACGACGAGATCCTGGCGATCGCCGCAGCGCACCGGCTGTGGGTCATCTGCGACGCGGCGCAGAGTTTTGGCGCGGTCTACAAGGGTTGCAACGTCGGGACCTTGGGCGACATTACGACAACCAGCTTCTTCCCCGCCAAACCCCTCGGCTGCTACGGCGACGGCGGCGCAGTGTTCACCGACGATGACGACATCGCGGCGGTGTTGAAGAGCCTGCGGGTGCATGGCCAGGGCGGCGACAAATACGACAATGTGCGCATCGGCATGAATGCCCGTCTCGACACGATACAGGCAGCAATATTGAGCCAGAAGCTGTCGATTTTCACCGACGAGATCGAGGCCCGCAATCAAGTGGCGGCTCGATACAGCGAGCGCCTCGAGCACCTCGTAAACATTCCGCGAACGCCGGTTGGGCTTGCGAAGCGTGTGGGCGCAATACACGGTGCGTGTTCCGAACCATTGTAAGCGAGATACCGCGGCGGCCCAGCTCAAAAAGGCAGGCGTACCAACCGCCGTCTATTACGCAAAGGGGCTGCACCGCCAAACCGCTTATCGCGACTACCCCGCAGCCGGGAACGGTTTGCCGGTATCGGATAGTCTCAGCGGCGAGGTGCTCAGCCTGCCGATGCATCCTTATCTCGACGAAAGCACCCAGGATCGCATCGTCGAGGCTTTGCACGCGGTATTGAAGGATTGAGGTGCGGATGCGCATGCTCGGCGCTTCCGGGGGTGAGGTGAAGTGATCCTCGGCGCCGCCAGTCCCACGGGCGTGCGACGGAACCCCTTCATTATGATCTTGGCTTATCGCAAGCCGTTGTGGCGCACCACGCTCAGCGAGGTTCGCCAGCGCTATGCCGGCTCGACGATGGGCCTTTTCTGGGTGTTGCTCGCCCCCGGCCTGCTGTTGGCGCTATATGCCTGCGTCTTCATTTACATCTACAAAACCGTCCCCGACGGGGATGGACAATACGACCTATCTCGTCCAGCTGTTTGCCGGGTTGCTGCCGTTTCTTGCCTTCAGCGATGGGCTCGTGAACGGGTCGGGCGCGGTTCTGAGCAATCGCGCGGTGCTGCTCAATACCGTTTATCCTGCCGAACTCGTGCCGCTGCGTGCGGTGCTCTCCGGTCACGCAGTAGCGGCGCTCGGATTGGCGTTGGTGGCAGGCTTGGCAATGGCGACGGGCCATTCGCTCCGGGGATTGGTGCTGCTGCCCCTGGTGCTGGTGCTTCAGGTGATGTTTGTATGCGGAGTGGCGTGGCCGCTGTCGCTCGCCAATCTCGTGCTCCGCGACATCCAACAGGTGCTGACGTTCCTCTGCACGGCGTTGATGATCGTGAGCCCGATCGCCTATGCACCGGACTCGGCGCCCGGACCGCTGAAGCTGCTCGTATACTTAAATCCGCTCTCTTATTTCATTCTCACCTATCAAAGCCTCGTTGTTCACGCCAGTCTGCCGCCCGCGAATATCTTACTGATTATGCTCGGCCTGTCGGTTGGCGCCTTCCTGCTCGGTTTCCGCCTCTTCCAACGAGGCAAGCTCGCGTTCTGGGACTATGCCTGACACCGCGCCAGCTATCGTTCTGAACGATATCAGCAAGGTCTATCGCTTGTACGATAGCCCGTCGGAGCAGGCACTCGATGTCTTTGGACTGTCGCGTCTGCGGTTCTGGCGCAAGCCAAAATATCATGAGCGAGCGGCGCTGGAGGACGTATCTCTGGTTGTTCGGCGCGGCGAACGCATCGGCGTCATCGGCCGAAACGGCGCCGGCAAGACGACTTTACTGAAACTGATCACCGGTAATTTTGCGCCGACGCGCGGCACCGTCGTTGTCAACGGCAGCGTCCAGGCATTGATCAATCTCGGTCTCGGTTTTCACCCGGAGTTCACCGGATACGAGAACATCCGCGCCTCGCTGGTCTACAACGGCTTGACCGAGACCGAACTCGACGCCGCAATTGCCGATATCGTAGATTTTGTAGAACTCGACGAATATCTGCACCAGCCGATCAAGACCTATTCGCTGGGCATGCAATCCCGGTTGTATTTCGCTACGGCAACGGCGATCAGGCCGGACATTCTGATTATCGACGAGGTGCTGGGGGCCGGCGACGCCTACTTCTCGGCGAAGTCTGCCGACCGGATGAGAAGGTTGACTTCGTCGGGGTCGACATTGCTATTGGTCTCGCACTCGATGACGCAGATCCTGCAGTTTTGTGACGAGGCGATCTGGATCGAGAACGGACGGGTGATGCTGCGCGATGCGGCGCTCACGGTCATCAATGCCTACGAGAAATTCATCAGCGAACTCGAGCGGGCCAAGAAGGTCTCCTCAGTCACGGCCGCGGTGGGCCAACGCAATTGGCTGACCGAGAAGATGCTCAGCGAGCTTGTCCAGGAAGTGCGCGTAGCCAAGGCCCGGGTCAGCGAAGAGCACGAATTCGACGGCGGCGTATCCCGATGGGAAAATGCGCCGGGGCCGCGCATTGTCGGGTTCGAGATATTGGATGCCGATGAGCGCCCAACCGCCAATCTCAATACCGGGGATCCGGTGAGCTTTGTTGTGGAGCTCGAGGCCGAGGAGCCCGCGATCTATCCCTGCACGATTTGCATTCTGACCTATACGATGGACGGCAAGTGGCTCACCCGCCATCTGAGCACCGAATACCAACTCGATTTCATTCGGCATGCGCGATACCGGATGACGTTGCGTTACGATCGGCTGATGCTCGGAAACGGCGAGTACCTATTGTCGGTCGCAACATACAAGGTGCTCGACCTCGACGATCTTTCGACCGCGGAGTTCTACGAGATCCTCGCCCGAAGCTACCGGATCCAGGTGCGCGATGCAGATCCCGCCGACGCGACGCTGTTTCATCATCCCGGCATCTGGGATTTGCGCACGACCGGCTCACGTCGCGACGATGGCAGTTCGCTGGTAGCGTTCGGCAAAGGGGACGTAATCTCGGCCGAAGCCGCGGGGTCTGGGGCATAAATCAACTGCGGGGCTGGGTTCGCTGACCGTTATCCGCTCCCAGCGAAGCTGAACCCCATCGTGCGACCATGCTCGTCTGCCCCGCCTGCGCCAGCCCGCTTTCGCCCAGTCTAATGTGCATCGCCTGTGATTGGCGCGGGGAATACCGCGACGGGTTGCCGGTGCTGTTGCGGGAAATCGACCTGTTGTGACGAGGTCACGCGCTCATACACCGAAAACTACGATCGGATCGCCCGTGACGACCTCGACGCCAAGGTCATGGACGAGCGCTATATCGAGAACCTCGCCACCAACTTTTGCGAGGCGGTCGATCTCGTCCCCGGTGCCGAGGTCTGCGATGTCGGGTCCGGCAAGGGCTATCTCGTCAGGAAACTTTTGGCGCGGGGGGCCGGAAGCGTCACCGCGGTGGACATATCGCTTGCCCTATCTGATCCGCATGGTCGGACAACCGGGCGTCTCGCCAGTCATGGCTAACGCCGAGGCGCTACCTTTCGCCGCTCATTTCGATGTCATCGTCGCTACCGACGTACTGGAACACGTCCTCAACGTCGGGTCGTTTCTTTACTCATTGAACCGAGCGCTGCGCTCGGGCGGGCGCCTCTATGTGCGCGTGCCCTATCGGGAAAACCTGCTTTCCTACTCGCCGCACCTTGGCTGCCCTTACCGGTTTGTGCATTTGCGCACCTATGACCGGGCGCTGCTGCGGCAAGCTCTCGAGGAAGCCGGGTTCGTCGTGGACCGGCTATGGCACGATGGCTACTTGCCGGGCATAGCTCGCCCGATCTGGGGCCGCGGGCGGCTGCGGCAACGGCTCTACCGCTGGTTCGAAAACCGCTTGTCCAGCGACGGCCGCCGGCCAGGCGACGCGACATTGCGGCCGCATGGATTGCGTCCGATCTTTCTTCGGCCGACCGTGGTCATCGCCGCGGCTCGCAAGTTCAAGAGTCTAGTGCCGCTAGCCGGCGGGGGCTTCGGATATGCATGAAACGCATTATAGATCGAATACAGGATAGGAGTTCGCTTGCGCCATGTCCGAGCTTCTGCCGGGGGTGCCGGTACTGCATCCTAGACTGCGCAACAGCGCCCGTAATCTGGTCCTGTTGTCCGGTCCGGATCTCCGGCAATGGCTCTATGACATCGGCCAGCGGCTCGACGATCTGGGGCATCGCGCCGGCGAGCTTCGGAGTGCAGATCGACGGATTGCGAGCGGAGTTTAACGGTGTTCGAAGCGACTTTGCGCAGCGGCTACGCCAGACCGAGTCTGGACTGGATGCGATCAGTGCGAGGCTCGACGACTTAGCCGCACGGCTCAGCGGCCTCGGCTGTCCTCTGCGCGGTGATTATTACGCAGCATAAAGACCGGCCGGACTCCGATCGAGTATTGGACCCGTCACAATGTTACCGTGCACCATCCTTTTACTTCTGCCGAAGACTCACTAAATCAGTTGCAATTTCGAAATCAACAATACCCCGGGTATATTGATTTACTGCCGGTGAGCGGCAAGGACGGCATGGCGGTTTTGGACTATGGCTGCGGTCCAGGGCACGACCTGATCGGGTTTGCGCATTACTCGCGCCCGAAACGGCTCGTAGGCGTTGATATCTCGCCCAGCTCTCTGGCCGAGGCGGAGGAGCGGCTCAAGCTGCATCATGTCCAAGCGGAGCTCGTTCGCGTAGATCATGGCGCCTATAATCTGCCGTTCGATGCAGCGTCCTTTGATTATATCCATTGTTCTGGGGTACTGATGTGCATCGAGGAGCCGGCTCGCCTGCTCCGCGAGTTTGCTCGGTTGCTGACGCCCGGCGGCGAGTTGCGCCTGATGGTCTACAATTATGACTCGATCTGGCTCCATCTGTATGTGGCTTATGTAGTACAGATCGAGAATGGCCTTTATTCCGATCTAGCTCCCAGAGTGGCTTTTACGCGTACGACCGATGGCGAGGACTGTCCGGTAAACGCGGTCTGGCGGCCCGAGGAGATGCTGGCGCTCGGCCGGGAAACGGGATTCCAGCCGGAATTTTTGGGTTCCGCAGTCTCGCTCTGGGAACTGCACCTGTTGCCGCGCCGGCATATTGCCTGTCTCCAACCCGCGCTTCCTCGCGAAAGCCGCACTTTTCTGATGGGCCTGCGCATCGATGCACAAGGTCACCCCTGGCACGGCGAACACCGCGCCGGCATCGACGGCTGCTTTCGGTTCGTGCGCTCGAACTGACGGCGCGACAGGCTATACGATCACAGCCAGAGTATTCGAATTTCCTCGAATTGGCGATACATGAAAATTCTGATTGTGCACGATGTTGACCTAACGAAAGGGCTGCGGCGCTCTACTTTCAATCATTCGTTCTGCCTGCCGAAATATGTCCGAAATCACGAGTTTATATTGCATCACTTTTCCCATCCGATTACAGAACAGATCCGCTCTCGTGATATAGACGCGATCATCCTGGATACGACATTTCTCTGCTATCGGTGGTTACGACCACGTTCAGACTATCAGAAAATTCGAGAGAAATATAGATTTATTGCTGATCTACCCGCTGTTAAATTTGCCTTCCCTCAGGACGATTACGATCATTCGGCTATCTTGGACGAGTGGCTTGACGCATGGCGGGTACAGACCATTTTCTCCCCGTTAGCGAATTTCCAGGAGATCCTTTACCCGAGATTCGGCGAAAAAGGGGAGATCTTGTCGTGCTTTTGCGGGTATGTGGACGACGTAGATCTGCTAATGCTGGAGGACTATCGACGCCCGTTTGAGGAGCGAACGATCGATGTCGGTTATAGAGCGCGGGAACTGCCTCCTCTTTTTGGTCAGCTTGGCCGTCTGAAATCGGAGATCGGCCGCCGGTTTGTCCAACATGCAGGTGATCGGCACGGATTGAGGTTCGACATTTCAACTCGCCCGCAGGACGCGCTGTACGGCGCAGACTGGATAAGGTTCCTCGGCAACTGCCGCTTCTTTCTCGGGAGCCCGAGCGGGAGCAGCTTGCTCGACCCTCACGGAGCGATAAAGGATACCTATCTAGCCTATAATGCTGAGCATCCGGGTGCAAGCTTCGCGGAAGTCGAAGCCGCATGTTTCCCTGGTCAGGACAATAATTACAGGATGGCTGCGCTTGGACCGCGTAATTTCGAGGCTGCGGCTGCCCGGGTCTGCCAGATATTGATAGAGGATCCATGCTGGGCCCCGATGGAGCCGGATGTTCATTATATTTCACTGCAGCCGGATTTTTGCAACATCGACCAGGTATTGAAACGTATCCACGACCGGAACGCCGCCCAATCGATGATCGACGCTTGTTACGACCTGCTGATCAGGTCTGGCGAATACTCGTACCGCCGTTTTTCCGAACAAATCATGGATCAAATCAATCGAAAGGTGGATCACCCACTTCGCCGGGAACCGATAAATCTCGTTAGTTCGCGGGCGCTTATCGCTCGCGAGCAGCAGATTATCCACGATATTTACCAAAAGCAGATTGGGCAGCTTGCGCGAGCGGCAACAAGCCGCGGAGGCTCAACTCGCCGCAGAGCGGCGACCGAGGAGCTCAACTCGCCGCAGAGCGGCAAGCCGCGGAGGCACAACTCGCCGCAGAGCGGCAAGCCGCGGAGGCACAACTCGCCACTTTGCGGCAAGAAATGGTAAATCGCATCACGAGGATCACCGCCGAACTCAGTACGGTTCGACACGAATACGTATTGCGGCGCGGGCGGATTGGTGCGTTGCGCGAACTACTGCGGATCAACGACTTTATAGATATGGACGGAAGCCCGAAACAGGGCAGTCGTCTAACGCCGTTTGCCCGGCTCTATTTCAGTCAGCGCGGCGGCTTGGTTGCGGCTGCGCTGCGGCAGGTGCATGCCCTTCGTGCAAAGAACCGGATCGCAGAGCATGTCCCGACAAACCCGTCCATCAGAAAGGAGATTGTTCCCCATAGTGTCACAATGCTGGTGCCCGATAACCGCATCGACAGGCGGGTTCTGCTCAGCGGCCGCTCGCTGTTTCAGGCAGGGTGGCAGGTCACGATTATCTCGGCGCCTTATCCCGAGCCTATTGATAACGACCAATTGGATTTCCCAGAACTTTCTATAATTCGGGTAGACACGACGCGGTCGATCAGGATACCAAGCATGCTTTGCCAAAGAACCGGATTCACCATGGCAATTGGGAACGCGTTTACTTCTATCACCACCAATTTTTGGCCGCCGCTCTGCAGCATCCGTCGGCGGTGTACGTGGCCCATGACCTGCCGGTTCTCGCCGCCGCCGCAATAGCCGCGGTCGAGATCGGAGCATCGCTGGTGTACGACGCCCATGAGCTCTATCCCGAACAATTTCATTTTAGCGCTAGGCAGAAGGCCCTCTTCAGCAATGCTGAAGCGGCACTGGTCAAACATGCTGATCTGGTGACGACCATCAATGGGTCGATAGCGGCGGAGATGGCTGCGCGCTACGACATCGTCTCTCCCGAACTCATCCTCAACGCACCGGCAGTTCCCGCGTTGCCTCGAGAGGGCGATCCGTTGCGGGAGGATCTCCAGATCCCGCATGACAAACAAATCCTGCTGTACCAGGGGTCGCTGTCACTCAACCGCAATCTCGAAGGTTTGATCGCGGCCATGGCGCAAGTCGCGAGTGACGACATCGTCTTGGTGATGATGGGCCCGGGCACCGATGTGAGTTGCAAGCTCAAGCGCATCGCGAGTTCGGACGGTACGCTGGGGAAGCGCATCTTTTTTCGCGACGCGGTGCCGCAGACAGAACTGCTCCATTACACCGGCGGGGCCGAGGTCGGGATCATTCCCTACCAGTCGATCGACCTGAATTCGCGTTATTGTACACCAAACAAGCTGTTCGACTTCATCGTTGCGGGTCTGCCGATCCTCGCCAATGACCTGCCCGAGCTGCGTAAATTTGTCCATGAAAACGGGTTCGGCCAGGTCCACCCGCTAGACGGGCCCGCCGAGATGGCACGAGGAATTGAGGTAATGTTCGCTTCGGATCTAGAAGGTTACCGGCAGCGTTTGGCAGCGCGTCGGCATGAATTCGTATGGGACGTGCAAGGCGAAAAGCTGGTCTCGCTTTACCGTTCGCTGACCGTGCAACCCGAGGAAAACATCGCGGTAGCGGCCTAGCGATGTGCGCTATTGCTGGCATAATCTGGTCCGACCCAAAGAGGCCTGCGGCGCTCGGCGAAGTCGATCGAATGTGCAGGATGCTCTATCATCGCGGACCGGACGATGGTGGAGTCTATGTCGATGGCGCTGTTGCATTGGGACACAGACGACTGTCAATTATAGACTTGTCGATGGGCGGGCATCAGCCGATGGTGTCGAACGATGGCTCATTGATCATTGTCTACAATGGGGAGATCTATAATTTCCCCGAGCTGAGACGCGAGCTCGAAGACGCCGGCCGCGTTTTCCGGTCGGACAGCGACACCGAAGTCATTTTGCACGCCTACGATCATTGGGGCGAGGCTTGCGTCAGCCATTTTAATGGCATGTGGGCCTTCGCGCTGTTCGATCGCCGCAAGCGCGAAATTTTGCTCTCGCGTGACAGGTTCGGCATCAAACCGCTTTATTACTATCACGATAGCGAGGTTTTCGCGTTTGCTTCCGAGATCAAAGGCTTGCTGGCCGCATTCCCGCGCCTGCGGCAAGTCAACCATGCGATTGTTTATCACTTTCTGCCCTCGGGCGCGCTCGACGACGGCAGCGAGACCTTTTTCAATAACGTCTACTCGCTGCCGGCAGCAACGAACATTCGGCTGGACATCAGCAATTTCACAATCCAAACGGACATTTTCTGGTCGCTGGACCGAGATGCGTTTCGCTCGCGTTGGTGTCTCGGCGATCCGGTCGAGACGATGCGCCACCTGCTGCGCTCGTCGGTTGCAGCCCACATGCGCTCTGACGTGCCAGTTGGCACGTGTCTTTCGGGTGGGCTCAATTCGAGCAGCCTGGTCGCCACGATGCAGACCTTGCGAGACTGCCCGGTCTACACGTTTTCGGGCCTGTACCCCGACCGCGGCTGCGATGAATCCTTTTGGGTCGAGGCGGTGGAGCACCACACGCGGTGCCGCGGCAACCATATTCGCCCGCAGCCCGATGGCGATCTGTTGGCTGATCTTCAGTCGATTACCTGGCACCAGGACGAGCCGACTGCGGGACCGGGTCTCTACACCCAGTTTCACGTCATGAAGCGGGCCCGGGCAGACGTCAAGGTCATCCTCGACGGGCAGGGCGGCGACGAGCTGTTCGCCGGTTATCTCCCCTATCTGGCATTGCGGGCGAATGATCTTCTGGCGGGTTCGGGCCGGACCCGCCTTTCCGGCTACTTGCTTTGCGCCAGCATAGCGCTGCACGCCGGGCTTGCGGCATTGTCAGGGATTGCGGAATCGGCGCTGCTGAGCAGAGCCGTCGGCGCGATGAAGCAGGCCCGGGCGGTTTGGAGCCGGATCAGAGTTCCCGAGGCGGAGCCGCCCTTCTTCCATCCAGGTCTCGCCGCACGCTCTGCAGACGGCCGGCCAGTGATCGGGGCCCGCGACAAACAGTACCCGGACACTCTGAGCGACACACTCTACTGGCACCTCGTGCAGCAGTCGATCCCGGCCCTCTTGCACTACGAAGACCGCAACTCCATGGCCTTCTCGATCGAAGCGCGGGTCCCCTATCTCGACCATCGCATCGTCGAATTCGCACTCGGTCTCGATCCGGCATACAAGATCCGCAATAGCTGGACAAAATGGGTGTTGCGCAAGGCGGCGGAGCCGGTCCTGCCCGACTGTGTCACCTGGCGCCGCAGCAAGCTCGGCTATCCGACGCCCTTTGCCCGCTGGCTGCGCCAGATGCCCAACAGCGCCCAGCTTTCCGATGTACTGTTCTCGCGCTCATTCATCGAGCGCGAGCTGATGGAGCGGCGATCCCTGGAGTTCTACTGGAAGCAGCATCAGACGGGGGCCGCCGATCGCAGCTGGCTGATCTATCGCTGCGTCACTCTCGAGCTCTGGCACCGGCAGTTCATCGACGAGCTCGCGCCGTATTCGGCAGTGCCGATGCCGAGCTCGGTTCAGCCAGTCACGATCACCGGTCCGCAACTAGCTTGCGCCTGATCCCGGGACGAGCACGATGAGCGTGTGCCCGAAGATCGCGATCTTCAACCTGAACATGACCCATCGCGATCCGCGCGTGTTGCGAATTTCCTCTACATTGCGTGCGCGCGGACCTGTCGTCGCCGTCTTCGAGATGCAGCAGAACGGCATGCCGGCACAGGAGGTCATCAATGGGGTGACGATTTACCGGGTGCCGATCCCGCAATCTTACACGGATGTAGACATGGCCGAGTTCGGTCGGGTGTGCCCGGCCGCGGCGCGGGTCATCGCCGAAGCGCATCCATGCGTCTATGGCGATGGCCGAAAACCCCACCGGGGAGGTCTTCAGCGCGCGTTGGATTGGGTCGCACGCCCCAGGCGGATTGCACCGGCATCAGACGCCGATGACCAACGGCCGGATTGGTGCGATGTAGCGCCGATCCGGTCGATCATGCTGGTCAATTTGGCGATTTTTAAAGCAGCCGAAGAATACGCGCCCGATATCGTCCATTGCAACGACCTCGACACCCTACTGATCGGCTACATGTTCAAAACAAAATACGGCAGTAGATTGATATTCGATGCGCACGAAATTTATCCGGAACAGTTGCCGCCGCCGATGCGCTCGCAGATTTGGCATGATTTCTATACCAATCTGGAGAGACGCTTGATCAACGAAGCGGACGGGCAGCTGACGGTTTGCGAGCTCTCTGGGTCGGTATTTCAAGTCGTTTTATAATGCGAACGGGTTTGTAACGGTTCGCAACCTGCCGTCCAGAGCGCAGCTGTCCGGAGAGCGGATCCGGGCTGACCGGCGCGAGCGGCCGCAATTCCTTTATCACGGCTCCTATTTTGCCTATCGCGGGCTGGAGGAGATCATCCGGGCTTCCCGTTTGATCGACGGCGCAGATTTCGTGTTCCGCGGCATCGGCAGCCACGGCGAAGTGTTGAAACGGTTGAGTATCGAGCTCGGCGTCGAGGACCGGATCGCCTTTGCCGATCCGGTCGGCGTCGACGAGCTCGTCAGTTCCGCCGCGGAGAGCGACATCGGGCTCAATCCATTCATCCCGGTGTGCAAGAACACCGAATATGCTTTGCCCAACAAATTCTTCGAGTATTTGATGGCCGGGCTCGCCTGCGCCAGTTCCGACCTCGTGGAGATCCGAGACCACACGACGCGATACGATGTCGGCATCCTGTTCGAGAGCTTGGAACCAGAGGCGATTGCCGCCCAATTGAACGAGCTGGTGGCGAGGCCCGATTTGGTAGCGCATTACCGGGCCAACGCGCTCGCCGCCGCGCGGGACGAGCTGCATTGGGAAAACGAGGAAAACAAGCTCACCGATTTCTATGCACCCTTCCTGTCCTAGCCGGCCCTTTGACATCGGGATGTCCGATTTATCGTTGCCGCTGCTTCGGATCTCGATCGTCATCGCAATGATATTCGGCGCCTCTGCCGGCCGAGCCTCCCAATTGCAGTTATCCTCCAGCGCGGTGTCGATCACGGCAACCCCAGAACCGGACTTGTATTTGATCGCAGATTACTCGAAAATTCTGCTGTTTGATAAGCAGCATGGCAGCATCACCCGATGGCCATCGTGGGGGCAACCCGTCGCAATGTACCGACTGGACTCGCTTATGAGAGCCAGCGAAATTGGCTGTTTATTGCGAATTACCTCTCCAACAATATTCTAATCGCCAGTGTCGACTTGCCAGCGAAGACTATCACCGTCGAAGAAGAGTTCGCAGCCGACCAGGTCATCTCTCCGGAGAACATTTCGATCGACCCGGATACCGGAGGGGTCGCGGTGGCCGACTATGATGGCAATGACGTCCAGATCTGGACGCAGGATGGCGCGGCATGGAGACGGGTGTGCGTCATTCCGCTGCAACAGGCCCACGGTATTTTCCTCAGTGAGCGTCAAACGCCGCCGCCTTCATCGAGGCTGCAACCATTTCGAAGGGAAGTGGAGCAATGAGCCCCCATCAGGCGGCGGCTGGTCTTGCGGCTCAGCTGTCGGGTGGCGAAGCGAGTGCACGCTGGCGGCGTGAGCTGATGGTGCCCGCGTTACGGGTCTCGGTACCTTCGGCGGAGTTCGAAAAGTCGATCGTAGCGTCGCTGTCCAGCCTGGGTGAATTTACGGAAGCGACGAGTTCTTGTGCGGCGGAGACATGCGATCAGGAGCAGCTGTGCCGGATCGCCGATGCCGCGATCGATCAGATCAACACGGGTTCGGAACTGCGGTTGGGAACCCTGATCTCGGCCGCTATGCTCAATCCCTGTGTCGGGCGTCATTTTATCGCCCGCTCCGCCGTTCACTGAAGACAGATGCACATTACCGACGCGGCGGTCGCGGGCGGGGTACTGGGGACCTTCGACGAGGCAGAGGGTCCGGGGAATGCGCCGGGCCTGCGGCGCGGCAAGCGGGCTTGTCTCCTCGCCTTCTCGCCGATCGCCGATGATCCGCGCGTTCGACGCCAAGGCGACGCCTTTCACCGGGCCGGCTGCGCCGTCACAGCGATCGGACTGCCGGGCGGTCTTTCGCCACCGCCGCCCTGGCGCATCCTGACAATCGGAAAAAGTGCCGTGCGGAAGGCCGACACATCCGGTTCTTTGCTTGTGCGGTGGCGAGAATCGCAGCGTCTGTTCCGTGGTAAAGCCGGCACATTGCTGCGCCATCAGTGGCTTCGGTTCGATGACGGCTACATCGATCGTCTCTATTCCTCGATCGAGGGTGTAGCCGCGATGCGCGCCGCCATCCGTGCTCTCAAAGCCGATATTTGGCTCGCCAATGATTGGGTGACCTTGCCTCTGGCGGTCGAGGCAGCAGCGGCTCGAGGCGGCATTGTCGGTTACGACACCCACGAGCTTGCGGTCTCGGAGTGCGAACAGAGCTTCAAATGGCGCCTGATGCGCCAACCTCTCGTCAGAGCCATCGAGCGCCGTTACATCCGCCGCGCTCAGGTGGTGTCCACCGTTTCGCCCGGCATCGGCGAATTTCTGATGCAGCTCTATAATCTGCCCGATCGGCCGCTGACGATCCGGAACGTCCCGGATTACCGGGAAATTTCCTTTCGGCCGTGCGGCGCCACCGTCAGGGTGCTCTACCACGGCTTGGTCGCGCCCGGACGCGGGCTCGAGGAGGCCGTCGACAGCGTTCCCGCGTGGCGGCCGGAATTGAGCCTTACCATCCGCGGGCCAGGCGATTCCGGTTTTGTCGCGGCGCTCGATGCACGGGCGAGACGCGCGAAGATCGAGGGCCGAGTGACGATCGAGCCGCCGGTTCCGATGACCGAGCTGGTCGACCGGGCAGCCGCCTTCGATATCGGCCTCTTTGCCCTGCCCGACCATTCGCGTCAAAACCGGCTCGCGCTGCCAAACAAGCTGTTCGAATACATCATGGCTGGGCTCGCACTCTGTATCTCGGACTTACCGGAAATGGCCCGGATCGTGGAACGGTACAAAGTGGGCAAGTGCCTGCCTTCGATCGAACCCGCCGCAATCGCAGCGGCAATGAACGGCTTTACCCGATCAGCCATCGACACCTTCAAGCGGCGCTCACTGGAGGCCGCCCGGGAACTGTGCTGGGCGCAGGAGTCGAGGACGATGCTCGTCGCCTATGACTCTGCACTCGGTGCGGCCCGCCAATAGCATGTGCGGCATCTGGTGTTTGCTCGGCTTCGAGCCCGACCCCGACCACATCGGCTTGGTAAAGCCACCTGCGCTCGCATGTACCGGGAGGCAGCTGCCTGCCGGGCGGGCTCGACAGCTCGTCAATCCTGTCAATCTCAGTATTTGGGGCCGCGCGTTCGCGGTGTCGGCCTGAGGATGACGCCGAGCCGCGCGTGCGGGACCATCGTCTCATTTACGCCATTGGCGCTTGAGGCCGACAGCCGAACCTTCCGCATCGCTTCGAGCCTCGGCGAGGCAGGCTGGCGTTCGATCGTGATCGAGGGCCGGGCGAGTGCGAACCGGTTTTGGGGAAACGCAGTCGAAGTCCGTTCGTTGGGCTCTCGCCCATCCGCGCCAGACCTCACCAAGGCGACGCGCCCGCGGCGGCGCTGTCGCGATCGCGCGCAGTGGCCGGTTGGGAGGTGGCGGCGAGCTCGCCCTCTATCTCGGTTTCCGTGGCTGGGAATGGTGGCGCCATTGCTGGCGTCCGCGCGGGTGTATCCCGCCGGCTGAGCTCTATTACCTGCATTCCTTCGAGTTTCATCGCGCGGTCGCCCCGATAACAGCGCGCACGGGGGCCCGCATTATCTATGACGCGCACGATTTCTATCGCGGCATCGAGCCGCCGGAGCGGCAGGCCGCCTTTGACCGCAATCGCGTGAGGCCCTTTTTTGATGCGCTCGAAGCGCGTCTCGTAGCTGCGGCGGATGCTACGGTAACGGTCAGTGACGGCATCGCCGCCCTGATGGAGCGAACCTTCGGCCGGCGTCCCACTGTCCTGCGCAATTGCCATGACGAGCGGCTGGACCAAGCCGTCGAACTCGGATCTGCGTACATCATTGTCCCTGGCGCCGGCCGATCGCCTCTGCGTCGTGGTCGGCAACCGCAAGCCGGGAATGGCGGTCGACACGGTAGTCGATGCGTTGGCCATGCTTCCGGCGCGTTTCCACCTTGCCTTTGTCGGACGCGGCTACGAGGCCGACAGCGAGAGGCTTCGCCGACATCCGGCAGCCTCCCGCGTCCACTTCGGGCGCCATGTCGCGCCAAACCAAGTGGTTCCGTTTATTCGCACGGCCGATCTCGGTCTGGTGATCTACGAACCTTATTCCGCCAATTACCGGTATGCTTTGCCCAACGGCTTTTTCCAGGTGATTGCCGCAGGATTGCCGCTGGTTCGCGCGGCGCTCCCGGAGATCGAGGCGGCGATCGGCCGCCACCCCGTTGGCGCTCGTCTCGATCGTCTCGACCCGCCGTCCTTGGCCTCGGCAATCTTGCGGTGTGCCGAGGACACCGACGGTTTGCGTAGTGCGGCCGCGACGCTTGCACGCGAGCTGCGGTGGGAGACGGAGTCACTGCGGCTTAATCGCCTTGTCGATGAGGTTACGGACCGGCCCGTTCGCATCCCCCGACAGACCGAAGCGGTGGCGTGACGATAGGATGTGCGGCATCGCAGGCATCGCCACGACCGACGGAACGCCGATCCCTCGACTGGCTTCGTCGCTCGCAGTGCTCGACCGCCTCGTCGCCCACCGCGGCCCGGACGGAAATGGTGCCTGGATCTCGCCGGCACGCTCCGTCGGGCTCGCCCATCGTCGCTTGGCGATCATCGACTTGAGCGATGCCGCGCAACAGCCAATGGTGGCGCCCGGCCCGACCGCCATCGCCTATAACGGCGAGATCTACAATTATCTCGAGCTCCGCGCCGAGCTGTCCCCCGGCTGGAAATTCCATTCGAACTCGGACACCGAGGCGATTCTGGCGGCCTACGACCGCTATGACACCGGCTGCCTCGATCGATTGCGCGGCATGTTCGCCTTTGCCCTCTGGGACGACCGGCGCCGGCGTCTTTTCTGCGCGCGCGACCGCTTCGGCATCAAGCCCTTCTACTATGCGCTGGTGGGAAATCGATTTATCTTCGCCTCCGAGGCAAAGGCATTGCTGCCGTTTCTGCCTGAAATCGAAACCGATCCCGCCGCGCTCGCCGAGTATCTAACCTTCCAGTACACGATCGGCGAAGCCACCCTTTTCCGCGGCGTCAAGCAGCTTTTGCCGGGGCATGCGCTCGCCGTCGAGAATGGCAATGTCCGCGTCTGGCGATATTGGGACGTCTATTACGAGATCGACGGCGACCACAGTCCACGATATTTCGAGCGGCACCTTGCCGAGCTGCTCGACGAACTCGGTCAAGTTTCACCTGCGCAGCGATGTGCCGATCGGCGCTTACGTTTCGGGGGGCATCGATTCGAGCTTGATCGCGATCCTTGCCGGCAAAACCGAGCGCGGCATCGCCGGCTGTTTTCACGGCCGCTTCACCGAGTTCGAGGGTTACGACGAGAGCGATTACGCCGCCGTCGCGGTGGAGCAGTTGCAGGCGCCAAATTGCATCTCATCGACATTACTGCCCGGCAATTTCGCGATCACATAGGCGACGTTATTTACCACCTCGATTTTCCGGTGGCAGGACCTGGCTCGTTCCCGCAATTCATGGTCTCGCAGCTCGCGGCGCGACCACGTGAAGGTGGTGTTGGGCGGGCAGGGCGGCGACGAGATCTTTGGCGGATACGCGCGATATCTGCTGGCTTACTTCGAGCAGTGCATCAAGGCCGCCCTCGATGGGAATTACAAAAACGGCAATTTCGTCGTGACGATCGAATTGATCGTGCCGAACCTCGGTCTATTGCGGGAATACAAGCCGATGATGAAGGAGTTCTGGCGAGAAGGTTTGTTCAATGGCCTCGATGAGCGATATTTTCGTCTGGTCGACCGCTCAACGGACATGAAGGAGGAGATCGATTGGACACTTTTGGATAAGGATCGTGTGTTTACCAACTTCTTGGAAATTTTTAACAACAAGAGCAACGTCAGGAAGGAAGCCTATTTTGACAAGATGACGCATTTCGACTTCAAATGTCTGCTGCCGGCATTACTTCAGGTCGAGGATAGGATGGGCATGGCCCACGGGCTGGAGAGCCGCGTGCCCCTCCTCGATCATCCACTGATCGAATTCCTTGCCACCGTCCCGGCCGATGTGAAATTCGAGGGCGGCCGGATGAAACACCTCCTCAAGCGTGCCTATGCTGGTGTTTTGCCGTCCGCGATCGCCGATCGGCGCGACAAGATGGGCTTTCCTGTCCCATTGAAGGAATGGTTCTCGGGGGAATTGCGCGACTTTGTGCAGGACACTTTCCGCAGCCGTCACGCCCGGCAGCGCCCATTTCTCAACGCCGAAGCCGTCCTCGCCAATTTCGAAGGTGCCGGCCGCTTCTCGCGCAAGGTGTGGGGCTTGCTGTGCCTCGAGCTGTGGCACCAGATCTTTCACGATCGTGCCGCCCAATACCGGCGCATGCTGGCGAAAGAAGAATCTTTTGACGCATCGCCGGTTGCCGGGGCTGCGCAATAAAGATCGTGAAAGTGTCTGACCTGAAATGAAGCGAGCCATCCCGATAGCTTACCGTCGCCCCCGCGAAAGCGGGGGTCCAGGGGCGACCGCACGCCGCTCACCCCCTGTTCAAGCCAGGGGCAGGCTCTGGGTTCCCGCTTTCGCGGGAATGACGGCCAAAGGGTTAATCTTTCAGAATTTATTTCGGGTCGGCTTTAATGGGATGATGCCGATATGAAAGTGTTCGTAACCGGCGGGTCTGGTCTCGTCGGCTCGACCGTCATCGATCTGCTGCTCGCCCGTGGCGACGAAGTCCTCGCGATCGATAATTTCGCAACCGGCCGGCGCGATAATTTGAAACCGCAGCCTCGGCTGCAGCTGATCGAGGACAGCATCGTCGAGGAGCGCGTCGTCGACGGGCTGATCGGCGACTTTCGTCCCGACGTCGTGGTGCACACCGCGGCATCCTACAAGAACCCCGATGACTGGCGGGGAGATGCACTGACCAATTGCGTCGGCAGCGCCAACATCGCTCGCTCCTGCAAAGACCACAAGGTCGGGCGACTGATCTATTTTCAGACGGCGCTATGTTACGGCACCAAGCCGCTGGAGCAGCCGATCACGCTCAATCATCCCCTCAATCCGGTGAACAGCAGCTATGCTATCTCAAAGACCGCGGGCGAGCAGTACATCCAGCTGAGCGGCGTCGACTGGGTCACCTTTCGCCTGGCAAACATAGTTGGCCCGCGCAACGTCAGCGGTCCATTGCCGATTTTTTTCGATCGTTTGGCGCAAGCGAAGCGTTGTTTCGTCACCGAGGCGCGGCGCGATTTTGTATTCGTGCGCGACCTGGCCCAAACCGTTCTGAGGGCGGCGAGCGGAACCGGCACCGGCACATATCACTTCTCATCGGGAAGGGACGTGGCGGTCAGGGAGCTATACGACGCGGTTGTCCGGGCAATGCAGCTCAATCATTACCCCGAGCCGGAGATCCGTCCGCTTGGACCCGACGACGCGCCCACCATCCTGTTGGACCCGAGCCGCACCTTCCGTGATTTCGGCGAGGTCGAGTTCACGCCGCTCGACGAGATCGTTGCCGAGACCGTCGCTTATTACCGGCAGCATGGCGTGCAAGGCGGATACACCCATCTGCGGACCGAGCAGAATTCGTGAGGCTCCTGATCACCGGCGGGGCTGGCTGCCTCGGCTCCAATCTTATCGAGGAATATCTCGCGCACGGGGACGAGATACTCGTCATTGACAATTTCGCCACTGGCAGTCGCGAGGCGCTGGCGGCGTCGCCCGGGCTCGAAATCGTCTATGGGACAGTTGCCGACCGGCAATTGGTCGACGCCGCCTTTACCCGGTTTGCGCCAACACACGTGATACACAGCGCTGCGTCGTACAAGGATCCGAACGATTGGCGAGAAGATGTGGCTACCAATGTCACAGGTACGATCAACACCGTCGAGGCGGCGCGGCGCGTGGGCGTCAGAGCGGTTTGTGTATCTTCAGACCGCGCTGTGCTACGGGCGGCCCGAGCGCGTTCCGATACCGGTCGAGCATCCGACCCGCCCCTTTACCAGCTACGGCATATCCAAGACTGCCGGAGAGGCTTACCTCGCGATCAGCGACCTCCCGTGGGTCTCGCTGCGGCTCGCCAACATTACCGGACCGCGCCTCGCGATCGGACCTATTCCAACCTTTTATAAGCGGCTCAAGGCCGGACAAGAATTGCTTCTGCACCGACACGGTCCGCGATTTCCTGGACATCTCAGATTTCCTCGCGCTGATGAGGATCGTGCTGCGCGACGATGCCCCGACCGGTATCTTCAACGTCTCGACCGGCGAGGGCCATACGATCGCAGAAGTGTTCAGCACGATCGCGGCTTGTCTCGGGATCACTCTGCCCGAGCCCGTCCGGGTCGTGCCACCGGCCGCCGATGATGTCCCCGCCGTAGTGCTCGACCCGTCCCGCACTCGCGCCGCCCTGGGCTGGAGAGCGGAACTGGGCCTCTGCGAGTCGATCGCCCGCATGGTCCGCTGGTACGATACCCACGGCGTTCCGGTCATCCATAGCCATTTGCGCCCTCCGCCGGCGGAAGAGTCGTGACAGGATCGGATTTTGCCGGGTCGACGATTCTCGTCGTCGGGGGGGCCGGTTTCGTAGGCGGAGCCCTCGTCCGCCGGCTATTGGAATTGCAGCCGCACCGCCTGATCATCGTTGATAATCTGCTGTCGGCCGATATCAGCAACGTGCCGGAACATCCCGCCATAGACTTCGTGTTCGCTTCGATTGCCGCGGATAAGGTGCTCGGAGCATTGCCGCCCGATCTCGATTTTGTGTTCCACCTGGCCTGTTATCACGGTAACCAATCGTCGATCCACGATCCGCTTGCCGATCATCAAAACAACGCATTGACGGCGTTGAAGACGTTCGACCATTTGAAGCGGTTCAGCGCATTGAAAAAAGTCGTCTACTCGGCGGCGGGTTGCGCCGTAGCAGAAAAGACATTCGACAAGGCGAGCCCTACAGCCGAGGATGCGCCGGTCTCGTTGTTTCATGACAGCCCTTACTCGATCTCGAAGCTGGTCGGCGAGATGTACGGCAATTATTATTTCATGCGCCACGGCCTGCCGTTTGTGACGGCGCGGTTTCAGAATGTTTATGGACCGGGCGAGATACTGGGTGCCGGACAATGGCGCGGAACGCCGCACACCGTGTGGCGCAACGTGACACCCACATTCATCTGGAAATCCTTGCGGCGCGAAGCGCTGCCGGTCGAAAATGGCGGCGCCGCCACCCGCGATTTCATCTTTGTCGAGGATATTGTGGACGGTTTGATCGCCTGCGCCTTGCGCGGCCGCGCCGGCGAAGCCTACAATATCGCCTCCGGCGTCGAGACCTCAATTCTCGACCTCGCCCGCCTGGTTAACAAACTTACTGGCAATCCAACCCCGATCGTCCTCGCCCCCGCCCGGGAATGGGATCGCTCGGGCAGGCGCTTCGGTGCGCCCGAGAAGGCACGCCGAGAGCTGGGGTTTGAAGCAGCAACGCCGCTGCGCGAGGGGTTGCGGCGTACGATCGACTGGACCCGCGGCAATCGCGACACGATCTGCCGCTGCATGTTGCGGCACGCTCGTTTCCTGCCGGAAGTGCGCGACGGGGTCGAATGGCCGATTTGCGCATCCTGACTGTCGTCGGCGCGCGGCCACAATTCGTCAAAGCCGCCCCAATCTCGCGCGCGATCGCAGCCCGCGATGGCATCCGCGAAATCCTGGTTCACACCGGCCAGCATTTCGACGCCGGCATGTCGCAAATTTTTTTCGACGAACTCGGGCTCGAACCGCCGCGGCTCAATCTCGGCATTCATAGCGGCGGCCACGGCGAAATGACGGGCAAAATGCTCGCGGCGCTGGAACGGGTCATGATCGAGGAGCGGCCGGACCTCGTCCTCGTGCCCGGCGACACGAATTCGAGCCTTGCCGGCGCATTGGCAGCAGCCAAGCTGGATATTCCGATCGCGCATCTCGAGGCGGGCCTGCGCTCCTTTAACCGCCGCATGCCCGAGGAGATCAACCGCGTGCTGACCGATCACCTCAGCACGCTGCTGCTGTGCCCGACCGAAACCGGCGTCGTCAATCTCCGGCGCGAGGGCATCATCGACGGCGTCCATAACATCGGCGACGTAATGTACGATGCGGCGTGCTTTGCCGCAGACGCATCCCGGCGGTCGCAAATCCTCGACCGGCTGGGTCTTGTCGAGCGCTCTTACGCTCTCGCCACGGTGCATCGGGCCGAAAGCACAGAAAGCAAAGCCGCACTCGCTGAAATCGTGGAATTCCTGCGCCGGCAGGCACGCGATCGCATCATCGTATTCCCGGTCCACCCCCGGACACGCAAGCGGATCTCGGAGTGGCGCCTCGATCTCGGCGACATACTGGCGTGCGAGCCGTTGGGTTATCTCGACATGCACCGGCTCCTGCGATCGGCGGTTGCCGTCTTCACCGATTCCGGCGGCTTACAGAAGGAAGCCTATTTCCACAAAGTTCCTTGCGTAACGTTGCGCAGCGAAACCGAGTGGGTGGAGACCATCAACGCCGGTTGGAATCGACTGTGGAAGGGACCGGATTACGAGCCGCGCCAGGAGATCTCCGCATATGGCGATGGTCATGCCGCGGATCGCGCGGTCGAGCTTATAATCGATTTTCTGAAATGCCAGCCGAGAGCCGGATCCGCACCGTCGTTCTGACCCTCCGATACGCGACCAGATCTTCCTATTACCTGGATTGGGTCGAGGCTTTCGAGCGCTCGCCACTGTTCGCGGTCACTACGCTCAACCTGTTTCAACGCGATCAGCGTTGCGCAGCGGGCAGAGTGGTCGAGGACAGCGAGCTGGTCGTCGCCTTGCACTCGTGCTCGGCCGATACGCTCGAATACATCCAACCCCTGAGTGGCGCGCTGAAGGCGCGGCGCGGCCGCTTCTTGATGCTGGTCGGCAATGAATACAACCTGCCCTGGGCCCGACTGGGCGACAAGCGGGATTTCTTGCGCGCGGTCGGCGCCGACTACGTCGGGACGCAGCTGCCGATCGAGGCCGGGCGGTGGCTGTACGCCGATACCGGTGCCCGGGTGCTCGCGCTGCCGCACGCTCTGAACGACAGCGTTTTTCGCCCCGACAAGCCGGATTCGCTTCGCCCGATCGATATCGGCGGGCGCAGCGCTCGCTACCCGGCGTTCATCGGCGATGACGAGCGCAACCAGGTCCATGATTTATTTTCCCGGATCGGCCCGAAAATTGGGCTGCGGGTCGACATAGACACCGACACCCGCCTCGATCGAGGCGGCTGGGCCAAATTTCTCAACGATTGCCGTGGGACGATCGGGACCGAAGCCGGATCATGGTATCTCGAGCAGGACGACCGAACCATTCTCGAGATCCGCGAATTTCTCAGCGCGCGGGCCGGCCCCGGCGCCATCAAGGCCGACGGCTTATTGCACTCTCTGAGCCGACGCCTCCCTTATCAAGTCAAGACTTGGCTCAAGGCGCTCTTGAAGGTTTCGCCGCTGCGGCACGAGGCATTCGATGAGGGGGAGGTGAGTTTCGCAGATATCGAAGCCCGCTTCTTTGCCGGCCGCCCGCGCTGCCCGGTCTATTCCAAATGCATCTCCTCCCGTCACTTCGATGCCGCCGGAACCGGAACCTGCCAAATTCTGCTGCGGGGCCGGTACAATGACATTTTGACCGCGGACGAGCACTATATCGCTCTCGACCCGGACCTCGCCAATCTCGGCGATGCGATAACGCGCTTTCGCGATCCGAACGAGCGGCGGCGGATCGCCGAGGCCGCTTACGCTCTGGTCAAGGAACAGCACACCTATCGTGATCGGATGGCCGCGCTCCATCAGGCGGTCTGCGCCCCCTGACAGGCGCGACCGCCCGCCGCCGATCGCGGCGCTTACCCCGGCCGGAACGAATTGCAAATCCGAGGCGCCCGAGCGGACGTCCGACGCGGACAAAAAAACAACCATTCCGCTCTTTTCCTTTCCGTCCGAGCGGAACTGGCTTGACGTTGCAGTTGATTTCCATCATGGTAAACGAGCGTTAAACATAACCTCTGGGGAGTGAGTCCGATGAAGAAAAGAACCGGTTTGAGACTGAGCGCGGTAGGGGTTGCCTGGTTATGCCTTGCTCCCGCGGCGTTCGCGGGTGAGGCAAGGCCCTCTCCCGCCAATACGTTAACTTACTCGGCGCAAACGGTCGCAGCATCGGCCACAAATCAGGTTATCATACCCGCCGGGGCGATAACCTATCAGATGTCCGGCTCCGCAGCCGTTGGCGACACGATAACGTTCACTCCGCCGACAGGCGCTCAGTTCATCGCGCCGGTGCCGACAGCCCTCCAGCCGGTCCTAAACAGCACAACTTGCACGTGGACCGGCGCCCTCAACGCGAACGGCTCATTGACGTACACGTTTGCCACCGGCTGCAACAGAAACACCGGTTCGGCAGAGCTGACGCTCAATCAGGCCGTGATGACGGGCCTGTCGGTTTTGGCGAACCCAGGCAGCGCTGCAATAGCTACCATCACCGCGCAGGGGACTTTCGCAGCCGCCAATGCCGGCGATTCCGACAACTCGCCAATCCCCGTGCTGACGCTGACGAGCCAAAATACCTTCGTGTTCTCCGATTTACCGCTCTCGCCTGCGCTTACCATCAACTTGGCGGGCACCGGCGGCTCAACCCCGGGCACGCAATTCGACAACGGAGCGGGCGGCGTATCGCCGGCGGGCTTCCTCGGAACCTTCACCGTGCGCGCGCGTCAAGACCTCAATGCTGCGACCGGTCAGCCTCTAGCTACCGCTCCTACCGGTACGGTCAGCGCGACGATTGGGGGAAATTTCTTCTCGATTAGCCAAGCTTATCTCACCGTAAACCCGGCAAACCCTCAAGCCTCCTGTGTCTCGCCTGCCCCCGGCACCGGCGCCGGCGTGATAAATGCGACAAACACCGCAATCACCTTCACTCCGCCTCTCCCAACGACATTCCCGAACCCGACTACGACCTGGGCGGTGTGCATCATCAGTGGTGCGACCGTCGGCGGGGCGGCGGTGCAGATTCCAGTCACTCCGGTTACCATCACTGCATCTATCAACGTGACACCGAGCAGCTTTGTCGTGGCGGATAACGACGGGTTCGGCAGGATCGCCGCCAACGGCAGCGCGGCGTATTTCCAAAACGTGTTCGGCGCGGCGAACTTCTATCCAACCTTCTTCCGTGTCGCCAATCCGACCAGCGTTACCGCGCCCGTGTTTGCGATATTGACGAGGGATGGCGTTGCTCGGTCAGTTCTTGGGCACCTTGACGTCCGTCCCTGGGAACAACGCAGCGTTCTTTTCGGCAGACACGGTAGCGACGGCAGTCGGCACCACTCTTATCGCGGGGTCGCTGCATGCAACTGTGCGGTTGCTGTCGCCGACGGCGAGCGTGCTGTTCTCGGCGGTCTCGCAGAACGCAACGACCCTCGACCTTTCCGCTCTGCCATAACCGCAATAATACGCCGGCGATCACGATAGCCGGCATAGATCGAGGAAGCTAACTGGGTCACCGCCCCGTGGTGGCCCAGTCTTGCTAATTGGCGCTGCATCATATGTTTTGCGGTTCCAGGCACTGGACTTCTCCGGCATGGCTGCGAAGAACAGGGAAGCCGGCTTTGCGCTGGTGCTCACCCTGGTAGTCATCTTGGCGCTTTCGCTCTTGACCGAAATGATGACAAGGTGGGTTTCGAATGCCCTCGACCAGGCGTTGGCAAACCGAGAGGAAGTTGACGCCAGCCCGGCAGATCGCGGAAGCCGAGGCGATCTCGCTGTATCTGCTGGAGACACGTCCTTTCAGTGCTCGCGGCGTAGAGCTGTTGACTGACGCGCAAATCGGCTCGACCGCCCCACCGGGATTGCTTGCGGGCGCCCAATCGGCGGAGAATTACATCAAGTTTGAACGATCATCCCTATCGTCTCGGTGAGATCGTGCTGCGGTTTCAGGACATGCGCGGGCTGATCAATTTGAACCTCGGATCGCCTGATGATCTCTTCGCTCTGCTCGGTATTTTCGGTGTCGCTGCCGAGGACAGGGGACCGCTCATTGCAAAATTGCAGGACTATATAGATGCGGACTCTCTTGTCCGATTGAACGGAGCCGAGGCGCCGCAATACGAGGAGGCCGGCATGGAGCCGCCGGCGAATGCGCCGCTGCGCACGCCCTGGGAAGTGCGGCGGATCCTCGATTGGGACAAGATCGACGATCTGGCCAAGGAAGATAGCTTGTGGTCGCTGGTGGCCTCGACGGCTCCCGTCGGCGCGTTCAACGTCAATACAGCCCCTCGGATGCTCTTGTCTTTAATGCCCGGGATGACGCCGGATACCGTCGAAAAAGTCATCGAATGGCGACGTGAGCAACCGATCGTGAGTGGCTATCAATTCGGCATGCTGACGGGGATAGCGGTCTCCGACGCCCCGCCATCACAGTTCGTCCCCTTCCCGTCGAGCGGCGTGATTCTCACGCTTTCGATGAAGAATTCGCCACTCGAACGCCGCATCGCAATCCGCAAAACGCCACTGTCGCAGGATCATCCCTGGACCATCGACTATGACATAGAAATGCCGCGGGCGCACCGTGACGCCACCGACCCGGAGCCTGATGAACTTCCCATCTCACAGCTGTTACCTGCAGTACCCTGACCGGACCGAACGGCCGACGACGTGGCGCGGGCGCCGTTACTGGGTTGTCAGCCGAGCGTTGTGCGGGTTTCGTGTTTTCCGCTTGCCGGGCACGTCAAGGACCGATCTCAAGGGATTCGCGGCGATCAAGGCACGGGAGTGGGCCCCTTATGCTGAGGTCGGTTACCACGCACATCTGACCCGAGATGCGGCGCGGATCTGGGTGTGGGACGCGGGGCGCGTACGTGACGCCATGTTGGCGGCGGGTGTCAAACCAGGGCGCGTCGCGGCACTTCCGGAAGTGGCATTGCGGGCACGAGCCTCGGACGGGCTTCACCTCGTCACTTGTCTCGAAGGTGTGGAGGGGCAATCGTGGTCACACGGGGAATTGCAGGCCAGCCGCTGGTGGCCAGAGATGCCCTCGCTGGAGCAATGGCTCGAGTTCCAACGCGCGAGCGGGCTTGCCGTTGATCCGCTGACGGCCTCTCCCCCGGCCGAGACCCCGCCGTGGCGGAGCCGGCCATGGACAAATTCTGGGGGCGGTTCGGGCGTTGGTATGGAGCGCCGCGCGCGGGTGGCATTCGCGGCAGGAGCGGGTCTGCTGCTGGCAGCCTACGGATATCTCAGCGGGTCACTGGCACACGATGCTATGTCGATGTCGGTTGTCGAGAAGAAGCTGCGCGTCGCGGAACAGCGGTCTGCGCCGATCATCGCCGAACAAAACCGGGCTTTGGCGAATCGCGAATTCTTGGACAATTTTACAAAGCTAAACCCTTACCCCTCGCAATTTGCGCTGTTCGCGAAGGTTGCGGAGAAATTGCCCGCCAACGGCTCTCGCATAACCGCATGGTCTTACCAGGAGGGTGATCTGCAATTCACTATCCTCTCCCCGGCGACGCCCGATATCCTATTCTACGTCAAGACGTATTCCTCGGTCGAGGGCTTCACCGAGGTGGCCGCGGATCGCGCGGATAGCGAGCGCGGCTTGCAGATAAAATTGCGCCTGGCCCGAAAATGAATCACTTAACTCTATCGCGTGCCGGCACTGTCCCGCCTTGGTTCAGCAAATGGCTCCGGGACAACCTCGCGACTTTTCGTTCTCGGGTTTTGCTCGTCGCGCTCGCGTTCACGCTTGCGGTGGGCGGCCTCACAGTTCTCGACGGGATCGACACCAAATTGCGGCGGACGCTCGCGGAAGAGCAAGCTCAACTCGGGGCGATCGAGCATCTGAGCGACAGCGATACCTGGCGCCAGCGTCGCGCCGAAACCGATTTGCTGAGGGTCCAGGCGGAGGGGCGGCTGTGGGAGGCGGAGAGCGACGGGCTTGCACAAGCGAATTTCCAAGCCTGGATCCTCGAGCAGGCAAACCACGCTAGTATGGGTCAACTCGATATTCGCACCAGCATCAATTCCAGCGCGAACAATCCTTTGAAATTACGTCAGCTGACCGCGCAGGTTACGGGCCGTTTCGAACCCAACGGCCTGCTCGCTCTGCTTCGCTCGATCGTCAGCTATGATCGTCTGTTGGTCGTCAACAGACTGGACGTCCAGACTGTGCCCTTCCCCCACTTTGAGATGCTGCTGGGGACTTTCCTGCGGCCGGCACCGAAAGGGTGAAAGTTACCAAGGATGCCGCTTACGCTCCGCCATATCGGCATTTCCACTGTCATCGGTTGTGTCGTGCTTTTGGCGTTCGCCCTGGGCTGGTGGGAAGCTGATGACGGCAATCACAACGCCGCAACGCGGTCGGCCGGGGAGTGGCTATTACCGAAGCCGATCACCTCCGACGTTTCCACCTACGCCCAAATATTGGCACAGAAGCCGCCCTTTGGTGCTCCGGCGGCCAATCCCGTCCCGGCCGGGCCCCAGACACCTCCCGGAAATACAACCGTCCTCGATTGGCGAGTTGGCGGCATAGTGACGACCGAGACGGGCGGGCGTCTGATCATCCTGATTCGCCGGCCCGGCGAAAATGCGACCCGCAGCGAAATTCGGCAACCCGGAGAAGAACTGCCCGACGGCAGCATCGTTCGCACTGTCGAACCCACCAATGTTATGATAGAAAGGCAAGGCGCGATCGTCACGATCAAGATGTTCGCCAAAAATTGAAGGGTTCGGCAAGCTCGCGTGCCTAGGTCATTAGCGTATTTCTGGTATCTGCTCTGTCTTTTGCTGCTCGTTGCCTGTGTATCCCCGGTGGGGAATCCGGGGGCCGATTTGCGGACCTTGCCGGAGAAAGGTGCGGAGCCGGCTGCCCTGGTTTCGAGCAGCCCTTTGGTGGCTGCGGGCGGGGCTCGCCATACCGCGATCCTCGGCGGCCCGCCTCCGCCGAGCGCGGCCGAGACACCGATCCGTCCAGAAGCTCCTTTTACCCTGTCAGGTGCGCCCGCAAGTCTGACGATAGAACAAATGCCGTTGCCTGCTTTTATCAACACCGTTTTCGGGGATACTCTTCATCTCAGCTTCGAGGTCGATCCGCGAATTGCCCAGCGGAATGATCTTGTAACCTTGCGCACCGGGCGGCCGCTGTCGCCCAGCGAGGTTCTCGCTCTCACGCGCACCGTCCTGCGCGACTATGGGATAGACATTATTTTTTCGGGGAATCTCGCGCGCGTCGTGCCCAACGAGGCTCTGATGTCCCAGTCGCCCAGCGTTATTCGGGGGCGCAGCACTGCAGACGTCGCCGAAAACATGAGGCCGATCTTTCAATATTTCAGCCTGCGCGGCGTGTCGGCCAACGAGATGGCAGGCTGGTTGCAGGCCGCCCTCGGTACGAAGATTCACGTTTCGACGTCTCCACAGGGCAACGCAGTTCTCCTTCTGGGCCTGCCCGAGGACATCCAGGCGGCGAACGAGGTTATTGCGACCTTGGATCAGCCACGTTTGGCGGGACATCGCAGCCTCCGCATCGAGCCCGTCTTTTGGTCCGCCGCCCAATTATCCGAAAAGCTGATCGATATCCTCCGGGCCGAGGGTTATTTCGTCGGCCCTAACCTTCAAAATCCCGGAGCGGTGGTCGTACTCCCGTTGAGGCCCAGCAATACCGTTGTCGTTTTCGCAAGCGATCAGAAGACGTTAACCCACGTTGAGACGTGGGTTCGTGATCTCGATCACGCATCACAAATTGATCCGCAACGGAGCCTGTTTTTCTACCGCGTGCGTAATACCACCGCGGAGAGTTTGGCGGCCGTGCTGAATTCTGTGCTGCAGGGAAAATACGCGGCGGCAGCCGCGACAGCTCCTCTTGAAGAGAAAGGTCTGGCTCCCGGCCAGCCTCCTCCGCCCAGCGGCGCCTCCCGGCACCCCTCTGGCGGCTGCCGCTGGACTTCCCCCGGGAACCCCGCCGTCGGGGCGAATCGTGACCGACCCGGCGCGTAACGCGATAATCTTTCAGGGTAGCGCCGAGGAATTTGCGCAGCTCCGACCGCTGATCGAGAGCCTCGATCAGGCTCCACGCGAGGCGATCATCGAGGCAACTGTCGCCGAGGTGACCCTCGCCGACAACGAGACACTCGGCGTCGAGTGGATGGCCAGCCTGGGTGCCGGGCCCAACGAGATCATCCAGAACATCATGACGGGGATTGGCACCGCCGGCTTCACATTTACCGTGCTCAACCGCGGCTGGAGCGACCCGCTTGATACTCAATGCATTGGCGAGCAATAATCGCGTGAAGGTGCTCTCGACCCCAAAGATTCTGTCACGCAGCGGCGGCGAGGCCAAAATACAAGTCGGCGCGCAGGTTCCGATCGTCACCAGCCAAGGAACCAGCTCACAGCTTCAGCAGCAGGGCACTAGCGCAATACTTCAGAGCATTCAATATAAGGACACCGGGGTTATTCTCACCGTCAAACCGACGATCTATGCCGGAAGCCAGATCGATCTCGAGATCAAACAGGAGGTGAGCGAGGCCGTTCCGAACACCACTTCACAACTGAGCAGTCCGATAATCAACACGCGCACGGTCAGCACTCAGCTGTCGCTGCAAGACGGGGCGACCGTGTTGTTGGGCGGTTTGATCATGGAGAACGCGAGCAGCACTTCGACGGGCATTCCGGGATTGAAGGATATTCCGGGGGTGGGTTTCCTGTTCGGAACCCAGAATGTCATGAAAACCCGCAGTGAGCTCTTCGTCTTTATCACGCCCTATATCGTCAACTCCGCTGAAGACGCGGCCAGACTTGCCGAATCGTTCAAGAACCAATATGAATCGCTACCCCAACCGGCATCGGGTCTGCACTGGTGACGCTCTGATGGATGCGGAGGAGACGGTCGCCCTTCGGGTCGGCGTTGAGGTATCGACGCGCAAACCGGAGCGGCCGGTGCGCCAGGAGACCGGGCCCACCCCTCCGATCGGCCAATTATTGATAGAGGCCGGGTTGATCGGCGAGACCGATCTGGCGCGCGCGCTCGCATTTCAAGCGCGGTACGGCGGCAGATTGGGCAGCATTCTCGTCCGCCTCGGTGCCCTGTCGGAAGAACGGCTGATGCCGATACTGGCCGATCAGCTCAACCTGCCGTTGCTCGGCGAGGGCGACCTTCCTGCCGATACGGCCTCCTATTTCGAGGCGATCAAGACCTCCGGCTACTCGGTCGATTGGTGGATCGATCAGGAAACCTTGCCGTGGTTTGCCGATGGCGAACTATGGCTCGCCGCCCGCGATCCGCTGATGATGGATCTCCAGGAGTTTGTTTCTGCCGGCTATCCCGGCACCCCCGTCCGGTGGAGCCTTGTCGCAGCCCAAACCCTCGACCGAGCCCTTGATCGCGTGCAACAGCGGCTCGCCGCCGACGGACGCAACGTGTCGGATGAAGTTGGCCATCTGCGGGAACTCGCTGAGGAAGCCCCAGTCATCGAACTGGTGAATAATCTGATCGGGCAGGCCTTCGATGAAGGGGCCTCGGACATCCATGTAGAACCGGCCGAGTCCGATTTCCGGGTACGCTTTCGCCTCGATGGCGTGCTGCAGACCCGGCTGACGCTGCCGAGGGATCGATTTGACGCGGTGGCGTCGCGCATAAAACTGGTTTCCGGCCTCGACATCGCCGAGCGACGGCTGCCGCAGGATGGCCGCTTGGCCGTGCGGCTCAGCGGCGAAATGGTCGATATCCGCGTCTCGTCATTGCCGAGCACCTGGGGCGAGTCGTTAGTGCTGCGCCTGCTGCCGAAGGAACGCAGGCAATTCCAGCTCGATCGCCTCGGCATGACCCCCGGCGATCTTGCACTGTTCAGTCACTGGATCCGCGAACCACACGGCATCATCCTGATTACCGGACCGACCGGGTCTGGCAAATCGACCACCCTCTATGCCACCCTCGAGGAAATCAACGACGGCGCGACCAAAATCGTGACGGTTGAGGAGCCTGTCGAATACTCGGTGAAGGGGATCAGCCAAGTCCACGCTCAACCCGATATCGGCTACACCTTCGCGCGAGCTTTGCGCGCGATCCTGCGCCAAGACCCCGACAAAATAATGATCGGAGAGATACGCGATCTGGAGACGGCCCAGATCGCGGTGCAAGCGGCACTGACCGGGCACATGGTATTCTCGACTTTGCACACCAACGACTCGTTGAGCGCTTTCACCCGCCTTGTCGATATGGGCGTCGAGCCGTTTCTCGTAGCATCCGCCGTGCGGCTTGTCATGGCGCAGCGGCTGGCGCGTCGTTTGTGCCGCCATTGCGCCGAGCCGGAAGAGGTCCCCGGTGAAGTGAAAGGTCAGGTGGAAGTATTGCGACAACGCACACCCGAGCTCTTTGAGGGTTTGCCGCGATGGCGGCGCCCGATCGGCTGCCGCGAATGTTTCGGGTCGGGGTTCAGAGGCCGGCTCGGGCTCTACGAGATGGTCAGCGTCACCCCGGACATCCACGATGCCGTCCTGCGTCACGCCTCGGCACAGGAGATGCGCGAGATGGCTCATCGGCAAGGGGTCAGGACGCTGCGAGATGATGGCTTGGTCAAGGCCTGGAGAGCGGAAACCAGCCTCGATGAAGTCTTCAGAGTGACTGGCGGAGCCGCCGGGTTGTAAGCGCCGATTGGCGATGCCGACTTTTGTGTACAATGCGCTGACCAGCGTCGGAAACAGTGTCGATGGAGAGCTGGTTGCCGAGCACGAGCGCGCGGCACTGCGGGAACTGAAACGACGCGGTTTGATACCCCTATCACTGGCGATCGCCGCCGAGGTGCGGCGCCGGCGCGTAATCCTGAAGAAGCGGGCAAATCTCGAAGACCATATCCGGCTCTTAAATGAGGTCGCGATCCTTATCGAGGCCGGTGTAAACCTCAACGAAGCGGTAGACATTGCTGCACGTTCGGCAAGTTTTCAGATCTTCGGCGAGGGGCTCATCACCCTCGGCCGCGATCTCCGCCGCGGCGTGAGCCTGCCAGAAGCGGTACGCGCCAACATCAATACCTTCCCTCCCTATGTTTATCAGCTGATCGAAGCCGGGAACATGACCGGCTCCCTCACCAGCGGGCTTAAAGACGCCGGCCTGCAGATGCAATTTGACGACCGGATCCGCAAAGATGTTCGCAATGCGCTGATTTATCCGATGTTCCTTGTACTTATGGGCATTACCTCCACTCTATTCATCTTCATTTTTGTGGTCCCGCGCTTTGCAGGCATGCTGAAAGGGCGATGGGAATTGTTGCCGGCATTCCCGCACGCGATTTTTGCGACGGGATTGTTTCTGCACAACAACCTTTATTCTGTGACGGGACTGGCGGCTCTGCTGGCGGCTGGCTTGTACTTGCTGTGGCGGAGGGCGTCCTTTCGCCTGCAGCTCCAAGAGCTCGGTATCCGGCTACCGCTCTTGGGAAAATTCTTCTTGGAGGCTGAGGCAGGGCGCTGGACCTCGATGTTGGCCACACTCCTGCAGAACCGGATCCCGCTTGTTCAAAGCCTGGCCCTGGCTCGCAACTCGCTTCACGTCGAGAGCCTCAAGGGGCGTCTCATCCAAGTGGAGCGGGCAGTGCGGGGCGGCGATGCGCTGGCCAAGGCATTGGAGGATTACGGTATTTTCGATGAAATCCTGATCAACCTCGTTCGGGTCGGGGAGAGGTCCGGACGTCTCGCGGAAATGCTGCGATCTGCCGCGGCTCTCGCCGAGCAGAAGGGGCGCGACCGGATCAAAAGGGTGATGGCGCTGCTCGAACCCGCCGCAATTCTGGTTATCGGTGTCGTGATCGGCGCGATCGTGATCTCGTTGTTCACCGCCATTGCGAGCATCAACAATGTCCGTCTTTGAGGCTTGCCGCCTCCATGAGCCTCGGAGTCGCGGGTGGCGGAGCGAAGCCGGCTTTACCCTCCTCGAGCTATTGGTCGTTCTGGCCATAATCGGACTGCTTGGTGCGCTGGTCGGACCGCGACTTTTTGAGAGGCTCGAAGGTTCCAAGGTAACTACGGCGCAAACGCAAGTTCGAATGCTGAAAACCTCGCTCGACACGATGCGGCTGGATATCGGCCGTTATCCGACGGCTGAAGAGGGGCTGGACCTGCTAGTCCGGGCGCCTACGGAGCCTTCCCTTCGAGCGCGTTGGCATGGACCATATCTGGAGGGAGAAGTGCCGCTCGATCCCTGGGGAAACCCGTATCAGTACAGTCCCACCGGTCGTGAGCTGAACGCGATCACGTTGTACAGCTACGGCCCGACAGGAAAGCCTGGCGGTGAAGCGGTCGGCTATCTCCCAACGGGCTGACAAGGGATTCACGCTCATCGAACTGGTGATCGCGCTGGCGATCATCGGATTAGGGTTGAGCTTTGTTCTGCCGAGAATGATGGCATGGGTGGATCGTCTGGCATTTTCGGCTCGACAGCAACAGTTCGAGGACGCGCTCGCAGAACTGGGAAGCAGAGCGCGTCGCAGCGGCCGTTCGGTAGTGCTGCGATCGACCGATTTCGCTGCTCACTCCAATGAACCGGCCCCGATCGAGCTTCCTTCTAACTGGTCGTTGACTGTCGAGCCGCCGATTGCCTTCCGATACGACGGCATCTGCACCGGCGGCAAGGTGCGTCTGAGCTTTCCTGCGGGCGAGAAAAGTTACCGGCTCCAGTCTCCGTATTGCCGGCCGGAAGCGATGTGACCGCGAACCCACGCCGTATTTCTAGTCGTCCCTCCAATAGCGGTCAGGAAGGTTTCGCGCTACTCGAGGGTCTCGTCGCGATTGCGCTGTTGGCCGGAACAATGGTCGCGATATACGCGCTTGTCGGAAACATTCTCGATTCCGCCTCTCGCGTTGGACGTTCTAATGCGTCGGTCCAGATCACGATGAACGCTATCGAGACGATGACGGCGGTCAATCCGATGGTGCAAGGATCGGGAAAAATCGACCTCGGCCCTTACGCGGTTACTTGGACGAGCGCGGCGATCACGCCGATTTTCGACCGTGCCGGCAGCCTCTACCAAATAGGCTTGTACAATGTGGAAGTCAGGGTCGAAGACCAGCCTGGTTCGGCGCTGGCGAATTTCACGCTTCGCCAGATCGGCTATCGGCGGGTCCGTAACCTGGGCCCGACACTCGGTGATCAAAGGTAGTCGATTAGGCGACCCAACCCGGTGACAATAGCTAATGCTCAGTTGTATATGGATGATTTAGTGTGATGCTCTTCCCGGCGAAGCCCGGGGCTGATCTGGCATGGGCACCGGCCTTCGCTGGTGCGGCAGGATTTTGATGTGAGCGTTGGTCCGGCCTTGCCAAGCGAATCGACCGAATGGATCTCAAAACTAGAGCAGATTTCGACCAAATCGGGACACTGTCATTGCGAGCAGCGCCGTGCGCGACGAAGCAATCTCGACCGATCGAGCGCTCAGCGGCCCGAGATTGCTTCGCTCCGCTCGCAATGACGATTGGAGTAAGTGGTTTAACCTGATCGGGAAGCTGCTCCAACCAACTCGCGGTTCGAGGCGACGGCCGCTAATTTTGCGATAACGCGCCACCGAAAAAGCTTGGCGGCGGGGGCCGCGGTACGGGTGCCGCCCGCGGCGCAGCGACAATTGTCGGAAAAAGCCCGCTAGGGAGACCGCCCAATCGGACGAGCTTAGGAAGTTGCATGGCTGTCGTCGACGTGCCCAGGTCGGTCGGCGGCCAAACACGACGCCATTCCTGGTCCTGACCGTAATAGCTGAAAACTGCGTCTTTACCACTCCAACGCTCAATATCAACAGTGTCGGAAGGCTTCTCGCTATATTCAAGAACCGTAAGATTCGAGGCGGGATCGTAATTCAAGGCCCAGGTGAATGCAGTCGGTGTGCCAGCCGGCCCCAGCAATGGCGAACCCGTCAAACCCGAAAACGCGTTCGCAGAAGCGGTGAAGCGGTTTTTGCCGGTCTCGTAGTCGGCGATGAGGGCCTGAACTGTTTGTCGGAACCAGCTCGCAACAAGCGCAGTTTCCTCGGATTGGTCTAGGTAAGGCCTGAGACGGGCGCGGGAATCGAGCACTTGCCCGAGGCTGCCGAACACGATAGCCGCCACCATGCTCAAGAGAACTAGCGTAACCAGGACTTCGACGAGCGTGAAGCCCGTCTGTTCAGGATCGCGCATCATCGCCGGGTTGAAGCACCATCGTGTATTCTGATCAAGATGTGCGACACGGGGGGAAGCTGAAAAATCCGCGTGGACGCGCGCTCTCGCCCAGGCGTCGATAGGACGATCGAATGTGCGGCGTTGGCGGTTTTCTTGTAGTCCGGACGGCGGCGACTCGCAATGAGCTGGAGGCGCGGCTATGGGGGATGATCGCGACTCTGCGGCATCGCGGGCCGGATGACGAAGGGGTCTGGACTGATGGCCGGGCCGGTCTCGCGCATGCCCGGCTCTCCGATCATCGATTTGTCGCCGGCCGGGCATCAACCGATGGCCAGCGCCGACGGCGCCGCGTGGATCACTTACAATGGCGAGATCTACAATTTCGCCGAGATCCGGCAGGAGCTCGAAGCGTTGGGCTACCCGTTTCGCAGCCGCAGCGACACTGAAGTCATCGTCAATGGTTGGCAGGCCTGGGGACCCAAAGTTTTCTCGCGGCTGCGCGGCATGTTCGCCCTCGCCATCTGGGACCGGCGATCGCAGCGCCTGATCCTGGCGCGCGATCGGCTCGGGAAAAAGCCGTTATATTACGCTTCCACCGCAACGGCCTTCCTGTTCGGCTCCGAAATAAAGGCGGTGCTCGCCTGGCCGGGCTTGTCTCGGGCGGCAGATCTGTCAGCAATCGATAGATATTTGACCTTTGGGTATGTGGCAGCGCCGCAGACCGCTTTCGACGGTGTCCGCAAATTGCCGGCAGCTCACTACCTCGTCGTCGAGGCGCTGCCGGACGGCAGTCTCGCCGAGCCCGAGCTCGTGCGCTATTGGCGTTTGCCGGGGCCGCGTGGGGCGCGGCGCCATCGAAGCGCGGCGGAGCTGCGCCGCGAGCTCGTCGCGCAGCTCGAAGAGGCAGTGCGGCTGCGGCTGATATCCGATGTGCCGCTCGGTGCTTTTCTGTCAGGCGGCGTCGACTTTTCCGCGGTTGTTGCGACAATGGCGCGCGTCGGGGGCGGGAGGGTGAAGACTTTTTCAATCGGGTTCTCGGCCAAGGAATATGACGAGACCCGCTATGCCCGGATGGTCGCGGAGCGTTATGCGACCGACCATGAGGAGCTCGTCGTCGAACCCGATGCGCTCGCGGTGCTGCCGCAGCTGATCTGGCATTACGGCGAGCCTTTTGCAGACGCTTCGGCCATTCCGACCTACTACGTCTCCGAGATGGCGCGCCGCAAAGTAACTGTGGCGCTCAACGGCGATGGCGGTGACGAGTGTTTCCTCGGCTACAACCGATACAAGGCCATGCACCACCTTTCCCGCCTCGACCGCCTGCCGCGGTGGAGCGAGATCGGCCTGGGGCGGTCGCTAGCGCTGGCACCGCCCGCATTGCACCGCCGGTATAAAATTGCTCGAATACGCGCGTTGCTCCAAGCGCCCGACCAGCGGCCGGGCCGGCGCTATGGCTTTACGATCGTCTATTTTACCGATGAGGACAAAGCTGCCGGTTATGGCGATGCGATGCAGGAGCACCTCGCAGGCGCCGCGCTCGATCTCCTCGAGCCTTACTTCGCCGAGGCGGACAGCCTCGTCTCCGGGGCCAACTGGGCCGACATCCACACCTATCTGCCCGACGATCTGATGGTGAAGGTCGATGTCGCCAGCATGGCCCATGGGCTCGAATCTCGCTCACCGCTGCTCGACCACGTGTTTATGGAGTGGGCGGCGGAATTACCCGAGCAACTCAAGTTGGCGCACGGCGAGACCAAGGCGCTGTTCAAATCCGCGATGGAACCCTATCTGCCGAATGGACTGCTGTACCGGCCGAAAATGGGGTTCGGGTGTCCCGTCGATCACTGGTTCCGCAACGAACTCAAGGAATTCGCCTACGAAACGTTGCTTTCGCAGAGCGCGCGAGAACGAGGCCTTTTCCACCCTGCCTATGTCCGCCAGCTGCTCGATGAGCACTGTGCGTTCACGCGAGATCATCATACGCGACTTTGGGCGCTCCTGATGCTGGAGCTGTGGTTTCAAATGTGGATCGACGCGCCGGTCGAGCCAGGTGGCTTTCATCCGCCCGGGCGGGCGAAAATTGGCGTTTCGATGGGATCTCTCGCCCAACTCTGAGCAAGTGGAAGGCTTTGTTACCCGACCATTTGGCTTGTCCGCCGCAGCGTCGGGAACCAGCGCGCGAACCGCCCTGTTATCGACGCAGAGGCCGCGCATCTCCGACCGGCCCTCAATGGAGGACGACATGCTCTACTGGGCCCTGGTATTCTTCATCATCGCGATTATTGCCGCCTTCTTCGGATTTGGCGGCGTAGCGACGACCGCCGCCAGCATCGCGCAAATACTCTTCTTTGTGTTCCTGGTGATCTTCCTGATCGCCCTGGTCATGGGGGTGGCCGGCCGGCGGCGGCCGCCTATCTGACGTCAAGGAGGCTGGCGAAGGTCCCGCGTCGGGGCCTTCACCAGTGCCTATCTAATCGTCGGTGGCGAGAACCCGAGCGAGCTGGCTCAGGGCTTCCTGGTGACGTTCATTGGGGATCTGAGCAAAGTTACGGGCCAGCTCCAGACACATCCTCTCGCGCGGGCTGATCGCGCGCTCGTTTTCCTGGTCCAGTCCATCGAAAAAGTAGTTGACCGGCACACTCAAAACCTGAGCGACCTCGAACAATCGGCCGGCCGAAACGCGATTGATACCGCGTTCGTATTTGTGCGCCTGCTGATAGGTGACCCCGATAAGATCAGCGAGCTGTTGCTGCGTCAGGCCTAGCATGATGCGGCGCTCTCGAATGCGCGCTCCGACACACCGGTCGACGTCTTGGGTCCGGCTCGAAGCTCGGCGCGGAGGGGAGGCGGTTGCCGGTGGGTTGCCTTCGGTGCCTCGCTTATCACCCAATCCGTGACGACGTTTTTCGATCTGCTCCTGCTCTCTCATTTCTTCAACCCAGCCTAGCCGCATGCCGATGGGGACCGCGACCCGGTTCGACAAAATCGGTTCCCGATAAATCGGGCAGTCCTGCTCAACCGGGCGATGTCGATGCAGTGAACGGTTCCGATGTGTCAAAACTTAGGCAGGCTGTAGGGGCGAGCGTAGGGCAACGCTGTTCACGTCTGCGTGCCGCGCATGCCCTTCGCGTTGACAGCCCCCCCTGCCGATGATACCGACGGACGCTCATCTGCTGTGAATCGCGAATCGATGCCTCGCATCTCAATCGGCGACTGCTCACTCTATTACGAGCGGCACGGCATGGGCTTTCCGATCCTGTTCGTTTCCGGACTAGGCGGGTTTGCATCCTTTTGGCAGGACCAGATAGCGGCTTTCGCCAAGCGTTTCGAGGTCGTGACGTTTGATCATCGCGGCATCGGGCAGAGCGATCAGGCTCGGTTCGGGTACACCGTCGAGCGGATGGCGGCTGACGTCGTCAGCCTGATGGACGCGCTGCGGATCAAGCGTGCCCATGTCGTCGGACATTCGACGGGCGGAGCGATTGCCCAGGTTCTGGCAATTGACTATCCCGGTCGGCTGGCGAGCGTCGTGCTGTCCGCCACCTGGACCAAGGCCGACGCCTACTTCCGCCGGCTCTTTACGTTCCGTAAAGAGGTCTTGCTGAGGCTCGGGCCGACCGCCTATCTGCAATCGGCCACGCTTTACTGGTACCCGAGCTGGTGGATTGCGCGGAACAACGAACGCCTTCGCCAATTGGAGGCTCAGAACCTGGCGAACTTCGCGCCGGTCGAGATCGTTGCGAGCCGGATTGACGCGATGTTGGCATTCGACCGATCGAACGAGCTATCGCGCATCAAGACCCCGACCCTGGTGGTCGGTGCCGAGGACGATATCGTCACGCCGGCCTACTTTTCCGAAGAATTGGCCCGGCTGATTCCGGCGGCGGAGGTCAAACTCTTTCCACGAGGCGGGCATTTTCTTGTGCATGTCCGCGCGCGCGAATTCGGCAACGCCGTGCTGCCCTTTCTGGCCTCCCACACTCCGGCTTTGACCGACGCTCATTCCTGATGTGCGAGCCTCGCGGTTAGGAATTTTTCAAGATCTCGAAGATTACCTTGGGCCCGAGCGCGCCTTCGCGGGCGTTGACGCGGTGGATCGGGCTGTGCGGGCCGGCACCGGTCGGGTGCGCGATTTCCGTTACCGGACGCTCATAGAGCGCAAGAAAGCCGAGGCGCCGGACAGGTGGACGAACACCGGGATATCACGCATGAAGGCCGGCAACGGCGCAATTCGGCGATAGTCGGCACGGTAAAAGCCGCGCTGCGCCAGAACCGCCTGCTGTTTGTCTATCAGCCTGTGGTGTCCGCCGCGACGGGGATGGTCGATTATTTCGAGTGCCTGCTGCGGATACGTGACGAGGCGGGGAACATCCTTCCCGGCGCCGAGTTCATCACGGCCGTCGAGCACTTCGGTCTCATTGGCCTGATCGATCGCTTCGTCCTTGAAAGAGCGGTACAGGAGCTCGGGACCCACCCCGAGGTGAGGCTAGGTTTCAATGTGTCGGGGCTGACCGCTTGCGACCGGCGGTGGCTGCGTACCTTGAGTTCGCGCTTGCGCAACCGGCCTGATCTCGCCGGACGCATGATCGTCGAAATCACCGAGACCGCGGCGCTCGACGACATCGATGAGACCGCCCGGTTCGTCGATACGCTGCGTGACGCGGGGTGCCGTGTCGCGCTTGACGATTTCGGCGCCGGACACACTTCGCTCCGACACCTGCAAAGCTTGGCTGTGGACACGGTCAAGATCGACGGCTCTTTTATTCGCAACCTCGCGGATAGCCCTGAAAATCGGGTCTTTCTGCGTCACCTGCTCGGTCTGACGAAGGGTTTCGGCCTGAGCACGATTGCCGAATGCGTTGAAAACGCCGCGGATGCGGCTCTGTTGCGCGCCGAGGGGATCGGCTATCTGCAAGGCTATCACATCGGGGCGCCGACCACAGAGCGCCCGTGGCTCGGGACCCCAGCGCCGGAAACCGGCTGAAAGACCCCCTATACGCCCTCGGATCGAGCGGCATGGTCGGCGAGAACCTGCGCAATCACCAACGAAACTCGCCGTGCAGTCGGGATATGCAGGAATTCGTTGGGGCCGTGCGCATTGGAATGCGGTCCGAGCACACCGGTAACGACAAACTGCGCCTGCGGAAATTTCTCGCCGAGCATCGCCATGAACGGGATGCTGCCGCCTTCCCCCATGTAGGCGGGCGGCGCGCCGAAGGCGAGCTGGGAGCCGCGCGCGAGAGACTGCTCGAGCCAGGATGACAGGGCGGGGGCGTTCCAGCCGGCGGCGCACGACTCGACCTCGAACTTCACCCCCGCTCTGTAAGGCGGACTTTTCTCGAGGAGCGCGCGGAGCACTGCGCCGGCCGCCACCGCATCGAGTGTCGGCGGCAGGCGCAGGCTCAGCTTCGCGGTCGTATGGGGCAGAAGCACGTTGCCTGCATCGGCAGGCTTCGGCAGGCCGTCTATACCGATCACCGCCAGTTGCGGGCGCCAGGTTCGGTTGAGCACGAGCTCGGTCAAATCCTCGGTGACCGGAGACGTCCCGGCCGGGAACGGAAACTTGGTGTAAACAGCACTCCCCAGCGACGCTGCGGCACGGCGGGCTTGCGCCACCCGCTCGGGCGGGATCTGAGCGTAGAGCTCGGCCGGGCGTATCGCCCCTGTGTCCTCGTCCTCGAGACGCGACAGCAGGAGACGCAATACCCGAAAGCTCGACGGGACGACGCCCGAAGCATCGCCCGAATGGACCCCCTCCTCGAGCACCCTCACCATCAGGGTTCCTGAGGCCAGACCGCGCAGCGATGTGGTCAGCCACAGCTGATCGTAATTGCCGCAGCCCGAATCGAGACAGATCACCAGGGATGGGTTGCCGAGCCTCTCGGCAAGGTGGTCGACATAATACGGCAGGTCGTAGCTGCCGGATTCCTCGCAGGCCTCGATCAGCACGACGCAACGGGCGTGCGGGACCGACTGGTCGCGCAACGCCAGCAACGCGCTCAGCGCCCCAAACATGGCATAGCCGTCGTCCGCGCCGCCGCGGCCATAGAGCTTGTCGCCTTCGAGACGAGGGATCCAGGGGCCGTACCCGTCGGCCCAGCCGGTCATCTCCGGTTGCTTGTCGAGATGCCCGTAGAGCAGCACGGTGTCGTCGACCTCGCCCGGCAAGTCGATCACGATGACCGGGGTCCGCCCGGGCAGCCGGACGACCTCCAATGTCAGTGCCCGAGACATCGGCGAGCCTTGCCCGCGCCCAGCGCTCGAACAACCGCACGGCCTCGTCCATGTAGCCGTGCGCCGCCCAATCCGGGTCAAAGGCTGGGGATTTGTTCGGGATGCGGATGTATTCGATCAGTATCGGAATAATTTCGTCTCCCCAGCGCTGGTCGACGAATTTCCTCGTTCTCTCGATGTCCATCATTTCGATACCCGCTCTCCCGCCGATCCCTGTTTCAGGGCCAAGCATTTACCCCGGCCAACAGCTGTTGACCTGCTCGGGCCAACGATCCTACGCTCGCCCAAACCCCCCATTGCCCGCAAGCGGTAAGGAGCAACGGTATGGCTGAGCTAGTTCTCGGGATCGGCACGTCGCACACCCCGATGCTGAACGCCCCGGCCGAGGATTGGCCGCGCTTCATCGACCGCGATGCGGTTCGCGACTTCCTCGACAAGGAGGGACAGCCGGCGACATACGAAGAACTGCTGCATCGGGCGGAGCCGCATGTCGCGGCCGAATTGACGCCGGAGCGGTTCGCCGCCCGTCACGCCGAGGCGCAGGCCGGGGTCGCCCATCTCAGGGATGCGGTGAGGCGCGCCGAGCTCGACGCACTGATCATCATCGGCGACGATCACAAGGAAATCTACCAGGACGACAACCTGCCGAGCTTCGTAGTCTATCGCGGCAAGACGATCCGCAACGTCCCGCTCAACGGCTTTTCGGGCCCCGATTGGGCGCGGCGGGCGACGGCGCGCTACTACGAGGAAACGGAGCCGCGCGCCTACCCGGTCGAGAGCGGCCTGGCGTTGCACCTGACCACTTCCCTCGTCGATCGCGAGTTCGACCCGGTCTCGTCGGACGCGTTGCCCGACGGCAAGGGCGAAGGCCATGCCTTTGCCTTTGTTCGCAAGCGGCTCATGGATGACCCGACGCTGCCGGTCGTGCCGGTGTTCATCAATACCTACTTTCCGCCGAACCAGCCGACGCCGCGGCGCTGCTACAAGCTCGGCCAGGCGATCCGGGAGGCGGTGGAGAGCTATCCGGGCGACGCGCGGGTTGGCATTGTCGGCTCCGGCGGCCTCAGCCACTTCGTTGTCGACGAGGATCTCGACCGCGGCCTTCTCGATGCCTGCGCCCGCAAGGATGCCGACGCGCTGCAATCCTTGCCGCGGCGCAAGCTCAATTCCGGCAGCTCGGAGATCCGCATGTGGATTTGCGTCGCCGGCGCCGTCGAGCATCTCGATTTCGCCTGGTCGCGCTACGTCGGATACGTCACCGGCCGGGTCGGGCACCGCTCGGCTCGCCCCGGCGTGAGACCGGGCCGGGCGTACCCGCGGCAACACGGCGGCCTCGGCTTCGCCGCCTCTGGGATCCGGAAAATAAGGTCAGCGATGAGCAAGCAGAAGGACAGCGAGGATCTGGTCCGCATCGGGCCCGGCACCGTCATGGGCGAAATGATGCGGCAATACTGGATCCCGGCGGCGATGTCGTCGGAGCTGGAGCGCGACGGCGCACCGATGCGGCTGATGCTGCTCGGCGAACGGCTGATCGCGTTCCGCGACAGCTCGGGCCGGGTCGGGGTGATGGACCACCGTTGCCCGCATCGCTGCGCATCGCTGTTCCTCGGGCGCAACGAGGAGAACGGCATCCGCTGCGTCTATCACGGCTGGAAGTTCGACGCCGCGGGTAATTGTATCGATATGCCGAACACGCCGCCGCATCAGGACTACAAGCAAAAGGTGCAGGCCGAAGGCCTACAAGGTCGCCGAGCGCAACGGTCTGGTCTGGGTCTATATGGGCGAGCGCGCGGAGGCGCCGCCGCTGCCGGGGATCGAGGCTTCCTTGCTGCCGGAAAGCGATCTGCAGATCGTCTTCGCGCAGCGCGAATGCAACTGGCTGCAGGCGCTCGAAGGCGACATCGACACCTCGCATTTCGGGTTTTTGCATGCCGGCTCGGTCGATCCGGCCGACGTGCCGGCGGACAATCTGATCCGCTGGACGGTGGCGAACCGGGCGCCCGAATATCACGTCGCCGACACCGACTGGGGCACGATGTACGCCGCCTACCGTCCAGCGGAAGGCGGCCGGACTTATTGGCGCTTTGCCAATTTTCTGTTCCCGTTCTGGACGCAGACGCCGCAGGGCGCCTTTGACCGCGTCAACAGCCGCGCCTGGGTTCCGATGGACGACACCCACACGATGTTCGTCAGCCTGACCTGGAAGAACCTGCCGGCCTCACGCGCCGCGCTCAGCCACACTCGGGATCTCCCCGGCTCGAAGCTGACGATGGATTTCGTGCCGAACACGACGGAGTGGTACGGCCGCTGGCGGCTCGCCGGCAACCGGTGCAACGACTGGTTGATCGATCGGGAGGCGCAGAAGAGCGGCGGCATCTATACCGGCATCGTCGGCATCCAGGCCCAGGACCAGGCGATAACCGAGAGCATGGGGGCTGTCATCGACCACGGCTTCGAGCATTTGGGTCCGAGCGACAAGATGATCACCCGCACCCGCCGGCGCCTGCTGCGCGCCGCCCGTGCGCTGAAAAAGGACGGTGCGCTGCCCCCCGGCGTCGACGACCCGGACATCTTTGTCAACGTCCGCAGTGGCGACTTCCTCGCTGACGAAAAGATCGGCTGGCGCGATGCCTATCAAGGCCAGCTGCGCGCCGCAATGCGCCCTCTCGCCCAGGCGGCGGAGTGAGGGAGCGGCAGAGCTCGAGACAGGCACAAACGGCTCCGGCGTGACTGGGCGAAGCGATGAAAGGGGTGGTTGGCCTCTATCTTGCGATCGGGGTCGCGCTGGTGGCGATTGGCTTTCTGCTGCCCGGGCCCTGTCCAAACCGGAACACTGACATCGTCAACCAAATTATCTTTGTGCTGACTTGGCCGGTCGGCTTGTATTCGGAGGTCTACCAGGGCCACCTGTCGGCGGAAGAGTGGCTGCACGCGCAGGCCTGCCAGGGCGGTGGTCGGCTCGGGCCGAAAACCGTTCCGGGTTAGCCGAGCCCGAATTCCGGGCTGGCGTCACTCCTGAGCTGTTTGCCCAGCTCGGCGCCGAGTTGCTCGGCATCGTCAATGCCGCCTTCGAGCCGGCCGCGGATCTCTTTGCTGCCGTCCTGGCTGAGCAACAACCCCTCGATCGTCAAACGGTCGCCATCGGTTTCGGCAAACCCGGCGATCGGAGTGCGGCAGGAGCCGTCGAGCGCGGCGAGCATCGCTCGCTCGGCCGCGACGCAAGCGGCGCTGATCGGGTCATGCAGCGGTTCGACGAGCTGGCGTACCATTTCGTCGGCCATCCGGCACTCGACGGCGAGCGCACCTTGGCCGACCGCCGGCAGCATGACCTCGCGGGGCAGGATTTCGCTCGCATACCCGGTCAAATCGAGGCGTTCGAGGCCGCACAGCGCCAGAACCAATGCATCGACTTCACCGGCCTCCATCTTGCGCAGCCGCGTGTTCACATTCCCGCGGATCGGCACGATCGAAAGGTCCGAGCCGATGCCGCAGCAATTGGGCTTGGCGGCGGAGTGAAGCGGTGCCGATCTTCGCGCCGTGAGGCAGGGAAGCAAGGCTCGCCCCGCTCGCCGATACAAACGCATCGCGCGGATCGTCACGCGGCGGCACGCAGGCGATCACCAGGCCATCGGGAAGCCAAGTCTCCAAATCCTTCAGCGAATGCACCGCCAGATCGATCCTGCCCGGCGAGCAGCGCCTCCTCGATCTCCTTCGCGAACAGCCCCTTGCCGCCGATCTCGGCGAGCAGGCGATTTTGCACTCGGTCGCCGGTCGTGCTGATGGTCACGATCTCGACCGCTCCCGCCTCGGCAAGCTCGGGATGTGCCGCGATCAGGCGATCGCGAACGATGGCGGTTTGGCGCAGCGCCATCGGGCTGCCGCGGGTGCCGATGCGGAGAGGACGGGAGGCCAAAGTGCATTCTCCTCGTTGCTTGCGATTAGCTCTCCGGCAGCACCGGCAAGGTTTGCGTGAAAGCCAGCCAAAACACCGCAAAGCCGATCGATATGATCGCGATCGGAACTCCGGCCCGGGCATGTTCGGCAAAGGTGAGCCTCGCTCCCATCCGATCGGCGCGCTCGGCGATCAGCACATTGGTCAGGCTGCCGGTCAGGAGCAGATTGCCGGCGAGGCTCGACAATAAGGCCAACGCGTAAAAAACGCCCGGTGGAGCGCTCGGCCAAAGCTGCAGGAACAGCATCGCGGCGGGGACCCCGCCGATCGTGTTGCTCGCTGCGAGACTAAACGGCGTCAGCAGCACGAGACTGTTCGGCAACAGACCATGCTCTGTCAGGAAGTCGAGGATTTGCGCGGCAATTCCGGAGTGGTTGAGCGCTCCGGTGATCCCGAAGAGGCAGGCGACGAGAAGCAGCAGCGGCCAATCCACCGCCGCGATCATCGTGCGGCTGGTAATTTTGCGGCTGGCGAGCAACAGAGCAGCGATGATCAGCGCGCCGGTCTCGCGCGGCAGCGGCGTCGCGAACAGCACGAGCAGCACCAGCACGGCGACAGCCCCCTTGATCGTCTGGTTGCGGTCGAGCGGGTGAACGGTCATCGGTGGTGGATCGAGTGTCGCGGCGAGCACCGTCAGGGTGATACGGGTGCGCCATTGCAGCCAGACGACCAGAAAGACAACGACGAGCGTGAACACCGCCGGTACGGCGCAAATCGCAAGAAAGGTCCAGAAGTCGAGCCGGCCGAGCGCCCCGATCAGGATGTTTTGCGGATTGCCGATCAGAGTCGCCGCGGAGCCCGCATTCGTCGCGGCGGCGAGCGCAATCACCAGCGGGCGAGGATCGAGCCCGCGGCTCTGCGCTCCGGCGATCAGCAACGGCGAGATTGCTATGATCAGAATGTCGTTTGCGAGTATCGCCGACAGCCCGCCGCCGATTGCGACCGTCAACGCCAGCAAGGTCGCCGTGCCGTGCCGGCTCTCGGTAATCGTTCGAGCGCACAAATCGATAAAGCCCAATTCGGCGAACTGGGCCGAGATGATCATCATCGCGAACAGGAAGGCGAGGGTCGGCAAATCGACGGCGCTGCCGAAATCGTCGAGGGTCATCTCCCCGCTGGCGAGGAGCGCGATGACCGCGAGCAGCGCGATCCCGGTGCGATCGACCTGCAGCCACGCAATCCGGCCGGCGGCCATCCCGATATACGTCAGGATCAGGATCAGCAGAACGATCGCGGCATGCATCAAGGTCCCGGCTTCGGCTTCCTCGGCGGGTGAGGGTGCATCATCCGGGCCACTCTTGCTATATCATCTAAGCATGTCTGAACCTGCAGTTCTCGCTCGCCAGAACACCGAGGTATTCGACCTCGGCGGCCTCAATGACGCGCAACGCCGGGCCGTCGAGGCGATCGACGGGCCGGTGCTGGTGCTCGCCGGCGCCGGAACCGGCAAAACCCGCGTGCTGACCACGCGCCTTGCCTTTACGATCGCCACCGGCCGCGCTTTCCCGGCCGAATTGCTCGCTGTCACCTTCACCAACAAGGCGGCGCGCGAGATGCGCGAGCGGCTCGAAGCAATGATCGGCCGCGCTGCCGAAGGCGTGTGGCTCGGCACCTTTCATGCAATCGCCGCGCGCATTCTGCGCCGGCACGCCGAGGCGATCGGGCTCAAGCCGAGCTTCACGATCCTCGACACCGATGACCAGATCCGGCTGTTGAAGCAGATCCTGCAGGCGGAGAACATCGACGAGCGGCGCTGGCCCGCGCGGCTTCTGCTCGGACAAATCCAGCGCTGGAAGGATCGCGGTCTCGGCCCCGAGAAGGTGTCGCCCGCCGATGCCGGCGGCTTCGCGCAGGGCCGGGCGGTGGATCTCTACCGCCAGTACCAGGACCGCCTGATGACGGTGAACGCCGTCGATTTCGGCGACCTGATGCTGCACAATTTGAGCCTTTTCACCGGTAACCCCGACATCCTCGCCGATTACCAGCGGCGCTTCCGTTACCTGCTCGTCGACGAGTACCAGGACACCAACGTCGCCCAGTATCTGTGGCTGCGGCTGTTGGCGCAACAGCGCCGCAATTTGTGCTGCGTCGGCGACGACGATCAGTCGATCTACAGCTGGCGCGGCGCCGAGATCGGCAACATCCTGCGCTTCGAGAAGGATTTCCCGGGCTCGACGATCGCCCGGCTCGAGCAGAACTACCGCTCGACGCCGCACATCCTCGGGGCGGCGGGGGGCATGATCGCGCAGAACCGCGGCCGCCTCGGCAAGACCTTGTGGACCGCAGCGGACGAGGGCGAAAAGGTCGTGGTGCGGGCCGTGTGGGATGCCGAGGAGGAAGCCCGCTGGGTCGGCGACGAGATCGAGGCGCTGCAGCGCAGTGGGCAGGCGCTCAGCGAAGTCGCGATCCTGGTGCGCGCCGGCTTCCAGACGCGCGAGTTCGAAGACCGGTTTATCTCGCTCGCGCTGCCTTACCGCGTGATCGGCGGGCCGCGGTTTTACGAGCGGCAGGAGATCCGCGACGCACTCGCTTATTTGCGCCTCGTCAATCAGCCGGCCGACGATCTCGCCTTCGAGCGCATTCTGAACACGCCGCGGCGCGGCATCGGCAGCGCCACGGTGCAGGAACTGCATGCCCTTGCCCGCGACCGAAAGGCTGCCGCTCGTTGAAGCGGCGCGAATGCTGATCGCCGGCGACCGGATCAGGCCGGCCGCGCGCAACGCGCTCGCCGCATTCATTGGCGCCGTCGACGGCTGGCGCGCGCGGGTCCAACGGATGTCGCATACCGACCTGGTGCAGATCGTGCTCGACGAATCGGGCTACACCGCGATGTGGCAGGCCGACCGCTCACCCGATGCGGCGGGCCGGCTCGAAAACCTCAAGGAGCTGGTCGTCGCGATGGCCGAGTTCGAGAACCTCGGCGGCTTTCTCGAGCATGTCAGCCTGGTGATGGACAATGCCGCGGAGGCCGGCGGCGACATGGTCAATCTGATGACATTGCACAGCGCCAAGGGGCTCGAATTCGACACGGTTTTCCTGCCGGGCTGGGAAGAGGGTTTGTTCCCGAACCAGCGGGCGATGGAGGAGAACGGGCTCGCGGCGCTCGAAGAGGAGCGCCGGCTCGCTTATGTCGGGCTGACCCGCGCCCGGCACCGCGCTTATGTCTCCTTTGCCGCCAACCGCCGCATTCACGGGCAGTGGCAGAATACGATCCGTTCCCGCTTTGTCGACGAGCTGCCGAACGAGCATGTCGAGATCGTCGCCGAGCTCGGCCTCGCAGCCCGCGGCCTCCTGGGATGCCGGATGGACGAGCGCGATCGAGGTCCCGCCGGCGGCGCCGTGGCGGCCGGCTGCCGCTCCGCGCCGCCCCTTGTTGGCAAATACGGGCCCGGTGCCGCGGCGCGGCGAAGAATTGCGCCGGGTCGGCGGCTTTGCCGTCGGCGGCCGGGTGTTTCACCAGAAATTCGGCTACGGCACGATCACCGCGGTCGAAGACAACAAGCTCGCAATCCATTTCGACGTCGCCGGCGACAAGAAGGTGATGGACGCCTTCGTCGAGCACGCTTGATGTCTCGCCGACGTTCGACCCTCACCCTATTCCGGGCCGGGATTAGCGGGCAAGTCCCTTGATGGAATCCTGTCTGGCGCCTGTTCGCACAGGTCCGCGGCGCGGACGCGGCGAACGCCGTGTTCGTGCTCCTCGACGACAGGGCCGACGCCGTATCGGCGTTTGAGACCGCGCCCGAGGAGTGGCGGGTCGAGGCCTATCGGCAATCGCCGTTACTCGAGTTCCGAGCTGCGGGCGCAGCTCGCGCTTGCCGCGGCTGCCGCCGGCGGAACTCTGGCCGAATTCGGCGAGGAAAGCCTGCCGGATCGCGACTGGCTCGCGGAGAACCAGCTGTCCTTTCCGCCCCTGCGGGTCGGCCGGTTCTTTGTTTACGGCTCGCACTATGATGGCAAGGTGCCGGCGGGAGCGATCGGGATCGCGATAGATGCGGCGACCGCGTTCGGTACCGGCGAGCATCCTTCGACCCGCGGCTGTCTCTTGGCTCTGGAGCGCCTGGCGCGCCGGCGGCGATTTCGCAGACCGCTCGATATCGGGACCGGAACCGGGATTCTCTCGATTGCTGCAGCCAAGCTGCTGCACCGCAAAGTATTGGCCGGCGACATCGACCCGCGGGCGATCTGCGTCGCCCGACACAACGCCGCGCGCAACGGCGTAAGGGGCCTGGTGCACAGCCGCAGGGCGCCAGGCTACCGTGATCGGCTCATCCGCAGATCACGCTACGATCTGATCCTGTCCAATATCCTCGCGCGTCCATTGGCGGTCATGGCCGCCGACCTCGCTCGCAGGCTGGCGCCTGATGGACGCGCCGTGTTGTCGGGATTGTTGCGGCGGCAGGAGCCGATCGTGCTCGCACCACACCGCGGCTGCGGCATCGTACTCGATTATCGGCTGGTCATCGACGGGTGGTCGACCCTGGTGATGCGCCGCCGGCATGGGTTGGAGATGACGATGGGGGCCGAAGCCCCCATCTGTGAAATCGCCTCGGCCGGAAGACCGCTCAGGCCTCCTTCGGCCGAGCGAGCTTTTCCGGCTTCGGGAAGGGCACCGGCGCCGAGGCCGGATTGGGCATGCGGTAACCCTCGACGAGGCTGGCGATTTGAGAACGGTGAAGCCCGATGTCGGCGAGCGAGTGATCGTCGAGCGCCATCAGCTCGGCATAGGCTTGCTGCCGGTGCCGCCATTCGGAAAAGCGCCTTCCGGCGGAAATGAGAAGATTGACTACAGACATGGCTAGAACTCCTGTGCGCCGCTTATGCTGCGCCGCACAAGGATCTGGTGCTGCACTGCAAAAAGAGCAACGGCGGCCCTGCAATTCAGCCATGCAGAGAAAAAGGAGCAGTAGATGAGGTCGAGCCTAACCCAACCTAACCGGGACGAGATGGCGCGATTGCTGAAAGCGGCGGGTTCTGCCTACGACCCCGAAGCGGTCGAGGCATTGATCGAGGGCGTGCTGGCCGCCCCGGCCGAAATCGGGACCGGCTGGCATAGGCTCGTCGCCGACCCGATGCCGCAACAGCTTGCCGACCGTCTCGAGGCGCTGCGCGCCGCCAAGGCTGCCGAGTACCACGACGGCCTTTCACGCGACGATTTCGCTCGACTGCCGCGATCGCAGCGTCTCGCCCGGCCTGCGGCAGGAACTGATCTCGCGCGGGCTCGACGGGTTCATCGTGCCGCGCGCCGACGAGCATCAGGGCGAATATGTGCCGCCACGCGGTCAGCGTCTCGCCTGGCTGACCGGCTTTACCGGGTCGGCGGGCCTTGCGATCGTGTTGCGCGACCGCGCAGCGCTGTTTGTCGATGGGCGGTACACATTGCAGGCGGCCGCCCAGATCGATACGGGCTCGGTCGAGATCCATCACCTGGTAGAGGAGCCACCGGCGCAATGGCTCGCCACGGCGCTCAAAAAGGGCGAGGTTCTCGGCTACGATCCCTGGCTGCACACGCCTCACGAGGTGGAACGGTTTCGCGCCGCTGCAGAAAAGGCCGGAGCCGAGCTCCGCGCTGTCCACGACAACCCGCTCGACAGGGTCTGGCCCGGCCAGCCGGCAGCGCCGATCGCACCCGTCGTGCCGCATCCCGAGCAATTCTCCGGCGAGAGCGCAGAGTTGAAGCGCACCCGCCTGGGGCGCGGCTTGCAACAGGAGGGGGTCGCGGCGGTCGTCTTGACGATGCCGGAATTCGATTGCCTGGCTCCTCAACATCCGCGGCGGCGACGTGCCGCACACCCCGCTGCCCTTGTCGTTTGCGATCCTGCGGCAGGACGGCTCGGTCAGCCTCTTCATCGACCGGCGCAAGCTCGTCCCCGGCCTCGAACGCCATCTCGGCAACGCCGTCACCGTGCTGCCGCCCGAGCAATTGGGACCGGCGCTCGACGAGCTCGCGGCCGAGGGCGGCAGGGTGCAGGCCGATCCGGCTACCGCCGCCTCCTGGGTGTTCGACCGGCTAACAAGAGCGGGGGCGAAGATCCATCGCGCCGCCGACCCGTGCCTGTTGCCCAAGGCGTGCAAGAATGCCGCCGAGATCGACGGCACCCGCGCAGCGCATCACCGCGACGGCGCCGCGCTGACGCGCTTCCTCGCCTGGCTCGCGCGCGAGGCGCCGAACGGGCGGCCTGTCCGAGATCGCCGCCAGCGACCGGCTCGAGGCGTTCCGCCGCGAGGGGGAGCATTTCCGCGACCTCAGCTTCCCGACGATTTCAGGGGCCGGCCCGAACGGCGCGATCGTGCATTACCGGGCGATGCCGGAGACCGAGAAGCGGCTCGAGCCGGGCACTCTTTATCTGCTCGACTTCGGGCGCCCAGTATCTCGACGGCACCACCGACGTGACCCGCACGATCGCCATCGGCGAGCCGTCGGCGGAGATGCGCGACCGGTTCACCCGCGTGCTGAAGGGCCATATCGCGCTCGCCCTGGCGCGCTTTCCTCGGGGCACCACCGGGACGCAACTCGACGGCTTGCGCGCGCGCGCGCTGTGGCAGGCGGGGCTCGATTACGATCACGGCACCGGGCACGGCGTCGGCAGCTATCTCGGGGTGCACGAGGGCCCGCAGCGCATCTCCAAGGCCCCGAACACGCGCCGCTGCTGCCCGGCATGATCGTCTCGAACGAGCCCGGCTATTACAAGACCGGCGCCTACGGCATCCGCATCGAAAATCTCGTGCTGGTGCAGCGGGCCGACGGCTCGGCCGAGCGCGAGATGCTGGGCTTCGAAACGCTGACCCTCGCGCCGATCGACCGCAACCTGATCGAGCCGTCGCTGCTCGACGAAGAGGAGATCGCCTGGCTCAATGCGTATCATACGCGGGTCCGAGAGACGTTAACCCCACTAGTCGACCGCGACACCGCGCGCTGGCTTGCCGAAGCGACGCAGCCGGTCGCGGGTAAATGCGAGGCAGTGAGTTGTTTCCGGCGCCGGACCCGGTCGAGGCCGACCGCCAGCGGGATCTGACGACCGGCCTGTTGCCGTCGCAGCTGTTGCGCGACGCGGTGGCGCAAGGCCGGGAAATCCTGTCCCCGCAGCCGATCGGCGACGATCAGATCCAGCCGGCCAGCATCGACCTGCGGCTCGGTGAGGTTGCCTACCGGGTGCGGGCGAGCTTTCTGCCCGGCGCGCGGGCGAGCGTGCGTGACAAGCTCGATCTCCTCTCGATGCACCGCATCGACCTGACGCAGGGCGCGGTTCTCGAAAAGGACTGTGTTTATATCGTCCCGCTGCTCGAATATGTGTCGCTGCGCAAACGCACTGCGGCGGCCGCCAACCCGAAGAGCTCGACCGGCCGGCTCGATGTCTTCGCGCGGGTGATCACCGACTACGGCACCGAATTCGACCGCGTCCGCGAGGGCTACAAGGGCCCGCTTTTGCCGAGATCTCGCCGCGCGCCTTCAGCATCCTGGTGCGCACCGGCTCTCGCCTAGTGCAACTCCGCATCGGGCGCGGCTCGCCCGGGTTCAGCGATACGGCGCTGCGCCGATTGCATGAGGAAGTGGGGCTGGTCGACGGTCCGGCCGGGCCGAAGACGATCCGCAACGGGCTCGCCTTCACGGTCGATGCGTGGGTGACCAGACGACCGGGATCGTCGGGTACAAGGCGCGGCGGCATACCGATGTGATCGATATGGATCGCAGCTTTCATTACGACCCGCGCGATTTTTGGGAGCCGGTCTATTCGCACCGCGGTGGGGGATCGTCTTCGACCCCAACGATTTCCACATCCTCGCGTCGCGCGAAGCCGTCGTCGTGCCGCCCGACCACGCCGCCGAGATGCTTCCCTACGACACCTTTGTCGGCGAGTTTCGGGTGCATTACGCCGGGTTTTTCGATCCCGGCTTCGGCGCCGCCGAGAGCGGGGGAGCCGGCAGCCGCGCCGTCCTCGAAGTGCGCTCGCACGAAGTGCCGTTCCTGATCGAGGACGGCGAGATCGTCGGCCGCCTCGTCTACGAGCGCCTGATCGCCCGGCCCGACAAGCTCTACGGCACCCCGATCGGCTCCTCCTATCAGCGCCAGGGCCTGACGCTGTCAAAGCATTTCAAGAGCTTTGTGCCGCGCTGAGATCGGCAGCTGCCGGCTCTACGGGGCGGAGGTGGTCGCAGTGGCACGGGAGCCAGGAAAGCGCGATCAGGGTATAACGGCTCTCTATCGGGCCCGCGTGAGCCTAGCCTGCATCTCGGCGAACGTCTTGACCCACCACGCGAATGTCTCCTCCGTAAACCTTGCGCCACGCTCGAAATCGACGTAGCGCAAAGCAGCACTCGCCTTTCGTCCGAATTGACTAAGCACGACGGGTGAATTCGGACCGGAGCGCCGATCAACGCGCTGCCGCTAACTGCGCATTGAGACTTGCAAGCCTCGCGAGGTCTTCGGGCGGACGATCGGGGCGGGTAACACGTGATGTTGGCGTGGCGTGGTATACGCCGCTTACAATCACAAGTTCGCTTCGCCATCCAGTTATGGTAAAAGAAGCATAGATCTCACATCCAGAGGAGCACGTCGTGACTGCGGCGCTTACATCGGTGGGGGGGTGCGCCGAAGAGCGACGAATTCTCGGCACCGGATAAGAGCGGAACGCTTAGTCAAATAGGTGCATACAAGATTAAGTGAACCAGGGAGAATAATATGCTAGAAGTACCAGGCAATTGGCCTGCTGTCGTCGAAGCCTTAGTTAACTCGGCATTTCAATATGGGCCATTCTTCTTTTCGATATGGTTTCTATACGCATTTGCGCGCTGGTCGTATCGGAACTACCATTCAATTCTTGACAATCCTAGGGTTGATGAGAAGGAGAGGGCCAAGCATTGGATCTTTTTTATTGGCTCCACCATCTTTGGATGTGTTTTGGTAGTAGTATCTACCGTATGGTCAATATTCAACAAACCAAATACGTACGTTTTTGACGGTGAGATTAGCGGCTTCGCTAGAGTCAGATCGGTGTTCATTATTCCCTCCGTTTTACATTCGAGAAGCACTTGATCCGAGTGGAGAGATGTATATCTACTTCGCCGCGATACGTGATCAGCCGTTCGAAAAGCGCCAATTTTCCGTATTCTCGTTAAACATTCGGGGGATGAGGGGCCGGCGAAGCCTCGGCCTCTATTGATAGAATATGACGGCCACACGCATGGGCAATTTTCTTTTGCAGAGGATAAGCTGCTGCCAAGTGTCCCACCTTCATCGCATACAGAATAGGTGACACAGGTGCTCGTTTCAGCAACTGGGATGGCGCGCGTTTATGAAGCTAGCGATGCGGTGAGAACATGGGAACATTTTAGCGTGGTCCGAGGGGAGGCGCGATGATGCGGCTTCCTGAGGGGATCCTCTCGACCACGATTTTTTGGCGCCAAATGCTGGGAGTGTTGGCGGTCGCGGTCGCGATTATTTGCGGGAGCGGAGAAGGACAGGCGCAGGATACAACCCCTGAACTCCCGACCGAACCCATCCTCCGCATCGAGACCGGGCAGCACATTGCTCAAATCAAAGGTATCGATACGGATGCCGCGAACCGCTACGCGGTTACGGCGTCAATAGACAAAACGGTTCGGGTGTGGTCGCTTCCGGATGGGCGTCTATTGCGTGTTCTGCGGTTGCCGATCGACCAAGGGAATATCGGCAAGGCCTATGCGGTCGCCGTCACTCCGGATGGGAGCACGGTCGCTGTCGCCGGCCGGAGCACCGCGGGAGCCCACCAGGATATCTTTCTGTTCGATCTTGTCGGACAAGGGGCAGATGGAAGACAAAATCGCAGCGCGCCAGTTCGGCTCTCCGGTGAATTGAAGCAGCGCCTGAGCGACCTGCCAAACGTTGTCAATCACTTGGCCTATTCGCCGGATGGCCGGCGCCTCGTGGCATCTATGGGTGGGGCGAATGGTATTCGTGTTTTCGATGTGGGTGGGGTGATACCGGACGCTGCCGAGCGATGCACGTTATAACGACAGCAGTAATTGGGCGGCATTCGATAAATCGGGACGGCTGGTCACGACTTCGGACGACGGATTTGTCCGGCTCTATGCGGCCGACAGCTACGAGTTACCGATCGCACAATTCACGACGCCGGAACACGACCCCTATTCTGCCGCTTTTTCGCCGGATGGCACCCGCGTCGCGGTCGGCTACTACGATACTAAGAATGTTGTGGTCCTGTCGGGTGACAACCTAAAAGAACTATTCAAACCTAATACGACCGGCGTTCCTGATGTTGGTCTCGGGGCGGTCGCTTGGTCGGAGGATGGCCGCTTCTTGTTCGCGGGTGGCTTTTGGGTCGTCCAAAATGTGAGTCGGGTACGTCGTTGGAGCGATAGCGGACGCGGCGCCTTCGTGGATATTACCAGTGGATCAGACACGATCCTGCAGATCTTGGGGCTCAAAAGAAGGCCGCAGCTGTTCGCGTCCACGCGGAATTTTCGGCGTGATCCAGGCAGATGCCAAATCGGTCTCGCTTCAAGGGCTTGGAGCTCTCGAACTAAATTCCGGCCGCGGACCGTTGCGAGTCTCGGCGAATGGCGAGACCGTGCAGGTCGATTCCTGGGACCCTCTTCACACGTATCGGTTTGCGCTGAGCCGACGGCAGATCGATGTCGACCCGCCGCCGGACGCTTCTCTGCTGGCTCCGGTCACAGAGGCGTCCGGATTGGCGGTCAGGAATTGGAAGAATTCGAGGGCGCCTACGGTAAACGGGACGCCCCTCAAGCTCGAGCCGTATGAGATGTCAAGAAGCCTGGCCGTCGTGCCGGCCACGGGGCATTTCGTGCTCGGGACGGAGTGGTCTCTGCGGTTATTCGACCGGGACGCGCATGAAGTCTGGGCTGCCCGGCCGGTTTCTGATTCGGCATGGCACGTCAATATTACCGCCGACGGGCGGCTGATCGTAGCAGCGTTTGGCGACGGTACGATCAGGTGGTCCCGGGTGTCGGACGGCCAAGAAGTGCTTGCTTTGTTC
>CAWBFS010000024.1:0-49611 GCA_963788085.1 uncultured Alphaproteobacteria bacterium
TACAGCAAAACAGCCTCGGATCGATCGTGCCTGATCTTGCCACGGGCTGGTCATGGAACGAGGACGGACCGAGTTGACGCTCCCGCTGCGCCAAGGCGTCACGTGGCACGACGGCAAGCCCTTCACGGCCAAGGACGTCCAGTGCACCTGGGATCTGCTGACCGGCAAGGCGAGCGAGAAGCTTCGCGTCAATCCCCGCAAGTCCTGGTACCGGAACCTAGCGGAAGTCACTACCAACGGCGATTACGAGGTCACGTTTCATCTCACTCGGCCGCAGCCGGCCTTTCTCACGCTGCTCGCTTCCGGATATTCCCCGATCTATCCCTGTCATGTTCCGCCGCGCGACATGCGCCAGCATCCGATCGGCACGGGCCCATTTAAATTTGTCGCGTTCAAGCCGAACGAGTACATCAAGGTGACGCGCAATCCGGATTACTGGAAGAAGGGCCGGCCTTATCTCGACGGCATCGAATATACGATCATCCGCAACCTCTCGACAGCGATATTGGCGTTCGTTGCCGGGAAGTTCGACATGACCTTCGCATATAGCGTGACCGAACCACTGCTGAAGGACGTAAAGAGCCAGATGCCCGGTGCAATCTGCGAATTGGCGCCGATCGGCGTCAACCGCAGCCTGATCGCCAACCGGGAAAAGCCACCCTTCGACAACCCCGATTTGCGGCAGGCGATGGCGCTGAGCTTTGACCGCCAGGCGTTTGTCGACATCGTCACCGAGGGACAGGGCAACATCGGCGGCGTCATGCAGCCGCCACCCGAAGGGCTTTGGGGCATGCCGCCCGAGGATCCTGAAAACCCTGCCGGGCTATGATCCCGATGTACGGAAAAACCGCACGGATGCCCGCCAAATCATGGAGAGGCTCGGCTATGGGCCCGAGAGACGGCTCAAGGTCAAGGTGTCGGTGCGCGACCTCCCGTTCTTCCGAGACCCTGCGGTGATCATGATCGACCAGTTGAAGGAGGTGTACATCGACGGCGAGCTCGAAATGATCGACACCGCCAATTGGCTGCCCAAGGTCATGCGCAAGGACTACACCATTGGGCTCAGCCCGGTGGGTGGCGGACCCGATCCCGACCAAAACCTCTACCTGAATTACGGGTGCGGCGGCGAACTGAACTATAACGGTTATTGCAGTCCGGAGGTGGACAAGCTGATCGATCGCCAATCGGCCGAGGCTGACCAGGAACGGCGCAAGCAGCTGGTCTGGGAGATCGAAAGGAAGCTGGCGGAAGACGGCGCCCGACCGATCTTCTTTAACGACCGGCGCGCGACCTGTTGGCAGCCGTGGGTGAAAGGACTGACGATCATGGTCAACAGCATCTCCAACGGTGCGCGCATGGAAGACGTCTGGCTCGACAAATAGGCGGAGGGGCGAATGGACCGGAAATTCCGCGTGTTCGCAGTAGCCGGGAGCCCCGACGGGCGAAACTCAGCGAGCGTTCCTCATGCAGCCACACCGGTCATGCGACGTGGATTTAAATCCTGCAAATTACCTTTGAGTGCAAAGAAGCCGCCGCCGCTCACAATCGTAGCCTCGACCTTTTCATACCGGTGCCAGCGATCCATGCCGCCGTGCGCGTCAATAATTTTGGCGAGCAATTCGTTCATCCGGTGGCTCCATCAGAGCTTGGCTTTCCGTTCACGCCGGCTGCTTCAACGTGGCGGTGTCGATCGGCAGCTTCCGAAGGCGCGTGCCGGTGGCCGCAAAGATCGCGTTCGCCACTGCGGGCACAATGGCTGAGGTCCCCGGCTCGCCGATCCCGCCCGATGGCTCGGAACTCTCGATGATATGGACCTCGATGGCAGGCGCCTCGTTCATGCGCAGGATCTGGTAGGTGTCGGAATTAGATTGCTCGACAACGAGGTCTGCACGAAACCTGAAGTCGGCATTCGAGCCGTCGAACGAGACGAATGGCGCTGGGATCGATCGATTTAACTTTTCCGAGATCGAGGAAGGCACCTCGTTCGGTTTTTAGGCGGCAACTGTCAGCATCGTCTATTGGTAATACCAGGCGATGATGTCGCCATCATGGAGCCCTATTTCGACTACTCAGGCGGCTGGATAAGTGTAACCCGGCCGACGATCCCAGCGATGCTGACGGTCGATCGGGCAGGTGCGATCTGGCGAGCGCCAAGGTAGCGCGGCCGTGCTTCTGATGACAACGACCCGCCGAACCGTGCTCGTCCGCGCGGCCGCCTCGGGTCTCCGCAGGCATAGCGGCGCCGACTATCCTTGCATGGCCGGCCGGGGCGGCGGAGTTCGCTTACAAATATGGCACGGCTTTGCCGGACGGCCATCCGATGGCCATTCGCTCGCGCGAGGCAATAGCGAAGATCAAGGAGGAAAGTGGCGGGCGCCTCGACATTACGTTCTACCTGAGCAGCGTGCTCGGCCAGGATACCGCGATGATGTCTCAGGCGATTGCCGGTGCGCTCGAAATCTACGGCATGTCATTAGACATCTTGGCGCAGAAGGCTCCGCGGCGATCTTCGGGGTTGGCTTCGCCTTTCCAAATTACGACGTGGCCTTCAGGAACCAACGTGGCGCTGGAGGAGGCCAGTCTTGTAGCAGGGAATATACCAGAGGGTATTTTGCTCGCAGGGGCCCCCCGAGTGGATTGTTGGCTCGAAATCCAGAGCCAAACTCAACGATTTACGAGCCAATTCCCTACGCATCGGAACAGGGAATTTATTTGGGGCTAGCAGGGAATTAAATCGGGTCATCAGGGAATCAATTGGCCTGATCAGGGAATCCCTTGATTTAACCGGTATTTCAACGCCCAACGCCCAGGGTGACAGAGTTCACCTCTCCGGAGGAGATCCGCTCGGCTTGCCGAAAGTTGCCGGAACTGCAGAGGGCCTCTTAGCGCCTGGATCTGCCGCCCAGATGAGGCTCGGATCACGATCACCCGTGGAATCGAGCCTGACCTCGTAGAGCGCAGAAGCGGCCCGGCACCGCGTCCAGGGCGCTTCACCGATCCGCACCGCCGCGGCGCGCTCGTAGAAGGCCGCTGCGTTCGGGTCGGCCAGAAATCGTCAGCCGCCGGCGCCGCGCCGCCGCGCCTCAGCGAATCGCATGCACAGCGGCGCACCGCCGACGCCGCTGCGATTGGCGCGGTTCGATAACAGCTCGTTCAATTCCAGCGCACCTGGCGCATCGCCGCCGCAGCGAGTCTCGACCGGCTCGGCGCCGCGGGCGAGGATCGCCACCCCGTTCCAGCTCTTCTGCCCGTGCCAGACCGCGCCGTAGCCAACGGCGCGCAATGCGGCCGCCGGAAATCTGTCGTCGGGCGCCTTCAGCTCCTGCAAGCAGACGATGTCCGGCGCGGCAGCCGCGGCAGTTCTATTTTACGCACCAGCATCGCCATGGCCGCGGCCATGTGATGGCGCCGCGCTCGCGCTTTCTGCCCGACAAGGTCCTTCGGCTCTTCGCCCTTCGCACCGCCGCGCCTCACTGCGCCGTCGATGTGATGCCATCGCGACCGGCAGCGGCGGCCGACATCGGCGCCCGCCTGCGCGATATTGGGGCTGACCCGCCCCCGTCTCGTCATTTCCTCAGCGTGCGACGATTCCCAACATCTCGGAGTGGGCGATGGAATTCGGCATCTTCGATCTGATCGGGTCTTAAGCCCGAACGGCTATCCGGCAAGAGATCGAGCTCGCCCTCGCAGTAGACCAGGATCGGGACCAGCGCCTAGCGGTGCTCGGTGAGCAGGATGCGATCGGCTCTCCCGGTTGGCGAGCTCAACCGCCAGCACCTGGCGCCGGCCGTCCCAGTCGATGCCGATCGCAAGCAGAACCGCCTGGCTCGTGATGACCCCGGCCTCGCGCACCCGCTCGTAGCGCGCGTCGAGGACTCGAGAGGGGAAGGCCTCGGCCAGCGGACGGCCGGCGAATTGCGCCGAGCTATCTCCACAGTTTTGGGAGATCGAGTTGTGCGTAATTCGATCCTACATTCGAACCGAAGGGGATGGTCGGCGTCCGCCGGCTTGAGGTGATCACCGGCGTCGGTGGACGGCGTGCGTGGTCGCACGAGGACGAGGGCGGATTGTCGCCGAGTCGTAGTTGGTCGGATTTTCCGAACGATCGAGCGATGCCAAATCACGCACGCTATGAGTGGTTATAACTCTCGCACGCGCTTAATAGTAAAGTTGAAATCAACTTCGCGTGCGAGAGTAGGTTCGAATAGATCTTTATCAATCTTAGTTAGATACTTAATAAATTCGATAAATACGCTATCTTCTGTCAAAAATTCGGCTCTCTCGCCGTCATGCGGAATCCAATCGACGCCGACGCGGTGGATTTCTGACCTCGAGGCGCGGCCCCCGAACCGCCCGGGCCAGGGAGGAGCGAGGGAGGCGCCGCCCTATGACCGCGATTATGGTCCGCGTTAGTAGCGTCTGCCCACCGTGCCGGGAACGCCGCCCGGCACACTCAGGGAACCCCTCGCAGCCGCGTCAGTTTGCGCTCACCAGCGCGCCCCGCGTCGGTGTTGACCGGAGGGGTAAGGGGAGAAACTCATTGAATAGTTTGCAATAATTTGGAATCGTTTTGAGTTCGATCTGGTTGCAGGCACGCCTGGACACCGCGCCGCAATTTTGCGGTCTCGAAATCGTTAACGCAGTCCCTTACCGTTCGGCAGCGTGGCATTTCGAAAGGGCAGGCGCACACCAAGTCACACTCCGCGCCGACCCCGCCCGAGCGCGTCACGGGCCGACTGGCGGTCCGGCTCGCGTTGCAAGCGGTCGCGCGTTGCCTCTCGGAGCCGGTGCTGGGAATATCGGTCAGTTCCCACCGAGCGCCGGGTCCGAGGCGGTCCGCTGGGTCGAGGATCACTCGAACATCTGAACCTAACGGTGGCAATCGGAACGGTCAGGTTCCCTTTGAGCAAGGCAATAGAATGCCCCGAATCTCTTGGCAGACTATCTTTATCTGTGGAAACCACCGCGGCAACTGCAAACGGTTGAAACAGCTAGAACTTCTGTCTCGTCAGGCGAACATTCGTCGAGTTTCCACATCTCGGCCGTCGTCGCCGCCGCATTGGCGATGTAGGGCCGCGCCAACGCTCCAGCCGCAGCTAGCCCGAAAGAGGTGCGAAGCACCGAACGCCTGGTCGGGTCCTTCGTCGCGTTCCCTTCCCGTTCTTGTCCACAAGCCAACGCGGACGCGTTGTTTTGTCCTGTTTTGGCCGCAATATAGATCAGCAATTCACCGGGCCCCAATGTTATCGCTAGGGGCTTTCGTGGCGCGCGCTTACGTCTGCGTGATCGGGTATTTCGCGAAAATTTCCTCCGCCCGCTTGAAGAGGTAGAGCACCTTACCTTTAGGGGTCATTTCGAGCCTAGGTAGCGCGTCGGGCATCCGCGTGGACCGGCAACGGGCTGCCGGCTGCTGTGGGCCAAAAGCGACAGCCGGCGATTACTGCCTCGCTTTCTGCTTCATCTCCAGGATTTGCCGCCCAAGTTCCTCAGCGCAACTCTCGTCAAGTTCCTTGCGCGCCGGCGGGAACATCTTATCCTCCTCCATACGCACATGGCGCTGCACCACGTCTTTAAGCTCGTCAATTTTCTCCAGCCAGTCATCTTTATTGGTACGCATCTCAGAAATTTCCTGCAATATGGCCTCAAATCCGGCGTGCTCTTCAAACGACTGTTCTACGAGATCCTTCAAACCTAGCAATTTCTCTATCCAAGGATAAAAAATATCTTCCTCGATTAGAGTATCAGCTTCCAACTCTTTCCGAAGTCTCGCAAAGAGCTGTTCCCGCCGTTCGACTTCTCTGTCGTCGCTCTTCTCGATCTCGTTGAAGAGTTCATCGACGATACGGTGGTCCTACATCAAGACCTGATAGACATCCATTGGATTGTCTCCTTTCGACCTCCTGCCTACCCGACAGGTTCAGCACAGGCTCGGCGAAATCGCGCTCCCGGTTCTGATCGGCCGTTGTCTCCAGTTCGGGCCGCACACCCGCATCCGGCACCCACAGTTTACGCCAATTCTATTCGGACCCCGTTCGTCGGCAGAAACCTGACCCAGGATGCGATCACGATGGCTAAACGGCGCTTCTCCGTCCGCATCAAGATCGTCGTTCCGCCCGGCGGTCTCGGCCAGCGCCATATCCAAGGCATCTTCCTCCGGCGAGGGACCGATGGTTCGCAAACTCGCCGCTGGAGGGGGACGGATACGAACTTCCGGTTCCCGGAGCGCTCGGTGAAGCGGCAAGGGCGCGCCAGTGGGAGATCACGGATCCTCTTCCTCGTTCGTCTCTCTCCCGTACGGCTATCCGGCAACTGCTTGTGTTGGCATCAAACCCGAAGAACCTAAACCGCTCGCCTAAAAGGCAAGACGTTCAGTTCTTCTTCCTGAGCCCTCCTGTTGCAGGCTGCCCGAATGGCGGCGGCCTCCTTGTGAATGGTCATGATGTCGACGTCAGGCGGAATTATTCCGTCGCGTCGACATGCCATACCGGTGTCGACAATGCGCCCGAATGAGAACTCGAACACGATATCGCCAGGTCGGAGGCCTAGCACAGCCGTTTCCACGATGTGTACGCCGCGCAGACCGGCCTTTGTTAGCGAATGCTCTTTAGCGAGTTTGAACATCGACACAGCAAGCAACCCGTTGGCCGCTGAAGCGGTAGGGAGCTTACCCGAAATGCTTAATACCGTCACCCGTTCATCGCGACGGCATCAAGCCCGGATGCACCTGAATGATCTCGAATAAGCGAGGAGATACGACGCGTGCAATAGTTCGGACCCGGCGATAATTACGGTTATCGGCGCATCGCCCCGTAGGCATCCGATTAAGATGTCACCCCTCTGCCAACTGGAGATGACATTGCCGGGGTTATCGAGTGAACCTCGGTCCGGCAGGGGAGCGAACGGCAGGATTTTCGCCGCAGCGGCCATCGTCCTGACTTTTCCCGGCCCGATACCATTTCAAAGCCGTACGACGGACAGATTGAGCCGGTCCCGCCGTCTCCTCGCGCCCCGACATGGCCGACGGTGCAAGCCGGTTAGCCACCCACACGCTTTCAGGCCGTGTTACGGGCGCTGCCTCGCCGGCCGGTAGGGGCTTGCTCCGCAGCCTGGCCGACGGCCGCACGCGATTGTTGCGGCGAGCATCTTCCGGCGGTGCGGCGAGCTTGCGCGCAACGTAGTTTCGCCAACTCTCGATGACGACCAGCCGCCGTCGCCCCACCGCGATGGTTTCGATCTCACCCGCCGCGATCAGGGCCCACGCCGTCGATACCCCAATTCCCGCAATATACGTAGCAAAGAAAGGAACCGGCGCTGTAATCAAATAGCCTGACCCGGCGGTATTGCCGCCGTGATCCGAAATCCATGGGGTATTCCAAAAACAAAATAAGCATCGAACACAACGTGAACATACGACACACCGCGTCCGGCAATCGTCCGAATGCGGCTACCTGTTCACGCTGCCGCAGTAATCGGCCCAAGCCTGCATGAGGCACCGACGTTTTTCGATCGCTGTTGAGCGTCGATAAGCGGTTTCGGATTTGTCGCCGACGACATGCGCCAATGCCGCCTCGGCGAGCTCGCGCGGAAATGCTGTGCAGTCGCCAGCCCAATCGCGAAATGCGCTGCGCATACCGTGGGTCGTCACACCCCGGTACCCAAGTGCCGCAATTGTCCGCAGCATTTGACCGTGGCCCAATGGCCGACCGCGTCTCCGGCCGGCAAAGACAACGCCGGCGCCCGGCGGCCGGATCACACGCATTTTCGCCAGCACCACGAGCACCGCGTCACTTAATGGGACAATATGGTCGCGTTTGGCTTTCATGCGCTCGGCCGGGATCGTCCACAGCTTCGCCTCGAGGTCGAACTCATCCCAGGTCGCAGCGAGCGCCTCGCCGCTCCGCACCGCGGTCAGGATGGCAAATTGCAATGCATAATCGGCAACCCCGGTACGCTGACGCAGCAACGTCATGAACGCCGGCATCGCGGCATACGGCAGCGCTTGGTAGTGCTTGACCTGTGCGACCTTGCTCTTACGCGGCAGCAGGTTTGCGAGATGACCGCGCCATCTGGCTGGATTTTCGCCGCTCCGATAGCCGGCGCTGGTCGCGAAGTCCAATACGCTCTCGATGCGGCCGCGCAGTCTCGCTGCGGTCTCTGGCTTTTGCGTCCAGATTGGTCCCAATACCGACATGACGGCCGCTGTATCGATCCGCGAGACCGGCAAGCCGCCGAGGGCCGGACAAGCGTAAGCCTCCAGGCTGCTCGTCCATTGCTTGGCATGCCGCGCGCCTTTCCAGGCGGCTTTGTGATTGGCGATATACGCTTCAGCGCACGCCGCAAACGTGATCGCCCGCGCCGAGCTCCCGGTACGCTCTGCGCGACGCGCCTCGATCGGATCGATGCCTTGCTTGGCGAGCTTGCGATATTTGGCCGCCCGCTCGCGCGCCTCCGCGAGACTGAAGTCGGCGACCGCGCCGATACCCATGGAATGAGCGACGCCGGAGAGCATGTAGCGCAGTACCCACGACTTCGCGTTGCCGTCGCCGACCCGCAGATAGAGACCGTGACCGTCGCCATAAAGACCCGGTTTCGAGGCGCGCTTGACCCTGAGCGCCGATAGCTTTTCGAGCTCCATTCCGCCCGTTTCGCTCTACAATCCGTTGTACAAACCGAACGTGGATTGTGGTAGAAGATGGTGGAGGATGTCAACATGGAGATGGGCTGTAAACGATTGATTCGAAACTGCGCCTTAGAAGATGGCGTGTCTACCATCTTCCAATGGGCTCTGCTTCCTCATCCGCCCCCATCAGGCGCGAATAGCCCGCCACATCGGCGGCGAGGATCGCGGCAAGACGGCGGGTCGAGGCCATGGCTGCGGCAGCTCACTCTGCTCCCGGTTATCGTTAAGCGCATCATATCCGACAACCCTCGCGCCGCATATTCGAGCGAGCACCTCAAACTGCGCTAAACGCATTGAGCACCTCGACCCCAGCGGGTGGAGGGGGCGCAGATTGAGGGTGTCCACTGCTCGGGATTTGCGGTATCGACAACCATATGATTGCCATAATCGTATTGTATTCTCTCGGCATCGAGTGCCTCTGAGCGGGCGCGAAAACTATCGAATGGAGTTGGAGATGCCTGATCTCGACCTGATAAAACAGGCGGAACAGGGGGGCGCGGACCGACGCGCGTGGTTTGCCGAGGTCCGCGCCGGCAATCCCGACGGCGGGCAGCGCACCCGCCGCGACCAGGTTAACCGCGCCGCGTTCCTTCGCCTAGCGTCCTCCGGCGTCGCCGCTACGCGATGTCGAGGCCGAGATCGAGGATTGGGGCGCTGTGCGTGATCCACCCGCTGGAAATCAGATCGACGCCAGTAGCGGCGATGATCGGGGCAGTCTCGAGGTTGATCCGCCCGGAGGCTTCGCTAATGGCGCGGGCCAGGCCGTCGATCTCGCCCAGTTCACCTCGCCCGGCATCGACCCGACCCGCTATCGCACCGTCGCGCTCAAATCGATGCAGCATTTCCGCGCCGCCTTCGAGCCGATCGCCCGCGAGGTCGTCCTCGTCGATACCGGTGCGCTCTGCTCGGAGATCTACACTCCGGAACTCTTCACCAAAGTGCGCCGCCCGGTCTGGCCCCTCAACCCAATCCCCGACTCCCGCGTTTGCTGAGACGGAGCTGGCGGTCCAGCATTACGACTTTCGGTCTCGCATCGGCGAACTAACGGGACTTCCGCAATCAGGGCTCCGACCGCGGCGAAATGATCCTGCCAGCTCGGCGCCCTCCAGCCCAAAAGGCGACGGAGCTGGGCGGCGCGGCGCGGCGACGCCGGCTGCGCATAATCCATGACGGCACTGCGCCAACCGAGCCCATCGAGGGGATCGAGGTACTCCGGCACGTCTCCGCCATTCTCGCGCAATGCGGCGAGATTACTGCACAGGACGGGGACCCCGAGGGCCAGCGCCTCGACCAGCGGAAACCCGAACCCTTCGGCGAAGGACGGCAGCAGCAATGCTCGAGCGCCCTTGACGAGGTGCGCCGCCTCGACATCCGGCACATTGGCGCGTTCGAAGACAATGCCGCGCAGCGCCGGGCAGCGTTCGAGCATGTCGATCGCGTTTTCGGTTTCCCAGCCGCGTTGCCCGATCAGAACGAGACGCGGCGCGGCATCGCCCAGCTCGTCCGCCAGCTGGCGCCACAGATTGAGCAGCAGAATATGGTTCTTGCGCGCCTCGATGGTCCCGACGCACACGAAATAGGGCGCCTTCACGGGTGGCGGCTCGGCCGGCAACGCGGCCGGCGGATCGACGCCGAACGGCGCGACCACGACGGGCGGGGCTCGGCCGGCACGCGCCAGATAGGGCGCAAATCCTTCACGCGTTACAGTCGAGTTGACGATCACCGCGTCGGCCAGAGCCGCGGCGGTCTCGATCCGCCTGCGGTGTTTGTCGTTTTGGCCGGGTAGCGCGTATTCGGGGAATTCGATCGGGATCAGGTCGTGGATAAGACAGACGAAGGCCGCCCGCACCTGGCGCTTCAGACGGGCGATGGCGCGGCGCTTTTCGAGATGGTGATGTGAGACGAGCATATAGACCAAGCCGGTCTGGAAGCGGCCTTGCCCGCGCAGAGCGCGTTCTCCGCGCCAAAGGGCGGCGGCGCGGAGCGTCTGCGCGAGCCGTTTCGCCCGCCGGATCGGCTGCGACGAGCCCGCCTCCCACCATGCCCCGGCAAGCACCTGGAGGTACTCCTTGGCGACCGCCTCCGGCAACGTGCCGAACCCACCCAAAGGCGTCATCATCGTAAAGCGCAGGGGGGTGCGGCCGGCAATCAGATGCTGAGCATAGGCGAGCTCGAACTCGGTCGATCCCCGTCGGTGTCTCCCGCCCGGCGCGCGAGACCAGCCGCGACAGATCGAATAGGATCACGCCGCGCCCCGCAAGCAGTGGACAAAGTCTCGGACACCGTCCTCCAAAGAGTGGAACGGCTCGCCGAATCCGGCGGCGCGCAGTTTCGAGATGTCAGCTTGGGTGAAGTATTGATATTTGTCGCGCAACTCGGCGGGAGTGTCGATGAAGCGGACCTTGGGCGAACGCCCGACCGCCGCGGCGACCGCATCGACGAGGTCGAGAAAGCTGCGAGCAGCGCCGGTTCCCACATTGAACAGACCCGAGACCTTCGGGTTCTGCAATAACCAGCCAATCGTCGCGACGCAGTCCTTTACGTAAATGAAATCCCGCAACTGCCCGCCATCCCGATAACTGGGGCTGTGCGACTTGAAAAGCGTAACAGTTCCGCCAGTCTCGATTATCGGGCAAACCTTTCCGACGACGGACTGCATGTCGCCTTTATGGGCCTCGTTCGGGCCGTATACATTGAAGAATTTGAGCCCGGCCCATTGCGGGGGGCTGAGGCCGTCCAAGCACCACGTCCTCGACCACTCGCCGATCCACGACATGCTTGCTCCAACCATAGGCGTTGAGCGGGCGTAGCACAGCCAACGCCGCGGGGCTCTGGTCGTCGCTGAACCCGGCGCTACCATCGCCGTAGGTGGCGGCCGAAGAAGCATAGATGAGACGGACCGCGTTGGCGGCGCACCACTCCCAAAGATCGAGCGTCAGGCGAATATTGTTGGCAACAAACCGGTCGACGTCGGTTTCGGTCGTCGAGGATATCGCCGCCATGTGCACGATAGCCGCGACCTTGCCGCTGTGACGCTCGAGCCACTCCGACAGCATGTCGGGTCGGACAAGGTCATATAGACGAGCCGAGGCGATATTGCGCCACTTGTCACCGGATCCGAAACGATCCGAGATCACGACTCGCAAACCGAGCTCGGCCAGATAGCTGACCGTATGCGATCCGATAAAGCCGGCACCGCCGGTAACGACGATCAGGTCGTCGCCGGACAAGCTGTGCACCCTCGGCATGGGCGTCCTTTCAAAGAGAGTCCGCGCCCGATCGCATCACTCGATGGCTTATAAGCTGAACTCGGCCGCTATGGCGCGGCGTTCTTGACGACAATGCCGGTGATGACAGGTCCGGTCAGGGTATTCAAAAGCGTAAAGAATTTCTGGAGCTCGTTTAGCCGGGCGTTGGCGACGTAGATTATGTCCTTATCTTCGACGGGAAACCGCTGGGCAAGGAAATAGGAATTCGCATCGCTCATATCGAGGCGATAAACGACCGGCGAGGTGCGATCGGGGCCGGTGCCCAACTGGGGCGCATTGAGTGCAGCGACGACGGCTGGCGGCTCGAAGCGGAAAAGGAATACTCCCGTCGGATCGGAGCGTAAGTCTTGCAGGCCGCCGGCTTTGGCGAGCGCTTCGACCAAGGTGATCCGTTCGGCATTGAACGTGATCTGGGCATTCTGGCCGGTCGCCCCGAGCACCGAGTAGGTCTGCGGCACACGAACCAGGGTCAATACGTCGCCGGGCTGTGCGTAGATGTTCTCGGCCGGGTTCGACACGAGCCTTTCCATCGGCATCGTTACCGTGACGCCGTTTCGGGAAAGCCGCACGAAGGTGTCATAGACAGCCGCTTTTGCCCCTCCGGCGAGGGCAATCAGATCCAGCATGCGATCGCCGTTGGCCGAGAGCGGCACCCGCGCGCCGTTCACTACCTCGCCCGACACGGTTGCGGCGTAGGTCACGCTCTTTGAAATTGTTACAATGACCTGCGGCTCGATGGCCTTCTCGGCAAGGCGCCGCTCGATTTCGTGCTGGACTTCGACGGTCGTCCTTCCGGCCACCGGAACGCGCCCGGCAAACGGCACGCTGATCCCGCCGTCCCGACCGACGATCTGTTCGGGGATCGTCACGCTTCGCGAGCCGGCCGAGACATGGTCGGTCGGCGACGTCCCGAACAGGCCTCCGCCCGCGGCTTCCCAGATCGAAACGGAGAGCGTATCGCCGATCCCGATCTTCGGCGCCACTGGCATGCCATATTTCCCGAAGCGGGTTCGAAAGCTCTCTTCCGGCTGTGCCAACAGTGTCGCGACCACCCCGGGATCAACGTCGACGACATCGTAGCGGATCTGGTTCTCCTGCACCCCCCGGTCGATCACCTCACCGGCGGTCGGACCGGAGGTCGGCAGGTATGCGCAGCCGAAGAGTGCGGCGCCGGCGAGCCAGACAAGCAGAACGGAAGACTTCATCAAACGCGGTAAGGTTTCTACATCCGCTTCAATATTCTACTCAAACGAAGATAAGGGCAAGCCTTGCGGCCGACTACGACGGTTTGATCGCGCGCGTCTCCGCCCACTCATTGGGCGCCAGAATGCGATACAGACTAGACGAGTTGAAGCTGCGTTGCGATCAATCGCGAGGCATAGACGCCCATCCACCCGGTCGGGTCGAGCCAGCCCTTTTCGTTGCGCGGCGGACGAATAGCGCGGATATGGGCATCCGTGATCTCGGACAGATCGTTGATCGCACGCGGCGGGTCGAATTCGGTCGACCAGAAAAATCGCGCCGCGCCCCCCACCTGATGTTTGGCAACCAGACAATTCGGCGCTCCTCCTGCCCGGTTGTACAGCCCGACTGCGGAGTAGGCCTCCTGATGATTCACCATCATTATCCCTTCCGTCCCCGGGAAGGCGTATTTCATGGCCGAAAACCATCGGCAGAGCGCAGCCAGCTCCTCTTCGGTGAATTCATAGCTGGTCGGCGAAAACGTTTTATCCGCCGCCGATCGGACCCCCTTTACGGTCAGCGGGAATGGCACAACGTTTGTCTGCTTCGACACTTTGCCCCCTCGTCTTGAACTGCATTTCTGCAGCCATGCTCCGCCGCACGCGACTGCCCCGTGCCGACCTGCGACCCGCGTCCCCTTTCCACGCCGAACCGGAAAGGCGAACGCTTGCCGACTACTTGCCGCTTCGAGACGGATACAGCACACAGGCCAAAATCGCTCCCTAAATACTATCCGGCGACGGTTTAGAGTCAATCGAGGCCACATGCACTTTGAGGTTTTTCAACGAAGTGTGTCGCCGCAGCCACAGTGGCAAAATGGCGACGCTTTTAAACTTAGGGTTTGGGACGCTGCTGATTTCTCGCTCGCCCCTCAAACCACCCGCCGGGTGCCGCCACCGCCGCAGGCTGTTACCGTCGCGGAATTCGTCGGCGACCATGACGTCCTGTTCGGCCCACAGTGCCAGCACCGGCCGATACCGACGGTTGCCACCCACTTGGTGAGGGAGGCTGCAGAGCGCTCGGCCGGGTTTGTCGCAGTCGATCCACGTGGCATCGGTGTCGAGGATCGCCGCCTTTACCGCGAGAAGTTGACGTCACGGACGAGGCGCCGATATAATCTTCTGTTTCGATACGGCGAACTGAATGGCTAATCACAAATCAGCGGAAAAGCGCATCCGGCAGACTGCCAAGCGTACGGCCATCAATCGTGCCCGGGTGAGCCGCGTGCGGACCTTTGTCAAAAAAGTCGAGACGGCGATCGCGACCGGCGACAAGGCGACGGCACAGTCGGCCCTCCGGCTGGCGCAGCCCGAGCTGCATCGGGCGATAACCAAGGGCGTGCTCCACAAGAACACGGTCTCGCGCAAGTTGTCGCGGCTGGCGGCGCGAATCAGCGCTCTCTGACCAGAGATCGCGCCGATCGCCTCCGCGGCGGAATGCCGCAGATGATCCTCGACCAAGGTTTCTTAGCCGAACGAACCGCTGGCGCTTACAGTGAAAAAAATTTCATGTTCCTTTTTCGATCCCATTGCCACTAATCCGCCACACATGTAAACTCCCAAATAACGGTGCCCATAAATACGGTTATGCCGTGTAAATGACGGTAAACGTCAAGAAAACGTCAGGCTCTTGAGATCGAGCCGGCTGTAATTGGCAACAGGGAGGGCGTCTCTTCCCGTATTTAGTAGTATTGGCAGAGCCACGATGTGCGCCTCTGCAGGATGAAGTACTGCCGGCGGGCCGGCCGGAATTGCGTCTGTTTCAGAGATGGGGGTGGAGGGGTGGCGCAAGCAATTCAGGAAGACGCGACCAACGCGATGACAGCGCGCGAGGCCGAGTGGATTGGAGTTCTCGGTCAGCTCAGGGCGGAAATTGGCGAGGACGCCTTCCGCAACTGGCTGCAGCCGGTGAACCTGGAGTACGTCGACAGCGGGCGGGCCGTCATCGGTGCGCCCACACGTTTTTTGCGCGACTGGGTAGCGACCCATTATGCGGATAGGCTTCTCGCGCTGTGGCGGGCGGAGAACGAGCAAGTAAAGCGCCTCTCGGTAATCGTCGGCATGCGTTCGAGGCCCCTAAACGGAAACCATTTCGCCGGCCCGGATGATAATGCGGAAGCCCCTCCGGCCTTGCCTGCTTCCGCCGGACCAGTATCGCCACTCGAAATCGGGGACGACAGGGCGCAGCTCTTGGCTCTTGATCACCGCTTCGTTTTCGAGAATTTCGTCGTCGGCAAGCCCAACGAGCTCGCCCACGCCGCTGCCCGGCGCGTCGCCGAGGCTTGCGCGTGCCCGGGTACACCGGTGCCGTTCAATCCGCTGTTTCTGTATGGCGGCGTCGGGCTCGGCAAGACACATCTGATGCACGCCGTGGCTTGGCACGTCCGCAAGCATGTCAGCGATCGTAAGATAATCTACCTTTCGGCCGAAAAGTTCATGTATCAGTTCATCCGAGCATTGCGTTACAAATCGACTATGGACTTCAAGGAACAATTCCGTTCGGTCGATCTGTTGATGATTGATGATGTGCAATTCATTATTGGCAAGGAATCGACGCAGGAGGAATTCTTTCACACCTTTAATGCTCTGGTCGACGAGAACCGGCAAATCGTGATCTCGGCCGACAAATCGCCCTCCGACCTGGAAGGCATGGAAGAGCGCATGCGATCCCGGCTGGGCTGGGGACTGGTCGCCGATCTGCACCCGACCACTTATGAATTGCGCCTCGGAATTTTGCAGTCGAAAGCCGAGCAAGGCGGCCTGCGGATTCCGCCAAAGGTGATGGAATTTCTGGCCCACAAGATCGCCTCGAATGTTCGAGACCTCGAGGGGGCGCTGAACCGAATCGCCGCTCACGTTCAGCTGGTCGGACGCGATATTACGCTAGAGAGCGTCCAAGAGGTGCTGCACGATCTGCTCCGCTCGCACGAGCGACGGATTACGATCGATGAAATCCAGAAGAAGGTCGCCGAACACTTCAATATAAAATTAGGCGAGATGACCTCCGATCGCCGGGCCCGCGCCGTCGCCCGCCCACGTCAGGTCGCGATGTATCTCGCCAAGCAGCTGACGATGCGATCGTTGCCGCAAATCGGCCGCAAGTTTGGCGGCCGCGATCACACGACCGTCATGCACGCAGTGCGCAAGATCGAAGAGTTGACGCGCACCGACCCGTCGCTCGCCGAGGATGTCGAGCTGTTGCGTCGGATGCTGCAGGGCTGAACGCCCAGAAGGCGTCCGCGGGTAAACGCGGGTGCTGAGGTCGGCGGCCGATCGTGCTATATTGCTGCCCCGTCGAGCCGGAATGACGCGGCGGGGCCGCTGACCGCCCTCTGGCATGTTTCGAGGGGCGGCGGAGGCCGGGGTCGGCAACTCTTGTGTAGCCAACATGAAACTGATCATTGAACGGGCGGCCTTCTTGAGGGCGCTGGGCCATGTACAAAGTGTCGTCGAACGACGGACGACGATCCCGATACTCTCGAACGTGTTGCTGCGCGCCGAACCGGGCAGGCTGGCGCTGAGCGCGACCGATATGGATCTCGAGATCGTCGAACGCGTTCCGGCCCAAATCGAACGCGAGGGCCGGACCACCGCGCCGGCCCACACCCTCTACGACATCGTCCGCAAGCTGCGCGAGGGCGCGCAGATCGAAATCGAGACGAGCGGCGAGCGCAACGCCATAGTGCTGCGCTCCGGGCGGTCGACGTTTACCCTCGCCTGTCTCCCCCCGGAGGACTATCCGCTCATGGCGAGCGGCGAGCTGCCGTACAACTTCTCGCTGTCGGCGACAGAGCTTCGAACCTTGATCGAGCGCACCCAATTCGCGATTTCGACCGAGGAGACCCGTTATTACCTGAACGGCATCTATCTGCACGCGACCAAAGCCGACGAAGTGCCGGTCATTCGCGCCGTCGCCACCGACGGGCACCGGCTCGCCCGGATGGAAATGGTGTTGCCCGAGGGTGCCGCCGGCATGCCGGGGATCATCGTCCCGCGCAAGACCGTGCTCGAATTGAGAAAGCTCATCGAGGAGAGCGAGCACGAGGTGCAGATCGGGCTCGGCGAGACAAAGATCCGCCTTGCCGTCGGCGAGGCGGCGCTTACCTCGAAATTGATCGACGGCACGTTTCCCGACTACGACCGCGTGATCCCGTCGAACAACGACAAGGTTCTCGAGGTCGAATGCAAACCCTTTGCCGAGGCGGTGGACCGCGTCTCGACCATCTCCACCGAAAAGAGCCGCGCGGTGAAGCTCGCGATCGAAAACGGCAGCCTCGTCATCTCGGCGACGAGCCCCGAAAACGGCACCGCCGTCGAGGAGCTCGAGGTGCGCTACTCCGCCAGCCCACTCGAGATCGGCTTCAATTCCCGATACCTCTTGGACATCACCGAACAGATCGAGGGCGAGGGGGTGCAATTTATTATGTCGGATGCCGGCTCGCCGACCCTCGTGCGCGACAGCGCCGACGCGAGCGCTCTTTACGTGCTGATGCCGATGCGGGTTTGAACTGGCGCTCGGCGGTGTTTCCCTCACCCACCAAGCCCTTTTGGGCTTGGTCCTCCCTCTCCCGCAGTGCGGGAGAGGGGCTTTCAGTCGAATGAGTTGTAGCCCCTCTCTCGCATCGCGGGAGGGGGTGCCGAGCGCAGCGAGGCGGGTGAGGGTTGCGCGCTCCGCCGTTTGCCGCCGCAATGGCCCAGAATGCTCGCAAACGGGTACTTTCGACCCCATATATTCCCTATGTTTGCCGAGGCACAGCAAGCCCGGGACGATGCCGGTGCCGCGGTAGATCGCGTCGGTGTGACGCGGCTCGTGCTGACCGATTTCCGCAATTATCGCGAGGCGAGGCTCACCGTCGGCACCGCGCCGGTGGTGCTGACGGGACCCAATGGCGCCGGCAAGACCAACCTCCTGGAGGCCGTGTCGTTTCTCGCGCCCGGCCGCGGATTGCGCGGGGCCAAGCTGGCCGAAATCGATCGTCGGCCCCGGCCAGGGCAGGATGACCCGACCGGTGGCTGGGCTGTAGCCGCGGTCGTCGCTACCCGCCGCGGCAACGTGCGCATCGGCACCGGGCACGACGCGACGGCGGGAGAGCGGCGGGTCGTGCGAATCGACGGCGAGCCGGTGCGCGGCCAGGCGGCGCTCGGCGAGAAACTCGGTGTCTTATGGCTAACTCCGCCGATGGACCGACTGTTTGTCGAGGGTCCGGGCGGAAGGCGGCGTTTTCTCGATCGGCTCGTGCTCGGTCTCGACCCGGCGCATGGCTCGCGCGTCGCGGCCTATGAAGAGGCGCTACGCGAGCGCTCCCGGCTGCTGCGAGACGGCCCGCAAGACCCCGCCTGGCTGACCGCCCTCGAAGAGATCATGGCCCAACAGGGTATAGCGGTCGGGGCAGGGCGCCGCGAGGCCGTGCAGCGGCTCGACCATGCTTGCGCCGAGGCCGAAGGGCCGTTTCCGCGCGCCCGTCTGATTCTCGCCGGCACCGTCGAGAATTGGCTCGAAGCGATGCCGGCGCTGGCCGTCGAAGCGGAGTTCGCCTCGGCGCTCGCCGGCAATCGGCAGAGCGATGCCCAGTCCGGAGGCGCCCTGATCGGGCCGCATCGCTCCGACCTGCATGTCAGTTTGGCCGAGCACGGAATTTCCGCCGAGCGGGCCTCGACCGGCGAGCAAAAGGCCTTGCTTATTTCGATCCTCCTCGCTCACGCGAGGCTGCAACAGGCGGTGCGCGGTGAGCCGCCATTGCTGCTGCTCGACGAAATTGCCGCACATCTCGATGCGAGCCGGCGTGCGGCATTGTTCGATGCGTTGCTGCGGCTCGACAGCCAGGTCTGGTTGACCGGCACAGACGAGGCGCTGTTCGCGCCATTGCGGCGCAGCGCCCAATTTCTGTCGGTGCGCGACGGGCAGCTGACCGCGAACTTCTGAACCCTGAAACTTCGAACAAGAACGAAATGGCGAATATCCCTGTATCCGATCCTCTCGGCCCGCTCGGCGCTGCCGCACCCAAGCACCCGACTGACGCCGACTTGCCGCCGCACGCCGCTCCTGCCGCGTCCAGTGGGAACGGCGCCGCCAATGGCGAGGATGCGACCTATAACGAGCAATCGATCGAAGTGCTGCGCGGGCTCGATGCGGTGCGCAAGCGGCCGGGGATGTATATCGGCGACACCGATGACGGCTCCGGCCTGCATCACATGGTGTATGAGGTCGTCGACAACGCGATCGATGAAGCGCTTGCCGGCTACTGCGACACGGTCACCGTGACATTGAACGCCGACGGCTCCGTCACCGTAACCGACAACGGCCGCGGGATTCCGGTCGGCATCCACGACGAAGAGGGCGTTTCCGCCGCCGAGGTCATCATGACCCACCTGCACGCCGGCGGGAAATTCAATCAGAACGCGTACAAGGTATCGGGCGGGCTGCACGGCGTCGGCGTCTCGGTCGTCAACGGCCTCTCCGCCCGGCTCGATTTGCGCGTTTACCGCGGCGGGTCGGAGTGGTTCATGCGGTTCCGCGACGGCGTGCCCGAGGCGCCCATCGCCGAGGTGGGTCCGGCTCCCGCCTGGCCGGCAGGCTCGACCCGCGAGGGTCAGGTCACCGGCACCGAGATCACCTTTTTGCCGAGCACGGCGACCTTTACCAAAACCGAGTTCGACTTTACGACCCTGGAGCACCGGCTACGCGAGCTCGCCTTTCTGAACAGCGGCGTCACCTTGGTGCTGAGCGATCTGCGCGGCGTCGAGCCGAAAACGGTCACCTTGCATTTCGAAGGCGGGCTGGAAGCCTTTGTCCGTTATCTCGACCGCTCGAAGCAGGCATTGCATTCGCCGCCGATCGTGATCCGCGGCGAGCAGAAGCCTGCCCCGGCGGAGGCCGGAGGCATCCTGCTCGAAGTCGCGATGGAGTGGACCGACAGCTATCACGAGACGATGCTGTGTTTTACGAACAACATCCCGCAGAAGGATGGCGGCACCCACCTCGCGGGCTTCCGGGCGGCGTTGACCCGGACGGTCAATGCCTATGCCAACGACAGCGGCATTGCCAAGAAGGAGAAGGTCGCCCTGTCGGGCGAGGACATGCGCGAGGGCCTAACCTGCATCCTGTCGGCCAAGGTGCCCGACCCGAAATTCTCGTCGCAGACCAAGGACAAGCTGGTCTCCTCCGAGGTCCGGCCAGTCATCGAAGGGATCGTCGCCGACAAATTGACGCAATGGTTCGAAGAGCACCCGGCAGACGCCAAGAAGGTCGTCGCCAAGGTGGTCGAGGCGGCGGCAGCACGCGAGGCGGCGCGCAAGGCGCGCGATCTGACCCGGCGCAAGGGCGCGCTCGACATCGCCAATCTGCCGGGCAAGCTCGCCGACTGCCAGGAGCGTGACCCGGCGAAGAGCGAGCTCTTCATCGTCGAGGGCGACAGTGCCGGCGGCTCGGCAAAGCAGGGCCGCGACCGGCGCTTCCAGGCGATCCTGCCGTTGAAGGGCAAGATCCTCAACGTCGAGCGAGCGCGCTTTGACAAGATGCTCGGCTCGGCCGAGATCGGCACGTTGATCGCCGCCCTCGGCACCGGGATCGGCACCGAGGATTTCGACCCGGGAAAGGCGCGCTACCACCGCATCATCATCATGACCGACGCCGATGTCGACGGCAGCCACATCCGCACCCTATTGCTGACGTTCTTCTTCCGCCAGATGGCGAGCCTCATCGACAAAGGGTTTCTCTACATCGCGCAGCCGCCGCTCTATCGCCTGCAGCGCGGCAATGCCAAGGCGGTATATCTGAAGGACGATGCGGCGCTCGAGGCCTATTGCATCGACGCGGCACTCAGGGATTCGGTCTTCACCCAGCATGACGGTGTGGAGCGCGCCGGTAACGACCTGCGCGACCTGTTGGAGCAGGCGCGGGTACACCGCCGCTGGCTGCAGCCCTTGGCGGGCAAAGCCGGCAGTATGGAGGTTGTCGAGCAGGCGGTGATCGCCGGGGGTTTATCGGCGGGGTTGCTCGCCGACCCGAACCGCGCGATCGAGGCCGCCCATGCGACTGCCGAGCGGCTCAACCGCCTGGCCCCGGAGCACGAGCGCAATTGGCAAGGCGAGGTCATTGCCGGCGAAGGCCTGGTCTTCCGCCGCACCCGTCAGGGCGTCGACGAACGGCGCCTGATCGACGCAGCCTTGTTGCGCAGCGCCGAGGCGCGCCGGCTCGATGCCGACAATGCCCGGCTGAGCGAGGTCTACGAGCGCTCCGGGACCCTCGCCGCGCGCGACAAGACCTGGCCGATCACCGGCCCCGTCAGCCTCGTCGAGGCGGTCATGGAGCTGGGCCGCCGCGGCATCGACGTGCAGCGCTACAAGGGTCTGGGCGAAATGAACCCGGAGCAATTGTGGGAAACGACGCTCGACCCCGAAATCCGCTCATTATTGCAGGTCAAGATCAGCCACGCCAACTCGGCCGAGGAAACCTTCTCGACCCTGATGGGCGACCTCGTCGAACCCCGCCGCGACTTCATCCAAGCCAACGCCCTCAGCGTCGCCAACCTCGACGTGTGAGCTGGCCGTACTCACTGGCCGGCTCAAAGTGGCGCAAATACTATCTTATAATTCAGCGTTACACGTCGCCCCCGCGAAAGCGGGGGTCCAGAGCTTGCCCCTGGCTTGAACAGCGGGCAACCGCTGAGGCCCGGGATCCCGCTTTCGCGCAAGGGCATGCGTCCATTCTGGGGACGACAAAGGAAATATCATCTCCCTCTCCGCCCTTGGGGGCGGAGAGGGCCGGGGTGAGGTGGGGGATTCCGAGCGGTTGCCACCCCCACCTCACCTTCCCACGCCTGCGGCGTGGGCCCCTTCCTCTCCCCCCTGAAGGGCGGAGAGGGATTCCTCATCGGGTCCGGCGAGACGTGTGCACGCCCTGCGCTTTCGCGGGAATGACGAATAATCTTCTGAAGCTGCGAGATTTACTCCGGGTCAGGCTCTTAATAAGACGGGGTTGGAGGACAATTCTCCAATAGCTGCAAGCCCCGTTCGAAGTCGCGCGTCTCGACGGCTCTGAGGAAGATCTCGACGAGCCGCGCCAGACGGCCACCTTCGTCCGGCGACATCGCGCCCTCCCCGGCCGCAGCGATGATCACGGTCATCGTGCCCGCGAGATCGGCGGCATCGCGCACCGGCGGGAGCGTGATCGGCACGGCGCGCTCGCGGCGCGGCGGCCCGATGCGGTCGAGGCACATCCGCAATGCCATCGTATTGCCGTCGAGGGTGAGTTCGACGGCCTGCGGGTCAATGCTTGCGCTTCGCCGTCGAGCAGCGGCTGCATAGCCATTATATCGAAAATGGCAACAACCGGGTTTGGTGAGAGCCGCGCTTACTTCTTCTTGGCTGCCCGTTGAGCGCGCGCTGCGGAGTTGGCCGCCACCGCGGCGCGGATGAGTTGCTTGAAGGCAGCTTCGTTGATCTTGTCCCCTTCGCGCAGGTCGATCGCACGCCTCGTGTTCCCTTCCAAGCTGGAATTGAAGAGCTTCTTCGGGTCTTTGATGGAGGCTCCGCAGCGAAGGTGAGCTTCACGACCTGCTTGTACGATATTTTGGCAACGCCATCGTTGGGCTCAGTTCTAGGCGCCCGGCGGAAAAGATGATGCGCGTACATTATAGCCTACTATTCTAGAAGCATAGAACTAAAGGATCCGATTCGGGTCTCTGAAGCCTTGCGCGAGAAAGCCGGCTGGAGGTTGGAGGTTCCCACACAGACGCCGCTATGCACAACCGAGCCCCGAGTTCGGATCGCAGGCCGAATTCAACAGGAGATGCCCATGGAGCTGAGAATCTTCGCCGCTGCAATTGCTGCGAATATCGCGGCGATGTCCGCGGCGATCGCTCTAGATCAGAGCCTTCCGGCGTATCAGGCCGTTTCCGGCGTTTCGGGCCAAATCAAATGAGGTCAAGCAGCAGCCCGGTTCGGAGGCGGTCGTTCACGGGGTCGCTAACGACAGGAGCGCCATCGGGTATTCTGGCCTTGACTACAAGACGAACGAAGTTCGAGCCGTCCCGTTAGCTTCGTACAACGGCAGAAAATGCTATGACACTTCCGCTTAAGCGACCTACTCTGGCAATTATCCTATCGCGCGATACGAGGCTCATCCCGTTGTCCCAGGTTCATCAACATATAGGGGTGGCGGGCGAAATCTGAAAACGGGGCTGGGTTTCCAGTTTTCGGGTGCCTTGAGCCGCTTGTTGGCATGCCGGTGGCAGTTCTACGGGCCTTTTTGGCCCGCGCGGGACTGTCGAGACGTCGATCGCTCGTAGCCGCTCAATGCCCTCTCGCGCCCGCCGCAGCCGGCCGCCGCACGGTCTCCTCATACCACATATCGGGCCACCTGGGACAACGGGATGAGCCTTCGCGATACCTCTATGTGTATTTGAACAAAAAGCCCAACTAACAAATTGATCCACTGCGCAGCGAGTTCGTCAATATATTGTATCGAAAGACGGCCAGACACAAACTGAAATGGCTGGGAATTACCCGATCACAAATACTATCCGAGAGGAGGATTTGAAGAGGCTCGGAATTTTGACGGCTACCAATTAATTGCGTTCGTCTTGCGGACAAGTCCGCCTCAATAGCGGAGCGTCACCCGTGGCCAGATGCCATCGGCGATTTAGCTCTCCTCCCGCATGCGGGGAGGTCCGGCCCGTGCAACGCTATGACCGTGGAAGGTAGCGCAAAAAACTGATGCGCTGGCCAGCAAAACCTACTATTCTAGAATGATGGAATCGATCTGATGCCGCCCGCATGTTTGGAGCTTTGGCGCAAGAGAGCCGCCTCAGGGTTCTTCGGATTTTGCTTGCGCAAGGTCCAAATGGGCTTTCGGCCGGTGAGCTGGCCGACCAACTCCGTACCCCGGCATCGACGACCTCGTTTCATTTGAGTGCCCTTGAGGGCGCCGGACTTGATCTCCTCCACGCGCCAGGGCCGCCAGATCATCTATGCGGTGCGCATCATTGCGTTGCGCGAGCTGCTGGTTTTCCTGACCGAGGCCTGCTGTGGCGGCCGGCCCGAGCTTTGCGGTGACATCGCTGAGCTTCTGCCGCCTCTTTCCGAAGAAAGCCCGTCAATGACCCCAGCATTCAACGTGCTGTTCGTATGCACACGACAATAGCGCTCGTTCGATTATGGCCGAGGCCATCCTGGCCAAGATCGGCGGCGATCGCTTCCGCGCCTACTCGGCCGGCTCGGATCCGGCGAGGCGGCCGATGCCCGAGGTCATCGATAAACTCCGAGCGCTCGGCCATGACGTGTCGGGGCTGCATTGCAAGTCGTGGAACGTGTTCACGGGCCCGGACGCGCCACGGATGAATTTCCTGATCACCCTCTGCGACACCCAGGACAGCCAGGCCTGCCCTGATTTCGGCGACAAGGTGGTGACCGGCGTGTGGTCGCTGCCTGACCCTGCCAAGTTTACCGGCAGTGCTGTCGAGCGTGCCGCCCTGCTCAACGAGCTTTATGCCGGCCTCCATCGCCGGATCACGATCTTCATCAATTTGCCATTCCCGAAGCTTGAGCGAATGGCGCTGAAGGCCCGGCTAGACGAGATCGGCCTGGGCCCCGTCGGCACCCTCGCACGCAGCAGGGAGAGCTGAACCATGGGTGTCGGCATCAATGGCATGGGCCGCATCGGCCGGCTTGCCCTGCGCGCGTCGCTCGGCGCGATGGATCGGCCCGACGACGATCCTCGCGCGCGCAATCGGCTCGACATCGTTCACGTCAACGAGGTCAAAGGGGGCGCCGCGGTCGCCGCGCACCTTCTTGAATTCGATAGCCTGCACGGCCGCTGGCGCCAGAAGTTCGCCGCCGAAGACGATCAGGCGATCGTCATCGGCAACCGACGCATTGGATTTAGCGCCGCGAGCCTGCCGGGCGAGGTAGCCGTGGGGCGATCTCGGCTGCGACATCGTCCTCGAATGCACGGGGAAATTCCTGAAGCCGGATCAGCTTCAGGGTTATTTCGACAGAGGCGTTCGCCGCGTCATCGTCGCGGCGCCTGTCAAGGACCCGGCGGCCCTGAATGTCGTCGTCGGCGTCAACGACGATCGCTACGACCCGGCAGAGCATCGGCTGCTGACGGCAGCGTCGTGTACCACCAACTGCCTCGCCCCGATAGTCAAGGTCGTGCACGAAGCGATCGGCATCCGGCACGGCCAGATCACGACGATCCACGATCCCACCAACACCAACGTCGTAGTCGATGCGCCGCACAAGGATCTGCGGCGCGCCAGGTCGGCGATGCTGTCGTTGCAGCCCACCACCACGGGCAGCGCGACCGCAATCGCGCTGATCTATCCGGAGCTGAAGGGGCGGCTGAACGGACATGCGGTGCGCGTGCCCGTGCTCAACGCGTCGCTGACGGATTGCGTCTTCGAGCTGGAGCGGACGACGAGCGAGGATGAGGTCAACGCGCTGTTCCGGACAGCGGCCGCGGGACCGCTTGCCGGCATCCTCGGCTTCGAGGCGCGGCCGCTGGTCTCGGCCGATTACAACAACGACACACGCAGCGCGATCGTCGATGGGCCGAGCACAATGGTCACCGACGGCACGCTGCTCAAGGTCTATGCGTGGTACGACAACGAGGTCGGCTATGCGTGCCGTATGGTCGACTTGGCCAATATTGTATCGAGCGAGGTGTGTGATGTCGGGAGCCCGGAACTACCTCATCGTTACGGCCAGTTACTGGAGCTTTACGCTGACCGATGGCGCCTTACGCATGTTGGTGCTGCTGCATTTCTATGCTCTTGGCTATACGCCATTCATGCTGGCGTCGCTCTTCTTGCTGTACGAAACGGCCGGCATCTTCGCCAATCTCGGCGGCGGCTGGCTCGCGACGCGTTTCGGCATTCCGCGCATGCTGGCAACCGGCCTCGTCCTGCAGATCGGCGGCCTCTTGTTGCTGTCGGCGCTCGACCCGGCCTGGGGCGCGACTTTGTCCGTTGCCTGGGTGGTCATGGCGCAAGGCATCTCCGGCGTCGCCAAGGACATCACCAAGACCGCCTCCAAATCGGCGATCAAAGCGACCTCCGAAGGCGGCGCCGGGCAGCTATTCCGCTGGGTGGCGTGGTTTACCGGTTCGAAAAACGCGATGAAGGGTTTTGGCTTCTTCGTCGGCGGTTTTCTGCTCGAAACTGCCGGCTTTCGCGCTGCGTTGTGGCTGATGGCCGCGATGCTCGCGGTCGTGCTTGCGAACGTGTTGCTGAGCCTCCCGACCGAGCTTGGCAAGGCCAAGGCGTCGAAGTCGTTTCGCGAGCTGTTCGCGAAATCCCGTGCGATCAACCTGCTCGCCGCCGCGCGCATCTTTCTGTTCGGATCGCGCGACGTCTGGTTTGTCGTCGGCTTGCCGGTTTTTCTCTACACTCAGGGCTGGAAGTACATGGAAGTTGCGGGCTACATCGCTGCCTGGACCATCGGCTACGGACTGGTCCAAGCGATCGCCCCAATGGTCGTGCGCCGCAGCGCCGACGGCCTGTCGCGGGAGATCCCCGAAGCGCGTCTATGGGGCGCGGCACTGACCGCGATACCGGTGGCGCTCGTGCTGATACTGCAGGCCCGCCTGCCGATCAGCCCCGGCCTGATCGTGATCAGCGTCCTGGGCGTGTTCGGTTTTGCCTTCGCGGTCATATCGTCGCTGCACTCCTATTTGATCCTCGCCTATGCGGGGACGAAGAAGGCGGCCGAGGATGTCGGCTTCTATTACGCAGCCAACGCGGCCGGCCGGCTGATCGGCATCCTGCTGTCAGGGGTACTAACTCAATACGGCAGCCTGCCAGCCTGTTTGTGGGGTTCGGCGGCGATGCTCGCCCTATGCCTGGCGCTGGTGTTTCTGCTGCCCTCTGGGTCTGAAGCCCGCGGAGATATTCTGGTCGGCGATCCGTCAGCGCAGGTTCGGAGCTAGTAAGGCGGGCGATAGTGGTTCGCGCCCCCGGCGACCGGGTCATTTGGGGGCACGTGCTGGCGCATGCCCTCGCGTTTTGTGCGGCAGCAATCATCGGCGGAATCCTGGTCTATCCGGCGTACCCGCGGTTCGAGGCGCAAACCGACACCGCGGGCGAGGCGTTCGGCGCGTTTCTCACGTGCTGCGTCATCGCCGGAGGGTTTGGCCCCGCGCTCGTGTTGACTGTCCTTTGGCTCAGGCAGTTGGTGGCCCGCGCATCGTTAGCTCGGCCTAAGGCCGGCTCGAACCGCTCCGCCTGCCCGTGAGCTGCGGCCTGAAGGGCTGCGGATGTCATTGCCAAGCGGGTCCGGGCGCATCCCCTCGTCGCAGCGGTTCCGCTTGCTGCAGCCGCACTGTGGAGAAAGAAACACAATGATCAGAACAGTGATTCGTAGCCAAGGCTGGCGTCTAGCGCTCGCTCTTAGTTTTCTTGGAGTGTCGAGCGTCGCCAGTTGGGCACAAAACCCGCAAACAAGTGGACCCGTTTCGCTACAAGGCGCCGGTTCGACATTCGCGGCACCGCTCTATAAGAAATGGATCGAGGAATACGGGGTAGCGCACCGTAACGTCTCGATCTCCTATGACGCGGTCGGCAGCGGCGAAGGGGTCAAGCGCTTCATAGCGAATGCCGTGGATTTTGCCGGCAGCGATGAAATCCTGACTGAGAGCGAAGCCTCGCAGCTTCGCGAACCTGCGCTCATGGTCCCGATCACTGCCGGAATGATCGCACTCGCCTACAACATCCCGGGCGTGAACAGCGAGATCAAGCTGCCGCACGACGTGTACGTCGATATCTTCGCCGGGGTGATTCAACAGTGGGACGATCCGCGTATCCAGACGGCGAACCCGGGCCTGGCGTTCCCGCACCGTGCGATCGCGCTCATTGCGCGGCAGGATAGCAGCGGGACGACGGCGGCGTTCACCAAGCATCTCGCGGCAATCGGACCCGAGTGGCGTGCCAAGGGCATGGGCGTCGGCAAGTTCATCGATTGGCCCAAGGGGACGATGCTTGCGCCAGGCAATGAAGGCGTCGCCGGTCGCATTAAAATCAGCGAAGGGTCGATCGGATACGTCGAGTTCTGGTTTGCCCAGCGGCTCGGGCTGCGTATGGCGGCCCTGCAAAACAAAGCGGGTTCATACATTACGCCGACCGCGAATTCGGGCGAGGCGGCGCTGTCGGGTAGGGTCGCACAGGTGAAGGAGCTCGACGCCTCGGTTGCGGACCCCGCTGCTCCCGGCGCCTACCCGATAACGACGTATAGTTGGATGTTCCTCTACCCACGCTACGCCGATCACGCAAAGGGAAAGGCCATCCGCGATTTCGCCGAGTGGGCTTTGTCGCCGCAAGCGCAAAACTACGGTGCACAACTCGGCTACCTCCCGTTGTCTGCCGATGTCACCGCACTCGGCACGCAAGCCTTGGCTGGTCTCGCATATTAGCGGTGCCCTTGACATGGTGCTGACTAGGGCTTAAATTCGACGATAGTTGAATTGTAAAAGGGTGCCGGTGGCGCTATGGATACAAAGAGCGCGATTGCCGCACTTGGAGCCCTGGCTCAGGAGACCCGCCTCGAACTGTTCCGTCTGTTGGTCACCTGCGGCCCGGAAGGATTGCCGGCCGGCGTCATCGCCGAGCGGCTCGGCGTGCAACCTTCGTCGCTGTCCTTCCACCTTGCGCAGCTCACCCATGCCGGGCTTATCGCCCAGCGTCGTCAAAGCCGGCAACTGATCTACTCGGCAGAATACGGCGCGATGAACGAGCTGCTCGCCTATCTCACCGAAAATTGTTGCGGCCGCGGCGAGGCCTGCGTGTCCGCCTGCAATCCGGCCGACATCCTTGCTACGGGAGAGACGAATGAAGCGCCTGCACGTGCACGTATCCGTTGACGATTTGGGTGCGTCGACCCGGTTCTATTCGACCCTGTTCGCGGCCGAGCCGACCGTCGTCAAGGACGATTACGTGAAGTGGATGCTCGACGATCCACGAGTGAATTTTGCGATCAGCACGCGGGCCGGTCGCGCGTCCGGGATCTCGCATCTCGGCATCCAGGCCGAGGACGAAACCGAACTCGCCGAGGTTTACGACCGGCTGAGCCGTGCCGCAGCGACCGATCGTCGAGTACAAGGCAACGACCTGCTGCTATGCCAAATCCGATAAGCAATGGATCGCCGATCCGCAGGGCGTGCCGTGGGAAACCTTCTTCACCTACGACGAAGCGACGGTCTACGGCGAAAGCTCGCTCAGCAGGCTGCGCGAGGTGACGGCGCAGGCCGTATGCTGCGAGCCTGCTGCAATCCACATCAGCCGCGCCGGAAGCCACGACATCCCACACCTGCTGCGCCGGTTAGGGCGCGCATAAGGAGGAAGAGATGGACCAAGGCGACATCAAGGAGATGGTGCGCGCCCGCTACGGCGGCATCGTCGAAGCATCCGGCACTGCCGAGTTGCTGCGCGCAGGCAACTTCATGCTGCGGCCCTCCGAGCGTCTCCGCAGCAGAGGAAAAATCGCTGCAGATGGGCTATTCCGAAGCCGAGCTCGCTTCCGTGCCGGAGGGTGCCAATCTCGGGCTCGGCTGTGGCAATCCGCAAGCGATCGCCGCTTTGCGGCCGGGTGAGGTGGTGATCGATCTCGGCAGCGGCGCCGGTTTCGATTGCTTTCTCGCTGCGCGGCAAGTCGGCGCGGCGGGTCATGTCATCGGTGTCGATATGACTCACGAGATGCTGAAGAAGGCACGCGAGAACGCGGCCAAGATCGGCGCTGTCAATGTCGAGTTCCGGCTTGGCGAGCTCGAGTACTTGCCGGTTGCGGATAACACGGCCGATGTCCTTCTTTCGAATTGTGTGATCAACCTGGTGCCCGACAAAGCGCAGGTGTTCCGCGAGGCCTTTCGTGTGCTGAAGCCCGGCGGGCGGCTGGCGATTTCCGACGTCGTCAATAGCGCGCCTTTGCCGGCGGAACTGCAAACCGACAGTGCGCTGCTGTGCGGTTGCATCAGCGGCGCGGCCCCGGTTGACCGCATCGAGGCGTGGCTGGCGCAGGCCGGTTTCGTTGACGTGCGCGTAACCCCGCGGCCGGAGAGCCGTGAGCTGATCGCGACCTGGGCGCCGGGTCGCGGCATCGAGGATTTTGTCGTCTCGGCGATCGTCGAAGGTCGCAAGCCGTCCTGAACGGCTCGCAAGCAGGCGATGACCTCGCATTAAACGGGCCGGCAGCGCTCGCCCGGTAGACCGATTAACGTTCACCGCGCAGGATGTTCTCCGAATGACCTCTGTCACTGATGTCAGCCGCCGTGCGGCGGCGCCGACGCTCGGCACCTTCGAGCGTTACCTGACCTTGTGGGTGGCGCTCTGCATCGTTGCCGGCATCATCCTCGGTCAACTCTTTCCGGCCCCGTTTCAGGGGCTCGGTCGCTTGACAGTAGCCGAAGTCAACATCCCGGTTGCGGTGCTGATCTGGCTGATGATCGTGCCGATGCTCCTCAAGGTCGATTTCGGCGCGCTGCACCGGGTCGCCGAACAATGGCGCGGCATTGCGGTAACGGTCGGTATCAACTGGCTGATCAAGCCCTTCAGCATGGCGTTGCTCGGCTGGCTGTTCATTGGCTGGATTTTCCGTCCGTGGCTGCCGGCGGGTCAGATCGACAGCTATATCGCGGGGCTGATCATCCTCGCCGCGGCGCCCTGTACGGCCATGGTATTCGTGTGGTCGAACCTGACGGATGGCGAGCCGAATTTTACCCTTACCCAGGTCGCGCTCAACGACACGATTATGGTCTTCGCCTTTGCGCCCATCGTCGGCCTGCTGCTGGGGCTCTCCTCGATCACCGTGCCATGGTCGACCTTGTTCCTGTCAGTTGTGCTGTACATCGTCGTGCCGGTCATTGTTGCGCAGCTGTGGCGGCGATCATTGCTCGCCCGCGGCGGGGAGGCGGCGCTCGCTAGCACCTTGCGCACGCTGCAGCCGGCATCGCTGATCGCTCTACTGGCAACCCTGGTGCTGCTGTTTGGATTCCAGGGCGAGCAGATCGTGCGGCAGCCGATGGTGATCGCGCTGCTCGCCGTGCCGATCATCATCCAGGTCTATCTCAATGCCGGCATTGCGTATGCTCTCAATCGCGCGCTTGGCGTACCGTACAATGTCGCCTGTCCATCGGCTTTGATTGGGGCCTCGAATTTTTTCGAGCTCGCCGTCGCCGCGGCGATCGCGCTGTTCGGATTTCAGTCGGGGGCGGCGCTCGCAACAGTTGTCGGCGTGCTGGTCGAGGTTCCAGTCATGCTCTCGGTCGTGCGAATCGTGCTGCGCACGCGCGGATGGTACGAGCATCGTGACCGAGCCCTGTCCGTCTGACAGCATCGCTGATTGCGGTCGACTGGCGCCGTAATTCCCCGGCGCCAAGAACCCCACTTTAGAGACGGGTTCGCTCGAGACTGCCTCCTCCAGCGGCGAGTCGAACGAACTTCCAATACCTCGCCTGCTAGATCCTGGCCATGAGGCTCGCGCGGCCGGGCGGCGCCGCCGTCCTCCTGTTATTGCTGGGAATCTACAGGAGGCTGTCGCGGCCGATCGGCTACCCGCTCGGCGCCCGGCAACCGCGACGATAAGGTACAGCTGCGCGATCATCCTCGTTTACTTCTACGGCGGTCCATAGTATATCAACATCCAAAGAAAAGTCAATGCGAAGTGCCTCAAATAAGATCGGATTTTAATAAAGCTTCCAGACAAATTCGCGCTGGCACCTTTGCACCGGAAGGAAAAAATCGTCGAACTATCTCCACAAATCCTGCACCCCGGCAAACAATTCGTCGACGCGTACCTTCCCGAGAGGGGAGCGCGGGTCGTTGGCGTAGTTGTCGGGCAGGTGCCGCACCCGGGCAAAGGCCGGGGTCATGGCGGTTCGCCTGGACACTGGCACCATGTATCGGGTCTGGAAGGGCGGCGGGGCATTCTCCAGGCACAATCCCATGGCCGCCCGCTCGCGCACACCCCATGGGCACAGAGCGCGGCTTCCCTCATGGTCGAACGAGCGCGACCGCACGTATTCCGCGGCCAGTTCAACGTCGAGGATGAAGAAGGGGTTGTAGGGGTTCGGCATATTCACGAGCACCGTGTCGCCGAGCCGGATGTGCGATTGAACCGGCACGTAGACCGGCCAGAAAGCGTCGCTGGCGACGAAGCCGCCGAGCGCTGCGCTGTACTCCACCCGCACGAAGGCGGGCAGCAGACCGAAGGCACGGAGGATCTCGCGATATTCGAGGAAATAGCAGAAATTGGCGAAGCTGAGCTCGATGTCGTCTTCGAGATAAATGAAGTGAGTGTAGTGGTCGTGGTTCCCCGCGACGAATTCTTCCGAGATGATTGCTTTGTGGCACCACGTCAGATCGAAAGGATGGGTCAAGTCACCGTAACTTCGGATCGAAGCGCCCTTGCCGGACGGCATCCCGGAGGAGAGGCGGTGGAGCTGTGCGAGATCCTCTTCGCTGAAGGTGTTCGTGACGATCACGACACTCAAATCCGCCACCGGAAATTCCGACAGCGACCGCAGCACCGCAGCGAGGAAGCCGAGGTGGGTGGAGTCGAAGTGAAAGGTAATGGCGCATAAGACGCGCGCCGCCTCGGCCCTGTCCCGTACCACCGGGTTCAATCCCATATTGCCGCCGAGCTTCGGGCTCAAGCGGGCTTGCTTACCCTACACTTCCCGTTAATGTTCTCGATCGGCAGCAGGTCAAGAGCGCCGAAGAAATCGTCGAAGGCCTGCCGAACCGACGCCCACATTCCGTCGGTAAAGTAGTCGTCGCCCAACAAGACACCGCCCAGCGCCAGCACCGGCCACCAGGCGCGCAGATCGGCCATGACCAACTCGTAATCGTGGCCGCCGTCCAAGTGAATTATCCCGGGAGCTACGCGCAGAGACTTCAGCATCTGGGCTGCATTCAGCGAGTCGATGGGTATTGGTAGTACATAATCGCCAACACCGGCGCCGATCACGTTGGACAAGAACTTGTGGTAGAGGGCTGGATAGCCGTTGATGAAGCTCATCGCTGCAAAATCGGCAGTCAGCCAGTGCTCGCTAGATCCCAGCCAAGTATCGACGGCGATCACGACCGAAGCGAGGCCCATCTCCTTCACCGCGTTGGCCATGAAAACGGTGCTGCCTCCCTTCCATACGCCGACCTCGACGATTACCGAGGGGCGAAGCGCGGTGATCGTATCGCTCAGATATGCCCGCCGCGCCATCATCGCGGTGGTCGGGGCGCGGCTCGACACCAAGCTCAACCTGCATCTGTTCAGCCGGCTTGTTGCGGTTGCCGCTCGATTATTTCGAGCGCCACCCGGCCGGCGAGACGATGTACCAGGTGGCGCAGGTCTACCGGGTCCGCGAGTTCCTGACCGGGCAATTGCTGGCGACGTTTCTCGATCTGCTGACCCTCGCGGTGTTGCTGCCGTTCCTGTTCTGGCTCAATGCGCCGTTGGCGTGGGTCGTGCTGCTGTGCGCCGGGCTGATCTCGGCCATCATCCTCGCCTATCTGAAGCCGATGCGGGAGATGTACAGCCGGGTCGTCGGCGCCGAGACCTGGAAGGCGGCGGCGCTCGGCGAGACGATCGTCGGCATCAAGACGGTGAAGGCGCTGGCATTGGAGCCGCAGCGCCGCGCCCAGTGGGACGAGCGGGTCGCCGAGACCGGCAAATGGCGGCTCGCCTTTGCCCGATTGTCGAACTGGCCGCAGACATTGGTGACGCCGATCGAGCGCTTCATGACGATGGGCACGTTGATGCTCGGCGCCTATTGGGCGATGGACGACACGTCCGGCTACATGGTCGGCGGATTGTTTGCGTTCATGATGCTGAGCGGGCGGGTGGCGCAGCCCTTGGTCGGGCATGGCGCGGCTGGTGCAGGAATACGAGGAGGTCAGCGCGGCGATCGGCGAGGCCGGGGCGGTGTTGAACCGGCCGTTGGAGATCGACGCCGCCTCGGGCGGATTGCGGCCAAAATTTGCCGGCGCGATCAGCTTTCAGGACGTCACGTTCACCTATGCCGGCACCAAGATCCCGGCCTTGTCGGGGGTGAGCTTTTCGATCCCGGCCGGGACGATGCTCGGCATCGTCGGCAAGAGCGGCTCGGGCAAGTCGACGATCGCGCGCCTCTTGCAGGGGATCAACCGCGACTACAGCGGCTTCTTGAAGATCGACGGGGCCGATCTGCGCGAGATCAATCTGCGCCATCTGCGGCAGAGCCTCGGGGTCGTCTTGCAGGACAATTTTCTGTTTCGCGGCTCGATCCGCGACAACATCATTTCCGGGCGGCCGGGGCTGACCCTGCCCGACGCGGTCAAGGCGGCGCGGCTCGCCGGCGCCGAGGAATTCATCGAGCGCATGCCGAACGGCTACGAGACCTATGTCGAGGAGGGCTCGCCCAATCTGTCGGGCGGCCAGAAGCAGCGGATCGCGATCGCCCGCGCCCTGATCCACGACCCGCGCATTCTGATCCTCGACGAGGCGACCAGCGCCCTCGACCCGGAGAGCGAGGCGGTGGTCAGCGCCAACCTCACGCGCATCGCCTCGGGGCGGACGATGGTCATCGTCTCGCACCGCCTGGCGTCATTGACCGATTGCGACCAGATCCTCGTCATGGAGCAGGGCAAGGTCATGGACATCGCGCCGCACCAGGTCTTGCTCGAGCGCTGCGCGATCTACCGCCAGCTGTGGGCGCAGCAGCACCGCCATCATCGACGGCCGCGGCCCGCGCGGCGCCGTCACCCCCCGCCTCGTCCGCGGCGACTAGAAAAAGCCTATTGGTCATGAGCAAATCTTCATCCAATGCGCTGACGGTGCGGCAGCGGGGCGGGGCGGACCCGACATTGCCGGCCATCCTCGAATTTCAGTGGCCGTCGACGGCGATCGTCAATGCGCCGATCCCGCGCTCGGCGCGCGGCACGGTCTGGGTCATCACCAGCCTCGTCGTCGTGATGATCGCGACGATGGGGCTGATCCCGGTCGACCAGGTCGTGACGGTGCACGGCATCGCGATCTCGAAGGCGGCGACGATCCTGGTGCAGCCGCTGGAGACCGCGATCGTGCGCTCGATCGAAGTGCGCGAGGGCCAGCAGGTCAAAGCGGGCGAGGTATTGGCGAAGCTCGACCCGACCTTTGCCGCGGCCGATCTGGGCGCCTTGACGGCGCAGGTGTCGAGCCTCGAAGCCGAGGTGGCGCGCATCCAGGCCGAGGCCGAGAACAAGCCCTTCGACTATACCGGGCTCGACCCCGACATGGCGTTGCAGGGCGCGATCTATGCCCACCGCAAGGCCGAGTACACCGCCAAGGTCGAGGGCTATGCGCGCAAATTCGACGAGCTCGCCGCGGTCATCTCGCGCTCGCAATCCGATGCGGCGGGCTATCGCGACCGGCTGGGGCTGGCGCAGACCGTCGAGCAGATGCGCTCGCAGCTCGAATCGCGGCAGGTCGGCAGCAAGCTCAACACATTGGCGGCGATGGACAGCCGCGCCGAGATGGCGCGGTCCTTGGCCAATGCGCAGCAGACCGCCGAGGGCGCCCGGCGCAACCTGGCGGCGATGACCGCCGAGCGCGACGCCTATATCCAGGGCTGGCGCGCCGAGGTGTCGCAAAAACTGTCCGAGGCGACGCGCAAACTGAGCGATGCGCGCGAGCTGCTGAACAAGGCCAAATTGCGCCGCGAGCTCGTCGAATTGCGCGCCGAAGCCGACGCCACCGTGCAGTCGGTCGCCAAGGTGTCGGTCGGCTCGGTGATGCAGTCGGGGCAGCATTTTATCACTTTGGTGCCGGCCGATGCGCCGCTCGAGGTCGAGGCCAACATCTTCGGCCGCGACAACGGCTTTGTGCATGTCGGCGACCCGGTGGCGATCAAGTTCGACACCTTCCCCTATTCGCAATACGGCATGGCCGAGGGCACGGTGCGGATCGTCAGCCCGGACAGCTTCACCGCGCAGGACGAGGCGCGCAACCCGACGAGCGCGGTGCCGGTGCCGCAGACCAGCACCGAGCCGTTCTACCGGACCCGCATCGCGATCGACAAAGTGGCGATTGCACGATGTGCCGGGCGGGTTTTCGCGTGGTCCCCGGCATGCCGGTCACCGCCGACATCAAGGTCGGCAAGCGCACCGTGCTCAAGTACCTGCTCGGCCGGATGATGCCGCTCGCGCAGGAGGGCATGCGCGAGCCGTGATGCCCGGGTGCCTGATGCTCGTCCTCGACCGGCTGATCGGTCTCGCCTCGCCCGAGGCGGCATTGCGCCGGGCGGTGCGGCTCAGCGAACAGGGCAAGGCCGCCGAGGCGTTCCCGCTGCTGACGCGCTCGGCGAAGGCCGGGATCGCCGAGGCGGAATACCGCGTCGCCTGCTGCTATCTCGAAGGGACCGGGGTGCCGGCCAGCCGCATCGAAGGCGCGCGCTGGCTCGAGCGCGCCGCGGGCCACGGACATATCGACGCGCAGACCCTGCTTGCCGGGCTGTGCGTGCACGGTCTCGCCGGCGAGGTGAACGGTGCCCGGGCCGAACGCCTGTTTGCCGAAGAGGGGCCGGGCGAGCCGGATTTCGCTTCCGCCCTCAAATGGGCGCGGCCGGCGGCCGAAGCCGGCTCCGCCAAGGCCCAGGCGGTGCTCGCCTATGTGCTGACCTGCGGCCCGGAAGAGATGCGCGACCTCGAGGAGGCGCATCGCTGGTACCAGCGCTCGGCCGCGACGGGCTGCCCCGAGGGCTGCCTCGGCTATGCGCTGTCGCTGGCGCCACGGACGCAGGACGAGGCGGGACGGCACGAGGTCGCCGAGCATTTGCGCCGCGCCGCCGAGGCCGAATTGCCGACCGCGATCTATCTGCTGGCGGTATTGACCGAGCAGGGGGTCGGAGTGGCGCGCGATCCTGCGGTCGCGGCGGAACTCTACCGGCACGCGGCCGAGCGCGGGCTGCGCGCGGCGCAATTGCGCTGGGGGCTGGCGCTGATGGAGGGGCGCGACGTCGAGCAGGACCTCGTCGCTCGGCGAATCCTGGCTGCGCCGCGCGGCATTGGCCGGCGATCCGGACGCCGCGGCACTGGTCGGCGATCTCTATGTCAAGAACGGAAGGCTGCCGCCCAACTATACCGAGGCGGCCGGCTGGTACCGCCGCGCCGCCGAGGCGGGCACACCGCCGCGGCCCGCGCGCTGGGCTCATTGTATCTGACCGGCGCCGGGGTGGCGGCGGATCCCGACGAGGCGGCGCGCTGGCTGCGCGTCTCGGGCGAGGCCGGCGACTCGGCCTCGCAGGTCGATCTCGCCAATCTCGTGCTCGACGGCGCCGGCAGTGCGGAAGACCGGGGCAGGGTCGCGCATTGGTTCGAGCAGGCCGCCGCCTCGGGCGATCTCGTCGCCGCGTTCAATCTCGGGCTCTGCCTCGACAAGGGGGTCGGTGTCGAGCCGGATGCGCAACAGGCGGCGCACTGGCTGCGCCGCGCCGCCGAGGGGGTGCCGGAGGCGCAGTACATGTACGGCCGGATGCTGGCCGACGGGCGCGGCGTCACGCCGGATCGGGAAGCGGCGCGCGCTTGGATCGCGCGCGCGCGTCCGCCGCGGGCCTGCGCGAGGCGCAGGTGGCGCTCGCCGAAATGCTGGTCAACGGCCGCGGCGGCCCGCGCGACACCGCTGCGGCACTGGAACTGTTCGAGAAGGCCGCCGCCGCGGGCCACAGCGGCGCGATGTTCGCGCTGGGCGCGCTCCATGCCGGCGGCCACGATCTGCCCGAGGACCGGCTGGCCGCGCAGCGCTGGTTCCGCGCCGCCGCCGAGCTCGGCCACGGCCAGGCCCAGCTGATGCTCGGCCGCTACCTCGCCGAAGGCGTCGCCGGCGAGCCAGACCCGGCGGAGGCACGACTGTGGTTCGAGCAGGCCGCAGCCCAAGGCATCGAAGAAGCCCAGGCCGACCTCGCCGCATTGCCGGCACCAACGCTGCAGTAGCGCCGAGCGGCTGGTTTCCCGACTGGCCACGGTGCAGTGGCCAGCGTCATCGCAACACCAAAATTCGCCGCTGCGCCATTTTCGACTGGACTTTCCGGCCGCGCCATGCATTGCTAGACAAAACGCATGCTGGACGCCAGTCACACTGACTGCTGCCAAGCGTGATAACAGCTTAGAATGCTTATTGCAGCACGTCGAATTGAGATTTCACTGGCAGCTTTTCCCTGCCCCAACGAAAGAAACTGTGCCGAGGGAATCAAGTGGTCGGCCGATTAGCGATCAACTCGGATAACATCGGAACCGCAGTGCGTGCGCCCGTTCCCGCCGCGCAGTATGTGCGCATGTCGACCGAGCACCAGCGCTACTCGATCGAGAATCAATCCGACGCCATACTGCAATACGCCGTCCGCTGCGGCTTCGACATTGTGCGAACCTACGCCGATAACGGCAAGTGCGGCGGCTCCGGATTTTTGGACAGCGGGATAAGCTAAAGGCTGACCGGTCCAGAGGGGGCGTGAGACGTGGGCGTAAAGCGGAAGCAGCACAGCGCAGAGTTCAAAGCCTGCCTCGGCGAAGGCCGGGGGCGCGGGTGGCGATGGCGGCGCTTTCGGGGGAGAGGACCCTGGCGGAGCTGTCGGTGGAATTTGGGGTTCATCCGACGATGATCAGCGGCTGGAAACAGGAGCTGGTGAAGCGAGCGGGCGAGCTGTTTGCGCGCGGCAGCAAGGCGCCGGCGGTCGAGGACGCGCAGAGGGTGATCGACGATCTGCACCGCAAGATCGGCCAGCTGCAGGTCGAGCGCGATTTTCTTGCCGGGCAGCCCGCCATCTCCCGAGTGCTGAGAGGCGGGCGATGATTGCGCCGGAAGCGGGGCTGTCCGTAAGCCGGCAATGCACGCTGCTCGGGGTTGCGCGCAGCAGCTTTTATTACCGGCCTCGGCCGGAATCTGCCGAGGAACTCGAGCTTCTGGAGCGGCTCGATCGGATTTTCACCGATCATCCGGTCTACGGCAGCCGTCGGCTCCAGGTGGCGCTGTTGCGAGAGGGGATTCCGGTCGGCCGCCGGCGCGTCCGGCGGCTGATGAGAAAGCTCGGGCTGTGGGCGGTCAGGCCGAAGCGGAACACCAGCAAGCGGCATCCAGAGCACCAGGTCTACCCGTATCTTCTGCGCGGCAGAACAATCGACCAATCGAACCAAGTGTGGGCAGCTGACATAACGTACATACCATGCAGCAAGGGTTTTTGTATCTGGTCGCGATCATCGACTGGGCGACCCGACGGGTGCTGTCATGGCGACTGTCGAACACACTCACGGCTGAGTTTTGTGTCGAGGCGCTGAGCGAGGCCCTCGCCCGGTTCGGCAATCCCGGCATCTTCAATACCGATCAAGGGGCGCAATTCACCAGCGATGCGTTCACCCAGATGCTGCGCGATCACGGGATCGCGATCAGCATGGACGGACGCGGGCGTTGCCACGACAACATCTTCGTCGAGCGCTTGTGGTGGACCGTGAAGCACGAATGGGTATACCTGCGCCCGGCCGCCAACGGCATCGAACAGAAGCGCAGCCTTGGCGAGTTCTTCGACTGGTATAATCTGCGGCGTCCGCATCAGGCGCTCGGCTGGCGAACTCCGGACGAGGCTTACCTCGGCCAATCGACGGCTGCGACGGCACTGGCCGCCTGACGCGATGCCGAGGTGGTGCTATGAATTTGTGGGCAGTCGGCTGCGCCGATCCCCGCCTGACCGCGCCAGCGCGGTCCCCTATGGACAGCCGGGGAAAACGCCATGCGTTTCCCCCACCTTGCCCACAGGTCGGCGGCTGCCCACAAGCTTCACAGCACCCCGCAACAAGACAGGATGAATTTGATTTCGGGGAATTTTGAAACCAGCAGCCGGCTACCGGTCTTTAGCTTCTTCCTCCCCGGAAGCTGTCCAATCAACCTGGACCGTCGCATTTCCGGCAAGCAGGTCTGATCGAACGTAGTCGCGCAGCGCTGCCCTGACGGCGCTTTCGAACTCAGGGCGCGATCAGCGAGGCGTCCGGGTTAGGCCGCCGTGACGCGCGCGCCGTAAGCCGTCGTTGCGGCACCCTCGCCCCATGAACCAAGACAGGTCGAGACGACAACACCTGCCGACTGAGCAGGTTCCGAGCAAAGATCGAGCAAATTTCGGCGTGGGATCCCTTCGGCGAGCACCTATTTCTGGAACGTGTTCAAAACAACAGCTTGAGGTTCCCGTGCAGCTCCAGGCGATATTCGGCCCCCGGGATCTTGTCACGCGGTGTCGTCGCGACCCGCGGGACTGCCGCAGACGCGGCGTATTCCGCCGGATGTCCGGTTTGTGGCAGCGACGGCGGGAGCGGGTCCACGCTACGCCGAGCGATCAGCAGTCTTTGCAGGCAGGACGATCACCTGCTGCGCGATATCGGCCTAGACCGCCCCGTCCTTAGTTACGGGTTTGCCGCGTCCAGCCAAATGGTCGCGAATACCCAGCGTCTCGAAATGGCGCTGCACGGCGGAGTGATCGCGTTCGCGCCATTCCCGCCGCGCAATTGAGGAGAGCCGCAATGACTGTTTCCAGCGAATTCCCACTCGGGTTGCAACAGCTGCCGGCAAGGGGCACCCCAACACCCGCCGAAAACAACCGGACCCGCCCGCAGGCTCGCATGAACCGCCTCTTGGGACGGCGGGCGGTGGTGATCGGAGCCGGGATTGGGGGGCTTTCGGCCGCCGGCGCCTTGACCAAATCCTTTGACCAAGTCGACGTGCTCGAGCGCGATGATCTGGCCACATCGGCCCGATCGCGGTCGGGGACGCCGCAGGATCGGCATCCGCACGGCCTGCTCGCCGGCGGTCTTCGCGCGCTCGAACGGATTTTCCCCGGTTTCGAGGGCGACCTCGCCGCAGCCGGCGCTGTCCCGGTCACGTTCGCGCGAGATGTCCAGTTTGAGCGGCCGGATGTAGGCGCGCTGCCAAAGCGGGATTTCGGGATCTCGGTGCTCTGTGCGACGCGGCCGCTGATCGAACTGGTGCTGCGGCGCCGGGCCGAGGCGGTCGCAAACATCACGCTGCGGCCGGCAAGCCGCGTGATCGGGATCGTGCCGGCCGCCGAAGGCGCAGGCGTGCGCGGCGTCCAGTTTGTCAACGGTTCGGGACGTTTTGAGACGCTCGACGCCGATCTGGTGGTGGACGCATCCGGTCGCGGAGCGCCGACCCTGACGTTGCTCGATGCCCTCTGCTGGGACCGGCCGCAGATGACAGAGATCGGCGTCGATATCAGCTACTCGACGGCGGTGGTCGAGATACCTCCTGATGCGACAACCAAGTGGAAGCTCGTGGCGACGCTGCCCGACCCGCCCCACGTCGCGCTGCACGCGATAATAGTGCCGACGGAAGACGGACGGTGGATCACCGCGATCGCCGACCATAGCGCAACGGCCTGGATCGAGACCTGGGACGCTTTTCTGGAGGCATCCCGCTCATTGATAACCCCGACACTGTACAACGCGCTCCATCACGCGCAGCCGCCTGAGGGCATTCGCCACTATCGCTTCCCGGCGAGCACCTGGAAGCATTTCGAACGCTTGCCGCGCCTACCGCGCGGCATATTGCCGGTCGCCGACTCATTCTGCCGCTTCAACCCGATCCACGGCCAGGGCATGTCCTCAGCCGCAAAGCAGGCCCACCTGCTCGAGGATGTGCTGCACCGGGCGGCTGAGGAACCGGATCCGATCGCGGCCGTGCAATCGGGCTTTATGTCGGAGGTCGCCTCGGTGCTCGAGACGCCGTGGACCATGTCGACGACCGCCGACCTCGCTTTCCCCCAGACGCGCGGCGAACGGCCCGACAATTTCGCGCAAGCGCAAGAGTTCGAGGCTGCCCTTTTCCGCGCCGCCGTCGCCGATCCGGTCGTCCATCGCGCGATGATCGAGGTCGCCCAGTTGCTGCAGCCTCATCAGCGGCTGCAGGAACCGGACATCGTGCGACGGATCGAGGCGGCTGTCAACCAAGGCCGCTGCCTGACCGGTCCGTCAATGCACACCGACCAATCCCTCCTGCCCAAGTGATGTGCTGAAAAGAGGACTGCCATGATCACCAGAGCCCCCTTTTTGACGACGCGATACGGCGGCTACTTCCACCGCGAGGTGCCCGAGGAAGACGCCGAACTCTCCCATGTCGGCCCCGACACGCCATGCGGCGAATATCTACGTCGCTTTTGGCAGCCGATCTGCCTCTCCGACGAACTGAAGGACCTTCCTCATCGGGTGAAAATCCTCGGCGAGGAACTGGTGGTATTTCGCGACCGGAGCGGCACTGTCGGTCTGCTGGAGTTGCATTGTCCGCATCGCGGCGCGTCTTTGGAGTACGGGCTGGTCGACGCCAGCGGCATACGATGCTGCTATCATGGCTGGCTGTTCGCGGCCGACGGGACGATCCTTGAGACGCCCGGCGAGCCGGCTAACAGCACCCTAAAAGACCGGCTCTGTCATGGGGCCTATCCCACCCGTGAGCAGGGCGGCATCGTCTTTGCCTATATGGGTCCGCCCGACCGGCAACCGTCTTTCCCAGTGTACGACAGCTTCGTCCGGCCGGGCTATCGGCTCATGCCGGGCCCGAAATATTTCTATCCATGCAACTGGCTGCAGACCATGGAGAACGCGATGGATCCCGCCCATACAGCATTTCTCCACACGATCGTCAGCGGCGCCCAGTTCACCGAGGAGTTTGGCGTATTGCCGGAACTGGAATACGTCGAGACGCCAGTGGGCATGATCTACATTGGGACGCGGCGGGTGGGACAGAACCTCTGGGCGCGGATGGTCGAAGCCGTTCTGCCGAATTTGCAGCAAGTGGCCCCGATCTGGGAGGACGGTCGACGGGAGCACGGGTTCAGCGGTCCCATGCTGAGCCGGTGGGTCGTGCCGATCGACGACTCCAATACGATGTTCATCGAACTCCGCCAGGTGAGTGAAACCGAAGGCGTAACGCCCGCGTGGTGGGCCGATCGCACGATCATGGTCCCGGGCCAGTTGGCCGCCCAATCCTACGAGGCCAGCCAGCGGCAACCCTGCGACTATGAGGCACAGGTCTCGCAGCGGCCGATCGCGATCCACGGATTGGAGCATATCGGCGCCACCGATCGCGGAGTCATGATGTTCCGCAACCAGACGAGACGCGGCATCCGGGCCGTGCAAGCCGGTCACGACCCTACTGGCCTGTGCCGTGACGCCAGCGTGGTCATCCCGACATACTGCAACGACACCGTTCTGCGCATACCGCCCGATATGGATCCGCCAATCGAACGCCAGCGCATGCGCGAAACCGGGCGGCGGCTGGCGGACGGCTATCTGAAAGCCCCGCCGCTACTGGCAGCATGACGATCGCTTAACTCGCCGCCGACGACAGCTTCATCGGCGACTAGCGGCAGGTATTTCGACACGATCTCCCCCGCTATAGCCATCATCTCATCCCTTTGCGGAAAGGGCCTCCAATGAAAAATGTCACACCCGACCAGCAGACCATGCTGGCTACCTGGCAGCAGCACACCTATGCCGAATTCGTACTGAAAGATGCCGACGCAGCGCTCGCGACAATGACCGAAAACCCCTATGTGCTCCTTATGGGGTGCGGGGTCGTGCGGGTCGGTCGAGGGGCCGTGCGTGAATTTTACGCCAATAAATTTCTACCCAACATCCCGCCGGATTTCGAAATTACCACTGTGTCGCAGACTTTCGGCGATGATCGCATTGTCGAAGAGATGGTGGTACGTCTAACCCATACGATCGAAATGGATTGGCTCCTCCCGGGGGTACGGCCCACCGGCCGAAAGGCCGAATTTATGGTCGCCGGTTTCATCCAATTCGATGGCGGCAAAATCGCCCACGAGCACGCTTACTGGGATCAGGCGACGGTGCTGTCTCAGTTGGGCGTCCTGGATCATCCACTGGCGGTGGGTGGAATGCGCAGTGTGCCAGAGCTCTTGAGCCTTCGGTGACCCCACGACAGGCGCGGAGTGAGCCAGGCCGCGGGAGCACGGCGTGCGATCCCGATAGAGATCTTTGCCCGTCTCACGATCGCCTATATGCAGCGATCCCGACTGCAGTCGACGTCGGGCAATAAAGAAAGGGAGCTATGATGGACGACGTTGATGCCGTTTCCCTGCTGCGCCAACTGCGCGACAGCATCGACAATATCGATGCGGCACTTATCCACATGTTGGCGGAGCGGTTCCAATGTACCCACGCACTCGGCAGATTGAAGGCGCAACACCGGCTGGCCTCGCGCGATCTCGGCCGGGAGGCCTCGCAGGTCGCCCGTCTGCGGGAACTCGCGGCGGTCAGCAAACTCGATCCGGATTTTGCCGAGGCGCTCCACGCCTTTATCGTTCGTGAAGTCTTCCGCCAACATGAAGCGGTTCCGCGCGGGCTGTTCGAAGATACATCCCCGCAATGAGCTGTGCTGAACTCGAGGCGACCCCCCTCACTTTCGTCAAAAACCAAACAGGAGTAGCTAAAATGAAGCATAAAGGATTTTCGCATATCGGCCTGTCGACCCTCGACCTCGACAAGACCCGTGCGTTTTACGAGGGCGTGCTGGGTTTCAAGCCGGTTGTCGCCGACACGATAACGATCGAAGAAGGCGGTCACCTGCGGCATATGTTTTTCGATGTCGGCGGCGGTCAGCTTATTGCCTTTCTGGAACCGAACGGAGTTCCCGATGTACCCGCAAAATACGATGCGGGGATCAACCGCGGGCTCGGCGTTCCCGCCGGCTTCTATCATTTTGCTTTCGAGGCCGGCTCGGCGGCGGGCCTAGCCGAGAAGCGCGACGAGCTGCGCGCCAAGGGCGTAGAGACGACCGAGATCGTCGACCACGGGTGGGCGCAGTCGATCTACTTCAAAGATCCCAACGGCCTATCGCTCGAATATTGCTGCATGGTGCGCAATCTCACCGAGGGCGACGCGGCGATGCAGGAGCGCTTCACGATCCCGCGTGGCGCGCTGGAACTCAACAACACGCTCACCAAAGGGCGATCGACTGGCCACAGAGCCAAAATGAGAGCTTGACGATGACCAGGATCGCGCATTGCTGCTGCGGCTCGCTGCGCGCGGCGGCGACCGGCGAGCCGTCGTTTGTGGCCGCGTGCCATTGCACGGGGTGCCAACGGCGCACTGGCTCGCCCTTTGGCGTCGGCACTTTGTTCCCGAAAGAGCGGGTGCGCACCGAGGGGCCCAGTAAGGTCTACGTGCGCGGCAGCGAACTCGGGGCGAAAGATCGAAATTCATTTCTGCCCCGACTGCGGCTCCTCGGTGTTCTGGTACCCGGAATTTGCCCCGGACCTTATCGGCATCGCCTTTGGTGCGTTCGCCGACCCGTCGTTGCCCTGGCCGACGCTATCCGTGTGGGAGACGACGCGGCATCCCTGGGTGACCTTCGATCACCAACTCGATCGATTTGCGGTCCAGCCGAAAATCGACGATCTCGACCTGGAGCGGCCAAGCCGCTGAGTGTCGCTAACAGACGAAGTCTACACCGTCAGAGTGGAGATACAGCCAATGTCTGATCAAATCGAACGAACACTGCGCTCGTTTGGCGGACAATTGCCCCGCCGTGTCTCGCTGCCGGGTGAGGACGGCTACGCCGCCGCGACCGCGATCTGGGCGAAGCCGTGGGCCCCATGCCGCGTGCCGTCGTTCACTGCCGAACGACCGAAGACGTCCAATTGGCCATTCGAACGGCACGCGATTACGGCGTGCCGCTGTCGGTGCGGGGCGGCGGGCACCACTGGGCCTGTCTTGCGCTGTGCGCCGGCATCGTCATCGATCTCAGCGGCATGAACGGGGTGTCCGTCGATGCCGATCACCGCAGCGCGGTAATTTTGGGCGGCGCGCGCGCTGCCGACGTGACGGCAGTGACGGATCCGCTTCACGTCGCGGCGGTGACGGGCACATGCAGCGCCGTTGGCATGGCCGGGTTCACGCTGGGCGGCGGCTACGGGCCATTGATAGGCCGCTTCGGCCTGGCGCTCGACAATCTACTGGCCGCTCAAATCGTGCTCGCCGATGGACGCACCGTTGTCGCCAGCCGCGACAATGAGGAGGAGCTGTTCTGGGCGTTGCGCGGCGGCGGCGGAAACTTCGGCGTCGTGACCGCCATGCGCTACCGTCTGCACGATCTCCCCAGCGTCCGCACGGGCTTGCTGGTCTACCCGTTCGCAGAGGCGAGAGCCGTTCTCCGAAGCTGCGCCGACATTGCCGCCTCGAGCCCCGAAGACCTGACGGTCGAGTTTGCCTGCACCGGCGGCCTCGACGGCAAACCCGTCATCATAGTCCATCCGACGTGGAGCGGGCTTCCGGCCGACGGCGAAGCTCGGGTGGCGCCCTTTCTCAAACTTGGAACCCTGCTCGCCGGCCACCTCGAAGCCATGTCCTATGGAACTTCGCTGACCTTGTACGACCCGTATATCGTCAACGGGCAGCGCGTGTTCATGGACACGTGCTGGCTGCCCGCGCTCGACAGCGCCGGCATCGATGTTTTCATCGAAGCAATGGCGACCGCCGTCTCCCCGGGTGCGCCGTCTTCACCCACGAGTTCAAAGGCGCCGCCTCGCGCGTACCGGCGGAGGCAACAGCCTTTGGCCTCCGCCGCGACCATGTGTTGGTCGAGATCCTCGCCACCTTCGTCGATCGGTCGGACAAGGAAGAGGAACAACGGCATCGGCAATGGGCTCGCGCCACTCGTCAAGCGTTTGCTCCGATGGCGCTTCCGGGTGGATATCCGAACTTCCTTACCGGAGACGACTCGGACCGTGTGGCCAAGAGCTATGGCCCCAATGCCGGCCGGCTGATCGCCGCCAAACGGCATTACGATCCTGATAACATCTTCAACTCAGCCATTCCCCTCCCACTCGACTGCTGAGGGCGAAGCCCGCCCGCACAGCCTCGTTCACCGGCAACCCAGCTGGAGACCGACACGGCTGGATTGCCCGCCGTCTCTATCGCAGGCGCAAGGTCGGTTATGGGGCAAAAAAGCGGTTCCCGCCGACAAGGCTGAGTGCCCGCTGTAGGTTCAGAAAGGAGGCGATCGCCGGAATGCGCCGCAACGGGCCGAGATGCGCCGATGGACTAACCGCTCTCGCGGTAACTTGTAGCGAGAAGAGAGTTCGGGCGAGTAGGCCGGCGACGGGCGTCCTGTCTTGATTGAGGGGCCGCTAATCCGCGGCATGTTCTACGAGGGGTATTCTTCGGCGCGAACGCCCAGCTTGACGGCAGCCGGTGCCGAGTTTTTTGGTGTCGTCGCCGACGAGCTTAGTGACATCCGTCCTCTCAACCCGGAAGAGGCCTGAGCGGTCTCAGAGGGGCTCACGGCGGCGCTCACGGTTCGTGGTTCGACTCCACTGGAGGGAGACGAATTCGAACGCTCGGTTCCGTTGAGAGCGAATGGCCTCCGTCACCGAAGAATGGAGGCGCCATCTCCCGCCGCCTGTCCGATACCATTTGGATCGGGGTGGGTCGGTCATGCCGGCCGGATCCTCGCCACCCAACGCTCTTCTCCCAGCACGGCCGCGGGCCAAATCTCGCGCCTCGAAGCGCCGGCCAGCCGCTACTCCTGCTTCGTCTCGGTCTTCGAACGCGTTTTCGGGGTGCCCCCGTCAGGGTCGGTCATCCGTCGTCGTATGGCTCTCGCTGCTACCATCGGCTCCCTCCCGGTAGCTGTCTTTCCTCTCAATCTCGTTGCCGTTTGCATCGAGTGGTCGGTAGTCGGCGAGGTGGTCGTGGTGCTGGTTGTGGAGCCGGGCACGCCAACCGACGGAGGAGCGACAGCGGCAGGGGGAGGCGACACAGGGATGTAGCTCTGCGCCCAGGCTGCGCCCGACGTCATCCCGACGACAGACACAGCGGCCAATAATTTCTTGATCATCGTGTCCTGTCCGCGTTGATGTTGTATGCACGTAAAACGCCTTCCTCCACTCCCTTGGTTCCCGATGAAGCGAGAGCGGGATCAGCTTCCGCGCCCATTCTGTGTTTCAGCACCGAGGTGGGACCCCATTCACAGAGTGCCTTAAGATGCTGATCTTTGTTACCCATTCACCTCCGAGGTGGGGTCCCGATTGGCGCCGATTGGGACCCTACTGGGCGGTGAATTCCGATCGACGGATCAAACAGTTACCGGAAATCATACGGGGCCCGGCTCGATGCCAGTTCACAGCCTACGGCAGCCCTCGAGAACCGGCAGCGAGCGCTGCACTTCGGCCGAACGCGCAGACATCGCCTGACACAATGGGCGACTTCGCAGCCGTGATCGTCGCCGTGCCATCTTTGAAACCCTCCTTTTATAGTGCCCGTGTTCGTGAAAGTAACGGCGATGAGGAACCCTCAACCAGATTAACCTTAACGGATTAATGTTAACGATTTTCAAAATAACCTTTGTCGAAAATTAATATGGTTATTTAGGGAACAAAACATTACTATTCCCGTTTTCCTGGCTTTGTTGTTACCATTTCGGTGACGAAGAGATCGCCTAGCGGGCTGGCGGCCTCTCCGTAAAGCGGCGGTCTTAGAGGAGGTAAGTATGTCGAGCTCAGAAAATCCGACCACCGGGTTCCAGACCACGCGGCGCAATCTCATGAGGGTGGGCTGCATCGTGACAGCCGCGATAATCGCTAAAACGAGATCGGCTGCTGCGGAGGATTTTCACCGGGGTGACTTTGACAGGGACCGAGGGCGGGATCGAGACGAACATCGCGATAGAGATAGACACTAAGACCGCGATAGAAGTTTTCATTGTTTTCTCAGGGGCACGAAAATTCGGACCGCAGATGGTGACAGGAGCATCGAAGACCTAGCGGTCGGCGATTTGCTGCCGACCGTTTTTGGGGGGAAACGTCCCGTTCAATGGATTGGGCGCTATCGGTTTAAGAGGAGTGATCCGACCAAGGGATGGGTCGAAAGAGTACTGCCTATCGGGGTTGCCCGGTCGGCCCTCGGTCCCGATATTCCGCATGCCGATTTGTATCTCACACAAACGCACGGGTTGCTAATCGACGGCGTGCTGGTCGCAGCGGGCAGCCTCGTCAACGGCACGACGATTGCGCGTTATGAGGCGTGGGAGCTCGGTGAGTTGGAGTTCTTCCATATAAAGCTCGAACAGCACGACGTGCTCTATGCAGAAGGGGCGCCGTGCGAAACTCTGTTGAACGTCGATGAAAACGCGGCCAACTTTGCCGAATATCTCCGTCACTACGGACCTGCAACAACCGAGGAGGCTCCGTGCGTGCCTGTGCTTCGGGACGGCTACCGAAAAGGCGAATAAAGTCGTGTCTCCGAACTGCGATCTCGCCTTGGATCTCGACCGCCGCCAAGACGTGGACATTATTCGAGACAAGCTGGATGCACGCGGAATTGCGCTTCTGCGGAATTAGAGATCATGTTCTAATTCACACAACTCACTGCTCGACAATTTACTCCAGGTGGTCGCCGGGTGAGCACATTAG
>CAWBFS010000025.1:0-23023 GCA_963788085.1 uncultured Alphaproteobacteria bacterium
TCTTCTTAATATTTCAACCGGTAATAAACATATTTAATTAGTTCATTCTGAAAGCCAATCACTCCCTGTTCGTGCCGCCACCAATCGTCATCCCGATATTCCGGCGTATCGAGAGCCGGCACCCGGATGACTAGGTCATTCCCGAACACGCGATGCAGCATCCAGCGCAGCCGGCGCGCCGCGAAGATTTCCGTGGGCACGATGATGCTGCGCACCTTCTCGCGCGCCGCCCAATCCCGCAACGCCAGCGCTTCCTCCCGGGTACTCGACAGGTCGGCGCCAAAGGTCTCGATATCGCCTTCGGGCACCCCTAACTTTAGAAGAACCGCGCGGTTGATGGCGGTATGAGGCAACAGCACGCCTAACCGCTCCGCTGGGCCCTCGTGCACATTGGAGATCAGGATTTTCTTGACCAGGCCCTGCCGGTAATAGGCCGCTGCCGCGAATGGCCGGTCCTCGAGGCCGCCGCCGAAGACGGCCACGGCATCGGCCGGCGCGAGCGGATCCGACACGATCCAGAAATCCGCGGCCGAGCGCAGCAATAAGGCGCGCCCGTACCACCCGGCAACCGCGAGCGCCACGAGCATGACAAAGAGCGCCAAAAGACCTCGCCGCAGCGCCGCGCAGCACGTCCGAGGCTGCGGCACGGCCGCGGTCACCGGTCTGTCCGACAGGGAAATCCGATGGGCACTCTGCTTGCTCGCTCACGCCGGGCTTGAAAGGCGATCGAATGCCATGCCCACTTGCGAACGGAATGCCGCACGGCCGAAGCGGGCGCGGACGGCTTGCGACAACGCGCCCGGGTCGGGCTGCGGTACTGCGAGCAGCCGAGCGATGGCGGCGGGGAGATCGTCCTCTTCCGCAACGACGGTGCCGAGCTCGCCGTCGGCCAAGGCGTCGCGCGCGCCGGCGGCATCGAGCCCGAGTGCCGGCGTGCCGCTCGCCATCGCTTCCAGGAAGGCGATCCCGAAGCCTTCGCCGGTCGAGGGCATCACGAACAGATCGGCCATGCGATAGGCCTCGGCGAGATGCTTTGGCTGCGACGGCGCCGAGAAAGCGGACGCGCTCGGCGACCCCGCTTTCCTGCGCAAGCTCTTCGAGGCGCGCGCGGTCATCGCCTTCGCCGATGATCAGATAGACGACATCGTGGCCCCGCCGCGACGAGATCCGGGATCGCGGCGATCACGCGGTCATGGCCCTTGTAGCGTTCACGCGCATCCATCCGCCCGACGGTCAGCAGCACGCGCTTGCCGTCGAGGCCGAGTGCAGCGCGCAATTCTCGACCATCGCCCGGTGTAAACCCATCCGCAACCGTGTCCGGCACGACGACGACGCGTTCGGGCGCGATCGCCGCCCAGCCGACGACGCAGGCGCGGGTGTAACGCGATACGCACAGCACCAGATCGGCCGCCTCGGTGGCGGCGCGCTGCAGGCGCGACGGACGCGGCCACGCCTCGATCCCGTGCATCTGAACGACCAGCTTGGCCCCTTTGAGCCGCGCGATCAGCCAGGCGAGCGGCGCCATGTAGAGGTGGCCGCAGAAGACGATATCGGTGCGCCGGCGGAACGCCGTCAGCAGCGCCGTCGCCGTATAGGCGAGCCTCCCCGGCCGCGGCCGGGATTTGGTTGATCGCAGCGGGAGCGGCGATCGGCCCCGGCGCATGCCGCGGCAGGACGGTGATCGACGATACGGCCCCGCCTGTCCGCAAGCGCACCCAAGAAAATCGCGATTGTATTGCGCGATCCCGCCGTGCCCGCCGAAGGCGTCGGTGACGAGGGCGAGGCAGCGTGCTTCCGGCCGCGCCGTTCCATCACGCAAAGCCGTGCAGCACGGTTTGCGACCAATGGCGCGACATCAGCCCCCTGGCCTCGGGCGGACGGCCCCTTGACGGCGACCGCAGCCTTGCCGGCGGCGGCATTCATCCAGGCCCCGGTCGGCACGCGCAAAACCGGTCTTTGCCCGGGCGACGATTTCCGCCGGCAACGGAACCGTGGGCGCCTTCGCCAGCGCTGCCTTTCCGGTCTGCGGAGCAAGGCTCGGGATCGCGGGTGCCAGCGCCTCGAGCAATGTCGTATCGACGAGCGGCACGCGGATCTCGACGCCATGGGCCATGCCGGCCCAATCGGCGTCGCGCAGCAGCTGGTTGCGCATGTAGTGCGCCGATTCGAGGACGCAGACCCGCCCGACATCGGAACCGGGGTCCGGCGACAGGCTCGCGGCGAGCCGGCGCAGCGGCTGCAGCCGCCGCAGCCCCTCGCGCGCGACATCGGGGTCCATGACCTCCTTCAGCTCATAGGGCAGGAAGAGCCCGCGGCGCAGCAGATAGGCGCCAGCCCAACTGCGCGCATATTCGAGAAGCCCCAGCGCCTTCGGCCTGGCGCGCGCAAAGCCGGGAGCGAGGGCGCCGATCAGCGGGCGGGCCACCCGCCCGAGCCCCGGCACCGCCGCCAAGGGACCGAAACGGCGGCGCCAGCGCGGCAGATCGACAAAGCTCGGATAGCCGGCCAGGAGCTCGTCGCCGCCGAGCCCGGACAGCGCCACCTTGAGGCCGGCCTCCTTTGCGGCCTTCGCGACAAACCAGGTGTTGACGCCATCGATCGAGGGCTGGTCCATCGCCTCGATGATGGCGGGCAGATCCTCGCGGAATTCGCGCTCGCCGACACGCCGCACGATGTGCCGCGCGCCATAGCGCTCCGCCACCTGCGCCGGCGAGCGGCGCTTCGTCCTCGGCCGTGCCGCGGAACTCGTCGAAAGCGAGCGTGATGGCGCGGATCTCGCGCTGGCCGGCATCCGCCATCAGGCCGAGCAGCGCACCGGAATCGACCCCGGCGGAGAGAAACATCCCGACCTCGACGTCCGCCAGCAGATGGGCGCGGACGCTGTCGCGCGCGGCGGCGCGCAGGCGCTCGCCCAGTTCGGCGGCGGGGGCCGGGTCCGCTGCGCCTGCGGCGAGGATTGCGGCGAGGTTGGCGAAAGGCTGCGGCTCGCGCGGCCCCGCCGCATCGATCCGCTGCGTGTGCCCGGCCGGCAGGGCGCGAATGTCGCGGTAGAGCGTGAACGGCTCGGGCACGCTGCCGAACAAATGGAAGCCGGCGATCCCCGCCGGCTCGGGGTCGCGCGAAACCCGGCCGCCCGCGAGCAATGCCTTGACCTGCGAGGCGAAGCGGAACGTCCAGCCGTCGTTTGCGGTGTAGAGCGGCTTGATGCCGTAGGGGTCGCGGGCGAGAAAGAGCTCGCGCCGCTTCTCGTCCCAGATCGCGAAAGCGAACATGCCGCGCAGCCGGTGCACCATCGCAGCGCCGTCGCGCGCGTAGAGGTGCAGCAGCGCTTCGGTATCGGAGGTCGTGCGGAAGCGCACGCCCTCGGCCTCGAGTTCGGCGCGCAGCGCCCGGTAATTGTAGATCTCGCCGTTGAAGGTGACGACGATGTTGCCGTCGGCGCTGGCCATCGGCTGGGAGGCGCGGTCGGACAGGTCGAGGATTGACAGCCGTCGATGCCCCAGCCCGCAGCGCCGATCGGCGCTCCACCAGGCGCCCGAGCCATCGGGTCCGCGAGCACGCATCGCATCACGCGTCGCGAGCAACTCGGCCTCATCTGGCGCAGCTGGCCGCCGCATGATATGCGAAGATGCCGTTTATGCCGCACATAGCTTAGCTGCGAACTGGCACTGGCAGTAATCGCGTATTGGCCAATATGTTTAGTCGGCAAATGCAGTGCCAGTGCATTGCATCAGGAGCTGCAGCGGTGCTGCATTCTCGCGGTTCATCGAAGCCCAGCTATGAAGTGAGTGAGAAAACGGCTAGGGAATCCGCCCAAACTCTCGCTGTGTGCTAGCCAATGCTACCGCAGTTCGGGTGAAATCGCACTTCACCCGCCACCAGCGCTACAGAAAGCTACCAAGTCCCACTTAGTGTTCCGAAGATTCTCAGGGAATCGGCGCGGAGTCAACCAAGAACCCAAACGCGACATAAGATCGCATCTCAAGGCTAGCCACGTGGCAACCACCGTATTTCGCGTGCGAATTAACTTAGCTATATTTGGTCACGAGTTTACAACATAGAAGTTGTACATTTTCTAGATTCGAAATCCAACTAAGAAAACCTCATGGTTAACGAGCGGTTACATTTAGATAAAATTTGTTACGCTTGCCACAAATCCGGATTTCACTTCCGCCCCAACCTCTCAGGAATTTCCAAAAACCGCTTACCAGGCACGATTCGCGCTCTGATCACATCACACTGCTTGTTCAATACACGGACCGCCGTCACATGATATGAAGGGTTAACCTGGGTTCCGCCCAAAGCTGGAGGACCTGACCACAAAACCGCCAATTGCAGATCCCCATCGATGCCGGCTAAACTTCTGTCTACGATAAGGGAAGCGTGTTGGGGTCAATCGGCGCGTCAGCGCAGGCCCTTATCGAGACTCTAATTAAAACCGCCGGCAGGGGGGCTACCCGGTGTTCATTCGTCTTCCAACTTCCCACGCAAGCTTCAGAATTCGTCTTTCTCCCATTGACGTAGCTCTCGCCGCGGCGGCGCCATTGGCGGCTCTGTATCTCCGGAATGGTGAATTGGTTTCGAACGGCGATTGGGTCGTTACCGCAAGTTATTCGCTCGTGTCGCTGGCCTTCTCTGCTCATTGCGTTGCAGATATTTCGCATCGGCGACAGTATACCGCGATATATGTCTGTAGATCGATCTTCTGGACATCGCCAAGGCGGTGTTGAGCTGGGCAGCTGATGACCACTATCGTGCTGTTTACTGTGACGCGTCTCGATGGGATTCCGCGGTCGGTGCCCGTGATACAGGCTTTGCTCTTGGTGGCTGGCTTGGTCGCATACAGAGGTGTGATAAATATCAGCGAGAGGCGCCGACAGGCGAATGGATCAGCCTCGGCATGCCCTCAGCGAAAACGTGATTTTCATCGGGCTGAATGAGTGGTCTGCTCTCGTTATGAAATTCCTCAAGAGTCAAGTGCCCGAGCGGTGGCGGGTAATCGCATTGCTCGATCAAGAGACGCGGTGGATCGGCCGCTCGGTTCACGGAGTGCAGGTCTTGGGGCCGCCTAATGAACTGGAAGCCGTCATTGAGGAATTTGAGACGCATGGGGTCCGCACGGACCGAGTCGTGATGGGGAGCGAGGCGGCGGAATTATCGCAGGCGGCTTTAGCCGATATTCAAGAGATCTGCGGCCGACGCGATCTCGATCTCGTCTTTATGCCCCGTTTTCTGCCGCTCGGTTTATTCGCGCAGGCTCATCATCGATCTCACACGAATTCTGATCATCCGCCGAGCAGCTCTTTCCTACCGAATGTCCGGGTATCGTCATATTTCCGTTATAAGAGGATGGTTGAGACGTTTACAGTGGCAGCTCTGATTTTCTGGCTTCTGCCACTCTTGGTAATCGCGGCCGGCATCACCGTTCTCGACGTGGGTTCTCCGGTATTATTCTGGCAGCAGCGCATTGGACGGAACGGCCGGGAACTGCAGATTTATAAGCTGCGAACACTGCGGCCCCCTTTCAATCGAAAAGGACAGAGGATACCAGAGCACCAACGCCTTTCGTGGATTGGTCGCCTGCTTAGGCAGACGCGCATCGACGAGGTACCGCAATTGCTGAACGTCCTGGTCGGCGACATGTCGTTGATCGGACCCAGGCCGCTCCTGCCAGAAGACCAGCCTCCAAATTCGGCGGGAAGATTGGCGGTTCGTCCTGGCCTCACCGGCTGGGCTCAGGTAAACGGCGGCGCCCACTTGTCGGCGACGGAGAAGGACGCGCTAGACCTCTGGTACATTTGCAATGCGTCCCCCTTACTCGACCTGCGAATTCTCGGGATGACATTTTTCAGCCTGCTAAGAGGCGATCGGCGATCCGAGAAGGCGCTCGCGGAGGCGCAGAATTTCCTGGCGCAGTCTGCGGATGCACCGCCGCCCGGTCTCCACACGCCAGGTTCGAAGCCGCCAGTTGTTGAGGCCACGGCTGGTAATAACCCGCTCCGAGAGCACGCCCGAGAGGCGCTGGTCGCGCAAGTTCGATAATGCTTTGGTCTGCCCTTTCTGGGCATGCTGGACCTGTACGGGAACGACATACCCGGGGGCCGGATGAGCCGGGCAGCTGGGGCAGCGTGCCATCCGAAGCTGCGGCGACGGGCCGACCAGCGGCAAGGCGGATCATATTTCTGAACCGGTTTTTCTTTCCGGACCATTCCGCGACAAGTCAGATCCTCACGGATCTTGCGCTCCATTTGGCAGGCTGCGGGATTGAAGTGCGCGTCGTCACAAGTCGACAACGCTATGATGACCCGGATGCCAATTTGCCTGAGTCTGACTCGATCGGCGGGGTAGCGGTACACCGGATCTCCACGACCCGGTTCGGCAGGACCGCCCTCATTGGTCGTGGCTTCGACTATGCATCATTTTATACGGTGGCTTGCCGTTCCGTTCTTTCCTGGGCGAAGCCCGGCGATGTGTTGGTAGCAAAAACAGACCCGCCGCTGCTTTGCCTCGCAGCAAAGCACGCGGCGAACCGTCGTGGTCTCCATCTCGTCAACTGGCTCCAGGATCTTTATCCGGAGGTGGCCGCGGAGCTGGGCGTACCGTTTACCAACGGTCTTCTCGGTAGGGCGCTTCTCAAACTGCGGGATGCCTCGCTGCGGGCTGCCGTTGCCAACGTCGTCGTTGGGGAACGTATGGCGGAGGTCCTCCGTAAGCGAGGCATCTCACCGGAAACTATTCACGTGATACCCAACTGGTGCGATGATGAGGAGATTCGGCCCTTAGCCCCCCTGAACAACCCGCTACGCCGGGAATGGGGCCTCAGAGACCGTTTCGTCGTCGGGTATTCGGGTAATCTCGGCCGAGCACACGAGTTTGAAACGGTTCTTAATGCGGCAGAATGCCTACGTGATCACCGAGACCTCTGCTTTCTTTTTATCGGAGGCGGAAACAAGTTCACCGAGCTTGCTCACTCTGCGCGCGAGCGTGGACTGGACCACCTATTCCGTTTTCTCCCGTATCAAGAGCGAAAAGTATTAAAACTTTCCCTCGGAGTTCCCGACATCCATCTGATTTCGCTGAGGCCCGAACTCGAAGGCTTAATAGTGCCGAGTAAGCTCTATGGTATCGCCGCCGCCGGCCGAGGGATTATCGCGGTCGCCTCGGCTGACGGTGAAGTCGGTCGACTTGTTCGGCGCCATGACTGTGGATTTGTGGTCGAACCCGGCCAGGGACAGCTTCTTGCCGAGACCCTGCTGCGCCTCCGGACGGATAACGCCCGTATCGCCGAAATGGGCCGCCGCGCACGCGCCATGCTCGATACTTACTTCACCCGTCGGCACGCTTTCGAACGCTGGCGCACCCTGATCGATGAAATCAGCCTGTCTTCGCCGTGGACCGATAGCCGAAAGAGACGCCATCTACGTCTAAAGGGCCTTCGCGTTCACGGAGCGGGCTCGCACGGCCTGCGTCAAAGCGTCGAGGTCGGGCTTCGGCATGGCAATGAGCCGAGCGAGGGCGTCGAAAAGATCATACTTCAAGACCGTGGTTCCGAGTTCGCCTTCGGCTAAGCCGCGCGCCAGCAACCGCGAGGCCGAGTGCGGCGTGTCGCAAGCATCGCTTCCAAGAAGCCAATAGCGAAGCCTTCCGGGTTGAGGGCACTGACCGGCCATGCCGATAGGCCTCCGCGGTGTTGAGTTCGGCATCACGCTTTCGCGCCTGCCGGGCGAGTACCGCGTCACTTTCCGGAATGGCGCAGACGCGACCGCGCGCATTGTCGAGACACTGGACGAGCCTATCGAATTGAACTCGGCCGGGCACTGGCAGCATTGGCCCCCGGAGCGCCCGCCGCACAGCAAGGTCCACGCCGTCGCCGACCGCTCCACCGCCCCGCATGACACCGAAGGCAATTCGTCGTCGCATTATCGAGACGCATAATCACCGTATGCGCGGGCGGGCTTTGCGCAAGCAGCGCGACGAGGAGGTAAGCCGCTCATAACAGGAGCGGCGGTTTTGACGGCCGCGCCCTCTCGGCAACGTAGCGCCGGATTACGAGAGCCGTGATGTAGGGAAAGAGGCTCGCGGTCACTTAAGTCGTCAGGGGCTGCCACGGCAGTTGCAGCCTTTTCAAGTGCTGCGGCTTCCATGCGCGCAGCGACAGGCCAATCCTCGCGTTTCCCCCGGCAAGGATAAGAAACCAACCTCCCGCCATAGCCTCGATGTATTTCGGATCCCAGCGCCAGGCGGCGAAGCTTTCCTCGACCGCGATCATTGCCTTATGCGTGCGCGTCTTGATCATAAACTATCCCCTCCCCGCACTCGCCTAGGCGACGCCGTTCAATCCGTTCTTGGCGACCAGAGCGAGCAGTTTCAGCGAGGTTCCCTGCGGGTGCTTCTCCCCGCGCTCCCATTGGCTCACCAAGCCCGGCGTGACGTTCAGGTAGCGTGCGAACACGGCCTGGCTCGCCCCTTCCCGCTCGCGCAGTTCGCGAATTTCCTCGGGCGCCAGCGGCCGCACCGGCGTCAGGCACAGCTCATCGAATTCGCGCATGGTTTGCTTGCTCATCACGCCGGCGCCGGTGAGCCCTTCCGCGGTCTCGTGGACCGAGGCCATCACGCCGCTACGATATTGCTTCTTCATTGCATCACCTCCGTCAGGACACCCGCTGCGATCGCCTTTGCGAGCGCCGCGTCGTCATAATTCAACATCTCGCCGGCGAGCCTTTTGAGGGCCACGAGTTCGTCGTCCCGGATGTTGTCGCGATCGCTCTTCGCGAAGCCGTGGACGAAGAACGCCCGCTCACCCACTCTCAGCAGGATCAGGGCCCGGAAGCCGCCGGACTTTCCACCCCCTTGGCGAGCGATCCGCTGCTTGATCACGCCACCGCCGAGATCGGCATCGATCAGGCCCCGCTCGATATTCGCCACCGCCGCGCACAGCTCGGCATCCGTGATACGCGCCCTGCGCGCAAAGCGCGTGAACGGTTTGTTCCGAAATATCCGCACGCGCCCAACATCTCCCCAACACCATGTACTATAACACTCGGTATGAGGCTTTTCAAGGTGTCTGCAGGCTCACCTAACGCCGTGACCCGCCGTCAAATTCTGGTCCGATGTCACGACCGACTTTGCGTGCCTTGCCAAAGACGGTGCGTAGCCGGCGATCCCGCTTCGGCTCGCGGGCGGCGTGAGTTCCTCAATACTTTAGTCGGTAATAAAAGTATTTGAGAACCTCGTTCTGAAAGCTGATGATGCCGCCTTCGTCCTGCCACCAATCGTCGTCGCGATATTCGGGCGGGTCGAGCGCTGGGACGAGAACGGTTGCTTTCTCGCCGAAGACATGATGCAACATCCAGCGCAACCGACGCGCGGCGAAGATCTCGGTCGGCACGATGATCCTGCGGATATCGTGCTGCGTGGCCCAGTCGCGCAACGCCAGCGCCTCATCGTGGGTGTTTCTGAGGTTGTAGCCGAAGGTCTCGATCGCCTCTGCCGGGACGCCGAGCTTCAGTAATACCGCGCGGTTGGCCGCGGCATGGGTTAATCTTACCTGAGTATCACAAAATTCGAGATCGTGTATTTTCTATCGCTGACGGCCGCAAGATGTAGTAATTGGGGCTATCTTCATCCGGATCGGGGGACCGGAATGGACGGCGGATCGAGCGAGGGGAGTGAAGCGCGATTTGCGGCCTATGTCGAGGCGCTCGGGGTTGTGTTGGGTCATGCCGATCGACAGCAGCCGATGCATGATTATTGCCTGGGGCTGTTGATGCCGATTGACCGCAAGAGCGTCGAACCGATGGCGGCCGTGACGGCACCGGGACAGGTCGCTGCCAAGCATCAATCCTTGCTTCATTTTGTTGGTAATGCGCCGTGGTCGGACGCCGCGATGCTGGGCAAGGTGGCAGAACTGGTACTGCCGGCGATCGAGCGCAGCGGGCCAGTCGAGGCCTGGATCATCGACGACACGGGCTTTCCCAAGAAGGGGCGGCATTCGGTCGGGGTGACCCGGCAATATTGCGGCCAGCTCGGCAAGCAGGATAACTGTCAGGTCGCGGTGACGCTGTCGCTGGCCAACCATGAGGCCAGCCTTCCCGTCGCTTATCGGCTCTATTTCCCTGAGGATTGGGCGAAGGACCAGGCGCGCCGGGACAAGGCGAAGATCCCGGAAACGGTCGCTTTCCAAACCAAGCCTGAGGTCGCTCTTGAGCAGATCAAAGCGGCCCGAACCGCCGGATTGCCTCAGGGTGTGGTGCTGATGGATGCCGGTTACGGCAACGACACGAGGCTGCGAACGGAGATTACCGCGCTCGGCCTGAGCTATGTGGCCGGGATCGGTCCCAATACCTCGGTCTGGCCACCGGGCGCTGGGCCTTTGCCAGCGCAGCCTGGCAAGGGTATCGGGCGACCACCGAAGTTGCTTCGACGCGACTTGCAGCATCAGCCGATCGCGGCGAAGGCGCTCGCGCTCCGCCTGCCGGCTGAAGCGTGGCAAACAATCACGTGGCGCGAGGGCGCTGCAGACTGGCTCTCTTCGCGCTTTGCGCGGCAGAGGGTGCGGCCGGCACATCGCGATACCTTGCTGACCGAGCCGCGCGCCGAAGAGTGGCTGCTGATCGAGTGGCCGCCAGAAGAAGCCGAGCCGACCAAGTATTGGTTTGCCACTTTGCCAGAGGATATCGCCTTCGAACGTTTGGTTGATGTCGCAAAGTTGCGATGGCGGATCGAGCGCGATTATCAGGAGCTGAAGCAGGACTCGGGCTTGGTGATTATGAAGGGCGCGGGTGGCGCGGCTTCCACCACCATGCCACTCTCTGTATTGCCGCCTACGGTTTTTTGATCGCCGAACGAGGCGCCATCCCCCCCCCTCTGGACCACATTTCTCCTCGCCGCTCTCGGGATCTGCCATTCCCGACGGTTACCGACCCAGAGGCGCCGCCGATCCGACCCGAACGGCACATCCCCAACTCGATCGCAACAATCCGAAGGCGCCTCATCGTCGCGCTCGCCAAGACCCTGCCGCGATGCCCTTGCTGCAATACGCCGATCCGGAAGACGGCGAGAATTCCTGATTACTGACGCAGTAAGACTAGGTCTCCATTGGCGGCCTCAGCGATCAGACCTTGCGCCGTTTACACCGAAGGCACCGCAAGGTCCCGGCTGCCGCCTCGCGCCGGCCGATCATCGCACAGGCGCCGCCGATACGAAAAAAATCAACGCCGATCACACCAGCCTCGCTCGCCGTCTGCTCGGTGCACGCAGGCCGGGTGCCGCGGGCGTTCCGGTCCTGGGGGTCGCGGCGGTGCATTGACGTGGATCGAGATCAAGCCGGCTTGCAGGCACCCTCGCGCCCCGCAACGGCGCCTCGTTCGCTTGCGTGCGGGTTATCTGGCCTTAAGGCAGACGATTGGCGAGCCGGGACATCTGCTCCTGGATTGAACCCGAGGATCGATCGTGCTCACCGGAGGTCAGCCTTGGCGCATGGTGCGAGCAAACGGGCTTTCGGACAGCAGTCTTACGCGACTACACGGGAGCCAGCGATTTCGAACCCGGAGCACGGTCGCGTCGTTCGGCTCCGGCGCAATGCTGAAGCCAAGCTTTCGGCACATCTTCAGCATCGGCTTGTTCTCGTGCAGCACCACCCCGACCAGTTCACTGATACCGGATTGCTGTGCGACCTCGATCAGTCGAGCCATAAGCAGTTGCCCAACACCACGCCCATGCCAGTCGCTACGCACTGCAACGGCAAACTCTGCGCTCCGCCGATCTGGATCGGCGGAATAGCGCGCGACGCCTAGCGTCATGCCGTCGTGCTGTGCCACCAGCACCATCTCGCGACTATAGTCCAAATGCGACAGGCGGGCTGCGAGGGCATGCAGCTTTAACTCGCGCATCGGAGTAAAGAAGCGCAGGCGCACATCCTCTCGGCTCATGTGAGCGAAAAGATCCTGCAGCGCGGGTTCGTCTTCCGGCAGTAAAAGGCGCAGCGCGATTGGCGTACCGTCGAGCGTTATGCCGGTGCTTTTAAGTTTTTTGTCGGGCATCGGTCTCTCTCAGCGAATGGGTAGGCCGCTCGACTGCTCCGTCTTTGCTCCACGTCATGAAGCGGCGGTTAGATTGGAAGCTCGCACCACATTGAGACTGCAAGAACCGCTGCACGTTCTGCGTGTTCCGGTATGTGGACATGACCGGAGTTGTCCGAGGGATGGGATCGCCATCTGCATCGGAACAAGATGATCGTGGTCGGCGGGTGTGGTATCGGCCACGGGTTTTTTGGCGGCGCTAGTCAGCCGAGCGACGGATAAACGTCGCCCAGACGCCCTCCGGGTGCCAAATCTGCTCCATGTCGGCACGCGCCGTGGCTTCGCCTACGCCAAGCACGTCGCGGCGATAGCGGTAGAAGAAGGCGGACACCCGGTAGTTCGCGATGCAATGGACGTGAACCGGGACTCCTTTTAGCTGCTCCATAACGGCGCAGAACTGGTCGAAGTCGTCATCAGTCGGGTTCTGAAAATCGACCGGAATATGGACGTAAGTCATGCCGAGACGGCTGACGCTCGCCGCCTCATCGGGCAATGCCTTCTCGTGCGTGTGCAGCCCCAGGTTCACAATATGGCGGACGCCGAGGGCATGAATGTCCACAAGCTGCTTTTCGGTCGGCTGACCGGACGTCGTGATCCGGTTGTCAAGTCTTTGCCAGTTGTAGATTGCCTCCGGGTCGGCCATCAAACACCTCTTACCGCTGAAACTCGGGCCGAGGACGATCCCCGGCCCGGCTCATTCACGTCAAGCGGCTTTCAAAAGGCCAAGCTGCCGGAGCGCCGTGACGCCATCGTCGAGACCGACCTCTTCCGCGATCTTGCCATTCTCGACACGGAGTACGGTTGTCCCGGTGAACCGCATCTTGCGACCGGATGCCGCCGGAAGAGAGCCGATGAGGAAATCGCTGAACGCAGGCCCGGTGTGCGTGCCGCCACCCTCCCACCGGCCCACGACGTAATCACCCTCGGCGATTAGGTCGGCCGCGCCCCAGAAATTGAGGTCCGGGAACGCCGCACGGAACCCCTCCATGAAATTGCGCACATCCTCGCGACCACGGCGCGGCGCATGCAGCGAATATTGGAGCAGCATGTCGGGGGCGGCGAGTTCATCGATGATCTCGGGATTCCAGGGATTTCCCCAGAACCCCTCGAACCAACGGCCGACAATAGCCTTGTTGTCCTGTTCGCGCGACATGGGATCGACCCTCCGCTGTGGCTGAAGGCATCTCCGCCTTCCAACAGGGTGGTCTCTACCTCCGAGGTCGGCGGCAGTTATATCCGGATCTTGCGCTCTGATTCGGCGGTTTTCGGCGGCAGTCAGTTCGTCACCCTAATCTTCGGCGAAGAACGCCGCGAGCAGCCTCATCCCTGGGAGCGTCTGGTCCCGCGCCGATGAAATCGGGGATGCGTAAAGGGTCTTCGGCGAAGAGCGGCATCACGCGGGCGCGCAACGCCCGGGCCATGTCATCGGCACCAAACCACACCTCGCGAAACCAACCGTCGACGCGGCGCAAATTTGCGGCGTAACGGTCATGCGCCGTGCCATGTGCGTCCGCCGCCGTCCGTCAGCCCTCGGTCGCCGCGATCCAGGTACTTCACGTGCGCCTTGCGGTCGATATCGGCCGGCGGCCTCGGGGATGAACGCCCAACTCGGCCTGCGCCCGGCCAGGGCCGCCTCCATGTCGAGCCAGGACTGGAGCGCGCGCGGGCTCCGTGGACAGCGCGCGCACAGCGATCTCGCGCCGCTGAGGACCACAAAGGCGACGTCAAAACGCTCGCGATAGCCGTCGGCTCACCCGCTGTTCGTCGGGTCAGGCCCGCAGGTACTTATTGAACCAATCCAGTGTGCGCTGCCAAGCTTCCTTGGCGGCAGCCTCGTCGTAACGGGGCGTCGTGTCGTTGTGGAAGCCGTGATTAGCGCCCTTGTAGAGATGTCCCTCATGTGGCACCTTTGCCTCGGTCAACGCGGCGTCGAAGGCCGGCCATCCGTCGGTGATGCGCGTGTCCTGCTCGCCGTACTGCGCGTTGATCGGCGCCTTGATCTTGGCCGCATCGGCGGCGCTCGGTTGCGCCCCATAGAACGGGACGCCGGCGGCCAGATCGGGGCCCATCAGCACTGCCAGCTGATTGACGACACCGCCACCAAAGCAGAAGCCAACCGCGCCGAGCTTGCCGGTCGTGTCCGGGCGTGACTTCAGCCATCTCGCGGCGGCGAGGAAGTCCTCCGTCATCTTGCCGCGGTCAAGCTGCTGGAACAGCGCCAGACCCTTCTCGTCGTCCCCGGGATAGCCGCCCAAGGAGGTGAGCGCATCTGGTGCGAAGGCGATGAAATCGGCGACCGCCAACCGCCGCGCCACATCTTCGATATACGGGTTGAGGCCGCGATTTTCGTGGATGACGAGGACCGCGGGTAGTTTCGTTTCATCTGCGGGTCGCACCAGGTAGCCCTTGATGCTGCCATTGCCCTGCGGACGGTCTGGGTCTCTGCCCTGATCCGTTTATCATCGGGCGGAACCTGGATCGCCCAGGCATAATTCGGCTTCAGCATCTGCAACAGCGCCGCCGCGGTCACCCCGCCGACGGCGAATTTTTGCGCGCCATCGAGGAATTGGCGCCGGCTGATCCCGCCGTGCACGTATCCATCGAACAGGTTTAAAAGCTCCTGCGGGAAATCTGAGGCCTTCTTCCGCTCCATGCGCGCGCTTCCCCTGTTTGGCTAAGACCCTGTCGCCACAGCCTTATACAAATCGGACTTCCGTATGTCGCCGCCGAGATCGTCACAAAACGGTGACCGTCGATCTGCCATGGCCGCTGCGGGTCCGAACCTGTCTGCTCGATCGAGCGTTCGGAAATGACCGCTGACAGCGCTGTGCTGCCACCTATGAAAGCCCGAGCCCGACCTAGGGCAGCTAATGTCCCTTTCTCGCTGGCGACGCACAATTGGTAGGGATCGGCTGTTTGCGCAGCCGGCTTAGGAAGCTGTCGAAATCCAGAAATCGGCGATTAGGCCGGCACCGGGCGCCGGCATCAGCGGCGGGGTCTGGACGGTCACGAAGGGATGGGGCTGACCACCGTAGCGGGACGACCACGCCATAGCGATACCGACAAAGGCCGCAACATCAGTGACGAAATACTGGGCGCGCAACAGACGGTCCATTGCCGTTCCGGCAGCCCGGCACAGCGCCTCGGCATAGCCATAGACCGCCTCGGCCTGGCAGTAGCCGGCATGCGCCAAACCGGGGAAGTCCGGCGACACTGCACTTCCGGCGATTTGGCCATCGCGGCCGATCGCCATCAGACCCGACGGGAGCAGGAACTCTCCAACCTTGAGGCAGGAGCCGAAAGCCGCCATGCTGGGGATGTCCGCCTCGATAACTTCTTTCCGGCGTGTCGCCCCGTTCGTCAGCGCGATCAGGTTGATCTCGATGATCCCGCCGACCGTCGCGAACGATTTGGTCGGCACCACCGTGATCGCGCACGGAATGCCGGCGTAGTGGCGATTCCAGACGTCGAGGCAGTCCGGCATGTCAGCAATGTCGGCGAGATAGATCTGTGCCTTGACTGATTGCTGGAGCGAGGACCCGGCCGCCTCGAGCGCCGGCTTTAGCTTCTCGAGGATCAGGAACTCGGTCTGCTTGCGGATCGGTATGCCGGCCCATGCGGCATGTTCCGGGACGATGACGCGCGGGTCGAGACCGGCGGCGGCGTTGTGGGCCATCTGCCCGGCGACGAATACAAACTCGTTGCAAACCACGGCCGGCACAAAGCCGGAGCTCGGCGCCGAGGCGACACCCGGTGGATAGATCTGGTGGGTCTCGTATCCCGCCTCGGGCATGACTGCAATCAGCGACGTCGATATTGTCGATCCGCCGCCGAAGCAGCGCTCCATGACTACCGATGTGCTCGGCGGGATGTATTTTCCGAAGGCGTCGTGCCGGGCGAGGTGGTAGGCAGCGACCGCCCGCGGGTTCGGGTAGTATTGATCGAGCCGGACACTGTGTGCGAAATCGGCGCCAAATTCCTCGAGCACGCGACGCATTCGCCGGAAGATGAAATCGGCCTCCCGGCGGCTCTTGTGGTGATGACCGAACAGCGAGTAGCCGGGCGGCCCCGAGACGGCCTCGTCGACCATGCCGGTGCGCCAGTCATAGGCCTCGTGGCCGGTCAGAAAGAGCCAGGGCCCTGCCCTCACCGCATAGGCATAGGGGATCGACATCCCCACCAGATCTTCGACCGACCTTACGTCCAACGCCATCGCTCGGGACCTCATCGCATGCCGCGATCAACCGCTGCTTTGATGGGCGCGCAGGGTAAATCAAGAAATGAGCCAATCCGACTGATAGTTAAAACGGGCGGGCTGCCATGCGGCACCTGACCGTAATGATCGGCGTCGGCGCCGGCGATCGCCAGCCGGATCCGGCTACCTTTTCCGAAACGCCAAGCGCTCGGCAGCAGCACGACAACGATCACTTCTGGCCGGCCCGGGATGAGCGGGGTCGCGTCGCCGCGATCGTAGCTGTGATACGGCCAGCTTGCGCGGTAATTCGGCGGGCAGGACGACAGCTTCCGGTGCAGAGCCCGTAACACGCCCTCGGTCACGTAGCGCACGGTGCCGTCGGGTTCCTCTTCCGACAGATAGACATGCAACGCTGCGTCCGGCTCGGAAGCTGCAAGGTGCAGCCTTAGCACCGCGTGTCCGACGAGTTCGACCGCAGTGTCGAGCGGCTCGGAGCGGTAGCAGGGCAGTCTGGTCTCGTGCGACTGCCAATCATCGTAATGGGCGCGGGTATCGTGCGCGGCCAGCCGTCCGTATCGCGTGTGCGTCCCGGTTCCGAAGCCGAAATCGCCTGGGAGGCGATCCTCCCCGCTCGCTCCGGGCGATACCGAAAGCGTACCGGTCCCGCCGAGGAGCAGCCGCTGCATCGTCTGGGTCGGTGGCCATTGCTCTGCTTCGCGCCAGGTCTCTTCGTGCACCGTGAAAGCGGCGCGATTGCGCGCACCGCAGGATTCGCCGAGCTGGCGAGGAAGTCGCAGGCGGCACCAACATAGGAGATGCCGATCGCGCCGAGCCGGCCGTCGAACCACGGTTGGGCGACAACCCATTCGGCAATGCGGGAGTAGTCGTCGCGCTCTCGAGGGGAACGGAAGCTGTCACGTGTTGCCGAAGCTGGCGCCGGTGCCGCGCACATCGACCGCGACCAGCGCATAGCCTCGCGGCACGAACAGGTCGCGCCAGCGTGCTAGCCAGGGCACGCCTCGGCTCCCGCGGGCGCGCCAGCTTTCAGCGCAAACCGCCGGTAATACGGGGTGAAGATCAGGATCGTCGGCACCTGGCTAGGCGAGTCCGGCGGAGGATAGACGTCGACCGCCAGCCGGCAGCGGTCCGCCATTGGGATATAGAGCGAGCGCGGCCGCCCGACCGGACCGCGCGCCGGCCGTGTCGAAAGGTACGCCGATGGCGTCTGCCGCCACGCCACGCTGTCGCGGTCGGAGTCCGACATGCGGACCGCTGCATCCGGTTCAGCGAAACCAGCGGTCGGACATGATCAGCTCGACCTGCTTGTTCTCGATTAAGTCGCCCCGCATCTCGCTGCCGTCCGGGGAGATGCGGCCGTGGCGGTCAACACCGTCGAACGCGGCGGCGCCGACACGGATCATCACCAAAGGCTCGTCGCTCGTTGCCTTGAACCAGTAGAACGTGCCGTGTGGCAACAGGACGCCCTCGTTCTCGCCGATCGTGCGGGTCTCGCCGTTCGGCCCGTAGAAGGTGGCCTCGCCCTGGAGCACGACAAAGGTGTGGTCCTCGTTCGGGTGCGCATGAAGCCCATTCTCGCCATCCGCCGCATAGGTCTTCAGCACGACCCACATCTTGTCCGAGGCGGCGAGCGGGGTGTCGGTGCGACCCTGCTTCGGCAGCTGCGCCTGCAATTTGAAGAAGGTCGGCTTGCCTTCGACGGTCTGGGTATTAACCTTGGTCCGAAGATCCTCGGGGCTTTGAGCGATGGTCGCAGTTCCGTCAGGCGGCATGGCAATCTCCTGTGAGAACATCGGCGGAAGGCTAAGCCGGCAGTTCGTAACGCGCAATGTGTATCCCCTGGCACGAGGCACACTGTAATCAGTCGCGATGTGTCATAGTCGGTTCGCACAAAGCTGCCGGAGCCACCGATGCCCGCAAAGCGCGCCTACGGCATGGATCAGGACTTCTATCCCTGGTCATCGATAGTTACCCGCCCCGTTCTCCGATGGCCGGAAAAGGCTCGGGTCGCGCTGGCGGTCATTGTCAACCTCGAGCATTGGGACTGGGAGGTGCCGGAAGGCACGCCGGTTGCGGTGAGCCCGATGGGAGGCCCCGAGGGCATGTGGACTGGGAACCAGCCGCAATTCCCCGATATCGGCGGCTTCGGCAACCACGAATACGGCAACCGGGTCGGGATTTTTCGCATACTCGCTGTCCTCGACAAATACGGCATCACGCCTACCCTCGCGCTCGACAAGGCCGTGGCCGACCATTATCCGACGCTCGTCGAGGAGGGTCGCAGACACGGCGCCGAATTCATCGCGCACGGGCTGTCGCGCCGGCGCATCATCCATATCGGCATGTCCGAAGACGAGGAACGCGACTATATCCGCGCCTCGATCGCGGCGGTCGAGCGGGCGACCGGCACCCGCCCGGTCGGCTGGTCCGGGCCCGATTTTCAGGAGACGCCAAACACCCCGAACCTGCTCGCCGCCGAAGGAATTCGCTATCTTTGCGATTGGGGTAATGACGAGCAGCCCTACCGGATGACGCCGAAGACCGGTGAGCTCTTCTCCCTCGGTGTGAACGCTTATCTCGACGACAACTACATCCACCTGCACGGCCGGCGGACGATCAACGAAGTCAACCTGCTGTGGCGCGAGTGGTTTGACGGGCTCTATGCCGACGGCGCGACCACTGGGCGGCTGATGGTGCTGCATCTGCACCCGTGGATCATGGGCCAGCCCTGGCGCATCCGGCACCTCGACGAGGTGCTCGGCCATATCTACGCCCGCCAGGGTGTCTGGAAAGCCACTGGCCGCGAAATCATCGACTGGTTCAAAGCGCAGTCGCCCTAGTGCACCAAATCATGCGCTTGCTACCTGCCCCGTTAGCAGGAATCGTCGGCGGCATCTCCACTGACTACCATGATGGCGGATGCCCAAAGAAGCGGAGTTAACATGCCGGTGGTTCGGGGAAGCTGCCTATGCGGCGGTGTGAAATACGAAATAACGGGTCCACTAATGCGCAGCGGTCATTGTCATTGTTCAAACTGCCGAACGGCTCACGGCGCTGCCTTCCGCAGCCGAGCGCGCGTCCGTATCGAAGACTTCAAGTGGGTGCAAGGGGAGGAGTTAGTCAAATCCTTTAAATCCTCGCCTGGATTTCATCGCGGGTTTTGCAGCGTCTGCGGTTCGCCAATCGTAAACCGCCCTGATCGCACCCCGGAACTCGGAATTGCTCTTGGCGGTCTCGATAATCACCCAGGTGTACGCCCCGAACGCCACTTCTTCGTAGTGAGCAAAGCCCCCTGGTTTCGGATCACCGACGATCTACCGCAGCATGCGGAGCTTCCTCCTCGTTCCGAAGTCCCCAAAGCATAAGGCGGATTCAAGCGAATGAATATGAGCTAGCTGCCGTTGTCGGACCAACTCATTCCCTCGCAGTTGAACGGAGACGACACGATGACCCTTCCGCCCGGCCGTTTCGACTACGCTCCGATCAACGACCGCCCGATCATCAAATGGCCGAACGATGCGCGCGTCGCGTTCTGGGTGGCGCCGAACATGGAGTTCTTCGAATACCTGCCGGAGAACCGGCCGACCCAGCCGGACATTCCACACTACTCGCGCATGGATTACGGCAACCGCGTCGGCTTCTGGCGCATGCTCGACGTGCTGAACAAGCACAAGCTGCGCGCCTGCTGCTGTCTGAACCTCGAGCTTCTGGACCACTTCCCGGAGATCAAAGACGCTATGATCGCCGCCGATTGGGACTACATGGCGCATGGCCTCTATAACAGCCGGCCGATTTACGACCTGACCGAGGAGCAAGAGCGGGCCTACTGGCAGGACTTCATCACCCATCTCAAGGAGATGACCGGCAAGCGCCTGAAAGGGCGGCTCGGCGGCGGCGCCGGGTACACGGTCAGAACCGACGACCTGATGGCCGAGGCGGGCTGCCTTTACCACACGTCATGGATCATCGACGACCAGCCCTGGCCCATCAATGTGCGCGGCGGCGCGAAATTCATCTTCGTCCCCTATACCGGCCAGACCAACGACGCCGGCATGCTCGCATGGAACCGCGAGGCGGATTATTTCCAGCAAATGATCAAGGATCAGTTCGATACGCTCTATCGCGAAGGCGCCGAGAACGGACGGGTCATGTGCCTGTCGCTGCACCCACACAATATTGGCCGGCCGAACGCGGCCAAGCATCTCGACGAGGCGCTGCGCTACATCCTCGGACATGACGGCGTCTGGGCCACCACCGCCGACGATATCGCCGAATATTACCTTGCCAACTACTACGACCAGGTGAAGTCCTGGATCGCGGAACGCAATGCGCGTGTAACGGAGTAAGGCGTTCAGGGAGCCGGAGCATGGATCTCAAACTGACGGGCAAGGCGGCCCTAGTCACTGGTTCGAGTCGCGGTATCGGTCTGGCCACCGCCAAAGCGTTTGCCGCCGAGGGATGTCGAGTAATGCTGTCAGGACGCTCGACCGAGCAACTGCGCGAAGCGGAAGCGGCTCTGCGTGCGACCGGCGCCGAAGTTGCGGCTCACGCTGGCGATGTCGGGGATTCCGAACAGGCCGGCCGGCTGATCGAGGCCACGGTCGCGGCTTATGGCGGCATCGACATCCTGGTCAACAATGTCGGCGGTGGCGGCGGCGGCGCGCGCATCGCAGACAGCACCGACGACGACTGGCGCGGCGCGCTGGAACGGAATGTGATCCAGACCGTGCGGATGATGCGGCGGGCTCTGCCACAGATGAACGGCCGGCCAGGCGCTGCGGTGATCAACGTCGCATCGATTTCCGGCTGGTCGCCACAGCTCGCGATGTCGGGCCAATATGGCGCGGCCAAGGCGGCGCTGATTTTCGATACAGAACGCTGGGCACTGGAGTTCGTGCCGCATGGCATTCGGGTGAACACCGTGTCGCCAGGCTCGATTCTGGTTGAGGGTAATGGCTGGGACCACTATCGGCTTGCCAACCCGGGATATTTCGAGGACTACGTCAGCCATGGCTTTCCAATGGGCCGCCTCGGCACCGCCGAGGAGGTTGCGGATGTGATCCTGTTCCTCGCCTCACCACGCGCCTACTGGATCAACGGCCGCAATATCCCGGTGGACGGTCTGGAGCAGCCGCACGCGCCGGTCGATCGCCGGCCGTACTAGATTTCTAGCTCGGAAAATCGTAGACAAAAAGAGTTCAACAATTGCCGCGCAAAGGTCAGGCGGCAAGGAGATCGACGATCTGTTGAATGGCTTTGTCGGCGCGATGGTAGGCGGCTTCGAGCTTGCTGGCCGGCTTGGGATGGGTGTCAGGGCAGTGGTGGAAGCGGCTGTTGGCAAGCGGGCCGCAGAGCCGTTTGTGAAAGAACAGGAAGAGCAGGGCGACCTGAACCCCTTTTGGGGTGAGAAGGTAGGCGTAGCAGGATCCGTCACGCTGCAGCAGCCCGTGGGCTTTGAGCTTGCGCAGGTCGTAACCGAGTTGGTTCAGCCCGTAGGTGCTGTCGGAGAGGTGGAAGGTGGTGAAGACGGCGTGGTGGATGTGCTTGGCGGTCCAGCCGCTGACCTGACTACCGCCGTGCAAGAGGACCTCGAGGAGGCGGATGACGCGGGGGTCGTGGATCTTGATCCCGGGATAGCGGACTGCGCCAATAGTGATTGGAAGGGCGAGGCGCTGCAGCAGCGGGAAGTCGACGTGGACGTTGAGCCACTGCGCCTGGAAACCGGCGAAGCGGCCGGTGATGGTTTGGAAGCGCTCGCGGACGGCATCGAGATGATCCAATCCCTTCTTGAGATGGAAATCGGCGAGGTTGTTGGAGACCAGCTCGTTGCGCAGGAAGGTGGCGAACTTTTCGTACTGCTTCAGAAACGCGTGTTTGAAGTAGGCGCGGAAGACGTGATGGCCGTGCTCGATGCGGTCGATGACGGTGGCCAGCTTGCCGTGCATTGTGCGGTTCAGGCGGGTGCCGAAGATCTCAGTGATTTTGTCGGCAGTCAGGCGCCACAGGCCAAGTTCGCAGCTGCGTTCGAACAGCTTGTGGATGGGAAAGTTGCGCTTGAAGATGAAGTTGCGGCAATACTCGATCTGAGCGATCGCATAGAAGCGTGAGAGATTGAGCTGCGTGCGCTCTTTGGCGGAGAACTTAGGCCCCAGGATCAGGGTCCAGTAGTCGAGCCGTTTGCGGATAATTGCCGGGCTCAGCTTGTCGGCGGCCGCCTGCAGTGCAGCGACGTCGGCGACGGCGAGGAAGGCGTTGTCGGTCTTGCGGAACCCGATCCGCGAGCGGTTCAACTCCTGCTCGATGAAGCTGTGGCCGTTGAGGTAATAGGTGGTCTGGAACGGGAAGAACGAGGCCACCCGCATCACCATCGGGCCCAAGGTTTCGTCGCGGAGGTAGAAGTAGTAGTGCGTGAAGCGGCTGCGTTGGCGGGCGAGGATCCGGTAATTTGGATCCTTGGTGGCGTATTTGGGGGCGCTGACGCGAAAGCTCGGCCCCTGCTCCATGCTCTTGAAGATGAAGTACACGCCGTAGGCGTCGTCCCTGGCCATGCGGCGTTGCCAGGGCAGGACATGGTCTTCCTTGCGCACGCCCTTCTCGGCCCATTCAATCGGCAGGCGATGATTGCGGGCGAAGGCTTCCACCCAGGCCTGGTAGTCGGCCGTGCGCCGGCTGAAGATCTCTTTGTCCATCACCGCAACGCCGACCACGTTACGGAAGAAGTGCACCACCT
>CAWBFS010000026.1:0-27246 GCA_963788085.1 uncultured Alphaproteobacteria bacterium
ACGGTTATCGGCGCCTCGCCTGTTGGTGCCCGATTTCCAAAGTACCGGCGAGAACTCGGCCGGTAGAAAGGCTGATGCTCTTCAGGATCAAAGTAATTGGCGCATAAGGCATAGATCGGGAACCCCCGCGCGGGGGCACGGATTGCAAACGGCCGGCGGCGGGCCGACGCGGCACTGCTTCTTCGCAGGACTCCGGGCGCTTCAGATAAGCCGCAGACCGACGGCTTCGGGCCCCTTCTGACCTCGGGCTACGTCGATAGCGACGCGCTGCCCTTCTGCCAGGCCCATGATGCCGGCGCGCTCCAGCGCCGAAGCGTGCACGAAGATATCCTTTCCGCCCTGATCCGGAGCGATAAAGCCAAATCCCTTATTGGGATTGTACCATTTCACCGTGCCCAACTCCTCGACGGTCGCGCGGTCGCCCGACGGATACGCCGGTCGCTCCGGCCGCGGACGCCGAGGCGGCTCTTGCGACGCGGTGCTGGCATCCACGCTGATGATCTCGGTCACCTGCGGCCCCTTCGGTCCTGGGCTGGTGCGCACCTCAAGCGTCGCGCCCGGCGGGACGCTGCTGTGGCCGCTGCGCTCAGCCACGCTTACATGCAAGAAGGCATCGCCGGAGCCATCCGCGAGTTGCACGAAGCCGAACCCCTTCTCGGGATTGTACCATTTGACGCTGGCGCGCACGGATGGACCTGAAGGTGTTTCGAACTGGGGCCCGCTCGGCGGTGCAAATCCGAAATTGCGCCTCGGCTGTTCGTAGTTGTCGTCGTCGAAACTACGACGGCGGTTCGGACGAAAATCCCTGTCTCTGTTGTTCACGGCCGTTTCCTACGCGAGTTATGGGAGGTTCCAATCATCTGGTGAAGCTCAAGTCCCGCGAATTCCGGGATTGATCGCCAGCGATGCGCCCGCGGTCTCGCCGGCTTCGTAGGCCGTCGGTGACACCATTCGCGTAGCGCGGCGCACCGTCCGCAGCTTCAAATCGATCTTCTCGAGTTCGGCATCCACAACCGATGCCTTCAGGACGACGAGATCACGGCCGGTGCCATTATTCACCGCATCGCGCTCCCGCTTCATCGCCGTCAGCTTGTCCCCGATGGACGCGACCATGCCCAGCGTGAACGAGGAATTTGCGACATGCCGGTCCTGGTGCCGGAAACGCCGGTAACCGGCCGACGTTTTGTAGCGGCCGAACTCAGACCGCACGGCGTTATCGATCAGCTCGGTTAGGTAGTGCGCGACCTCGATATCGGAGCGAAGGCCGAAGAATACATAGCGAGCCTCGCCGGCCTGGTTCTTCTCTCGCCAAACCCGGCAATCGCAGAAGTTCGCAATGGCGCCGACACAGTCGTCGAGCGGAATGCGCTTCTTGCGGTAGGTCTCGTACTCGCGCCGCTCACACGGTGCATCGCGGATTTCGACATCGGTGAGCGAAAGATCATATCGGTCGAGCAGCTCGGCTACCTTGGCCGCGGCCAACAGGGCTTCGGCCTCGGTGCAGCCGTTGTCCGTGGTCTTGGAGCGCAAACCCTGGATTCGCGTCTTGAGCCTGTCGAGGGCGACGAAGTGAGGGTGTGCGGTCATGGAAGCGTTCCCAATACAACCCGACCACGGGATCGTCTCCGGGCAGCCGTCAATATCGGCTCCATTTCTAGGTTCAATCTCCACCCAGCTCCCCGGTGCAACGAGCTAAGCATTGGGCCAGGGCGGATTGGAAGTGTTTTCGGCTCGGATCGCAGGGACCGTCAACGAGCGCCCGAACTTGTTGCTTGGCCCAATCGCGCGCACCGATGCGCGATGCCGCGTCCGTGAGATGACTGAAGGCTTCCTGGACCAGCGAGGCTTCAGGATCATAGCCGCCACCGTTGAGCAAGCGCCCCAAAGCCATCACCCCGATCTCCGCCGCGAATTTCGGCTCCCTGGCAGCAAAATCCCGTGCGGCGCGCACGAGGGTCGCGGGCTCGGCCGCGTAGTCCCGCGCGCATATGAGAGCGACGTCGAGGAACCCGGCGTCCTTCGCCGCGGCGAACCACTTGCCACGCTCACCCCGCGTCTCGATCAGATCCAGCAGCACTTGGCGTCGATCCCGATCGGGGTAGCGTTTGACCGTGTCGCGGAAGATAGCAAGGTAGGTCGGACCGGTGGCTGTTTTCAATCCGTAGCGGAGGTAGGCGTCGTCAGCCCGACCAAATTTGATCAACACATCCTCGCAGAAGCGATCGATTTGACGGTCGTCGTAACCCTGCGGCGCGCGGCATCCATCGGCGTAGGCGATCGCGGCATCCCACGCTCCCTGCCTCGCGAGTGCCTCGGCACCGAAGCGGTGCCAATGCCACCATTTCATCCGGGCGCACGCCAGCAGCTCGATCATGTCGCCGTATCGCCCAGCCTCCAGCAGGCAGGACAGACAGATCGCCGTTCCGATGACATGACTGCCGGGCGGCTCGGCGACCCAGGCGCGGCGGATCAATGCGCGAAGCCGATCCGCGTATTCTGCCATGAGCTCGGGATAGACAGCGATTTCGCCCCAGCGGTCCTCTACCGGCGAGAGATACTGCACACCATCGTCCATGACCGCCTGATACAGCCGTTCAAGCCATGCGCGACGCAACTTCACGTCAGCCGGAGCCGAGATAAGTATTGGGATAAGCTCGTCGAGTGTGCGGTGGATGGCGCCGCCAAGGGCGCCCGACGACGTGTCGATATCCTCCAGGGCTGGCCATAGCCGTTCCATCAGCGAGACGCAGCCTTCTGCCGCCAGCACGCGATCCGACTTGGCGACGGAATTGATCTCACGGACCGCCTCTTTCAGCCGTGTGCTGGCAAGAGAGGATCCACGCCAGCCGTATGCGTGTGCACGAAACCTCGCCTTAAAAGCCCATCGATGACCGCTCGTCATCGGTCGTGTCCCCCGGAAGAGAGCGGCGCATGCCGCCCAAGGCACTCTCCCGCGCCGAATTGCCGGCAAACCGACGGGAGCCATCGCACCGGCTTTGAGGCTTCTCTCCCTTTGAGGCTTCTCTCCGCAATGCGTCCTTGAAATCGACGGTCCTACATATGTCCACAAGCTGCAACCTAACTCGGTATCCCGGCGCTCGGGACAAGTTGTTCTGCTCAATCGAGATCAACGGGAACCCGTGGCGGCTCTTGAGGCGGTAACGGCGAGGCAGCGACCGCGCCGACCGGATGCCAGCCATCGCCATGCCGGGCGGCGCGGCGCAGGGCGGCGCGGGAATGCCCACCAACCCATATTGGTGGGTGCGGCTCCTGCACGGGAAACGGTTCGCAGCAAATATCGGAGTACCGATAGAACCGGCCGTTGAAGCTGGCGGGCGACTGGCGCCAGAGTTGTTTGCGGTTCCGTGAAGCGAAACACGGGGGGCTTGTTCGCGCGCGTCTCGAAGCGGAGGTGCAGGTCGCGGCCCACGGTTATGCAGCCTTCCAAGATGAAATAAGCGTCCTCCACCGGGCGTTCATAACCGCGCAGCTGCGTGAAACGCCCGCTTTGCTCGAGTGTGCGGCCATTCTACACCACGCAGGGCCGCTCGGCCCGACCGTACCGAGTTTCTGGGTCGCCAACCCGGCCTATGCCCAGGTTCAGAACGCCGACGCTCGCAGGCGATCCCCGCTTTGTGGTCGGCCCCGAAGAAACCGAAAGTTCGTGATGGTAACAACATATTTTGAGCATAACATCATAGTATGAGATGAATTTGCAGTGATGCAATCAATTGAGGCGTTTACACCGGTTCGAGCATTTAAGCCAATTTACACTGCCGAAGTCTGGCGTGATCTTTACCGATACAGCCCGTGCTCTGGTTCCTTGCGGCGACAAGCCCACGCGCATAGCTGACGCAGTGTTGACTCCGATCAGTGTATACGTAATGAGCGGCGCGAGAGAATTCTAACTGATCTTATGACCGGCTGTACGGATTCTTGTTCCGGGTACGGCTGCAGCCACGTATCTGATCGCAAGCCTAAGCGTTACTGCGGCTGAGGATTTGCATTCCTGGTTAGCGTGCCAGAGGATCGCCATTCCGACGAGGCATTGACGGTGCGAGGCGTATAGGGAATAGGCAGCGGAGCACATGCGGCTGCTACTTTGGCTGTGCCGATCGAGTTGGGAGGCGAATATCATGTGTATAGAGCGTTCACGTTACGTTTCTGCATGGGCATTATTGGCGCCGCCACCGCAAGAATGACCACAGAAAATGCAGCAAGGTCACCGGTTCCTTTTGATACTCGTGTGATCTCGAACGGACCATTCAAAAGCAGTGAACGTAGCTTCATTCCCTTTATGCCGCACTGATCGAGGAATTTACCGAGTTCCGACAGTGCTGACGCAGTGAGATGGAGCGTGAAAAACAGGCTTCGAATATGCTGGTTGACGCCGCGCGATCGGGATGGCTCGTCGTCAATGGCGGCTCCGGGTGAGGGAACTGTGCCACACTTGAACAGACACCAACTGCAGCGACACGAGCAGCGGTGCCAGCGGAGCAGGCGTATTCAACGCATGGGACACGCCGCAAGCATTTCAGCGGGGCCTACAAGACCGATCGGTGCGGTGCAGGAGAATGCAAAATCTCCCTTAGTGCTGCCCGAGATGTTCATGATTTGTTTTCCTGCGCGGCGACGCATGATGACCACAAGGACTAGCACCGCACCGGTTATGGCCGGTTCGATGCGGGCCACTTTATCCGGTTATTGGCGTTGCTGCGGCAGTTCGTTTGGCAATCGCCAGACCAAAACGGGAATCAGTATTGCGGATGCCCAGACCATTTTGTGTGATTTCGTCGAATTGGATTTGCATGACTGCGCCGAACGAGGGAAACTAGGGGGCAGCTGATGGCCCGGAATTGCGTCAGTTGCTTGCCGCCCTCTCTCGCCCCGCGCGGTTTGTCACGGGTCCAAGCCGCCGAATATATCGGTGTTGGTGTGACAAAATTCGACGAAATGGTGGGCGATCGCCGGATGCCTAAGCCAAAGCGCATCGATGGCCGCAATGTCTGGGATCGAATACAGCTGGATGAAGCGTTCGCGGCGCTCGATGATGGGGTCGGTCCAAAGAACGAATGGGACGCGCTGTGATGCGTGTCAGGATGCGCGACGGGAGTGGCGTCCGGATTTATCGCTACATCGTCGAGGATGTCGACCGACACGGCAATGTGCGAATTTATTTCCGACGTAAAAGGCAGCCAAAGATCCGCCTCACCGAAATGCCCGGCACTTCCGCATTTGACGCGGAATATCACCGCGCCTTTAGCGGCGCAATCAGACTGCCGTCAATAAGCCAGCACATTGTGTGGGCGCCGGGGATGCTTGGTTGGCTGTGCGAGCAATACTACGGCTCCGCAGTCTTTCAGTCGCTCGATAAAAGCACTCGGAAAACCCGGCGCGGAATCCTGGAGGCGATCTGCGAGCGGCGCATTGATGGCCACTGTGCCGGCACTTTTCGGTACGCGACGATGGAGCCGCGTCATGTCGCGAAGCTGCGGGACGAAAAGGCGGGCTTTCCCGAGGCTGCCAATCACCGCCTTAAGGCGCTGCGGCAGCTCTTCGCCTGGGCGTGTTTGCCCGAATATCGCTATGCCAGCAAGAACCCGGCGCGCGATGTGACGTATCTAAAGAGCAACAATCCCGACGGAATTCCGGCATGGTCCGAGGCCGATGCGGCGCGCTATGAGGCACGCCATCCGATTGGGACCAAGGCGCGGCTGGCGTTCGATCTATTGCTTTATACCGGGGTGCGGCGCAGCGACGCCGTCAGGCTCGGGCCGCAGATGGAGCGCGACGGCAAGCTGGTGTTCACCGAAAAGAAGGGCCGTTCGCGGATCGTCAAGACCCACGAATTGCCCATTCTGCCGCCGCTGCGCCGCAGCATCGATGCGACGAAAAACAGAACGGCCACCTGGTTTATCTGGTGGCGGCGAGCGGGCAGCCCCAATCGGCCCACGCCTTCGGCTGTTGGTTCATCCGGCGGTGTCGGGAGGCCGGGCTTGGCGCGCAGCGCGCATGGATTGCGCAAGCTCGGCGCGCAGCGCTGCGCCGAAGCCGGCGCCAGTGAGCATCAGCTGATCCTAATTCCGGCAGTTGGAGCTGAATAGCTTGGCCTTGGGAGGATATAGTTTCAACTTTCGTGCAGGGTCAGGCCGCCTGTAAGCGCCGTGGCGGGTCGAGTTGGCAGCCTTGAGGTACTTGACGAGGGCGTGACTGAGGATGCGGTACCATCGATCGAGATCGGTCAACCTAAATCCGGCAGTTGGATGATTGCGCGATGGCGCTGCATTGGCGGAAACTATCGCGATGGGGACAGAAACAGACGAGTGTGGCGGTTCACCCGGAGGGTGAGCAACCTGAGGTTGAAGCATGGTCGGCGGTTGTCGACACCTATGCCGGTCGGGTTCACGTGGAGTGGGACGCGACGGCGCCGGTGACGCCATTCGGCCAGCTGCCGTTCTTCATCGAGTACCTGAAGCAAGGCGGGTTGTTCGATGGCTGGGTCGCGGACTGCCCCTTGTCGCTGAGCAGCCCGAATGCCCCACGCAAGCGCGATCTGCTTGGCACCGTGTTGCTGTCGGTTCTGGCGGGTCATCGGCGCTACGCCCACATCACGGCATTGCGCTGTGATCGGGTGAATCCGCCGCTGCTTGGCATGCGCAAGGTTCTGAGCGAGGACGCGGTGCGCCGCAACCTCGGCAAGATCGAGGAGGAGCCGGGGCTGACCTGGCTGCAAGGCCATCTTGACTACTCTGTTGCGCCCCTGCTGGACGAGCCGTGGGTGTTGGACGTCGATACCACGATCAAGCCGCTGTATGGCGAGCAGGAGGGTGCCGAACTCGGCTACAATCCGCACAAGCCCGGTCGGCCGTCGCACTGCTATCACACCTACATGCTGTCGAACCTGCGACTGGTGCTGAGTGTGGATGTGCAGCCCGGCGACCAGCACAATGTCAAGCATGCCACGGACGGTCTGTGGTCGTTGCTCGACCGGTGGGACCGCAGCCGTTGGCCGAGGCTGCTGCGGGGCGACCTCGCCTGGGGCATCGAGCCGGTGATGGCCCAGGCCGAGCAACGCAACCTGGCTTATTTGTTCCGCTTGCGGACGACGAAGAATGTCAGCCGGGCACTGCAACGGGCGATGGCCCAGTCTGACTGGTCGGAGGCCGGCCAGGGCTGGCAAGGCAACGAGACCCGTCTGCGGTTGGAAGGTTGGAGCCGGCAGCGGCGGGTCATTCTGCTGCGCCGTCAACTGAAACGTCCGCTGGCGATCGTCGATCACGGCGACCCCGCTCAGCCGCGACTTGGCTTTGCCGAGGTCGGGCCCGATCGGCAGGTCTGGGAATACGCCGCGTTGGTGACCTCGCTCGACAGCGAGATCCTGACGCTCGGTCAGTTGTACCGCGATCGGGCAGACTGCGAGAACACCTTCGACGAGTTGAAGAACCAATGGGGTTGGGGCGGCTTCACGACGCATGATCTCAAACGCTGCCGGTTGCTGGCGCGCAGTGTGGCGCTGATCTACAACTGGTGGAGCCTGTTCGTGCGCCTCGCCGATCCGCAGCATCATCGTGAGGCGATAACCAGCCGGCCTCTATTGCTCACCGCCCTGGCGCGGCGAACCCACCATGCCGGCCAAGTGACGCTGACCGTCAGCAGCGCGCACGGCGAGCAACATCTGGCACGCCGGGCTTATCTGCGTATCGCCGGCTTCATGGCTCGGCTGCGGCAAAGTGCGGAGCAGTTGGACGCGCTCGGAAGATGGTATCGCATCCTCAGCGAAGCACTGCGACATTACCTACACGGCCGGCAGCTCGAACCGCCCATTCGCCTCAACCCCGCCTGAAACGCAATCATCGGTTGTCCATCGCACGTCACACAGCGGACAGCCCCAGCCAACTGCCGGATTTAGGGTCAACTGCTCCGCAGTTACGCGCAGGCTGGCAAAGAAGGCGGCGACACGGGTGAGCGCGCGGCGCGCCCGATCCCGCTCACCGTGAGAGCTGCTGATCGTCACAGTGGCGCGTCCGGCATGGTCGGTTCGTCGACCAATCGCTTGCAGCAGCAGCGGGCGACTGGTGATCGCCTCGCGGTGATGGTCAGGATCGGCCAGACGCACGAAGAGGTTCCACCAGTTGAAGATGAGGGCGACGATGTGTGCCATGATCCGGCAGCGCGTCAAGTCGTAAGTCGTAAATCCGCCCCAGCCCCAGTGGTTCTTTAACTCGTTGAAGCTGTTCTCACAATCTCCCCGGTTCCGGTAAAGCTGCCCAATGGTCAGAACCTCGGCCTCCAGCGAGGTCACCAGAACAGCATATTCCCAGGCTTCCTGGCGCTCCTCGTCGATCTCGACAAAGCCGAGCGCCAGTTGCCCATCCGCCTCCCGCTGGGTGATCATCACCCCGGCCAGACGGCGGCGGAGCAGGACCACGCGCCGTGCCCGGCTCCAACCCATCAGGCGGATCTCGCCGTGCTTGCCTTGCCATCCGGCCCCGGCATCTCGCCAATCGTCATCCCGCATCGCCCGCTCGAGCACCTGTTTCACCCGCTTGGTCAGGCGCAGCTTGAACAGATAGGCCTGGCCGCGGCGCTCGGCCTCGCTGATCACACCTTCGTTGCCCCACTCCCGATCGCCGCGCAGCAGCCAAGGCGCGCATTGCGGCCCCAGCCGGTCCAATAGCGTCCACAGCCCCGGCGCCGAATGCTTCGCCGCATGCTGGTTGCCCGCTTGAACCTCGACCTCCAACACCAGCCGCAAATTGGCCAACATGTAGCTGTGATAGGTATGCGAGGGCCGCCCCGGCTTCTTCGGGTTGTAGCCGACCACCGCTCCTTCCTGATGGCCGTAGAGCGGTTTCACCGTCGTGTCGACGTCGAAAATCCATGGTTCGCGCAACAGCGGCCGCGTGCAATAGTCGAGCTGCTCCTGCAGCCAGGCTCGCCCGGCTTCCGCCTCGATCTTGCTCAGTGCCCGACGGACTGCGTCCTCGCTCACCACCTTGGTCATTCCAAGCAGGGGTGGATTGACCGGGTCGCAGCGCAGCGTCGTGATGTGGGCGTAGCGCCGATGCCCGGCCAGTACCGACAACATCACTGTCCCCAGTATGTCCCGCTTCGACGGCGCATTGGGGCTCGTCAGAGACAGCGGGCACCCCGCAACCCAGCCGTCAAACAACCCGCCTTGTTTCAGGTACTCAATGAAAAACGGAAGTTGGCCAAGCGGGGTCACCGCTGCCCCCTCGCCCTTCTCCCATTCCACGTGAACCCGGCCCGCAAACGTGTCGGCGATCACCGATCGTTCCTTGCCGTACTCTACTGATGGTTGTTCACCCGCTGGGTGCCTCGTGGCGACCGCTCGACCCGTGCTCATGCCATTGCGTCTGCACGGATTTGCCGATTTTGCCAACTACCAACTGCCGGAAATAGGTTGATGGCTCTGTTTGGTTGGGCCAACCCAAAGCAGGCGGCGATCTACACGAAGAAGGCGAACCGCGCCAAGCTCGAGGCTGCGGCGGCACCGCTCTTGGATGCAGGAAGCAGCAACGCCGCGCCAGAACGAGACGGCAACACAAGTGTCCCACTTTTTGCGTGAGTGCCGGCCGGTGGGACAGTTGTGCCGAGAAAGTCTTTATTATCAATGGCGATTTTCAAGCGTGCGTTCCCCGATCAGGCACTCGCGCTCGCGGTTCGGCCGCTTGGCGTCCTCTTCGGCAATCGTCGGCACGCGCGCCATGCTGCAATGGCCCCGTTCCCCGCGCAGCCACCCCAAGAACCCGCGCTTCAGCAACTCGGTGTCGAGCCTGTCGGTCTTGGCCCGGCGATGCTCCCGCGATACGGCGACACTCGAGGGATGGATCACGTGCGCTTCGACCCCGCGCGCATTCAGCCAACGTGCCAACCACAAGCCATCGCGGCCGGCTTCGAAGGCCAGTGCAATCCGCGTGATCTTTTTACCGGCCCTGACCGCTTCATCGCGCCAGCGATGCAGCAGGCCAAGAAGCCTTTCCGCACTCGGTTCCAGCTTCTTTTGCGGTTGACGCTCAATGCCGGGAAGCACCCCGGCAACCAGCCAGCTCGACTGGCTTAGCCCGACGACGGCGATGATCGTGGTATCTGGTCCAAGGCGACGAGGGACCTGCTCAAATCGTTCAGCTGGGGCACCGGGGCACTCCGTCAGTTATTTGCCAGCGACGATGGTGCCATCTCCTCGCCGCCTGCCCCTTACCATCTCTTAATCAGCGGGTCGCAGGTTCGAGTCCTGCTGCACCCACCAAACATTTCAATATCTTGGGGGGGGGGGGGGGGGGGGGGGGGGGGGGGGGGGGGGGGGGGGGGGGGGGGGGGGGGGGGGGGGGGGGGGGGGGGGGGGGGGGGGGGGGGGGGGGGGGCGTGCGTTCGCGGACGAGGCACTCGCGATGGCGGTTAGGTGGTGTCGCGTGCTCTTCGGTAATAGTGGGTACGCGCGCGATGCTGTAATGGCGTGGTTCGCCGCGCAGGGACGCGAAGAACGGGCGCTTCAGTAACTCGGTGTGGAGTCTGTGGGTCTTGGCGCGGCGATGCTCTCGCGATACGGCGACACTCGAGGGATGGATCACGTGCGCTTCGACCCCGCGCGCATTCAGCGAACGTGCGAACGAGAAGCCATCGCGGCCGGCTTCGAAGGTCAGTGCAATCCGCGTGATCTTTTTACGGGCGCTGACCGCTTCATCGCGCCAGCGATGCAGCAGGCCAAGAAGCCTTTCGGCACTCGGTTCCAGCTTCTTTTGCGGTTGACGCTCAATGCGGAGAAGTACCCCGGCAACCAGCGAGCTCGACTGGCTTAGCTCGACGACGGTGATGATGGTGGTATCTTGGTCCAAGGCGACGAGGGACCTGCTCAAGTCGTTGAGCTGGGGCATCGGGGCACTCCGTCAGTTATTTGCGAGCGACGATGGTGCGATCTCCTCGCCGCCTGCCCTATACGATCTCTTAATCAGCGGGTCGCAGGTTCGATTACTGCGGCACCCACCAAACATTTCAATATCTTAAACGACTGCTGTCCGGTCAATAAGCGAATAGATTCAATTGGTTAGTTATTTGCGAAGTATCGCATTTGGGATCGTCTTGGGTAAGTGCTTGATGGATGGGCAGTTTCTCGAACAGGGTGACCGAGAGGATCTGTAGCAATGTGTAGAGCGAGGCGTCGAGGGCGAGCCGCTTCTTGACGATAGCGACGAGCACGTAGACCGAGACGGCGATCCAGATCTGGGTTTTCACCGCGTTTTCGGATGTCCCGAAGAACTGTTTGATCCGCAGATGCTGCTTGATCCACTTGAAGAACAGCTCGACCTGCCATCGGCTCTTGTAGAGGGCGCAGACGGTCGCGGCCGGCAAACCGAACTGATTGGTGAGGAACACCAGGGTTTTTCCCGACTTGTATCGCGCAACCGGATGCGCCGCAGGTGTTCGGGGTAATGCTGGCTGGTGTAGTGACCGTTGAGCGCGATGGTCTGATCGCAGATGATCCCGGCCGCCCGGTCGGTCGGGGCCGAATAGACGCGATGGGCATTCATGTTCGATTTGGCGCGGGTGACGAAGAAGGCGCCGGCGAGATGTAGCCCATGGAGGCGGGCGAAATCGACGTAGCCGCGATCCATGACGTAGATGGCGCCCGCTTCCGGGAGCCGTAGGTCGAGAGCGTGGACGTCGTGCAGCTTGCCGTCAGAAACGTGGATGAAGCTCGGGATGTTGCCGCGTAAATCCAGCAGCGTGTGCATCTTGATCGCCGCCTTGGTCGTGCGGAAATGCGCCCACGGAAAGACCGCCAGACAAAGATCGATGGTCGTCGAGTTGAGCGCATAGACCGTATTGGCGAGATCGAAACCCAGATCCTCGTTGGTGTACAGCCGTCTCGCCTGGGCGATCAGTCGCTGAGCCAATTCCGCGTAGATGCGCCAGTCGCGCGCCTCGTTGGCATCGGCCAGCGTCGAGCGCCGCACCGGATCGCGGAAGCCCATGGAATAGAGTTTCGAGACCTGTACCGACAAGCAAGTTTCGATGTCGCGCAGGCTCTCCCGGTAAGTCAGCTGGGCGAACGCCATCGCCCGATAATGCTCGCCGCAGGACAGCGTGCGCACCCGCTGATCGCCACCGTACCGCGCGACAATCCGGGTAAACGTGCTCCACGGCAGAAAATCCATCAGTTGGGCGAAAAGCGTCTTCCCACTGTTCACCGGCACCTCCTCGGAAACCTTCCGAAAAGTGCCAGATCGAGTTCAAATCGACACCACCCCAAATCGCCAAAACGGCATTTAAAATCATGCTATTAGCGGCAGCAATCCCGGATTTAACCGGACAGCAGTGACTAAACGAGTACTAAGCTCCCCGAGTTACGAGCTTCTGCCTGCGTGGGTACCGTTTTGGGTGCCTAATGGGAAATTTCGCGGCACACCCGACATGCGATCGGATTTCGAGCAGGCGCTCGCGGCATTGCCGCCGCCGGCGCGGAAAAACTGCCTTGCCGAACTGACGCGGCTCGCGTCGGGTGATGGACTTGGTTCCCTGTTCTGGAACGATCTCGATTACCTGTAGCGCCGTCGATAACCGGCGACCGCACCATTAGGAGCGGGGGCAGAAGCGTGTCAGGTACGACCGCATCAGCCTTTCGAGCATCGGGTAGAGAGGTTCGGCCACCTTCTCGATTGCGACCGAATTGGCCCTGCTTGAAAGATGTCCGCCAGCTTTTCGATTGCGACTTCTACTGCTGCCGCCGCTGTGTCCCGCGGGACACGGGCTGCTTCTCCTTCGGAAAGCACCGGATAAAGACGCCGCGGCTTGCGTGCAAGCACGCCATACACCCGCCAGCCCTCGTCTTCCTGCTCCGGTAAATTTTTGGCCACTGAGCGGATAAAAGCGCAGCATCCTCTATTAAAGCAAATCTTGCCAAGGTTGGGGTCGGGGGTTCGAATCCCCTCGCCCGCTCCATAATACAAATGCGAAGCCGCGGGAAATCGCGGCTTTTCGTATTTGGAAGGCCTCGCTATAACTGATGGCGAGACCTTCTGGGGAGGAAAGATCGATGAGCCTGACACTGGAAGAAGCCAATCGCATCATTCGCGGCGCCCTGGCTAAGGCGCAGGAGCTCAACATCAAAATCAGCGCCGCGGTTTGCGACAGCGGCGGCCGGCTGATCGCATTGCAGCGCATGGACAACGCCATCTGGGCGAGCGCCTATGGCAGCCAAGGCAAGGCCGTCGCCTCCGCCGCGTTTGGGCGGCCGAGCGGCGAGATGAGCGAGCGGGCCGACCAGCCGACCCCGCGCGGGATTGCCGCGGCGTCGGGCGGCCACATGATCATGGGGCAGGGAGCGGTCCCGATCATCCGCAACGGCGTCGTCGAGGGCGCCTGCGGCGTCGGCGGCGGCACCTCGCAGCAGGACGAGGACTGCGCCCGGGCAGGGGTCGCGCAGTTGTAGGACCGGTCGCCGGAGCTTTCGAGGGAACGCCGATGAAGATCGTCAAGGTCGAAGATCTGCACTGCGACGCCGGCTGGCGGGTCAATTCCTTTCTCAAGATCACCACCGACGAAGGGATCGTCGGCTGGTCGGAATATATGGAGGGCTATGGCGCACAGGGGCTGACCGGCGTCATCCAGAAGCTCGCCGAGCGGTTTCTGATCGGCCAGGACCCGCGGCCGGTCGAGCGCCACAGCGCCCATCTCTACGCCGCGACCAGGCAAGCGGCCGGCGGGATCAATCAGATGGCGATCGCCGCGATCGAGAATGCGCTCGTCGACATCAAGGCCAAGGCATTGGGCGTGCCGGTCTACGAGATGCTCGGCGGGCCGGTGCGCGACCGATTGCAGCTCTATTGGTCGCATTGCGGCACCTACCGCGCCCGCCATGCCGAGCGCATCAAGGAATGGGCCGGGGTCGACCCGGTGCGCTCGCTCGACGATATCGTCGCACTCGGCGAGGAGGTCAGGCGCAAGGGCTTCAAGGGGCTCAAGACCAACCTGATCCGCTTCGACAAGGGCAAGCCCTACATGTACGGCCCCGGCACCGGCAACCCGCCGGGGTTCCCCGAGCTCAACGTCGACCACCACATCGTCGATGCGGCGGTCGCGCAGCTGGAGGCGTTCCGCCGCGGCGCCGGCCGCGATGTCGGGCTCCATCTCGACACCAACTTCAATTACAAGATCGACGGCTACATCAAGTTGGCGCGCGCCCTGGAGCCGCTCGATCTGGTGTGGCTCGAGATCGACCTCTACGACCCGGCCGGGCTCGCCTTGATCCGCCGTTCCGCCCGCACGCCGATCTCGTCTTGCGAATCATTGTACGGCAGGCGCCAGTTCCGGCCGTATTTCGAGCACCAATCGGTCGATTTCGCGATCATCGACGTGGCGTGGAACGGCATTCTCGAATCAATGAAGATCGCGGCGATGGCGGACGCCTACGAGGTCAATGTCGCGCCGCATAATTTCAACGGCCATTTGGGCTCGCTGATCAGCGCGCACATGTGCGCCGTCGTGCCGAACTTCAAAGTCATGGAGATCGACATCGACGACGTGACCTGGAAGGACGACATCGTCACCGTGCCGCCGGTCATCGAGAACGGCGATCTCGTACTGCCGAAGGGCCCCGGCTGGGGCGCCAACGTCAACGAGGAATTCGTCCGCGCCCACCCGCCGAAACGAGTAAGGGAAGGCCGGCCCACTGGGAGGTGATTTCAGCATGGATTTTCCGAGCTTTCAGGCCGAGCTGAATTGGATCGACGGGCCATGTGCAGACGTTCGCCGCGGTCGGTGCAGCGTTGCGGCTGCATCAGGCGAAAACGCAAGCCGATCCCGACGTCCAGGATCGGCTCGTTGATGCGGTGGAAGCGGCGCTGCCGGGAGGATCTCGGCAGATTGGATGCACGGCAGGTTTCCGATGCCCTGGCATATGTGACCGCCCGGATCGGGAGGCGACGGGAGCTGTTCCAGAACCCTGAACGCCCGCCCGGGTGGGTTCTTTCGGAGCCCGCGACACTTCAAGCCTGTGGCCAAGCCTCTCGGCAGAACATCCGCAGTATCATCGCGCTCGCCGCTGACCGTCCAAGGTTGGCTTCTCGCTCACCGGCCGCTTTCTCGATGTTGGTACGGGGTCGCAGCAAGCGTAGAGGCGCCGATGCAATGTCCGTCGTTGCAGGTTGTCGGCCTGGATATCTGGGAACCATCCTTGGCGTCGGGCCGTGCCAATGTCGCCGCCATGTCTATAGCGGTGCTTGGAGGTTTCGCGCAGGACGTCACGCAACTCGACGAGCTTGCCGCGTACTCGCTGGCGCGGCCTGGCTGCTCTCCTTTATGGCGCGGCTCGTGGCTGAGGCAGCGTTGGACCGCCTCGCTGCAGCTCTGGCTCCGAATGGTGATCTGGTGGCGAGCCTTTTCACCATCCCAACTAAGGGGCACATTCACGGGCTGCGGATCTGCGCAGTGGTAGCCATGTATGGGACGTAGCCGATTTGGAGCAGCAAATTGTCGCGCGAGGCTTCGTTGATGTGGAGACCTGATTAATACCGCCGACGTGTTTCGTGATAGGCCGCCGACCCTAGGAGAAAACGTCAGGACAAGGCTCATCGCGCCCTGCGACTGACTGCGGAAGGCGTTGCGATGCGGTGCGGGAAGGCGCACGCTGTGTCCTAGCATCTGCCTGCGACGGAGAGGAACAGCGATGAGCGACATCACCCAGGACTTCAACTTTCTCCAGGGCATCAAGGTGGTGGATTTTACCCAGTTCGAGGCGGGCACGACCTCGACCGAGGTGTTGGCCTGGTTTGGCGCGGAGGTGGTCAAGATCGAGAACCCGGGGCGGGGCGATCCCGGCCGCCGGCTGCGGCCGGGCAAGCCTGATGACGACCCGTGGTACTTCCACCAGTTCAATGTCAACAAGAAGTCGATAACGTTGAACCTGAAATCGCCGAAGGGGCTCGAAATCGTCAAGGAGATGCTGAAGAAGGCCGACATCATGGCCGAGAACATGGCGCCGGGGACGATCGAGCGCCTCGGCCTCGATTACGAGTTGGTCAAGAAGATCAACCCTCGCATCATCTATTGCCAGGTCAAGGGCTTCGGAACCGGCAGCCCGCACGAGAAGGGGCTGGCCTTCGACATGATCGCGCAGGCCGCGGGCGGCCCGATCAGCGTCACCGGCGAGCCCGACCGTCCGCCGGTCAAGCCGGGCTTGAGCTTTGGCGACACCGGCACCGGCATGCTGATGGCGGCCACGATCCTCGGCGCCTTGCACGAGCGCAACCGCACCGGCCAGGGAAGGCGGCTGCAGGTGGCGATGCAGGACGCGATGATCCACTACATGCGCACCTGCTTTTGCACGATGGCGCGCACCGGCAAGGCGGCGCCGCGCAACGGCGCCAAATCGGGCGGCGGCAACAACGCGCCGTCGGGGCTCTATCCGGCCAAGGGCGGCGGCCCCAACGACTACGTCTACCTGACCACCAGCCGGGCCAACCCCGAGCACTGGTCGCGGCTGATGAAATTGATCGGCCGCGAGGAGTTGATCGACGACCCGCGTTTTGCGACCGGCGACGTCCGCGTCAAGAACGAAAAGGAGCTCGACGCGATCATCGGCGAATGGACCCGCCAGCACGACAAGCGCGAGGCGATGGAAAAGCTGATCGCCGTCGGGGTGCCGTCCGGCGCAGTGTTCGACACGATGGAATTGCAGAACGAGCCGAGCTTCGAGGAGCGCGGCATCATGCAGGCCGTGCACCATCGCCAGGGCGACTACAAGATGGCGACCTGGCCGGTGCGGATCGACGGCAAGACGGTGCGGCTGAAGCCGTCGCCGGCGCTGGGCGGCGACAGCGCCGAGGTATTGGAGCACTGGCTCGGCATCGGCGCCGGGGAGGTCGAGGCGCTGCGTCAGGAAGGCGTCATCTAACCCGCTCCGCAAGAAATCGACCCCCGCGCCGACCATGCGGGGGTCGCCTTGCTTAGCCGCCGCTGTTTTCGCTGTTATGTACAGAAAAATAACAGCGAACGGCCGGGGTCCGCCGCGGAAATCCTCGTCGTTTCGCGAGGGCGCCAGAAAAATAACAGCGAATAACAGCCAACAAGAACAGCCAAATCTGGCTGTTCTTGGCGCGGAATTGTCGTCATAACCGTTGACCATTCCTCAAAACAGCATTGAATTAAACTTATCACCCTGAGAGCGAACGCTCTGATCATTTGACAACCCTATACTACGTCATTGTGGCTAATTTCGGGATTCCGGCGGCAGGCGATTTGTCGTGAATGGAGAACCCTGGCCCTTTGCGTTCGACGGAGCCAGCCGGACAGCCATAGCGGCCGCCGCGGCGTCGGCTCACTTGACAGCCGCCGGGGTCTTGGGCACCTGAGCGGGTCATGCACTCCGCCGATTATCTTTCCGCCGGTCTCCTCGGCATCGTCGAGGGGCTGACCGAGTTTCTGCCGGTCTCATCGACCGGTCATCTGATCCTTGCCGACTCGCTTGCTCGGGATCGAGGGGCCGGAAAGCAAGCTCTTCGACATCGTGATCCAATTGGGAGCGATCCTCGCGGTGTGCTGGGTCTACCGCGAGCGCTTTACGCATGCTGTGTTGGGGCTGACCTCCGATCCGCTCTCACAGCGGTTTGTCGCGAATGTCGTAATCGCTTTTTTGCCGGCGGCGGTGGCCGGCGTGTTTGCCTATCGACTGATCAAGGAGGTGCTGTTCTCGCCCTGGGTCGTCGCCATAGCCCTTATCGTCGGCGGGATTCTGATCCTGCATCATCGAGCGGGTGCGGCCGCGGCCGCAAATCCTCGATGTCGACCAGATGAAGTTGCGCACGGCGCTCGGGATCGGCTGCTGCCAGATCCTGGCGATGATCCCCGGCGTGTCCCGCGCCGGCGCGACGATCATGGGCGCGATGATGCTGCGGGTCGATCGGGCGGCGGCGACCCAGTTCTCTTTCTTCCTGGCGGTGCCGACGATGCTCGGCGCAACCGTCTACGACCTCTACAAAAACCGCGCCATTCTGACGGTAGAGGGTGGGGAATTGATCGCGATCGGGTTCGTCGTCGCGTTCGTCTGCGCGCTTTTCGTCGTGCGCACTCTCGTCGGCTTTGTCAGCCGCCACGGCTTTGGCGTCTTCGCCTGGTACCGCATCGCCATCGGCAGCGTCGCCCTGCTGCTCCTCGTGATGTCGCGCTGATCGCGGGCGCGGCTGGTCGAAAAGGACCGGCCTAAAAGAAAATGCTGACGTTCTTGGCGAGGAGGACGTTCTGGTCGAGGGTGATTTTGCGCCGGGCGATCTTCCAAGCACCGTCCACCCGCCGGAGAATATCTCTGCGCGCCCCGACGTAGAAGTCCTGCTCAGTCTCCGACCGGCTGCGGTAGACGATGTAGTTGGAGTAAACCTTGAGTTCCGTCTCCGCCTCGCCGGGCTCGACCTCGACATTGGTAATCAGATGGCGGGTGCGCGACGGCGGGTCCTCCGCCCAGGCCATTCCGGTGTCGAGGCGCGCGACACGCGCGTTCAAGGTGGATTTGTCCTCGTCGAGGATGGCGAGTTCGTCCTCTTTGGCGAGATCGTCCTCGACGTAGCGTTCGGGGTCGAGGATCGCGATTGCCTTGCTCGATTTGGGATAGCGGTTGGTCCTGCTGCCCATCCAATAGCGAATGTCGTCGGTCAGTAATTGCAGCCACTCGTGGAAGCGGCGCTCATCCAATAGCCGGGCTTCGCGATAAAGGAACTGCTCGACCTCGCGGATCAGTTCGTGATCGGCGTTCGGCTCGTTACGCATGACGGGCCTTTCCGTTCCGCAGGTCGCGCCAGCTAGGGGCGTCCATCAGCTCCGCCCAGCGGCGGTAAAACTCCCGGTGGTTGCTCTCGCTGAAGCCGGAGTTGCTGACCCAAGCGCCGAAGGCGGGATCGAAGCGCTCATGCCCGAGCCCCATCTGGTTATTGATCGGCATACGCCGCGCCACGACGCCTCGGCAGGTCTGCGTGCATTCCTGCCAATTATCCATGTCGTCCTGCTCAAAGGTTCCGGCCGGGCTGAAGCCGCGCACCCCGGACAGCCGGAACGCGTTCTTCACTTCCGGCGGCGCGGCTTTGTCGACGAACACCCACGACCAGATCTCGGTCTTCTCCGGGCCGCGCGGATGCCACACGCGCAATGTGCGCGAGGTCCCCCGCAGCAGCGAGAAATTCGGGAAGACGGTGCCGACGATCGGGTTTACCAATGCCGCGCGCGACCCCAGCCGCCGGTTGACCTCGGGCCGGATCTCGCGCTCATAGGCCTGGATCTCGGGCATCGGCGCGTCGCCGAAGCCGTCGGGGCCGATGCAGATCAGGACATGGCCATTGCCCGGCGACACCATCCGGTTGGCGGTCGCCGGGCTTGCGGTGGACCCGACGCTGAACCCGGTCGCGATCGCCGCGCCGTGGCTCCAGTGCACGTGATAGGCGTCGCCGCCGAAATTCTCGGCCGGAAATTTCCAATTGCAGGGCATGACCCATTTGTGCGTCGCGACAATCTCGATGCCGCCTTCGCGACGGTCGACAAAGGTGTCGATATACCAGGCCATCTCGCCGAGATACTCGCGCAACGGCGGCGCCTCGGGATCGAACGTCGCAAAGTACAGGCCTTTGTAATTTTCCAATTGCGCTACGGGCGTCAGGCTCCACCGCTCGCGGTCCAACTCGCCGTGATAGGCTTCCTTCAGGTACGGCACGCCGACCAGCCGGCCGTCATTGCGATAGGTCCAGCCGTGATAGGCGCAGGTAAACGTGGCGGCATTGCCGGCATCGGCGCGGCACAGCCGGTTGCCGCGGTGCCGGCAGACATTGAGAAAGGCGTGAACCCGGCCGGCACTGTCGCGCACGACCAGCACCGGGTCCTCGCCCATATAGGTCGTGAAGAAATCCCCGGGGTGCGGGACCTGGCTCTCGTGGCACAGGAAAAGCCAGCAGCGCGCAAAGATCCGCTCCAGCTCCTGCTCGTAGATCTCCGGCTCGATAAAGATGCGCCGGCTGATGAGCCCCCGTTCGCCATCCACGAGACCACCAAACTCTGCTCCCATCTGGCTCTCCTCAGAGCCCCCTCCGTCATTCCCGCGAAAGCGGGAATCCAGGACCCGAGGGCGTCATTGGTCGCCCTGGACCCCCGCTTTCGCGAGGGTGACGATGAATGGATGTAGGGACTGGAGTCAATTTGCGAGGGGCTCAGGCGTCGGCCGCTATTTCGGCCCAGCTGTCGGCCGCCATCAATTGCGCCCAGCGCCGGTAGAACCGCCGATGGTTGCTTTCGCTGTAGCGGTAGTCGCTGGCCCAGGCGCCGCGATCCTCGTCGAAGCGCTCGTGGCCGAGGCCCATCTCGTAATTGAGGAAAGCGCGCCGGGCCACCGCGCCGCGCGCGGTCTGCGTGCAGCCCTGCCAGTTGTCCATGTCGTCCTGCTCGAACGCCCCGCCCGGGCCGAATACGCGTGCCGCGGTGAGGCGGAGCGCCTTTTTCACTTCGGGCGGCGCCGCCTTATCGACAAAGATCCACGCCCAGACTTCGGTCTTGTCGGGCCCGCGCGGATGCCACACACGGATCGTGCGCGAGGTCGGCCGCAGGATCGAGAAATTCGGGAACACCGTGCCGGCAATCGGTTTCCCGAGCCGCAGCCGCTCGCCAAGCCGTCGCTGCATCTCGGGCAGGATCTGCTCCTCGTAGGCCAGAACCTCCGGCGCGGGCGGGTCGGCCACCATGTCCGGCCCGACCGTCATGATACTGTGGCCGTTGCCGAGCGACAGAGCCCTGCCTTCCGCATCCGGCTGCACGCGGAAATCGCCGCCCGATCCGGTGCGCACCGCGGAGATATGGCTCCACGGCACGTGATAGCCGTCGCCGGCGAAGTTTTCGGCCGGGAATTTCCAATTGCACGGCATGATCCATTTGTGCACGCCGCCGATGAGCTCGACCCCGCCTTCGCGACGGTCGAAGAACGTATCGAGATACCAGATCGCCGCGCCCAGATAGTCGAGCAACGGCGGCGCCTGCTGGTCGAAGGTCGCAAAATACAGCCCCTTGTAGTTATCCAATTGCGCGACCGGCACCAGGCCCCAGCGCTCGCGCTCCAATTCGCCGTGATAGGCTTCCTTGAAATACGGCACGCCGACGAGACGGCCGTCGTTGCGGTAGGTCCAGCCGTGATAGGCGCAGGTGAAGCTCGCGGCGTTGCCGGCATCGGCACGGCAGAGCCGGTTGCCGCGATGCCGGCAGACATTGAGAAAAGCGCCCACACGGCCGTCATTGTCGCGGACCACGAGAACCGGGTCTTCGCCCATATAGGTCGTCAGGAAATCACCGGGCCGCGGGATCTGGCTGTCGTGGCAGAGGAACAGCCAGCAGCGCGCGAAAATCCGCTCCAGCTCCTGCTCGTAAATCTCCGGCTCGATAAAGATGCGGCGGCTGACGAGGCCGTTGCCGTCGTCGACCAGTCGGCTCAGTTCGGCGATCATCCCCGTTGCCTCCTAGGTTTGAAGCCGCCGCGACATGCGGAGAGTCGCTCCGGCGTCGACCGTCAGGATCGTGCCGGTGATGCCCCTCGCGTTGGTCCGCGAAGACAGAAAGACGTAGGCGCCGGCGAGATCGCCCGGCGCCAGCGCAATCTGCAGCGGATTGTTCGCCCGAAGCCGTTCCTCGCTGCTGGGATCGGCAAAATGCGAACGGCCATCCTGGCCCAAAAGCGAAAGCCCGCGCAGATCGGTAATTGTGCCTCCCGGCGCAACCCCGTTTACCCGGATGCGCGGCCCGAGCTCGACGGCCAATTGCCGGATCAACCCGACGACCGCGTGCTTCGAGGCAGTGTAGAGAGGACCGCCACCGCCGGAGTTCGAGCCCGCGACGGATGCAGTAAAGAGGATCGAGCCGTCGGTTTTGAGCAATTCCGGCAATACCGCTTTCGCGCCGAGAATGCACCCTTTGATATTGACGCCGAACAGCTCGTCGCAGGCCTCGGACAGTGTCTCTTCGGGAAACTCGGCGAGTGACAGAAAGTTGTCGAAGACCCCGGCGTTGCCGATGAAGACATCGAGCCGGCCGAACGCCGCCACCGTTTCCGCTACGGCGCGCTTGTTGTCCGCGAGTTGGGTGACATCTCCGGTGACTGCGACGACGGCGTCGCCAAACTCGGCCCGCAGCTCTTCGGCTCGGCCGGGCACCCGGTCGAGAACTCCGACACGTGCGCCTTCCGCGATAAAGCGCGCGACCACCGCCCGGCCGATGCCGGAGCCGCCGCCCGTCACCAACGCCACTTGCCCGTCGAGCCAGCCCATGACCAGGTCCTCCTCTCGGGTGCCGTCCGCGCCGCGTTTCGCCGCCCCCGGCGGTCATCGGCAATCTATAACACACCGCGCGCGGCGACGGGTACCGCGCGGCGCGACAGCCCTTGCCGATCGAGGCCAGGCCGTCGGCTTACGTGGTTATCCCGAGACCTTCTCTTTCTCCGACGCCATGGTCTCTATTCGCTGACCGAGGACCGGAAAGGCGTCACCGGTGTCGCAGGGCTCTGTTTTCGTTACGAACAGAAACTTCTCCTTTTTCAGCCCCTCGGCGGTAGTGCGATACTCGATCCACCGCTCTTGGAAGTTTAATTCGCCGGCAATTCTTGGCGGATCTTATCTAGCCAGCCGATTTTGTCGGGCGGCAGTTGGTTCGTGGCTTGGAGTTGTTCGAGAATTGTCAGGGCTTCGTTCAGTGCGCGCTCGCGTTCGGACCCGTCTTGCATGCTCGCCAGCAGGTGAAGTGTCATCACAAGCTGCAACTGGTGTTGCACATTGCCGGAATGGCTGGCTGCCAGCGCGCGGATAACCGTCAGCCCTTCCGCGCAAAGGCCACGAGCGGCGGTTGCATCGCCGAGGGTTAGCTTGGCCTCGCTCAGCCGGTAGAGCGCAATCCAGAGATCCGATTGCCATACCTCATTGCCCGGATCGTGATTGGCCAGGAGCTGAGCGATCGACTGAAACTCTTCATAGCTCGCCGCCGCGGCGCCGGCGATCAGCGGCCTGCAAACTGGCGTCTCCCAGCTTGCTCAGCCTGACTGTCACATTCTGCAGCCAAGAGCGGATTATTCAGGTCGCGCTCCGACAGGTGGCGGAGGATAGCGAGCGCTTCCTGATAATTAGGTGTCGCGCCGCCGGCGTCGCTCTTGCGAAGCTTGACGTCGCCAACGTTGTTCAGGGCCATCCAGAGGTCCAATTGCCACAGTGCATTTTCGGGATCGTGCTCGATCAGATGGCGCGCGACAGCGAGCGACTCACCGAAGCTCCTCGCCGCGCCGCTGGTGTCGCCAGTCTGTAATTTGGTATTGCCCAGCTTGTTCAGAGGAGCCGTCAGATCCCGGAGCCAAAGTGTATTGTTCGGGTCGTGCTCCGACAGCCGGCGGAGTTTTTCGACCGCCTGCTCATAATTGGCGATCGCACCGTTCGCATCACCCGTGCGCAGCTTGACATCGCCGATTTTGCTCAGGGTCAGCGCAACATCGCGGAGCCACACCAGGTTCTTTGGATCGCGTTCGGCGAGATGTTCGACGATTGTCAGCGCTTCACTATAGGCCGCGAGGGCGCCGTCGGTATCATTCTCTTGCAGCTTGACATCGCCGACCTTGTTGAGACTTACCGAAAGTTCCCTCTGCCAGCGAAAGTTGTCCGGGTAGTGCTGGACGAGGCCGCGCATGATGGTCAACCCCGCCCCATAGTCGCGGTCCCTTTCTTCGAGGTTGACGTCGCCCATTTTGCACAGGCCCTCCGCTTCATCGAACAGCCACAACGGGTTGGTGGGATCGGTCTTGGCGAGATGATGAACGATAGCCACTGCTTCCCCGTAGGGCGCAATGGCCGCCGTCAGATCTCCGGCTTGTGCCTTCAGATCGCCGATCTTGGTCAGGCTGAAAAAGACGTCACGCTGCCACTGCGTGTTCTCGGGCTTCTTCTCGACGAGCGCCCGCGCGATCGTCAGCCCCTCTTCGTAATCGGCCTCCGCTGCGGCGGTATCGCCGGTGGTCAGCTTCATATCGCCAGTCTCGTCGAGGCGGACGGCGATTTGCCGCTGCAGTTCCAAATTCGAGGGAGCGTCTTGGGCAAGCCTACGGATTATCGCCAGCCCCTCGTCATAGGCGGCGAGCGCGCCGCGGGCATCGCCCGTGTACGATTTGACGGCACCGATGCCCTCGAGGCTCATCGCGAGTTCGCGCTGCCATTTCGCGTTGCTCGGGTGCCTTTTGGCGACAGGCCGCATGATTTCGAGCGCTTCTTCATAGTCTTTCAGAGCTTCCGCCGCTTCACCGCTGCTAAGGTCAATTGAGCCCAGCCTGTTGAGCGTGACTGAAACTTCGTGTTGCCACTCCGGGTCGTTGTGATAGAGATGGGCGAGATCTTGCGCCTTCTTCAGCGCCGTCATCGCGGAGCCGCGGGCGCGCTGCATGTCGCCGGCGGTTTGATAAGTGGTCGCGATCTCGAGCAGCGAATCCAGGTAGACGCGCGAGAGCGCGACATTATCGGGGGCAAAATCCGTCAGCGCTTTGACGGTGTCCTGGATCCGCTCGAGGATGGTTTGGATCGTCGCGTTAGGCACGCCCGCGACGTAGCGCAGGCCCTGGGCGATATCGACGACGATGACGTTGACCGCGTTTCTTGCTGCATCGAGGCTTCCCTCTGCCCGATGCTCTTCGTGCTTGGCATAGATCCCGGCGCCGGCGGCGATGACCGCGAAGACGGCAAAGACAACGGCGGCGACGAACGTCAGTCGCTGGCGCATCCGCGCCCGCCTGCCCGACGCTCGGACGAATTCCAATGTCTCGGGCGAGAGTTCCTCTCCGAAGTCCTTGACGATCAATTCCGCTCTGTTCAGAAGGCGCCCGGGTTGGATCAAGCAGTCGCGGCTCCGGCCGGCGTCGTTCCACTTTCGCCGCTGGTCCTCGACGTCCTTGCAGATGCTGAAGAACCGAATGCTTTCTTCGACAAGCTGGCGCGCTCTCGCCCAGTCGGTCAGGACCCGCTGGTGGGCGAGACGGATGCCGGCGGCCACTCCCTTGCCGCTCGTCAGCAGGATGCGAGCCTCGACGAGTGCGTGGACGAGGCGGTGCGACGGCGCATCTGGCGTCGCTTCGGCGAGCGGGACGGTTCGGATCGTCAGACTGGCCGGCGTGACGCTCGCCTCGCCGGCGTCGAGCTCGCCAATCGCCGCGAGCTGCCGCAACAGCCGCGGCAGCCGCCCGATTTCGGCTTCGTCGAGCCCGACCAGCGCGCGCTCCGCTTCGCGGTTGATGATGCCGGCGAGGCCGCCCAAGCTCTCATAAGCGGCGACGGTCAACGTCGGTCTTTCCGCCGTGACGACCCTGGCTTCGAACAGCCGGTCCAGCGCCAATTGCAGCAACGGCAGCATGTCGGGCCGATCCGCCTCGCGCAGCAGGCGTTCGGCCAGCCGCTCGCCGCTCGCCGGATCGGTCTCGAAGTCGAGCCCGGCAGCTTCCGCCGGCCTGCACACGATCTCGGAGAGTTCCGCCGGCCCTGGCGGCGAGAGATCATAAGCCGCCCCGCTGGTCTTGAGCGCCAACAAGCCCGGTTCCGCCAGGAAGCGTTCGTAGAGATCGGCGCGCAGGGTCGCCAGCAGCCAAACCTGCCCGGTCGCTGCGAGGCCCGCCAGGAGCCGCACGAAAATCGCCCGTTCGTCCGGTGTGACATCCGGGCCGAATAATTCATCGAGTTGATCGACGACGATCAGCAATCGGGCGCAGATCGGGCGTACGTAACCCTGCTGGGCGCGTTCGGCTTCGCCAGCTCTTTCGAGAGTACGCGTCACCGGCGAGACCGCGGCCGGACCGGCTTCGACAAACAGACGCGCCAGCTCGGCGGGAGTGCGATAGTCGCCGTCGGCGATTTCCGGCAAAGCCGGCGGACGACCTTGCTCGTCATCGGGAATGTCCCGCTCGCCATCGAACAGACGCATTGCCAGGCTCGCGACCGGACCATCCGAGCTTTCGCTCGGATGCATCACAGCGACACGCCACAGGTCGACAGTCGGGACGACGCCCGGCACAGTGATCCTCGGCACGAGGCCGGCGCGGGCCAAGGAGGACTTGCCGGCCCCGCTCGCGCCGATCAACAGCAGGAACGGCGTGCCGCGTGCCGCTGCGTCTTTCCACTCATCCACCGCTCGCGTTATGTCGCGCGAGCGCCCAAAGAACACACGCGCATGTTTCGCGCCAAACGCGGCGAGACCGCGAAACGGCGACCCCTTGACTTCGATCGGCCACTCCACTGGCCGTTCGTGCAGGATCCTTTCGAGCCAGCCGCGCAGCAGCCGATCGAGCTGGGCCTCGAAATCCTCGATCGTCGTATATTCCTGAAAGGCGCCCTTGAAGGTGCCGTCGGCTCCTTTGAACCAAGTGGCCCAGAACGCCTTCAGGCGTTCCCACTGCTCCCGCGTCTGCTCGGCTTCCGGATCGTCGAGCCGGACCAGCGGCGGGTCGGGGTAATGGAACACGAAGACCTCGGGGCGGCCGTGACGGCGGCACTGCTCGATCGACGACAACACCTCGTAGGCGGTGCCGCTCGGATAGGGGCTGTTGTCCGGCAGGCGGGCAAAAGTCGACGGCAGCTCGGTTCCGATCCGGTGCCGAAAGACTGCGATCACGATGTCGCATTCCTTCGCTTCCGGGATTTGGGGCTGAAAGCCGGCATCGGCCCGATAAAACTTCGTCTCCCAGCGGATGGACTCGAGCCGCGCAACGGCGGCGAATTCGCCGTTCAGCCGCTCGACGACGCGGTCCACGCGACCGCGCTCGTGAATCGTGTCGCCCGGCGAGGAAACAAAGACGCGGACGTGACGCATCGCATCCCGTTCGCCTTCGATGGTCGGATCGGCTTGCGAATCCAGATCTGCGCGGGGCGGGGTGGGAGGAGATCTCGACTGGGGCGGGGGGCGGACGAGCGACGCGACCATGGCGACTTCTCAATTCCTGGAGTTTGCGGCAAACCCAACAACCTTAAGGTTAAGCTTTTGAAAATGCCAACAGTGTGAAGTGGGTCACACGGCGCCGCTTTCGGGCGCTCCCGGCGGCATCGATGCCTCGCCCCGGCGGTAGAAGATCCTCCGGAACGGAGTTTATCGTGGGTGTTGCTGACGCGCCAAGTTGACCGGTTTTCGTAGCGCATTAATTGACCGCTTCTGTGGTGGTTGGGGCTGTGGAGTTGTGGGTAACGCGTAGCGTTGTCCACAAATCCA
>CAWBFS010000027.1:0-78164 GCA_963788085.1 uncultured Alphaproteobacteria bacterium
GGAGTAATCCCCCGGCGATCCGGACCCTCGATGATGTCGAACCCCGCACCGGCCCGCCCTATCCGCGCGATGGGGCGGGCCGCTTCACTTGGATGGCGATGCGTCCCTGGGGCCACCGGGCCGCGTGGCCCAATCCTGGAGACGGTCGAAGGATGAGGATGTGGGGCCGCCTTCAACGATCGGTGCGGAACGGCATAATGGAGGGGATCCTTCTCGTCGAGGGATGGACCGGGGGACATGATGAATCCCTGAAGTCGGAGATCTGCCAGACGATCTCATGACGCGATTCCTGTTCTGGAATTACCGATACGACGGCCCTGATCGAGCGGACCTCCTGGCCCGACTGATCGAGGTGGAGGCGATCGACGTGGCTATCCTGGCCGAATCGTGCGTCGACCCTGCCTACTTGATCGACCGCCTTCGAGCGGCCGGGCGTTCGTTCTCAGGGCTACCGATCCCCCCACCCCTGGATCGAGATCTTCGCGGGATACCCGGCCGACTGCTTCCTAGTAGTACACGCAAGGAACTATCCAGTATCCCGCAACCTCTGTTTCCGGGCCTTGGCGTGGCACGCGGCGGCGATCCGGTTCCGCCGCTGCCGCCATTCGGAGAGCTTGATCGCGTGTCGTTCGGGCCGCTTGGGAGGCGCGGGGGCGAAGATGACTTGCAGCAGCCTCCGCACATCAGGCAACGTCAAGCCGTCCTCGGTTTTTTCCTCCCAGCCGCCGCGTTTGCAGGACCAGGAACCACAGCGCCAGCATGACCAGGGTCATGTGGTGGTGGAAGCCGCGCCAGCCCGGACCTCGTAGTCGTCCAGCCCCACTTCCTGCTTGCCCCGCAGGAAGCAGTCCTCGACCGGCCAGCGATTATGCCCCGCCTGCGCCAGCTCCAGCAGCGGGCAATCCCGGCTCGCGTTGCTCAGGTAGTACTTGATGTAGGGCGCCTGGTCGCAGCTCCGCTCGATCACCAGCCACAACTCCGGCCCCGGCAGGTCGTCCCGCTCGACCACCAAGCGGATCGCGGCGAAGTGCGCCACCTGGGTCCCCTTGCTCCCCTCGCGGAACCGCAGCCGCTTCCAGGCCCCGGCCGGCAAGGCGGCCGTGATCGCCTCGGCCGTCTGCGGCTCCGGTTGGCCCGGGGCGACCCGCGGCTTGTCGGCGCCGGCCCCGCGCCCCGCCCGGCCCTTCCACCTCGGGGCGACGCAACCAGCCGCGGCAGGTCTTGGGGACTTCGCCGATGTAGCGCTCGCCCAGCTCCTCCAGGCCGCTGAGGAACTCGGGGTCCTTGCCGTAACCCTCGTCGAACGTCACCCAGCCATGGCGGATCCTCGGCCCGACGCTGCCGGATCAGCTCCGAGGCCAACTCCGGCTTGGTGCGGAAGACGACGCCTTCGGGCACGCCGGCCTCTTCGCGGCGCGCGGCGTCGTTGGCCCATTCGTCCTCCGGCAGATACAGCCGCTCGTCCAGCAGCGTGTGCCCCGCCGGCACTGGCGTAGGCCAGGAAGACGGCCACCTGGCAGTTGTCGATCTTGCCGGTCGCGCCGCAGTACTGCCGGGCCACGCCCACGCTCTTGTCGCCACACTTGGGGAAGCCCGACTCGTCCACGATCAGCGTGCCGGCTTCGCTGCCCAGTTCCTGGTCCGACCCAGCGGACCAGCTCCTCGCGGGGCGGCTCGTCGGGCCAGGCCGACTGGCCGAGGAAGACCTGGGTCATGCGGACCTGCGACGGATCGCCGTGGACCTTCAGCGCGATGGCCTCGGCCGTCTTGGTGCTCTCGGCATCCAGGAGCAGGCCGCGGAGATAGGCCTTGGCCCGCTCGCGGCGGCTCTCGGTGCGCCGGTCATCCACCAGCAACGGGGTGAATCGCTCGGAGAATTCCTCGAAGAGGGGCAGCGCCTGCCGCAGGTCTTTGGGGGTCATCGACAGCCTCCCTGTCGGCCAGCAATCGAATCCGTCGGGCTCCGAGGTCCGCCCAGCCTACCCGAAACCCCCCTGCGGAGAAAGATCAAGTTTCTTGCGCTGTACTACTAGACTTCGTTCGGGACGAGGGGCGACTTTGCTTGCGACGACTCCGGGTGCCCGGACGGGTTGATATCCTGCTCGGGGCGGTTCACCTGGTGAGCGGGTTGCATCGCGAGCGATCGGAGTGCAAGGGGGAAGCGGATCCCCTGGCCCGCCCTCCGCGAGGCCCAGCGCGAGCCATCGGTGGGTCATGAACGAACCCTCATCGTCGGGGATTTCAACCTGAATCCCTTCGACGATGGGATGATCTTCCCCAGCGGATTCGGAGCGATGATGACCAAGGGGCTCGTTCGCAAGACCCGCGAGGCCCACGATCGTTACAGCGGCCGCTTCTACAATCCAATCTGGGCCCGGCTGGGCCGCGAGGTCGAAGGGGCGCCGCCCGGGACCTATTACTGGAGTGCGCTCGGCAACTGAACGTCTACTGGAATTACCTGGATCAGGTCCTCGTCGGTGCCGATCTGGTGAACGATTTCCCGGCCGATCGGTTCCGCATCCTCACCTCGATCCTCGGCCCTACCGGGCCGATCTCACTCATCAGGGAGACCGGCCGTCATTGGGTTATCGACCTGTCCGACCATCTCCCGTTGGTCTTCGATGTGGACTTGCCGATGGAGGTTGATCACCATGGCTGAAGCGACCGAAAGCTACTGGCCCACCGAGATCCCCGACGCGGCCGACCCCGAGCCCGTCGCGATCTTGAACGCGGATTTCCGCGGGCCGGAAAATAGTTAATCTTCGGACGCTTGTCGTCAACCTATTCGAAGGCGAATCGGATGCGCCGATCGCCCAGCCAGGGGATCGGCGCCGCCTCGCGATCCAGGGCCGCTTCGCGCACGATCGGGTTATGGCTGCGCCGGTCCAATCGGACGATGATCTCCTCGTCCTCGACCTTCACCGTCCCCGCGGTCTCGACGAACAGGCGGTAGAGCTGCTTCGGCGCCGCCTTCTCGTAGCCCCGCAGCCGCTTGCCCAGCCAGCGGTAGCAGCCGTTGGCCACCACCGTCAGGACCGCGTCCAGGTCCACATTCAGCCGCACCTCGCTCGCCAGGCAGTCGAGGTGGAAGAAGTTCACGCTGATCCCCAGGCCGTCCTCCACCCGGTTCCGCCCGGCGTAGCGGATGATCACGTTCCGCGCCGTCTCCTGCGAGTGGTTCGTCAGGAAGAGCGTCGGCTTCTCTCGGCCCAGGCCGTCCACGGCGAGCTGGCGGATCGGGCCCTCATAGCCGCGCAGCTTGATCGTCTCGTCGATATACCGGATCGGCTGATGGCACCGCCGGGCCGTATCCAGCACGGCGCCGGCCCAGGCCGACCGCGGTAGCGACTCCAACCGGCGGAGGATCGCCGAGCCGCGGCGGCGGATGGTGATGAACGAGATACCGCGGGCATTGATCCGGGACAGCTCGGCGTAGTCGACGACCTTGGAGTCGATGTAGAGCCACCGTGGATCGTGCCCGGTGACAGCCTGCCAGAAGTTGACGAACCGCATCACCTCCGTGGGCTGATCGACTCGGGTCAGGTTGGCGTTGGCATAACACAGGCAGCGGCTCTCCTGCTCCAGGCGCGAAGAAGGTCTGGACGCTCGGGCCGGCCGAGCCGCGGAGCGGCAGGTAATGCTGATCGAGGCCGGTCGGGTCGCCCCGGTAGGGGATGGGATGGAAGTCCAGCGAGAAGGTGTCGGCGGCCGGGAACAGCGCGGCGCCGAGGGCCGGCACCCAGCCCCGGAGGAGCCCGAGTTGGTTCTCGCGGGTGGTCCGATACGAGTAGTCGGTGGCGAAGGACTTCTTGGGAAGGATGTTCAACCCGGCGAAGAGGCCCAGGGCTTCATCGAGGTTGAAGTCATCGATGTGGCTCCGCCGTTCCTTGTCGAGGAGCTTCAGGGCCAGCAGGGCCAGGATCGCGGCGGGGGCAGGGACCATCTCCGAGCCGGGATAGTCCGCGGCGACGACAATCCGGTCGAGGCGGACCCGGGCCAAGATCGGGAGGAAGAGGAAGACCCCGGCGGCGCGGGTCCGCAGCCGCCGCCCGGTGGTCAGGTCGAGGGTCCGCTGATCGGCGATGGGGGCGTCCTCTGGCCCGTCGCGGTCCTCGCGGCGAGCCCGGCCCGTGGGTCGTCCGCGGCCGTCGGGGACGAAAAGGGGGGGATGTCCTGGCCACGGATGTCATGTCGGAATCGACTGATCAGGACGTTGAGTGCGGCCGGCTTGTATCCGAACCGGGCCGCGACCTCCGCCGGAGGCCGCCCCTCAATGAAGCAGGCGCGGAGCGCTTCGTAGCGGCGATGGAAGGTGGATCGGGGCTGGAGGAAGAAGTCCTTGCAGGGCTGGTCGTCCATGGTGTCGGCTCGCATCAATTAACTGTTTTCTGACATCCCGGAGCCCCCGAGCGTATCGGTTGCGCCGAAGGGGGCAAGAGGGCGGCCGAGCCGCCCGCCCGGCGATTTCCGCGGGCAAGAGTCGCCTCGCGGGCCCAGGGGGTCCTCGCCCGGCCGATTCTGGAGATGCGGATGCCCGGCCACGCGGGCCGGAAAATAATTAATGATTCGGGGCCGGGAAGCCGGTTTTTCCCTGGAATACCAGGGTCGAGCCGGCGGAAACATTAATTATTTTCCGGCCCGCGGAAATCCGCGTTGAAGGAACAGGCCGCGCTGCTCAGAGGACGGACGAACAACGCGGTGGAGGCCGTCGTGAGGACGAGCACCGAGGGCGGGACAGCGTATCATTCCCTGTACCTCAAGGCCGACGCCCTGGGGGATTACCTCTACAAACTTCTCTACATCGCCCATCCGGTGATCGGCCATGCCGGGGATTACCCGATCACGGCACAAAGTTCGGCGGGCGGGGAGCCGAAGCAGATCGCGAACGAGGACGGTTTTCGCGAATGGCTGAAGAACCAGCTCTCTTCGGATTATGTTCGGGTCGCAGTCAGCAGTTTGCTTCGATACGTCCACGACGCACGCCGGGTGATCGGGCCGGCTAGAGGCGATGGAGCCCCTTGCGCCGTACGATGGCGTTCAACGCCCGCTCCGAGTTGGCGAGGCCATCCCGGCGACTCCGAGGATCATGGCCATGTCCGCTTCACCCTCGGTCGGACGCCCCGCGAAAGCCGATGCGATCCCGCCTTGCGACGGCGAGCGCCTCACCCGCGACGAATTCGAGCGTCGCTATGATGCGATGCCGGGCCTGAAGAAGGCCGAGCTCATTGAAGGAGTCGTCCGCATGCCCTCTCCCGTGCGCCACGAGCAGCACAGCAAACCGCATTCGCGCGTCATCGGTTGGCTATGGGTCTACACGGCCAGCACGCCCGGCGTGGATTCGGGCGACAACGGCAGCATCCGGCTCGACATGAACAACATGCCCCAGCCCGACGGATACCTGATCGTCCGTCCGGAGCACGGCGGGCGGGTGCGGATCAGTGGCGACGATTACATCGAGGGCGGCCCCGACCTGGTCGCCGAGGTCTCGGCGAGCACCGCCGACCGCGATCTCGGCGAGAAGCGTGAGGCGTATCGTCGGAACGAGGTCGGCGAATCCATCGTCTGGCGGGTCGTTGACCCGGGCGGTGGACTCGTTCGTCCTGCGTGATGGGCGTTACGATCGCCAGGAGCCGGGGGCCGACGGCCTCCTCCGCAGCGCGGCCTTCCCGGGCCTCGGCTCGACCCGGCGGCGCTGACGGCCGGCGACTCGGCGCGGGTCCTGGCGGTGGTGCAGCAGGGGATCGGCTCCGCGGAGCATGCCGAGTTCGTCGCCCGACTGGCCGCGGCCTCGGCCCCGATGCCGGATGCACCGCCCCCCTGAGCCGGAGTGCCGACTCGCCCGGCCCGGGCCCGGCCGCGGTCGGGCGAGGCGGCCGGGTCCGATCGGCCCCGGACCGGCGGAGGTGCTCCGGACCGCCCGGGGGATCGGAGCTCGATCCCGCGGAACTCTCGCCCCGGTCTCGACGTCATCAAATCGTGGGGAAGCGGATCGTCTTCTGCTCCCGAAGCCATGCGGATAGAATGACCGGGGAGGAGGATATCCGATGCCGACCCTCGAGCAAGAATCCACGATCCCTCCCGAGCTCATGGCGGAGCTCGAAGCGGCGGTCAGACCGGCTGATGAAGGGGGTACCGCGATCCCGAGGCCATGCGGCAGGCCGCCGAGGAGATGGACGCGGCCCGCGAGGAACTCAGGAATCGGCAGGGCGAGATGAGGATCGCCGTCGATCTCGTCCGGGAGTCCCGCGACGAGCCATGAGGTACGTGCTCGATTCGTGCGTAGCGTTGAAGTGGGTGCTGCCCGAGCCGGACACACCGACGGCCGTGCGGATCCGCACCGAGTTCCTCAGGGGAGACCTCGAGCTGATCGCGCCGGACATCTTCCCGGTCGAGGTCGCCCATGGCGTGGCGCGGGCGGAGCGGCGGGGCGTCATCCGGCCGCCGATCGGTGCCGCGCCGGCTCCGCAACATCCTGAGTCACGCGCCGGATCTCCATCCCTACCTGCCGCTACTGCCGCGAGCCTTCGCCCTGGCTTCCCAGGCCCGCATCGGCGTGTAGGACTGCCTATACGTGGCGTTGGCCGAGCGGGAGGGCTGCGCTGCTCGACGGCCGACGACCGCCTCGCGGGCGCTCAGCCCGCGCATCCCTTCATCGTGCTGCTCGATTCGATCTGATCCCGTGGCGATGGCGATTCGGCTCCGACCCGGGCGGGCCGTCGAGGCCGGCCGATCCGGCCCACGACCCGGCCGCGGGCGGGCGGTGCGGTCGGGTCGGACGGGCGACCGACCGACGGGGGCCGGACCTCGGATCATCCGGGGAATCGGGGAGCCGACCCTGAAATCATGGATCGACACCGATTCCGGCCCCGACACCGATTCCGGCCCCATCGTCCTGAGCCGGCCGCTCGGTCCGTCTCGCCCCGGGCGGGCGATGGAGCAGATCAGATAGACCTGGGTCGTCGGGAGGAATGCGCAGCTCGTGAAGAATAGGATGCCGGTCAGTCCGAGGATGATCGTCGACGGCTCGGGGACGGAGCTGATCTGGACGTCCTGGATGCGGCCGTCGAAGTACCCGACGTTCTCGGCCTCCCCGATCGTCAGCGGTGCATTCGGAAAGGGGATGCTCGCCGCGTTCGTCACCGACCCCAGGGAGTTGCCATCCACGTAGAAGGTGTAGGTCGAACCGATCCTCGTCACCGAGTAATAATCCCAGTCACCGATCGTCGGGGTGAAGGTGCCGGGGGAGCTCAGGAAGATGGGGCCCAGGGACGGGCTATTGATGTGCCAGACGAGGTGCCCGCTCCCGTCATAGAAGAATATCCACTTGTTTTGGTCCCCGGGCCCCTCGTCGTTCCCGATGAAGACGTTCGGGGCGGACGTGATCGGGCCGGTCCGGATCGACGCGAAATTGGCCCACAGCCCGATGCTGAAGGGCGTCTCCCCGAAGGCGAAGTCGGAGGACGCGGGCGCGGACATGTACTGATTCACGCCGTCGAACTGGAAGGCCTGCTGGCCGCTCACCCCCGCGCCGTAGCCGGCCCCGTTGACCAGCGTCCCGTCGTGGGCCCCGGTGGAATCGGCCGCGGTGCCGTTCCCCGACCAGTAGGCGATCAATCCGGCACTCGCGGGCTGGACGAAGCCGATCGCGAACACGAAGGCGAGGACGAGATTCTTCCCTGTCATGGCGGCTAACCTCCCCAATTGGATGGCAGGAGCCCAATCCGCAGGCCGGCGGCCCACGCAAGGCGGAGGACGTATGGCCCCCCGCCGTTGACGGCCAGGTCTCACGCCGTCCCCCGGACAATGTGAAGTTTGGCATGCACACCTTTGATTGTCGAGTCACGGCCGAAAATGGTCTGATGACTGAAAATTTCCAGGGCTGTTGCAATAAATCAACATCCGGACGGAAAGCCGGGACAAGGTGAATATCGGGACGGAAAGCCGGGACAGGGACGGAAAGCCGGGACATAGTGAATGTCGGCATCTGTCAGAGGCTCGTCCGCTATCTGATGACGTGACAAAGGATGCGACGCGGCCCAGGCATCGGGCCGCCGCTCATCGAGCCGGTCCGCCCGATGGGCCGGCGGGCGACTGCGGACATCCCGGAGACTGGATGAACGGAGGGACTCTCTCTCCTCTGCGGATCGGTCGGCCCGCTCGCCATCCGATTGGCCCCTGGAGGGGCGCCGGCCCGCCCGATGTGTCCCTGCCGGACGGCGAGGCGCCGTGACGGCTGGTGTTCAGGCCGGGCTGGCACGTGAAAAGACCCCACGGAACTCGTTAAGATGGAGTCGCCCAGCGCGAGAGGAGGCGAGTCATGAGGTGGCAGGACCGGATCAGCGCGACCCCGAATGTGTGCCACGGCAAGCCGTGCATCAAGGGGACGCGGGTGCTCGTGTCCGTGGCGCTGGCGGACGTCGCGGCCGGCGAGTCGTTCGAGGCCATCATCAGGGGATATCACATCCAGCGGGAGGACATCCAGGCGGCCCTGTTCTACGCGGCCGATCTGGCCCGGGATCGTTTCGTCCCGCTCCCCGAGGCGGTCTGAGATGCCCTTCAAGACCGACGAGAACCTGCACGAGGAGGTCGCGGAGCCATGCGACAGAACGGGCATGATGCCGTCAGCGTCTACGACCAGCAGATGCGGGGGAGTGCGGATGACGACCTGGCCGCCGTGTGCCGGCGCGAGGGGCGTGTGATCGTGACGCAAGACCTGGACTTCTCCAATATCATCGCCTTCCCGCCGGAGGAATACCCGGGCATCATCGTCTTCCGCCTTCATGACCCGAGTCGGCCTTCCCTCCTCGCCGCGATGCGCCGACGGCTCCCGATGCTGGCGTCAGAACCGTTGTCGGGGTGCTTGTGGACTGTCGATGACGCCGGCGTTCGCATCCGGCCAGGGAAGCAGCCGTGAACGGGTGGCAGGAACGCGGAGGGCGGCCGAATTGGGGGTCATTTGGTGTCAGCCGGCCTGCTCGCTCCGCCGGGAATCGCTTATCCTCGGGGGAAGAGCCAGGACTGCCTTCCCCGCGCCGGGGGAGCCCATCGGGAGACCTCGCCATCATGGCCACAGTCGTCACGCCCCTCCGCATCGGCCCGGCCGACCACGGCCGCACGATGACCCTCCAGGAATTCCTCGACGCCGAGGAAGACGACGGATACCGCTACGAGCTCGCGAGAGGAGTCCTCGAGGTGACCGAAGTCCCGGATGATCCACACGGCGTCGTCGTCTCGAACCTCTACTACGGGGTTGGGGAATATCGCCGCGATCATCCGGGTTACATCTACCGGTACGGCGGGGGCAACGAGTTCCGCCTCTGGCTCCCGGGGATGGTCTCGGGCCGCAATCCCGACCTGGCCGTCGTCCTCCGGTATGCCCCCAAGAACCGACGGGGTCGCCGACTCCCCGCGCTGGCCGCCGAGGTCGTCTCGCGCGGCAGAGTCGAGCGGGATTACGTGACCAAGCGCGAGGAGTACCTGGCGTACGGCCTGCTCGAATACTGGATCGTTGACCCCATGAAGCGCCAGGTGACGGTCTTGACCCGGGACGGCGACGTCTGGGCCGAGCAGGTCGTCCGGGGCGATCAGATCATCCCCAGCCTCGTGCTGCCCGGATTCCTCACCATAGTCAATGAACTCTGGCAGACGATCGAGGAGGATGGGGAGTTCCCCGAGGAAAACGAAGACGGAGAAGGATAAATGGCCACCGTCACCATACCCCTCCGGATCGGCCCGGCCAATCACGGCCGTACGATGACCCTCGAAGAGTTCGAGGAAGCCGACTTCGAGGAAGGATACCGCTACGAGCTGGCCCGAGGAGTGCTCGAGGTGAGCGACGTACCCGGCGAGCCCCATGCGTTGATCGTCTGGGTGATCCTCCGGCTGATCGCCGGCTACGATCGCGAACACCCGCGCGTCATCCATCGCGCCGGCGGCGGTGCGGAGTACCGATTCCGGCTGCCGGCCATGCAGTCGGGACGGCATCCGGACGTCGCGGTGACGCTCCGCAATGCACCGCGAGACTGGCGCGGCCTGCGCGGCCGCGATGGCCTTCGAGGTCGTCTCGGAGGGTGCCGGGGCCCGCGAGCGCGACTCTGCCACCAAGCGGGCCGAGTACCTGGCCTATGGCCTCCGCGAATACTGGATCGTCGATCCTCGGGAGAAGATCGTCACCGTGCTGGACCGCGACGGCGACGCCTGGCGCGAGCAGGTCTATCGGGACGATCAACTCGCCCCCAGCCGGGTCCTGCCCGGCTTCGCGATCCGCGTCTCGGACCTCTGGGGGGAGATCGAGCAGGACGGCGAGATCGAGACCGATGCCGAGGACCAGGCCCGCTGATGCCGCCGCACCCCGACCCTCGATTCCCGACGACGCGCCCGCGTGATCGCCCTCAACGCCCGCCTCCGCGCCTGCCGGCGCTGCCACCTGGCCGGCTTCCTCGACGATCGCGAATCGGTCCCCATCGCCCGCGATCCCGAGCCCGACGCCCCGGTGCCGCGAATCCTCCTCGTCGGACAGGCCCCCGGCCTCCGCGCCACGATCCAGGACCGGCCGTTCGCGGGGATCGCCGGGGAGAAGCTCCGCGCCTGGTTCGAGAAGGGCGGCATCCCGCGGGCCGAGTTCTGGGATCGTATCCACTTCGCCGCGGTCACCCGATGCTACCCCGGACGGCTGCCGGGCGCCCGGGGCGATCGCGTCCCCTCGCCCGAGGAGCAGTGCCTCTGCCGCCCCTGGCTCGACGAGTTGATCGACGTCCTCCGGCCCGAGATCGTCCTGCTCGTCGGCTCGCTGGCGATCCGGACCTTCCTCGGGCCGTTCAAATCGCTCTCGGACGTCGTCGGCACGGCGGTGGTTCGAGACGGCGTCCGCTACCTGCCGTTGCCCCATCCCTCGGGGGTCAGCCGATGGCTCAACGAGCCGGACAACGTCGCGGCGGTCGATCGGGCGATGGCCATCCTCCGGGGATGGCTCGAGGAGACGCGGGGCTCTCCATCGCCGCGTCGGCTCATGCCCGACAGGTCAGTCCCCGAGGCCGGCGATTGATCACGAAAGCACGAAAGTACGAAAACACGAAAAGGACGGCGGGGGCTTGGCTCCTCCCTTTTCGTGTTTTCGTACTTTCGTGCTTTCGTGATGAGGCCAACAGGCAAGGACACCGGACGCCCTCAGCCCGACCGGCCCTGGCGCGACAGGAGCGCCTCGACCAGCCGGTCGTTGGCGTCCTGCCAGCGGTAGTGCCCGGCGATGGCGCGGCCGAGCATGGCGCGACGGCCGCGCTCGGCGGGGTCGTCGAGGAGGCGGCGGACGGCGTTGGCGATCGCGTCCTCGGAGTTCGGGTCGAAGTACCAGCCCGCCTCGCCGCCGACCTCCGGCAGGGCGGTCGAGTCGGCCAGGGCCACGGGGACCCCCTGGGCCATCGCCTCGACGGCCGGGATGCCGAAGCTCTCGCAGAGCGACGGGAAGACCAGCGCCTCGGCCTCGGCGTAGGAGGCGCGGAGTGCCCGGCCCTGGCGGTAGCCGGGCATCCGGATCAACACGCGACGGCCCGCGGCCGCGACCGCCTCGCGGATCGGGCGGCGCCTCGTCCTCGGCACCCGTCCCGAGGATGACCAGGGCCAGCTCGCCCCGGGCCACCTCGGGGAGCCGCGCGAGCGCCTTGACCAGCCGGACCAGGTTCTTCCTCGGCTGGAAGTTGGCGACCGACAGCAGGTAGGGCACGCCGGGCGGGAGCCCCAGGTCGTCGCGGACGCGGTCGCGCTCGTGCGCCGGCGACGGTTCGAAGAACAGGTCGTCGGCCGCGTTGGGGACGTACGCCACTTTCCCCCGACAATGCGGGAAGGCGTCCAGCAATCGCTCGGAGTTGAACCGCGAGACCGACAGGATCAGGTCGGCCTGTCCGAACACCCGGGCCATCCACACCCGACGCCTCGGCGGCTCGTATTGCAGGAGCTGCCAGACGTCATGGCTGGTCACCGCCTTCCGCGCCCGTCGCGAGGCGACGAGGAACTCGGCCGGGCAGTAGACCCAGTCGATCGGCCCGGCCCACCACTCGATCGGCGGCCAGGGCTTGATCCGCCACCATCGCAGGAGCGTGCGGGTGCGCACCGGGATCTCACGACGCGAGGGGACCTCCAGCGACTCCCAGTAGGCCAGGCCGTCGGGATGGGTCATCCGGCCGGTCAGCACGGTCAGGGCGATCTCGGGACGCCGGGCCAGTCGATCGAGTTGAGCCAGCGCATGGCGAGTCACCCCGGTGGGGTGGTCGCAGCCGTCCATGTCGTAGAGCAGGCCGACCCGCAGGGCGGCGGCCGTCGTCGCCGCCGCCGGGCGTCCCCCCGCGACGGGATCCTTCCGCCCGAACAGGTTTTCGCCCGGCGCCATCGCTCGCCTCGTCATCTCGCCCCCCTCGATCGGCCTCCGAACCGGCTCGATGGTAGGTCAGCCCCGATCGGCTGTCAATCGCCCGCGCACGCCGGCCCCCTCGACGGATCCGGGGCGGATCTTGAATCGCGGGCCGGTCGCCATCGACAATAGGGCGGCATGGGCCCGGGGCCATCGCGACGAGTCCGCCCCGACGCGGGCCGTCGGCGGGTCGGCACCGGGGCCCGAGGCCGGATACGCGAGGAGGATGAGCATGGGTCGCGCGGATGTTCCCCACGAAGACCCCGGATCGCACGGGACGACGACGGCACCGGCCGTCTCGCAAGCCATCCGGGACCAGGACGACCTCTGGCGACGGTTCCTGGCGATGGCCCGCGCCGTCGTCGACTCGCTGGAGAAGGGCGTCGAGGCGATCTGCGACGGCCGGCTCGATCTGGTCCCCGACGTCAAGGCCGCCGAGCGGGAATCCGACCTCGAGGAGGTGCGGATCGAGTGGGAATGCCTGCGGATCCTGGCTCGTTACGAGCCGGTCGCCTCGGACCTGCGACGGCTGGCGACCATCCTGAAGGTCAACCGCGATTGCGAGCGGATCGCCGACCTGGCGGCGCGGCTGGCGCGTCGGGCGCGGAAGCTCGCCCGCAAGTCGCCGGGGGTCGCGCTGCCCGAGGCCCTCGCGTCGATGGCCCGCGAGGTGCTCGCCCTGGTCCGCGAGACCTACGACGCCCTGGCCGGGCGCGACGCCGCGGCGGGCCCGGGCGATCATCGAAGGCGACCGGTCGATCGACCGGGATTACCGACGGCTCCGCAAGCTGCTCAGGGAGGAGATCCGCCGCGACACGTCGCAACTCGCCGCCTGGCTCCAGTTGCTCGGCACGGCGCGGAACCTCGAGCGGATCGCCGACCACGCCACCGAGATCGCGCGGATGATCGTCTTCCTCGAGGAAGGGACGTTGATTAGCCACGGTCGCGAGACGCCGCCCGCGAAGCCTTGAGTCCCTCCGCCCTCCGCCGTTCCCGTCCTTTACCAGGAGCCCGCGATGAGACGAGCTGGCCGCGTCGCCCACGCCTTGTCGATCACCGTCCTGCTCGCGCCCGGCGCTCGCCGGCCCCGGGCCGGCCGCGCAGCGGACGAAGCCCCAGGATTCCCCGAAGGCGTCGGCGGGCCGGCAGACAGCCGCCCTGCTCGAAGTCCGGGGCGAGGTCACCCGGCCCCTGGCCTTCTCGCGGGAGGGATTCGCCACCCTGCCGAGGCGTCCGATTCGGGCCAAAGGCCACGACGGCGTCGAATCGGAATACCAGGGGGTGCCCCTGATCGAGGTCGTCTCGCGGGCCGGCGTCCCGACGGGGGCCGAATTGCGCGGGCCCGGCGTTGCGCTCTATGTGGTCGTCGAGGCGGCCGATGGCTATCGCGCGGTCTTCGCGCTGCCGGAACTGGATCCCGCCTTCACCGACCGTGTCATCCTCCTGGCCGATCGCCGCGACGGCCGCCCGCTCTCGGATCGGGAGGGACCGTTGCAGGTGATCGTCCCCGGCGAGAAGAAGCACGCCCGATGGGTCCGGCAAGTGGTCCGGCTCGCCATCGGCCGGGCGTGATCAGGACTTCAGCCGCTTCAGGACCTCGATGGCCTCGGCGACGTGGCGCTTCGGCTGGATCTGCGACGAGAAGATGTGCCGGACGATCCCGTCGCGGTCGATCACGTAAGTGACCCGCCCCGGGAAGACGCCCAGGGTGCGGGGGACGCCGAACCGCGATCGCAGCGAGCCGTCGGAGTCGGAGAGCAGCACGAACGGCAGGCGGAACCGATCGGCGAACCGCTGGTGCGAGTCGGCCGAATCGGAGCTGACGCCGATCACCTCGGCGCCGGCCTCCCGGAACGCCTCGTAGCTGTCCCGGAAGGAGCACGCCTCGACGGTACACCCCGGCGTGTTGTCCTTCGGGTAGAAGAAGAGGACGACCTCCGACTTCCCCCGATAGTCGGAGAGCCGGACCGTCTCCCCGGTCGACGACGGGACCTCGAAATCGGGCGCGGGGTCCCCGACGCGCAACGCCTCTCGGTCGGCCATCATGACTCCCCTGGAAGTCGGAGTCCCACCCTCGCCGGACTCGTCGCCGCCGGACCGCGGGGGGTGTACCCCTCGCCGTGATTATAGAGCGATGGAAAACCGGATGATGCGCGGTCCGGTCGGGGGCAGAGCCCCCTCCTACATCGGGTCGGGTCCGTTGTAGGAGCCGGCTGTGCCGGCGATCCGGTCGGATCGGACCGGTCGGACGGGTCGGGGGCACAGCATCCTCCTACAAGGATACCCCCTGCGCCGAGGCCCTTTGTAGCAGCCGGCTCCTGCCGGCGATCTCCCTGCAAGGTACCCGCAGGCGCCTCATCCGCGAAGCCGTAGGCCTTCAGCTCCTCGAAGTCCGCCGGCTGGAGCGTGTCGGCGATCAGGGCGAGCATGTCCCCGACGCGATGGGCGAAGTCCTGCATCAGCTTGTAACGCCGGAAATCCGCCTGGCCCAGTAGATCCGCGCCGTGTTCTCGCACGACGGCATCCAGCTCCTTGAACTGCTCCTTCCAGTGCTTGGCGCACAGGGCACGCTCGAGCGGAGTTGACATCCTGGCATCCGGCAGGCGAAAGACCCGGATCCGTCGTCGAACGTCCTCGTCGTCCATCCGCGAGTTCCGCCACACTTCGAGCAGCTCGAACATGCAATAGGGGGACTTCAGGTACTTGTCGCTCAGGATCACGAAGACGCGGTCCCCGGCTCCCAGCTTCAGCATGAAGCGCGAGATGCTCTCGCCCAGGCCCAGGCCGGTCTTGTCGCGCAAGATCTCCATCCCGCGCTGCCTGGCCTCCTCGCAAAGCCGGTTCGACGACCGCCTTGCTCTCGTCGTTCCAGGCATAGGAGACGCAATAGTTCGACTTCTCGGAGCGAACGGGGGCGAACTCGAGCTTCCGTACCGGTGCGACCTCGATCGACACGGCCTCCAACACACCAGGCCGGCCATCGACGGGCTGGCGAACCGGGGGGAGTGAATCCGGCGTTCCCTGGATCTGCCAGTCTCGGCATCCCGATCGCTCGAGCTCCTCCTTGACCCACCTTTGGAGCGAGCGAAGGAGCTCCGCGGCTTGACCGCCCCGGGTGGACACCGCAATCTGGCCGCTCCAGGTGTCGGGGAGTCCGCTCGTCCGCTGTTCGATGAGTGCCCGGCTGCGGGTCGTCTTCTCGTACAGGCAGACGCCATATTTCCAGTAGCAGGCGCTCATCCCCGCCGCCTGGCCGATCCGGCTGATGAGGCCCCGCATGATCCCGGGGTGCAGGAACGGAAGGTCCGCCACGATCTCCCCGCCCGGCGCGGGCTCGCCCCAGATCGCTTCGATCTCCGTCGCGACCGCCTCTCGGTCCGGCAGCAGGTCGGGGGCGATGTATTCGGTCTCGATCCTGCCTTCGCGATCGCCCGGGCGATGCACGAAGCAGACGCCGCACGACGTCATCAGGCTGAGGAACAGCTCCTGTTCCTGGACGCTGTAATCCTGCCAGACCAGCGCCTCGAGCAGGGGCCGATCGAAGCGGCCTCGAAGCTGGCGGAGCTGGCGATAACACTTCTGCCGGTTGAAGACGGCATAGATCGCCTCCACGCCCAGCCCTGGTCGAGCACGATGGCGTCGTCGAATAACCCCGGCTGATAGAAGACGATCCCCGCATGGTGCAGATAGTCGAGCAGCAGTTCCGGACGGCTCACGCCACCCGCCTCCTTGCAGAGCTGGCGGAAGAACTCCTGGGTCACCGTGCGGTATTTCCGTTGTTCGACGGGCAACTTCGCATCCTTGTCCCTCAGCGCCTCCAGCTTCCGCTTGACCGCCATCCGCCCCTTGCCGATCCGGGCCTGGCCCATCTGATCCCAGAGCCACCGGATCGCCAGGCGGAGTGCGCCCGTCGAGCTCATCACGGCCGCGGTCCTCCCGGGCGCTGTAGTGAAACTCGCGTCGAAAGGTAAAGACCTCCAACCCCTCATCCCGCAGGGGGGGGCGAAGCCTCTCATCCTCGGGCCGGTCGCACTGGTCTGCACGATCAGGACCGGACTGCCCGGTCCCGCTCAGGTGCCTGACGTATTCCAGCCAGTAAGCCAGGGGGATGATTGCGAAAGGTCATCCCGCCGTATTCGTATTCCCGCGTGTCTTCGGAGAGGGGCGTCCAGACGAGCAGGAAGAGAGACCGCGAGCGCATGAACAGCGCGTGGGTACCGTGGTAGAGATCCTGGCCGCCGAAGTCCCAGAGATGCAGCCGCGCTTCCGGATTTCGGGAGACGACCGACCGCGTTTCTTGCGCCGCGAGCGACTCGACTTTGCACCAAGGAGCCCCATGGGCATCGTGGTCGAGGTCACCCGGATTCCGTGGGTGCTGTCGGCATTCGGCTCGAACGACTCGCCGCGCAGTGCGGCGGCAGATCTGCGTCTTGCCGATCCGCCCATTCCCCAGCACCAGCGCCTTGACGTCCGGCAGCCGTTCCTCCCCGGCCTCCAGGTCGTGCAAGTGCCCCCGGACCCTCTCCAGGCAATTATCAGTAGCACTCCGCGACAAGACCTCCGTGGGAATGTCGCGGTAATCCGCGTGTTGTGGAGTTGAAGTGTCTGCAGCGAATCAAGCCAGACGCAGCGCCTCCGGTAGGTCGCTGACGAGCGTTCCGCCGCAGGCGAGCGACTGCAGCGCCGACAGGCCGGACAGCGGCGACAGGTCGCTGACGAGCGTTCCGCCGCAGGCGAGCGACTGCAGCGCCGACAGGCCGGACAGCGGCGACAGGTCGCTGACGAGCGTTCCGCCGCAGGCGAGCGACTGCAGGCGCCGACAGGCCGGACAGCGGCGACAGGTCGTTGACGAGCGTTCCGCCGCAGGCGAGCGACTGCAGCGCCGACAGGCCGGACAGCGGCGACAGGTCGCTGACTCGCGTACTGAAGCAACGGAGCGACTGCAGCGCCGACAGGCCGGACAGCGGCGACAGGTCGCTGACCCCCGTCCCGCCGCAGGCGAGCGACTGCAGCGCCCACAGGCCGGACAGCGGCGACAGGTCGCTGACGAGCGTTCCGTCGCAGTCGAGCGACCGCAGCGCCGACAGGCCGGACAGCGGCGACAGGTCGCTGACCCCCGTCCCGCCGCAGTCGAGCGACTGCAGCGCCCGACAGGCCGGACAGCGGCGACAGGTCGCTGACCCCCGTCCCGCCGCAGGCGAGCGACTGCAGCGCCGACAGGCCGGACAGCGGCGACAGGTCGCTGACGAGCGTTCCGCCGCAGTCGAGCGACTGCACGCCGACAGGCCGGACAGCGGCGACAGGTCGCTGACCCCCGTCCCGCCGCAGGCGAGCGACTGCAGCGCCGACAGGCCGGACAGCGGCGACAGGTCGCTGACCCCCGTCCCGCCGCAGGCGAGCGACTGCAGCGCCGACAGGCCGGACAGCGGCGACAGGTCGCTGACGAGCGTTCCGCCGCAGTCGAGCGACTGCAGCGCCGACAGGCCGGACAGCGGCGACAGGTCGCTGACCCCCGTCCTGCCGCAGGCGAGCGACTGCAGCGCCGACAGGCCGGACAGCGGCGACAGGTCGCTGACCCCCGTCCCGCCGCAGGCGAGCGACTGCAGCCACAGGCCGGACAGCGGCGACAGGTCGCTGACTGCCGTCTCAGATGCATGAGAGCGACTGGAGGGATCGAAGAGCAGCCAGGGGCGTCAGTTCCCTGACCGGCGTCGAATCGCAGCAGGATGCCAGGAGGGATCGCTGTCCAGCCACGACGGATAGGTCTGCGAGACCCATTCCCGCTATCGACAGGTCCGTCAAGCCTGGCAGTTGATGAAGGGCGAAGGGGAGGCCATCCAGCTGATTTGGGGCCAGTTCGGATCGGGCCTCTTGCCAGTTCCCCTTCTACGATCCTGCCAGATGGCCCCCAGGTTCAAGGCGTTGAGATGGTCAAGCTCGAACAGTGCCTCGGGCCATTCCATCAGGCCGAGGCGACCGAGGTCGAGGAAGCCGGTGGTTCTCTTTCTCTTCCGCGATGCGGGCGACGGGCGATGGCCAGTCCTTGCGGATGCGAGGGCATGGGGATACCTGTCGAGTCGAACGGTCGAGAAGGCGAAGGGAATCGTGCCTACGCCTCGCTCGTCGCCACCGGGATTCGACGTGGCGAACCACCGGCTACCATCGGCTCGATCCCCGGCAGGTTCCGGCGGTATGAACCAGCCGATGCCACCCCGGATCACGCGGCCTCGACGGGAGTGTCGCCGGAAATGGCGGTAGATGTCATCTTCTCAGCGGAGCGTCGGGGGCCCGCAAGGTGGCGAATGGTTCACTCGCCGACGCGACGGCCCGCCGATCCGCCGGACCGCCTCGAACAGGCCGATCGCCACGGCATTCGCCAGGTTCAGGCTGCGAGCCTCCGGGCGGATCGGGAGGCGGACCGCGCGGGCGGGCCGATCCTCGACCCACGCGCACGCGGCAGTCCCCGACTCTCGGGGCCGAAGACCAGGGCGTCGCCGGGGCGGTATCGGGCCTCGGAGTAGACCCGCGTCGCCCGGGTGCTGAACGACCAGAGCCGGTCGCGGCCCAGTTCCGCGGCAACCTCGCAGGCCGTTGACGACCTTGTATTCCAGGTGCTCCCAGTAGTCCAACGCCGCTGCGCGGCGGAGATAACGGTCATCCAGGTGGAAGCCCAGGGGCCGGACGAGCCAGAGCTTCGCCCGGCCGCGACGCACGTCCGACCGATCCCGCTGGCCTTCGCCGCGATCTCCGGATGGTACAGCACGAACGTGCAACCTCTGGTCATCGGCCATCAGTCATCGGGCCATCCGTCCCGGAGACCCTTTCCCTGGAGGAGGTGCCCCGGATGCTCGCGGTTTGGCTGGGCGACCGTCCGGGAGCAGGGAGGCCGGACTCCGGAGTCTCGGGCCGGGGGCCTCGGGTCGTCGGGCGGTCGCATCGCACGAACGCCACCGACATCGGCGTCAGCGACGGGTGGCGGGGCGGTGCCGCGTGACATGCAAAATATCCCCTACCGGCCCCAAGTCCCCGCACTTTTTCTCTCTTCCTCTACCGACAGGATGCCTACAACTTTGCAATTCCTGGCAAGGACCCGTCTCTCGCATTTCCCTCGATCCCTCGCCCCGAGTCACCAGCGGACCTGCGTGCTTTTTTAGGCAATTCCCCGGTTTTTTTCCGAAATTTCCCCGTGGGTCCGGGTTTCGCCCTGGCAGACTGGGGCAATTACACAGGATTTATCGACCGCCAGGCGGTCGTCGCGATGGGGCCGTCAATTGAGTCTCTCGAGGGGGGTTTTCGGGCCTTTTTCCGTCATGATCGGGGCGGTCTCGGGGGTTCGGGGCGAGGCCGGCTCGAGCCTGACCGCCCCGACACAGGTCCTGCCCTAATGACCCGCGTGCGACGGCTGGGGATGGGCCCCGACGTGGCCGTTGCCATCGCCGTTGCCGTGGCCATGGCCATTGGCACCGGCCAGGACCGGCCGCCGGGGGCCGGCACCGGCGACGACCCCGTGGGGGGGGTCTTGCCCGTCGCCGCCCCACGCCCCCCCCGACTGCTCCCTCGTCCTCCTCGATCCGGCGCGGCCCGCCCCGCTTGTCGCTGACCCACTGGATCACGTAGTAGAACACCGGGGTCAGAAGATGCCGAAGAGGGTGACGCCCAGCATGCCGCTGAACACGGCCGTGCCCAGCGTCTGCCGCATCTCGCGCCGGCACCCGCGGAGATCATCAGCGGGACCACGCCCAGGATGAACGCGAACGACGTCATCATGATCGGCCGGAGCCGCACCCCGGCACGCCTCGAGGGTCGCCTGCCCGGGTCGTCGAGCCGGCCTCTTGCGGCTGCGACTTGGCGAACTCGACGATGAGGATCGCGTTCTTGCACGCCAGGCCCACCAGCACGATGAAACCGACCTGGGTGAAGATGTTGATGTCCATCCTGGGCGATGTTCACGCCGACGATCGAGCAGAGCAACGCTGAATATTTGCGTCGCTTTGATTGCGCACCCACCTGAGCTGTCCCGCAGGGGCGACCTTGCGCCATAGAGCCGAGCGATGAAAGTCGTCGTCGTCGAATTGCCCGCCAAGGCGAAGACCATCAACAAGTATCTGGGCAGCGACTACAAGGTCGTGGCCAGCTATGGCCATGTCCGCGATCTTCCGGCCAAGGACGGCTCGGTTCTGCCCGATGAGGATTTTGCGATGTCGTGGGAGGTCGACGGCAAATCCGAAAAACATCTGAAGACGATCCTCGAGGCGGTGCGCGGCGCCGACCGCCTGTTTCTCGCCACCGACCCCGACCGCGAAGGCGAGGCGATCTCCTGGCACGTGCGCGAGGTGCTCAATTCGCGCCGCGGGCTGAAGCACCTCGACATCAAGCGCGTCGTCTTTAACGAGGTGACGAAGAACGCGGTGCTCGATGCGTTCACCCGTCCTCGCGAGATCGACCGCGAGCTGGTCGAAGCCTATCTCGCGCGCCGCGCGCTCGATTACCTCGTCGGCTTCACGCTGTCGCCGGTGCTGTGGCGCAAGCTTCCGGGCAGCCGCTCGGCGGGCCGCGTGCAATCGGTGGCGCTGCGCCTGATCTGCGAGCGGGAATCCGAGATCGAGGCGTTCAAGTCGCGCGAATACTGGACGATCGAGGTCGAGTTCAAGACCGAAGCCGGCCAGACCTTTACCGCGCGGCTGACCCATCTCGACGGCAAGCGGCTCGAGCGCTTCGATCTCGACAGCGAGGCCAAGGCGCGGGCCGCGGCCGACGCGATCCTGCGCGCATCAGGTTTTGCCGTCGCCGAGATCGAGAGCCGGCAGGTCCGCCGCAATCCGTTTCCGCCTTTCACGACCTCGACCCTGCAGCAGGAGGCCTCGCGCAAGCTCGGGCTGTCGGCCAGCCGGACGATGCAGATCGCGCAGCGGCTCTATGAGGGCATCGACCTCGTCGGCGAGACGGTGGGATTCATCACTTATATGCGGACGGACGGCGTCGCGATTTCGGCCGAGGCGATCGCCGCGGCCCGCCAGCTGATCGGCGGCGAGTTCGGGCCGCGCTACCTGCCGGACGCGCCGCGGGTCTACCGCAGCCCCGCCAAGAACGCGCAAGAGGCGCATGAGGCGATCCGGCCGACCGATCTCGCGCGCAAGCCCGCCGATGTCGCCGCCCATCTCGACCGCGACCAGCTCCGGCTTTACGAGCTGATCTGGAAGCGGACCGTGGCGAGCCAGATGGCCTCGGCGCTTCTCGAACAGGTCGCGGTCGACATCGCCGATGCCACCGGGCGGCTCCGCCTGCGCGCGAACGGCTCGGTCATCCTGTTCGACGGCTTTCTCACGCTTTACCAGGAGGACCGGGACGACACCGGCTGGAACGATACGAGGGAGGACGAAGGCGGGCGGCTGCCGGCGATGCGAAAGGCCGAACGGCTTGCACGCGGCAAGGTTACGCCGAGCCAGCATTTCACGCAGCCGCCGCCGCGCTACACCGAAGCCAGTCTGGTCAAGAAAGCTCGAAGAGCTCGGCATCGGCCGGCCCTCGACCTATGCCTCGATCTTGCAGGTTCTGCAGGACCGCGATTATGTCCGCCTAGAAAAACGGCGGTTTATTCCCGAGGACCGCGGGCGCTTGGTCACCGCATTTCTGACGAACTTCTTTGAGCGCTACGTCGAATACAATTTTACCGCCGACCTCGAAAACCAGCTCGACGATATTTCCGGCGGACGCATCGATTGGAAGGAAGTGCTGCGGAACTTCTGGCGCGATTTCTCCGCCGCGATCGACGGCACCAAGGAATTGACGATCACCCAGGTGCTGACCGCTCTCGACGAGGCGCTCGGGCCGCACTTTTTCCCGCAATGGCGACTCCGGTCACGACCCGCGGCTCTGCCCGGTTTGCGGCGCCGGCAGGCTGAGCCTCAAGCTCGGCAAGTTCGGCGCCTTCATCGGCTGCTCCAATTACCCGAATTGCCGCTTTACGCGGCCGCTCGCGGTGGAGGGCGACGCCGACAGCGCACCCTCCCGAAACCGCGCTCGGCACCGACCCCGGGACGGGCTTGGCGGTCACGCTGAAAAAGGGCCCCTATGGCCATTATGTCCAGCTCGGCGAAGGCAACGGGGAGTTCAAGCCCAAGCGGGTGGCCCTGCCCCGCTCGCTAAAGCCGGCCGAGATCGATCTCGAGACCGCATTGCGGCTGCTCGCGTTGCCGCGCGAGCTCGGCCGCCATCCCGAAACGGGCGATGCGATCGTCGCCGGCATCGGCCGGTTCGGCGCGTACATCAAGCACGGATCGACCTTCAAGTCGCTCGGCGCCGACGACGACGTGCTGACGATCGGGTTGAACCGCGCAGTCGTGCTGCTGGCCGAACCGTCTTCCGCGCACCGCCGCGGACCGCAGCTGGTTCGCGAGCTCGGGCCTCACCCCGCAGGCGGCACGGTCGGCCTTTATCGCGGACGCTACGGCCCCTATGTCAGCCATAACGGCGTGATCGCGTCGTTGCCGCGCAATGCCAATCCTGACACCTTCTCCCTCGCCGAGGCATTGCCGCTCCTCGCCGGGCAGCGCGGACAAAGGCAAAAAACGCGGACGCAAGACCGCCAAATCCGCCTCGGCGAAAGCCACCGCAGCAAAGGCCGCCAAGAATGGCGCTACGACTGAGGTGACGAAAAAAACCAAAACGGCGAAAAAGACCGGGGCCGCCAAAAAGGCGGCCGCAACAAAGACCAGTGCCGGCCGATCGGCGGTTAACACACCTCGACCCCGATCTGGGACCGCGCCCCGCTGAGTGGCGAAGTCCCGAGCGAATAGATCCGGCGAGGAGCGCCGCGGCGAACTGCCTTCGGCGGCCGAGCTGCTCGCCTTCATCCGCGAGAGTCCTTCGGCGGTCGGCAAGCGCGAGATCGCGCGGGCCTTCGCCGTGGCGCCGGGCGATCGCCCGGAACTGCGCGACATGCTGCGCAATATCGAGCGTTCCGGGGCCGTCACGCGCGCCGCCAATCGGCGCTTTGTCGCCGCCCCGCCGCTTCCCGAGGTGACCGTCATCGAGCGGATCGGCTCCGACGAAGACGGGCTGGCGCTCGCCCGTCCCGTTTCCTGGCCGGGGCAGGAGCCGGCGCCGCTCTTGCGCATCATCGAGACCGGGACGAGCGAAACGATAAGGGTCGGCGAGCGCGCTGCGGCCCGGCTCGTGCCGCTCGAAACCGGCGACATCGAAGCCCGGATCATCCGCCGGCTCGACAATGCCGGCGAGCGAATCATCGGGACATTCCAGAACACCCGCGAGGGCGGCAGGCTGGTGCCGGCCGACCGGCGAAATCGCAACGAGTATCGGGTCGCGGCGCGCGACACGGGCGGCGCTGGCGAAGGCGAATTGGTCGTCGCCGAGCAGCTCGCCGCGGGCAGGCTCGGCGCGCCGCGAGCCCGTGTCCTCGAACGGCTGGGTCCCGCTTCGGACCCCGGCGCGATAAGCCTGCTGGCGATTGCCGCCTACGACATCCCGACCGAATTTCCCGCCGCCGCGCTCGCCGAAGCCGAGGCGGCATTGCCGGTCAGCCCGGCCGGCCGAGCCGATTTGCGCGATATCCCGCTGGTCACGATCGACGGCAGCGACGCCCGCGATTTCGACGACGCGGTCTGGGCCGAGCCGGACCTCGACCCGGAGAACCGCGGCGGCTGGCACCTCATTGTCGCGATCGCCGACGTCGCCTGGTATGTGCGGCCCGGCAGCGCCCTCGACCGCGAGGCCGAGCGGCGCGGCAATTCGGTCTATTTTCCCGATCGGGTCGTCCCGATGCTGCCCGAGGCGCTGTCAAACGAGCTGTGCTCGCTAAAACCCGGCGTGGACCGCGCCTGCCTCGCCGTTCACCTCTGGATCGACGCCAACGGCCGCAAGCGGCGGCATCGTTTCGAGCGCGGCATCATGCGTTCGGCCGCGCGACTGACCTATGAGGAGGTCCAAGCGGCACAGGATGGAGGTGCTTGGGAGCTGGCTCCTGAATCGCTCGCCGCGCTCTATGGCGCCTACGCCGCGCTCGCCGAGGCGCGCGCGGCGCGCGGAGCGTTGGAGCTGGACCTCAGCGAGGACCGGGTCGTACTCGATGCCAAAGGGCGGCCGGCGGCGATCGTGCGCGCCGTGCGGCTCGACAGCCATCGGCTGATCGAGGAATTCATGATCCTGGCGAATGTCGCCGCCGCCGAGGAGCTCGAAGCGCGCCGGCAGCAGTGCATGTACCGCGTGCACGACGCGCCGGACCCGGACAAAGTGGAGTCGCTGCGCGTCTTTCTGGAGGAGGCCGGCCTTCCCGGCCTGGCATTGGCCAAAGGGCAGGCGATAAAGCCGGAGCTGTTCAATCGCGTGCTGCGCCGGGCCGCCGGCACCGGGGAGGCCATGCTGGTCAACGACCTCGTCCTGCGCTGCCAGGCGCAGGCCGCCTATAGCCCAAACAATATCGGGCATTTCGGTCTGGCGCTGCGCCGCTACGCCCATTTCACCTCACCGATCCGCCGCTACGCCGACCTCTTGGTGCATCGCGCGCTGCTCGGAGATGCCGTAGCGGAGACCGGCCATGACGGGCTGGATGCGATCTCGGCGCACATCTCGGCTACTGAACGGCGTGCCGCCGAAGCCGAGCGGGCTGCCATTGACCGCTACCGCGCGACCCTTCTCGCCGGATCCGTCGGCAGCCTCTTCAGCGCCGACATCAGCGGGGTCGCGAGTTTCGGCCTCTTCGTGAGATTGCGGGAAAACAACGCCGACGGGCTGGTCCCGATATCGACGCTGCCCGGCGACTATTATGTCCGCGACGAGCGAGCCCAGCGATTGGTCGGACGCAATTCCGGCCGGGTTTACCGGCTGGGTGCCGAGGTGCTGGTGCGCCTCGTCCAAGCCGACGGCATCGGCGGCCGCCTGGTATTCCGGATCGAGGAGGAGCTGGCCCCCAGCTTGGACCGCAGAGCAGTCGGCGGATCGGGGCGGTCAAGACAGCACTCTCGCGGCAAATTTGGAAGGTGGCGTAGGTAATCTCCTCACAGTTCCGGCTAGCGGCGTATTATGGCCTCTGGTCGTAAGTCCATGCCAATTTTAGGGACTAGTTCGGCTCCTTGGCGCGCTCCAAGTAGATATCCCAAGGGAACCGGACGTAAGGAGTGTTTGAATGAAACGCTTTGAAGACAAGACCATCTTGGTAACCGGCGCCGGAAGCGGTATCGGCGCGGCCTGCGTCCGGCGGCTGTTCGCAGAAGGCGCCTCGATCGCCGCCGCCGACGTGCGGAAAGAAGAGGTCGACAAGGTCGTCTCCGAATTCGGGAACAGCGAAAGGATCTACGGCGCCGGCGTTGACGTTTCGGACCGGGACCAGGTCGCCGCGTTCGTGTCCGGAGCGGTTCGACGGTTCGGAAAACTCGATGGGCTGGTCAACAGCGCTGGCATCCGGGGAGTCGGCAATGTTCTGGATACCGATCCCGAGGTTTTGCGGCGGGTCCTGTCGGTCAACCTCGAAGGCACGTTTAACATGTGCCAGGCTTTCGCCCGTGCCGTGAAGGACGCGCAGACACCGGCGGCAATCGTCAACCTCAGCTCTGCGGCCGGGATCAGGGGCGTGCCCAACCGTCTCCCTTATGCCGCGTCGAAGTACGGGGTCGTGGGGATCACCCAGACGATGGCATTGGAACTGGGCCCGCTCGGCGTCCGCGTCAATGCCGTCGTGCCCGGCATGATCCGCACGCCGATGACGGCGCCCATGTTCGAGGATCCCGAAAATGTGCAGCGGATTCGCGCGGCTCATCCCATTGGCCGCGAAGGCCGACCCGAAGAGGTCGCGGCAGCGATTGCCTTCCTTCTGTCCGACGATGCCAGCTTCATCACCGGTGTGGCTCTCCCGGTTGATGGCGGTTCAACCGCGGGCATTCGGTCACACTAAACCACCTGCCTTCGGCCTTCGAGCCTGCCCTTAGCCGAAGAGGTCTCCATCTCCCTCGCCCCGCTTGCAGGGGGAGGGCGGGGTGAGGAGCGGCAAAAGGCGAAGGGCGTTCACGTAACATCTTGCATAACGGACGGCATCCGCGCAGTGAACGCGGTGCCGAAGCTGGATAATCGCGATCTCGTCACCTCGGGGAAACCATCGGTGGCCGCGAGCGAGCTCCATAGGCAGCGATCGCCATCATTCCTACTCCGACGCCGATCGGAGCCAAGATCCAAATCTTCCGAAGCGCAGGGAACAGAGATGCGACAACTGCGCCTGTCGTAACGAGTATTCCACTGGCGCCTATGAAATCTAAGTGATCCCACTCCTCTATCAACCCGCCAACTGGCATCATCACCTCCGTTCACAGCAGGGCTAAAAACCTGCCCCTAGCTTGGATTAATTGGCAAGACGCTTGGTTTGGGCGACTTGGGCGGGCTGGGCAGGTTCCTGGGAATCTGGGCGGCCGGAGTACGAAGATCATCCCTTTTAGGGATGTTCGGCAACGGCAAATCGCGCTAAGTCGTGACCGCCACCTTAGCGAGCCCTCGGACGAAATTGGCGACGGGATCAGTGCGAACTTGGGGAAGTTGATCGCCAGCATAAAGAGGGCCCGCTCGAGCTGATAACGCCGAAGCGGCGAAAAGGGAGGTCGATTATGGCGCTGACCGTACAAACCATCGAGTCCTACGTCGGCGAGGCGATGGACGAGGCGCGAATGGGACCGGTCCATTGGCGGGTGCTGGGATTAGTGGCGGCCGGCTACTTCTTCGACGTGCTGGATTTCACGATTTTCGGGGCGCTCGTCCCGGACCTGCTGAAGAGCGGGTTCGTTACGCCAGCAGCAGGTGCCCTGGATCGGCAGCGCCACCGCGCTGGGGTTGTTCGTCGGCACGCTCGGGCAGGGCGAGTTCACCGATCGGTTCGGACGCAAGGCGGTCTATCAGTTCAATTTGTTGCTGTTCGGGCTGGCGACGATCCTCGCCGCCTTGCCGGCGATTCCGAGTATCGGGTTCGAGCCCGGCCTCACCTGGCTGCTGATCTTTCGCTTCCTGGCCGGGGTCGGGCTCGGAGCCGAGCAGCCGCTGTGCTATTCCTACACTGCCGAATATGCGCCGAAGCGCATCCGCGGCCGTGTCATCGCGCTGATGCAGTTCATCGGCGGCGCTTGGCCGTGGCCGGTCGGCGTGCTGTTGACGCTGGCGTTTCGCGATACGATCGGCTGGCGTGGCATCTGGATCATCATCGGCATCGGCGCGCTGATCGTTTTCGTGCTGCGTTTTTCCCTGCCGGAATCGCCGCGCTGGCTGGCGACGCACGGACAAGGGCAGCGGGCGCTCGACCTGCTGCAGCGCATGGGCCTGCGCACCGTGCCGCTGTCGTCGCTGCGCACCGACGCCGCGAGCGACACCCGGCGCGATCCGATCGGCATCGTGCTGCGCGACTATCCAGGACGGGTCGCAGCCGGCATGATCTGCTTTGCCGCATTCTTCGGGATCGCGCTCGGGCTCGGCGCCTGGCTGCCTAACATTCTCGTGCAGCGCGGCTTTACGATCGCCAAGTCGCTCAGCTCGATCTTCTGGATCACCCTCGCCTTTCCGTGCGCCAGCGCCTTTATGATGTATGCGCTGGAGCGCTTCGGGCGCAAACCAACCGCCGTCACCGCCTTCATCCTGACCGGCGTCTTCGGGCTGGCCTGGGCCAATGCGGGAAGCGAGGCGGCGGTGCTGGGGATCGGCTTCGGCATGATCTTCTTCACACAGCTGGCTGGCAATTCCTCGCAGGTCTTCATCTCCGAGGTGTTCCCGACCAACGCCCGCGCCTCCGGCTTCGGCCTGTGTCAGGCGGCCGGCCGAATCGCGGCGTTCGTCGCGATACCGGCGTTCCTGTGGATCCAGCAGGGGTACGGTCTCAACGCGGTGTTCGTAGTGATCGCGGTCATCGTCGCGATCGCTGCAATCGCCGTGACGCAAGTCGGGCCCGAGGCGCGGGGCCTCGCCCTCGACGAAATTGCCCCGCCAGCCGCGTGACGCGAACATCGGACAATCGATGTCATTGATGAAAACGCCTGCTGTCGCGCTGATCGGCGCGTCCCGGCTTCCATTTGGCTTAGCACTCGGGAGAGGAACCGCAACATGATCCCGGTTTCGGCGCGCAATATCGAGTTTGTCGGCCACACCGACCAGAACGGCCGCGGCGACGGTGTGCAGGTCATGGTCCATAGGGGACATGCCTTTGTCGGCCACATGTTCAGCGATGGCTTTACGATCACCGACGTCAGCGACCCGCGCCGGCCGCGCCCGGTCAATTTCGTCGCGGCGCCGCCAAATTCGCGCGCCTTCCATCTGCAAACCCACGACGACCTGTTGCTGACGGTCAATGCCCCGAACATCTGGGTGTTGCAGGGCTATTCCGACCCAAACGACTACTTCAAGGCTTCGATCACCGAAACCTTCACCAAGCGCGAGAAGGCCTTTACCGCCGGGCTGCGCGTCTTCGACATCGGCAAGCCGGCCGAGCCTCGCGAGATCAGCTTTATGCCGGTCGACGGGTTGGGCCTGCACCGACTGTGGTATGTCGGCGGGCGCTATGCCTATGCCTCGTGCCATTGGCAGGGGTTTACCGACCACGTGCTGGCGGTCATCGACCTGGCCGAGCCGACCCGACCCGAGGTCGTCGGCCGCTGGTGGCTGCCCGGCATGCACACTGCAGGCGGCGAGACGCCGAGCTGGAGCGGCCGGCGCTACGCGTTGCACCATGCGATCGTCAGCGGCAATCGCGCCTACGCCGCGTGGCGCGACGGCGGAATGACGATCCTCGATGTCGCCGACCCGACCGCGCCAAAGCTGCTCGCCCACCGCAACTGGTGCCCGCCGTTCGGCGGCGGCACCCACACGCCGTTGCCGCTGCCCGGCCGCAGCCTGGCGGTCTTCGCCGATGAGGGCAATCTCGATAATTGTGCCAACGGTATTCAGCGCTGCTGGGTGTTCGACGTGCGCGAGCCGACCAACCCTGTGCAGATCGCCGCGTTCCCGACCCCGACCGAAGAAGATTATTGCAAGAAGGGGGCGAAATTCGGCCCACATAACCTGCACGAGAACCGCCCCGGCTCGTTCCAGAGCGAGCAGTTGATCTTCGCCACCTACCAGAATGCCGGTGTGCGGGTGTTCGACATCACCGACCCGTTCGCGCCGCGCGAGGTCGCGCATTTTGTGCCGCCCGCGCCCGAAAAGATGGTCGACCCGCGACCGAACCGCCCGCGCGTGATCCAGTCAAACGATGTCTACGTGGCGGCTGACGGGCTGATGTACGTGACCGATGTCAATGACGGCCTGACTATACTCAAATATAACGGCTGATCACCTCAATAAAGTTCTCCCAATCCCAGCCGATCTCGTCACCCAACGACGTGTATATCGGTCAATACCGGCCCTTCCCGCTGCTCATCGCCGGAGAAGTTTTTCTGTTCCTCGTCATCCGGCTCAACCCACTGCCACCAAACAGCCCGGGAACTTTACGCAGGTGGCCTCGCCACGAAGGCGCAGGCAGTATCACTTCTCCATGGTTGCCTTCAGCCATCCTCTGTGGCGTTTCCTGAGTCTATACGGCGCCCTTTACGCCGGGTTTGGCGTCCTGTCGCCGTATCTGCCCAGCCTCCTCGAGAGCCGAAAATTGGGGCCGGAAGCGATTGCGTTGGTGCTCGGCGCCGGCACCGCAATCCGCCTGATCGCCGGGCCGGCCGCTGGTCGGTTGGCCGATATTCTCGATGCTCCCAAGGCCGTTCTCGCCGCTTGCTCGGTCGCCGCCGCCCTGATTGCGCTGGGCTACCTGCAGGGAACTGGATTATTGCTGTTGTTCGTTGTCGGCGTACTTCACTCGGCAGCGTTGGCGCCGCTTGCCCCGCTCACCGATACGCTCGCTCTCGCCAGTGCGGCTCCCGATCCATCCGAAGGTTCTGCCCAGCAACGCTTCCACTATGGCTGGCTGCGTGGTGCTGGCTCCGCGGCGTTCATTTGCGGAACCCTGCTTTCCGGTCAGGCCATCACGCAATTCGGGATTTCCGCGGCAATTTGGCTCAATGCCGGACTGCTCGTAGCGGCCGCATTTGCCGCTCGCCTCGTGCCAGTTCTGAGGCTGGCGATCAAGAATGCCGCTCGACCCGTGGTTGCCGATGGTGCGGTCCGAGGCTTCGCAGCGCTGCTGCGGCTTCCGTCTTATCGCCGCATCATTTTCGTCGCCGCCTTGATCCTCGGCAGCCACGCGATGCACGACAGCTTTGCCGTAATTCGCTGGGAGGCAGCGGGGATCGGCCCGAATACCATCGGGGTGCTTTGGTCGATGTCGGTGGCCGCGGAGGTTGTCGTTTTTTTGTTTATCGGCCGCCCGCTGCTTGATCGCATCGGCCCGGCTCATGCCGCAATGATCGCCGCCGCAGCCGGTGCCCTACGCTGGGTGATAATGGCCGAGACTACGTGGATTCCGGCTCTTGCAGCGATCCAGCCACTACACGGGCTCACATTCGCCCTGTTGCACTTGACCTGCATGCGGCTTCTCGCGCAATGCGCGCCTCGTCACCTGGAAGCAACCGCATTGACGGTCTACGGAACCGTTGGCATAGGCTTACCGACGGCGCTCTTGATAATCGGCTCAGGCCACCTCTATAGCCACTTCGGCGCAAAGGGATTTTTCGTGATGGCGGCGCTTTGCGCAGTGGCGGTGCCATTCGCTCGAACATTGCGCGAGCCCAGCTGATCGGCCTGCGGCACAGCGCGACCGGAACCCGCCTTTCGCATCGGAACTCCGCGAAAGGAGCGCTCGCTATAGCGAAGCAAGGGTGCGGAACTCATCCGAGGTTAAGCGGATGGAGGCGGACGCGAAATTCTCCTCGAGATGAGCGATCGAGGAGGTTCCGGGAATTGGCAGCATAACGGGGGAACGCTGCAACAGCCAGGCGAGCGAGATCTGGCTCGGTGTCGCGCCGTAGCTCTGGGCAATGCGGGCAAGCACGGAGTTTGGTCTGGCAAGCCCGCCCGCCGCCAGCGGGTACCAAGGAATGAAGGCGATGCCAGCTTCGGCGCAAATGTCGACCAACCGGTCGGAGGACCTGTCCCGAAGATTGTAATGGTTCTGGACTGAGACGATCGAGCCTGCGGCGCGTGCTCGCGCAAATTCCCTCTCAGAGACGTTGGACACGCCAATATGGCGGATCTTCCCCGCCCGCTGAAGGTCGACGAGCACGCCTATCGAATCCTCGATCGGTACCCGATGGTCGACCGCATGTAATTGGTAAAGCTCGATGCGCTCGAGCCTGAGCCTTTTCAGACTGTCCGCACAGGCACGGCGCAAATGCTCCGGTCGACAATCGGTGACCCAACGGTCGGCTCCAGGGCGCAAAAGCCCGCCCTTTGTGGCCACCACCAGCCCTGCCGGATATGGGTAGAGCGCCTTGGCGATGAGAGTTTCGCTGACACCGGGACCGTAAGAGTCGGCAGTGTCGATAAAGGTGACGCCCTTCTCCACCGCCCGCCGAAGCAGCGCGATCGCTTCGCTCTTGTCCTTCGGAGAGCCCCAGATGCCCGGGCCGGTGATGCGCATTGCGCCAAAGCCAATCTGTCCTACTGGCAGGTGGGCGAGATTTGGTTGGGATGGCATCTCCACCTCCTCTGTGGCGATTTTGCAGTGTTCTGGGCGCCGTCGCCGCCAACAAACGCTTTCGGGATAGGTATTATATTTCATCCCGACAGTCCAAAGAAGCGCGACAGACGGCGTCAGCACGGCGCCTTAGGCCCTCCGCATTTTGCGGCGAAAAAGCCCTGAAGATGAGGGTCCGGAGGAGTGCGATGGTGGCAGCCCTCGGATGTCCCGAGGTCCGGGTTGGTGCGAACCTCTGGATACCGCATTGCACACCGCTGCTGCCGACTCATCACCGGGCCGGGAGAAAGCGACAGGGAATTAGGAAGTAGGCCCGCCCGTTCTCTCTCGAGGCAGCGCTGAGACGAGGCACATGACCAGAAGGTTGGCAGCTCTGATAGCGGCCACTGCGCTATTGGCAAGTTCGGCGGTTCCGTCATTCGCCGACCATCATGGCGGTGGACACGGTGGTGGTGGTGGCGGCTGGCATGGCGGTGCGGGTAATTGGAACGGCAGTGGCTGGCGTGGTGGGGGTAGCGGTTGGCACCATGGTGGTCGTGGCGGCGGCTGGGGAGTTGGACCCGCAATAGGTCTCGGTCTCGGCCTCGGGCTGCTCGGCGGAGCGCTAGCAACGGCTCCCTACTACAGTGGCTATGACTATGGCTATGATTACAACCCATATGCCGGTGCACCCTCACCTACGGTTTTGTACTGGTGCGATCCCTATCAGGGGTATTACCCTGCGGTACCTCAATGCCCGGTTCCGTGGCGAGAAATTGTTCAGTAACGAGCGGGTATGCTCTTCGACTGTGCGTTAAAACCAATCGAAAATAGTTACCGCCGCTGATTTTCTTGGCTGGTGGGCAGCCCTGCCGTCTTCCATTCAGGGAATCCATCTTCCAGCCGCCTCGCCCGGTAGCCGCGCTGGCGTAGCAATGCAACAGCTTCGAACGAGAGGACGCACCACGGGCCGCGGCAATAGGCGACGATCTCTTGGTCCGGCGGCAGCTCGGCCAAGCGGCGCTCTAATTGGGATAACGGGATGTTCAGGGCATTGGGCAAATGCCCGCTGGCGAACTCGTCTTCCGGCCTGACGTCGAGGACGGTCGCGGCCCCGCAGCGCAGGCGGTCGAGCAACTCATTGCGCGATACCGCCTCGAACCCGTCGCGAGCCCGGAAATAGCTCGCCATCACGCGCGCGATTTCGGCACTGTTGCGCTCGCCGACGCGGCTGAGGGCGGCGAGCAAACCCACTACCACCTCGTCGCCAGCGAGGCGATAGTAGACGCGTTTGCCGTCGCGTCGGCCCTCTACAAGCGCAGCGCGGCGGAGAAGCTGCAAATGTCTGGATGCATTGGCGAGGGTGAGGCTCGCACGGGCCGCCAAATCCTCGACGCTGCGCTCGCCTTGCCCGAGATGTTCGAGCAATTCGAGCCGATGCGCATGGGCAAGCGCGTGAGCGATCTGCGCGAGACCTGCAAAAACCTGCTGTTTCGGGCCCAAGCTTGACATCCATCCCGACTGGAAAATCAATCACCGGAATAATTGAATAACGCCCTCACGGGTCACAGGATACCCCTGATCCCGACAGAAGCGTGAGAACCGCATGAACATCGGCTTTTTCCCGGCAACAACGATGCCCGACGCCGATTGGTGGCAGGCGCTGTGGCCTGATCCTTCGAAGGTTCTCGCGGCAATGGGTGTCGAGCCGGGCGTCCTCGCGGTTGATCTCTGTTGCGGCGACGGGCTGTTCACGGTGCCGCTCGCTCGCATCGCACAACGCGTCTACGCGATCGACATCGACCCGGCCATGCTGGACCGCGCACGGGCGCGCGTTGCAGAGGCCCGTATCGACAATTGCGAATTTGTCGTGGCGGACGCCATGGCCGTCGATGCGGTCGTGCCGGAGCCGGTCGAGTACGTTTTGCTTGCCAACACCTTCCACGGCGTCCCCGATCAGCTCGGCCTCGCGCGCGCCATCGCGGCGTTGCTCAAATCTAAAGGGCAATTCGGGATCGTGAATTGGCATCGTCGGCCGCGCGAGGAAACAGTGATTTTCGGACAGCCGCGCGGCCCAAAAACCGAGATGCGGATAGAGGCCGACGAGGTGGCGGCAATCGTCAAGCCGGCCGGCCTGCTGCTGAACCGCAATGTTGAGCTGCCCCCCTATCACTACGGCGTAGTCTTCAAAAGAGGAGGAGGGAATGAGTGACGGGTCACCCGTTGACCCGCTCGCGCAAATCCAAATACCGGGCCGTCGCGGTCGATCCGCACACGAGCTACCATTTCCACACCGGACGCCCGCTTGCCGGACAGCGCCGTTTGAGGCTTTTGCCGGCGTCGGTAACCCGTTCTCGCTTGGCGTCTTGAAGCCAGGCGAACAGGTGGTCGATCTCGGCTCCGGAGGCGGTTTTGACTGCTTTATCGCCTCAGGTCAGGTCGGGCCGGAAGGTTACGCCTTTCTGGCGCACAAACCGAAATAGAAGATGGAGGATGCTGTGCGCGATCTCTTTTAAGGTCGCGCGTTCAGTTATCCATGTGCACCCAAGGCAGGTGCTCCTCGGCGAAGACATGCCGTGTTGGCCGAAGCTCGGCCGCGCGATCGAATGCGCCGACATAGAAATGCGTTTCGGTCGGCAACCGCGCGCTTTCACAAGTCAGAGTCGACCCGCAGCGGGCGCAAAATCCTCGGCGGGTTCTTCCGGGCGTAGAGTCGAACTTCGTTATCTCACCTTGTGTGACCGTATAGGCCGTGTGTTCGAACGCGACAAAAACCGAAGCAGGGGCGCCACTGTGCTTGCGGCAACTTTGACAATGGCACCAATACACTCCTTTCGGCTGACCGGTCGCCATAAAACGGACCGCACCGCACAGGCAACCACCTTCGAATTGGTCGGTTGTGCCACTCATAATCTGATCCTCTCATCTTGGTTAACCGGTCGGGTAGCTGCGCTGTTCGCGCGGCTGGGATGTATCGATAGAGCGGAGCAGTGTTGGGTGTGGATTAATTTATGATATGATGCTATCATAGCAATATGGTTCGAAGTCGCGAATTACGAAGACGACGATCTCGCATTTGCGATAGATCGTGTCGGTCGGCGGATGCCATTTTTCGCTGTTGCTCGGCTGTTACCACGCTGTTCTCTTCGCTGTTATTCCTCGTTTATTGCCCACAGCGCGCCAGGGTTTCTGCGGCGAACAAGACGTTGATGGCTGATGATTCGCTGCAAAAACAGCAAAAACAGCCAGCATCCCTCGGGAGCATCGTCCCGGCAATATGCGCCTAGGCGAGCAGCGCGCGGGCGATCGTCTCCCATTCCTCCTTCAAGGGCGCCTCGGATGGCGTCTTGCCGGCTCGGCCGTACCAGCCGCCGGCGTTTCGCAGGTCGCCTTCGACGCGGTGCAGGTAGGCGTGCGCCCAGGCGCCCTCCGCGTCCGCCTGCTTCTGCGCGCATTGATGCGCCAGGTGCCAGTCGCCCTTGGCTTCCCACCACAGCGCCTGCGCCGCCATGCTCAGCCCTTCCGGAGGCGCCACCTCGGCGAGCGAGTTTTTGTAGGTTTCGAAATCCATGTCGTTTTCTCCTCTCCTGACCGAATGCTTCCAGCATATAACAGAATGAGGCGGGCAGGCGATCGGGTCAAAACGCACGCGGTCAATGCTCGCGTGACGAGCCGTCGGGAGAAACCCATGCCTGCAACATCCGAGAAAGCTATGCCGAAGATCGAGCCGACGATCGGCGGCTCGGTCTATGTGAAGCCGAGCGCCATCGAATGGGAGCCGACGCAATTCGACGGCATCTCGATCAAGGTGCTTTACGAGGATAAGCAAAAGGGCGAGATGACCTGCCTCTTGAAGTGGGCGCCCGGCGCCACCTTGCCGATGCACAAGCATGCGGAGATCGAGCAGAGCTGGGTTCTCGAGGGATCCTTCTACGATCACGATGGGGTCTGCCGCGCCGGCGAGTTCGTGTGGCGCCATCCCGGCTCGTTCCACCAGACCCACTCAGACGAAGGCGCCGTAATCCTCGCGATCTACCGCAAGCCGAACGTCTTCCAGCACAGCGCTGGTTACGCCCGCAAAGGCGCGCGATAAGGGTTGGTGGCGAAACTGGCCCTTCTGGAAAATTCACTGGCTGTCGTGCTATCATCCATCTGTGCGTCTACTGAGGTAACAGGCGCGCCGGGAGTTGCGGGGGGCCTTTGGACAACCGGATTCGCAAGAACGACATTTGCATTGTTAATTTACCGGGTTGTGGCTACGTGTTTTCCTCGTCGCCAAGTTGTTTTATTGCATATGGATTTAACCGCAGCATTTTCGAAGTGCAACTCCTTCAAACGCTACTAACGGATCGGCGAATTGAACCTTATGAAGCAGGAGGTTCTTTAGCACCCGCGCAACAAGTGTTCTGCCTTAAAATCTGCTCGAAGATCATTCAATCGCAATTCTGCATCGTTCTGTTGAACAATGAAACGATTGAGGCTCATCCCGTTGTCCCAGATTCATCAACATATAGGGGTGGCGGGCGAAATCTGAAAACGGGGCTGGGTTTCCAGTTTTCGGGTGCCTTGAGCCGCTTGTTGGCATGCCGGTGGCAGTTCTACGGGCCTTTTTGGCCCGCGCGGGACTGTCGAGACGTCGATCGCTCGTAGCCGCTCAATGCCCTCTCGCGCCCGCCGCAGCCGGCCGCCGCACGGTCTCCTCATACCACATATCGGGCTACCTGGGACAACGGGATGAGCCTTAAACGATTGGCCGCGTTCAAAAACCTAATCCTAACGTACACATGGAATATGGCCTCATGCTTGGCTTTAATAAATACATCATTCCATTTCAACATGAGGATTACCGCCTAGAATTTAATGTGGCGGGTTTAGATACGATAAAATACAATAATAATTCTTTCAAGGCAAAGGCTACCGCCGCAATTGATCAAGCGATATCGCAGACTGCGCAGAGTTCCCCCGCGGCCAATCCGATTAGCCCGGACATCAATTCTTATTTAGTATTGCGTGGCGCGATTCTAACCAGCAACGAGGCTCCGGGAGAGCGGGTGCTATTTCAGTTGGGACAAACGTGCAATTTCAATTTATGTGTTGATTTCAGCGGCAACCGCTATATTTATTTTGGCAACTTTTCGAAGTATACCATCACCGCCATTGCGCTTCGGATACGCAAATTACTCCAAATTTTGACCGAGCGCTTGGAAGGCACCGCCGTTCGCATCCAGCACGGCCTCGCAACAGAACAGCAAAGGGATGCTCTTATAGGACTCTACAACACGCTTCAGATTTGGATCTTGGTGAACAGCGAAGCGGATCGAGAAGCCCTTTCAAAACTAATTACACTTCCGGAGTCTTCTCCGGCGGTAACCATCATTACTCTTGCTGATGTTGCTGACGAAGTCGGAAAATCCGGATTATACTGAAATCTTTGATGTTTCACGCCATCAGCCGTGAAATCGTCGCCTCGCTGACGTTGTAGCTGCGCCCGATGTCGGCAAGGGTTTCGTCGCCTTGGTCGCGGCGCTTGATGGCCTCGCGCTTCTGGTGCGGCGCTAGATTGGGGGGTCAATCCATTTTCTGTCCCCCTAATTTCCTTGCGTAATTCTTGATTTTGCGCGGGGCCTACGGTTGTCCCGGTCCACCTATGGCGCGCACAGGCGGCTTAGAATTTTCTCCGGGTCGTGAAGGATGCGGCACCCATCAGCGATCACACGCCGGGTTCCCGGATCGAGTGGGTTCACGTCCGCCCATGAGGGCGAAGCAAAGCCAAATTCGACCTCGCCGCCGTTTTGTTCAAGCCATAACCGGCGCGACCAAAGCTCTCCATAGTCCTCGTCCTGCCACTTGATCGGTCGAGAGCCGATAGCATTCCAGTCGATTGCATCAAGCCAAGCAACGTCAGCCCGGAAGGCTCGCGGATCGGTCACGAGTAACACAAGGTCAATGTCGGACTCCGCCCGCGCTGTCCCTCGCGCATGTGAGCCAACTACCGCCATGGCCTGAATTGTCGGCTGTTTTTTGGCCCAATCAACGATGATTTGGAGAATGCGTTCTGCCTGCATACAAGGTAATATTCGGGTGCATGATTCTTGATCTCGCACGGAGCATCGACGGGTATCTCGTGGCTTGCGTGGCCCGGGACTGTCTCCCAACTTTGCCATATGACTGAGCTGGCTGACCGCATCATCGGCCATTATGAGAAACATGCCCGCAACCGGGACGCCGATCGGCGCAACAGCGGGTGGAATGACAAGGGGTGGCACGACCGCTTTATCGCTGCTCTGCCGAGTGGCGGGACGGTGCTCGACCTGGGTTGCGGGTCGGGATCGCCGGTGGCGCTCCATATGGTTAAATCCAGGCTTCACGTCACTGGCGTCGACGCGTCGCCAATTCTCATCTCGCTCTGCCGGGACCGCCTGCCCGACCAGGAGTGGATTGTCGCCGATATGCGATCGCTGGCGCTCGGACGGCAATTTGCGGGTGCGCTCGCCTGGGACAGCTTCTTCCATCTCAAGCCCGACGATCAGCGTGCCATGTTCGAGGTGTTCGCGGCACATGCCGCTGGATCGGCGGTCTTGATGTTCAATACCGGGCCAGCTTACGGGGAGGGCATCGGCTGCTATCAAGGGGAGCCGCTCTACCATGCCAGTCTCGATGCCGCCGAATACGAGAAACTGCTGACCGATGCCGGTTTCGAGGTTGTCGTCCATGTGGTCGAGGACCGGCAAGCAGGTGGCCGCACAGTCTGGATAGCCCGATCGAGAGACTGATCGGCGCCGAAAGCATTGCGAAAGTCGTGCTTAGGGGATCCGTTGCCAGGGTGGAACTAACTCGGCGCGGACTCTTTGCTATGATAGCAACAATAAAATTGCCATAATGTTCGAGCTTTATGTCGATCCGGGATTGCGCCGACGGGCGGCGGTGGCCCAACTATGGTGGGAGCGGTGACTGATATTTCGCTGCAAAAAACAGCAAAAACAGCAAGCAGAGTGGACCGGTGGGGTCAGACGGTGGGGAGCGGGCTCAGGCGAGCAGGCGGTCGAGATTGTCGCGCAGGCGATAATAGCCGCCGACGACCGGCAAGAACCAAGGATTGCCGGAGTAGAGCGGGTTGTCGGGGAAGTCCTCGGTGTCGTAGCTGCAGGCGTAGTTGGCGGCGCGGGCGATCTTGCGCGCCGTCTGCCAGCCGAGATAGGTCATCATCGCCACCCCGCTGCCGTTGCAGCCGAGACAATAATGGAGGCCGTCGCGCTGGCCCATATGCGGCAGCGCGTCGAGGGTGAAGGCGACATTGCCGGTCCAGGCGTGGGTCACTTTGACGCCGCGTAATTGCGGAAAGCGATCGGTCATATAGCGGTAGAGGATCGGCGCGCTGACTGTCGGGCCGACCTGCGTGAAGCGCGCGCGGCCGCCGAACACCATGCGCATGCCGTCCGGCGACATCCGGTAATAGCACAGCACGCGCTTGGTGTCGGACAAGGTCTTCGCCTTCGGGATCAGGGACCGGGCGAGATCCTGCGGCAATTCCTCGGTCGCGATAATGTGGCTGGCGACCGGCACGACGCGTCGCCGGAGCGCCGGGGTAAGGCCCCCGGTATAGCCATTGGTCGCGATCACGACATCGCCGGCGGAAACCGCTCCGCGGGCGGTCTCGACATGCCATCCGGCGCCGCTCCGGCGGATGCCCGTGACCGGCGACTTGGCGCAGACCGGAACACCGCGCCGGCGGCAAGCCTCGAGCAGCCCCTTGTAGTAGAGCGCCGGGTGCAATTTGCCGGACCGCTCGACGACCATGCCGCCGAAATAATAGTCGCTGGCGATTTCTTCGCGCTGGCGCTCGCGCGGCACCATGTACGCGCCCGACTGCGCCGCCGAATTGAGGACGGCGAGCCGCCGCGCCTGCGCGTCGAAATGCTTCTTTGTCCAGGCGCCGACAAAGCGGCCGGGCTTTTCCCAGAAGCAATCGATCGTTTCCTCCTCGATCAGCCGGTCGATCAGGGCAAAGGCGTCGGAGGCGTCCGACAACAACCGCTCGGCCCGCTCGGGCTCCACATCGGCGCTCCGTCCGGTAAAGCTCTTGCCGATATTGACCCCGCCGCTGACGGCGCCGCCATTGCGGGTGCTGGCGCCAGAGCCGAGCTCGCCCGCTTCGAGCACGACCGCGTCGATGCCGTGCTTCGCCAGTTCGAGCGCCGCCGACAGCCCCGCATAACCGCCGCCGACGATCGCGACGCGCGCCGACCGGGGAGCAGCGACGAGCTGTCCGGCGGTAGGCCTATAAGCCTCCCACCAAAAAGGCGTCGGCGTGAAATCGCGGTGGAAGATGTCAGGAACCATCGACCTGAATTCCTCGAATGCACTCGCGCTATGCGGGCAAGGCGGTTGTCGCCGGCCGCGAGTGGTGACTAAAATTATCAGGATGCCACCGACCTGCGATCGAGGAGCAAAGATTCATGCCAGCGCAAGCCGCAACCGCAACAAACGGCCGTCAAGAAGCGGCTCGCCTCTATCACGAGCTCGAGGATCGCATACTCGCCCGCGATCAGGAAGGCGGCAGCCGGGTCTATTACGAATTGCTGCGCCGCGGGCGGCCTCTGCCGGAGATCATGGCCGAAGCGGTGCGCATCCATGCGCCCTATACGCATGTGCCTTACCATCAGCGCATCGACGACGGCTTCCCCAATTTCGTCAACAACGACCATTGCCTGCTGTCCGTTCGCGCCGCGGTCAATCTGCAGAGGATGCTGCCGGAGAAGCTCGCCGGGCTGCCGCTCGCCCAGACGATCTGGTACATCCCGTCGGGGCTCGACATCTGGAACCAGAAGATCCTGAAGGCGCCGGGCCATTACGCGACCCGTGGCTACAAGATGCCGAACACCGAGCCGCCAAAGCCGGTCGTCTACTGGCCGGACCAGGAGCCGCTCAGGGAAACGGGACCCCTTAATGAGCGCCTCAACAACTGGCTCACATTGGTCGAGCGCGGCCAAGTGATCGACGCCTACCGCGTTTTCCTCGGCCTCATGGAGGAGACCGAGCACCGCAAGGAGGTGCTGGCGCAACTGGTCTTTGCCGGCATGATCGATGTGCAGGACCGCATGCTCTACAACCGCTCCTACACGACCGGGCACAAGGCCTACCGCGCGCGGTCGGTCGTCGAGATCGGCAATGCGATCGGGTGGGAGAACGCGCACGACACGATCTACGCAGGGGCGCTCGACATTGCGGTCGGGCCGCGCTGGCACTCGGTCTATGAGATGGCGTGCAACGTCATCACGATCTTCATCGAAGGCAAGGAAGTGCATGCCGTGCCGCAAGGCGGCACGACCGAGCGCGAACGTGCCCTGCTGGCCAATACCGGATCACTGAACGAAAGCGAGACCGAGGAGCTGATCGACGCGCTGATCCATCAGCACGAGCCCGCCTATATCGAAAAGATCAGCGCGCTGTTGTTGGCCGGCAAATCGCCGCGCCGGATCATCGACGCGATCCAGCTGGCAGCCGCCCAGGTCGTGCTGGAGACCGTCGGGCCGAACAATTTCTCGATGCCCCAGCACACCTACGAGTACTGCAATACGATCGGCTGGTTCTACGACAATTTCGAGCACCCGCAGCGGCTGAAACTGCTCTATGTGGCGGGTTCGATGGTCAACCAGGCGGCATGGAACCAGCGGAGCTCCGGTTGGCTCAAATCCGAGCCGATCGCCGCGCCGAGCGGCGCCGACCGGATGAGTGAGGGCCAAATCATCGTGAATTTGGAGGCGGCGATCGCCGCCCTCGACCCGCCGCAGGCTGTGGCCTGGACCAAGGCCTATCTCGACAGCGGCGCAGACCGCTCGCTACTCGTTCAGCGGCTCGCTTTGATGGCCACGCGGATCGGGAACGACCCCCACAACCAGGAAATCCCGCAATGCATGCTCGAGGATTACGGCAAGAACCAGAGCCGTGATCGCGAGCGGCTATTGCTTGCCTGCGCCCATATTTCGGCCGGCCACCGCAAATACGGCGATTTCTTCGAAGCCAGCCGCCGCTTCGGCGAGGCAATGGGAGTCTGCCGAACTGCATTGACCCTCACCCTCCCCAGCTCCTGGCGCGCGACGGGCCCCTCCCTCTCCCGCGATGCAGGAGAGGGGCTCTAAAGTGCGAGGCTAAAAAGCCCCTCTCCCGCACGGCGGGAGAGGGTGCCGAGCGAAGCGAGGCGGGTGAGGGTGGTGCCTCAGTGAAACTGTGGTTTCACCTTCTCGCACAGCAGCTGCAGTGACTTCATCACGCGCTGATGCGGGATCTTGGTGCCGCAATTCATCTCCGCCAGGATGCCGTCGAGGCCGAGCTCCTCCTGCAATCCCATCAGCCGGTCCGTCACCTGCTCGGGCGTGCCGACGATGATCTTGTCGCGCAACGCCTCGTCATAAGTGATGGTCTGCAGTCGCCGGCCGCGCGCGGCGCGGTCCTCGATCGCGCGCACGCCGGCGCGGGTCGCCGAATCTTCGAGCCGCTCGCCGAGATAGCGATAGAAGTACATGATGCTTTCTTCCGGCTCCGAGCGGGCCTGCGCGGCCGTTTCGGCGACATAGACCGGCGCCCGCAGGAAGACTTGGCCCTCACCTGGATGCCCGGCAGCCTTCCAGCCTTCGCGGTAGGCCTTGATGTTCGGGGCGAGCTCGGAAAGCGTGCCGAGGCGAACCGCGACAAACACGCCGTGGCCGAGTTTGCCGATCGCCGGAAACGTATCCGGACTGTTGGCGGCGATGCGGATCTCGGGCCAGGGTTTTTGGTAGGGCTTGGGCGTCGCTCGGACGTTTTGGAACGAGTAGTACTTGCCCGAGTAGGAGAACGGGTCCTCGGTCCACGCCTTCTTCAGGATCTCGAGGGTCTCGGCGAAGCGCTCGCGACTTTCGCCATAGGGCACGCCATAAGCTTCGTAGGTGCGCGGGAAGCCGCTGCGCCCGACGCCGAAGATCAGCCTTCCGTGGCTGATCTGATCTACCGTGGCGGCCTCTTCCGCCAGGCGCAGCGGATGACACAGCGGCAATACCTGGACGCCGGTGCCGATCTTCATGCGCTTGGTGCGCGCCGCGATGGCGCTGGCAATCGTCAACGGCGCGGCGCAGACCGAGCGCTCGGGCGCGACGTGAATTTCCGCCAGCCACATCGCATCCAGACCCCAGCGCTCGGCCGCTTCGACCTGTTCGAACAACTCGGCAAAAGCCTCCGGCTGGCTCATCCCTGCCGGACATTGAAACTCGTGAAACATGCCGAATTCGAACGCCATCGCCGCTTCTCCTTTGTGTCGCGCCGACACTCTAAGGTCGATGAAGCGCCGATGCCAGCCAAGAAAGGGGTGCTGGCTCGGTTGTGATTGTCACAGCCCCGTCATCGCACGAGCTGCCCGGCCGTCCTGTAAAACGCCGGTGGTTCCTAGCTTAACGTTAAAGATTGGCCGCCAAGCTTCAAGTTCGCCGTCCACAATAAGAAAAATTAGCGCTGTTGCTTAAATTAATATAAAATTGATCATTTTCCGTCATGAGATAGTCCTTAATTCATGTGGAATGGACGAATTTTTGACGGTATAGTGACGAACTTCTGACGGTGGGCGCTTCATCCTGACTAACGAATCCTTAATATTTATTGCTGGTAAACGGCGCACCTGCCCGAGAACATCGTACAGTGACCGATTTCAATGAAATTTGTGAAGAGGCGATAGGTAGCGCCCGACCATTGGGCGCCGCCGCCGATTTCATTGAGGCCTGCCGACTCTATCTCGCTCAGCGCAGATTTCCCGAGGACGAATTCTCTATCTTCTATGGCCGGCTCAGCGAAGCCTTGCTGCACCGGGGATGGCGTGAGCATGCCGCCGAATGCGCCCGCGTCGCCTTCGAGTTGCGGCCCGCGCGCGAAGAAATAGCCGATCTCTGTGCCTGGGTGTTCAGCAATTCCGGGCGCCACGAGGAAGCTGCGGCGGCTTACGAACGACTGCTGGAAATCCGTCCCCAATGGGCCGAGGGCCACCGTCACGCGAGCGGCTCGCTTGCCGCCGCCGGACAGCTCGATCGCGCAATTCTCCATGCCGGCAGAGCCAGCGAGCTCGATCCTGACTCGTTTGAATTCGCCGTTCACGCCGCCTGCCTCTGCGAGACGGCAGGCCGATACGAGGATGCCATCGACTATCTGATGCGCGCGGCGGTCATTGCGCCCGGCCGCAGCACTGTCTTGCGGCAGATGTCGGGCCTCAAATTCGCCCTCCAAGAGCCCGAGGACGCCGTGGCTCTTGCGCTGCGCGCCCTGTCCCTGGCGCCCGGCGATCGGCAGAACGCGCGTGCATGCCGGCGAGCTGTTGCTGCGCACCGGGCGCTTTGACGAGGCGGCTGACATCATTGCCGGCATCGCTCGAGACCTATCCGCAGGACGAAGTCGCACTTCGCCTGCTGTCCGCAGCGCAGATGCTGCGCGGCCGGATCGAGGATGCACTCGAGGCGATCGACCGGGCGCTCTCTATCGCCCCGGACACAGCCGGAGTACCATCTGCATCGGGCCAACCTGCTGTACCGGCTCGGCCGGCTCGACGAAGCGGCCGAGGCGTTCGGCCGGGCGGCGGCGCTCGATCCGTCAAATCCCGACGCCAAGCGCTCGCAGCTGACGGTCTATTTCGACAGCGGCCGCTTTACCGAGGCGCTCGCCGTCGGCGGAGAACTGATCCGCGCCGCGCCGGAAAACGAAGAATATGCGCAGGCGATGCTGCAGGTACTGAACCGCCGGTTCGAGACCTTGGACGGCGATTACGTCGTGCTCAGCGAGCGCGCGTCGCGACCGCACCGGGAACCGCGACCGCCTCCCGGATTTTTCGAGAGCGTTGCGCACCCAGGGGCGCGTCATCCACGCCCTGATCATCCGCGAGACCCGCACCCGCTTCGGCGACTCGAAGCTCGGATACGGCTGGGCATTGCTCGAACCGATCGCGCACATCCTGATGCTGTCCCTCGTATTCGCCGTGTTGATGCGTGGCCGGCCGCCGATCGGCGAAGAATTCTTCATCTTCTATTATACCGGGATCATTCCCTATCACATGTTTGTCCACACCAGCAGCAGCATGACTTACGCGATTTCGAGCAATGGCTCGTTGTTGCAGCTGCCTCTGGTCGGCACTTTCGACGTGCTGATGGCGCGAGGTCTGCTCGAACTGCTGACCGACACCCTGGTGGCGGCCCTCCTTCTGGCGGGCTTCGGCGCACTCGGGCTCGGCGCGCTGCCGCAGGATTTTGCAGGCGTCTCGGTCTCTCTCCTGGTTGTCTGGCTGCTCGGCTGCGGGTGCGGCTTGCTCAATGCCGTGATCAATGCATTCGCCAAGTCGTGGGACAAGATCTGGGCTCAGTTGACCCGTCTTTTGTACTTCTGTTCCGGAATTTTCTATGTGCCGGGAATGATGCCGGAGTGGATCCGCGACATTCTGGCTTGGAACCCGGTGTTGCATGCGGTCGACTGGTTCCGCTCGAGCTTTTTTCGGGAATACGAGCCGCACTGGCTCGACCGCTCCTATCTGCTGACATTCGCCGTCGTCACCTTGTTGGCGGGGCTCGGCCTGGAGCGCGGGTTGCAGCGCCGGCTTTACGAGCCGCTATGATCATGCTCGACCGGGTCTGCAAGTCGTATCGCACGAAAGCCGGTCGGAAGACCGTGCTCGACCAGGTCAGCACGGTATTCCAATCCGGTCACAACTTCGGAATCCTGGGGCCGAACGGGGCCGGCAAGTCGACATTGATCCGGCTCCTCGCAGGCTCCGAGCCGCCGGACAGCGGAATCGTCCGGCGCTTCGCCCGAGTGTCGTTCCCGCTCGGCTTCGGCGGCACGTTTCACGGCGCCCTGTCCGGCCGTGAAAACGTCGCCTTCATCGCCCGCATCTACGGAGCGGCGATACGCGCCACGATCGACTATGTCGAAGGGTTCTCCGAACTCGGCGAATACTTCGAGATGCCGGTGAACACCTACTCGGCGGGAATGCGCGCGCGGCTGGCTTTCGCCACCTGCCTCGCGATCGACTTTGACATCTACCTGATCGACGAGGTGACCGAGATCGGCGACCAACGGTTCCGCCGCAGATGCGCCGAGGCGTTCCGCCAGCGCATGCTGCGGTCCGACATCATTCTCGTAACCCACAACCCTCATACCATTCGGCAATATTGCGACAGAGGCGCTGTCCTCGCCAGCGGCCGGCTGACCATGCATGACGATATCGGCGCGGCATTGGAATCTTACCATCGACTGCTGCAGGAGAGTGCCTGATGACGGCTCAGCCGACACGCGCACGGCCTGCCGGCGATTGGATCGGCCCGCCTTCCTCGCAGGCGCGCGAACCCGCCATTGCCGCCGGACTTCCGGTACCCGCCGAGGACGGCGGAGCAATCGCCGTTTTTCAGGCGCAGGAATTCGCTGCACGCCGCCGACGCGTCCCGGTTCGCCTGCTGTCGCTGGTTGTCGTCGTGCTGGTGCCGGCGACGCTGGCGGCGGTGTATTTTTTCTTGATCGCGGCCGACCAGTACGTCGCCGAATTCCGCTTTGCATTGCGCACTGTCGAACCCGTCCGAGCCGAGGTCGGCGGGTTGCTCCAAGGAAGTGTCGCGCCCTCGCCGGTCGGTGTGGACTCATACGCCGTTGTCCAATACCTCGGCAGCCGCGATGTCATCGACGAGCTCGGCAAGACGCTCGACCTGCGCGAGATGTTTTCGCGGCCGGAAGCCGATTGGATGGCGCGGCTGCAGCTCCCGGTCTCTATCGAAGAGCTGGTCAGGTATTGGAAAAGCCAGGTGGACGCGTTCTACGACATCACCAACGGGACGATCGTTGTCCGGGCCCGCGCTTTCACGCCGGACGATGCGTTGCAGCTGGCGCGGGCGGTCCTCGCCTCCGCAGAGCGCCTGGTCAACGATTTGTCGGCGCGGGCGCGGCACGACACTCTGTCGAATTCGGAAAAGGAAGTGCGCCGCGCCGAACGGCGGCTCAAGACGACGCTCGCGCGGCTTCGCGAGTTTCGCGACCGCGAGGGCATCATCGATCCGCGCAAGACCGCCGACGCCACCCAGGCGCTGGCTGGCCGGATACGCGACGAGATCGTCCGGACCGACACCGAATTATCCACCGTCAAGCATTATATGCGGGCCGACGCGCCGTCCGTCAGGATGCTGGACGCCCGCATGCAATCGTTGCAGGCCGCAGCTCCACTCGGTGGAAAGCGAGGTGACCGACACCGAAAAATCTCGCTCCGAGGTTCTGTCGCGGGTGATGGGATCGTATGAGCGGCTCGAGAGCGAGCGGAGTTTCGCCGAGAAAGCCTATCAGCACGCATTGGAGGCGCTCGATCGGGCGCGCATGAACGCCGACCGCCAGCAGGTTTATCTTGCGGGCTTCGTTCAGCCGAGCCTTCCCGAGGAAGCGCTTTATCCACGCCGGTTGCGCAATGTCGCCATCGCGCTTTTTCTGTGCTGCGCCGTTTGGCTGATCGGCGCCTTCATCGTCCAGACGGTGCGAGAGCACCTGTAGGCTGCACTGCAACCAGTTTGACGTCGAACGGGAGCTGTCGGAAGAGAGACATCATGGCGACGCTCGAAATCGACACTCCCCCTCGGCTGTTGACCGGCGCCGCCGATCACCGTCTCGCCCTTTCGTCACGTCCGCCGCAGACGCAAAAGGCTCGCCCTGATTTCGAGCCACGACGATTTGTGCGGGATCGCGGCCTACACCCGCAGTTTGGAGAAGCAATTAAACGATGTCTTCGATGTTACGGTATTCGACTTGGACCAATATTTGCTGCGCAGCACCCATAGTCGCGTCAGAAAATTCGGCGACCGGCACATTCTGGATATATGTCGTGAAATAAGAGACTACGAGGCCGTCAATCTGCAACTCGAGCACGGCACGTTGGGCCGGAGCTGTCATGATATTCATCGGCGGTTTTCCGGGATTCTGCGGGCGGCTCCGCGGCTTTCTGTGACATTCCACACGGTTTTCCAGTGCGAGGCCTTCAATTACCGGGAGTATTTCAGAGAAATTCTGAAGCGCAATTTCGCAAGAGCGATTGCCATGAGGGCGCAATATAATCGGGAGCATCTCTTGTCAGCGGGGCTGGCCAGCCGGCTGCGGCGTGCCCAGTGCTTCAAGCCGATCACTCTTATCGTGCATACCCGCCGCGACCTCTCGCAAATGAAATTCGCGCACGGCATGCGTAATGTATACGACCATCCCCTGTCGTTTCTATCTGCCGCCGAAGTGGCGGACATTAGGCGCGCTGCGTCCCGAAAGAAATTTTCGGTACTGGACGACGTCCCGGCCGGAGGCAGGCTGATCGGCGTTTTCGGGTTTCTCGGGCGCTACAAGGGGTTCGATACCGTCGTCAGGGCATTGCACCATCTGCCGAAAGATCATCATCTGCTGATCTTCGGCGGCGTCCATCCAAATGAAATCAAGCCCCACCAGCCGATCGATCCTGTCGTCTCGTCATTGTTCGACGCCGGTTACGTCGATACCAGTGTCGCTGAGCGGATCCTATCCAATGGGGAGGGGACCGCGCCGGCAGTCTCGGTCGCCGTCGACAGCTCGATGCGCGATCTGTTGATCGAGCATCCAAAGGATCTGTCGGATCGCATTCATTTTATGGGGGCCCAGAGCGACGCCGATTTCCTCGGCGGCATGGCGATTTGTGACGCCGTCGTATTCCCTTACATCGAGGTAGGGCAATCCTCGTCCGGCCCGATTTCCCAGGCACTGGAGCTGGGCTGCCGTGTCATCGCTTCGCGGACCCATACCTTTATTCAGCTCAGCCGCTATCACCACAACCTGATCGAGTTCTTCGACATCGGCAACCACCTCGAACTGGCCGGCCGCATCCGAGCGCGGCCGCAATTCGAGCGGCGCGACCACCTCCCGGCGTTCAACGTCGAAACCAACAAGGCGGTCTACCTCGCTGCCAACGGTTCCCACGCCGCGGCTTCCCGGGTCAGGGTTTGACCCGAAAGTCAAATAGCTCGCGACAATCGATCTCTGCGAACCTATGATCAAGACTGATTTGGAGGTGCCGAACTGAGGAGCGCAGAATGAGAAACGGGTTTCGCATTTATGATTCCGACACGCATGTCAACCCTGCCGCGGAGGTGCTGGAGCGCTACGTCGACCCCGACTTCCGCGCGCGCCTTCCCGAGCTGGCACCCTACCGGTTTGCGGTTGGGCAAGGAGCGGTCGGCGGTGTGGAAGGGCTCCACAATTATCGCGTCGGGACAAAGTACTATCGGCGGGTTCTCGGTGAGTCCGCGCCGCGCGAGACCTTCACCGGCCGCGAGACGAGATGGATGGGAAGCAAGATGCCTCGTCCGGGCGTGCAGGATGATCAAGCCGAGAACCGCGTCAGAGACATGGACGATGAAGGGACGGACGTCCATTTCCTGATCCCGACATCCTGGCTCAGCCTCGTCGGTCTTCCCGACCCGGCGCTCGAGATCGGCGCGATCCGCGCCTACCACCGGCACATGTCGGATTTTTGCGGGCAATATCCGACGCGCCTCAAGAGCATGATCGTTGCGTCAACCCGGGCCGTTGACGAGGCGGTGCGCGAGATCCGAGAATGGGGAAAATCGAAATGGGCGGTCGCGGTCATGCCGCTGCTCGCGAAGGACCTCCCGGCGGACCACCCGGACCTCGACCCGATATGGCAGGCGGCCGAGGAATACGATCTGCCGATCGCCAACCACAGCTTTACCTGGAACCCGCCCTACTACCCCGGCTACGAGGACCTTTGGGAGAATATCTTCCTCAGCCGGCTTGCCGCCCATCCCTGGGGCGCGATGCGGTTCGTTGGGTCCTTCATCGGCGGCGGTCTCTTCGACAAGTACCCGAAGCTGCGGATGGGGGTGCTCGAATGCGGCTTCGGATGGCTCCCGTTCTGGGCTCGACGCATGGACGAACAAGCGGTCTATGTTGGCGGCACCGCCCCACTCAAGCAGAAGCCGAGCGAATACATGGCGAGCGGCCGCTTCTTCTGCAGCATCGAGCATCACGAAGGGGAGGACATGTTCAACTATGTCACCCACTTCCTAGGCGACGATGTCTTGATGTACGCCTCGGACTATCCTCACTCGGAGTGCCAATTCCCCGAATCGGTCGATAACATCATCGCTTGGTCCAGCGTCAAAGAGGATACGAAGCGGAAGCTCCTCTTCGACAACGCGAACCGCTTCTTCAGACAGGCCTGACCCCACCGACGCCACGAGGAGAGCCGCCATGAGAAACGGCTTTCGCGTTTACGACGCCGACACGCATGTCAGCCCTTCCGCAGAGGTCCTCGAACGCTACCTCGACCCGAGCTTTCGACCGCGGCTCGCGGAGTTGGCGCCTTATCGCCATGATACCGGCGACGGTCTGCACTCCTACAGCTTCGGCCGCAAATTCTATCGCCGCGTGCTCGGTGAGGCGACGCCGCGCGAGACCTTCACCGGCCGCGAGTTCGCGCTGGCGCGGCAGCAAGATGCCGCGCCCCGGAGTGCAGGACGCCGACGCGGCCAACCGCGTCAAGGATATGGACGACGAGGGGACGGATGTTCATTTCCTGATCCCCGGCTCGTTTATGAGCTTCGTCGGGCTCGACGACCCGGCTTTCGAGGTTGCGATGGCGCGCGCTTATCACCGCCACATCGCCGATTTCTGCGGGCAGTTCCCGAACCGGCTGAAGAGCCTGATCGTTGCCTCGGCCCGCGTTCCCGAGGAAGCCGTGCGCGAGATCCGCGAATGGGGTAATTCGAAATGGGCGGTCGCGGTCAAGCCGTTGATGCCGACCGACATCCCGCCCGATCACCCCGATCTCGAGCCGATCTGGCGTGCGGCGGAGGAACACGACCTGCCCATCGCGCACCACAGCTCGACTTGGAACCCGCCATACTACCCCGCCTATCGCGATGTCTGGGACAACATCTTCCTCGGCCGGTTGGCTTCGCATCCCTGGGGGGCGATGCGGTTTGTCGCCTCCTTCATTGGCGGCGGCATCATGGACCGTCGCCCTAGCCTCAGGATGGGCGTGCTCGAATGCGGCTTCGGCTGGCTGCCGTTCTGGGCACGGCGCATGGACGAGCAGGCGGTCTATGTCGGCGGCACCGCGCCGCTCAAACTGAAACCAAGCGAATACCTGACGAGCGGCCGCTTCTTCTGCAGCATCGAGCGCCAGGAAGGCCAGGATATGTTCAACACCGTCACGCAATATCTCGGTGACGATGTGTTGATGTACGCCTCCGACTACCCGCATTCGGAGTGCCAATTTCCGGACTCGATCGACAACATCCTCGCCTGGTCCAGCCTCAGCGGCGACACGCGGGGAAAGCTCTTCTGGGACAACGCAAACCGCTTCTTCAAACAGACCTGACGGCCGGGCCCAGAATAGACCTTGCAATATCAGGACATCATCGTCACCCCCGCGAAAGCGGGGGTCCAGGGAAGCATGCCTAAACCCTGCCTGCGGATTCCTGCTTTCGCGGGAATGACGGGTTAGGCACTGACAAGATCCAGAATTCTTTCAGGCCAATCTCTGAGAGAGATTTATCCCGAGGTCTGCTCGCGAAGCTTGAATCGCTGGATCTTCCCGGTGGCGGTCTTTGGCAGGTCATCGATAAACGCGTACCAGCGAGGGCATTTGAAGGGCGCGAGCAGATCTTTTAGATGCGCTTCCAGAACCGGCACGAGTTCCTCGTCAGCGCGAACTCCCGGTTTGACGACCACGAACGCCTTCGGTTTGACCAGACCGTCCCGGTCCGGCGCACCGACGACGGCGGCCTCGAGCACATTCTCGTGCGCGACGAGCGCCGCCTCGACCTCGGCCGGCGAAACGTACATCCCGCTCACCTTCATCATGTCGTCGCTACGGCCGCAATACACGTAATAACCGTCTTCGTCCTCGAGATATTTGTCGCCGGTGCGGGTCCACCGGCCCATGAACGTGGCCCGGCACCGCTCGCGACTGTTCCAGTAAAAGGCGGCGCTGGTCGGTCCGCTGACCAGCAGGTCGCCGATTTCGCCGCGCCGGACGGGCCTTTCCTCCTCGTCGACGATTTTCAGCTGATAGCCGGGGATCGGCTTCCCGGTCGTGCCGTAGCGCACGTCGCTCGGCCAGTTGCTGAGAAAGATGTGCAGCATCTCGGTCGAGCCGATGCCGTCCAGGATGTCGACACCGATCCGCGCCGACCAGCGCCGGCCGATCTCCTGCGGCAGCGGCTCTCCGGCTGAAACGCAACGGCGCAGTGCGAGCTCGTCGCGCGACGGCAGATCGTTGCCGGCGAGCATCGCATTGTAGAGGGTCGGAACCCCGTAAAAGATCGTCGGCCGGTGCTCGCGCAACACGCGGCCGACTGCCGCCGGAGTCGGCCGCTCGGCCATCAGCACACTGGTGGCACCGACAGCCAGCGGAAAGGTTAGCGCATTGCCGAGCCCATAGGCGAAGAACAGCTTTGCCGCCGAGAACACGACATCGCTCTCATCGATGCCGAGCACCGGGACGGCATAAAGCTCGGCCGTCTGCATGAGGCTCGAATGGATGTGCACAGTGCCCTTCGGCCGGCCGGTCGAACCCGACGAGTAGAGCCAGAAGCACGGCTCGTCCGGATGGGTCGGCGCGGTATCGGACGCCGCGGGCATCTCAGCGAGCAACCCGGCGAGCGAGTGCTCCTGCGTGTCGACCCCGGAGACGATCAGCGCCGGCCGCGGCCCCGGCAACGCGGCCAATGCAGCATTCTATGACCGGCAGCAACGACGCGGAGACGACGATGGCGCGGGCGCGGCTGTCGGCCGCCATGAAGGCGAATTCGACGGCGGAGAGCTGCGTGTTGACCGCAACCGGTACGGCCCCGGCCTTGATCGCGCCGAGAAAGGCGGTCGGAAAATCGATCGTAGTCGTGCAGGCAAAGAAGGATGCGCTGCTCCGGATGAATGCCGAGCCGGCGCACGAGATTGGCAAACCGGCTCACTCGTTCAGCGAGCTCGGCATAGCTGTAATGGCCGCGATCGTCGATAAAAGCCGTCTTTGCGCCGCGCCCGGCGCGGAGGTTGCGCTCGATCAGGTCGGCCGCGGCATTGTATCCCGTCGGGCTTTCACTGCTCATCCGCTATCCTCCCGATTACGCAGTGCCGGCCGCAAGCTGTCGAGATCGGCCGCAAGGCCATTATATTCCTCGCATGCAGCGGTCAAGCAGCGCCAGCGTTTCCGGGCACCGCCGCCGAGCGCGACGATTATCTCTCCCGGCTCGGCGAGCGGGTGCGCGAAGAACGCGCCCGCCGCGGTATGACCCGCCGGATCCTGGCGCGCGATTCCGGACTGTCGGAGCGCTATCTCGCGCAACTCGAAAGCGGGAAGGGCAATCTCTCGATCAAGTTGCTGCGCCGGGTCGGCGACGCGCTCAATCTGCCGCTTCCCAGGCTGCTCGGCGGCGAGCCCGCCGAACCGGCCGAATTCGGGCGGATCATCGAGCTTTTGCGCCGCCTGCCACCGGACCGGCTTAGCGAGGCCCGCGCACTGCTGGACGCGCATTTCGCCGCATCCGATCGTCACGCGCGGCAGCGACGGATCGCGCTTATCGGGCTGCGCGGCGCTGGCAAATCGACGTTGGGCAGCCGTCTGGCGGGCCATCTCGATGTGCCGTTCATCGAGCTCGACGCCGAGATCGAGCGAGATTTCGGGCTGTCGCTCGGCGAGATCTTCGCCCTTTCGGGCCAATCCGCTTACCGCCGGTCTGAACGTCGGGCCCTAGACGGCGTCCTCGACCGGCATCCCGGATTTGTGCTGGCGGCGGGCGGCAGCATCGTCGCCGAACCGGAAACGTACGACGAGCTCCTCGCGCGCTGCTTTACGGTCTGGATCAAGGCTTCACCCGGCGAGCATATGAGCCGCGTCATCGCGCAAGGCGACCTCCGACCGATGTCGGAGAACAAGGAGGCAATGGCCGATCTCGAACGCATCCTGGCCGCCCGCACCCCGCTCTATGCCCGAGCCGATGCGGTTATCGACACCGCCGGGTGCTCGATCGAAGCCAGCTTCTCCAGCCTGCTCGCAGTCCTGCCGAAGCGGTGCTGCTCGGTAATGCTGAGTGGGTTGCCGCCTGAGGCTGACTGCCGCATGATTAGGCCGTTGAACAAAGAATTTATGGTCGGGGAATGAGCGCCAGGAGCAAGCTCTGTTCCAGCTTCGATGATGCGGTCCGCGACATTCCGGATGGCGCGACCCTCGGTTTTGGCGGGTTTGCCGTCGTCGGGATGCCGATCAACCTCTATCAGGCGGTCGCCAAGCAGGGCGCCAAGAACCTGACCTGCGTGTCGAATTCGACGCGCGGCGGCGCCACCCTGCCGGCCGATGCGCCCGATATGGGCCAGATGATCAAGAACGGGCAGGTCCAGAAGGTGATCTGCGCCTTCACCGCGCCGACGCGCGCCTCGCAAAGGCTGATCCTGTCCGAATATGTCGAAAAGCGCCTGATTGAGGCGGAACTCGTCCCGCAGGGCACGCTTGCGGAGCGGATGCGCGCAGCCGGCGCCGGTATCCCGGCGTTCTACACGCCGGCGGCGGTCGGCACCGAGCTGGCCGAGGGACGGGAAACGCGCGTCTTCAACGGTCGCGAATACCTCCTAGAACACGCACTGCCGCTCGACTACGCCTTTATCCGGGCCTACAAGGCGGACGCGGCGGGGAACCTGCGCTTCCGGCGCTCGCAGCGCAATTTCAACCCGATCATGGCGATGGCGGCGCGGGTCACGGTGGTCGAAGTCGAGGAGGACATCCTTCCGGTCGGCGCCATCGATCCCGATGATGTGCATACCGCCGGAATTTTCGTGCACCGGATCGTCAAGATCCCGCCGCCGCCCGAGGGCTGGTGGCCGCAGCGTCCAGGGAGCATCGGGCGATGAGCGAGAGAGCGAAAGGCTTGACCCGACAGCAGATGTGCGACCGGCTGGCGATGGAGTTTGGCGACGGCTGGATCGTCAATCTCGGGATCGGCATTCCGACCCTGTGCTCGAATTTCGATTTCGGTGACAAGGATATCATCTTTCATTCCGAGAACGGGGTGATCGGCTACGGCCCGCTCGCCGCGCCAGGTGCTAGGAGGACCTGCACCTCGTCAATGCTGGCGGCCAGCACGTCACATTACAGCCGGGCGCGGCGATCGTGCACCACGCCGATTCCTTCGCGCTGATCCGCAGCGGGCGAATTGACGTGACCGTGCTCGGCGCTTACGAGGTCGCCGAGAACGGCGATTTCGCGAACTGGAAGATGGCGGGCCAGCAGGGCGGCGGCATCGGCGGCGCAATGGATCTGGCCTCCTGCGCCAAACATGTCTTTGTCGCGATGGAGCACCAGACTCGCGACGGCAAACCCCGCCTCGTCGAGCGTTGCGCGATCCCGGCCACTGCACGCGGCGTCGTCAATCTGGTCGCCACCAATTTCGGCCTGTTCGAGATAACGAAGGAAGGCATGGCGCTGCGTGAGATCGCCCCCGGCGTCTCCGTCGAGGAAGTGCGGGCCACAACCGGCTGCAACCTGATCATCCCAAACGAGGTGCCGCCGGTGCGGCAGACCGCGTAATGCCGCTGCCCCAAGAGGACTCAGATTAAGGGGCGCGGCGGATTTGCACGCTACGGCCGGTTGCGACTACGACGGCACCGCCGAGCCTATCAAGATCGACCCGATCGAGCATAAGGCCGGCGAGTTCCATGTAGGCGCGCCGACTCTCTTCCGGCGCCCGCAGCAAAATCACGCCCCAGTGACTTCCAGGGGGATATCTGCGCAGATCTGCGAACCCTTATCCGCGGTAATCAGCCAGCGGCGTTCACTTTGGATCAATGACCATAGAATATTGTCGGGTGTTCCCTGCCAGCCTTGCTCCACTACGGTCGCAGTGTCATGGCCCCGAGCAATCAATAACTCGGCGACCTGCCGCGGTAGATCCTCGTCCAGCTTGACGCGGGCGATCAGCGGCTCCCATCGATATAGAAGGGAATGAAGTCGGTGTTGTTCACCGCTTCGGCGGCAAATTTTAAGGCGGCCTTGACGTCCTCGCTGGTCAGCTGCGGCCAGGCTTCCAAGATCTGCTCCGACGTATCGCCCTGGGCAATGCTGCCCACAATCACACTCACCGGCACACGCGTGCCCTTGATGCACGGTTCGCCGTGATGGATCGCTGGATCGATTACGATCCTTTGGCGCCAATTTTCGCTCATCTCATCCTCGACCAAAGCTTATACGACCTCGGTCGGTGGTGGTAGCAGCATTCTCTTCAGCGCAAGCGAAGCCAGCCGTATTCCTGATGATGGTATCCTGAGCGAAGGCCTTGTACTGTCCCCCGCTTACAACGGACCTGTCTAAGAGGACGATCAGTGGAACAGCGTAGCCTCGGCCGTTCCGGCCTTCTCGTGTCGGTGGTGGGGCTCGGCTGCAACAATTTCGGCGGCCGCATCGATTTCGAGGCGACGAAGAAGGTCGTCCACAAGGCGCTCGATCTCGGCATCACCTTTTTTGATGAAGCCGACACTTATGGCGATCCGCGCGGCAGCTCCGAGACATGCCTCGGCCAGATCCTGGGCGACAACCGCAAAGAGATCGTGCTGGCGACCAAATTTGCCCGCCCGATGGATACCGGTGGCCGTTTGCAGGGGGCGTCGCGGCACTACATCATGGCCGAGGTCGAGGCGAGCCTGCGGCGGCTCAAGACCGACTGGATCGATCTCTACCAGCAGCACCAGCCCGACCCGCAGACCCCGATCGAGGAGACGTTGCGGGCGCTGGACGACCTCGTCCGGCAGGGCAAGGTCCGTTACATCGGCTGCTCGACCTTGCCGGCCTGGCAGGTCGTCGAGGCGCAATGGACCTCTAAGCACCTCGGTCTCCACCATTTCGTCTCGTGCCAAGAAGAGTACAGCCTGCTGGCCCGCGACTTCGACCGCGAGATGATGCCGATGCTAGAAGCCTACGGTCTCGGTCTGATCCCCTTCCGCCCGCTCGCCGATGGCCTATTGACCGGCAAATACCAGCGCGGCATGCCGCCTCCTGTGGGTACGCGTCTCGCTAGGATGGCGAGAGCGGCCGACCGCAACTTGACGAAGGAAAACTGGGCGATTGTCGAGCGGCTTGCGGGGTTTGCCGCCGAGCGCGGTCATACCTTGCTGGAGCTCGCCTTCAGCTGGCTGGTGCGCCGCCCGGCCGTGGCCAGCGTCATCGCCGGCGCGACCCGGCCGGAACAGGTCGAACAGAATGTCCGCGCGGCCGCATGGGCCTTGACGCCGCAGGAGATGCAAGAGATCGATGCGTTGACGGCCAAATGACTCAAATCCCGGAGGAGGAGTAACAAGATGGAAATTCGGTTGGACGGCAGGACGGCGGTCGTCACCGGCGGCAGCAAGGGGCTGGGTTTGGCAATCGCCGAGGAATACGCCAAATCCGGCGCCGACGTGACGATCCTGGCTCGCGACCAGGGAACCCTCAACGACGCCAAGGCCAGGATCCAGGAGGGCGCGCCGGGCCGCAAGGTCGCCGCGATCAGCTGCGACGTATCGAAGGCGGCCGACATCCGCAGGACCTACGACCAGATCGTCTCCGAGTTCGGCAAGATCGACATCTTCGTCAACAACGCCGGGCAATCGACGCGCGGTCCGTCGGAGACGATCACCGATGAGATGTGGCAGGCCGATTTGGACCTCAAACTGTTCGCGCAGATCCGCTTCTGCCGGCTCATCTTCCCGCAGATGAAGCAGCGCAAATGGGGCCGCATCATCAGCGTTCTCAACATCGGCGCCAAGGCGCCGGGCGCCGACAGCGCGCCGACCTCGGTCAGCCGCGCCGCCCAGATGGCCTTCACCAAAGTGCTGTCGCAGGAAGGCGCGCCGCACAACGTGCTGGTCAACTCGCTGCATGTCGGGGTCATCGTCAGCGACCAGATCGTGCGCCGCCATCAGCGCGAGGGCGCCAATGTCTCGCTCGACGATTTCATCGCTCAGGCCGGGCGCGCGGTGCCCATGGGCCGGATGGGAAGGGCCGAGGAATTCGCCAATATAGCCTGCTTCCTCGCTTCCGACGCCGCCTCCTATGTGACCGGCTGCGCGATCAACGTCGACGGCGGCCGCTCTCCGGTCGTGTAAGCCGGCCCCTGACCCCGACCCTCCCGCAAGCGGGGCGGGAGAGTTAACCCCCCTCTCCAGCACCGCGGGAGAGGGTGCCGAGCGGAGCGAAGCGGGTGAGGGCTCTCACCCCGCTCGCATATACTTCTCCTCGAGCGCGCGCCAGCGGGCGGTGCCGACCGCCTCCTCGCGCTCCTGGAAGGTGGCGAGATCGCTTTCGATGCGGCTGGTGTCGCCGTCCTCCTTCAATGCCGCCAGCACCTTTTGCGCCGCGCGGATCGCGGCGCGATGGGTCTGCGAGGGGTAGATGCCGAGGCGAAACCCCATCGCCTCCAATTCGCTCGCCGGCACCATCGGCGTCTTGCCGCCTTCGAACACGTTGACCAGGGCAGGGCCCGCGACCTCGCGCGCGACGATGCGCAATTCTTCGAATGTCTGCGGCGCCTCGACAAAGCCGACATCCGCACCGGCTTCCAGATAGGCATTGACGCGGTCGATCGAGGCCTGCAGGCCCTCGATGGCGCGTGCATCCGACCGGGCGATGATCACCAAATCGGGGTCCTCTCTGGTATCGACGGCGGCGCGGATCTTGCCGACCATCTCGCCGAGGCTGATGACCTCCTTGCCCTCGTAGTGCCCGCATTTCTTAGGGCTCACCTGGTCCTCGATGTGGAACGCGGCGACCCCCGACTTCTCGTACTCGCGCACCGTGCGGATCACGTTGATCGCATTGCCGTAGCCGGTGTCGGCATCGGCGATGACCGGGATGCCCACTGCCTCGACCGTTAGTCCAATAAAGCGGACATTCTCCGACAAGGTGAGCAGGCCGAGATCGGGATATCCGTTCGCCCGCGAATAGCCGCCGCCGGTCAGATAGACCGCCTCGAACCCGGCCTGCTCGACGAGCCGCGCCGTCAAGGTGTCATAGGCCCCCGGCGCCATCGTGTAGCCGCGGCGGGCGATCAGCTCTCTCATTCTCCGTCGTGGTGTCATCGGGCTCTCCTTCAACTTTTCGTCAGGCATCTGATCTGTCGGGGGAATCCGCTTTCTTTTCCGGGCGCTCTGTGGCTCATAAGGGGTATCCCTAAGGGTGCGTGCAACCAGAGCACGCCTTGCCGGAGTCGAACCACGACAGCCATGCCTGGGAGGAAATGATTATGAAGAGCGGAGTTCGATTGGGAAAGCTCGACCGACGGACGATCATCAAGGCGGTAGCTGCCGCTGGTGTCGCGCAATTTGCGGCGCCCTTCGTGCTGACCGCGCGGGCCGCCGATACCGTCAAAATCGGCCTCGACAACCCGCTGACGGGCACGTTCGCCGCGCTCGGTAAGAACGAGCTGATCGGCGCGCAGCTCGCGATCGAGCAGATCAACGCCAAGGGCGGCATCCTCGACCGCAAGGTGGATTTGCTGGTAGAGGATTCGACCAGCGGCGACACCGCCACTGCGGTGCAGAAGGCCCTCAAGCTGATCGACCGCGACAAGGTCGATTTCCTGATCGGCAACATCAACTCGGCGCTGGCGCAAGCGATGGCGAACACCAGCTTCCAGAAGGGCATGTTCCACATCGTGCCCGGCGGCCACACCGACACCGTCACCGGCACCCAATGCCACTGGAACGTGTTCCGCGTGTGCAACACGACGCGCATGGAGACCAATTCGGTCTCGAAGCTGCTGCTCGATAGTTACGGCAAAAAATGGTATTTCATCACGACCGACTACGCCTTCGGCCATTCGCTCCAGGAAGGGTTCGAGGCGAGCCTCAAGCAGGCCAATGGCACCGAGGCGGGTGCAGACTTCACCCCGCTCGGCACCACCGACTTCTCGGCCAATCTGATCAAGGCGCAATCGGCCAACCCTGACGCGATCATTCTTCTTCTCGCGGGCGACGACATGATCAACTGCCTCAAGCAGGCGGTGCAGTTCGGGCTAAACAAAAAGTTCCACATCGCCGGCGCGCAGCAGGAGCTCGAAGTGAACGAGGGCCTGCCGCCCGAGGCGCTGTTCGGTGATTGGGTATTCGAATGGTACTGGAAGCAACCCGGCGTGCCGCATGTGGAGGAGTTCGTCGCCGACATCCGCAAGCGCAGCGGCGGCAAGGTGCCGACCGCGCGCACCTGGTTCGGCCATACCGCGATCTGGACCTGCAAGCTCGCCGCCGAGAAGGCGAAATCGCTGGAGGCGATCAAGCTCGCCAAGGCGATGCAGGGCCTCGTCCTGCCGCCGGAAGTGGCGCTGATGCCGAACAATCCTTATTACCGCGTCGGCGACAACCAATTGATGCCGACGCTCTTCGTCGGCCAATCGCAGCCCGCACCTCAGGGCGGCGATCCGGAAGACCTGTTCAAGGTCACTCAGCTCGTCAAGGGCGACGAGGCGGCGCTGCCGGTTGACCAGACCGGCTGCAAGATGGAGTGGCCGTCGTAACGATGCAGGGCTAGCGGTTTCGTGATCGCCGCATGACGCAGCTGCTGCTCTTCAACGTCTTCAACGGGTTGATCATCGGCGCGTTCTACGCGCTGATGGCGCTCGGTCTGTCGTTGATCCTGAACCTGTCCGGGGTGATCAACTTCGCCCATGGCGGGTTTATGGCGATCGGCGGCTATCTCGCCTACACGCTCTTTCCGTATCTGGGGTTCTGGGGGGCGATGATAGTCTCGCCCTTCCTCGTCGCGATCATCGGCATCCTGATCGAGCGGGTGCTGATCCGCCGGCTCTACGGCCGCGACCCGCTCTACTCTCTCTTATTGACGTTCGGCCTGGCCTTTATGATCGAGGACGGCACGCGCTTCATCTGGGGCGCGCAGAGTCTGCCCTATCAGATCCCGAGCTGGCTCGCGGCGCCGTTGAGCAGTGAGTACTTCTTCCTGACCGGGTATCGCGTGTTCATGATGCTGCTGGTCGCGGCCGCGGTGCTGGGCCTGTTCGTGATCCTGAACTACACGCGACTGGGCTTGCGCATCCGCGCCGGGACGCTCGACCTCGAAACCGTCTCTGTGCTGGGCGTCAATGTGCGCGTGTTGCGCAACCTGAATTTCGGCCTCGGGATCTATCTCGCCGGCCTCGCCGGGGTGCTCGCGATCGGCATGCTCGGGTTGCAGCCGACGATCGGCGACAACCTGATCATGCCGAGCTTCATCGCGATCATCGTCGGCGGGCTCGGCAGTCTGCCGGGCACCCTCGCGGGAGGATTACTGATCGGCGTCGCCTCGGGCGTCACCAGCGTGTTCTTCCCGTCGGCGAGCGAGGCGGTGATGTATGTGATGATGGCGGCGGTGCTGATCGTGCGGCCGCGCGGCCTTCTCGGCGAGGAAGGGCGCTTCTGATGCCGAGACTCGACAAGCGTGCCGGCGACGTTTTGATCTGGTTTCTGCTGCTGACCGTCCCCTATTGGCTGCCGCTGGCAGGCAGCTATGTCGAACTCGGGACCCACGTCGTCGTCTATGCGCTGGCAGCGATGGCGCTCAATTTCCTGCTCGGCTACACCGGCGTCCTCTCATTCGGCCACGCCGCTTATTTCGGCCTTGGTGCCTACGGCGCCGCAATGACGATCAAATACCTCTATCCCAGCACGCCGTTGGGCATGCTGGTCGGGGTCATCGTCGGCACGGCGGCGGCGGGGGTCATCGGGCTGATGATCGTACGGCTGCGCGGCGTCTATTTCGCGATGTGCACGATCGCGTTCGGGCAGGTGTTCTACTTCATCGCCTTCCAGTGGCGCACCGCGACCGGCGGCGACGATGGGGTCAGCGCCTGGCACCGCGTGCCGCTCGACCTCGGGGTCGCGAGCGTCGACATCCTCAACAATCCCAAGGCGTTTTATTACTTCGTGCTGGCGGTGTTCGCGATCTGCGCGGCGGCGATGGCGTTACTGCTGCGCTCGCCGTTCGGCCGCACCTTGCTGGCGATCCGCGAGAACGAGCGACGCGCGCGCTTTCTCGGCATCCCGGTGGACCGGCACATCTGGATGTCCTGGGTCATCTCCTGCTTTTTCGTCAGCGTCGCCGGCGCGCTCTTCGCGTTGATGAACAATTTCGTCGATCCGCGCGCATTGCGCTGGGACCAGTCGGGCAATTTCGTGATCATGGCCGTGCTCGGCGGCATGCGCTCGTTCTGGGGTCCGCTGATCGGCGCTGCGATCTTTCTTGTGCTGCAGGACTACATTTCGAGCCACACCGAGAACTGGATGTCATTCATCGGCCTGTTTTTCGTGCTGATCGTGCTGTTCTTCCCGCGCGGCGTCCTCGGCATCATGCGCCGCAGACCGGCGTCATGACCCTGCTGTCGGTCGAGCACGTGTCGCGGCGGTTCGGCAGTCTCGTCGCGGTCGACGATGTGTCTATGTCGGTCGAGCCCGGCGAGCTGCGCGCGGTGATCGGCCCCAACGGCGCCGGCAAAACCACCTTTTTCAATATGATCAGCGGATTTTTGACACCGACCTCGGGGCGCATCGTGTTCGAGGGCGAGGACGTAACGAGGATGCTGCCTGCGCGGCGCGTGTGGCGCGGCATCGCCCGCACCTTTCAGATCACCGAGGTATTCCCCGAGCTGACGGTGCGCGAAAACCTGCGGATCGCGATCGAGGCGGCAGCGGGCTATCGCCTGCGGCCGTGGATCTCGCGCGCCGCGGAGGCGGTGGTCAGCACGCGGGTCACCGATCTTTCTGACCGGGGCGGCCTGGCCGATCGGGAGAACCGACTGGTCGGAGAACTGAGCCACGGCGACCAGCGCGCCACCGAGATCATGATGGCGCTCGCTCTGAACCCGCGGCTGCTTCTGCTCGATGAGCCGACCGCCGGGATGGGCGACCAGGAGACCTACAACATTACCCAGCTCATTCGCCAGTTGCACAAGGACCACAAGCTCACAATCGTATTGATCGAGCACGACATGCGCGTCGTCTTCGGCCTTGCCGACCGCATCATGGTCTTGGCAGAGGGCAGGCTGTTGGCCGAAGGCACGCCGCAACAGATAGCCGCGAACGAGGCGGTCCAGGCGGCTTATCTGGGGCAGGCAGCATGAGCAAACCGGTGCTGGCCGCGGAAGGCCTGCACACCTTCTATGGCAAAAGCCACATTTTGCACGGCATTGGCCTCGAACTGCGCGAGGGCGAGATCGTGACCCTGCTGGGCCGCAATGGCGCCGGCAAGAGCACGACCTTGCGCAGTCTGGTGGGGCTCACTCCGCCGCGCGACGGCGCGGTGCGCATTTTCGGCCATACGACGACCGATTGGCCGCCTTACCGGATCGCCGCGCTCGGCGTCGGCTATGTCCCGGAGGGGCGGCGCATCTTTCCCAACTTGACGGTCGACGAGAATCTGATGGTCCCGCTCGAACGGCCGGGGCCATGGAATATCGCGCGCATCCATGCGCTGTTTCCGCGTCTCGCCGAGCGCCGCGGCAACAAGGGCCGTCAGCTCTCGGGGGGCGAGCAGGAGATGCTGGCGATCGCCCGCGCGCTGATCCTCAATCCGAAGCTGCTGATACTCGACGAGCCGTCGCAGGGCCTCGCTCCGCTGATCGTGCGGGAGGTCTTCAAGGTCGTCGCCTCGGCGCGCGAGGAGGGGATCTCGATCCTGCTGGTCGAGCAGAACGTGCGCGCGGCGACCGAAATTGCCGACCGCGTCTATGTACTGGACGACGGGCGCGTAGTGTTTTCCGGCGCGGCCGGCGAATTCGCCAAAGACGAGGCTCGTGTTCGTGCACTGGCGGGCGCCAGCGCCGAAGCCTGGGCCGGCGCCGAAGCGGAATAGCTGTTTCGGCGCCGCCGCCGGGCCCGCCGGCTAACGTCCCGAACCGTAACGCCGGGTCGACGCTCCGGTCGACCAGCGCTCGGCTTCGAGCCGCTGTCGGCTCTCGCTCGCTTTCAAGAGGCTGCGGCCGCCGGAAGCGGCAGGGTCGGGATCACGGCTTTCTTTCTTGGGGGCTGGTGCGCGCTCCCGGCGGAGTTCCTCCATACGCGCACGGATCGTCGCAAAGTCGTCGGCAGCGCGAGGTCTGGTCACGTCTCCTCCTTAAAAGCTTCGTCGAGCTTCGATGCGGCTCGAGTGGTTTATGGGTTGGGCGGCCGATGGACTGGCCTGCCCGCACCCTTGCGCACCGAAGGGCCTCGAAGCAAGGGGAAATCACGGAACCGAGTCGAGAAGATCGTATGCCTCGTCGATGAGACGGGCTGCCGCTGCTCGATCGATGGGGCGATACTTGAAGGCGGCCGCCTCGAGCATCTCGATCATCTCGCCCGCGATCTGGTTGCGTTGCGCGGTGATCCGGTCGAGGCGCGCCTCGAGCCTCGCATAGGTCGCATCGTCTCCTTCGAGCGCGGTTGTCGAGATCCCGGTCAAAGTCCGGGCGCCCAACGCGCCGCGCGGCGCGTTGATCTGCTTATAAGCTTCGGCCAGAGCCGACAGCACGTCCTGATGCTGACGCAGGGAATTGGGGACTGCCTCGTCGTCGAGCGCCTCGAACAGCACGCGACCGTCATGCGCGTAGTCGTCCTTGAGCCCGGCCAGGCTCAGGATCGTCGGCCGGGTATCGGTATGGTCGCTGAAGATTTCGCCGAACCGGCCTTTGCTGAGTACGCCGGGACCGACCATGCCGAGCCAGGTATGGGTGATCTGGTTCTGGAAATCGCCGTGGTTCCACGCAAAGCCGGATTGTTCGACGAAACAGCTCGCGGCGTTTTGTTGCGGTGTGCACGGCGGCGACGTAGTCCCCGTCGCAGAGAGGAAGTAATCGGGATTGGCAAACAGGATGAAGTTGGGCGTCCGATTGGGGTCAGCGGTGATCATGTGCAAGAGGTCCTGCTCGGCATAATCGGCCAGCGCCTGGGTCACGCGATTGGTGCTGCCATTGGGTCCAGCGACGATATCGAACCCGAGGAGCGCACCCGCTTCACGTTCGAGCTTGCGCGTCGCGGGGTCCGTCTGGCCGGGATTGCCGTTGATGTAAAAGGTCGGCGCGTCGTCGCTGTGCACGCGAAACGGCGTCGTGTCGCCGAACTCGGTGGCAAACACCAAGCTCAGATCCGCGTCGATCTCGCCCTTTTTGGTATAGGTGCAAGGCGTGGTGACGCCGTCGCAATTGGCCGGCGAAGGCGGCCCGCCGACGAAATGGTCGTTTTCGTCGGCGGTGATGACGAACAGCGTATTGTCCTTGGTGATGCCGTCCTTGGCGAGACGTGCAAAGAACTGGCCGAACGCCTTGTCGTACGCCTTCAGCTGTGTGACATAACCCGGCCTCTCCGGGCCCGAAGGTTTCTTCCGTCGAGGTGCTGACGCCGGAAAGCGCCTGACCCTGATTGTCGTGGGCATCCTCGATGTAGCCGTAGACAACGGGCACCCCCGCCTCGAGCATTGTCGCGAGATAGCCCAAGGTCTGTGATGGCGATGGATCGAAGCCCGGGAATCCGGGATTGCCGTTACTGTCGGCGATCACATTACCGTCGAGATCCGTGACCGGGCCGCTCGGCGAGATCTGGGGCTGCACATTGGCGTTGCCAAAGAGGGCGCTGAACCCGGAATAGCCTCCAGGCTCGTCCGGCAAGAGGTCGGGCGCGCTGTTCTTCGCGCATAGCGGGCTTCCCTCAGTGCAATGAACAGCGATGCCCTCGAAATCGGCGACCGCCTTGTCGTGGTTGCTGGCCGCCTCCATGGCTTGCGGCGAATTGGGACCGAACACGTTGTTGATGTCGCTGGTGACGTTCTCGAATTCGATATTGGCGATCGAGAAGGCGCCGACGTCGCAGCCGGCGCGGGTGAAGGGCACCCATGGCGCCGGAGCATTCTTGCCGCGCTGGTCGAGCATTTCCGGTAACCCGTCGGCCAATACGTCGGTCCAGTAGGTGAAGGAGCTCGGGAAGCTTGCGACGCCGTTCTGGCCGAAGAGGCCGAAGCTGTTGCCGATCGCGACGCCGAACTTGTCGCCATAAACGCCGGTCAGCGACGTCACGATATCCACCGATGTGTGCGAGATGAGCGGCGTGTGGTGGTTGGTGAAAAGCGTGCCGTCGCCTTCGAGGAAATTCAGCAGATTGGGAATCTGCTCGAGGTCGGACGGCACGTTCGGGTTGTCGCGGCGGAGGTGAACATTGTCGAATTGGATGTAAACGATGCGCTGAATGCCGTTGCCGAGCTTGCAGCCATTGCTACTCGTGGCGGCGCTCGCCGGCTGGCCGAGCACTACGGCCGTCGCCGCGGCGACGGCAACGAGAACCATGCCTTTCATCTTCGGGCTCCCCCAATTCGTCTCTGTGATGGAACGGCGCGAGTTCGCCACGCCGGGGGGGGAACCTAATCGGGGAGTGTTACGGTTCAGGGTCAGAAAAGTTAAAGCACCGTGACCGCGCAGAGTTCACGAAATCGTTGCGCGCCGTCATGACGAATGGACTTGCATGGGAAGGGCCTTCGAGCCACCTGCAACACAAGCGTCCCAAGCCGGCTGATCGGGAGACGATCGAGGATGGCCACACTAGACGACATCGTTTCGGCAGCGGCGAAGGTGTTTCGGACCAAAGGCTATCATGCCGCCACGGTCCGCGACATCGCCGAGGAGGTCGGCATCCTCAAGGGCAGCCTCTACCACCATTTCGACAGCAAGGAGGACTTGCTCTACCTCGTCGTCAAAGAGCCGATCGCGCAAATGTTCCGCACGATAAGCGAGATCGCCGCCGCCGACGGGACCGCGACGGAAAAGCTGCAGTGGGCGATCTCGGCGCATCTCGAAGCCTTCGACCGCCATTATCCGCACCTCTTCGTCTACCTGCGCGAGCGCGAGTTGGTAAAGCGCCGCTTTCGCGAAATGATCGGCTTTTCACCGAAAGAATACGAGCGTTGCTGGCAGCAGATCATTCGCGAAGGCGTCGAGGCCGGCGAGTTCCGCGCCGAGCTCGACATTCAGGTCGCCTCCTACGGCCTCTTGGGAATGCTGAACTGGCTTTACAAATGGTACGACCCGCAGGGCCGGCTCAGCGTGCAGGAGGTGGCGGAGCAATTCACCTCGCTCGCGCTCGCCGGCCTCGCCGCCGCCCCCGCCGCGCCCCGCCGCAAGCGCACCAAACCATCTCACTAACCCATATCCCGCTCGCCCCGCTTGCGGAGCACGAGCGCCAGACCGCTCGGCCGCCTCGCCCCACTGAACGCGCAGTCCAGCCATAGGAGGCTACCGCGGCGATTTGCCGTACGACCGAACAAGCGGTACATTCGTAATTTACGAATTTCTGATTCGAAAGGGATTGGCCATCTGTATCGAGGAGAACTGTTTATGACGCTCGTTAAGGTCCGCCGCGCGGCCCAGATCACCCTACCGCGGGATATACGAGAAGCGGCTAGGCTCGAAGAAGGCGACTACCTCGAGGCAGAGGTGACAGAGAGCGGGGCGATCCTGCTGAAACCCGTCGCCATTGCCAGGCCGGAGCCTACCCCCGAACAGGAAGCCGAAATTCTGGCTGCCGTGGATGAGGCCAGAAGCTTCTATGCCGAAAAGCGCCGTCGTTGATGCTTCTGTTCTTGTCAGCGCCTTCCTGTTTCCCGAAAGCGTAGCCGGGCATGTCGTAAAGCTTGCCTACCAGGGCAAATACGTTCTGCATCTCTCGCCGCTGCTCCTCGATGAAACCCGATATGCTCTTCTTTCTACCCGCCTGCGGGCCATCCACGGCCGCAGGGACGAGGCGGTCCTTGCGCGGTTCACGGAATTGGAAAGGCTCGGCAGGCTATTTACCGCTCCGCTGCCCGAGATTGGCTCGGTCTGCCGCGATCCCAATGATGATCACGACATCGCCACCGCTCTGGCGCTCAACGCCGACGTTATCGTAACCGGCGACAAGGACTTGCTGGCGCTCAGCCGGTACCGATCAATTCGCATCCTCACCGCCCGGGCCTTCCTGGCCGAACTCGGCGGTTGAGGCTCAAAGATCGCCGCTGAGCCATGGCGGAGGAGCCGACGCGCTGTTCAGCCCCGGCTACGGCCCAGCCGCGGCGCGCTCGCGGTTGAGCTCAAGCAACCGCGCCAGCGCGTCCTCCTCGCTGATATCGGCGTGCCATCCATAGGCCGCGGCGACCGCGGCGTCGAGCTCGCGATGCGCGTTGTCGAGCCAGGCCGGCCGCTCGTTGTAGAGATTTGTCAAGGTGCGTTTCTTGAGGATCGCGGCGGCCTTCGGGCTGACCGGGACGATGCGGTCGGGAAAGCCCGGCACCACCTCCGGCACGCGCTGGACGAGATCGGACGGGTTCAGCCAAGCTTCGCGGAATTCGTTGAGCCGCCGCGCCGCCACCTCGATGGCGCCTGCCACCGGCCGCGTCCGCGCTTGCTCCGCGTCCACATCCGGCGTCATCCTCTCCGGGAAGGGGAAGGTCGCGAACGTGGTCGTGTGCGTGTAGCGCGGGCGGTCTTCCAGGTCTCCGCCCTTCCGCAGCGCCCAGGAAGCCTGGAAGCGGTTTTGCAGCAGCCCGAACATCAAATCGTCCTCGCGGGGGATAACGATGAGGTTCTTGTCGGGAAGCACCGGATACGAGAGCCACACGAAGGTTCGATACTGGGCGTATTCTGGCGTAACGATATACCGGGTGAGCTTCTCAATCCGCGAGCGCATCTCGGGACGAGGCCAATGCGGCTCCCACCATCGAGGTCCTGCGCGTTCTCCCAGTGCTTGCCTCAGCTGCTGAACAGTCCTGCCCTCGTCATCTTTCGTCGTGCTCAGGTGCCGAAATGGGCTGGCGAACAGTGCCGTCTCCGCCTCTGATAGCCGGAGCGGCAAGTCGATTAACCACATGTCGCGCGGCCGTCCGGTTAGGTCGTCCCCGTTCCAGTAGGGTTTCAGGACCTCTAGATTGCCGCAGCCGTTCGGGTTCACCGGCTCGACCATCCAATCCCGCGCGATGTCGCCGGGTACGTCGAAGGGTCCGCTCTTCTGTATGCCGAGGAAGGCGCTGTTGCGGTTCTCCCGCAGCGGCCCGGCCAGCGTCAGGTTGAGACCCGTCGTCAGGTCGGGAATGATCTGGTCAGCCTCTTCGCCATCCAACCTCGCCGGCGCGCCGCCGTTTTCACCAAAGCACACAAGCGACACGTCAACCGCCGCTCCATCGAGTTTCCACTGCTGCTCCGGCCAAGCCGCGAAGATGCGCGTTGTTGCAGCTATCCGGCGCATCACCGGCAGGTTGGTGTTCTTGCGGATCGAGTTGGTTGCGACTAAGCCGGCGCACCTTGTCACACCCTGCTCAATCAGCGCACGCGCCTTCTCGAACCAATAGCACACAAGGTCGGTGAACCCAGGCAGGCGCCCTCAAAGGCGGATCTGAGCCGCTCTGTCTCCTCGCGACCGAGCTGGCCTTTCCTTAGCTTCGCGCCCAAAAACGGCGGGTTGCCGATTATCACCTCGGCCTCGGGCCAGGCGGCCTCGGTGCCGTCCTGGTTCAGGATCGCGTCGCGGCATTCGATCGTGTCGAGCGGCTTCAGGATCGGATTGCGGCCGACATCGAAGCCGTTGCGTCGCATCCATTGGATCTGCGCCGATCCACACCGTCACCCGTGCCAATTCGGCGGCGTAGGGGTTGATCTCGATGCCCTTGACCGCCTCCGGGCCGATGCGCGGAAACTCTCGCGCCAACCCCAAGATCTCGGCCTCGATCGCGACACGGTGCGCGATGTCTTTGAGAGCCAGCAGCGCCAGATAGAGGAAATTGCCCGAGCCGCAGGCCGGGTCGAGCAGCGGAACGCGCAGCCGGTCGAGCAGGCTCGGCAGAGCGTCTTGGCCTCGTTCAAGAACCGCGTGCGCTGCGCCGCCTGCCCACGCCGGCCGGCGCGGCCGAGATCACCGGCGATCTCCGCCTGTCGCGTCAGGTTTTTCGATCTCGGCACGCGTTGTCGCCCATTCGGCAAGCCAATGGCGGACGATGACCGGCTCGACAATCAGCATGATCTTGTCGCGGTCGGTGTAATGCGCGCCCAGTTGGCTGCGCTTGTCGGGATCGAGCCCGCGCTCGAAGAGGGTCCTGAAAATGCTGGGGTCGATCTCGGCCCAGTCGCGCGCCGCTGCTTCACGCACCAGCGCGATGTCTTCGCGGGTCAGCGGCAATGCGTTGTCGTCGTCAAAGAGGCCGCCGTTGAACCACGCGACCCGCTCGAACCCGATCTTGCCGCCGCCCTGCATCGCCGCGAACAATGACAAGGCCAGCGCCTGGAACTCACCCGGCGAGCGCGCCACGCTGTCGAGCATTCGGCCGAACATCTTGCTCGGCAGCAGATCGACGTCCTCGGCGAACATGCAGAAAACGAGCCGATTGATGAAATGGGCGACCATCTGCGAGGGGTGGCCGCGGTCGCGCAAGCGCTGGGCGAGGCGAGCGAACTCGGCGACCGCTTGTTCGGTCAAGGCTTGTCGCGTCAGCCCAGGCTTCAGCTGCTCCGGATCGGTAAAGGCCCATTTGAGCCAGCGCAGCTTTCGAGGATTGGCTAGCTCCTCGAGCCCGATCTCGTAAGTATGGCTGACGGTATTCGTCCAATTGGTATGGATCTCGAACCGCGCGAGATCGCAGACGATCAGTAGCGGCGGGTTTTCGAGGGCCGGCGCATAGCGCTGGAGCTGGGCGAAGGCTGCCCTCAGATCCTTGCCCTTGCTCTTGTATTCCCAGCCGAAACGCTCGCGCTTCCAGACATCGGCCCAGCCTTCTCCGCCGGTCGTCTTGGTGGCGCCCTTCTCAAAGGCGTACCACTCGCCCTTCGGGTCGGCGGTGGTCGGCGGCTCCTCGCCGAGGAGATCACACAGATCGCGGAAATGCGACTGTGCGGCGGCGCGCTCGGTCAGGTCGGCCGAGCGCCATCTGGCGATGAAGTAGCAGCGAGCATGCTTCGCGTTAATGTCACACGCCGGCCCGAAACATCAACCGAAGATGAACGCGATTTTCGGCAAATCGGGTTTCTTGCCGTTCCTGTCGCCCTTTCCGCGCTTCGGGGCAAGAACCTTCCCTCAAATCGCCTAATTCGTGTTGTAGGACTCCGTGCCGTCGCCTCTTTGTGGGAAAGGTTAATGGCCGAAGAGGAGGTGCCCGACTGCAACCCTCAGGGGGAGATTTTACTGCTGATTTGCTGCAAAAAGGGAACGTAGGCGTACGTAACCAGACATCGTATCCAATTGAAATAACAATCGATGTTGACTTTTATAATATCCGCGCACGTCGGCGTGATAAAAGCGGGATAAAGCGCATGGCCAGGGCCATTCGCTCATCGACCCTCGAGACGCGCTCGGCGCGGCTCAGGCTGCCGGTATCGGTCAAGCCGACATTCGTCCGCGTCGCGAAGGGCCTCGGGCTCGGATACCGGCGCAACAAGAGCGGCGGCGTCTGGGTCATGCGCGTGGCCGACGGCAAGCGCAGCAGTTGGGTACGCACGATCGGCGCGGCCGACGACTTCGCCGAGGCTGACGGCAATGACCTGCTCACGTTTTGGGAGGCGCAGGATAAGGTCCGCTCGCTCGCGCGCGCGGATCGCGTCGGGACAGCCGAGCCGATCACCGTCGCGCACGCGCTCGACGCCTACGAGGCCGATCTCAAAACCCGCGGCGCCGACGTCGCCAATGTCCAGCGGATCCGCGCTCACATGACCAACGGGCTTGCCGACAAGCTGATCACGCTGCTGACGGCGCGCGAATTGCGCGCTTGGCGCGACGGGCTGATCGAGAGGATGTCGGCCGCATCGGTCAACCGCACCGGCTTTTCCCTGAAAGCTGCTCTCAATTTGGCGGCCCGGCAGGACGAGCGGATCATCAGCCGGCGCGCATGGCAGGAAGGGCTGGCGCTGATCCCGAACGCGACCCACGACCGCAACGTCATCCTTGGCGATGGCGTCGTCCGCGACCTGATCGCCGAAGCTTACAACGACAGCCGAGAATTTGGGCTGTTTGTCGAGCTCGCGGCGGTGACCGGCGCCCGGCCGAGCCAAATCGCGCGGCTCGAGGTCCGCGACTTGCTCGACGGCTCTGAGCCGCGGCTGATGATGCCGGCGTCGCGAAAGGGCAAAGGGAACAAGGCGAAGTCGCATTATCCGGTCCCGATCTCGGCCGAACTCGCGGAACGGTTGGCGGCGATGGATCGGCCGGCAAACGCGCCGCTGCTCACCCGGCCAGGCGGTAAACCGTGGAAACGATCGAACCAGGCCTATCCGTTCCGGCGAGTAGCGAGAGCCTGCGGCCAAGATCCGGCCAAAGTGACGATGTACGCGTTGCGCCACAGCAGCATCGTCCGGCAGTTGCTCGCCGGCGTCCCGGTCCGCATCGTCGCCGCCGGCCATGACACCAGCGTCGCGATGATCGAGCGCAATTATTCCCGCTATATCACCGATCACGCCGACGCGCTGGTCCGCGGCGCGATGCTCGACCTGATGCCGCGCGATAAGCCGAAACTGGCCGTCATCGGGTAATCCGCTGTCGACTTGTCGTGCGGCGCTGATTGCTCGCCCATGCGCTCGCGAAGACGACGTTAACCGCCCCGCGTTAACCTTCCAGCGGCCCTCGCGAGCGGCAAAAGAACATTAACGCCAGAAAAAACGCGACCCTGCCCGATCCGCAAAAGTGCGCGAACGGCGACGGCGGGATACTTCGGCAGCGCCTCGACGCCCGCGATCAAGAACTTGGTTTCACTTCAATGCCGCGGAGCATTTGAATGTCGACTCCTGCGCGCGCGAGCCGCGAGTACCGCTCATGGTCGTGTTTCAGACCGCAAAATTGCGGCGCGGTGTCCGGATGTTCCGCGCGACCCGGTCAACTGCCGACAGTCGCCAGATTATCACAATCTTAACAACACGTTCTGTCTTCAGAGCGCCCGATCAACCACCAACGCGAAGCGCGCTGCTGACCCCAAATTGGCGCGGCTGCGAAGGCACTTCGGTGGGAGGGCCGCGATCGGCGGGGGTAACGCGGTGATCGAGTGGAGTGTTAAAGGTGTCCGCGGGCGCTTTGCTCGACCAATCTCGGGCACAAGGACGGTTCCTGGTCATTGCCGCATTTCGACACGATCACAATCTCAGTGGCCGATGCTCCTCGACCGAGCGAGATCCTAGTCGTTTTGGCGATACCCGATGGCGGGCGGCTGCGGAATCGCTGCGAGACCGAGCCGATCCGGCAAGGCCGAGATAGGAGACCGATATTAGCTAGACTAACGTGCCCGTTTGATGCAGACCGGCTACTACGGAGACGAGCAAGAAACCAATAACTCTATTGTTTTCAGCAAATTGCCGATGTTTACGGGCTTATCGATATAGGCATCGCATCCGGTCTCCAATGCGTGCGCTTTATCTTCTGGTCTCCCCAAAGCGGTGACAGCAACGATCGGAATGTTCTTGGTTTGATCGTCCTGCCTCAGCAGAAGAGTAGCGTCGAGCCCGGATATGTCAGGCAACCTAATATCCATTACTATCAAATCAGGCTGGTCATTACGAGCACGGTGAATCCCATCCCGACCTTCTGAACTTTGCAATATTTCATAGCCCTGCGCCGTTAGAATCTGGCGCAGCACTATGAGACTCAGCCGATCGTCTTCGACGATCAAGATCCGCTTTCGCTGCGCCTTATACCTGCGCTCTGGAGTCGGGTTTGCTTCAGCGGCTCCAGGATATCTGGACGTGTTCATGGCCATCATCTACCCCCAAATCGCCCCGAAGAATTCAGCTAAATGGTTAATTTTGCGTTGCGAACGATGGAGCCGCTGGATTCCGCCGACCCAGATGCATTGGGTCGGGCTGTTGGATCCGAATTGAGGAACCGAGTTGGTTGAGCCGTCTGTGCTGGAAAGCGCCGCTGTTCGACCGATTTGTGAAATTCGAAGTTCTGGTCATGGACCAGACATTCGGAATTAACGAGAGCCGCAGTTCTTCCGAACGTTGCCTACCGCCGCCAGACCTGAACAACTGGGAAGATGGCAAAAATCACCTGAGCGGCGAGACCGATTCTTCGCGCCAGCGATCCGTACCCAGCAAGCTGATCCCCAAGCGATCGACCAAGCACGACACCGTTAGCATTACTGATAACAGGACGATACCGTTTTGGACCTTGTTCGACAAACATCGTGCCCTGAATAGGCAGAACTTCCTTACTTTTGCAAACACAGTGTACTGCGCGGGCAATTTCTTTTAACACGCCCATTTTCCTCCGCCGCGTTTCTGAACCAAGCGTCTGAGTTTTCGACGCCACCCGTGCGCGGATACGAATCCATCCGCCAGCTGTGTACAGTAGCGCGGGGACTAATCGAGGAATGTGAGCTTTCTCACAGATTGGCAGAAAATCAACACCGTCGTCATCTCGACCAGCCCGACCAAAACAGGACCAGATCGTCCGGCAGTCGAGCGCGCAGTTGTTGCGCCAAACTGTGCTGTCTTTTACCCCACTGTGCCACTGGATAGGTCCGTTAGGGACGGATTCCTGCCAGCTGGGAAAGAGATTGCCCGCCTCGCGATCGTACTCGCCGACGTCAGACCGCGAGGGGCGCGTCTCGCGGGCTGGACACCCCACAATCAGCTCAAGGAGTGAGCATATACATGTCAACGCGGCCGTCATAGGTGGGCACAAAGAATCGCCCGTCCGCAACGACAGGAGGGTTGAATTTTGCATGCTTGAAAGTCACACCCGACCGTGTGCTGTCCCATAACAGTTTCAAGCGGGGGGTCTGGGGATCGATTGGCGTCGGGTCGAGGTTCGTAGCGTCATATGCGCGCGCGATACCCTCAACGACGTCGTGGTTAGCGTCGCCATCAACCGGCGCGAGCGCCCATACGATCCCGGTGTCGGGGTTCTTACCATTCGAGGACAACGAGAGCATTCCACCCGGCATGCCACCCATCCCTGTTGGGGCCGCAGCGAGAGTGGCCGATGCGACTTCGGCGCCCTTGGCGATAAAACTCAAAGCACCGGTTTCCGGGTTTAGGCGCCACGCTCGAAGTGAATCTCGTTTTCGCCCCATACAAAGACCATGGGACCGTTGGAGCCGTTCCAGTAGACCGGCGATCCATGTAGATGGTGCGTCTTGCTGGGGTTTAGCATTGGATTGCCAAGCGGGAAGTCGATATGAGGCACTACAGTCGCCAGGCCGACGCCGTTATAGGTCACGTATATCGGCAGTGACTTCAGTACCGTCATATCACCGATCGTTTTGCCAAGACGGTGGCGGTCGAGGATGTACAAGAGCCCGTCCTTACCGCCGCCAAGCAGGAGATCATTGTCGGACGGTAGCACCGGCCCCGATGCACTGAGATCCTGATCGCGGTAGTCGTAATTACTAAATGTCACTCGGTCGGAGTCTTGAAACGGGATAAACCAGTCGTCTAGACTTAGCTTGCCTTGACCTTGGCTGGCCTTCTCGTATTTCAAGCGAACGATCGCTTCGGCAAAATCAGTCGTCCCGTTGAAATCTCGGATATTTCCGTTTGGAAATTGGGCGTAGCCGCCGTTTCCGGTCATCGCGTAGACGTTACCCTCGGAATCCGCCGCAAGGCCCTGAGAGGCCTGCCAAATTTCGCCGCCGAAACCGCTCGGAGTAGAGACCCATGCAGCGGTCTGCGTAAAGCTGTCGACGTCCAATGCCACGATCCAGCCATGGGGGTCTCCCGGGTGCTCACCGCCGGTGGTGGCGACAAAGAGGGTCTTGTGCGGTCCTCGCAAGGGTACCAGAAGGAGCGCCGCACGTTGCTTCTGGTCAGGCTGAAGCACGACAGGCTTGCCACGGGCGTCGAGCACGGCCTTCCCCTGCTCATCAGTCAGTGTCGCCTGGATCGGTATCGGACTGCCGGTTTCTTGCATGGTACCGAGATCGATCCGGTGCGCGAAAAGAGAACGCCGTGGCGGACCTGGGGGCGTTTCCTGGGTCATCCAATTGACCACGTACATCCTGTTTTCATCCAGATCGATGACCGCCGTGCTCAGAATCCCCCAATGGATGTTGATACCCCAGCCGTCAATGGCGGTCGAACGATGCTGTCCAGGTTGCTCGTTTTCCGGGGGATCGAACGGCGCGCCGAGAGTGGGCGTCTTCCAAACTTGTGAGCCGTCGACGTCGAAAGCCCAAACGTGATTGCCCATGGAGGCTACAAAGAGGACGTTATGCTTTTTTCCGTCGGGCATCTGCACACCCGGTACATAAAGGGGCTGAGCTTCAATGCGCGGATCGTCGTCGACCTGAAAGGTCTTGATCCTGGTTAGACCTTTGCTTGCAACCAGTGCTGGCGTGAAATGCGTCTCGGTCAGGTTGGCTCCGGTTCGGCCATTGTCATAAGACCGGGTCAATACCACCGTGCCTGGAGCCTCATCCGCAGCGCGTGCAGACTGGCAAGTCGTCGCCGCAGCGAAAGCACCGACGCCAAACGCAGCGACAGCCATCCGAATATCGCGAACCGAGATCATTGGTCACCTCCCACATTAGCATTAGCGGATGCGAGGGGACAGTTGGTCATGTTTCGCCTCGCTTCGCTGCGACATCGCTGAAAGCGCTCGCCGGACCTATTCGTCATCTAGCGCGAATACGATTACCCCGTTCGCCGGGATGACAATGTCGGCGGAAGCCGCGAAACCGTGCATGGAGTTCGAGATCGCCTCTACCGCGCCGCCGTTACCGGCCGCGACCGGATTCACCCAATTGTCGTAGACATCGCTGTTAAAGACCTCCCGCCAGTGCCCGGCCCTCGGAAATCCGATCCTATAGCCGCGCCAAGTTTCCTCGCGTAGCGTGCCGGCGACGACGACATCGCGGCCTTCTCCTTCAATCCAGCGATGGAATGCGATGACCCGGTTTGCGTTGTGGATGTGGAAGACGCGCACGGATTCACCGCGCAGAGCCGCGTAGCGCCGCCGGAGCTTGACCAGATCCTGCGTGAACCGCAGAAAGTCGACCATCGACTTATCGCCCATCGCGAGCCCGTCCCAGAAGAGCAGATTGGGCGCATGCGGGTTGTCGCTCCATTGCTTGTCCTCGAGGAACTCCTCGCCCATGAACAACGACGGGATCCCGGGGGCCGTCAATAGCAGCGACGTGACGACGCGGCTCCGGCTGCGGGCATACCAGGACCGCCGGTCCGACGCATCCGCCAGCATCGGCACGCGGGCGGCGCCGGGGTGGCCGGCATAGGTGAGATCGTGGTTCTCCATGTACTGCACCACCCGCCAAGCATCCGGAAAGCCCGGCGGCGGCATCAGCGAACTTGCCACAGGGGAGAGATCGAGCGGCGCCGCGGCGCCGCTTGCGGCCTGTGCCAAGAGGCCGCGCAAGGCGTCGCGCAGACCATCGCCAAGCTCGGCGTCAAAGCCGAGGCCGCCGGCTGGCGGCCGCACCGCGCTAGGGCGGTCCGGGTTCCAGTATTCGGCAATCTGGATACAAGCGGGATTGGTCGCGCGCACCGTCTCCGTCAAGTGCTGGCAGACCTCGCGTCCGCCATTGTTCTCTATCACCCGGACCTCATCATAGCGGATCCCGTCGATGCGGTATTCGGTCAGAAAGAAACGGGCATTGTCGATCAGGAACTGCGCGACCCACTGGTTCCAGTAGGCGAAAATCTGGCCGCCTCCCCAGCCGTGATCGGTGAAGAACAGACTATGGTTCGGGTTCCCATTCGCCTGGCGGTCGTAGAACCACATACTGTGATCGTCAAAGCCGCCGCCGGCATGGTTGTAGACGAGGTCGAAGATGACGGCGAGGCCGTGCAAATGGCAGAGATCGACGAGGCACTTCAGCTGATTGACGCCGGGCGCGAGCTCCACCGCGGTAAGGGCGGGCTTTCCGAATGACGCGAGCATTGCGTTGACCTTGACCAGTCGCCCCCGCAACTCGCTCGGCGCCACGACGTATTCGGATTCCGGCGAGAAGTAGTCGACGCCGTTATAGCCGAGGCTGAACGCCGTCTCGAACTCCTGCACCGGCAGCAGCTGGACGGCGGTCACGCCAAGGTCCCGCAGGTAGCCGAGCTTCTCCGCCGCATCCAGGAACTTGCCGCCCTGCGTCGCCCGCACGTCGTGGCCCGAATTGCCCTGCGCCCACCATGTGCCGATATGAAGCTGGTAGATCATCAGGTCGTTGAACTGCGGTGGCCGCCAGCC
>CAWBFS010000028.1:0-35475 GCA_963788085.1 uncultured Alphaproteobacteria bacterium
AATAGACGCAATTCAACCCGCGTAGAAAGCAGAGGAGGATCGAATGCAGTCGTCTGCGTACTTAACACCGGTGGAGGCAAGGCATTAATTAATCCAGCCGATACTGCTTATATTGTTGCTGGACCACCAAACGGGTCTTTTTCAGACAGTAAAAGACATAGGCGTGATGGGACTGCGGGCCAACACGACGGCGTTGGCAAACTGACGGAGTTGCTGAAGCTTCCGCTCATTACGACCACTTCGGTACCGACGGACCCAATGGCCCGCCCATGCATGAACTTAAAGAGGCTGCGCCGCATGCGCACTATGTTCCGCGTCATGGCGAGGTCAACGCATGGGACAATGAGGCTTTTGTCAAGGCGGTTCGCGACACCGGCAAGAAGACGCTGATCATGGCCGGTGTGTGGACCAGCGTTTGCGTCATGTTCCCCGCACTGGATGCAACCGCTGCCGGGTTCAAGGTCTACGCCGTGATGGATGCGTCGGGCGACCCCAAGCGAAATGGCGTCGAGAACGACGCTCGCCCGCTTCGTGCAAGGCGGCGTGGTGCCGACGACGGCGAATGCCGTGATCTGCGAAATCCACCGCACCTGGAACTGTCCCGAAGCCGCAGAACTCGCGCAGCTGTACACGATGGTCGCCCCAAACTACCGGGCGGTCATGGAAAGCTATCAAATGGCGCAACAGGCGGCAAAGACGCCGGCACGATAGGGCAACGGCTTTGGGGCGAGTAGGTTTGCGCGTAGCAAGAGCACGCCGGTTAAAGACCAAAGCCATATAGCAGCGCTAGGACCAGCCGCGGCACGCAAACTTACTGCATGCCGCGACTGTTCGGCGGAACCTCGCTTCAAACAAAACGGTGCCACAGACGCTATGGGCCCGTTTAGTCCTGTAGAAGCATAAGGGAGGTCAACGATGGGTATCGAACAGAAAGTTGCTGTCATTACCGGCGCATCGCAGGGCATTGGCGCGGAGCTCGTCAAGGCGTACCGCGCTCGATTACCGGGTCGTCGCGACCGCGCGCTCGATCGGCCGTCGAGCGACGATCAACGTCCTCGACGGTGCCGGCGACATCGCCGATCGGAAGACGGCCGAGCGTGCGATCGCCGAGGGCGGTCGCGGTTTCGCCGCGTCGACACGCTCGTCAACAACGCGGGCATCTTCATCGCCAAACCGTTCACCCAGTACACCGAGGCAGACTATGCGGCCACCCTGGGCGTGAACGTGCCGGTTTCTTTCACATCACGCAACTCGCCGTCGCCGAGATGGAGAAGCAAGGCAGCGGCCATCGTGCAGATCACGACGAGCCTGGTCGACCACGCGATCGCCGGCGTGCCTTCGGTGCTGGCGTCGCTGACCAAGGGCGGCCTGAATGCCGCGACCAAATCCCTCGCCATCGAGTACGCGAAACGGGGCATCCGCGTCAACGCGGTCTCGCCGGGCATCATCAAATCGCCGATGACCGCCGAGACGCATGCGGCGCTCGGCGCCCTGCACCGATGGGCCACATGGGCGAGATCTCCGATATCGTCGACGCCATCCTGTATCTCGGAGTGGCGCCGTTCGTGACGGGCGAAATCCTTCACGTGGACGGCGGCCAAAGCGCCGGCCATTGATGCTATAATTTTCATATTGCAGGGAAGCCGAGCCCGACATCGGATGCGACGCAAGCTGCGCGGATCGCCCGTTCGACAGGAGGAACGCTCATGAACAGCTCGAATACGACACCCAATCTGATCCTGCATCGCGGCCTGTTCACGACGCTCGACCGCGCCAATCCGACCGCCACCGCGGTCGCGATCAGGGACGGCCGCTTCTTCGCCGTCGGGCCGCGACAACGAAGTGATGCCGCTGGCAGGCGAAGACCAAGATCGTCGACCTCAAGGGCCGGCGCGTCCTGCCCGGGCTGATCGACAATCACCTCCACATCATCCGCGGCGGGCTGAACTTCAACATGGAGCTGCGCTGGGACGGCGTGCGCTCGCTCGCCGACGCCATGAGCATGCTGAAGCGCCAGGTCGCCGTCACGCCGCCGCCGCAATGGGTGCGCGTGGTCGGCGGCTTCACCGAGCACCAGTTCGCGGAAAAGCGCCTGCCGACGCATCGACGAACTCAACGCCGTCGCGCCCGAGACGCCGGTGTTCCTGCTGCATCTCTACGACCGCGCGATGCTGAACGCCGCGGCGTTGCGCGCCGTCGGCTACACCAAGGACACGCCGAACCCGCCCGGCGGCGAGATCGTGCGCGACGCGGACGGCAATCCGACCGGGCTGCTGCTCGCCAAGCCGAACGCCGACATCCTCTATGCGACGCTCGCCAAGGGGCCGAAGCTGCCGTTCGACTACCAGGTCAACTCGACGCGCCACTTCATGCGCGAGCTGAACCGCCTCGGCGTCACCGGCGCGATCGACGCCGGCGGCGGCTTCCAGAACTATCCCGAGGACTATGCCGTGATCGAGAAGCTGGCCGACGAGGGCCAGCTCACCATCCGCCTCGCCTACAACCTGTTCACCCAGAAGCCGAAGGGCGAGAAGGACGACTTCCTGCAACTGGACCGAAGACCTCGAAGTACCAGCAGGGCGACGACTATTTTCGCCACAACGGCGCGGGCGAGATGCTGGTGTTCTCCGCCGCCGATTTCGAGGATTTCCGCGCAGCCGCGCCCCGACATGCCGCCGGAGATGGAGGGCGAGCTCGAAGACGGTGGTGCGCATCCTCGCCGAGAACCGCTGGCCGTGGCGGCTGCACGCCACCTATGACGAGACGATCTCGCCGCGCGCTCGACGTGTTCGAGAGGGTCAACCAGGACATCCCGCTCGACGGCCTGCAATTGGTTCTTCGACCACGCCGAGACGATCTCGGACCAGTCGATCGACCGGATCGCCGCGCTCGGCGGCGGCATCGCCGTGCAGCACCGCATGGCCTATCAGGGCGAGTATTTCGTCGAACGCTACGGCGCGGGCGCCGCCGAAGCGACGCCGCCGGTCGCGCGGATGCTGGAGAAGGGCGTCAAGGTCTCCGCCGGCACCGATGCGACGCGGGTCGCCTCCTACAATCCCTGGGTCTCGCTGGCCTGGCTGGTCACCGGCGCAGACGGTCGGCGGGCTTGCGGCATCTATCCGCAGCGCAATTGCCTCGACCGCGAGACCGCGCTGCGGATGTGGACCGAGAACGTCACCTGGTTCTCCAACGAAGAGGGCAAGAAGGGCCGGATCGAGGTCGGGCCAGCTCGCCGACCTGATCGTGCCGGATCGCGATTACTTCGCCTGCGCCGAGGACGAGATCGCCGACACCGTCGTCCGATGCTGACGATCGTCGGCGGCAAGGTCGTTTATGGCGCCGGCGATTTCGCGACCGCTCGACGAAGCGCCGCCGCCGCCGGCGATGCCGGACTGGTCGCCGGTGCGGCGCTTCGGCGGCTACGCCGCCTGGGGCGACCAGCGGCGCGCGGGCAGACCGCGCGCGCCGGCAGCTCGATGCAGGCGTGCGGCTGCGCCAGCTCCTGCGGCGTCCACGGCCATGACCACGCGCCGCGCCTGGTCGGCACGGCTGCCGATCGGCGATCTCAAGAGCTTCTGGGGTGCGCTCGGCTGCGCCTGCTGGGCGGTCTAGCGTTGCGGCACACTGCAAGAGAGACGCGGTTCGTCGGGTTGCGGCCCATGCGCATAATCAAGACAATCGCTTTAACGGCCGTCCTTTGCGGAAGTCTGGCGAGCGTGCCCGTGTCGCAGGTAGTTGCCGCAACCCAGACGCCCGCCGTTGCGGTCGGTCCGCAATACGATACAACCCATGTCTACGTCGCGCCGGACGATTTCGACCGGCTCGTTACCAGCCTCGTCACGACGTTTGGCGGGATAACATCCAAGAAAGGCGAGTTCACCGTCACACCGACACCCAGCCTTACCATGTCGCAGCTTGTCCTCACCCCTGTAGGGACTTTGTCAATCTTTGGTTTCAAGACCCCGATTTCCTATCCCTTTGGCGCGGAACGGACGGGCTCATCCGTAACCGACATAGACGCAGCCGTTCGGGCCGCACGCGCCCACGGCGCCGCTGTAACGGTCACGACATTTCCCGACCCGATCGGTCGCGACGTCATCATTCAATGGCCGGGCGGCGTCAACATGCAGCTCTATTGGCACACGACAGCGCCGAATTATCCGCCGCTGCAAACCGTGCCCGAGAACCGGGTCTACATCTCGCCGGATTTGGCCAGTGCCTTCATTCGTGATTTCGTCGCTTTCGCGCATGGCAAGATTGTTTCTGACGACCGCAACGCGCCAGGCGTGGACATCGGCCGACCAAACGATACCTATCGACGCGTCCGCATCGAATCCCCCTTCGGCCGCGTGGCCGTTCTGGTGACCGATGGCCATCTTCCCTATCCTTATGGGCGGGAGGTGACGGGTTACGAGGTCTCCGATCTCTCTGCGACGGTCGCCAAGGCTGAGAGCGCAGGTGCCGCTGTGCTGGTCAAACCCTACATGGCCGGCGACCGCGAGGCCGCGATCCTGCAGTTCCCAGGCGGTTACATCGCCGAGATTCTATGCAGCGTCGCACAAGTGATCGCTTGCCGTGCGGCTCGCGTCTTTGGCGCTGTTGGGGTCGATCGGAGTTTCGATCACCGGGGCGGCATTTGCCCAAGACGCGGATCGCTCGCGATGGGTTTGCCCGCCCGTCCGACGATCGGCATGAACCGGTGGCAAGAAGACTGGTCGGTATTGGCTCATCCGAGCCTGCGAACCGAGCCCTTCGACGATTTGAAATACATTCCACGGTCTTTCTGGATGATCCGAAGAGCTCACTGTGTCGTTCGGCCTCGATCTGCGCGAGCGCTTCGAATTACTCAAGGCAGCTACTTTCGGCGTCGGCGGGATCCCCGCTCAGAACTATGTGCTGGATCGTGAGTACATTCACGCCGATATCCGGCCCAACCAGAACTGGCAGATCTTCATCCAGCTCCAGAACGACTACGCGCCGGGGAAATCGATAATCACCCCGGTGGACCGCGACCCGCTCGACCTTGCGCAAGGCTTCGTCACCTATACGGGGGGCCTGGCGCGGACGGCGAAGTGAAGGTCCGCGTGGGGCGCCAGGAGATGGCCTTCGACCTGCAGCGTTTCGTCTCCATCCGGGAATGACCCCAATGTGCGCCAGGCTTACGATGCGGCTTGGTTCGATTGGGAGAAGGACCCGTGGCGCATCATCAGCTTCTGGAGTGAACCCGTCGTATATGTCCCCCAGGGCGTCTTCAACGACTACTCCAATGGCCATTTCCAATTTGGCGGGTTCAGAGTTCAAGCGGCGAGACGTCTGCAACGGACACCTCAGTGCCTATTATTCGCGTTACGATCTGGACAATCCACATTTTCTCTTTGCCAGCGGCAGCGAACGGCGCAACCTCTTCGATATGCATTATGCCGGCGACTACGGCGGGTGGGACTGGGACCTCGAGTCAATGGTCCAGACCGGAAGCGTCGGCGTCAAAACGGCCCGCGCCTGGGCGCTGGGAACGCTGGGGGGGTTCACATTCGCCGATGCGAACTGGCGCCCCCGTCTGGGGCTTCAGGTCGACGTGGCGTCGGGTGACCAAAACCCCAACTCCAGTACGCTCGGAACATTCAATCCGCTTTTCCCGAACGGCTATTACTTCACCTTGGTTCGATTAACCACCTGTACGGCAAATCTGATCCACGTCAAGCCCTCGGTGACAGTCAAGCCAACGAGCCCGTTGACGTTCATCGCCGCCGCCGCCCTGGAGTGGCGCGAGACGACCGCTGATGCCATCTATGTCATACCCAATATTCCCGTTCCTCGCACAGCGGGTGCCGCGGGAGCCTGGACTGGCGCTTATGGACAAATTCGCGCCGAATATGCATTCAACGGCCATCTGACGGGCGCCATCGAAGCCGTGTATTTTGGGGTCGGCAGTGCCATCCGCCGCGCTGGCGGGCATGACAGCGACTATGTCGGTGTCGAGCTCGATTTCGGATGGTGAGATGAAGTCCGACGAGCGCTCGCCCAGCGCGGCTAATGTGGAGGGTTCGGCGTGGAGCCCGTTCCACCACGCAATCTTTGCTGTGCTCTGGACGGCGACGGTCGTCTCGAACATCGGCAGCTGGATGCAGAACGCCGCGGCGGCGTGGCTGATGACCAGCCTCCGCCCGGATCCATTCGAAGTGGCCCTCGTCCAGGCGGCGACGACCTTGCCCATGTTTCTGTTCAGCCTCCCTGCCGGAGCATTGGCCGACATCGTCGAGCGCCGCCGCCTTCTTATCGAGGTGCAGATCGCGGCGGTAGCAATCGCCGCCCTGTTCGCGATCTTCGTATGGCTGGAGTGGATCACACCCAACTGGCTGCTGACATTTATTTCCCTGTCCGGGATCGCGACGGTTCTGGCGATGCCGTCGTGGCAGTCTATCGTGCCGCAGCTCGTACCAAAGGAAGAGCTCCGTTCTGCAGTCGCCCTCAACGGCGTGGGCTTAAATATCAGCCGTGCGATCGGTCCGGCGTTGGCCGGCCTGGCGATTGGCGCACTAGCCGGCTGTCTCAAGGACCCGCGGATGCCGGAGAAGGTCGTGCATCGCTGGCGGAGATTATCCGATTTCGCATGCTGATGATCGCCGCTGGCTACGAGGACGGCAACGACGCCGATACGCTGCGCACCGATCCGATCTTCAAGCTGGCGCTCGATCGCCTGCCCTCGGGTGAGGAGTTGTGCTCGCAATCGACCATTTCGCGGCTGGAAAACTTACCCGACCTGCGAGCGTTGTTGCGCCTGGGGCGGGCGCTCGTCGAGCAATATTGTGGCTCATTCCGAGCAGTTCCAAAGCGCATCGTCCTCGATATCGACGATACGTTTGACCGCGTGCATGGTGGCCAGCAACTGCGCTTGTTCAACGCCCACAATGACGATTATGGCTTTCAGCCGATCGTCGTCTTTGATGGAGAAGGTCGTTTTGTCACCGCGCTGCTGCGGCCCGGCAAGCGGCCGAGCGGGGTGGAGATTCGCGGCTTTGTGCGCCGCCTCGTCGGCGCCATCCGCGCCCATTGGCCCAAGGTCGAGATCCTGCTGCGCGCCGACAGCCATTATGCGGCCCCGGAAGTGTTCGACTGGTGTCGGGCGAACCGGGTCGATTGGCTCTTCGGCCTGGCCCCCAATGCGGCTCTCTGCGCCATGTCACGGCGCTGGAGAAGAGCACGGCCGAACGCTTCAAGGAGCCTGCCGCGGCGAAGGCCGGGGTGGCGGCGAACCGTGGCAAGGTGCGCCGTTTCATGCAGTTCTATGATGCCGCCGAGAGCTGGAGCCGGGTGGAGCGCATCATCGCGCGGGTCGAGGCCGGGTCCGAAGGAACCGATACCCGCTTCATCGTCACCAACCTGGAAGGCGGCCGCGCCAAGCACCTCTACGAACGGCTCTATTGCGCCCGCGGCCAAGCCGAGAACCACATCAAGTCGTGGAAGAACCACCTCGCCGCCGATCGCACTTCCTGCCATACGGCCGAGGCCAACCAGTTTCGCCTGTTCCTGCACGCCGGCGCTTATTGGCTCTTATGGTCGATGCGCCGCGTCATGCCCAAACGTTCGACTTGGCGCGTCATGCAGTTCGACACCCTGCGGCTGCGGTTGATCAAAATCGCCGCCCGCGTCGTCGAGCTGAAAACCCAGCTTAAGATCCACCTGCCGTCGAGCGCCCCCGATCAGGCGATCTTTGCCATGCTCCTCGCCCGCCTGCCGCGCCTCGATCACCTGAGAGCCGGGGCGTTTGCCCCCGAAATTCGTCCGCTCCCTTTCAACCTCCAACGCCGACCCGATCCCAACCCGAAAAACCCGCCCGCGGCGGCAACGATCCGCCATGCCCGCCGCTGCCAATCGCAACCAAAACGGGAGCCCTGCAATCAACGCTTTAAAGATGTACTTTCCTCGTGCATAGATCGGGCTAAGAGCGTATGCCTAATTTTGGCAAGACAGAACTCGCATAGAATTCGATGACTTTCTTCTGGTCGGGTTGCCCCGAGTGGACGTTGACGATTGTCGCGCCGCTTTCGAACAATTTATTGATCGCTTCGACATGGATAGCGGGATCGGTTCCGACCGACCATTCGCCGATTACCTGTTCGAGCGGCACCTGGCTGTCGGCCTGCTGCTGTATTTCGGCCGGGTCTGCGACGTTGTAATATTTCTTGAAGGCCTTCGGCAGAAAGCGCCAGAATTTGGCCGCCTGCTGCGCCTCGTCTTGATCGCCGACCACGACAAATTGCTCCACCAGAACCGGCATGTCGGCGGGATTTTTACCGGCGTCTCTGGCGCCGCCTTCCCATTCCGATTTGTACTGCTTCCAGCTGCGGGGATCGGTAATGAGCCCATCCCCATGCTGGCCGGCGAGCCGCATCGATTTCCGGCCGTTTGCGGCGGTCAGAAGGGGGATCGGCTGCGGCGGCGGGTCGTAAAGCTTGGCCTCGACATTGTAGTATTTGCCGTGATGCGCGACCTGCCCGCCATTCCACAAGGCGCGGATGATGCCGATCGCCTCAACCAGGCGCTCCCAGCGCTCGGGCCATTTCGGCCAGACGCCGGTGGCGGCTTCCTCGTTTAGGGCTTCCCCCGATCCGACGCCGAGAAAGACCCGGCCGGGGTATAGCAGGCTCAACGATGCAAATGCCTCGGCAACCACGGCCGGATTGTAGCGCAAGGTGGGACAGGTCACGGTCGTGCCGATCCATGCGGGGTTCGTCCGTTCCCCGGCTGCCGCGAGGGTGACCCAGGCTTCGCCGCAGTGCCCTTCGTTGGCCTGCCAAGGCTGCAGATGGTCGCTCGTCGCCAGCAGGTCGAAGCCGGCCTGCTTCGCCCAACCGCCGATATCGACCAGCTCGGGTACCGTGAACTGCTCGTGCGCCAACATATACCCGACCATCCTCTTGTGCTGCAGACTGCTGCGGGGGGTAGTTGGATTCCCTCTCGGCTGGCTACCACCGCCGAAGGGCTGGGCCGCGGCTGAAGTCGAGACGGCCCCTGCCGCCGCCATGAAGGCGGTTGTCGATGCCAGTATTTCCCGCCGGCTCGGGGGAAAATCACGCATGCCTTCGGAGCCGATCCCGATGACCATTATGGACCTCCTGACAGGTCTGCCGGCGAAGGCATGCGACCCGCGGCAAGCAGATTTGGATGCGTTCTTTTTCTCGAACGCGAGGCCGCGAGAAGGGGTTCCGGACAGCCCTTCAGGCCCGCTCGGCCGGAGCTTAGCCCTTACAGAGCCGCGGCGGCGCGGGCGACCCGCTCGGCACGGTCACGCTGGCGCGGTTCGGCGCGGGCGAGGACGGCCTCGAGGACCGCCGGGTCGGCCTGCTCCGGCGAGCCCGACGCAAACGGCGGCTGCCGGGTCGTATTCGATGCCGAGCTGGATCGCTTCCGCCGCCGCTCTGCCGGCGATCTCGGCGGCGACGGTCAGCGCCACGTCGATGCCGGCGGTGACGCCGCCGCCGGTGAAGAACTTGCCGTCGACGACGACGCGCTGCGCGACCGGCTCGGCGCCGAACGAGCGCAACAGGTCGCGCGACATCCAATGGGTCGTGGCGCGCCGCCCCCGCAACAGTCCCGCAGCGCCGAGAACCAGCGAGCCGGTGCATACCCCGACGACATAGCGCGCCACCGCCGAGGCGCGGCGCAGGAAGGCGAGCACCTCGGCATCCTCGAGCAACGGGTTGATGCCCGCGCCACCCGGAACGAGGATGAGATCGAGGGGCGGGCAGGACGCCAGGGTCGCCATCGGCAGGATGGTCAGGCCATGCTCGGACCGCACCGGATCCAGGTTCTTCCACAACAAGAGGGTCTCCGCGCCGGGCAACCGGGCAAGAACCTCGTAGGGGCCGGTCAGGTCGAGCTGGGTCAGGTTGGGGAACACCAGCAGCCCGCTGCGCAAGCGCGTCGTCTCGCTCATCACCCGCTCCTCGTGGAACGCATGCTTCTTATCTCTATCTGGAGAGTGAAACCCCGATCTAGATACTTAGACCCGGCAATGCGGAGACCGCCATGCCTCTGATGCTTGTCAGCCCGGCAATCCCGCCGAGCGGAGAGATACCGGCGCAATACACCTGCGACGGCGCCGATATCTCGCCGCCATTGTCGTGGTCGGACGTGCCGGCGGGGACGGGGAGCCTCGTCCTTGTCGTCGAGGACCCCGACGCACCCTCCGGCACCTTCCGGCACTGGGCAGTGTTCGACATTCCGCCCGCCTCCCGCGCTCTCGACGCAGGCTATTCGGCAAATCGACCGATTGCGGCTTTGCACGAGGCGCGCAACGATTTCGGCAAGGTCGGTTACGGCGGTCCCTGTCCACCCAAAGGACACGGCCCTCATCACTATCACTTCCGCGTGCTGGCGATCAGCCGGCCGACACTCGATCTGAGGGCCCCAGCGGCGGCGCTCGATGTCTTGCGGGCGGCGCAGCCTTACGTCATCCAGCAGGCCGAGTTTGTCGGCACCTACCACCGTTAAATCGGACCTTCGAATTTTACCGCCAGGTCGCCCACAACCTGCCGTTGGGTCGCGTCGGCCTGATCGACCTGTTTCTTCTGGAGAAGAACAGGCCGGATTCCCGAAATAGTTGCGATCAGAAAGCCCTGCGTCTCGACTGAGATAGAGTTCGCCCTCATGTTGCCCGGACCCGATTGTCTGGTTTCACGGACCGCCCATAACATACGAATGTGGCAATTCTTCGGTGCTTATTGCGCATGAGCATGACGGCCTAAGCGGCGGGCCACTTCCAGAACGGGTAGGCGATTACCCGCGGGTTCGGTGCATCCTCGACGGTGATCGGCGTCCTGAAGGTGGCGAGCGAGTTTTTCCGGCCCCTTAGCGCGAAACCACGAGGCCGGCGATTTGATCCCGGGAAGCGGTGGCGTTCGCAAAGTCAGGTGGGGTCGCCAGGGCAGCGGCAAGCGAGGCGGGGTCCGCATCATTTATTTCTACCATGATCCGGCAATGCCGCTTTACCTGCTGATGATCTACACGAAGGCACGGCGCGATGACCTCTCGCCTGATGCGCGACCAACGGTACAGGGGCTTGTGGCGCGCCTGAAAGCGGCACACCGGCGTTGACGAGGACAGCATGAACAAATTCGGCAAGGAACTGATCGAAAGCCTGACCGAGGCCTGCGAACATGCCGAAGGCAAGCCCAGCGGGGTCCGAGTTCATGTCGTCGAAGTGCCCGATGTGCGGACCATCCGGCGACAGTTGCGGATGTCCCAACAGGAATTCGCCCGCGTCTATCGGATCCCGTGGCGACACTGAAGGATTGGGAACAGGGCCGTCGACAACCGGACGCACCCGCGGCCGCCTATCTGCAGGTCATCGCCAAATGTCCGCGCGAGGCACAGGAGGCCCCGGCGTCTTGATGCTGGCGTGGGCTTTTCGCTGCCCATTCACGCTGCACGACCGAGACCATCGCCAATTGCTCGTGGATCAGGCCATAGGTCTTCATGTAGCGCAACACGGGAATCCTGAACACGTCGGTGACCCCATTGGCCCATAGGGCTGCTCGAACTGGCCGGCGAGGCTCGCCGGCGACACGACATTGCGGGTGCGCCCGACGCCCGAGCGGCCGCTCTCGCCATGGGTGATCAGCACCGTCTCACACAGGCCCGAAAAGATCTGGAACATCGTGCCGACCGGTTGGTCCTCGCCTGAGAGAATGTAAAACAGCGCGTCGCGTTGCGGCCTGGGTCGGGCGCTCGTCGAGGATCGGCTGCAAGACACCCTGGCCGTGATGGATCGCGCGCGGGAAACAGAACGTGGCCACCACCGCCAAATCGTCGAGCGGCACGTCCTCGCGATAGCCGCGGTCGATCGTGAAGGCCACCAGCCCGGTGCAGAACCCCTGGGGTCGGGTCGGCCATCGACTAGCACGGACAGCCATGATCGCAGCTGCAGTATTCGACGTCCCTGCCTTCGATCTGCCAGTCCTTGCTCGCCATTCCCGCTCCCCATCCCGGCTATGCCGGTCGGCTTTCGCCGACATTCCCAGGTTTATACAGGTAATTGTAAACTCACCCGAGCCGCCAAGCCATCGAGTCTCAACCGACCTCCGCCGCAACACACCGCCTGGCTGATTTAGAGCGTCTCGTCCGACATGCGGCAAAAAATTCTTTTCGTCGGCGAATAGACCGACCGTTTAGCCGGTCTTCTCAATGGAGGCCCGTGCAACAGGGGATCGCCATGTCCCGTATGACGACCACAACCGGGTTCGCGCAGCATTGCGGCATTGCCGGCAAATTTTCCGGCGCCTGCGTGCGGGTTCCAATTGCCAAAGTCAACGCTTGCATACATTAAGAACGGATCAAGAGCTGAGCCTGTCGGCGATCAACTTGCGACCGTCGATACCTCTCAATCTGAGACAGATCTTGTGGATGCTTCAGCAATGGAGGCCAGGATGCCAAACTCCCCGCTCAATCCGCCCCTCAAATTCCCAGCACCATCGAGTTTCGTAACATCGATGACACCTTCGTCGAAGCTGATGGCGGCGGCGAGATCGATGCCGGCGCCACCGACCAGGCCGTCGTGCTGATAGACGGGGACAGCGCCGATCTGTTCAGTGTCGCAAGCATCGAGACGCTGCATCTGGTACCCGACCCGGAATTACCCCACGCTCGCGTATGGGAGACGCTGCTGACCGTCAACGGCCCGGGCCCCATCAGTATGCGAGCGGCGAAAGCCGTAGACATTACCGTCAGGTTTGCCTGCCCGGCACAGCCGCTGCAAACGTCTTTCAATGCGGTGGCCGTCCTGGTTGCGCAGGGCACCACTTCGCCGTCGCTGATGCAGGTTCCGATCGAGGCGACAGTAAACCCGATAGGGGGCATCGCAATCGAGACGTTTCCGTCACCCGCGCTGATTGACGGAATTCTTCCGGGTCAAAGTGCAGATTGCGTGTTTGTCCTGAAATCCACACTCGATCATGATATCAGCGGCGGGATCAGTTGCGTCTCGGCTGTTCAGTCGATCTTTTCCTCGCCGAACGTCCCGGTCAGCGTCCCGGCCGAGGTGGAGAGGCAGGTAACCGTGCCGGTGACATGCGCTCCCGGCACCCCTCCGGGGCGCGTCGACCAGGTGCCGTTCCGCCTGGTCCTCGAGCGACCCCACCGGGGACTCAGCGATCGCGGTCAGCATCAAGGTTCTGGCGCCGCGATCAGTTTCGGTAAATACGGACGCCGCCAGGACAAAACCTCAATCTCGTCGCGGATGGTTCGACCCTGATCAAGGTGACGACCAGCAACTCCGGGGGGCTGAGCGCGATTGCCATCGAACCCCAACCGGTGTCCCTTGCGAGCGTCGGCGTTGTCGTTGGTGCGACGCGCCAGATCGCCGGCGGCCCTTTGCCGGACAGCCCCAAAAGCGAGGAAGTGGACGTAACAGTCAACGTCGACATCAGCGCCACGCCAGGAAGGGCACACCCCGTCCTGGACTGGTCTGTACCGGCCGACGATATTCATGCGGAGCTGAACGGCACAATAACATACAATATCGTTATTTCCCCTTTTCTTAGATGGAGCCGGCTACAGGCGCATCACGTTGAGGCTCGTGGTGTAGAGCGTCGCTCGCGGTTGGGACACCATAGTCGTAAAGCCGAGCCGATCGAGGTCAACGGTCGCCGGCGTGAGCGTTCATCATAGGCTCGAAGAATGGCCTTAATCCGCGTCTGATAGCCGCGTTCGCCGCGGAACCATTGCAGCAGATGCCATGCCGGCGAACATTTGCGGCGTTTTTCACCGAATCCCATGCGAGACGCATCCAGCATCTGTTCGAACCGTATTTACGCATGTCCAGAATGTGAAGTCCCGTTTCCGGGTCAAGGCATCTCGTTCGACATGATGATCGTGCCGGAGGCGGCGAACATGCCGCCGACGCCGTGGCAGACCGAGATCCGGGCGCCGGGGATTTGGGCGGGGGCGGCGCCGCGCATCTGGCGCACGCTCTCCTGCAACGCGTACATGCCGTACATGCCGGAATGCATGTAGGAAAGACCGCTGCCATTGGTGTTGAGCGGGATCCCCGGGCGGCCGGCCCTGCGGGCGGTCCCGGGGACGCCGGGGGCGGTGTTGCGGTCGGCGATGAGGGCGCCGGCCTCGCCGCGCGGGACAAAGCCGAGATCCTCGAGGCCGTAGATCGGCAGGTGCGCGAAGCTTGCGCCTGGCAGCGAACAGGGGGCGTCGTAGATCATCAGGTGGTTGACGTCGTTGTGGGTGATGCGGGCCTCGGCAAAGGCGCGGGGGCCGGCGACGAAGAAGGCGCGCGAGGAGGTGTGCTTTCGTCACCCCGCGAAAGCGCTAGGGCATGCACACTTCGTGTCAATTCTGGCGCGACAGAGGAAATAGCATCTCCCTCTCCGCCCCTGGGGGCGGAGAGGGCCGGGGTGAGGTGGGGGATTCCGAGCGGTCGGCATCGCCCAACTCACCTTCCCACGCCTGCGGCGTGGGCCCCTCCCTCTCCCCCCTGAAGGGCGGAGAGGGATTCCGCACCGGCCCCGCGAGGTGTGTGCATGCCTCAGCGCGAAAGCGGGGGGTCAAGGGCCAGCAGTTTGAGCCCTGCAGCACTGGGTTCCCGCTTTCGCGGGAATGACGGGTGAGGCTGACCATCGGCGTCTCGACGCTCTCGCCGGTGCCGAGGAGGTAGACCGGCCCCCTGTTCGCGCCAGGGGCAAGCTTTGCGGGAAGCTCGGGCGCGTTCGGCGGAGACCAGGATGAGGCGCTCGCCGTCAGTGGATGTCTTCTTGCTCGTCGAAGGCTTGGCGCAGGCGGGCGACGGAGAAGCCGGGGGCCTTCGAGGCGTCGATGATCACCTTTTCACGGCGCGCGATCAGCGCGACGGCGGCCGGGATTTCCTTGACCGCCTCGGGCGGGATCACGACGGCGCCGTGGCGGTCGGCGTGGATGACGTCGTTCGGCGATACAGTCATGCCGGCGACGCTGACGGTGCCGCCGTAATCGACCAGATGAACATGGGCATGCGACGGCATGACCGAGCCGGCGAGCACCAGGAAATCGGGCGCCATCGCGTCGAGGTCGCGGACCGAGCCGTCGGTGATGACGCCGGCGCAGCCGAGCCCCTTGTGGACATGGGTCTGGACCTCGCCCCAGAACGCCCCGAACCCGGTATCGGGCGCATCGATGTCCTGGATCACGGCGATGCTCGGCAGCGGCTCGTCGGCGATATGCTGGTAATAGCCGAGCCGCACCTCTTTTGCCTCCTCGCGGCTGCGGGGGTGCGGTTCGCGCGAGCGGATGATCGCGGTGCGGGCAAAAGCGACGACCGGCTTCATCTCGGGAAAGGCGGCGAACAGGGGGCGGCGGGTGAACCCCGTGGCACGGCGTGCCGGCGCCACGAGTTCGAGCGCATTGCAGATGGTCGGCGTGTCGAACGCCCTCAGAGCTTCAAGATCGGCGTGGTCCGGCAAGCGGGGCATGGCAGGTCCTCCGAGCATCTTCGTCGGAGCCAGCCTTTATTGAGAACGCCCGCCCTCGGCAAGGCCCTTGCTGCTAGTGCTCCGACACTTCAGATAATTCAATTCCGCGTCTCCCTCCTTCGTCTCCCCGGCGAAAGAGGCTGTCAGGAAAATCGATTGGCTGGATCAGCTTTGTGCGTCCTTCGAGACGGCCGCTAGGCGGCCTCCTCAGGATGAGGGTTTTCTTAATGCCATCAAAGGATTACCTCATGCTGAGGAGCGCCCAACTAGCGCGTCTCGAAGCACGCACCACCTCGCTGCAGCTTTGCTTTCGCTGCATTAAATCAATTTCCTGACAGGCTCCAAGGTTCCTGACACGCTCCAAGGGCCGGGATCCATTTCCGCGATGGGCACCGGCCTTCCGCCGGTGTGACGCAGTTTTTTGGGTAGCATTGGTCCCGCATCAACCAATGAACCGACTGAATGGATCAGAACACTAAATGCCGATTATGCCACCGCCGATCAACAGGCCAAGCGGGACGACCAGCGACAAAATGGCGAGCGCGATCGCGAAGCAGCGTTCGGCGCGGCTCCATCGTTTCCAGTCGGAAATCCAATCCTGCATAAGATACCAGCCCCCCGTCACCCCAACTCTTCGGCAGAGTTAAAGGTAACCGATCAGCATGAAAAAAATTCGGCGGAACTATGACCTTGTGGTGATAAAGAAAACGTAATCTCGCCCAAAGTGTTTACGGGTGAGCCGCTGGAGGACGAAATGTATGATCCGAACCGGGTAAGGCAGCTGCGTCGGCTCGAGGGTCACCCCTTCCGGATCGGCAAGCTTGGTCATGTCGTGCTCAACGTGCGCGACGTGGAGCGGTCGGCCCGGTTCTACACCGAGCTCCTCGGGTTGGAGATCTCGGACGTCTATCCCGAGGAGATGGTGCCGGGCGGCATGGTGTTTCTGCGCTGCAACCCGGACCATCACGGGATCGCGCTGGTCGGTTCGCTGAAAGAGCCGGCGGCGAATGCCGACCTCAACCATATCGCCTTCGAGGTGGCCACCCTCGATGAGGTCGTGCGGGCGCACGACCATTTGCGCCGGCATGGGGTCGAGATCGACTTTGCCGGCCGGCGCCGCGCCGGTTGTCAGATCGCCGTCGAATTTCGCGATCCCGATAATCACCGGCTCGAGATCTATTGGGGCATCGATCAGATCGGCAGCGACGGCCATGTCCGCCCGCCGAGCGAATGGAAAGGCGCCCGCAGTCTGGAGGACGCGATTGCCGACCCGGTGCGCGGTCAGGACACGACGTTGCACGACCCTCGCTGCTCGAGCGTGATCGCTGATGCTCGACATCTCGGCAGAGATCGCCCCGCCCCGGCCGGTGCGGCTCGCCGAATACCGGCCGCCCGGCTTTCTGATCGATACCGCCGATCTGGTGTTCGAGCTCGGAGACAGCGATACGCGGGTCAAATCGCGCCTGCGGATACGGCGCAATCCGGAGAGCTCCGACCGCTCCGCAGCGCTGCGGCTCGACGGCGAGGAACTCGCTCTCGTCTCGCTAGCGCTCGACGGCGAGCCGCTCGGCCCCAATCGCTATGAGCTTCCGGCCGAGGGCGGCCTGATCGTGGCCGATGTACCGGACGCCTTTACGCTCGAAGTCGAAACCCGGATTTCACCTGAAACCAACACCGCGCTTTCCGGCCTTTATATGTCGGGCGGCAATTTCTGCACCCAGTGCGAGCCCGAAGGCTTTCGACGGATCACTTATTTCGTCGACCGGCCGGATGTGATGGCCCGCTACACCACGACGATCATCGCTGAAAAGAGCCGCTTTCCGGTGCTGCTATCGAACGGCAACCCGGTCGAGCATGGCGAGATGAACGACGGCCGACACTGGGCAAAATGGATCGATCCCCACCCGAAGCCCTCATACCTATTCGCGCTCGTCGCCGGCGATCTGGTCGCCGTGCCCGACCGGTTTACAACGCGCTCCGGCAAAGAGGTGGCCCTTGCGATCTGGGTGCGCCGCGGCGACGAGGACAAATGCGGCCATGCGATGGCCTCGCTGAAAAAGGCCATGCGCTGGGACGAGGACGTCTTCGGGCTCGAATACGATCTCGACGTCTTCAACATCGTCGCGGTCAGCGACTTCAACATGGGGGCGATGGAGAACAAAGGTCTCAACATCTTCAATACACGCTATGTGCTGGCCAAGCCCGAGACGGCGACCGACACCGATTACCAGAACATCGAGGCGGTGATCGCTCACGAATACTTCCACAACTGGACCGGCAACCGGGTGACTTGCCGCGACTGGTTCCAGCTCTCGCTGAAGGAAGGGCTGACCGTATTCCGCGACCAGGAGTTCTCTGCCGATCAGGGGAGCCGCGCGGTGCGGCGCATCGCCGAGGTGCGCACCTTGCGCGCCATCCAATTCCCCGAGGATGATGGCCCGCTCGCCCACCCGGTGCGGCCGGACAGCTATATCAGGATCGACAATTTCTATACGCCGACCGTGTATAACAAAGGCGCCGAACTGGTGCGCATGATCCATACCCTGATCGGCAAGGAACGGTTTCGCCGCGGCATGGATCTCTATATCCGGCGGCACGACAACCATGCCGCGACGATCGAGGACTTCGTCGCGGCTATGCAGGATGCCGGCGGCGTCGATCTCAGCCAGTTCAAACGCTGGTATGAACAGGCGGGCACCCCGGAAATTACTGTCGAGGACCGCTGGGATGCAGCTGCGCGCAGCTACGAGCTGACCGCGCAACAGAAAGTGCCGCCGACGCCCGGCCAACCGGATAAATTGCCGATGCTGATCCCGTTGGCCATGGGATTGATCGGACCGGACGGCGCGGAATTGCCGACCCGGCTGGAAGACGAAGCGGCGAGCCGGATCGGGACGCGCGTCCTTCCGCTCGCCGAGGCGCAGCAGAGCTTCGTGTTTGTCGATGTGCCGGCGCCCCCGGTGCCATCGCTGCTGCGCGGTTTCTCGGCCCCGGTCAAGCTGAAGGACGTTCCGCTCGACCGGCTGAAATTTCTTGCCGTGTACGACACCGAGCCCTTCGCCCGCTGGGAAGCCGGCCAGCAGGTGGCGACCAAACTTCTGCTCGACCGGCTTCTCGCTTGTCAGCGCGGCGAGAGCCCCGCACCGCTCGACCCGGATCTCGTCGCGGCGATGCGGCGTATCCTCGCCGATGCGGACCGCGACCCCGCCTTCGCCGCCGAGGCTTTGACTTTGCCGAGCGAGGCTTTTCTTGCCGACCAGCTCGCCGTTGTCGATGTCGAGGCCATTCACGCCTCCCGGGAGAGCGCTCGAGAGGCGCTCGGCGAAGCCCTGGCGGCGGAATTTGCTGTCGCATACCGAGAGCTCGCCGACGCGGGCCCCTACAGCATCGATGGCAGATCGATTGGCCGCCGAGCATTGCGCAATGCCTGCCTCGCCTATCTCGCGGCCATCGACCCCGCCAACGGCGCGGCGCTCGCCACGGCGCAGTTTGAAGCCGGGCAAAATATGACGGATGTGCTCGCGGCGCTGATGGTGCTCGTCGACCTCGATCGGCCCGAGCGCGCCGCCGCGCTCGCCCGCTTCTACGAATTGTGGTCGCACGACGATCTCGTCATCGACAAGTGGTTCGCCTTGCAGGCGCGTTCGTCATTGCCGCAAACCCCGGATCGCGTGCGCGAGCTGACGGGCCACCCGGCCTTCGAACGCAAGAACCCGAACCGGGTACGCGCCCTCGTCGGCACCTTCACGCAGGCCAACCAGCTGCGCTTTCACGATGCGAGCGGCGCCGGGTATCGCTTGCTCGCCGACGAGGTCATCGCCCTCGATCCGCTCAACCCGACCACGGCCGCCCGTCTCGTCCAGCCGCTCGGCTCGTGGCGCCGCCACGACCCGATGCGCCAAGCGCTGATGCGCCGGGAGCTGGAGCGCGTTCTCGCCACCACCGATCTCAGCAAGAACACCTATGAGATGGTATCGAAGAGCCTGAATTAGACATCCTGCACGGCAATCTGGCGGTTGAGCGAGCTTATAGATCGCCTGAACATCCGAGCATCGAGAGGACCGGCCCGTGCTTGCCAATATCCCAGCGACCCAGACCGTCATCGCGATCAAGGCGCCCGGCGGGCCGGAGATGCTCGTGCCGGCGATCCGGCCGGTGCCCGAGCCGAAGGCCGGCGAGGTGTTGATCCGGATCGCTGGCGCCGGGGTCAACCGCGCCGATTGCCTGCAGCGCATGGGGCGATACCCGATGCCGCCCGGCGCTCCCGATATTCCGGGCCTCGAATGCTCGGGCACGGTGGCGAAGACCGGCGAAGACGTGTCGCAATGGCAGGTCGGCGACCAGGTCTGCGCGCTGATGATCGGCGACGGGTACGGCGAATACGCCGCGGCGCCGGCGGTGCAGTGCCTGCCGGTGCCCACCGGGGTCGGTCTCATCGATGCCGGCGGTCTGCCCGAAACATTCTCCACCGTCTGGACCAATGTCTTCGAGCGGATGCATTTGCAGGCGGGAGAGGTCTTCCTCGTGCAGGGTGGAACGAGCGGTATCGGCATTACCGCGATCCAGCTCGCCAAAGCCTTTGGTGCCAAGGTGCTGGCGACCGCCGGCAGCGACGAGAAATGCCGGGCGTGCCTCGATTATGGCGCCGATGTTGCGATCAATTACCGCACTCAGGATTTTGTGCAGGTCGGCAAGGAGTTCACCGGAGGCCGCGGCGTCGATGCGATCCTCGACATGGTGGGCGGCAACTACATCCCGGCGCAGCTCGATCTCTTGGCGCGCGAGGGCCGGCTGTGCTTTGTCGCGCTGATGCAGGGCGCCCGGGTCGAGGCCGATTTCGGCCTGATCCAGCGCAAGCATCTGACGGTCACCGGCTCGATGTTGCGGTCGCGGCCGGTCGAAGAGAAGGCCGCGATCATCGCCGCATTGAAGGAGAAGGTCTGGCCGCTCTGGGCGGCCGGAAAACTGCGCGTGTTCACCTATAAGCAGTTCCCGCTCGTCGAAGCGGCGGAGGCGCATCGCCTGATGGAATCGAGCCAACATATCGGCAAGATTCTGCTCGTCCCGTGAGGGATGTGGCTGAGGGGGAGGTTGTGTGTTAAAAATATGTGACAGCGGCTGAGACGTGCGCGATCCTGAGTGTTTACCAGGGTTGGTGGCGTGGGCGGGGGCTGCCGGCACCGACGGAATGGAGACGAGAATGGCTCTGATTGAGGACATGTTCAAAGGCAATGCGCTCACGGGTGTCGCGGTCGGCGCGGCGGCGCTGTTCCTCGGCCCGACCATTCTGCCGACCATCGGCCGGGCGCTGCGTCCGGTGGCCAAGACCGTGATCAAGGGCGGCATCGTGCTCTATCGCGAAACCGTGGCCGGAATTGGCGAATTGACAACCGACCTCGTCGCCGAGGCGAAGAGCGAACTCGAACACGATGGCCACGCCGGTATCGACGGGCCCACCGCGAGAGCCGGTGCCGCCAATCGCGAAAGCCCGCGCGAAAAGCACTGAGCATGGCGCAGCAGGAACCGGCTCCAGGCCGGCGCCGTTCAGGGCGCCTTGGGACGATCGTGACCGCGGTGCTGGCCGGCGTCGCGGGCGGCCTGATGGCGCCGCTGATCCTGCCGCGGCTGGAGCGCAATTTCCGGCCGGCGACCAAGAGCGTGTTCAAGACCGGGATCGCGCTCTACGAGCGGGGCCGCGAGCGAGCGGCGGAAATGGGCGAGTTTGCCAGCGATGTGATGGCCGAGGCTCGCGCCGAATACGACGCCGAACAGACCATCGCGGATGCCGAGCACGACCCGGTTGCAGCGAATGAAGTCGTGAGGCTGCGGGATCGGCCTGCCAGGGAGGCCGGCTCCCCGAATGCCTAGCTTGCCGAAGGCCCGGATCTGTCATTTCACGGCTCGGCGGTTGAGGATAAAGGTCCCGGAGAAACGGCGAAATACGGTTTTCTTCGATGCCGTCGCCGAACGGCTCGCCGACATGGGACAGCGTCGAGCGCGTCGAAACCAACCCGCTCACCGCCAGCGTTCTGATTCATTTCTCAGACCCGGAGAGACTATTTCTCGAGGCGGCCGCCAAAAACGACTTGTTCGACATCGATCTCGATGCCGCGTTCGAGGCCTCAGCAGCGCCCACCATCACTCAAGCGGCCGTGCAATCATTCGAGACGGCCGATCATGCGCTGCGCCACTGGACACAGAACCAGATCGACATCCGCGGCGTGCTGTTCGTCCTGATGCTTGCCGGCGGCGTATTCCAGCTATTGCGCCGCAGGCTCGGCGCCCCCGCCCCGACACTCCTGTGGTACGCGGGGGATTTGATCGGGCTGTGGAGTGATCGCGGACCAGACCCGGCGATCGCAGCTTCGTCTGGACCGGTCTCAGGCCAGGCCGGGTGAACCGATTTGAGCCAACCTGCCGTCCTGCCGATCCATACGGCGGTCCCCGGCCGTGCCCGCTTCAGTGTACCCGGCCTCAAACGCAATGAGCGGGTAAGGCGCGCGCTCGAGGCGGGTCTCGGTGGTCGCGGCATTCGCTCGGTCAGCGCCAGCACCTCGACGGGAACGGTGCTGGTGCTGTTCGAGACCGAGCACGATCTCGTCGAGATTACGCGGCGGTTGGGCGAATCCGCGGAGCGTGCGCTCGACCCAAACGCACCGGACGGCAGTTCCGCCCGCCCATCCTGGCACGCGATGGATGCCGACCATGTCATCGGCGCGGTCAACAGCCGTCCATCGGGATTATCCGAAGGAGAAGCAAAGGCGCGGCTCGCGGAAACCGGCGCCAACGCAATAGCGCCGATATCCGGCCGCACTCAGCTCGAAATATTGCTCTCCCAGTTTCACAGCCTGCCGATCGCGCTGTTGGCAGCCGGCGCCGTATTGTCGATCGCTACCGGCGGGCTTCTCGATGCTGCGATCATCCTCGCCGTCATCGGGCTCAACGGCGCAATAGGCTTCATCGCCGAGGCACGCGCCGAGGAGACGATCGGCAGTCTCAGCGAGAGCCGCGCCCCGGTCTCGCGGGTGTTGCGCGGCGGAAAGGAATGCGAGGTCCCGGCCGAGGAGCTCGTGCCGGGCGACCTCATCGAATTGCGCCGGGACGAGCTCGTCCCAGCCGACGCACGGGTCATCACAGCCAATCGCCTGACCGTCAACGAGGCGATGCTGACGGGCGAGAGCGTGCCGGTCGTGAAGGCGTCCAATGCACTGGCACCGCACCATGCCCCGATTGCCGACCGTCACAACATGGTGTTCCGCGGCACGGTGGTGACCGGAGGCGCCGGGCGTGCCGTTGTTACCGCGACCGGCCCCGAAACCGAACTCGGCCGGATCCAATCGCTTTTGGGTTCAGAGGATCAGCCGGCGACCCCTTTGCAACGCCAGCTCGACGCGCTCGGCCGACAACTGGTGCTCGGATCAGTGGCGGCGTGCGGGCTGTTCGCGGTGATCGGGCTGATCCGCGGATTTGGGCTTTTGCCGCTGCTGAAGACCGTGACCTCGCTCGCGGTCGCGGCGGTACCCGAGGGTTTGCCGACCCTCGCTACGACGACGCTCGCGCTGGCAGTCCAGGATTTGCGGCGGCATCGGATCATCATCCGCCGGCTGAGCGCAGTGGAAGGGCTCGCTGCCGTCGAGGTTGCCTGCTTCGACAAAACCGGCACCTTGACGCTCAATGACATGAGCGTCGTTCGCTTGTACTGGAACCAGACGCGGGCGCGCCTGACCGACGAGCAGTTCCGCACTGAAACCGGAGCCGTCGCTGGCCGCACTACTGATCGCGAGGTGGTCCGATTATTGGAGCTCGCAATCCTCTGCAATGACGTCGAGCTGCTCGATGCGGCGGCTGGCCATGCCAACGGATCAGCCACCGAGATGGCGCTCGTTCGGGCGGCAATCCGCGCGGGGCTAGATGTAGGGGCGATCCGCCTCCGCCACCCGCGCCGTGCGACGCTCGAACGCGCCGAAGACCGGCGCTTCATGGTCACAGTGCATGATGCTGCCGCGGATCAGACGCTCGTGATCGTAAAGGGCGATCCCAGTGAGGTTCTGGCGCTTTGCCGGTGGCATCTGCACAACGGCGTCGTTGCGCCCCTGGAGGACGAGGATCGGCGCACCATCGAGGCAGAAAACCTGGCAATGGCAGAGGATGCCCTACGGGTGCTCGGGATTGCCTACCGGTCGGCCGGCGCCGAGGATCGCGGCACGCGGATCGAGCAGCAGGATTTCATCTGGGCCGGTCTCGTCGGCATGGCCGACCCGATCCGGAAAGGCGCGCCAGACCTGATCGACGCATTTCGCCGCGCCGGCATCACGAGCATCATGCTGACCGGCGACCAGCGCGCTACGGCGGCCGCGGTCGCCGCCGAGCTGGGGCTTTCGAACGGCAAGCCGGCGGAGATTGTCGAGGCCGGCCAGCTCGAGGAATTTGACGCGAAGATCGCCCGTAGTGATCTGCCGCGGGTATTCGCGCGGGTCGCCCCGGGGCAGAAGCTGCAATTGGTGAAGAAGCTGCAGGGCAGCCGGGTTGGTCGTCGCGATGATCGGCGATGGCGTCAACGATACGCCGCCGCTGCGCGCGGCGGATATCGGCATTGCTCTCGGACGCTCCGGGGTGGAGGCCGCGCGCGGCATCGCCGACGTCGTATTGCTCGAAGACGATCTCGCCTCTCTGACCGATGCCGTCGAGCGCGGCCGCACGGTCGCAATCAATATTCGCAAAGCCATTCGCTATCTCGTGGCGACCAACCTCAGCGAGATCATCTTCATGCTGGTTGCCGCGGCAGCCGGCCGCGCGCATCCGCTGAGCCCGATCCAGCTGCTGTGGATCAACCTGCTGACCGATGTCCTGCCGGCACTGGGGCTCGCTATGGAGCCGGCCGCCCCCGATTTGATGACGCGGCCGCCTCGGGATCCGCAGGAACCGGTCATTTCGGCGGCGGAGTTCGGCACGCTCGCCCGCGACGCCAGCCTGATCGCCGCCAGCGCTTTTGCCGCCCAGGCCTGCGCGGCCCGGCTTGGCGGCTCGGCACAATCGGGTCAGACCGTCGGGTTTAGCAGCCTCGTCTCGGCTCAGCTCTTTTATGCCTTCGCCTGCCGCTCCAGGCGCGGATCGATCCTTGTCCGAGCGAAGCCTCCCGCCCAACCCATTCTTCCTCGGCGCACTCGGCAGCGCCTTCGCGGCGCAGGCTGCGGCATTATTTCATTCCCGGCTTCCGAAACCTCTTCGGACCGACGCTCGGCGTCGCCGATTTCGGGATCTCTCTGGCCGCCGGCGCGGCCCCGCTGCTGGCGATCGAAATAATGGGCAGAGCGCAGCTCACCCAGCTAAGCACGTCTCAATCAGGCGGCCTCGTCGAGGCTCTCGCCGACATCGTCGAGAATGTCGCGCCGCCAATCCGCGTGCTGGTCCTTTGACCGGTCTACCGCCACGCGCAATTTCGCCAGATGCCGCCGGTAGCGGCGCTGCCGATCGTGCTCGTCCGCTCCCCATCGATGCGCACGTCGCCGCGCCCGGTGCTTGAAATGCTCCACGGTGCGTTCAACCGCCTGACGGGATTGCTGCGGGTCGGCCGGCCGCGCGACCTCTTTGTTTATTTCGGCGATCGTGCTCGACACCAGGGCGTCGATCAGCTCTTCCGCGGCTTCCGCCTCGGACTTGGTCAACAGGTCGATCACGACTTTGACCGCCGTGCCGACCGCCGGACCCATCTGGGGAAGCAATTTCGGCAGCACCACCGAGACGAGCCCGAGCGTTAGAAGGGTGGCCAGATTGGGTTTGCCGATATCCTCGAACATTTCCGCCTCGGAACAATGCCCAGCGCCGCGCAGTTTAACAGACGGGAACTTGCGCGAGAACGGGCAACGCCGGGAGCTGATCGCAATGATGGAGCTGGATAAACAGAAGGCGGTCGACCTGCTGAACCGCATTCTGGAGGCGGAGCTGGCGGGGGTGGTGCGCTACACCCACTACTCGTTCCTCGTTTTCGGGCATAACCGGATTCCGATCGTGTCGTGGCTGCGCGAACAGGCAACCAAGTTGCTCACCCATGCCCAGCAGGCCGGGGAGATGATCACCCTGCTCGGCGAATACCCGTCATTGGCGATCGGCCCGCTTCTCGACACGCATCGCACCGATATCGGCGCAATCATGCGGGAGTCCCTGGAAACCGAGGCGAAGGCGCTGGCGCTCTATCGCGAGCTGCTGAAATGCGCCGAAGGGCGGTCGGTCATCCTGGAGGAGTATGCCCGTCAGATGGTCTATGCCGAGGAGCTTCACGCGAGCGAAGTCGACAAAATGCTGCGCAAGCCGGGCGAAGTCGCCGCTTTCCGCCCGACCCGATAGTCCCGATAATATAGAGACCGGCCACTAAACCGCGCCCCGGCGGGGCGCCGGAGTCTGCGACATGGGCCTTCGCCGTCGTATCACAAAAAGTGCTGCCCAGTGACCGGGCAGTCTGACGAACTTCCGGCGATCCCGGAGGCGATCCGCGCCCGGCTGGCGCGCCCTACGGTTCGCCTGTCGGGACCGGTCGGGCATCCTATGGTCGCCAGCTTTTTCGATCAGCTGCTCCCGGTATTGGAGGTCGACGGGCTCGATTCTGATCGAGCTTTTCACCGATGGCGGCGACGCCGAGATCGGCCGGCGGCTCGCCGAAGAAGTGCGGTTGCTGCGCCGGGAGCACGGCCGGGACATCTGGTTTCTGGGCAAGACCCTCGTCGCCTCGGCTGGGGTGACGGTGATGGCGGCGTTTCCCAAAGACAGACGGTGGTTGACACGCGACGCTGCGCTGCTCATCCACGGCCGCAGGATGGTCAAGGATCTGCACCTCGAAGGCCCGCTGGGCAGTTGCCGGCGGGTGCTGGAAGAGATGATCGCCGACATCGACCACGGGCTGCGTCTCGAGGAGCAGGGGTTCGCCGAGCTGATTGACGGCGCAAATGTGAACGCGGAAGAGATCGCTCGCCGCGCTTATGGCGGCTGGTATCTGTCCGCCGAGGAAGCTTTGAGCAGAGGTCTCGTCGCGGGTCTCGTCTAAAATCAGGTGTCGAACGCCTTTTTGAGCTTGGCGGCGAGATCCGAGTAGGTGAATGGTTTGAAGATCACCTCGACGCCGGGATCGAGCCGCCCGTGATGTACGATGGCGTTGCGGGCATATCCGGTCGTGAACAGGACTTTGATGCCCGGCCGCCGCCGGATAACCTCATCGGCGAGCTGACGGCCGTTCATGCCGCCCGGCAGTCCCACGTCGGTGAACAGAAGACGAAGCTCGGGATGGGCGTCCAGCGCTTGGAGAGCCGCGAAGCCATCAACGGCGCTTATGACCTGATATCCGAGGTCGCTCACCATCTCGACCGTGTAGGTCCGCACATCCGGATCGTCTTCGACGACCAGCACAGTCTCCCCCTGCCGGGCCCGGGGAGGAATGAGCGGCTCGATGACAGCTCCAGAAGCGCCCCATCCCCATGATGCCGGGGCAGATAGAGCTTCACGCAGGTGCCCTGTCCCACCTCGCTGTAGATCTTAACATGCCCGCCGGACTGCTTCACAAACCCGTAGACCTGGGAGAGGCCCAATCCGGTACCCTGGCCAATTCCTTTCGTCGTGAAAAAGGGCTCGAATGCTTTCTCGACGACATCCTCCGGCATGCCCGACCCGGCATCGGTCACGAACAGTCCGACATATTGGCCGGGGGATAGATCGGCGTGCATTGAGCAATAGGCGTCGTCGAGATAGCAGTTGGCCGTTTCGATGGTCAATTTTCCGCCGTCCGGCATCGCGTCGCGCGCATTGACGGCGAGGTTGATCAGTGCGTTCTCGAGCTGGTTCGCATCGGCAAAGATGTTCCAGAGCCCGCCCGCCAAGACGGTTTCGATCGCGACAGATTCTCCCGAGTGCGCGCCGCAGCAGATCGGACATGCCGGTGACCAGCTTGTTGGGTGAAACCACCTCAGGCGCGAGCGGCTGACGCCGCGCGAACACGAGCAGACGCTGAGTCAGCTCAGCGCCGCGGAAAGCACCCCTCAGGGCGGCCGCGATCAGGCGATGAAATTCGTGGTCCGGCGGAAGCCGCCGCTGCACGGTCTCGATGTTGCCCATGATCACCGTCAGCAAATTATTGAAGTCGTGGGCGATACCGCCGGTGAGCTGACCAATCGCCTCCATCTTCTGCGCCTGGCGCAGCGCGTCTTCTATTTGCTGCCGCTCCTTGACCTCCTCGGCGACGCGGTCCTCGAGCGTCTCGTTGATCCGTTGCAGCTCCTCTTCGGCGTGCCGGCGCGCCGCAACCTCGCGTTGGCTCGCTTCATAGAGCTGCGCGTTGTCGATCGCGATCGCCGCTTGCGCCGCAATGCCCGCTACGATCCGCTCGTCGCGCTGGGTGAAAATGCCCGGCTCCGAGTGACCGAAGAAAAGTCCGCCGATCACCTCGCCGGAGCGGGAGACCACCGGTATCGCCAGATAGCTGCGTACGGGCAGGTGTCCGGGAGGCATGCCATGAGAGGGCGGATAGTGTCCGTAGCGAGGATCAGCGAGGATGTCGTCCGATCGGACCGAGCCCTCGCCGCGAAAGGTCGGCTCGAACACCGCCGTGTTGCGCGGCATCGGGAAGTTCGCAAAAGCTTCGCGCGGCGCGCCTGAAAGCGAGTGCAGCGTGTACGCCTCGCCGTGCTCGTCGATGACATTGTAGAAAAACGCGCCGAACTGCGCCCTGATGAGTTCGACTGCGGCGTCGGTGACGGTCTGAACCAGTCGCTCCAGGCTCAGCTCCGCCGCGAGAGCCGCGCCGGTGCGGTTGAGCACCTCCAACGTGCGCGCCTCTTCGCGAAGTTCGGCAATACGGGCTTCCAGAGTTTCGTTGAGCGCCAGCAGCCGGGCTTCGAGCGCCTTGCGTTCGGTGATCTCGTAATAGACGCCGGACACCCAACGGATGCGGCCGTTGTCACTCTTCCGGGCTTCTCCCTTGCCGGCGATCCAATGGACACTGCCGTCCGGGTGTCTGACCCGGAATTCGCTGTAATAGGCGCCCGATTGCGCAGCGCGCTCGACCGCGGCGTGCAACTTTGGCACATCGTCGATAAAAATCGCGCGCTCCCAGTCGGAAAATGATGGCTTCGGAATGTCAGGATCGAAGCCGAAGAGAATCGCTACATAGGGCGTCCACTGCCACTCGTTTGTCGCCAAATCCCATTCGAACCAGCCGATCCCGCTGGCGATTTGCGCCAAACGAAGCCGCTCCTCGGTTTCGCGGAGCCGGCTTTCGATGTGCTCGCGGCTGTATTCGGCCTCTTCCATCGGGCAACCGGTTATGCTGTGCCGCCCAAAATCGATTTGGCTTCGGCCATCGCGCGCATCTTGCCGAGCGCGATGTGCCTCGGCAGGTGATTGAACCCGCACGAGCTGGTGATGATGGTCTGCTCGGGCGCGAGCCACGGGTGGGCTCTGATGCGTTCGGCGACCTGGACGCCGGTCTCGATGTTGGGCGCCTGCACGTCGACCGCGCCGACCCCCAGCTGCTTGTCGCCGAGAAGACCTTCGAAGTGGTCGGTCATATCGTGCTCGATCAGATACGCGTCACACTCGATCCGGCACACGTGATCGGCTTTGTAGCGGCCAAAATCAAAGTAACGATGGCCGATTTGCCCATCGTAATCGGGACCAACCGCATAGTTGCCCTGGCAGATGTGCACCGAGACGTGAATATCGTCAGGAAGCCCTTCCAGCGAGAGATTGATCGCGTCCACGGCAGCGCGCACGTCTTCATCGGATGCCGGCGTAAAGTAGGGCTCGTCGATTTGAATATGCTTGCAGCCGGCCTCGGCCAGACGGCGGAAGTTGTTGTGCAGCAGCTTGCCGAGGTCGAGCACCATTGGGGCGAGATCGCCATAATGCTCGTCATAGGCGACCGCCGCCAGCAAGTGCGGCCCGGTCATCGTGATCTTGACCGGTTTGCGCGCGAAGGCCGCCACGGTCCTGAATTCATCGACCAGCCCGAGATCGGTGCTGTCTGAAATCGGCCCTTTGCAGATTGCGGCGGGATGCGTGACGTTCGGATCGTGCGCGGTGATAGGCTTGGGCCGGGTCTCTCCTTGAAAGGCCGGGATCCTCTGCCAGAAGTGGTTGAGCATCGCATTCGGCGGCGAGTGCCGGTTATGGGTGCGCCGATGCATCTCACCACCGGTGATCACGTCGATGCCTGCCGTCTCCTGCTCCAAGATCGCGGCCTGCATCGCGCGAAATTGCGCGTCGGCGAGATCGGCCGGCTGGAGCTGTCCGAGGGTCACCAGGCGGTCGAGCGTCTCGTACCAGCGCGGAACACTGTGCGCACCGATCACCGTGGTCGTGTATTTTGGGTACCGAGGCATCGTCCCTTCCCAGCCACGCTAGTGTTTGTTACGTCAATGTGTATTGCGCTCTCTCATATCCTAGCATAACCTGCCTGCCATTAGGTAATTTGAATGAACCACAAATTGTTCGAAGCAAGCGTGAAACCGTAAGCGGCGGCCCACACTTGACCAATGTAAAAGTTCCAGCTCGCGCCAATTTTATTCAATCCCGACTTCAAAATGATCGACGCTCTCGCATCGACATGCCGGGCACGATCCCACTCAGCAACGCGTCCGGCTACGAGCCCCGCCACAGCCCCACAATTTGACCCCGCGGCGGCCGACCGGAACGCCACAGGATGGTAGATTGCGGACCTTCGGGTCAGACGGCCAACGGTGGGGGGCGTAAAGTGCGGACGTTCACTACGCGACAAATTCACGTCGCGCCGACGCGCGGTCGTCTTGCGACACTCGGTGCAGGACGAATTGGTTCTGCCGTTGGAAACAAGCGACACTGATCCGATGCGGCATAACGAAGACAGTCTCCGATCAGGTTCGGGCCGTCTTCTGGCGGCGGCTCTCCGGGATGGTCAGCCCCCCAATCTGGACAGTCCCACCCAAGTCGATCCGCATGCAGGTATTTCGAGCCACCGCCACTCCCAGACTGCACTTGGGATTTCAGACGGTACCTGGGATTACTGAAGCTCTCGGAGGCTAGCTTTCGATGAACGCCAACAGGTCGGAATTGATGGTGTCCGCTTCCGTCGTGGGCATGCCGTGCGGGAAACCCTTGTCGATTTTTAGGGTTCCGCTTCTTCAGCAGCTTGGCTGACTGCGGCCCGGAGGCCACATAGGGCACGATCTGGTCGTCGTCGCCATGCATGACCAACACCGGGACGTGATCTTCTTGAGGTCTTCGGTGAAATCGGTCTGCGAAAAGGCCACGATGCCGTCGTAATGCGCCTGCGCCGCCCATCATGCCCTGGCGCCACCAATTCTGGATGACCGCCTCCGAGACTTTCGCGCCCGGTCGGTTGTAGCCGTAGAAAGGCCTCCCGCAATGTCGTGATACAATTGCGAACGATTGGCGGTGAGTTGCGCCTGCAAGCCATCGAACACCTCCTTGGGAAGGCCCTGCGGATTGACCGCCGTCTTCAACATCAGAGGCGGCACCGCGCTGATCAGCGCCGCCTTGGCGACCCGGCTTTCGCCATGCCGTGCCAGTAGTGCGCCACCTCGCCGCCGCCGGTGGAATGGCCGACATGGACGGCACCTTTCAGGTCGAGCTGGGCCTCAGATCCGCCAGATCGTCGGCATAATGGTCCATGTCGTGGCCGTCCGCGGTCTGGGTCGAGCGGCCATGGCCACGGCGGTCATGGGCGATGACGCGATAGCCGTGATGCAGGAAAAACAGCATTTGCGTGTCCCAATCATTGGCCCACAGCGGCCAGCCGTGGCTGAACACATCGGCTGCCCGAACCCCAGTCCTTATAGAAGATCTCCACGCCGTCCTTGGTGGTGATGGTGGGCATGTAAACTCCTGTGAAAGGGTCGTCTGCCGCTCCGATTAGCGACACCTCGTAGCTAACGCTCGGCCGCTCACTTCGCTTGCAAATTCCTGGGGCGCACCAAGTGGTACGAACCTGACATTTGATACCGGGCCTGCAACCACCGAGATTGCTTCGCTTCGCTCGCAATGACACTTCAAATGAATGTCATTGCGAGGAGCGGAGCGACGAAGCAATTTCGACGTACCGGGTTGCCTTCAATGGATTAGGTGACAGTTTACCTATTTTAGATTTGTAACCTTCAGCGTCACTCGAGATGCTATTTGATGAGCATTCCAAGCGGAGTGAGCGGTCCGATCGGCATCAGCTCGAAGGTCAGAGGTTCGCCCGGCCGAGCGGCAATGCTTTGAGCAGGCCGTCGAGTTCCTCGACCGAGTTGACGGTCATCAGAAAGATGACCCCGGCCTGGTTATCGGAAGCCAGAACTGCTCCATTTTTCCGTCCAGGTGGAGCTGCAGGGTAGCTGGGACTTCTTTCGGAAGATACATCTGCCGCTGCTCGGGCGTTAGAGCTTCAGTGTTCCGATTGCCATGACTTCATGCCGCTTCTCCAATACTCAATTGAGCGTCGGTTTCGACGACGGGTGATGCTTACCCCGGGACCTGGGTCAGTAGCTCAGTGGACTTACCCGGATTGTGGCGCGTCTGACAGCATCAGCTCGGCCACTTGTTTCGGTTCATCGATTTGCAGCCAATGGCCGGCTCGCACACCATGCTGCGAGGAATGCTTCATTGCGACCGGATCTCCTCGGCCATGCTGGTGGTGAGATAAGGATCGGCCTCTCCCCAGATCAGCTTAAACGGAATATCAAGGGCCTCCAGCTCGCGCAGGCGATTGGCGTGGGCGATTCCTCGAAGAACTGCGCCGTCATCTGCACGAAAGCCGGGCCGGAACTGGGCTGTTGCATGAAATTATCTGCGATGAGCGGACCGAGGAACGCCTCGTGATGCGCCTTCTGTTTGTCGGTAAGAGCATCCTGGAATTGCTGCTTCGCGATTCAGCAACCAACCGAATTGCTCGGGACTTCGCGCAATAGCGCCTGAGAGCGCATTGAGGCTCTTGGTCGCAAACAGCTCGATCATTTCCGGCCATGGACCGTGGACGCCTCGGCGTAGGCGGAATTGAGCATGCACACGGAAGCTACGCGTCAGGGTACTCGATGCAAATTGATGCCGCAGGCCCGACGCGTCGTGCGCAACCGGAACGATTACCAAGGTCTAGTGCATCGACGACCGCTTCGAGGTCGCCGAGTTGTTCTGGAAACTGGGTCACGCTCCGCAGGCTTGTCGGAGGCGCCAAACCCCAAGAAGTCGAACGCAACGACCCGCCGCCCGGACGCTACCAGGTGGGGGATCAGTCGTCCCAATGTGTAGATTATCGGGAAAGCCGTGCATCAGCACAAAGGCAGGACCGGCGCCCTGGTAGTCGCGTGCATAGACGCGTCCCTGCTCCCGGGGAACATAGTGCTGGGCGAAGGATGTTTTGCTGTCCATGAGCTCTCCTAGGGTGTGATGTATATACAACATTTAAATCCAATCCGTTGTCTGGGCTTCATGAACGCCATTGGCGATATCCGTAATAGCGATCGCACCGTCTTCGCTCAGCAGAGCGCTGGCTCGCGCTTGCGCCGCCGCCATGCGGGCGCCCCTTTACGCAGCAGGTCCTTGCTCGCCTTCGTCAGGACAATTGGTCTGCCTCGACCACCTCCTTCGTCCTGAATTTCCTACTACCGAGCCTTCGGAAAGGATGATCTTGAGATTTCGCGAGAGGGTTAACCGATCCTGGTGGTGATAGCGCCCAATTTCCGCGCGGGATCCCGGCTCTATTTCGGAGATGATCACGAGCAATGCGAACTGAGGTGAAACCATTCCCACCGGCCGAAGCTGTTCGTTGTAAATGACTGTAAGAACTCTTGAAATCAGGCGCGCGCGCATAAGTTTGCAGGTCCTGCCTATTTCGGTGATTCATCCTCGCCCTGTATCCGATTTTCTTTCTTCCTCACGAGACTTCACATGGTGCATATGCAACACAAATCAAGCCTCTTTTTAGTGTCGCGACGCGGAGGGCCCGACGCGCCAGGTTTCGCAGCTCAGTTGCTGGATTGGCTCCCGAGCGCCACTAATTCGATGTTGAGCTGTTCCTCGAAGGTCTGCACATGCCGTGTGGCGCGCTGTCGCGTTGTGTTCCTGATCAGCTTGGACGATGATGGCTGAGGCGCCGATGGGGACGTGATGCGACGGGCCTCGGCCGCAATCAGCGACCGTTTTATTGATGATCGGGGTGAACCCATTTTTTCTTTTCTAGGATTGTAAAACGTGTCTCTATCCTGTTCCTTTTCCTGTGATGCATCATCGGACTGATGCGGTCGATTGGGTCAACATCTTTTACGGAAAGCCGGGGCCCGAGGATGTGGCGGTTGGGTTGCTGCTTGTACGGATTTCCGACCTCGTCCCACATGTTCCGCAATTTGATCCCGTACCTTGCCGATCGCTATCACGTGATCGCGCCCGACTATCCCGGTTACGGTGCAAAGCGATGCCCCAGATCGTAGGAACTTCGCCTATACGTTCGACCGTTTCGGCGAATTGGTCGATGGCCTGCTCGACCAACTGCAGTGTGACGCGATATGCCATCTATGTCATGGACTATGGAGCGCCCGTCGGCTGGCGCTTGGCGCTGAAACATCCCGAACGCATCACCGCCCTTATCGTCCAGAACGGCAATGCCTACGATGAGGGCTTGCGGGAATTCTGGGATCCGATCAAGAAATACTGGGCCGACAACAGCGAAGACAGCCGCAACGCGCTGCGCAAACTCTTCACGCTTGGAGACGACAAAATTCCAGTACACCGACGGCGTGTCGGACACGAGCCGGATCTCGCCGGATAACTGGACCCATGATCAGCCGCTGCTCGACCGGCCCGGCAACAACGATATCCAACTCGACATCTTTTACGATTACCGAACCAATCTGCCGCTCTACCCGAAAGTGCAGGAGTACCTGCGCCAGCATCAGCCGCCGACATTGATCGTCTGGGGCAAAAACGACTTCATCTTCCCGGCCGAGGGCGCCCACCCCTATAAACGCGACCTCACGGACCTCGAATTCCATTTACTCGACACCGGCCACTTTGTGCTGGAGGATAAGGCCGACGAGGTGTTCCCACTCATCAAGGACTTCCTAAATCGCAAGCTCCGCAGTGGCTGAGCTTCCTGGCGGTCATGGGTGCGTGATCTGTATCGACCGACCGGCGCGGCCGACGTGAGGGCGGACATGAAAATTGCCGTAATGTTATGAGAGCGTGTGCCCTTTGAGACTGGTGCCGCAGACGGTTGGTTGTTTAGAACCCTTATTATGCGGATCCCGGGGGTTATAGTTGGTCGGGAGAAATCACTTTGCTGTTATTTCGCTGTTACGGGCAGAAAACAGCGGACATTCTTACTGCGCTCTGCTGTTCTCATTTCTGAAAATGACAGATTCCGCGGTCGAGCCCAGTCTGCTGGCTGTTGTTTCGCTGCAAATAACAGCAGAAACAGCGGCAGCGCCCCCGATCTCCCGATGGGCGCCGTCGCATGCTATGGTTCTTAATTGATCAGTTCGTAGAATTGGGGGCATTCTCGCAGATGATCTTGTGCGCGATTCAATGACTCCACAATCGGGTCCATGTCCTACGAGGCAGGCGCCGCAATCCGCCCTTGCGCGACGGATTTACGAGGATCTGCGCAATGCCCTGGCCTATATTCGGAAACGGGCAGTTAGGGAGTAAGATCGTGTCGCGCATCAGGTGCCGGATGGTCCTCGTTCGCGGTTCTGGCCTTAGCTGCCCTCCGCGCGAATGCGCAAGATGGCGACGTCGCCGCCGGGCATGTCTTCGCCCGCGAAGCATGCAACGCCTGCCATATGGTGGAGGCCGAACAGCGCACCGCGACGGATCGTTATCGGACCGGCTTTCCGGGACGTCGCCAATACCCCCAGCACCACGGCGACCTCGCTGCGGGTATTTCTTATGACGTCGCATCCGAAGATGCCGAACCTGATCCTGACGCCGGAAGAGAGCGCGGATGTCATCGCCTACATCCTCAGCCTCCGCGCCCCATCGCGCAGCGGCGGCGCTTGAGGCGCCG
>CAWBFS010000029.1:0-28641 GCA_963788085.1 uncultured Alphaproteobacteria bacterium
AGCATTACCCCTGCTTCTATAAAGGTTAGAAATCGAAATTTTGAAGAAATCACGCGCGAACCGTAAATTTTGAAGAAATTACACTCGAACCGTTAAAAGCCTCGACTAGTCTCGGATCTTTCCCGTTCTGAACGCGCCCCTCCCGATGCAACTCGCCGAGCTCGAACTCGTCAAAGCTGGTCATATCCTCAGTTCAGATGATACCGGCGCAAATTCCTTTCAGCGTGAAATCGTCGATCGCGCGGCCTTTGAAAGATGCGGAAGTCCCTTTTCTGCGCATCGCCCGCTTCTTTGCCGGGTTACGAGCAAAAGCGGAGCAGTTGGACGCAGTGCAGCGCTGGTATCGGATTCTGAGCGAGGCACTGCGAAAATATCTGCGCGGCCGGCAACTGATCCCGCCCGCACGCCTGCAGCCGGGTTGACCCGCCAGCTACGGTTGCAAATCGGGACGCATATTGCTGCCGTACCTGGAGTTAACTGCCGGATTTAGGTTCAACGACCCTGTGCCGATCCCCGAACCGGCAGAGCGTGCGGTTAAAATGGCGGTGGCGATGCGTGAGGCGGCCAGCACGCTGATTGCGTCGTGGCGCGAGCGCGGCCGCCAACTGGGATTTGGGGTCGGTATAGCGCAAGGTTATGCGACGCTCGGCCAGATCGGGTTCTCCGAGCGCTCCGGCTACACCGCGATCGGCACAGTGTGCAATGTCGCGGCGCGTTTGTGCGCCGAGGCCAAAGACGGACAAATTCTGCTTAGCCAACGCGTCAATGTCGAGCTAAAGGGAAGCCTCGCAACCGAACAGGTTGGCGCGCTCGCCCTCCAGGGCATCATTCAGCCAGTCGTGGCCTACAACGTGCCGCTCACGGCCATCCAACCGGCTCTCCGTGTTATCGAAGGCGGCCCACAGAGTGTTTGAGTGCGGACCGCTGCACCTCCCCACCTCGCTGCTCCCTCTATAACGGGAATGGGGCAATCTGGATGGTTCCCACAAGCAGAGTGCCCGCTATTCCTCGGATCAGGCGACCTTCGCACCCTATTTCAGGCAATGTTCGAAAATAACAGCACCGCTCAGGCCGCGTTACCGCGGGCACAAAAGCACGACACCAATAGGGGTTGATCGGCGCGAGCGGCGGCAAAGTCCACGCGCTGCTTGATCAGCGTGGCCTCCGCAAGCTCGCCACGCTGCTGAAGGCAGTCCAACAGCCCGCGCAGGGCCCACAGGTTGTCGGGATGAATCTGGGCGCGCGGCAGAGCGCCGCCCAGGCCGAGATCCTCGCGATAGACCGCCTCGGCCTCGGCGGTTCGTCCCTGCTCAAGGAGCAGCGCACCGAGTGCATGGCGAACCGGCTGCATCCAGCCCCACGGCTCGTCATAGGGCAGTTTGTCTTCCAACGCGATCGCGGCGCGTAGATGCGCGAAGGCCGCGTCGTACTCGCCGCTGCGGTAGGCGATCTCTCCTTGAAGCATTTCCTCGGCCACTGCGAGCAGCTCCGCGCACGGCACATTGTGCAGGTAGCGCGACTTTGGCACCCGGTTCGCGGCCTCGCGAAACAGCACCTGTTCCGCTTCCGCTGCCTGCACCTCGCCTAACGCGGCGTGGGCAACGCCCTTGGCGTAATGGATCATCGCCGTGGTGTTGCAGTACAGGTCGCGGTCGGCCGGCAGATCCTGTGCTATGACCTCATGCCATTTGCCGAAGCGGATCAGAACATGTTGTCGGATCGAAGCGTAGCTTTCGAAGAAATCGGCCATTGGTGGTGAGGGAATGCGAAGCATTTCCTCGGGCATGGTCTCGATCAGTTCGTCGGCGGCCGCGATAGCAGGGGCATATTGCCCGAGGAACATCGCCCCATACGCGGCGAAATGGTAATTGTGGACGCGGTAGCCCGAATAAAAGTTCATCGGCCCGGCACGGTCGTAGAACTTGCGGTCCGCAACGATCGCCTTCTGATTCCAATGCATCGCGTCGCGGTAATGGCCGCATTGTATGTCGATATGGGTCGGCATGTGGGTCAGGTGACCCATGTCGGGGGTCAGTTCGCGCAAACGGTCGCTGGTTGGGAGCGCTGCCTCGGGATGCGGCGACATTTCCATCAAGTGGACGTGAAGGTGCAAAAGACCCGGATGGTTCATCGCCCCGGACAGATCGCGGAAGGCGGACTCGAGCACCTCGCGTGCCTCGATCGTGCCGGCGCCGGGTGCGGGCTTGGCGGTCCGCAAATCCCACATGCGCCAAGGTGTCCGGTTGAGGATCGCCTCCACGAAGATGGCGCGTAAATCGAGGTCGTCCGGATGTGCCCTATGCGCGAGGCGCATCGCATCGGCAAAGGCGTCATTCCACGGGCGCTGGTCATCGATCGGATCGCGCTGCGGGTAGCGAGCGGGCAGCGCCTCGATCAGCGCGCGTTCCGGTGGCGTCACACGGTCGATTAGGGCGAGTGCGGTGCGGGCGGCGTCATACCCACGGGCGAGTGCTACAGCCTTGCCGGCGGGATCCTGCAGTTCCCAAGGGAAGTTGTAGTTCGGTCCGGCCGCGTAGCCGACACCCCAGTGGGCCATGGCGCAATTTGGATCGATCTCCAGCGCTTTCTGAAAACAGGCGACAGCCTCCTCATGATGATAGCCAAAGCACCAGTTGAGGCCGCGGTCGAACCAACGCTGCGCCTCTGCTGAGGCGGTGGTCACCTTCCGGGAGTACGAGCCAAGATCATAAGGGTAGTCCATGTTGCCTCCCCGTGCACCTCTACAGGCATCGATCGACAGCATTGAGCGCTGGCGCTGTCGACTCAAGCGCAAAGTCTCAACTTACCAGTTAGACCGCGAAGCCTATGGCTCGAGAGGCTAATCTCAGCGGTGTCTCGCGCCATCCAAGTCCCAAAGCTGCTGGACGGAATTGCCCGGCTTACCGCCCTCGGACGGCGTGACCAGGATTCCAGGCCATCTCCGTCAGCATATCGCGAAATTCATCCGGCTCGTAACCCAGGCTGCGCAGAACCGGCGCCCATCACCTCGTCCGACATCTCTCAGCAGTTGACGCCTCGGGAGGTCTGCCAACCATAAGCTCGCATGTGGGGGGTTGCCAAATCGCGAGCTTCTGTTGCTGCCGAGCATTACTGTTGATTGCGGCGCTAAACGACCGTGCCAACGGCACGAAAACTGCGGATGCGTCGCGACGGCACCCGTGGGCGCGCCCGCAGCTATCAGTACCGCCGCGAGTCAGATCCTTAAGAACGCGTAGCGCGAAGCCGATGGCGGTTCTACTGCTAGTTGGCCGGCGCGCCGCGCGCGACTTTGCGGCCGACGATCCAGTCTTTGTAGATGTTACCCGGCATCGGCCCCTTCGCGTGGGCATCGAGCGCCTCCTGGTCGCGCCACTTCTCGACCAAAAAGACGTGATTGTCGTCGTCTTTCGGCAGCATCAAGTCGAATTGCAGGCAGCCGTCATCACGGCGAGAGCGCTCCGCATGCCCGCGCATCAGGTCGATGAACTGGCTACGGTGCTCCGGCTTCGTTTCGAACTCGACGACGATCATGACTTGGCTCATCGGCGTTCCTTCCTCGATGATTTTGGGCATCGTTGCGCCATACGCCACGTTAAGGCAAGCGCCCGTTCCGAGCCAATGTGCTTTCCGGCCGCTCCTTGGTACGGTCATAAAGCTTGGTCGTACGCGGCTCTCGCGCGCCGCCATTTCCTGGGCGTGCTCGAGCGCGTTGCCATTGGCGAGGTAGGCGGTGATCCCCGTTGCCCGAAATGTATGGTTGCCGATCGGCGCGGTGATACCGGCTGCCGCAGCACGCCGGCGATGCGCCAGGCGTCGGATTGGTTCATCCACCCGTGGCGCGCACCACCTCGTCACCGTTGCGCCTTCGGGTCGCCGCAGCATCTCAATCACCTCTCCTGCTTCGACGGGCGCTTCGCGTCGGCCTGCGGTCCGGCTCGGGCGATGCCTCGATTGCAGCCCACAGCTGATCGATTAGTGCATCGCGGTCGCCAACCTTTTTCCTCTTCTCAGCCAGGCAGAAGCATTGTCACGAAACCCGGGTCGGGAGCCAGCGGTGTATCGGATAGGATATCGGCATGGCTCCGCAGCTACCGCCGCCATCGCTTCCCGCCCGAGCTCATCCAACACGCCATCTGGCTGTATCTCCGCTTCACCCTGAGTTATCGAGACGTCGAGGAACTCCTGGCCGAACGAGGGCTCGATTCCAGTTGGGCGATCAAATGCCCGCCGGCGGCGGCCGTCGCTTCGGCACGACGATCGCGCTGTGCCCGCCGTTGGTCATTACCGCGCCGAATGCGACCGCATCGTCGAGACCCTGGGTCGGGCCTTGCAGGCGCTCGTCATCGACTAGCCGCGATCGGCCGGTTCCAGAGGTAATATGGAGGACATGGTGGCTGGCAGCAGCAAAATACGAGTGGGTGTCGTGGGGTTGAGCCCCAAACGGGGGTTTGCCTCAATCGCGCATATTCCGGCGTTGCGTGCGCTCTCCGACTTCGACATAGCCGCAGTCTGCACAACCCGCCAGGAATCGGCGGAGGCGGCGGCGCAGCATTTCGGAATACCGCTGGCGTTTTCGAACCCGGAAGACCTTGCCCGGCATCCCGATCTCGATCTGGTCACCGTCAGCGTGAAGGTGCCGGATCATTACCGCCCGGTGATGGCGGCGATCAATGCTGGGAAACACGTCTACTGCGAATGGCCTCTCGGCCGGAATACCGCCGAGGCCCAAGAAATGCTGGAAGCGGCGGAACGCAAAGGCGTACGCCACGCCGTGGGCCTGCAGGGCCAGTGGTCGCCGACGATCAATTACGTCAAAGACTTGGCAGCCGAGGGTTACGTCGGGAGGGTGCTGACGGCGACGTTGATCGGCTGTGCCCCGAATTGGGGGGCTGCGTTGGACCGCGCCTACCAGGCCGATTTCGCGAATGGCGCCAATCTGATGACAATTACCGGCGGGCACCAGATCGACGCGCTGTGCCACTGCCTCGGCGACTTTCGCGAACTCAGCGCCTTCGCCGTCAATCAGCGCGACCGCATCGTCACCGAGGATCAGGGAGAGGTGGCGTTAACCTCGCCCGACCAGCTCGCGGTCAGCGGCATTTTGGGGAGCGGTGCGGTCGTGTCCTTCCAGATCCGGGGCGGGATGACGCGCGGTACCGAATTTCTGTTCGAAATCCACGGCACCGAGGGCGACCTCGTGGTGGCCTCGACGACGGGCGGATCGATGCAGCGGCAGGAGCTGTCATTGCGCGGTGCGCAGGGCAAAAGCACGAAGCTGGCGGAATTAAAGATCCCGGCGAAATACCGCTACGTGCCTGAAAACACGCCGGCAAACTCGCCCTACAACGTCGCGCAGCTATACGTGCAGCTGGCGAACAGCATCCGCAACGGCTCGCCGGCGAGCCCAGGCTTCGACGCCGCGGTCAAACGCCACCGTCTGATTGACGCGATCGTACGCGCCTCGACAACCGGCCAGAAGCAACTATTCGATTGACGGCTGATCGGCCGCGGTCAGATCAGTATCCGATCGTCCTTCTCTAAGGTGATCGATGTCAACGGCTACTCTCTAGCTCTAGCTGGGCTCGGGCCAGCGAGAGTCCTGGCTCAGATATTCGGCGATGCGGATGGCCGTTGCCAGTTCGGTGGGAGTGGCCATCGGCGGCTTGGTGCCGCCTTTCAACCCGGCCAGCGCGTCGCGCATCGCCCGCACGCTGGCGGCGAGAATGTCCTGCGGGTACACGACGATCCGGATGCCGATGCGTTCGAGTTCGGCGTCGCCGGGCATGAAATGCTTGCCCGCCGGTGAGGTGACCGCGAGGGCTGGCTTGCCGTCGCAAGCCTCGATACCGGTGCGCATCTCCTCTTCCGATTGCGGCGAGTCGAGGAACAGGATGTCGGCGCCCTCGGCGACGAATGCTCGTATTCTCGCCAACCCCTCGTCGAAGCCGCGCGACACGCGGGCGTCGGTGCGCGCCAGCAACAGAATGCCTTCGTCGCGGCAGGCCTCGACCGCCGCCCGGCAGCGCAAAATCGCATGCTCGCGATCGACCACCAGCTTCGCGCCTTCGCGGCCGAGCGGACGCGGCCATATCTTGTCTTCGATCAGCACTGCTGCGGCGCCGCGGCGCGCATAAGCACGAATAACCTTCTGCACGGCGAGCGCATTGCCGTGACCGGTATCGCCATCGGCGAGCCACAAGACATTGGGCGCCGCCGCGATACAGCTCTCAACCGCATCGGCCATTTCGTTGAAACTCACCAGATCCATGTCCGGCATCGCGAGGCGCATCGCCGACACGCTCGAGCCGGAGACAAAGCCGGTGCGAAAACCGGCTTCCTCGATCAGCCGGGCACCCATCCCATCGCCGCAACCCGGCATTACCTGCAGCCGCGGTTCGTCGAGCAGCGCCTTCAGTGCAGCAGCCTGCGGACGCATTCTTGTCTCCCTGGATACGTTAAACACGGTGTCGCGGGCCCGGTTACCGGATCGCCGCGATGCCCGCAACCGGAACGCCTGAAGCGCCGGGACGGCGTGCGCGCAGCAGCCGTTTGGCCTCTTCGAGACGACCAGCGCCGAAATAGGACTTCAGCAACGTGAACTCGATCAGATCGTGCTGCGCGCGGCTGCCGCCGATACGCTCGTTCTGGCCGGCAAGGGGAGCCAGCGCCTCGATTGTCGCGGCGAAATCCCGCCGTTCGAACGCGGCGAAGCCGCGCGCCAGCGCCGGCAGGTAGGAGCCGGAGGGATAGCGCCCGGAAGCGGCGAGTGCCTCGATTTCCCGATTGCGGGCCTCGAGCGCCGCATCGTCACCCGTCACGGCATGCGCCAGGATGACGTGCAAGTCGGCGAGCCCACTGGCCGGCCGCGGCAACGCCTCGCCCGCATAATCGTACATGACGCGCCAGGCGGAATTCGTTGTGCGGATGGCCGGCGAGTTCGGACCGCCACAAAAACGCGCACCCATCCGACATTTCTGCTGCGGCCCGCCGCTATGGCGGCCGAGTTCGATGGCGTCGTGGTAAAGCTGTTGTGCCTCCTCCAAATGCCCGAGCGCGATTTCGACCAGCGACAGATGCCAGCTCAAGTGACCGTAGAAGAATCCATCGCGCGGATAGTTGGCGAGCCACGGCAACAAAAAGGCGCGCGCGGTGTCGGGTTCGCCGCTTTCGTAGCAGACGTGGGCAAACCCGTGCGCCCCATGCGCGTTCTTCGGGTTCAGCGCCACCGAATGCTCGATCTTCGGCCGTGCCTCCGCGAGCCGTCCGTCTTCGGAGAGCGCCATCGCATGGTACGACAGGAACCAGTAATCGTCGCCGAAATGCGGCGCGATGCTGTCCATCAGCTCGGCGATCTGGCGCTTTTGCCCGAGGCGGCCGGAACCGCCGATCAGGCCGTTCGGGTTGGCCGCACTCGAAATCACCAGCGCGTCGCACGGCCACGCCGCCAGATGCTTGTGGACGGCGGCGATTGCCGCCTCGGTCTGTCCGCCGGAGCCGAGATCGAAAATGGCGATGTGACTCGCCTCACGCTCGGTGAGACCGGCAGTCAATTCCACGGCGGCCACCGGGCTGCGCGGGCGCCCGCCACATTGCCCTCCCGCATCAGGACCTGTGCCTTGCCGGCATGCGCCAAGGCGAAGCGGGAATCGGCAGCGATGGCGCTGTCATAGGCAGCGAGCGCGCCGGGGTAGAAAGTCAGCGCCCGCTCGCTGGCATCGACATAGGCGTCTCGCGCCGCGGCCGACGACGTGGACAACGAGAGGCCGAAACGATCTGCCAACATCAGAAACGCTCCTCGTGAGCCATTTGGGAATACTTACCCGCCCCTCCGGCTGCCGCAAGCGATCTGGCGATGGGTTCCCGAAGCTCGTCTCGCGGCGTAGCGTATTGCGATCAACAGCGGCGGAGGGCTCCCGGCGTGGTGCCTTTGATCGGCTATGTGGACCGGTTTTCGGGGCGGCCGGGCGAGCGGATTGCGGTGAAGGTGTCGAGCCGGCGCACTGAGCCGTACCAAGCGGATCTGGTGCGGATCGTTCATGGTGACGCCAACCCGGCGGGACCGGGCCTCAAATTCGAAGAGGTAGCGGCCGCATTTGCCGGGACCTACCCGTCGCGGTTTCAGCCGGTCCACTCCGGCTCGTACGGGATTGTCACGCCCGGAAAGCCGATCACCTTGCCCAACGATGCGTTCCGTCAACGGCAAGCGGAATGGGGTGCCTACAAGTGGAATGCGCAGGATCACCCGGAATACGCCGCCTCGACCTACAACGTGCACCGAGACGGCAGCGGTATCTGCTGTTCGAGCGCACGGCGGCCGCTGCTGACGATGCGGCCCGGCTACATCACCTATAACGATGCGCGCGGTTCGGGGCTGCGGCATTTCCCGGCCGACACCCATCTGAGGGGGTGCACAGCCTTCGCCAGCAGCTTGCGAATGCGGTGTTTCACATCGAGATGCGGTTGACGGCGCTAGCCAATCCCACGGTGTCATCCGGCCGCCCCCAGCGCGCACCGGTCACTGACCGCGGCACGATTCCGAGGCGGTTATGGACGATAACAAAGCGGAAATGGGCTATTTTCGGGCTTGAATACGCCCTCGGGCAGCTCCTGTTCTCTCCGATCTTAAACCGCTGATAACGCCTCGTTTCTTGTCGTCAGCGGGGTTAGCCGCTGGTGAATTTACCGTCTATAAAAAGGAGCGGCACAGCCGCCCACGCACCCAATCTAGGCTAAGAAAACCATATCCTTCAGCTACTTAGCGTATAAACGACAGGCGTCGAATTTACCGTGATCTCAGCGCGGTTGTCCAGACCAAAAATCCGGCATCTGTCTCGAATCCAATACTGCGTGGGACGTGCGGAAGTAGCCCCGCGTTGCGACCGTCGATCTCCGCGACAAACCTTCAACGTCACAGCCGGGCGCCCCAGCCACCGATAACCAGCATTATCGGAGCCCTCTGCTCTTCTCGATCGCCGCGGAAATGATAAGTTTTGATAAGTTCGGCAGTGGCAGAACGGGCGCAATCGCTTCAAAGAACTGCGCCGTCGTGGCGTACCCGAAGTTCAATGCAGCGGTCGCTGCCGGTTCGCCAACGGGGTTCTGGAGCTGCAAGGGCACCGGCACGAAAGCCGGTACGCAGCCCAAGAGCTGCGACAAATGCAAGGGGAGCGGCCAAGAGGTCCGCCGGCAGGGCAGAGGCGGCGTGGTCGTCCAGCAGATCAGCCCTTGCCCCGCTTGCCGTGGCCGCGGGGTCATCATCGACAATCCGTGCCCGGACTGTGCAGGCCGCGGCCAGGCCCCTATCGGGTTGTGGTTTGGATTAGCCGGCGGCTTCGGCAGTTAGCTCTACCCCCGGGTAGAACCAGCCGAGAGATTGCCGGCAATAACGGCATCGTCCACCGGCGACGAGCCAGCTGAGGATCGGCACGAGGTCGCGCACGCGCAGCGTGGCACCGCACGCATCGCACCGCGACCGGCCCAGAGCGATCGGCGAGCCCGCGGGCAGACGCCGGATCAGGAGACCGAGAAAGCTGCCGATGAAGGGCGCAACCAGCACGAGGCTCCATTCCGTCGCGCCGGCTTCGGTCAGTCGGTCGAGCAACTCCGTCCAGTGCGCTTGCACTCGCCCGCAACCCGTCCTTGAGCTATTCTGTCGGCGCGCAGCAGCGCCCGCTCGTGATATAACGCCGGCATGACTTTCGAGCCTATCGCTTCTCCAAGCAATCCGGACGCCGGAGAATTGGTCGCCAAGTTAGGCGTGCATCTTGTCGATAGCGGAGCAGTCGACCGGCGCACTCTCGACCGGGCACGCCGCGTCGCAGCGGAGACGGGGGCACGGCTCGATCAAGTGCTGACCCAACTTGGCCTGGTCAGCGACCGCGGGCTCGCCGAAGCTTTGGCGCAGCTGATTGCGGCGCCGGTGGTCGCGGTTGCGGATTATCCCGACGCGCCGCTGTTTCATGATCGGTTAAAGCCGAAATTCCTCCGCCGGGCTCGCGCAATGCCGATCGCGGCGAGCGATGATCGGGCGACCCTTGCCATGGCCGACCCGCTAGACGTCTTTACCCGTAACGCCATAGCGGCGGCGCTCGGCCGACCCGTCGCGGTTGCGGTCGCCGTGCCGATCGAGCTCGAAGCCGCGCTCGATCGAACTCTACGCCGAACTCGGCGAGGGCAGCGATGCCGAGGAGATGCTCGCCGACATGGTCGCCGACGCCGAGCCGGCGGAAGAGGATGCGGAGCGGCTCAAAGACCTCGCGAGCGAGGCGCCGGTCATCCGGCTCGTCAATCAGCTGATCGCCCGGGCGGTGGAAACGCACGCCTCGGACGTCCATCTCGAGCCGTTCCCGGACCGGCTCCGGATACGCTATCGCTATGACGGCGTCCTGCACGAGGTAGAGCCGCCGCCGGCGCGGCTGCAAGCCGCCGTGATTTCACGCATCAAGATCATGGCGCGGCTCGACATTGCCGAACGCCGGCTACCGCAGGACGGCCGAATCAAGCTGACGGTGCGCGGCCACGAAATCGATTTTCGGGTATCGACGGTCCCCTCACTGCACGGCGAAAAGGTGGTATTGCGGATCCTCGACCGCACCGCGGTCGAGTTCGACTACGCCAAGCTCGGTCTGCCTGCCGACATCCGGCAGGGAATTGAACGCGCGCTCGATCTACCGAATGGCATGGTGCTGGTAACGGGACCGACGGGCAGCGGCAAGACGACGACGCTCTACACCGGCCTCCTCAAGCTGAACACGGTGGCGCGCAATGTCGTAACCGTCGAAGATCCGATCGAGTATCAGCTGACCGGCATCAACCAGATCCAGGTAAAGCCGCAGATCGGGCTCAATTTCGCGAACCTGTTGCGCTCGATCCTGCGGCAGGATCCCGACGTCATCATGATCGGCGAGATCCGCGATCTCGAAACCGTGCAGATCGCAGTGCAGGCAGCGCTGACCGGCCATCTCGTGCTGTCGACCATCCATACGAACTCGGCGGCGGCGACGATGACGCGCCTGCGCGACATGGGGCTCGAGGATTACCTGATGACCGCGACACTGAAGGCGGTACTGGCGCAACGGCTTGTGCGCCGGCTCTGTCCGGTGTGCAAAACACCCGATCAGGCACCGTCGGCTCTGATCGAACGGCTCGGCCTCGAACGCCTCGCACCGGCCGAGGCGATCACCCTTTTTCATCCAAAAGGCTGCCCCGCCTGCCGCGGCACCGGCTATCGCGGCCGGCGGGCCATCGCCGAGCTCCTCGTACCGAACAGGGCGATCGACCGTCTGATCTTCGAGGGCGCCGACGACGCCGCGATCGAGTGCGCCGCGGTCGAACAAGGCATGCGTCCGATCTTCGACAACGGCCTGCTCGCGGTGATCGAAGGCGATACCACGATCGAGGAGGTCGTGCGCTGCATCCGGAGTGAGGCCTAGGATGCCGTCCTTTCGCTGGTCGGCGGTAAATCCTGGCGGTGATGTCGCCCGCGGCGTGATGGAGGCGCCGGATCGAGCGGCAGTCGTCGAGCGGCTGCAGCGTCAAGGGCAGATCGTACTGCGTGCCGATTTGGCCGCGGGGCGCGGCGGCTGGGCCGACCTCTTGCAGATCGAACTCGGCCGCAGCCGCGGTCTCGACAAGGCCTCGCTCGGCGAGGTCACCCGCGAGCTGTCAATTATGCTGGGGGCGGGGCAGGATCTCGATCGCGCGCTGCGTTTCGTCGTGGAAAACACCCGAAATGCCCGGGCCCGAGGAATTCTCGGCAATGTGCGCGACAAGGTGCGTTCCGGCAGCTCACTGGCGGCGGCGCTCGCTGCTGAACCGCGCAGCTTCTCCAAGCTCTATGTCGGTTTGGTGCGAGCCGGGGAGGCGGGCGGCACCTTATCCGCGACCCTCGACCGCCTGGCGACCCTCCTCGAGCGCGAGCGCAGCCTCAGCGCCAACCTGCGTTCGGCGCTGATCTATCCGGCGCTGCTGATCGTTGCAGCGATCGGGTCGATCGTACTGCTGCTCGATTACGTGCTGCCGCAGTTCACGCCGATTTTCGAGCAGGCGGGTGCCGAACTGCCTGCTGCGACCCGGGTGCTGATGACCGTCGGGACGGTCGTCGGTGCCTTGGCGCCCTGGCTGTTCCTGGCGCTTTTAGCCGGCGGGCTGATTGCCCGGCAGCTGTTGACGCGGCCCGCCTACCGCCTGAAGTTCGATCGCGTGCTGCTGCATCTGCCGGTGGCCGGCGGATTGTTGCGCGAGACCCTCGCAGCCCGGCTCACCCGCACGCTCGGCAGCCTTTTGCAGAATGGCGTCCCGTTGATTTCGGCCCTCGGCATCGCCAAGGATGCGCTCGGCAATCTCGCCGCCGCGGCCGCTGTCGAAGCGGCAGCACTTGGCGCAAAGGGCGGCGGCGGCCTCGCCCGGCCGCTCGCCGCCGCCGGCGTATTCCCGGCGCGGACCATCCACCTGCTGCAACTCGGTGAGGAGGCCGCGCAGCTATCGTCGATGGCGCTCAAGGCTGCCGATATCCACGACGAGCAAGCGCGCTTGATGATGCAGCGCCTCGTCGCGCTTGCGGTCCCGATGATCACGATTGCGATGGGTCTCGCCGTCGCTGGGATTGTCAGCGCCCTGCTGACAGCAATGCTGAGCCTCAATGATTTGGCGGTGTAGAGGCTCCCGGCCCGATCTGAATCGCCGTAGCGGCTTTACTCTGATCGAGGTCATCGTCACTCTTGCCATTCTCGGTTTGGCGCTGGTTCTCGTTACCGGTTACAAACCTCCGTGGAGCAGTGGACTCGGGCTCAGGGGGGTGGCCTCCGAGCTCGCCTCGGGGCTGCGGCTGGCGCGGTCGGAGGCGATAGCGAGCAATCGTCAAGTGCCCTTCGATCTCGACGTGACCGGCCACGTCTACCGTGTCGGCGCGGGGGCGGAGCGCCGCTTGCCCGCCAATCTCTCGATCCAGCTTCTGACAATCATCGGCGAAAACCGCGGAGCCAGTGTGGGCGACATCCGTTTCAACCCGGACGGCAGTTCCACTGGGGGCAGGATTGCGCTTGCCGACGGCCAGCGGCGCATGGCCGTCGGCGTCGACTGGCTAACCGGGAGAGTGAGCGTCGCCGATGTGCGCTGACTGCGCGATGCGGAACAACGGCTTCACGCTGCTCAAGCGCGCATCGCCGATAGCACCGATGATGATTGGCGCGACGCCATCGAACGCAATCTGATCCAGACCGTGCGGATGATGCGGCTGGCGCTCCCGCATATGAAGAGCCGCACGGGTGCTTCGGTTATCAATGTGGCGTCGATTTCCGGCTGGTCGCCCCAGCTCGCAATGTCAGGGCAGTACGGCGCGGCAAAGGCGGCACTGATTTTCGATACCGAGCGTTGGGCACTGGAATTTGTCCCGCACGGCATCCGGGTGAACACGGTGTCGCCAGGCTCAATTCTCGTCGCGGGCAATGGCTGGGATCGCTACCGTCTCGCCAACCAGGAATATTTCCACGACTATGTCCGCCACGGTTTTCCGATGGGCCGTCTCGGCACCGCCGAGGAGGTGGCCGATGTCATCGCTTTCCTGGCGTCCCCGCGCGCCCACTGGATCAACGGCCGAAACATACCGGTCGATGGGCTGGAACAACCGCACGCGCCCCTGGATCGGCGGCCATTTTAGAATTTGGCGAGGTATGAGCAGCGGGTTCCGCTGCGAGCCGGTCAGGGTGCGGTATTGACGCTGCTGGGCACCAGTAACTCGACGAATGTCCGCCTGACGAGACAGAAGCCCTAGCTGTTTCAAAGGCTTGCCGTACCACTGTCGTTTTCTACAGATAAAGATAGTGTGCCAACAGATTCGGGAGGCATTCCGTTCGAGTGCTTTCTCGGCCCGGCGGACCGCCTCGAGCCCGGCGCTCGGTGGGTTAATTCATAAACTGACCAATACGCACCGGCTTTGAAAGGCGAATTCGTTTCTCGATCGATCCGGTTGCAGGCACGCCCGAACACCGAGCCACAATTTTGCGGTCTCGAAATCGTTAACGCGGTCCTTACCGTGGGCGGCGTGGCATTCGAAAGGCGGGCGCACACCGATTCACACTATGCGCGGACCCCGGCCCGAGCGCGTCACGGGTCGAGTGGCGGCGTCGGCTCGTGCTCCAAACGATCGAGAACCGGGTTCGCCTCTCAGAGCCGGTGCTGGGAGTATTGGTCAGTATATGAATTAACCCACCGAGCGCCGGGCTCGAGGCGGGCCGCCGGGTCGAGGAAGCACTCGAGCGGAATGCCCCGAATCTGTTGGCAGACTATCTTTATCTGTGGGAAACCACAGCGATACGACAAGCCATTGAAACAGCTCCCCTCGTTTCTCGATGCGCAATTTCTCGAGCGACGCGGACGCAAGTGGCTATCATCGGCGGGGGTCCGCACACCTTAAAGGCAGTTTCATTGCAGGTCTGATGAATTCTTAAAGTTTATAAAAAAGGGGAGTCGAATGGCGAAAAAACTCCCACGACTCAGGATTAGCCCCAACCAGCGTTGTAATCAAAATTAATTTTAAACAATTTTGATGGTTTACCTTGAGATTGGATAATGATCAATTAATAATGCTATATTAGCATGCGAAGCATGCCGAGAGAGCGACATATCGACAGTCGCCCATTTTCAGGGATGCGTCTCTGTGAGAAACCAGGACCGGCAAGATCGCAATTGAAGCACTGCGGCTGATGGAAGAAGCCGCCACCGCCATTTGCCGATCGTCGACGACGGCAAGGTCGTCGGGATCGCTTCGCACTTCGACTTCAGCGGCATTGAGCTGGATCGCCTCGACGAGGAGACCGGCCTGTGGGAGCGCATCTGAGGGCGAGACGCGGCTTCATCCGATAGAACCTTTTAGCGTACGACGACGACCGGGCAGTGGGCGAGGCTGACTACTTTCTGGGTGACGCTCCCAAGAAGGAGGCCCGCCAGGCGGCCATGGCCGCGGCTGCCGACAACGATGAGATCGGCCTGCCGGTCTTGGGCTACCGTCATAATTTCCTGCGCGGGGTCGCCAAAAGACGGCTCGGCCGAGACTCGCGCGATCCCCTTCGCCTGCGCTTTTCTGCGAGCATTATCCAGCACACTGTCGGCGGTAGTGAGAGCCAGCTCCGCCTCGCGTACCGGCATATGCTCCGACCGCGCATATTCCTCGACAGCCGCATTGTGCTCCGGTGAGAGATGTGGGACGACGGTTAACAGGATTAGTTCGGCATTGTATTTGCTCGCTAGATCAGCCGCGAAATCTAGAGCCTTAAGGGAGGGTGGCGAACCGTCGACCCCAATCAAAATCCGATTCATGGCTTTTCTCCCGCGCCACAAGCCAGCCGAAGGCCCAATTCTAGCGGTTGGCTTTCGGAAGAAATTGATCTAGCGCAAGGCGACGCCCCCGTATCAGTCAACAGGCCGAGCGCACCGAGTTGACTGCCGATTGGGTGGTCGACGATCGCTGGGGCGATCTCAGGTTTTCATGGCGAATAGATCATGTTGGCATCAGGTTGGGAGACCGCGGCAAATAAAACTTCATGTCGCCGCCGCGATCGAAAAGGCCCGGACCAAGCGGGCCGAGCGCTGCGAATTGACGATCTTCGCCGACGAGTCTCGGGATCACCACGTTGTGGCGCCGCGGGTTCCCGGTATAGGTCGCGAGCTTCGGTAAGCTTGGGATTTATTCACGCTGGGTCCCCTCCCATCTGGGATTTATTCTGGTCGAATTTCTCCCAGCTTAGGAAAAACCACGACGGGGTCCTTATCGCTGAGCGTGCAAACGGCTCGCAGCTTTGATCGAAATTCCTGAAACATGGCTTCCAGGGTGTCATCGTCGGGAAGTACCACTGTAACCAGCGGCTCTTTCTTATCTCCTCTTCAGCCCACTTGATGAGCGCACGCGAGAAGGCGACGACCACCCGGCGCGGCTGTTTCTGCGGTTCGTCACATGTTGCCGCCTGCTTGTAGTGCACTCGGCGCAGAATCGACATTGAAGGCGGCGACGGCAGGATTGCCCTGTGATTCGGACCAGTAGGCGGTAGTCACGCCGGCGACGAAGAGGATTCCCATCGCGGCGAATATCGCCCATCCCTGGCGCTCGTCATGGACCATCCGGCCCAAAACGTTGGTCAGCGCGGCACCGATCGCGAAAATCGAGAGCAGCTGGATCAGATTGGTGAGCGGGGTCGGGTTCTCGTACGGATGGGCCGAGTTAGCGTTGAGGAAACCGCCACCGTTGGTGCCGAGAATCTTGATCGCTTCCTGTGACGCGACGGGGCCTTGCGCGATCGTCTGCTTGGCGCCTTCGAGGGTCGTCGCATCGACATAGGGGCCGATATTCTGCGGCATCCCTTGATAGGCGGCGTGAAAGTCGTGAAAGAGGATGCCGCCCGGTCCCTCTTCCCCCGCGAGGATGCCCAGTCCTAGAAAAACCAGCAGTAAGGGAGCCCCGAAACGCGTCGGCGAAAATGCTCAGCAGCACCAATGCGCTGCCGAGCAAGATCAATTGATGGCTGGCTTCCACCGCTTGACCGGTGAGCCAAGTCGGGTGGCATCGCCGGGCCGCACTCCGGTCTGCTTGCCGGGGGTCGCCACCCCGAGATAGCGCATGCGGATGTCAGCGCACTTCTGGAACTCGTCGAAGTCGGTGACAAAGGTGTTGGTCTTGACGACGTCGGCCCAGGTGGCGCCGGCCGCCTTGAGACACCGGTCGAGGTTCTGGAACGTCTGTTCCATCTGCGCCCGCATGTCGCCTTTGCCGACGCAGTTGCCGTCGACGTCGCGGGCCAATTGGCCGGCGGTGTAGACGATCTTGCCTCTGCCGCTCACCGTCACGACGTGCGAGTAAGACGGCTTTCCGCCCGACATTCTGACATTCATGCCTTCCGGCTGAAACCGCTCGATCTTTAAAACCATTCTGTTCTCCTGGTCAGGTTCCCACCATGCGGCCGGCATTTGGCGCACAAGACGCGCCGGCGGGGTAGCAGCTTGGTTCCGGCAATGCGCGATCGCCATGATGCCGACAGCTAATAGTCCGATGACAGTGATACCAGCCAGCAGCATGGTGCGCCAGGCGAGCGGTCGCAGCGGAGCACCTTGTTGCTCGCGAGCGGGGTCGGTTCGCGGCGTTACCGTTGGGCGGAGGCTTAGCTCCCGCAGTGACCAGACTGACATCTCGTCCCTCCCGCGGTCATTAAAACCAGGATACGGTTATGCTGACCTCGTGGCCTTGACCTAGGTCAAAGCGATGTAACCTACCTAATCCTGCGCCCTAGCAGGTTTGGCCGGAGCTGCAATCGGGGCTGGGACCGAAGCCCTTTCCCGAGTAGTAGCCCTCGGGATCGGCACCGGAATTCGGCGTTGTTGCATAGGGCGTCGTTGGGATTCAGTTGCTGGGGCCGGCCTTGGTGGCCAAATCCTGACCAGCCTCAGGGTCTGTGAGGCTGGTCAAGTAGATTGTTTGCTTCCCTTGCAGACGTTTTCGAGTCTGGCATCTACGTTTTTACGTTTGTTTTTGCCAGACGTAATCATGACTACAAGAACCGCCGATCTGGCGGATGCGTACCGTGCCGGTGCTATCAATTTGTGCCACTGCCGTGCGCATCTCCATTGGGCGCTCGCCGCCACCGCCGACCGGAACCATTCGCATCTCCAGCTCGCCGGACGGTCCGACCGTTCCTCCTAGCTCAATGCCTGTCTGGGTGGTGTACCGCGCTTGACCTTGCACGATGGTGAGCGGACCCGGTGTCCGGTCCTGACATTGGCCCATCTGCCCTCCCCTCGTCCGGTAGGTGTCATTGACTTTCGCCGAAGAGACAAGCCGATATGTACCGTCAAATGCCGTTCCGGCGGTTGAAGCCGATGGAGTTTGCGCATCCGCGGTAGCAAGCAAACCGAAAAATCCGACGATCGATAGCAGACCAATCTGCCTTCGCATGAGTCTGCCGTCCTCTCTAGGTTTCATGATATATTGCTTCATCTGGTGGTTGCCTCGTCGCGTCGGAGCGCGGAGGCCAAGTGCGGTAGCATAGGAATGTCCAAGAGGGCTCGATTGCAGCCCCTTGCGGTATTCGCTTTAGATCCTTGCGGACATGCCCCTCATAACCCCTAACTTTGGCCGAAATCGCCGATGGTTGCACACCGCGTCGACCGCCAAATAATGGCCGTTTTAAGTCGCTAAATGCTATCAATATTTTAGCCGAATTATAATAAAATACCGATTATTCCGAAGCTATACTATCGATGCCCGTTCTTGCGCTGCTCGCATATCCCCTTCGTGGGAGGGTGTTTCTTTATGTAGTCCCGGGGCCCCCGGGTCATCTGGCCTGTCCTCCTTCGCATCGAGCCAGCTTAGCGCGCGCGAACCGATCTCGATCGATGGTACCGCATCCTCAGTCACGCCCTCGTCAAGTACCTCAAAGGCCGCCAACTCGACCCGCCACGGCGCTTACAGGTGGCCTGACCCTGCACGCAAAAGTCGAACTGATATCCTCCCAAGGCCAAGCTATTCAGCTCCAACTGCCGGAATTAGGTTCAATCCACCGACTTTCGACTCTCTTGACGCCCAGGCTTGGTCCAGGCATCCCGTAGCGCACCCAATTACCGATTTGCCGGATCGACGCCGGTAATAGCGAATTGAGGTGATTACGCGAGATCTAAAGGAGCAATGGATCGACGTTTGTTTCTATCGTTGGTAGCTGGGTGTGCCGTGTGGCCGTCGATCGCGCATGCAGTTTCCCGCCCGCCCATAGCGCTGCGTCGGCTGCGGCTAGTCAACGCGCACACCGGCGAGACTTTCGAGGGGGCGTACCGCAGCGATAAAGGCCCGATAGAACGGGTCATCGACGAGCTCTGCATTTTTCTCCGCGACCATCATTCCGGGGAAAAGACGCGGATCGACGTCGGGGTGATCGACTTCCTGGCTGATGTGCTCGATGCGGTCGGCGAGACCAAAGCAACGATCCTTTCAGCCTATCGCACGGCCGAGACGAATGCGATACTCGCCCGGACGACCTTTGGCGTCGCCGAGCACAGCCAGCATATCGTGGGCCGCGCGCTCGACATCCGCCTCGAAATCGAAGCTTTCCGATGCGACGACCAGAGCCCGGGCGATGCAGCGCGGCGGTGTCGGCTGGTATCCGCAGTCGGGTTTTATACACATCGATACCGGGCCGATACGGAACTGGACTCTCGACGAGCGCGGACTCGACGGCCTCCTGATATTTGACGGTCGCCGGCTGAAGCTCGACGGGACCAGCCAAGTGCTGCTTGGCGGACCTTGGCAGCCGCTTACCGTGGCACAGCGGCTCACTCTCCAGCACCAGCTCGACCGGGTGGAATTCCTTGCCCGCATCGGTCTTCGCGTCAGCCCGTGATGGCCGCACTATCGAGTGATCTCGACCCCGACGGACCGCCTCGGGCCCGGCGCTCGGTGGGTTAATGCATAAACTGACCGATCTTCCCAGCACCGGCTCCGAGAAGCGATCGCGGTTCTCGGCCGCTTGCAACGCGAGCCGACGCCGCCAGTCGGCCCGTGCCGCGCTCGGGCGGGGTCGGCGCGGAGTGTGCCTCGGTGTTCGCCCGCCTTTTCGAATGCCACCCTTACGTTGTTAACGATTTTTTTCTGAGGTATCTCTTGCCAACAGACTGGCAGTCAGCGAGCGCTCGTCACGATCGTGAAGGGATGAACAGAGCGCGCCAAATTGCGGAAGACCTGTTCAAGCCAAAGCAGCAAACCACACATGCAGACGTACCAACATCTGCCCCGAGTGATGCCTCGTCAGCTGAGCACCAACCTCGGCGGCAGCCGCGTATCTTCGCGATCCCGCCGATAGTGCCGATGAGTGCGGCGGAGGTCGAACCGGCTGCGGAACCGAAGCAGATGCTGCGAAAGGCGACCGCCAAGCGCGAGACCCGCCAGATACCTGTCTCCCAGTTCGGTCGCGTCCGCACCTTGACGAGCTACGGGATGACGCGGGCGCAGGTCGCAGAGCTCTATGGGGTCGCTGTCGACGAGATAGATCGGATCATTAGCCGCCCGAGTTAACTTCTCCAATCTTGGTCCATTGGAACCAGCACGACGAGGGCTGACCTTCGAGCCCTCGGTTGCCGCCCGCGCGTCACGGCCCGGTGACCCATCATTCCGGGAAGGAGCGGCGCCGGGTTGGAGAACTCATTGAATGGTTTGCAATAATTTGGAATCGTCTTGCGTTCGATCTGGTTGCGGGCACGCCTGGACACCGCGCCGCGATTTTGCGGTCTCGAAATCGGTAACGCAGTCCCTCACCGTCGGCAGCGTGGCATTCCAAAAGGCGGGCGCAAACCGAGTCACACTCCGCGCCGACCCCGTCCGAGCGCGTCACGGGCCGACTGGCGGTCCGGCTCGCGTCGCAAGCGCTCGAGAACCGCCGAACGGTCGCAATCGGAACGGTCAGGGTGCCCGTCTCGATACAAATTTCAGACCGCAAAATTATGGCGCGGTGGCTAAGACGTTGCTCGCGACCACGATGATGGGAGAGTTTTCGATTTTTCAATGGGTTCCACCTTTAGAGCGATCGGTCAATCACCGACGCGGAACGCGCTAGTGAGCGAGATTTGACGCGACTGCAAAGGCTTGCCCGCTTTGCCGGCTGTGGGTTCAGAAAGGAGACGATCGCCGGAATGCGCCGCAACTGCGCCGATTTCGGCCGTTCGCTTAACGAGATCGGTCGGCTCAAGTCGACCCTTATGAGCCATCCCTGACCGCGCCGGCGGATCGTCGGGTCGCGGCGGAAGCGGACGTTCGCACCCGGCTGCTGGCCACGTGACGATCGGCTCACGCCAGCTCGGCGAGCAGCGCCTTCGCCTCTTTGAGGTCGGCGGTGTCGAAGCCCTCGGTGAACCAGCCGTAGACCGGTGAGAGAAGATCGCGGCCTTCCTCCCGCTTGCCCTGATCGTGCCAGAGCCGCGCGAGGCTTGTGGCGGCTCTGAGTTCAGCCGAGCGGGCCTGCTGTTGACGTGCTGCCAACACCGAATTCTTCAACGCATCCTCGGCTGCCGACACGCCACCTGTAGCGGCCATAAGCGAGTGGGCCTTGTCATGGAGTAGCCCGGGCAACCATCTCCGTTCTCCGGTTTCTTCTGCAACTTGGATCGCTTCCTCGATCACATCGAGCGCAGCCGGGAAATCGCCGGCCAGATGAAGAACCTCGGCCATGATCCCTAGCTGAAACGAAAAACGAGCGACGCCACTGCGCCGTGTTTCAGAGAGGCCCTCCTCGGCTAGTTCGCAACCTTTATCAGGTCGCCCCGTCACCGCAGCCGCCCAACCTCGGAGGATCTTTGCGGTGCTGCCAATGTGTCCAAGCCCCAGTTGATGGTCGTCGAGTAGGCGCTGCATTGCTGTACACCGCTCTGCGACGATCTCAGGCTCGCGCCGCATCATCGCAACGGTGGACCCGAAGCTTAGTGCCATGGCACAGCTAAACGGATCGCCGAGCGTGCGGCCGAGTCCGATTGCCTCGGCACTTAGCACGCCGGCGCGGTCAGGGAAGCCGGCAAACCAAGCCGCGAGGCCGCCTATCGTGCGAGCGCACACGCCAGGGTCGTGACCGCCGTAACGCGAGCTGTGGGTACGATGCTCGTGGATATTGTAGAGGTTTATTCCTTCCTCGGCATGGCGGAGAGCGGTGCAGTCATCGCCCAGCACGAAAAGCGTCGTCCAAGCGGAATGGTGCGCTTGTAGCAGCAGCCCTGGATCCTGGCTTGCTTCCCCCAAGCCAATGAGTTCCTCCGCCAACGGGCGAGCATGGTCCAGCCGGCCCTGATGCTGCGCGACGAACCAGAGGCCCCAGCTTGCTGCAAAACGTTGCTCGGCATTATCGCCCTCTGCGCATAGACTTCGAGCGAGCCTATACACCTCCCCCACACTGGCTGAGAGAAAGCCCTCGAACTCTTTGCAGCATGGGCCCCAGCTCCAGCAGAATAGCGAGTTCCAGTTTGCGCTTTGCCGGCCCATCGTCGAGCCTGGACGACAACTCGCGAGCGCGCGAGAGGTGCTGTACGGCTTCGGCATTGGCCCAACGCTCTGCCGCGACTTGTGCCGCCTCCCGCAGGTAAGCGACGGCACGGTCCGTCGAGGCGGTTTGGGCCAAATGGTAGGCAAGGGTTTCCGGCCGCACCGCAGCTCTATCGATAACTCGCGCTCTTTCGAGCGTGTCGGCGACACGCGCGTGTAATTCTCGACGGCGGCCGCGGAGCAGGGTCGAGTAGGCGGCGTCCTGCACCAGCGCGTGCTTGAACAAATATGAGGAATGCGGAGGGGTGCCGCGGCAGAACAGCAGCCCAGCCTCGCCGAGTTGGTCCAAGGCGGCTTGCAATTCCGCGGCGGACCGCTGCGCCACCGGCTCGATCAGTTCGTAGCCAAACTGGCGGCCCAGCACCGCGCCGATCTGCGCGATCTCTTTGGCGGTCGGTCCGAGCCGGTCGAGCCGCGCCATCAATGACGCATGCAACGTTGCCGGCACTGACTGCGCGGCCAGCGATGTCGTCGCCAGCACCGCGACAACGCGGTCGCCCTGCGCGGCGCTTTCCAATACCGCCTTGGTCAATTCCTCGACAAAGAGCGGCACCCCGTCGGTGCGCTCGACGATCTCCGCGACGATATCGGCGGCGAGCGCGGCATTGCCGGCGAGCTTCTGCACCAGCGCCTCGCCGTCGCGCTCGCCGAGCCGATTGAGCGCCAAACTCGTGACGTGGGCGCGGCCGCCCCACGGCGGCTGGAACTCCGGGCGAAAGGTGATGACCAGCAATACCGGCAGATGCCGCACCCGGTCGACGGCCAGATCCAAGAGCTCGCGCGAGGTCGGATCAATCCAGTGAGCGTCCTCGAACACCACCAGCACCGGCCGCTGCCGCGCCTCCGCTTCGAGCTGGCTGAGCACCGCCTCGAACAATTTCTCCCGTTTGCGCTGCGGGCTGAGGTTGAGGTCCGCGGCGGTACTCGGCAACGACAGCAGCTCGCTCAACAGCGCGATATCATCGTCATCCCGCGAGCCCGGCGCGAGCAACGCCCGCAATTTGCCGAGCCTGGCGTCGGCCGCGTCGTCGCGGGCGAACCCAGCGGCGCGTTCGAGCTGCGCGATGAACGGATAGAGCGCGCTGTCCTGGTGGTGCGGCGAGCAGAAATAGCGCAGGCGGGTATGCGGCTCGGTTTCGATGCGCTCGGAAAGCGCGGCGGTGAGCCGCGACTTGCCGATACCCGGCTCGCCGGAGATCAGCACCACCCGGCCTTCGCCGCTCTTCGCCTGCTGCCAGCGGCGGACGAGCAGCTCGACTTCCTCCTCACGCCCGACAAGCGGCGTCTCCCCCGAGCGCAGCGCCTCGAAGCGGCTGACCTCACCGCTTTCGCCCAACACGCGCCAGGCGCGTTGCGGGTCGGTGAAGCCGGCAAGCTGTTGCGCTCCGAGGTCCTCCAGGTCGAACAGCCCGCCAATCTGCCGCCGTGTCGCCTCGCCGATGACCAGTGCGTTCGGCGCGGCCAGGGCCTGCAGCCTAGCGGCAAGGTTCGGGGTCTCGCCGACGACCCCGCGCTCCTGCGCCGCGCCTTCGCCGATCAGATCGCCGACCACGGCGAGCCCGGTGGCGATGCCGAGCCGCACACTCAAATCCTCGCGCCCCGGCAATTTGCCAACCGCCTCGATCACTGCCAGCCCGGCGCGCACCGCCCGCTCGGCATCGTCCTCATGCGCCTGCGGGTAGCCGAAATAGATCAGCACCCCGTCGCCCATGTACTTGGCGACAAACCCATCGAGGCGTCCGACCGTATCGGCTACGGCTCGATGATAATCGCCGATCAGCTCGCGCAAATCCTCCGGGTCATGACGCGTCGAGAGCGCGGTCGAGCCGACGAGATCGCAGAACATGACGGTGAGTTGCCGGCGTTCGGCATCAGCGGAAGCCCCGGCATCGCGGGATGGAGCCGTGACCGTGGCGGCCGGCAGCGCAGTACCGAGCGCAGCAATGGCATCGAGCAGCTTGCGGCGGTGGCCTCCAAGCACCACGCCGAGATCCTTGAGATCCTCCGCCGAGAGCTTCGGCAGCGCGTCCCAATCGATTTCGTTGTCGCGGAAGGCCGGTGCATAGCGCTCAAGGCCCAAGCTCTTCAGCCACGCCGCCACGTCCATGCGGTGATCCTCGACTCCGAGGAGCGATCCCTCAGGGACGACGATAGACCTCTGCCATTTGCGCCACCAGCGGTATCGCTAAAATCGGCGCAGTGTGAGGGGGGCTTCAGGCAGAAAAATGTTCGCTTTGACCGCGTGGGCATCGTGGGCTGGGCAAATCGGGAAGGTCGCATTTCCACCTCGTGCCGACCTTCCGCTTGAGCCATGAGGCGGTTCAACGCCACCCGGATCGTTTTTCCGCCTTCGCCGTGGTGCCGACCGCCAACCCGCGCGCCGCCGCCGACGAACTGGAGCGCGCCGTCACCAAGCTCGGCTTCAAGGGCGCGATGGTCAACGGCATGACCGGCGGCGTCTTTCACGACGATAGGCGGTTCTGGCCGATCTGGGAGCGGGCCGCCAAGCTCGACGTGCCGATCTATATCCATCCCGCGTTGCCGCACCCCGCGGTCATCGAGGCCTATTACAAGGATTACGCGCAGTCACATCCCGGTATCCTGCGTGCACCTTGCATGTCGATGATACCCCGGTGCCGGTGGGCCGGGCACCGGCAAGACCAAGACCGGCCGGCTGTGGACCTACGTTCGCGATGAGCGGCCGTTTGCCGGCGCGCGGCCGGCGGCGGCGCTGTTTTTCTACTCGCCTGACCGCAAGGGTGAGCATCCGCAGGCGCATCTGAAGAACTTCCGCGGCGTCATCCACGCCGACGGCTATGCCGGGTTCAACGAACTGTTTGCCGGTGGCCGGATTGTCGAGGCCGGTTGCTGGGCGCATGTGCGGCGCAAATTCTTTGACGTCCACGCCGCTACCGGCTCACCGATCGCGAAAGAAGCGCTCGATCGCATTGCTCAGCTCTATGCGGTCGAGAAGATAATCAACGGATCACCGCCCCACCGAAACGGACTCTTTCGCGCCAGGACCGATGGTTCGAATCCGTCTCCGTCCAGAGAGGAGTCTGGTGGGAAGCCGACTTTCGGGCGCGCGTCCTATCGAGCGGCGTGCAGTTTCTAGGAGAAGGGATGGCGAAAAGCGAGCTGGACGCTAAGCCGCGCTCGCCCTTAATCCTTCATTAAGCATCCGGCAGTAAGGTTAATCAGCTTGTCTCTCACAAGCTGAATTCCTCCCGAACTTGGCGTCGGGAGCTAGTCTCGACGCCACTATTTCCGCACCCCCAAAATTGCCAGAGGCAGGAGTCGAAAGCATGCTGTCATTTTCTCTGCCGATATCCTTGCATGCCGGGAGATCGCCATGAGCTGCCGGCCGGTTAGACAGACAGCCAAAATGCAGGACGTTTGCTTCGTGACAGCAAGTATCACGAGCAAATCGGCTTTGAGCCTGCCCGCCACATCAAGGATTCAAGAAATCCTGCTGTGAAGACCCGAAATCATGTATTGCATCACCCTTCGGAACAAGTTCGACAAAACAATCCTCGGATGGTATGACGCATCAGCGTCGAACTTCTCTACTGACCAAAGACGAGCAAAGCACTTCTTCGATCGGGTCGACGCTGACTTGGTCGCTGATCAGCTCCGGAGCATGTATCCGCGCCTCGCTCAAGATATTGAGGTTACCGCTGTTCAGCCCACAGGTCTCACCTGCAGCTCCGACGCCGTAGCCGTGTTGCTATGATCTGATCGCCGGCAGCCTGACGATCGTCCGCACCGATATCGTTTGCGGCTGCCCCGGTAGGCTGCGCGATGCAGCTCGCGGATGCTCGCGTTTCGGAACGACCGCTTTTCTCGGAGCGGGACCGATGGTTCGAATCCGCTTTCCTCCACCGGAGAGTCGGAGGCGAACCTGACTTTCGATTTGTGAGGATGCCAGAGCAGGTCTGCCTGCCGGAGCGGCTCGTCGGGCCGAACTGGGCCGCGCACGCGCGATCCTTGGGCATAAACGCAGTCGGATTGGACGCGCTTCTCGCCGAAATAGCGGCAACGGGGAACGCTGTCCTGTTCATAGACGGGATTGACCGGATCGAAATCCAGGATCGCGCCAACGCCAGCGGCAGCCAAATGCCTCCCGACGCGACAGCTCTTCGCGATTTTCCGGAGAGTAAAACGATGAACAAGGCGGTGTCCTTCAGGTGCTGACCGGACGCGGTGCCGACATCATCCTGATCGATGATCCGCTGAAGCCGGAGGAGGCGCTCTCCGCCGCGCAACGGCAGGCCGCCAACGACTGGTACGACCACACTCTCCACAGCCGGCAAAACGACAAGCGGCGGAGTGCCATCGTCATCATCACGCAGCGGCTGCACGAAGACGACCTCGTCGGCCACGTCCTCGGCCAGGAGCAGTGGGAAATTCTGAGCTTCCCGGCAATCGCCGAAAAGCACGAGGAGCACCGGATCGAGACGGTCTTGGGACCGCGATGCTTCGCGCGCCGTCAGGGCGAGGCATTGCACCCCGACCGCGAGCCGCTTGAACTGCTCGACCGTATCCGGCGGACGATCGGCGAATACAACTTCGCGGGCCAAGCGTGAATGCCGGTTGGTAGTAGTGCGTGTCACTCGGCTCGACGATTGCGATGTTGATCCCGCCCGGCCCGTGGCGCTTCAAACTTGCCGCCACGGTAATTCCGGCGGTGCCGCCGCCAATGATCAAGACTTTATGGTGCGTCGTCCCGGCCATCATGGCTCTCCCGTCGAACTGGCCCGCCCGCCGTGGCCTCGGGCATTCGCTCGCCAAACACCGATCATTATACTCAACCCAATGTCCATCGCCGTCCAACACGCTCACGAAGGCCGCAGATTTTTCGCACCCGCACCACCGCCGAGGCAAAATGTGGCATGCGAGGGAGTCGGGTTGATCAGGCTCTGCTTTCGAGCGCAATCACCGGCGCTTCGCGCAAGGCCGCCGCCTGCCAAGTCATGCGGCCGGTGACGCGATCGAAGGTGCGAACGAAATCGGAAATCTCGGCGAGGGTGGCGGCAGGGATGACCTGATGCTGCGGCACGACCGAGAATTCGCCCGGCACGTCCGGCATCCCGGCGGCCTGGAAAGGACGGCCGCGAAACCGGCGGGCGCCCGGTCGCGGATGCACAGGGTCCACGGCAGACGCAGGGGAACGTAGCCGCGCCAGGCATCGCCGTCGAACGCGATCGGCTGACTTTCGCGGGGGCAATCGTCGCGATAGGCGATGAAGTTGTGCTTGGCCATGGTCCCGCGCAGCAACTCGACCGCGGCGTGCTGCAACGGCGGTGAAAGCAAGACGAGACGCGCGGCATGTGGCGTCCTCGCGATTGCCCCGCACTGCGGGAGATAGGGAGCCTGCTCGAACCAGCGCCCGAACGATAGGCCGCACCGCTCTAGCCAGGCGTAGAGCTGCGGCACGGTGTAAGCTCGATCCTGCGGATGGAGCAATGCGTCGGCGAGCGCATCGGGATAGGTGAAATCCTTGGCTCGCCTGGCGACACCGGCGATTGGATGGTCGGCTGACAGCGCATCGATCGTGGTGCCGAGGTCGCGCAACTCCGTCTCGGTGGCCGCGACCCCGAGCAGGCGGCAATACTCCCGCATCATGTAGATCCCGGCACGCCCGTATGCCGCATAGACCATCACCTGCATTGCGCCGTCGGGCGCTAGGACACCGCGCAATGCCCGCAGGCCGATATCGACCTTTCATGTCGGGATCGGTGTCCGCGCCCTCGCTCTGGACTCGAAGGAAAATGTCTGGGTGGCAAACAATATGGATTTGAAAATGCCGCTCCCAAGCGTGGAGTCTCGGGCGAGCGCCGCGAGGTCAATCTCAATACCCTCCTCGACGAGGCGCTGAGTACCTCGTCGAGCCGAATGCGGCGCAAGCGGCCGTTCGTGCGGGTTACAGCGCCAAAACGGCGCGGGTGATCGGCGCCCAGAACTTATCAAAACTTAACATCGCCGCGGCGCCGGCGTTGGTCTCGGCGGGCGCAGCAGGCCGAGGATCATCCTCGGCAAGCGGCGGCGGTGTCGGACAAAACTTCACCTCGGCGAGCGGCGGCGGTGTCGGACCCAGCCGGGCGCCCCAGCCACCGATAACCAGCATTATCGGGGCCCTCTGCTCTTCTCGATCGCCGCGGAAATGATAAGTTTTGATAAGTTCTGGGCGCCGATGATGCGCGTCCCCGAGGGCGCCAACGTGCAAGTCGCGCGGCGACATCTACGCCGGATTGACCACGGAACGCAGCGTCGACAAGTTCGTGCGAACGGGCTGAGCGCCAAGGCGCTGGTTCGCATTGCCCCGCCCGAGGGTGGCGCCTATAGCGTTACGTCCGAGCGCGTCACGGGCCGACTGGCGGTCCGGCTCGCGTTGCAAGCGTTCGAGAACCGCGTTCACCTCGCGGAGCCGGTGCTGCGAGTATCGGTCAGTTTATACACTAACCCACCGAGCGCCGGGCCCGAGGCGGTCCGCTGGGGTCGAGATCACTCGAACGTCTGAACCGAACGGTCGCAATCGGAACGGTCAGGGTGCCCGCCTCGATACAAATTTCAGACCGCATTTA
>CAWBFS010000030.1:0-48534 GCA_963788085.1 uncultured Alphaproteobacteria bacterium
CGGCGCCCAGTGAACCGACTGCGCCCCGGACCTCGCCGCCATAGACCCGATGTTCGTCGAGTGATCGGCGGCCCGCCTCTCGGCATACAAGTGTCGAGGGTTGTGCCGGATGGCCGGCACAGAGCCTCATGCATGGGGGACGGGCCGAATGGACGATATCACATATGTCGGATTGGACGTGCACAAGGCTACGGTGTGCGTGGCAGTCGCCGAGAGCGGACGCGGTGGTGAGGTGCGGCAGATCGGGGTTTTCGAGAACCGCCCCGAGATCCTGTGCAAGATGGTGGGAAGGCTCGGCAAGGGCGGCCGTCGGCTCAGCTTCTGTTACGAAGCTGGTCCTTGCGGATATGGGCTTCACCGTTTGCTGACCGGTCGCGGGCACAGCTGCATCGTCGTGGCGCCGTCGCTGATTCCGATGAAGTCGGGCGACCGGGTCAAGACGGATCGCCGCGACGCGATGATGCTGGCAAAGCTGCACCGTGCCGGCGAGCTGACCGCGATCTGGATCCCCGATGCCGCGCACGAAGCGATGCGCGACCTGGTGCGGGCGCGAGCGACGGCAGCGCGGGTACTGTCCAAAGCGCGACAGCATCTGCAGGGTTTTCTGCTGCGCCATGACCGGATCTACCGCGGGGCTCGAGCCTGGACGCTGGCCTATCGCCGCTGGCTGACCACGGTGCGCTTTGATCATCCGGCGCAACAGATCGTGCTGCAAGATTACATCCACGCTGTCGAGGATGCTGAAGCCAGACGCGACCGTCTCACACGGCAGATCGAGGAATTGCTGCCGAGTTGGTCGATGGCGCCTGTCGTCGCTGCGCTTCAGGCGATGCGCGGGGTGGCTCTGGTGGTAGCGGTCACCGTTGTGGCGGAAGTGGGCGACTTCCGCCGCTTCACCAACGCCAGGCAGCTGATGGCCTATCTCGGTTTGGTGCCCAGCGAGCACTCATCCGGGAGTACAATCCGACGCGGCGGCATCACCAAGGCCGGCAACGCGCTGGCCCGGCGCGTGCTGATCGAAGGGGCCTGGACATACCGCATGAATGCACGCGTCAGCCGCAAGCTTCACGACCGTCTCGAGCCGTTGGCCGCGGTGATCCGGGACATCGCGTGGAAAGCTCAGATTCGGCTCTGTGCGCGATATCGCCGATTGGCCGCGTCCGGTAAGCCGAGAGTTGTCGTCACCACCGCGATCGCCCGCGAAATGGTCGGCTTCATTTGGGCGATCGCTCGCCTCGCCCAGCCGGCTCTCGATCGACCGATTGCCAATGTTTAACCGCGACACCCTGGATCGAGCCCGAATCTGGCGCTGCGCCCAGGGCAAGCCCAGCGCGCAGCGATGGTGCCAAGGACTGCGTCCTGGACAGCAGCGCCTAAGCCCTGTGGATTTGCCGCTGCGCTTGGACGACGCTTAGGCGTCGCCCACAACTCCACAGGGCCAACGACGGTAAGAATTGATTTAACAGAAAGGAAAAAGGGCGGCTCGGAAAGAGTTGCCAGTTTACTATGCGGCAGAAGCAACGCAGTGGAGCGGTAAGGGAGGAAGCTGAGCATACAAAATTCAATCGGTGTGCACTGCCGGAGACAGGACCGCGGTGGGAATCCTCCCGGCCTGTTATGAGCCGGTCTCCGGACCGATGCTCGTCCTTAGAGCGAGGCAGCCCCAAGACGAACCACGGTCATGCGGTATCCAACCCGCGCATGAGAGCTTGTTCAACCAGCGTCTTCGGGTTCTGTCTCCGGCAGTGCGCATCTAATCGACGATGCTCCCCGCGACCGCGGAATAAATTATCCTGCCCGAAACCTTGAAAACGAACATGAGAGCAGGATGCTGAAAAACTCGCTGTCGTTCCGTGCGGCCCTTCAGGGCCGGGTCCGGAAACCATGAACACTGGCCAATCAATTGATCCCGCATTCCCCAGATGAAGCCGCGATTTTGAGCGCATTTGCGGCGGTTATTACGCTAAAATTCAAGGACTTGCGGGGGATCGATCTGTGGACGGCGATGGGGGACCCGACGGGTGAAGCGGGCAAGGGCGCTCTAAGCTCGTATTCGACCGTCGTCTGCTGCTGCAATTTCGCGGTTCCTCGATCACCTCCGATGCCGGGCTGCTGGCTTACCGCGAGCTGGATGACACGCTGCACCTGACCGACACGGGTGCCGAAACGCTGGCGGACGCACGGACCGGTAAGAACGGTCGGCATCGGCTGGCCGGCTTGCTGCGCCAGTCGGCGTTCGGGCGGCTGGCCGGCTACGAGGACGTGAACGACGCCGAGAGGCTGTGCCGTGATCCGGCGATGCGCTGGGTTGTTGGCGACCGGGCGATCACCGGTCTGCCGCCTGGCCAGCCAGATGGGCCGCTTCGAGACGAAGTGGCTGAGCCGGCCCGAGAACCTTGCTGCTCTCGCTGATCTGCCCGGCCGGTGGATCGACAAGGTGCACCAGCGGCGACCGCCGAAGACCATCGTGCTCGACATGGATTCGAGCGAAAGCCCGACCTATGGCGAGCAGGAAGGCAGCGCCTACAATGGGCATTTCGGCTGCACCTGCTATCATCCGCTGTTCGTGTTCAACCAGCTCGGCGATGTCGAGCGATGCGCCCTACGGCCGGGCAACGTGCACAGCGCCGATAGCTGGCGCGCGGCGCTGGAGCCGGTGATTGCCCGCTACCGGGGGAGCGTGAAGCGCCTGTATTTTCGGGGCGATGCGGCCTTCGCCAATCCCGAGATGTACGAGTTTCTCGAAGGGGAGAACATCAGCTACACGATCCGGCTGCCAGCCAATAACGTCTTGCAGGGCAAATCGGCTATCTGCTGAAGCGTCCGGTCGGACGACCGCCGCACGAGGTGCGCCGCCACTATGCCAGTTTCACCTATCGGGCACAGAGCTGGAGCAAGCCCCGCCGCGTCGTAGCCAAGGTCGAATGGCATCCGGGCGAGCTGTACCCGCGCGTCGGCTTCATCATCACCAACCTGGCGCGGCCGGCCGACCGGGTCGTCACCTTCTACAACCAGCGCGGCACCTGCGAGCAGTACATCAAGGAAGGCAAGAACGCGATCAAATGGACGCGGCTGTCATGCCGCACCTTCGCCGCCAACGCCGTGCGCCTCCAGCTCCACGTCCTCGCCTACAACCTCGGCAATTTCATGCGGACGCTGGCGATGCCCAAGGCGGCGGAGCTGTGGTCGCTCACCAGCCTGCGCGAGAAGCTGATCAAGATCGGCGCGAAGGTCGTCAGCCATGGCCGCTACGTCACCTTCCAGCTGGCCGAGGTTGCGGTGTCACGGCAGATCTTCGCCGACATTCTGTCGCTGATCGCCCGACTGCGGGCACCGCCCGCGCCAGCATGAGCGGCCGGCGGGAGCAAATGCGGCAAGTGGCGACAGCAGAGGTGTGCGTCGGTATGCGCAAACCAGAGCAATTCAGCGTTCTGCTGCCCTCGACCGCCGGCTTCGAGCGCCCGTTGCCGGTGCAGGACGCGATTTGCTGTTGCCCAAGCCGCTCACAGGCGCAATCCTGGCCTCGAAGCCGCGGGCATCTGGCGAATGTCGGTTGATTTCTCTGGTCCGTGTTCCTTAGATTCCGGCTCGCGGGCAAAGCCCGCGCTGGCGGTCGGCATCAACGTCGCCGCAACGGTGCCCATGCTCGTCAAACACCGGTAAGGCCAGGCGCCGACGGTCATGCCGCCGAAATGGAGCGTGTCGGCAATCGGGTCTACCTAACGACTATTCTCAGGCTAACCGTCGTTCTAGGTCTTCCGCCATTCGATCCCAGGTCTCGGCGACCGTCTTCATTGTGTCCCTTGCATCGGCACACGAGAAAACCTCCGCCTGGGTGCGGACTTCTTCGGCCTTGAGCCGCCACCAGCAAACCCGCTCCATTGCTCCCCTGTTCTTCGCAGAGATATCATCGAGAAAATTGAGCGACCACCGCCACTCATCAAGAAGTAAGGGCACGGCGTCCGATTCTAATCGTTGTTCCTGAGCTTTAAACCGCGCTTCGAATGTGTCTGCCTCGCTATCGTTCTTAAACTGAACATAAACAGAGACAACGTTGCCATCTCGCTTACTTGTGAATAGAGAGGGATCACATCCATGCTTAGCAAGCCATTTGCACATTACCGCCATCTGCGCGGAAAGTTCGAGCCGAGGGATTCTGATGACTACGGTGTGCATCCCACCCTCCCCTTCTTTTTGGACTCTGGAGCTAAGCTCTGAGGCTTACACTCACAACCATCAAAGGTTCATCTGGCGAACCGCCGAGGTAACTCCACCCCGTGATCGAGGCGGATAGGCATTGCCCGCACGAGAGCGGAGGCGGCGGTGCGCGGAAACGGCCGCTCGATGCCTATGGCCGCTATTTTGCCCGGCAAGCGATGCGTCAACGGTTCGATATAGAGGCGCGATAGCACCCGTCCTCAACAGATTAATCATCCCTTCCGAGGTGGCCGTCCTAAAGGTAGCAACATGCTCCGTGCCACAGCCGTATGATTGGGCTGGTCGACCAACCGACCAATCGCCATATTATCATCGATATCTCGCCACTCTATCTTACTGGCACGACGAGGATTCCTTAATTCATCTGCCCAACCTTGGGCTTCCTCCATAGCGGACTCACGGGACCAGTGGAGCCGCTCACTGCGCTTGACGATCGCACCTTCAATGATGTCTGGCGCCGTCGTCCGAAACAGAACGCTCGCCCATACTCGTCGATCGATCCGGTACATAAGCGTAACCCACGTCTCGACGCCTCCCTGCTTCTATAACATGGTTAACGACCAGCGATATTGATACCGGTGAGCCTGCCCGACGACTGCACCTCAGAGGTCTTCGCTGTAGGGCAATGCGGCGGCTTCCGCCGGCGACAGGATCGTGTTCCAGGCGCCGGTCGGGATCCGCTTGTTCGCCGATGGGTCGCGCACGGTGTTGATCGGGTCGAGGCCCTGTTCGACGCATTTCAGCTGCTCGCGCAACAGCCGGCGCAGCATGACGATGCCGGTATCGGAATGCGCCAGGTTTTCGAGCGCGTGGATCGCGATCGGGCGCTGGCCCTCTTGCGCTTCGAGATCGTCGGGCTTGCGCTGGCGCTCCTCGTAGCTGCGTTTGAGGAACGAGCCCGGCCGGATGTCGGCGATCGTGTCGGTCCCCGGCTTCCAATCGGGCTTCGGCTCGCCGTTCTCGAGCGGCCAGGCGACGATGCTGATGCCGCGCACATGCTCGTTGTCGATCGGCACGGCCCATGACAGCTCGGTGCCGCGTTGCTTGCGCTTTGGCACGGTCCCGGGCTCGCGGATGCTCGGGATGATGAACATATTGGGCACGATGCACTCGGCGTGGCGCACCATGCGGTTGCCGTTCGGCAGGTCCTTGATCAGGTTGTAGCGCACGCCGAGCGGTGTCTTTTCCCAGCCGATCGTCGGCGTGCCTTGCATCAGCGCGCCCTCGAACTGGTCGCCGCTGATCCACTGGTGCAGCATCAGCAAGTGATACGGGTCGACGATATTCTCGTAATGCTGCAGCCAGTTGCAGTCTCTGACCATCCCGACCGCGTAGTCGCCCCACAGCCGCATCCCGCGCAGCACGACGTCCTCGCCCCGTTCTCGACTATTCCCGGCCGGGTCGATGACGTCGAAGCGGGGAAACAGCGGCTCGGTGCCGGGCGGACCCATATAGACGAAAACGAGCCCGCCATATTCGGTCACGGGGTAGGCGGGTTGCCACACATCCATGCGGTTGCGGAACTCCTCAGTCTCGCACGGCATATCGATGCACTGGCCCTGCGTATCGTAGAGCCAGCCGTGATAGCAGCAGCGCAGCCCCTCTTCCTCAACGCGGCCCCATTCGAGAGAGGTGCCGCGATGCGCGCAATGCGGGTCGAGGGCGCCGACCCGCCCCTTCTTGTCGCGGAACACGACGAGCTTCTCGCAGAGGAGCTTTTCCTTCCGTGGAAGGTCCCGCAATTCGTCCGACGTACAGACCGGCTGCCAGTAGCGGCGCATCAGCTCGCCCATCGGGCTGCCCGGCTCGACACAAGTCAGCTCGTAATCGGGCGCCGAGGTCTGCCGTCCATATGCCGATTTCATCGCCTTCGTCCGCCTATGCTGGTTTGAGACTTAAAGAAAGACGCTGAGGTTTGTTTTCGAGCATGACGATGGCGTCGAGGACGATCGTGCCCGTCGCGACCCAGAACGGACCTACGCTGCCAAGGGGGCCGATACGGCTGCCGTCAGGCGGCGGCTGCGCCGTTGGATCGCGATCAGCGCGGCGAGGCTGAGGAGCGCGGTGAAGATCAGGTAATAGCTCGGTGACAGCGGGCTCCCGGTCTGCGCGATCAGCCAGGTTGCGACAAACGGCGCGAAACCGCCGAAGATTGAGACGGCAGTACTGAAACTCAAAGACACGCCGATTGCCCGCGTTTCCACCGGGAATTGCTCGGATAACAACGCCGGCAGGACGCCACTGTAGCCGGCCTTGACCCCTTGGAGCCACGCGACGGCGATGATGCAGGCCGCCAGCGACGGCCAGGCGACCATCAGGTAGAAGGCCGGGTAGGCGGTCAGCACGAACAGCCAGCACATGATCACCATGATCAACGGGCGCGCCGTCTTGTCGGACCAGTGGCCGGCGAGCGGGCAGCCCACCGCCAGGATGAGGCCGCCGACCAAAGTTGCGATAAAGCCGGTATATTCCGGCAAATGCAATTGCTTGACCCCGAAGGTCGGGATGTAGAGCATCAGGTAAAAGGAGCTGTTCGAGATGATCGATATGCCGAGGGAGAGCAGGACCGGCAGCGGATGCCGGCGCAGCAGGTCTTTGATCGGGATCGTCTCGGGCTTCTCGGCTTCGATGAATTCCGGCGTGTCGACGACTTTCGAGCGGACGTAAAGACCGGCCGGCCCGATCAGCATGCCGAAGAAATAGGGGATCCGCCATCCCCAGTCGACCAACTCCTGGTGGCTCAGCAAGGTCGTGAGGCCGACGCCGAACACCGAGGCGAGAGCCGTGATGATGCCGCCGGTGGCAAATTGCCAGCTGGCGCTGAACCCGCGGCGCCCACCGCCATGCTCGGCGAGGAAGGTGACGGCGCTGCCGAACTCGCCGCCCACCGAAAATCCCTGTAAGAGCCGCGCGATCGTGATGATGATCGGCGCTGCCAGGCCAATCGTCGCGTAGCCCGGCGTCACCGCCATCAACGTCGTGCCGATCATCATCAGCGCCATCGACAGCAAGAGGCCAGCCTTGCGGCCGGCGCGGTCGGTATAGCCGCCGACGACGATGGCACCCAACGGCCGCACGACATAGGCGAGGCCGAAGGCGCCGAACGTGACGAGCAATGACACGGTCGGATCGCCGGTCGGAAAGAACACTTGCGCGAGCGTCACGGCGAAAAAACCGTAGACGACAAAGTCGAACCATTCGAACACATTGCCGATCGTCGCGGCGACGATCAGCCGGTGCATCGAGGGCCGCTTCGGGAGCACGGCCTCGGGCAACGTGTCGGCGGTCATATCGGGCCTCCCAGACCTGGTTGCGCGCTACCTGTTGCATCTGTCGACCCAAGGGGCTTGGCCGACATTCCCCGTTACGGTGGTTATGCAGCAGCTTCTCCCATTTGCGCGACGCCGCAAAGACAAATCGCGCGACTTAGAGGAAGACGCTGAGGTTCTTGTCGAGCAGGACGTTGGCGTCGAGCACGATCGTGCGCCGGGCCACCTTCCACGCCCCCTCTACCTTGCGCAGCAAATCCTCGCGGCAGCCGGAGAGGAGCTGGTGATCGGTCTCCAGGTGCGAGCGGTAGACCAGAAACGCCGTCTTGGCCGCGGCCTCGCCGTTCTCCAGCGGTGCGGCTTCGAGATTGCCGATCAGGTGACGGGTGCGCGACGGGGGATCCTCGGCCCAGGCCATCCCAGTGTCGAGCCGGGCCACCCGCATCTCGAGATAGCGCTTGTCCTCCTCGAGGATCGCCAGGTCGCCCTGCGGCGTCAGCTCGCGGTGCGCCTCGCGGCGCGGCACGTTCTTGCGGCGCGGCATGAAGTAGAGGACATCGTCGGTGAAGAGATCGAGCCACTCCTTGAGCTTGCGCTCGTCGAGCAGCCAGGCCTCCCGGATATAAAATTGCATCAGCTCGAGCCACAGCGCCTGCTGCGGCGTCAGCGCTACCGGCGTGGCCGCGACCTCGTGCGCAGGTTTCGTCTTCACTGATGCTGCACGCTCAATGCTGTTGCTGCGAAGATTTTTCGCAAAAGCCCTCCCCCAATCAAGGGCCCATCAAGGGGAGTGTTGTATCGACACTCCTGTTTCAAGGGGGAGGGTGCATCAACACTCCTGTTTGTACTCCCGCCCCCTCAATGGGGGCGGGTCGGGGTGGGGGTGATGCGCGCCGAGTGCGTCGCCTCAAACCGCTCTCTGGTGCATCGCGCGCCAACTTGACGGCTCTGGTCGATACCTCGCTGCGCCTGCCAGCGATGAAGAACCGGACAAGCCTAATTTAGTCGGGCCAGATCGACAGGATCACTGCACGATTGGCATGGGTCGCCGCCGCGCGTCACTTGTCCGAGTCCGAGGTGGGTCACCAACAGCGCCTGGATAAGGCGGAGAAGTCCTCGGATCTCGTATCCGATGGGGCTATACTCGATCGGGAGGTGCCGGGGTTGGAAACGCCCTCCGTCGGACGAAAGCTCCCGCGATCTTCGGAGCCGATGTCGAAGGATCGCAATTGGTGCAGCCCGGGCGCATTTCCCTGAGAGTAATTTCTCACGCGAGGATGACGATCATGGCCGATGACAAGATGATGACGCAAATGTCGGAGAAAAATGGCTTTATCGCCGCGCTCGACCAGAGTGGTGGATCGACACCCGGCGCCCTGCGCCTCTACGGCATTCCGGACAACGCCTATAGCGGCGATGCCGAAATGTTCCGGCTGATGCACGAGATGCGGGTGCGCATCATGACCGCGCCGGCCTTCACCGGAGCCAAGGTCATCGGGACGATCCTTTTCGAAGGCACTATGGATGGGGAGGTCAGGGGAAAACCCACCCCCTCGTTCCTGTGGAGGAAAGGGGCGTTGTCCCCTTCGTGAAGGTTGACAAGGGGCTGCAGGCTGAAAAAGACGGCGTCCAGCTGATGAGGCCGATGCCGGAACTCGATGCACTTCTGACGCGGGCGGTGAAGCTCGGCGTCTTCGGCACCAAGATGCGCTCGGTCATCAATCTGGCCTCGAAAGGCGGTATCGCCGCCGTGGTGGCGCAGCAATTCGAGGTGGCCGCGCAGATCGCCGGGCATGGGCTCATGCCGATCATCGAGCCGGAAGTCTCGATCAAGAGCCCGGAAAAACCCGGTGCGGAGGCCATTCTTCTCGCCGAATTGACCAGGAACCTCGACGCCTCGCCGCATGGCCCCCGGGTAATGTTCAAGCTGACGCTCCCAGATGTTCCCGATCTCTACTTGCCGCTGACGAAGCACCGGCGGGTGGCGAGGGTCGTCGCGCTCTCCGGCGGCTATACGCGCGCCGTCGCCTGCGAGCGCCTCGCCGCCAATCACGGCATGATCGCGAGCTTTTCGCGAGCCCTCGTCGAAGAGCTCAGGCACTCGATGAGCGATGCCGAGTTTGAGGCGGCCTTGGCAAGATCCATCGACGAGATCTACCGGGCGTCCACCGTGAAGGCTTGATGCCGGGTTGCGTGAGACGCACCCAATTCGATCGCCACGTCAGTTCATATCGAATGGCGGATATTCCCGGAATACGTTGGCGGCGGTGACCATAGTTGCGTCACCGATCCGCTGTCCGGCGCGCCGCTCTCGCCTACTACTACGGACCCGACAACCGCTCCGCCGGCCGCGGAGGGGCTGCGCGAGTTGCCGATTCCGTGCTGCTCTGGGCAGAAGTGGATCCTTGCTTCAGAACTCCTTTGTGACGCCGGCGTAAAAGGTCCGCCGCGGAGCGTAAGCCGGCGAGAACGCGCCGATCGACGTGCTGCTGCGCAGCAGATAGATCTCGTCGAACAGGTTGATCACGTCGAACCGGACTTTGATCGCACCGGCATGGGGCAGGTCGAATATATGCGAGACGCCGAGATTAAGCTGTTCGTAGGACGGTAATGAGCCGCCATTGATCGGCCCGCCGGGTTGTGTCGTCCGCGTCCCGGTTCCGGCGAGCAGATCGACACTGAAGCGCGTACCCTCCCACAGGTAGGACAGCCCGGCCGATGCCGTCATCAGCTGGCTGTGGTCGGTTTGAATCCCGTGCGCATCGATATAGGCCAGGTCGTCCGGCGAAAAATTGAACTGAGCGGATACGATGCCCTTGGCCCGTTGCCGCGCAATCGCCAGGTTCCCGTAATAGGAGAAAGGTCCATTCTCGTAGCTCGTCGTCAGCTCGATCCCGCGATTGTGCGACGATGCGGTAATTGAACGGGATCGTAATGATCGGCGCGCCGAACTGACCGAAATCGACGCCGTTGCGCGCGAATTTGTAATAGAGGTCGACGCCGAGTTTGAGGCTGTCGAAGTAGATTTTGCGTCGCCCCGACATCGAACAGGTGGGCACGTTCGATCTTGCAGCGGGTCGTTTTCGGTCGACGGGGTGGCGCCCGAAGTGGTCAGCCCGGTGGCATTGAAGTTGTTCAACTGCACCAGGTTTTCCGGCGGCCCGATCTGAAATGGTGGCGGTGTGAACAAGTTCGCGTAACCGGCATGCAGGACGGTCGTCGGGGTCGCCTGCCACACCGCATTGAGGCGCGGGCTGATCTGGTTGCCTACGGCGAACTCGTTAATGGCGTCGAGCCGCCCGCCATAGTTGACGGTCAGATCCGGTGTGACGTTCCATTCGTCCTGCAGCCAGCTGCTGAAGGCCCAACCGGTCCTGGCTACGCTGGCAAAGACCTCGCTCGGGAACGAAGTTGCCGGCGTGCTGCCAAAGGTCGGGTTGCCGAACTCGTCGGTACCGTCCTGCACCAGCACCGACGAGATGGTCTGAGAGGTGAACCGTTCGCCTGTCGCCAACAGACCGCTACGAAGCGTATGGTCGGGGGCGATCTTGCCGACGGCATCGACCTGCATTCCGTTGGCGAAGCTCTTCAGCAAGGCGTTCTGCGAGATGCCGTTGAAGGCGATGTCGGAGAGCGACGGGTCGCGCCGGAAATGGAGAGTGCTGTATTTGGTGAAGGCCGAGATCCGGAAATCGACGGCTGTACCGGAATGCAGATAGGACAGGACGCCGAACTGGCTCGTTTCGTTTTGCCGCTCGTCGAGTTGTGCCGCGTTGAAGGCGGAGACCGGGACGCCGTTGAGGAAGGTTATCCCGGGGAAGGTCGGCGTGGCCGGATTGTTCGGGATCTCGAACCGGCCGTTGAACAGGCCAGCGATCGCGGTCAGCCGGTTTTCGCCGTCGATGATCTTGTCGAGATAGCCGAAGGCGTGCAACTGTTCGGATTGATCGTGGATCTGCGTCGTCGCCGGCGTCACCCCGTCGATGCCGTGGTTGGTAGTGAGAAAATCTCCGGATACGTAATAGTTGTAACCGTGGATCGAGCCGCCGTATTCGCCGCTCGGCTGCAAGGTGCCATAGCCGCCGCGATACATCGAAACCAAGCCGCCGGGGGCAAACAGCCCGCTCTTCGTCTGAATGTCGATGATGCCCGAGGTGCTCAGGCCGTATTGCGCCGGCAGGGCGCCGGTGATCAGGTTGAAGGAGTTCGCAAAGCGGGGGCTGAGGCCCTGGCCGAAGTAGCTCAACCCCGTGGGGAGGGGGATTCGGTTGATCCGGAACTCCACCGGCTGCATCTCGTTTCGGACATGAACGCCGCCGGCCGACTAGGCGTCCTGGCTTACACCCGGTGCCTGCAAGATGACTTGGTTGAGCGTGTTGTTCGCGCCGCCGGGCTGGTTCTCGATCGCCTGACGGGTCACGGTATAGGTAGAGGCCCCGATTTGCGGCTCGATCGCGATTAGCGCCGCTTCGAGCCGCTTCGCCACGATGTTGATCTCTTCGAGCTCCAGCGGCCCAGGCGGTGGCGGTGCCGTTTCAGCGGCGGGGGATGGCGCAGCCGCCTGACGGGGTGCGGAACCCGCAGCAGCGAGGGCAAGATCAGCAGAGGCGTGCTCCCCGGCCCTGACCGCGATCGCAGCCGTCGCCGTGGCAACACCGCGTATGGACCCAGAGATCGAGTAATCGCCCGCGGCGATCCCGGCGAAGCGGTAATGGCCGTCCGGCCCGCTCGTCGCCCTTTTGGCAATCCGGCCCGTCGTCGCGCGCAAGGTCAGCTGTACGCCCGACAGCGGGCCGCCTGGGCGTCATTGACGACTCCCTCGATCGTGCCAGTAGGTGGGGCGGTGATCGCCGGGTGCGCGCCGCCGAGCGTCACGACGAAGCAAAGAAGGGCGATGATGCCTCGCTGCGCAGCCCGATCGCTGTCAATATCTCGCCACCCCGTGCCAGATTCTCAACGCGCCATCAGTTCATATCGAATGGCGGATATTCCCGGAATACGTTGGCGGCGGTGACCAAGGTATGTTGCGTCACCGTGCGCGGCGGCAGGGTCTCGCCGGCGAGCAGGCGTAAGGCGAGCGGCAGCACGTCGTAGCCGTAGCGGTCCATGTAGTAGGCGACCGAGCCGAGCACCACGCTGCTGCGGTTGTTGGGGTCGATTTCCTTCTTCTCGCTGGCGCCGCCGTGGATGTTCGGGTCGAGACCCTGGCTGACGATGATGCAGTCGCTCTGCCGCCGGTTCATCTCGATGGCGTTCTTCGCGTAGACGGCGGCAAGGTCGTCGAGGGTCGCAATCAGCAGCCTTTCGCCGCGCTGGGTCTGCAGGAATTTCGTCAACAGCGCGTCGGCGCGCACCGGCTGTCCGCCGGTGTCGAGCGAGGCGAGCTTCAGCGAGGGCAGCGACTCGTGGATGCCTTCGGTGATGCCCTGCACGCGATCGCCGATGGCGGGGGCCGGATCGGCGAGGTCACCGATCAGCACCCCGAGGACCTGCTCGTCCGGCCAGGTTTCTCGCGCGAAATCACCGAGAGCCCGCCCGGCGATGCGGCCGGCGGCGCGATTGTCGGGCCCGTAGAGCGGCGCACCGGGCAGCGGATCGACCAGCGCCAGGGCCGGGATCGCGGCGGCAGCGAGACGGCGGGCGATCTCGGCATTGGCCTCGGCGTCGGCGTTATATTCGATCAGCAAGTCGACTTTGGCGGCAATCGCCGCCTCGGCATTGGCGACGGCACGAACGGGGTCGCCGGCATTGTCGAAATAGAGCATGTCGACCGGCAAGGTGCGCGCCGCCAGCTCGAAGCTGCGCCGCACATCGGAACCGGTGAAGCCGAGCCCCTCCAAGGTCACACCCGGCGTCTCATCGAGATTGGCGAGAGCAATGCGGTAGCGCCGTGCCTCGGCCCTTGCGCTCCTTGCGCAGCCGAGGCCGCAGGCGAGCAGTCCGGCTAGGAAAACCCGGCGCCGCACCACCGGCCGCGATGCCATGCGCTACTGAATCGCCTCGATGTTGACAAAGGTGCCGGTCAGCCCGACGGCCTTCGGCACCGTCATCGACAGGAAGAAGGTGGCCCGGCCCGTTTTTGCAGCAACATCCGAAATCAGGTCGGTGCGCACGTTCTCGATGATGTGGATGCCGTTGTCGGTGATCAACGTCTTGTGCACCGGGAAGGCTATGTCCTCCCTTTCCCCCGGGATCACCTCTACCGCCCAGGTGTCGGCGCCGACGGCAACCACTTTCTGCGAGGCGAGCCACTGTGCCGCCGACTCGCTGATGCCGGGTTCGCCCTTGTTGTAGGTCGCGTTCTGGGCCGGCCACTGCTTGAACAGGTCACCCCAGCCGGTGTTGATGAACACCGCGTCGGCCTCGCGCAGGGTCACGTTGTACATCTTCAGCCCGGCCTGCAGGTCGGCTTCGGTGATCAGCGAGCCGGCATCGAGGCAGGGCGTCTTGCAGGCGGGGTTGGCTTTCAGCTTGCCGGCGGCCTGGAACACCTTCACCGCGTCGATGATGACGCCGCGCGTCGCGAAGGTCTTGATGTGCTCGAGACCAAACCGCTTGAGATAGTTCTGGGTGACGTATTTTCCCATCGGCGTCTGGTTGTAGTAGCAGTCTTGGATGCCGATGTGGCCCAGACCATCGATATGCGTGCCGACATGGCTCTGGCTGAGATAGGTATCTTCCATATAGCTCAGCTTGTTGTTGCCATATTCTGCGCCCGGCGTGACGGCGAAGCTGCTCAGTATGGTCTTGCTGAAGCGGGTGCCGAACAGCGGTATGCCGTCCACGAGGTCGTTGGCCATGGAGGTGACGACGCCGGTCTGGATCTCGGCGGCGGCGGCCTTGGTGACCGCGGGGGTAACGCGGTTGGTCGCGCCGGTCTGATCGTCCGGACCGAAAGGCGAGGGCGCGACGACGGCCTTGCAGTCGGCCTGGGCCGAGGCGGGTGTCGATTGCACCAACAGTAACAGGACCGACATACCCATCAACAGGGCTAGCCCGGCGATTCTCATGGTTGCTCCTCCCATTCTCGTTCGTTGTCCCGGTTTGCGATGGTAAACTTGCCCCTAGAATGACGTACTTGGCGAGATTATACCACCCTCGCCTCGCCGGCGGTTCGAGGCCGACGCCACGCGTCTTCGACTTGCGCGTCAGATCAGATGGGCAGAGCTGTGGTTTTGCTGACGGCCGCGTTCTGTTGCGCGACGTAACCGTGCGCTATGGCCGGCGAATAGCCTTGGAGGCCGTGAGCGGAGAGTTCGCTTCGGGCACCCTGACCGCCGTTGTGGGGGCGAACGGGGCCGGCAAGAGCACCCTCCTTGCGGCGATCGCAGGCGTGGTACGCCTCGCCAGTGGGGTGGTGAATCGTGCTGCGCGGCAGCGATTGGCCTATCTGCCGCAGCTTGCGGGAATCGACCTAGGCTACCCGCTCACGGTGTCCGAGCTGATCACGCTCGGCGGATGGCGGGAGTTCGGCCCATTCCGCTCCCCGGGGACCGCGCTGCGGGCGCGCGTCGCAGAGGTGGCGGAGACGGTGGGGCTGGCCGGACGGCTGGCGCGGCTGATTGGCGAAATCTCCGTCGGCGAGCTTCAGCGGGCGCTGTTCGCACGGCTGATTCTGCAGGACGCCGCGGTCATTCTGCTCGACGAGCCGTTCGCCGCGGTCGATACGCAGACCATGTCCGTGCTGCTCGATCAGGTGACGCGATGGCATCGGGAAGGCAGGACCGTAATCGCCGTGCTGCATGATCTCGGCCTGGTGCAGGCACGCTTTCCCTCGACTATTGTATTGGCGCGACGCTGCGTCGCCTGGGGCTCGACAGAGGTGGCATTGGCGGCGATGGCCTGATGTCGGCGCATGCGCTGATCGTGGAACCGTTCGAGACCCTCGCATTCATGCGCGCGGCGCTGGTAGCCTGTCTAGCGCTGGCGCTGACCAATGGGGCCGTCGGAACGCTGCTGGTGCTGCGGCGGATGAGCCTCGACGGCGACGTGCTGGGACATGCGGTCATGCCCGGCGCGGCGGTCGGGTTTTTGTATGCGGGACCATCGCCGACATGGCTGTCGTTGGGTGGGCTGGCGAGCGGACTTGCCGTGGCGGGGCTGGCCGGGCTGATCACCGGCGAACGGTCGCGCCATGACGCCGGTTTGGTGGCGTTCTATTTGGTCGCCCTCTCGCTCGGCGTTGTTCTGGTAGCGTGGCGGGGCAGTAATCTCGACGTCATGCGTGTGCTGTTCGGCACTGTGCTGGCGATCGACCGGCGGGCGCTACTGCAGGTGGCCGCTGTGAGCAGCGTGATCATGCTTGTGATCGCGGCACTGTATCGGCCGCTGGCAGTGGGCGCCTTCGATCCCGCGTTTCTTCGCGCGGTCGGTGCACGCGCGCCGTACGGGGCGGTGTTCCTGGCGCTGGTGGTGCTGGCCCTGGTGGCGAGCTTCCAGGCGTTCGGCACACTCTTGGCGGTGGGACCGATGCTGCTGCCGGCTGCGGCGGCGCGGTGCTGGGGGTTGGGTGTGGCAGCCTCGATGGCGCTGGCGACCGGCTTCGGGCTGGCCGCATCGGTTGCGGGACTGCTCGTCTCCTATCACGGCAATCTGCCTTGCGGTCCGGCGATCGTACTGGCAGCGGGATTGCTGTTTGGAGTCTCGCTCGTCGCCGCCGGCGCCTGGCGACGAATGATGCCGATGATCGGGCGGGAGGACGCTTGACGTTTCGTTACGTTGTCGCACTAAGTGTCCTGCTGCTGGCGGCCCCGGCGTGGGCCACGGACCGGATCCCGGTGGCCGCGACGTTCAGCGTCATTGGCGATATGCTCGCGAATGTCGGTGGCGATCGCATCGACATTAAGACCATCGTCGGATCCGGCGGAGACTGTGAGCTGTATCAGCCGACCGCCGCCGACGTCGCGACAGTCGCCTCGGCACGCGCCATATTCATCAACAACCTCAACGAAGAATTCGAGCCGTGGCTGGAGCCGCTGCTCAAGCAGGCCCTCTTCAAGGGCACGAAGGTCATCGTTACCCGCGGTGTGCGGACCTTGACCGCAGAGGAAGAGCATCCTGTTTCCGGCAGGCAGCTTCCGGCGGCGATCGACCAGCACGCCTGGCTCGATCCGCGCAATGGCGTCATTTACGTTCGCAACATCGCCGCGGCATTAACGCGCCTCGATCCAGCCGGCGCCGCGGACTACCGGGCGCACGCAATGTCCTATACGAAACAAATCCAGGCGGTCGATGACTGGGCGCGCAAGGAGATGGCGGACGTGCCGGCAGGAAAGCGCCGGGCGCTGGCATCGCATGATTCGCTGCAATACATCGCCAGTGCCTATGGCATCACATTGCTCTCGGTGAACGGTTGGACCAACAAGAGCGAGCCCTCGGCGGCGGAGCTCGCAAAGCTGGCGCGGCAGATCCGGGCCGATCACGTGAAAGCGCTGTTCCTCGATAGCATTACCGATCCGCGCGCCATCCAGCGCATCGCCGGTGAAACCGGTGCCGTGATCGGCGGCACGCTTTACGGCGATTCGCTCTCGCCCGCCGGTGGCGAGGCGGACAGCTACATCGAGATGCTGCGCCACGACGTATCTACCCTGAAGGCCGGCATGCTGCGGAACTGAGCCATGCTGCTGGTAGCGGCGTGGCGGCGGCTGCTGGTTGCGGGTGTGGCGGTGGCGGGCTTGTGGGCCGCTGTTCTCTGGGTCGCACCTTCCACGCCGTCGACGGCACCGGCGGAGCCGCCACTGCGGGTGGCAGCGCAGCCGACGGCCACTCCAGTGTCTGCGACCGGCACGTTGCGCGCCGTCGTCCGGTCTGGCCTGGCGGCGCCCGGCGGCGGCCGCTTCGATCGGTTCGATGTCACCTCCCAGCCGATTGTCGCGCCGGTCAACGCGCGCGGTCAGGTCGCCTTCTACGCGACTGTGCTGCACGCGCCGGCACGCGAAGGCATCTTCCTCGCCGAAGGAGGGCATGTGACGAGGGTGGCGGCGTTCGGGGACAACCTGCCGGGGGGCGGCACGCTCGCGGGGTTCGGAGCGCATCCGCTGCCGGCGCTGAACAACTCCGGGCATGTGGCGTTCGGCGCGCAGGTCGCCGGCGGGCGTGCGACCGAGGGGGTCTTCCTCGCCGGGGCGGACGGGCTGCAGGCGATCGCACTTGCCGGCGACGACGCTTCAGGTGTGCCTCTCGGTGTGCTGGTCGGGTTCGACGCGCCGGCGCTCAACGACAACGACGAGCTGGCTTTCGTCGCCAATGTGCGGCGCGGACGCGACATGCTGGATGTGCTGTATTTCTGGAACGGGCGGCGGCTGCAGCGGCTGGTGGCGGAAGGCGACCGGCTGCTGCGCATCGGCGGCACGATGGACAAGATCGGCGAGCCGGCGCTGAACAACAGCGGCGTCATCGCCTTTCCTGCTGCGATCTTCAAGGGCCCGGCGCTTGGCGGCATTTTCATTGCGGGTGCGCGCGATCTGCGTCTGCTGGTTGGCACCGGTGACCAGGCGCCGAGTGGGGCAATGATCCTGCGCTTCTCCGAGCGGGTGGCGATCGACGACGAGGACGGGATCGTGTTCGGCACCTATCTGGGCAAGGACGGGATCACACGCGAGGCGGTGCTTCGGATCGGGCCGGAGGGTCTGGCCGAGATCGCCGTCGAGGGAGCGCTTGCGCCGGGCGGCGGCAGTTATGCGGGTTTCGGCCCCTGGCCGACAGTGGGGCCGGACGGAATGACGGCGTTCATCGCGGCCCTCGATGGGGGGCCTGGACCGCTGGCCGCCTTCGCGGGAGGCGCGGGCAATATCAGGCGGGTCGCGACTATGGGCGAAACGCTGCTGCAGGGCGAGTTGATCGGTCGCTTCGCGCTCAACGCAGTCGCTGTGGCAGGCCCCGGCGGCGCGCTGACTTTCGCGGCTGTGGCGCAAAATAACGGGGAACACAACGCGATTTATTGCCGCTGTCCGGGGCCGGCACGCTGAAAATGCCACTTCATCGGCTGCTGGCCGGCAATGTCATCTTGATCGCCGTTATCGTAATCCGTGTTCTGTGCTGGCCAATGGTGTGCGGCGCCCAAATGGTCGGTCCGACACCGCAACCCCAAGGGATGCCGGTTACCCCGGAACAGGCCGAGCAGGTGGAGCAGGAGATTTGGGCCATTCACGGCCAGGCAACAAATGTCTGGCTGCTGCAACCGGCGTTCCGGTCACCGTATCGGGGACCCCAGAGCCTCAGCCCCGCCGCCAACGGCAGGGAAACGGTAGACGTCACGCTCTATGCCGGTATCCGACCGTGGCCGGGCGCCGAAATCTGGATCAATCCGGAGGTCGACCAAGGGTTCGGGCTCAGCGACACCTTTGGCGTAGCGGGATATCCCAGCGGCGAAGCCTTCAAAGTAGGCAAGGCGTATCCTTATTTTCTGGTCCAGCGAGGGTTTCTCCGCCAGACGGTCGATTTGGGTGGCGAGATTGAAAAGCTCGATCCCGACCTGAACCAGCTCGGCGGCACCCAGACCGCCAACCGCCTGGTGTTCACGATCGGCAAATACTCCATCGTCGACATTTTCGACACCAATAAGTATGCGCACGACCCGCGCAACGACTTCTTCAACTGGTCGATCATCGATCAGGGCGCATTCGACTACGCGGCGAATTCATGGGGATTCACTTACGGCGGTGCGGCCGAATGGTATCAGGACTGGTGGACCGCCAGGGCCGGCCTGTTCGATCTGTCGCTGAAGCCGAACAGCGATAAGCTTTCCCCTGGTTTTGCGCAGGGGCAATTCGTGGCTGAGCTGGAAGAGAGGCATAGTGTGTGGGATCAGCCCGGCAAGCTCAAATTCCTCTATTGGCTGACCCGCGGCAATCTCGGGACCTATCTTGACGCGATCGCGCTGGGAGCGGCCACCGGTCAAACGCCATCAACCGGCGCCGTCCGCAGTTTTCGCACCAAGGATGGTTTCGGGCTCAACCTCGAACAGCAACTCGCCACCGATTTTGGCGTCTTTGCTCGCGCCAGCGTGTCGCAAGGCACCGTGGAGGAGGTCGATTTCACCGACATCAACAAATCGATCTCGGGAGGTCTCTCGCTTACCGGCTCGCGCTGGGGGCGGCCGGATGACACGGTAGGATTGGCTGGCGCAATCAACCGGATCTCGCACCAGGGCAAGCTGTATCTCGCCGCCGGTGGTCTGGGCGGGATCATCGGCGACGGCCAATTGCCGAATGCCGGCCCTGAGCAGATCCTTGAAGCATACTACAGCGTCGCCCTATTCAGCTTTGCCCACTTCACGGCCGACTACCAGTTCATCAAGAACCCGGCCTACAACCGCGACCGAGGTCCCGTATCGGTTTTCGGCCTGCGGCTGCACGTCCAGTACTGATCGGCCATCGGGGATGGTGCTGTGGCTGTGGCTAAAAGCTGGAATTGCCCCGCGGATCGTCGGCCGGTATGAACCAGAAATCGCCATCGACGGGGGCGGCGACCGGCGCGAGGCTTGCCCCAGGCTCCAAACGAAACGCCCGGTAACCGCGCGCCGCCAGAAAGGCGAAGGCGTCGGCGAGCCGGTCCCCAGCGCGCGCCAACGACGTGCCGCTGAGCTCGAGCAACAGGCGTGGTCGAAAACGTCCGAGCGTGCTTTCGGCCCCGTGCAGCAGTCGCAGCTCCCATCCCTCGATGTCGGCTTTGATGAAATCGAGGCGATCGAGATCGAGCGCTTTCACCACACCATCGACCGTCGTCAGCGCCACAATCTCCTGAGCGACCGCGCGCCAGCGTTCTGACGGCTTTCCCAAATGGGAAAGTCCAAACCCAAAGCTGCCGCTGCTCTTGAGCGGGATGGTCAGCATGTCGAGCCGAGCCTCGGAGCCGAGCGCTATCGGCACCACGGCCACATTCGACAACCCGTGCAGCCAGACCACCGTCCGCAGGATCGAGCGGGCATAGCTCCCCGGCTCGAAGGCGTAGACCCGCCCATGATTGGCGGCGCGTGCGAAGAGCTTGGTATATTGCCCGGCATGGGCCCCGGCATCAAAGACGATTGCGGTCGGCGGCACCAGCCGCGCTATCGTCGGGGCGAGCGCACGGTGATGCTGCTGGGTCGCCGCCTTCAGCAGATGAGCTAGAAGACTTCCCGACGGACGCCAATGATAAGGATGAACCTGCAAGGCGAGCCAAGCCTCGATTGTGAGCGTTCCTGAATTCTAATCGGCGATTTTTGTGCTTGACACTAGGCCGGCGCGGCGGGGTTGCTCATCAAGGGATGAACTCGATGTCCCACGTCTTCGCCGGTGCGGCATCCTGGCGGTTCCACCAGCCGCCCCCCAATGCCTGGAACAACGACGCGGTATCGGCATAACGGGCGGCCTGAGCCTGGACGAGGACGATCAGCGCCGTCTGATAGGTGTTCTGCGTGGTGAGCAGGCCGAGATAGCCGATGGCGCCGAGCTGCAACTGGCGACGCGCAATCTCCAGACTCTTGAAAGCGGCGCGCTCTGCCGCATACGCCGCCTTCAAGGTCTCGGCATCGGATTGCAGTGCGTGCAGCGCGTCGGCGACGTTCTGGAAGGCGGTGATGACCGTGCTGCGATACATCGCCGCCGCTTGATCGAAGGCGGCGTCGGCGGCGCGTTTCTTATGCAGCAAGGTGCCGGCGTCAAAGATCGTTTGCGCCACGTTGCCGGCCACTGACCAAAAAGCGGTGCCAGGCGTGATGAACAGCTGGCCGATTTGGTTGGCGACGGTGCCGGCATTGGCAGTCAGCGTGAACTGCGGGAGCTGAGCGGCGATGGCGACGCCGATCTGGGCGCTGGCTGCATGCAGTTGCGCTTCAGCCGATTGGATGTCCGGACGCTGCTCCACCAATTTCGACGGCAGGCTGACCGGCAGATCCTGCGGCAGCTGCAGCGTGGTAAGTTCGAATTTCTCGGCCGGCTCCTGGCTCGGTAACCGGCCGATCAGCGCCGTCAGCAGGTCGCGCTGCACCGCCAACTGTTTCTGCAATGGCGGCAACGTTGTCTGCGCCTGCGCCAATGTCGCTTCCACAGCCGCCACATCGGCCCCCGCCACCTGTCCGAGCTCTAATTGCCTGTGCAGGATCCCGAGTGATTCGGTCTCGATCTTGATGATTTCCTCGGTTGCCGCAATCTGGCCGCGCAAGGAGGCCTCCTGCACCGCAGCAGCGACCACGTTCGAGGTCAAGGTCAGGTATGCCGCCTCGAGCTGAAACCTCTGAAATTCGGTATTCGCCGTAAGCGATTCTACCTCGCGCCGCGTGCCGCCGAAGACGTCCGGTACATAAGTCACGACCACCTGGGCGGTGTGGAGGGTGAAAAAGGGGCTGCCCGAGGAGGCCGACGTGAACGTGACGCCGGTCGCGGTCTTATTGCGGCTCGGCGAGTAGCTGGCTACGGCCGTGGGAAAGAACGCCCCTTCCGCGGCATAGATATTTTCCCATGCCTGGCGCAGAGCGGCCTCGACCGCCGGCAGGGTCGGGTTGTTCTTCAGCGCCAGCTCGACCATGGCGGTGAGCGGCTCCGAGTGAAACAGCGTCCACCACTGGCCCGGAATGTCCAGATCTTGGACGAAGCGCTGCGCCTCGCCGCCCTTGATATCCGCCGAGCTGGTGTGTTCGGCCAGCGGCTGCGGTGTGTAACCGCTGACATCCGGCGCAGCAGGTTGCTCGAAATCGGGACCGACAGCACAACTCATCAGTAACAGTGCGGCGGCCGCTAAATGCGGAATACGCAAAAGGCGCCGCCGACCGGGCATGCGCAGGCCTATTCGGCCGGCGCGGGTCGTGGCTCGCGGCTCCTCAGCCGGCTGCCGGCGTCGGGAGAACACGTCGATCAGCACCGGCAGCACCAACAGAACCAAGAGCGGCGCCAGCAAGCTGCCGCCGACGACAACCGTGGCGAGCGGCTTTTGCACCTGCGAGCCGATCCCGGTCGACAAGGCCGCAGGCAAGAGGCCGACGCAGGCGACAATGCAGGTCATCGCCACCGGGCGCATCTGAACAGCGCAGGTGCGCAAGATGGCCGAACTGCGTTCGAGGCCTGCCTCGATCTGACGGTTGAAATAGCCGATGACGATGATCCCATCCATCGCCGAGATGCCGAATAGCGCGACAAAGCCGATTGCCGCCGACACGCTGAACGGAATACCGGTCAGAAACAGTGCGAAGATGCCGCCGATCAGAGACATCGGTACCGCCGCCGCGGCGAGCATCATGTCGCTTACCGAGCCGAAATTGAGGAACAACAGCATGCAAATCAGTGCGAGGCTCAGTGGCACCGCAACGGCCAGTCGACCGATCGCCTCTTGCAGTTCGCCGAATTCGCCGACCCATTCGAGGCGGTATCCGGCTGGCAATTGCACTTGTTGCGCGATCTTTTGTTGGGCCTCGACCACAGCGCTCCCGAGGTCGCGCCCGCGTACGCTGAACTTGATCGGGATGTAGCGTTCCTGGTTCTCGCGATAAATAAAAGACGCGCCCGAAACGAGCTGAACGGTCGCAACATCGGTCAGCGGGATCGGAACGATGCCGCTGCCGCTAGGGTTCGGCGCGCCGATCGTAATCCGGCGAATGGCGTCGAGGCTCTGCCGGTAGTTCGGCGCGAGACGCACGACCATCGGAAAATTGCGGTCGCTCCCCTCCTCGTAAAGATTGCCGGCCGCCTGCCCGCCGATCGCCGCGGAGATGGTCGAATTGATGTCGCCGGGGGCGAGGCCGTAGCGCGCGGCGCGGGCGCGGTCAATGTCGATCCGAACCGTTGGCTGGCCGAGCGAGTCGAACACGGCGAGATCGGTGATGCCCGGCACAGTGCTCATCACCTCCTTGATCTTAGCAGCCGTCTTCTCGAGTGTGGCGAGGTCGTTGCCGAACAGTTTGACCGAGTTCTCGCCCTTGACCCCCGATGCCGCTTCTTCGACATTGTCCTCGATATATTGGGAAAAATTGAACTCCACGCCTGGGAATTGGGCTTCAAGCGCCGCATTGACTTGCTGGGTCAGCTTTCCCTTGTCGACACCGCTGGGCCAAGTGTCGAACGGCTTCAACGGCACGAAGAACTCGGCATTGAAGAAGCCGGTGGCATCGGTGCCGTCGTCGGGCCGTCCGTTCTGCGAGACGACCGTGACGGTCTCCGGGAAGCTCTTGATTACCCGCCGCATCCGGTTGACATAACCGTTCGCTTCCTCGAGCGAAATCGAAGGCGGGAGCGTCGCACGTATCCACAAATTGCCTTCCTCGAGCTTGGGTAGGAACTCGAGACCGAGGGAGGGCAGCGCGATCGCCGCCAGAGCGAACAGCAAGGCGGCGCCACCGAGCGTGACGATGCGGTTGGCGAGGGCAAATTCGAGAAGCGGGCGGTAGACCCGGTGCAGGCCGCGGACCAGAAAAGTCTCCACCTCGCTGACCCGGTCGGGCAGCAACATCGCGCTCAAGGCCGGCGAGATCGTAAACGTCGCGATCAATCCGCCGGCAATCGCGTAGGCGTAGGTCTTGGCCATTGGCGCGAAAATGTGGCCCTCCACCCCCGACATCGTGAACAGCGGGACGAACCCGGCGATGATTATGGCCGCCGAGAAGAAAATCGCTGTGTTGACCTCGCTCGCCGAGGCGTAGATCTCGACGAGCTTCCCGGATAGGCGGCTCGCCCGGCGCGCGTCCTGCAATGTGCGTCGTCGCAGCGCGGTCGGCGGCTCGGCCAGATGCCGGAAAATGTTCTCGACCATAATCACCGTCGCATCGACGACCAGGCCGAAATCGATCGCGCCGACCGACAGCAAATTCGCCAATTCACCGCGCAACACCAGCATCGTGATTGCGAAAAACAGCGCGAACGGTATCGTCGCCGCGACGATCAAAGCGCTGCGAAGATTGCCGAGAAACAGCCACTGCACGAAGAAGATCAGCACGATGCCGAACAGCATGTTGTGCAGCACCGTGCGCGTCGTGACGTTGATCAGATCCTTGCGGTCGTAAATTCGTTCGATCCGCACGCCAGGCGGCAGAATGTTTGAACTGTTGATCTTCTCGACTTCCGATTCTACGCGTTCGATCGTTGGCATGCTCTGTTCGCCGCGGCGCATCAGCACAATTCCCTGGACGATGTCGTCGTCATCGTTCTGGCCGGCGATGCCCAGGCGAGGCTGGTGGCCGGCTGTGACGCGTGCGACATCCCCGATCCGCACCGGAACGCCGTTGACCGCTGTGATCATCGTGTCGCGGATCTGATCCATCGAGTGGATCAGGCCGACACCGCGCACGATAGCGGCCTGCGGACCAAAATTTACGGTCTGGCCGCCGACATTGATATTGCTGTTGTTGAGCGCTTGGAGGACCTGCGGCAGGGTGATCCCTTGGGCCAGCAGACGGTCAAGATCGACGGTGATTTCATAGGTCTTGGTCTGGCCGCCCCAGCCGGTGACGTCGATAACCCCCGGCACCGCCTTGAACCGGCGCTCGAGGATCCAATTCTGGATCGTTTTCAGATCCGTCACGCTAAAACCGGATGGGCCGACGACCCGATAGCGGTAGATCTCGCCGGTCGGGCTATCCGGCGAGATCTGCGGGCTCACTCCATTGGGCAGCGGCGATAGTTGCGCCAGCCGATTGATGACCCATTGCTGCGCCTCGTCATAGGTGAAGGCATAGGTGAATTGCACCTTGACGTCCGACAGCCCGAATAGGGAGATTGTCCGCACCGCTGTGACATTCGGGATCCCGGCCATCTGGATCTCGATCGGGATCGTGATATAGCGCTCGATCTCCTCGGCCGACTGACCCGGGTTTTGCGTGACGACATCGACGAGCGGCGGCACCGGGTCCGGATAGGCCTCGATGTTGAGCTTGAGAAAGCTCACGACGCCAACGCCCAACATGAACAGCAGTAGCAGCGACATCAGCACTCGCTGCCGCAGCGCGAAGGCGATGACGGCGTTCATCCCGCTCCGGCCTGCTCAGTCGTTGTTGGCGGCGCGGTCGATGAACAACGCGCCGCTGGTCACTACCTTCTCGCCGGCAGACACGCCGGCGAGGATCTCGACCATGCCGTCCGCGATCCGCCCGGTGCGGATCGAACGCGCGGCGATCGTTCCATCATCCTCCGCCACCCAGACGCGAGCTGTATCTCCCTCATAGACGATCGCGCGCTGCGGCACGGCCGGAGCCGTTTCCGCCTCCCCGGTGATGATGCTGAAATCAGCGAACATCCCGGGCTTTAGTTCGCCTTGAGGGTTTTCGACGTCGGCGCGCACCGAAAGGCGGTGGGTGTTCGAATCGATCGACGGGGCGACCCACGAAATCTTCGCCTTGAAGACGCGGCCGGAGAAGGCCAGCACGTGCACCTCGACGGGTTCGCCGACATGCATCAATGGCGCATCCGCCTCGCGAACATTCGCGATCAGCCAGACGGTTGACAAATTGCCGATCGTGTAGACCGGACCCGACGCGCCCACCGCCATGCTGTTGATGTACTGACCGAGCCCGATCTGCCGCTGGGTAACGATGCCGCCGATCGGCGCCGTCACGATCGTGACCGGATCGAGCTTTTGCGTCGGCTGGGCTTCGAGGGAGGCGATCTCCTTGTCGCTCTTGCCGAGGATGCGCAGCCGGTTGCGCACCGCGGCGAGCGCGATTTCGTCGCTGCGGACGGTGTTTTGCGCGGTCACCAGATCGGTCTGAGCCTGCTGCCAATCCTTCAGCGCGCCGCCCTGGGCGAGATAGAGGTCATGGGCGCGTTTCTCGTTGGTTTGCGCTTGCGCGAGCTGCGAGCGTGCTGTCTGCAGATTGGCGAGCGCGGTGATCAGGTCGTTCTGCGCCTGCACGAACTCGCTTGCCTGGATCTCGTACAGCGGTGCCCCGGCCTCGACGTGATCGCCGAGCTTGGCGAGCAGCTTGATGACCCGTCCGGAATGTTGGGAAAAGACCGGCGTCGTCAGATCGTCGTCGATCGCGATATTGCCTTCCGTCACCTGTTCAGGACGAAAGCTGACGAGGCGAACCGGCTCGATCTTGAACCCCGCCCATTGCTCTTCGGTGGGCTTGAAGGTCCCGCGCGCCTCTTCCGACGGCGCCGGCTGGGCGCGTCCGGCCGGATCTGCGACATTCTTTCCGATCACCGGCCACGCAAGGATTGCAACACCGACGAAGAGGGCCAGGATCGCAATCGTGAGGAACTGGGTGAGCGGCGACAAATGCCGGCGCAGAAGGGACATCTGCCGGGGATCCTGTGCCATCAAATGCTCTCGAACGCCTCGACTTGCTTCCGTAAATCGGGGCTTCCGGCCCCTGTCATGCAGCCAATGATTGGTACTGCAGCGCGCCTCAAGGGGTGCTTTTTACCCGAAGACTGCGTGGATCGCCAGCACACCTACGCGCGCCGCAGCTGAACTCGTCTTGCGGGTTTTTCCTGGTTTGCCACGGCTCGCTCCCGCCGTTAACCTTGCGCGGCTCGGGAAAGACGGAGACGGCCATGGCCAACCCGGTGGTTTTCGTTCATGGGTATTCGGACAAGGGCGCTTCTTGGGCTGCCTGGCGGGAGGTTCTGCGCCACCGGCTCGGCCTCGACGACGCGGATATGCGCACCTGCACCTATGTCTCGTTGAACAACGAGGTTACGATCAAAGACTTGGCCGAGGCGTTCGACCGCGCCCTGGCCACGCAAGGGGGCCTCGATCCCGATGCGCCCTTCGACGCGATGGTCCATTCCACCGGCATGCTGGTCGTGCGCTCATGGCTGGCTGCCGATCCGCTCCGCGGCAAGCGCCTGAAACGGTTGATCGCGCTGGCGCCGGCGACCTTCGGCTCGCCGCTCGCCAAGAAGGGGCGCAGCTGGCTCGGCTCGGTCTTTAAGGGCAACAAGCAACTCGGCCCCGATTTTCTGGAGGCCGGAGACCGCATCCTCGATAACCTCGAACTCGCCAGTTCCTTTACCTGGAGGCTCGCCGAGGAGGACGTGTTTACCGCGCCGCCGCGTTACGACGGCGGTCCCGAGACGCCCTATGTTTTCGTATTCTGCGGTACCGGCACCTATTCGGGGCTGCGCAAGCTCGTCGACAGGCCCGGCACCGACGGGACGGTGCGACGCGCCGGCTGCGGCCTGAGCGTGCGCGCGATCGAGCTCGACATGACCGAGAAGGGCATGGTCGCACGCCGCACGGCGACGGACCCCGCCGGGGCCGAGGATCCGCAGCCGCACCGGGTCGTCGCCGATAAATGGCTCGACGTGTCGATCCCGGTACACCTCGTCGGTGATCCTGCCGGACCGGACGGGCTGAATCACGCGACGATCCTCAGCAATCCGCCCGCCGAGCTGCAGGATCTCGTCATCGACGCTTTCGAGATGACCGCGGCTGATCACGACGCCGACGCGGGCTACCGCGCATGGCTCGAGAAGGCCGATGCCGAAAGCCGGTTCAAGAGAATCCCGGAACAGTACCAGCAATTCATCATCCATGCCGTAGACGAGCGGGGTGATCCGATTACCGACTACAATCTCCAGCTGTTTCGCGGAGACGGAGTGGAGGCGCAAATCGCCGAATTCGACGCCGAGGTCGACGTCTACAGCAGCGATCCGAGCTATCGATGCTTCCACGTCGACGTCGCCGATCTGGTCCCCCAGCAGGGACGGCCGTCGCCGGGCCTGACGGTCCGTATTATCGCCTCGTCCGGCACTCCCTATGTCGGCTATATCGGTCACGGGTACGAAGAACAGATCGAGCCAGGCTCGTGGGACGCCTCATTGCACTTCGACGGGGCCGTTTTGGACCAGATCGCATTCTTCCGCCCCTACACGACGACCCTGATTCGCCTCTATCTCGAACGTCAGGTTTTGCCGCCGGATCGCACGATCCCTTGCGCGCTGCTGACGTGGGACGCGCTGGCGTGAGAGCCAGCCACGAGGAGGAACCAAGTTGTGGCAGATCACAATGATCCCGATGCCTCAAATTGGCGAATCCGAGCTTCGAGCCGAGGCTGCTCATCTTAACGACTCCTCGGCTGTTTCCTTGACGTTCCGGCCGCCGGGCTGACGGGTGGCGCCGGATATGCGATGCTGGCGCGATGCCGCTCGCCGATTTCGTCCACCTTCGCGTCCATACCGCCTACTCGCTCTCCGCCGGCGCGATCCGGATCAAGGAGCTGGTCGGCCTCTGCAAGACCGAGCGGATGCCGGCGGTCGCGATCACCGACAGCGGCAACCTGTTCGGCGCGCTCGAATTCGCGACGACCTGCAGCGCCGCCGGGGTGCAACCGATCATCGGCTGCGAGATCGCGATCGAGCGCGGCGATACCGAGGGAAGCAGCCGCCTCGGGCGGACGCTCTCCGAACCGGACCGGATTGTGCTTCTGGTTCAGAACGAGGCGGGCTATCGCAACCTGCTGCGGCTGGTGAGCCAGTCCTTTCTCGCGGGTGAATCGCCGACCGAGCCGTCGGTCACGCGCCGCGATCTGGCCGGCGCCAGCGAGGGGTTGCTCTGCCTGGCGGGCGGCTCCGAAGGGTCCCGTCGGGCGGCTCCTCGCCGAGGGCCAGGCCGAAGCGGCCGAGGCGGTGCTGAGCGCAGCTCGCGGCGGCATTTCCCGACCGGTTCTATGTCGAGCTGACGCGTCACGGCACCGCCGATGAGGCCCGGTCCGAGCCGGGCCTCATCGAGCTCGCTTATCGTCACCGGTTGCCGCTGGTCGCAACCAACGACGTCTATTTCCCCGACCGCGACTTTTATGAGGCGCACGACGCGCTGCTGTGCATTGCGCAGGGCACGGTCGTGGCGGATGCCGACCGCAAGCGGCTGACTCGCTCCCATCATTTCCGGCCCGCCGCAGAGATGCGGGACGCTTTTTGCCGACCTGCCCGAGGCCTGCGACAACACGCTGGTGATCGCCCGGCGCTGCGCCTTCATCCCGCAGCCGCGCCAGCCGATCCTGCCGGCCTTCCCGAGCGCCGAGGGCATCGAAGAGGAGACGGCGCTGCGCCACGCCGCCGGCGCCGGGCTCGACGCCAGGCTCGCGGCGTTGGGGCGGAAGCGGAGGAGTCCGCCAGAGCCCTATCGCGAGCGGCTCGAATTCGAGCTCGGGACAATCATCCGGATGGGTTTTGCGGGCTATTTCCTGATCGTCTCCGACTTCATCCAGTGGGCCAAGCGCCAGGGCATCCCGGTCGGTCCCGGGCGCGGCTCCGGAGCGGGCTCGGTCGTCGCCTGGGCGTTGACGATCACCGATCTCGACCCGCTGCGCTTCGGCCTCCTGTTCGAGCGGTTCTTGAACCCCGAGCGGGTGTCGATGCCGGATTTCGACATCGATTTCTGCCAGGACCGGCGCGACGAGGTGATCCGCTACGTCCAGCAGAAATACGGCCGCGACCGCGTCGCGCAGATCATCACCTTCGGCAAATTGCAGGCCCGCGCGGTTTTGCGCGATGTCGGCCGGGTGCTCGCGATGCCCTATGGCCAGGTCGACCGCCTGTGCAAGCTGGTGCCGAACAACCCGGCCCATCCCGTCACCCTCGAACAGGCGATCGCCGGAGAACCGGCATTGCAACAGCAGCGGGACGCTGACGAGAGCGTCGCCCGGCTGATGACCATTGCGCTGAAGCTCGAAGGGCTTTACCGGCACGCTTCGACGCATGCCGCGGGGGTGGTGATCGGCGACCGGCCGTTGACCGAGCTGGTGCCGCTCTATCGCGACCCGCGCTCCGATATCCCGGTCGACGCAGTTCAATATGAAATGGGTCGAGCTCGCCGGGCTGGTGAAATTCGATTTTCTCGGTCTCAAGACCCTGACGGTGCTGGCGCGGGCCTGCGAGCTGCTCGCTGCCCGCGGTGTTCATCTCGATTCGTCGGCGCTGCCGCTCGACGACCCCGCCGACCTACGAGCTCCTGGCGCGCGGCGACACGGTGGGCGTGTTCCAGGTCGAAGGCGCCGGCGTGCGCGACATGCTGAGAAAGCTGCGCCCGGACCGGTTCGAGGACATCATCGCCGCCAACGCGCTGTACCGGCCGGGACCGATGGAGAACATCCCGCGATACATCGCGGTCAAGCATGGCGAGGAGGAGCCCGATTACCTGCACCCGGCGATCGAGGGGATCCTGAAGGAAACCTACGGGGTCATGACCTACCAGGAGCAGGTCATGCAGATCGCCCAGGTACTGGCTGGCTACAGTCTCGGCAGCGCCGATCTGTTGCGCCGCGCGATGGGCAAGAAGATTCCGGTCGAAATGGAGGCGCAGCGCCAGCTGTTTTTCGAGGGTGCGGCGGCGCGTGGCGTCGAGCGAGCCCGCGCCGAGCTGATCTTCGATCAGATGGCCAAGTTTGCCGGCTACGGCTTCAATAAGCCGCATGCCGCAGCCTACGCGCTCGCTGACTTATCAAACCGCCTATCTTAAGGCCAATTATCCGGTCGAATTCCTCGCCGCGCTGATGACGTTCGACCTCGGCAATACCGACAAGCTCAATGTGTTTCGGCAGGAATTGAGCCGGCTCGGCATCAGGCTGCTGCCGCCGGACGTCAACCGTTCCGAGGTGACCTTCGCCGTCGAGCCCGTCCGAAGACAGGAAAACCGGCCATCCGCTACGCGTTAGCCGCCGTCGAAGGGAGTCGGTGCGCAGGCCATGAGCGAGCTCGTTGCCGAGCGCGCCGCGCGGGGCCGCTTCAAGGACCTCGTGCGATCTCTCGCGGCGGCTCGACGCCAAGAGCTTCAACCGCCGGCAATTCGAGAGCCTCGCCAAGGCCGGCGCGTTCGACAGCCTCAATCCGAACCGGGCGCAGACCTTCGCCGCGGCGGAGCAATTGCTGCGCCAGGCGAGCCTCGCGGCGGAAGAGCGCGAAAGCCGGCAGGAGAGCCTCTTTGCCGGCATCGACCCGAGCTTTGCGCCGCGCCCGTCATTGCCGTTGGTTGCCGACTGGCCGCCGGTCGAGCGGCTGCAGCACGAATTCGCGGCGATCGGCTTCTACCTGTCGAGCCATCCGCTCGACCCCTACGGCAAGAGCCTCGAACGCGCCGGGATCATCCGCTGGGCCGATCTGCCGGCCGGTCTCGCGGCCAACCCGACCAACCGCTTCCGGCTGGCCGGTATTGTGATCGGCCGCAAGGAGCGTACCTCGGGGCGCGGCAACCGTTTCGCCTTTGTCCAGATGTCGGACCCGACCGGTACCTTCGAGGTGACCTTATTTTCGGAAATTTTGCGGGAAGCGCGCGCCCTACTCGATTCCGGTCAGCCGCTGGTCGTCACCGTCGATGTGCGCAGCGAGGAAGAGAGCCTGCGTTTGACCGCGCAGAAGATCGAGCCGCTCGACACGGTCGTCGCCCTCGCCGCCGCGGGCTTGCGGGTGTTCGTCGGCGAGGCCCGCGCCCTCTCCAACCTGAAGACCGTCATCGCCCGCGAAGCAGGCGGCCGCGGCCGCGTGACCGTCGTCCTCGACCTCCCCGCCCGCGAAGTCGAAATCGCCATCCCCGGCGGCTTCAAAGTGGGCCCCCAAACCCGCGCCGCCGTCAAATCCCTTCCCGGCATCATCGACGTGCACGATATTTGACAACTCGGATGACGCCCTGACATCCGATCGTAATTACTTGTCGCGAAAGGGTGGTTCGGCCTCGCCAAGGGCGGGGGCACCCGGACCCGATCAGTCCACGATGGCCTCGGCACGGGCGAGAAAGCGGCGGTTTGGGGCGCTGCGTGGACGGGTTCCCAGACGTTCATTCGCCAGTGACAAAGCAATATCGCGCAAACTCGCGCGCACGGCCGCTTCGGTCACGGTCCAGTCCACGACGTCACGTTGCGCGTGACTGCCGCCGATCTGCCATAGATCGACACGGACTGGCAGCAGCAATTCGACCGTCTCGGCATAGGCGCCGCGGTGGAACGCAGCGAGCCCCTCTACGACCGGAATGCCGACGGTGCGATAAAGGGCGGCCGCTTCTAGGCGGCTGGCCGCAGTCTCGCGCATCGCCTCGAGGCGCCGCTCGACCAGCGCTTCGTGGCCAGAGCGCAGCTCGGCCATGGCGGCATGCATGTCGGCGAAGACGAGGCATTTCCCGTCGGCATGGTCCTGCCAGAAATCCGCCAGTTCCTGCCAGCGGTCGCCGATATCGCAGCCGAGTGTATCGAGGCGCCAGAGCAGGGCAGCGGCGTTGGTGAGGCTGAGCGCCACCCGGCGCTGGGTGGCGCGCATCGGGCCATCATGGAGCGCGAGTGCGGCGTCGTATTGCCCGAGCTCGAGGTGGAACAGCGATTTGTGCCACCAGATGTGGACCTGGTTCAGGTGGCTGGGGGTGGACCACAGCGCCTCGCGCGCCGCCATCCACCCGAGACCATCTTCCGGGCGCCCGGTCATTTCCATCACGTGTGCGACGGTGTGATGCGGCCAGAAGCTCAACGGTTCTAGCTCGGCGGCGGCGCGCGACTCGTCCTCGGCGCGCGAATAATCACCGGCTTCCTCCAGCCCGAAGCCATGCATCGCCAGCAAGGTCCCATAGCCCGGCTGGTCCTTGGACCAGAATGGTTGCGCCCGCGCTGAACGATCCCGGACACAAGGGAAGCGTCCGAGGAACCCGTCGATCAATGCCGCTGCCTGATGCGCGATAATGTCGAATGGGTAATGCATTAGATGGCGATCCAGCACGGCGACAGCCGCAGCCCGGGCACCTTGGACCAGATGGGACAGGGCGGCGAGGTGGGCTCGCTCGCGCTCGTTCAAGCTCAAGGGTCGGGCGGTTTCGACCAATGACTTGGCCTGGGTCAACAAGCCCGGGTCATTGGCCAGGGCGAGCACCCAGGCTTTTCCCAAATATGCCATCGCGAAGTCGGGTGCGGCCTGACATGCCGTGTCGAACAGGCCGATCGCGTCACCGTGGACGAGGTTGAACGCCCGTACCGCCTTATCGTATTCGGTGACGGCCGCTTCCGTCGCGCCGGAGAGGCGATGTCCCTGGGCGTCCTGGATCATTGTTGGCTCCATTGCTTCGGAACGGCGGCTGCTGGTTGCGCCGGGACCGAGCGAGCCCGGCTTCCCGATGATCGGCCATCCGTCCGCCGTGTGTGGAGGTTAGAGCCTGCGCTTCGTGCCGCGCATCAAGTTGATTGCGACACGTCCGTTTGGCGCCAAATCGTCCGCGCGCTGCCTGAAGGCAGATCCACCTGACCTAAAGCAAAGCGAAATCCTGCTCGAAAAGCCGCGCCTCATCCTGACTGCGAAAGCGGATATCGAGGGTGATGACGCCGCTTTTTGTTTCCGACTTGAACTCGACCGGTTCGATGTTGTGGCGATCCAACCAAGGGCGGACATCATTGATGGAATCGCCGAACGGCGTTCCGACCGGCGTCTCGATATAGATGCAGTAGGTTTGGAGCTCCATGCTGCGCCCCGTCTCTTGGCCGAAGAGGCGGGAGCGCGCGGATCTCTCAGTCGATGCCGAGCCTCGGCGGGGGCATCAAGTCATACGTTATCGCAACAACCTTCGATTGGCAAACGCAGCAAGCACAAGCGCGTGTCTTTGCCGGTTCTTCGGAATCGCTCCCTACGCAGAGCCCGATTCTGCGTTCCCTCACTGGCCTGCCAAGGCCAGCTTCTGCGGCTCACTAGCGAAAGCCGGCATGATGTCGCGGGCAAAACGACGGATGTTCTCGCGTGAGCCGCCGAAATTGATGATCACGTACTCAACGCCGCCATCTCGCAATCTTTCGAGCTTGCGCATGATCTCGTCCGGCGTCCCGAAGAGGGCGCTCTCGGCGCTTTCATAGCGGGCGTCCACCTCGTCCGCCTTGAAGCGGTCACGCGCGTCCCCGTCGGGACGCCGAGCCAGCGCGTTGATCCGCATATGCCCCTGGTACCGCCGCTCGAGCGCGGCTTCCTTGTCGGCCGCATTCCTGGCGATATGGACCGCGCGCGCAACGGCGACATGCATCGGGTCGAAGGCGCGGCCGCGGCCCTCGACCTCATCACGAAATTGGGCGACCTGGTCGAGGATTTCTTCGGCGAGAGAATGCTGGCCCAGCAGCATGTTGTAGCCGCGCTCGGCCACCTGGCGGACCGAAGCCGGGCTGCCCGCCCCCATCCAGAAGGGCGGGTGCGGCTTTTGCGCGGTCGGCGGCTCGACGACAATGTTGTCGAACTGCCAGTATTTTCCCTGGTGGGAGAACGGCGTCTCGCAGGTGAAGGCCTTGGTGATGACTTCGAGCGACTCCTCGAAACGCGCATCCGCCTCCTCCATCGGCAGGCAGAACCCGGCAAACTCGTTGTAGCGGTAGCCCTTGCCGACGCCGAAATCGAGACGTCCGGCGGAGAGGAGATCGAGTGTCGCGGCCTGCTCTGCCAATAGCACCGGATTGTGCCATGGCAATACCAGCACCGCCGTGCCGAGCCGCAAATGGCGAGTGCGGGCGCCGAGCCAGGTCAAGAGGTTGAGGCTGGCCGAGACCTGGCCAAAGCCGGTGAAGTGATGCTCGACAAGGAAGGTGCTGTAATAGCCGAGCGCCTCGGCTTCGACATTGTTGTCGATGAACTCACGGAAACCCTGGCTGCTGTCCGTGTCGGGACCGCTGCGCCTCGCTTGCGCGCTGCCGAACAATCCAAAACGCATCGTCTTCTCCTTTAGGAAACCCGTTCTATCGGATTCGATCTCGGGCCGCAGCGAACAAAGCATCTTACCAATCTGCGGGGATTGTTCTGTGCGCCCCTGCCTATCCTAAGCGCGGGAGCCACCATGAAAGAATGTGTCGCCGGTAGGAGTTCCCAGGCAAGCCCCAACTCGAGGAGTTCTTTTGTGAAACGGACACTGCTCGCCGCGGCACTGGCGGCAACGACCGCGATAGCGGTTCCGATCATCGCCAGCTCGGCCCAGGATGCCGAGACGCAGCAGGCTCAGGCGGCGCCGCCGGGGCCAGCGGACGAGCAATCGGGCGAGGAGCACGGCGGCGGGCCCGGACATTGGACGCGCGGCGAGGGCGGGCCGGGCATGCACGGCTGGCGGGGAGGCATGATGCATCGCATGATGATGCACCGCGATCCGAAAGAGCGGTGCGAGGAGCGGCTGGCCTGGCGGTCCGCAATGCGCGCCTATACCGAGGCGAAGCTCGACTTGACACCCGAGCAGCGCCCGTTATGGGAAAGGGTGGCGAGCATCGCCCAGACCGAGCAGCAGAAGGAACGCCAGCTCTGCTCTTCGCTGAAACCCCGCGACGAAACGACCGTGCTCGACCGGCTCGACCGGATGCAGCAGTTCCTGTCGACGCGGCTCGAGGCATTGCAGGCGGCAAAACCGGCCGTCCAGGCGCTCTATCAGGCGCTGACGCCGGAGCAGCGGGCGATCTTCGATCACCCCTTCCGCCGTTAGCGGTCACCGCAGCAGTTCAGTGCGACATCAGAACGGGCACGGTCATGCTGCGCAACACCGAGCGCGTCGCGCCACCCAGCAGCACTTCACGTGCGCGGGAATGACCGTAAGCGCCCATTACGATGAGATCGGCGCTGAGATCGGCGGCACGCGACAGCAGCACTTCCCCGACCGGCAGACCGGCGGACACCGTCCGCTCGATCTGGGCTTTGACGCCGTGGCGCGCCAAATGCACTGCGATGTCCGCGCCGGGCACCTCGCCGTGAGCGTGCGGTCCCTCGCGCGGATCGATCGTCAGCACGGTTACCAGCTCGGCTGATGTCAGAAACGGCATTGCGTCGCTGACCGCACGGACGGCTTCCCGCGTGGCGTTCCAAGCGATCAGTACCCGCCGCCCGATATAGTCGAAATGCCCGGCATAAGGGATGATCAGGACCGGCCGGCCGGAGGCCAGCGCAACTTGCTCCGGACGCGGCCGGATCAACTCCGTTTCCGCGTGGTCGGGATCGAGCTGGCCGAGGATGGCCAGATCGGCATAGCGGGCGTGCAGCGCCGGATCAGCGTCGGGACCCTCCGGGATCTCGCGCCACTCGGAGGAGAGCCCGCGCAGACCGGCGGCATGGTCGAAGTTTTCGCGCACCTTGACGGCCACACTGCGCGCCTTTTCCCGCAATTCCGCGAAAAACGGATCGAGCAGCGCCGGGTCGTAATACCCGAGATGCCGCGGCGCTTCCGGCGTCGGCAATGGGCACAGCCCGATAAGATGCGCCGAAAATCGCTCGGCGAGTGCGCAGGCAAAGTCGACGCGTTCCCGCGCGGTTGCCTCGGAATCGAGCACGACCAGGAGATCTTTGTAGCTCACGAAGCGCCTCTCTCGCCGCCGGACCGGATGTGACGGGAGTGTTCCGCCAATCCGGCGAGCCTGCCTTGATCTGGATCAACGAGAATAATAGCCGGGCGACCCCGGGCGCAAAGCTTCTCCGGTAGGATCTCCATTTAGTCGAGCATGATCCGCACGCCGGTGGCGCCGTTGAGCAGTCGTTTCAAATGAAAGCTCACCAACTGGTCGTCGCCGCGAAGACCAAGCAGGGCGGCAAATTCCGGCAGCGCGCTCGGGTCCCCCGCTTCGAGCTTCCGGAAGGCGTCCAGGTAGGCCCGGGTCGCCTGACCTTCATACTCTTCGGGCGAGAGCGGCTCGAATGCCCGCAAGGGTTCGCTGCGTCCGCGCAACAGCAGGTCTCCGACCGGCCTGCCGGTAAAACCGGAGACGCGAGCTGCCACGCTCTCGCCGATGCAGATGCGGGTCCCGAGTTGCTTGTTCGCCGCTTCGAGCCGCGCTGCCGTATTTACCGTGTCGCCATAGGCGGTGTAGTCGAAGTAGCGGCGGCCCCCAAAATTTCCGACAATTGCCGGGCCCGTATTGAGGCCGACGCGCGTCGCGCCGAGAACAACCCCTTTTTGCGCCCAGCGCTCGACCAAGGATTGGGAGCGGACATCCATTTCCAGCGCACAGGCGACCGCGCGGGACGCATGGTCCGGCTGCTCGGCCGGCGCTCCAAAGAGCACGTGCAATGCGTCGCCGACGATCTTCACGACAGTTCCGCCGTGCGCGAAGACGGTGTCGGTCATCTCGCCGAGATAATCGTTGAGCAGCGGTGCGATGACATCCGGCTCGAGCGTCTCGACGAGCGTCGTAAACCCGGCCATGTCGGTGAACAGCGAGGTGATCTCGCGCCGCTGACCGCCAAGATCGACGGCCTCGGGATCGCTCGCCAGCCGTTCGGCCAAATTGGGGGAGAAATAGCGGGATAACAGCGCATGTGCGCGTTCCGCGGTAATCTGCCGGCGCCGCGCCTCGCGCAATGTTTCGATGTGGCGCAAGGTCTTGTTGATCGTCGTCTCGAGGTCGGCAAAATCGATCGGCTTTGTCAGGAAATCGAAGGCTCCGCGGTTCATCGCGGTGCGGATGTTGGCCATGTCGCCATAGGCGGACACGATGATGGTGGAGAGCGGGTCATCGCCTTCCTGGATTTTTTGTAAAAGGGTCAGCCCGTCCATACGCGGCATGTTGATGTCGCTCACCACCATGTCGACACTGCCGCCATTGCCCAGCATTTCGAGCGCCTCGGCGCCGTCGCGGGCGAACAGAAAGCGGACTTGACCATCTCGGATCTGGCGCCGGAACTTCTGCTGGACGAGGGTCTCCAGGTCGGGCTCGTCATCGACCAGCAGGATCGTCGAGGTCATGCCTCTCCCCTCGCTCCTTGATGACAACATCGAGCAGCTCGTCGATGATGCCCCTTCCGAGACCGATTTGCGCGTCCTGACATCCCGTCACCGCGTTGCCTGCCGAGCACTTCTCAAGCTCGATGATAGCAGACGTTGCGGCGACAAAGAGGCCTGGATCGACGGCGCGAGGGAGTTTGGTATCGTTGATGGTCACCGCCTCCCCCTACATTCTGGCGATCGACCAGGGCACCACCAGCACGCGGGCAATCCTGTTCGACGCGGTGGGACGCGCGCGGAGCACCGCGCAAATCGAACTGACCCAGCATTATCCGCAGCCCGCCTGGGTCGAGCACGACCCGGAGGAGATCTGGCGGAGCGTCGTCGCGACGTGCCGTGAAGCAACGGCCGCCGCAGATGGGCCGATCGCCGCGATCGGCATCGCCAACCAGCGCGAGACGACGGTGCTGTGGGAGCGCGCGACCGGGGCGCCGGTCCATAACGCGATCGTCTGGCAAGACCGCCGGACCGCCGAGCTATGCGAGCGCTGGCGCAAGGAGGGCCTCGGCGAAACCGTCGCGCGGCGCACCGGGCTGGTCATCGACCCATATTTTTCCGCATCCAAAATCGCCTGGCTGCTCGGCAACCTGCCGGGATTGCGCGAGCGCGCCCGGGCGGGCGAGATCGCCTTCGGCACGATCGACAGCTATTTGCTGTGGCGGCTTTCGGGTGGTCGGCGGCACATGACCGATGTCACGAACGCGTCCCGGACGATGCTGTTCGACATTCGGCGCCTCGGCTGGGACGACGACCTCATCGAAGCCTTCGGCATCCCGCCGGCGATTCTGCCCGAAGTGCTGGATACTGCTGCGGATTTCGGCGCCGCCATGCCGGAGCTGCTGGGAGCCGCGGTACCGATCGCCGGGGTCGCCGGCGACCAGCAATCGGCGCTGATCGGGCAGGCTTGCTTTCGCCCGGGGATGGTCAAATCGACGTACGGCACCGGCGCATTTGCTCTGCTCAACACCGGGGGCGAGCCGGCGGATTCGCGCCACCGGCTGCTGACGACGATCGCCTACCGGCTCGGGGGCGAGACCGCCTATGCTCTCGAGGGCAGCATCTTTGTCGCGGGAGCGGCGGTCAAATGGCTGCGCGACCGTCTCGGCGCGATCGGGACGGCGGCAGAGGCGGAGCGGCTCGCGTCACGCGCCGACCCGCAGCAGCGGCTCTATCTCGTGCCCGGCTTTGCCGGGCTCGGGGCTCCTCACTGGTCGCCGCAAGCGCGAGGGGCGCTGATCGGGCTGACGGCTGAGTGCGGTCTCGAAGAGATCGCGCGCGCCGCGCTCGAGGCCGTCGGCTATCAGACGCGCGATCTCGTCGAGGCGATGGCGGCCGATGCCGGCGTCGCCGTGACGAGCCTGCGCGTCGATGGCGGCATGGCGGCAAGCGATTGGGCGATGCAGTTCATCGCCGACATCCTGCCGGCAATCGTCGAGCGGCCGACTTCAATCGAGACCACCGCCTGGGGGGCTGCTTATGTCGCGGGTCTCGCGCGCGGCCTCTACCCCGAGCCGGAGGCGCTGGTTGACGGATGGCGGCCCGAGCGCCGTTTTGCGCCACACATGCCCGCAACCGAGCGCGAGGAGCGCTACGCCGGCTGGAGGCGCGCGGTCAGCGGCGTTCTGGCCACCGTGTCGTGAACCTTCTCTCGCCCGCTCCCCGACGCGCGGGCGGCCGAACAGGTCGAGACATTGCTGACCCGGCCCGGTTTGCGGATCGAACGGATCGTCTCGCTGGGAGAAGCGAGCCCGCCGGGGTTCTGGTACGACCAGGCCGAAGGCGAATGGGTGCTGGTGCTCGCCGGCGCCGCCAAGTTGCGGTTCGCCGACGAGCCCGAGCCGCGCCTGCTGCGCCCCGGCGACTGGCTCGACATCGCCCCGCACCGGCATCATCGCGTCGACTGGACCGACCCGACAACGCCGACGGTATGGCTGGCGGTGTTCTTTAGAGAGTGTGGCCCTCACCGACCGTACTCTTCCGGCTGAGCGTCGAGGCGAAGAGGCCCTCAATGCGTGAGCAAGCTAGGGCAGTTCTGGCCACCGTACCGAAACTGCGTGTCGCTTTTCGTTACGGGTGGGCGGCGCTGATTCTGACGGATTTTCTGCGTTCCCGGGCAAAGCAAGCCGCATCGCGGACTGGGGAGCGTCGGTTCTCCTTACACTACTAATTATACACCTGAACGTGATTTATTTAAGTGATTGATTAATAATAAGTTTTTGTTATGGCACACAATGTGCCCAAGAACTCTCAATGTTTAAGGAGAGCTATTCATGAAGACAGGTCTTTTAGCTGGAACGGTGGCTGCGGGGCTTTTGACCCTCGCCGCCTCCGCGCACGCCGTTCCGATCGCTGACGGGAGCACTTTATCCCTGAACGGGTCAAACTCATTCACTCCGACGTCGATCATGTTCAGTAACCCCGCCAACATAGGCGGAAGCCCCAGCGGTAGTTTCAGCGTGTTAATTCCTTGCTACGGCTGCGCGACGATGATCAGCGGCTTCAACGCGGGAACCCTAACGCCATTCCAACTTTATACAGCAACAGAAGGTCCGATCACCACGACACTGCAAGTCTCGTCAGACGCGTTTGACTTTGTTGGAGGAACGCTGCCCTCTCTAACCATCAGCGGTACCGGCACGTTGACTTTGACCGGCTTCGATCCGACACCTGGTACTTACATCTTAACAACCCAGGGTCCAACGGGAGTCAGCGTCACCTTCTCAGTGACCTCCGCTGCGGATGCGGTACCGGAGCCGGCATCGCTTGCGATCCTTGGCGGCGCGCTTGCTGGGTTGGGTCTGTTTGGGAGACGGCGTCGCGAAGCTGTATAGGATCGACATTTAGGATTGGGAGCGGCGCCTTCGGGCGCCGTTTTCGGCATCGCAATCGCTACATCGCACGATCGGAGCAGGGTTATAAAAAAACCGGCATTGGGAACACCACCGACATCTATGCCGTCGCTCTACCTTCTCCCGCCAACTCCAGCAGCGCGGCCAAATGGGGCTCGTAATGCCGCCAGCGTCCGATCGAGCGGCGGTAGAGCGGTTGGCGCACTTGCCAGGCGCTGGCGGTCAAGACCGGCCGCTCCGTGCGATAAAAATCGAGACAGGCCGGTTCCCATTCGAGGCCGAGGAACCCGATAAGGCGGCGGCTCTCGCCTTCCAGATCCGAGACCAGCTCCTCGTAATCGATCACCAGGATCTCAAGCGGCAGCACTCGCAGCCAGTGGGTGGCCAGCCGGCCGACCTCCAACGCCCTGGCCCCGCAATCCGCCAAATCGTAGGCGTAAAGGTGCCCTTCGGTGAAATGGTGGAAATAGCAAGACAGACACACGTCGCGCAGATCGCGCCGGCACAGGATGATCCGCGCCGACGGGGACAGCGCCGCGATAAGCCAAAGAAAAAAGATGTTGTCCGGCATCTTGTCGATGATGCGAACCGCTCCGTCCCCGAGCGCCTTTAGATACCCCAGATGCCGGTCGGCGAGCCGCCGGGCAAAAGCCGCGTCCCATTGCTCAACCGGGCGGTCCCGATTGTGCCTCGATAGCGTGTCCCAAATTTCTCCCAATACATGTAGCTCGCCGGCGCCGAACACCCGCGAGTGGCTGGCAGCGATCTGCTCGACAAGGCTCGTTCCCGAGCGCGGCATGCCGACGATGAAGACCGGCGCTTGCGAAGGGTTGCCCCACGGGGCGGCGGCCGAAAAGAAGTCGGGCGTGGCGAGTTCGATCAGATCATCCACCTGTCGTCGCAACGCCTCGATATCGAAGCGTTCGCCGGCCTCCGCCCGCTGCTGCCGATGAAGAGCATTGGCCTCGGCAAAGCAGGGAAAAGCCTCGTCGCACCGATCGGCGTTGTCCAGCAGCATGCCTAGAGCGAAGCCCGCGGAGATCCGATCCGAAACCGAGCGCCCGCGGTTTTTGAGCACTGCTTCGAGGCGCCGCAGCTGCCCCTCGTCCGCGGCTCGCTGCCCGGTCACTGCGAGACTGCGGTAAGCCTCCGGCCAATCCGGATCGAGATCGACGACGCGGCGGAAGCAGAGCAGCGCTTCCTCGAAGCGGCCGGAGCTGCGCAACACGGTGCCGAGCTCGTGCCACGCTGCCGTGTAACGCGGGGCGAGCGCCACGGCCCGACGGAGCTCGGCTTCGCTTCCCGGAACCTCCTTTCTGAGATAAAGGGTCGTGGCGAGCGCGAAATGCGTGGCGGGATCGTCCGGATCCAGCGCGATCGCCTGTTCGAGGCAGGCCACCGCCTCGTCATACCGGCCGATCTTGGCAAGCACCCAACCGAGATCACGATGCGTCTGCGCCCGGTCGGGCGCGAGGTCGAGCGCCCGGCGGAGCGGCCCCTCGGCTTCGGCAAACCGCTCGAGACCCATCAGGGCGTCGGCCTGATTGACATATGCCCCGAAAAACTCCGGGATCAGCGCGATCGCTCGTTCGGAACTTGCGAGACCCGCCGCGAATTCCTCCTGCTGATTGAGCGCAGCGGCCAGATTATTGTGCGCCATGCCGTAATCGGGGTTGAGCGCTATGGCCCGACGGTAGCTCGCCACCGCTTCCGCCAGCCTGCCCGCTTCGCGCAATGCGTTGCCGTAGTTCAAATGCACATCGGGCAGCTCCGGCAATCCCGCGAAGCGCACGCTCGATCAACCCCAGCGCGGTGCTCGATTTCTCCGCACTGGTAGGCTACTGACTCCCAGAAGGTGCAGCGCGTTGGCGTCATCCGGGTCTTTCTGCAGCGCTTTGCGGTACAAGGCCTCGGCGCGCCACAGCCGTCCGGCCTGATGATGGGCAAATCCGGCGCGCACGGTTCGCAACCGCCCCGCCCGCCGCCGCGCTTCTCGCTTCTGTTCTTCGGACGCGACCCGCGCTATCCGCATTACTTAACGCAACTCGTGCAATTCCCTCCGCCGGCCACTCCTTGGTCCTAATGCCGCGGTTGCGGAAACCATTGGTCGGGAGGGTTCGTGTCGGATTCTTTTTCAGGCGGCTTTGGCACTGTGACGAGACCGACCCCGACCGGTTTTCGCTTCGCGGTGTGCGGCAGGATCTTGACCGACAAATAATCCGGAGAGAGCGTAATGAGATCTTGGATCGGAGTGGTCTCCGCGGCCATAGGCAAACGCCCCGCTACATATTTGTTCGAGGTCATCGTCGCTTGCAAGTTGGTAATCTTGATGTCGGCTCGGGCGAAATTTTCGTCGTCCGCGGGCTCCGTGGTATCGAGGAGCAGCGCGGATCGATCAACTGTAGCTTGTGAGTCGTCCTGCGGCGCGTCGGCTGGCGGCTCGCCCTGCTTGTCGGGCGCCAGCGGACTCGAAGTCTTGTCGCTTATGGTACAGGTAATTTCTGAAGACTCGGTTTTACCGAGCGACGTCTCGGCGCATGGCAAAGCGTTCGCGGCGCTGGAGAAAGCCGCCGCGGCAGCTATTCCCAGCGCCGCAGATTGTGCTCTCATCTCGCCCTCGGCGAAAAGATTAACGTGCAGCACTTGGTCACTGATTTGAGTATCACTAGAACATAACGCGTGTCGATCAATATCGGCGCAGTTCGCGTTTATCAGCCTAAGTATTTGGTGACGGGGTTCAGGCTGCAATGGCCGCCACGCCGGCGAAGAGGCGCGCGACGCTCTCCCGCGGCAGGCCACGGGTGACAAATACCAGCCGGGATCGCCGATCGCCGTCTGGCCAGTCCTCGAGCTCGACCGGCGGGTGAGCGACATGCTGGACGAAATGCACAACGACCGGCCCGCGACATTCCTCGATCGCGACAATGCCTTTGACGCGCAGGAGGTCGGACCCGCGCAATGCCGTCAAGACCGCCATCGTTTGTTCAAACCCCGCCCAGGGCAGCGGTTCTTCAAAGATCAGCGCGAAACTGCAGAGCCCATGGCTATGCTCGGGGCCGCCGAGGTCGAAGCCGCGCCGCGCCGAGGCTGGCTCGGCCAGCACGAAGGACGGCTCGATCTCGCCCTCGACGGCGAGGCCGACGGGCGCGGCGTTCAACGCGCCGAGGTGCTCGATCAGATGTCCGGTCGTCGCGGCGTCAGCGAGATCGCTTTTGGTGACGACGATGCGGTCGGCGAGGGCCACTTGCTTCTTCGCCTCGGGCATCCGCTCGATATTGCGGTCGCCGTTGACGGCGTCGACGACCGAGATCAGGGACTGCAGATGGAATTCGCGGCCAAGGCCTCGGTCGGTCGCAAAGGTCTGCAATACCGGACCGGGATCGGCGAGCCCCGAGGTCTCGATCACGACCCGCTCGAAGCTCGGGACGGCGCCGCGCGCCCGATCGGCAAGCAGGCCCCGCAACGTCTTCTGCAGATCGGTGCGAACATTGCAGCACAGGCAGCCGTTGCCGAGCAGCACCGTCACATCGCTGCTCGACCGCAAGAGCGCATTGTCGATGCCGATTTCGCCGTACTCGTTGACCACGACCGCCGTGTTGGCCCCTTCGGGCTTGTCGAGCAGCGCGCGGATCAGGGTCGTCTTGCCGGAACCCAAAAAGCCGGTGACCGCGATGACCGGGAGCCGCGGTCCGCGCGCCCGCCGCTGTCGGCGCCCGAAGAGCGGCGCGTCCTTGCCGCCGAACAGCGACTCCGGCCCGGGCTCAGAAGTCCATTTCGAGGGTATAGAGGCCTCCGACATGGCGGTCGACGGTGTAGACGATCTGGCGCTCGTCGACAAAGACGTCGTTTATCTGGATCGCGCCGCTCGGCGCCCGCTCCGGGGCGGCGGGCACGAAATAGCCGATCTCGGCCGGCTGGTAGGGGTTGGAGGTATCATAGGCGCGCAACCCGCCGTTAAAATATGTCGCGAGGACGACGCGGTCGGATTTCCACGCGTTCGGCTTTGGCAGATTTTCGTAAAGGTTGTGCGCGCCATAGCGCGCGCCTTTCCGCATGTAGAGGTCGAGCGGCGGCAGCGGGCAGGTCGCAATCGGCACCGGATTGGTCTCGGTCCGCCCATCGACGACCCACACGAGCTTGGGCCAGTCGGCCCCTTCGGTTCGTACGCATTCGTCGCTGACGATCAAAAGATTGCGGTCGAAGAATGGAACGACCGTATGGGTGAAGCCGTGATAGGGCGGATGATAGTCCCAGCGCGAAACCATCTTCGGCCGGGCCTTGTCCGAGATATCGAGAATAACCATCCCGCCGTCGATATAGCCGAGATAGGCGCGGTCGGGGCGCTCGGGATAGACATTGGTATTATGCGGGCGGAAGCCGGTATCGGCGCCTTCCGGATGACGCGCCGGCGGCGGCTCGCTGTCGCCCTGCCGCGTGCCGGGAAGCCACCAGCGGCCGACCTCGACCGGTTTCGACGGGTTCTTGACATCGATGATCCGGTAGAACTGGTCGTCCCGCGGATGCGTCGGCGTGAAGTCGGGCGCTCCGGAGCTCATGTGGATGTATTCGCCGTCGGCAAACCACAGCTGATGGACGCCGCGCGAATTCGGCCCCGAGCAATCGAAGAAGGTGATCGAGCGGGGGTTTTCCGGCACCGAGATGTCGAACAGTTCGAACCCGGCGGGCTGTAGTCCTTGTTGCGTCGTCTGATAGGCGACGGCCATGATGTCGCCGACCGTTTCCAGCGAGTTCGAGCGCATATGGGATTGCGGCAGATCGGCCCGCGCTACGATTTTGGGCGCGCGTGGATCGCTGACGTCGACGGCGGTGAAATTTTTCGGCGCGCTCTCGTGAGCGAGCCACAGAATGCGGCGTCCGTCCTTGACGATCTGGATCGACATGCCCTCGCCAATGCCGCCGAACCCATCGAGCTCGTGATGTGCGAGTTGCCGAAAATTCCAAATCGCCGTCTCGGGCATCTGTGCTCTCTCCCTCTGATCGGCGCGGATCGGAGCACTCGATAGCCACAGTCGTCAAGAGCGGCCTTGAAGTGCGGGTTAAGATGGTACCCTTAGCATCGATGTGTTACCCGTCACCCCGCGAAAGCGGGGGTGACGGGTAACAGCCTGAACCCGCGGCCGCGGAGAACGAAATGCAATTCGGGGTACAGTTCTTCCCTGACGTTGCGCCCGAACAAAAGTCGGGGGCCGAGTATTTCGAAGAGGCGCTGATCCTCGCCGAGGAAGCGGATAAAGTCGGGTTCACCCATATCCGCATAGTCGAGCATTATTTTCATCGCTACGGCGGCTACAGCCCGAACCCGATGGTTTTTCTGGCGGCCGCCGCCCAGCGCACGCGCCAGGCCCGTCTGGTAACCGGCGCCGTGCTGCCGGTCTTCAATCATCCGCTCAAGCTGGCCGGCGAGATCGGGATGCTGGACGCGATCAGCGGCGGACGTCTCGATGTCGGGTTTGCGCGTGCCTTTCTGCCGCACGAGTTCCGCCGCTTCGGCCGCTCACCCGATCAATCGGTCGCCCGCTTTCGCGAAGGCATTGAACAAGTCGAGCTGTTGCTGACCCACGAGAACGTGACGCATCACGGCCGCTTTCACACGGTCGAGAACACGACGTCGCTGCCGCCTCCGACCCAGAAGCCGCGCCCCAAATTCTACGTCGCGGCGCTGAACACGGCCGAGTTGTTCGCTTTCGCCGGGCGCATGGGGTATTCGGTCATGGCGATCCCGCTGGGCGGCGCCGTGATGCGGCCGTTGCTGGCCGCCTATCGCGAGGCCTGGAAGACCGCCGGGCACCCCGGCGAGGGCGAGGTCATGCTGGCCTTTCACATGTTCTGCGATGCCGATGGCGATCGGGCCCGAGCCTTCGCCTGCCCGTTCATCGACGATTACCTCCATTCGCTGGTCGAGGCCGCCTCCGACTGGCTCGACGGCCGCATTTCGGAGGATTATCCCGGCTACGATAGGGTAATCGCCAAGCTTCGCCAGTCGCGGGCGGCGGATCAGATCTCGTCAGGCGCCGCCTGGATCGGTTCGCCCGAGGAGATCCTGGGCCAAGTCCGCCGCACGCAGGACGCCTTCGGCGGCTACGAGCACGCCTCGTTGCAGGTCAATTTCAATATGGTTCCGCTCGATGACGCACTCGCCTCGATGCGGCTCTTCGCCGAGCAGGTGATGCCGCACTTTACCCGCGCAGAATAATCTGGTTGCTATAAGCCGCCATCTCTGAAGGGAGGAGCCATGCGCAAGTTCATCATCGAGCGCGAGCTGCCGGCAATCGGCAGCGCCGAACGGCAAGCCCTGCGCGAGGCCGCGCAAAAGTCAAATGCGACCCTGAAGGAGCTCGGCCCCGACATTCAATGGGTCGAGAGCTACGTCGCCGCCGACAAGACGTTTTGCGTCTATCTCGCCAAGGACGAGGCGATCATTCACGAGCACGCCCGGCGCAGCGGTTTCCCGGCGAACAAGGTCACCGAAGTTCGCCGAATGATCGATCCGACAACCGCAACCGAAGCGTAACGCGGCCGGCGGCGCAGCGGCGTGGCCTCCCAAAAAACTCCGAGACAGGGCGGCCCGCCGCACTAGGGATCTGCGATGAAAACAGAGGCGACAAGCTCTGTCGCCCGAGGGCAAGATCGTCATTCTGGAACGGCCCGTGGGCTGTGCTCGCGGGCAAGCCCGCCCCGACAACGACGCTTCGAATATCACTGCTCGATCCCGACAGAGGTTGGCTTTCACCGTGCGTGGCGATTGCAGGCAAAGCGCGGCATCCCAGTCACGAGAACCTGGTGTTCGACGAGCTGATTGTTGATCGAAAATACCAGTCCGTGTTCATCTTCCCGCCGGTGCCGGTGAGGGGCCCCAGCGGCTCGAACGACTGCCCGATCGCGGTCACCCGAGAACCAAGGACAACCGAATGGGCGTCGTGAAGCGCGAACTGCACCTCAACCTTTTCATCCACAGCCGTGGACACCACGAGGCCTCCTGGCGCCATCCGGCGGCGTCGCCGCTGGCGCTGACCGATATCCGCTACTACCAGGATCTGGCGCAGCGGGCCGAGGCGGCGAAGTTCAACTCGATCTTCATCGCCGACCAGCTGGCGCTCGCCGACGATGTCGCGCAGGCGCCGCGCATCTGGCTCGAGCCCGTCACCACCCTTGCTGCCTTGGCGATGGCAACGAGCCGGATCGGACTGATCGCCACGGCCTCGACCACCTATACCGAACCGTTCAACCTGGCGCGACAGTTCGCCTCGCTCGATCACATCAGCAACGGCCGCGTCGCGTGGAACATCGTCACCTCGTGGCTCGCCACGGCGGCGCGCAACTTCGGCGGCACGGGCCAAGTAAGCCATGCCGACCGCTATGCCCGCGGCGAGGAATTCATGACCGTGGTCAAGGCGCTGTGGGACAGCTGGGCCGACGACGCGGTCATCGACGACCGGGCCGGCGGACACTATGCGCGGCCCGAGCGCATCCGGCCGATCAACCACCGGGGCCATTTCTACCAGGTGACCGGACCGCTCAACATGCCGCGCTGCCCGCAGGGCCGGCCGGTGCTGGTACAGGCCGGCTCCTCCGACACC
>CAWBFS010000031.1:0-110780 GCA_963788085.1 uncultured Alphaproteobacteria bacterium
AGCTGGCTGAAGCCATGGGCCCTACGGTTTGACGTACACCGTCTCCCCTTCGACGCGGACCTGATAGACAGCGACCGCAGTCGACACCGGCCCATTCACCAGCTCGCCGGTGCGCACATCGAATTGGGCGAAGTGGAGGGGGCACTCGATCAAATATCCGTCGAGCTTGCCCCGCGACAATGGCGCGTTGCGGTGCCCGCAAACATCGCTGATCGCGTAGAATGTGCCCTCCACATTGGCCAACACGCGACGTTCCCCGTTGACCGCGACCCACTTCATTTGGCCGGGCGACAACTCGGAGGCCTTGGCCACCGGAACAAACCCATCGGGCATAGAGTAGCGGGCCTTCTCCCTCTCCCCGCCTGGCGGGGAGAGGGCTGGGGTGAGGGGCTATGCGCTAATTCGGCCTGAACCCGAACAGCTTCGCCGCATTGTCCGAGGTGATCGCGCGGCGGTCCGCCTCGGGAACGCCCTTGAAGATCCGCCCCAGAAAATCCTGAGACTTTGGCCAGGTCGAATTCGGCATGCGGGAAGTCGCTGCCCCACAGCATCGTCTCGACGCCGATCTTGTCGCGCATTTGCACGCCGAGCTCGTCTTCCATGAACTCGACGAACATGTTGCGCCGCCAGTAATCGCTGGGCAGCAGGCCTTCGCGCGACTTCCAGCCCTTGGTGAACACCGGCCGCTCGCGATAGGTGAAGTCCATCTGCTGCAGCCAGTGCGGGATCCACGCGGTCTCGTGCTCGACCGAGCCGGCCTTGAGCCGCGGGTAACGGTCGAAGACGCCGGCAAACAGCATCGAGGACAGCGAATACCGCACCCAGTAATCGGTCGTGGAGCGGCCGGCGCCGGTCATCTCGGCGACGTTCATCGTGAATTCGTTGCCGGGGACGCCGTTGCGCGGGGTGGCGATGTGCAACAGCAGCGGCAGCCCGAGATCCTGCGCGGTCCACCACAGGCGGTCGTAGATCGGATGACTATAGGGCTTGTCGGGCAATGGCGAGACCGGGATGAAAGCCCCGACGAGCCCCAGTTTCTTGCACCGCTCGAGCTCCTGGCAGCCCTCGTTGACATCGTCGACATTGAGCATGCCGATCCCCTTCAGGCGCTCGGGATAGGGCTTACAGAAATCGGCGATCCAGTCGTTGTAGACGCGGCAGATCTCGGTCAGCAGCTCGCTGTCCGGGATGCGATACCAGAAGAGGCCCTGGCTCGGCTGCAGGCACGATCCCCAGACGCCGTCCTCTTCATTCTCGCGGATCATCGCGTGGGCATCGTAGCCGCCCTTGCGGACATCCTCCCAGACGCCGAGGAAATCGATCTGCGAGGGGTCCTCGAAACGCTGGCCGGCCTGCATGACCGCTCCGAGCGTCCCGACCTGCATGCCGTCGAGCACCCAGGCGTCATATTCCCGGCCGGTCGGGGTCTTGCGGCGCTCCATCTTGGGCGCCCGGTCGCGGAACCTCGGCTCGATACGCCCGGTATACATGTCCGGCGGTTCGACGATGTGAGAATCCGCCGAGATCAGCTTGTACTCCGCCATCACAGACCTCCTCCGTTGCCGCCGAGTGCGTTCGGCCCGTTGCGCCAAAATGACCCAATTCGTCGGGTCGAACCTAGGACCCGGTGAGGGGCTAGTCAAGCAACCCCGGGCACCCCCGCGACGCCAGCTGACGGGAGTGTGAAAACGCAAGATCGCGTTAGATTTTTGAAAATGACAAGTCGCAGTGGCGCGACTGGTCACGAGTTCCTGTACCGGAGCAAGTCGTAAACTGTGCGGTTGCCGTATAGTGAATCGGGGAGCCGGCATGCACGCGACTGAGGCTGTAATCGGGGTCGCCCGTTAGACCCTCCATCGTCAAATGCGCTACGCCGGTCGGCCCGACTTGCCCGCGCAGCGTTCCCGAAGGGATGTTGCCGGGATTGTTGTATTGACCCAGAAGCGAGCCGTCCCGCACCTGGGCAGTGAATTGCCAGCGGTATGCCCTGGCTCCATCTGGTGCCTGAGCGCAGGCCACCACCACAGTCCATGACCCGTCAAACGGGCCGGTTGCGACCGCAGTGCTCGGGACGAGCGCCAAGCCGAGGGCAGCCAACCGTCGCACACCGAACGCATTTCGCATTGATGAATACTCCCATCTCGGTGCCGGACCCTGGGCACCCTATCCGATGCAGCACGAGTAGGGCGAAAAAGCTGACGGGTGGTTTTCTGTGCTCGACCGAGTGCCGCTTTTTATAGCAACATGGGCGGATGACGTATCGGTTCGCCTTTGGTCGCGATGCCCGGGTCAACGCGCTGCTCGGCGCCGGGCACTTTCTGTCGCATTTCTACCAGCTCTGTCTGCCCCCGCTTTTCATCGCCTGGCAGCAGGCGTTCGATGTGTCTTTCGCCGAGCTGGGGCTGGCAATGGCGGTCATGGCGGGCGCGGCGGCGGTGATGCAGACCCCGATGGGGTTTCTCGTCGACCGCTACGGCGCACGGCCGTTCCTGATCGGCGGGACCCTGTTGATGACCCTGTCGGTCGCGGCAATGGGGCTGGCGACCGCCTATTGGCAGGTCGTCGCGCTGGCGTTGCTGTCTGGGGCCGGAAATTCGGTCTTTCACCCGGCAGATTACGCGATCCTCAGCGGCTCGGTCGATCGGGCGAAATTGGGACGGTCCTTCGCCTTTCACACCTTTACCGGTCATGTTGGCTTTGCCGCCGCCCCGCCGGCAACGGCCGCGCTGATGCTGCTGCTCGGTTGGCGCGGCGCGCTGCTGTTCATCGGCCTTCTGGGCCTTCCGGTCGTGGCGGCGATCTTGTGGCAGAGCCGCATCCTGACCGATCAGGCCGGCGAGCCGCGCCGCCGCGCGGTAGCACCGGCTGCCGGCACGCGGCTGCTGCTGAGCCGCTCGGTAATGATGTTCTTTGCGTTCTTCATGGTTTCGGCGATGGCCGGGGCGGGGATTCAATCCTGGCTGATCACCATCCTCCACCAGGTGCACGGCCTGGCGATCGAGGCTGCCTCTTCGGCCTTGACCGGGTATATGGTCGGCATGATCGGCGGCGTGCTGGTCGGCGGCTGGGTGGCCGACCGCACCGACCGGCATTTGCCGTTCGTCGTAATCCTGACCGTCGGCGCCGCGGCGCTGTTGTTGCTGACCGGTATCGTCTCGCTCGCCGAGTTGCCGACCATCGGCGTCCTCTTTGCCGCGGGGATCATGACCGGGGCGAGCCGCACGCCGCGCGATGTGATGGTCAAGGATGCGGCGCCGCCGGGGCAGATCGGCAAGGTGTTCGGCTTTGTCAGCTCCGGCATGTCACTCGGTGGCGCGATCATGCCGGTGCCCTACGGCATGCTCATCGATGCCGGGCGCCCGGATCTGGTGCTGGTCGTCGTCGCCGCGCTCCTGCTATTGAGCCTCATATGCGCCGGCGGCGCCCGCGTCAGGTTCCGCCGCGCGCCGGTGCCGGTGGCCGCGGAATAGGCCTGCGGCAACTCGACTGCCAAGCGCAGGCCGGTTCTCCACCACCCGCGATCGCTGGGCCGGACGTGTTGCGTCAGCAACACCGGTGCCTTCGGACTGCGCGGAGGGCAGATCGACGAGGTGCATTACGCCGTCGTCGGGTTGGTCTGGCAGGAGGCTGATCGCGAGGGGCGGTGCCTTCGTCGGCTGAATGAATTTACCTCTTTGGCGTGGCTGCGCTACTGCGCCTGGCGGTCACCTCGATCTCGATCTTCATGCGCGGATCGACGAGGCCGCAAAAGAGCGCCGTAGCCGCCGGGCGGATCGTGCCGAAGACCTCGCCCAGCACCGGCACAATCGCCGGCCAATCCGCGGCGTTCGGCACGTAATACCTCACGCGCACGACATCGGCGAGGCTTGCGCCCGCCTCGGCCAGCGCCTTCTCGATGTTGCGGAAGGCTTGGCGCGTCTGCTCCGCCGGGTCATCGGCAATAGTCATTTGCGCATAGTCGAACCCGGTCGTGCCGGCGACGAAGATCCACTCGCCGTCGACGACAGCGCGGCTGTAACCGGCCTCGGCCTCGAAGGAAGAGCCCGACGAAATCAGCCGGCGCATTTCACGCCGTCTCGGCGAAGATTTCGCGCCCGATCAGCATGCGACGGATTTCCGAGGTGCCCGCGCCGATCTCGTAGAGCTTGGCGTCGCGCAAAAGCCTCCCGGTCGGGTAGTCGTTGATGTAGCCGTTGCCGCCGAGAATCTGCACCGCATCGAGCGCCAGCGCCGTCGCTTTCTCGGCGGCGTAGAGGATAGCGCCCGCGGCATCCTTGCGCGTCGTCTGCCCGCGGTCGCAGGCCCCCGCCACCGCATAGACGTAGGATTTGCAGGCGCTCATCGTTGTATACATGTCGGCGATCTTGCCTTGGATCAGCTGGAACTCGCCGATCGCCTGACCGAACTGCCGGCGGTCGTGAATATAGGGCACCACGACGTCGAGACAGGCCTGCATGATGCCGAGCGGACCCGCGGCCAGGACGGCGCGCTCGAAATCGAGGCCGCTCATCAGCACCTGCACGCCCTCGTCGATCGCGCCGAGAACGTTCTCGGCCGGCACTTCGCAATCCTCGAAGACCAGCTCCGAGGTGGGCGAGCCACGCATCCCCAATTTGTCGAGCTTCTGCGCCGGCCGGAACCCCTTGAACCCCTTTTCGATCAGAAAGGCAGTGATGCCGCGCGGGCCGGCGTCGGGGCGGGTTTTGGCGTAGACAACCAATGTGTCCGCGTAATGGCCGTTGGTGATCCACAACTTCGTGCCGTTCAGGACGTAGTGGTTGCCCCTTTTGTCGGCGCGCAGCCGCATCGAGACGACATCCGAGCCGGCACCGGGCTCGCTCATCGCCAGTGCGCCGAGATGCTCGCCCGAGATCAGCTTCGGCAGATACTTGCGTTTTTGCGCTTCGGTTCCGTTGCGCCGGATCTGATTGACGCAAAGATTGGAATGCGCGCCGTAGGAGAGGCCGACCGAAGCGGAGCCGCGGCTGACCTCCTCCATCGCGACGCAGTGCGCGAGGTAGCCCATCCCGGCGCCGCCATATTCTTCCTCGACGGTGATGCCGTGCAGCCCGAGCGCGCCCATCTCGGGCCACAGCTCTATCGGGAATCGGTCGGTCCGGTCGATCTCGGCGGCGAGCGGCGCGACCCGGTCCTCGGCAAAGCCACGGACTGTGGTCCGCAGCATGTCGATCTCCGGGCCGAGATCAAAATCGAGGGAAGCGAGCCGCGTGTTCTGCACGGGTCTGACTGTGTCTCATCGAGATTGCTTCGCTACGCTCGCAATGACCCCAACGAAGGTTGTCGTTGCGAGGAGCGGAGCGACGAAGCAATCTCGGTGGTCGGCGGCTGCGGCTGGTGCGGTCGAGAAGACTCGAACTTCCACGGAGTTTCCCCCACAGCGACCTCAACGCTGCGCGTCTACCAATTCCGCCACGACCGCACGACAGGGCCGGCGTGATTAGCAAATCCGGCCCACTATATCAAGCCGTATGGACCTTGAAATGGTAACGGCACCGGACGGGATCGAGTGGCGGGTCAGCGAAACACCGGTCGAATATGCCGCTGCGGTCGAGGAAATGGAGAGGCGTATCGCAGCGATCCGTGCCGGCGCGGCCACCGAGTTCGTCTGGTTGCTCGAGCATCCGCCGCTCTACACCGCCGGGACCAGCGCGCGCGACGAGGAGCTGATCGAGGCGGGGCGGTTGCCGGTGCATCGTACCGGCCGGGGCGGCCGTTATACCTATCACGGCCCCGGCCAGCGGATCGCCTATGTCATGCTGGATCTGCGCCGGCGGGGGCAGGATGTGCGCTGCTATGTGCACCAGCTCGAGGAATGGATCATCCGGACACTCGCGCGGTTCCAGGTGCGCGGCGAGCGGCGCGACGGCCGCGTTGGCATATGGGTCGTGCGGCCTTCGGGGAACGAGGAGAAGATCGCCGCGATCGGCGTCCGCGTGCGTCAGTGGGTCACTTATCACGGTCTTGCGATCAATATTGACCCCGAGCTCGAGCATTACCGCGGCATTGTTCCGTGCGGGATCGCCGAGCACGGCGTGACCTCGCTCGCTGAACTCGGTGTCGCCGCCACCATGGCGGAGATCGACACGGCGCTGAGGTGCGCGTTCGCGGAGGTGTTCGAGGCTCCACCCCTCTGCCGCCCCGAGCGGAGCTGATGAGAATGCATTTTTCAATGCCTTGAAGCTGACCTTGGCCGTTTTTCTCGGCTTTCTTATTCCGGCCATGTGGCTCGCCTGAGCGCCTCCCGAGCCAGGTCGAATGCAGCTGCGGCGTCGAAGATTCATTGTGCCTCGGCACCGTTTTTTTTCAGTCCCAATTCAGTCGAGCGGCTTCAGCCGCCCGTCTTCGAGGCCGACGATGCGGTCGAGGCGGCCAGCGAGCTCGAGGTTGTGGGTGGCGATCAGCGCGGCCAAGCCGGTGTGGCGCACGAGGTCCAGAAGTGTGCTCAGCACACCGTCGCCGGTCGCGTGGTCGAGGTTGCCGGTCGGTTCGTCGGCCAGCAGGATCCGGGGGTCGTTGGCGAGAGCGCGAACGATCGCAACGCGCTGCTGCTCGCCGCCCGACAGCCGCGCCGGGCGATGCCGGATGCGCGGCGCGAGACCGACGCGGTCGAGCAATTCCGCCGCCTTGCCGCGCGCCCGGCGGCGCGCGACGCCGGCGATCATCTGCGGCAGCATGACGTTTTCGAGTGCCGAGAATTCCGGCAGGAGGTGGTGGAATTGGTACACGAAACCGATCTCTGAGCGCCGCAGCAAAGTGCGGCGCTCGTCTGACAGGCCGCCGCAATCTTCCCCGCCGATCAGCACGGCGCCGCCATCGGGGCGTTCGAGCAATCCTGCGACATGCAATAAGGTCGACTTGCCGGCGCCCGACGGACCAACCAGCGCGACGATCTCGCCCGGTCGCAGCACGAGATCGACGCCGTTCAGCACCCTGAGCTCGGTTCCGGCCAGCCGGAAGACGCGGCGCACACCCTGCAATTCGAGGGCCTCCCCGCTCATGAAGCCCCTCTGCGCCCTTTAGGGGGGAGAGGGAGAGGCCCGCGACGCGCGAGGGTGAGGTGGGTGGCGCTGCAGCCTGGATCGGATACCCCCCTCACCCCAACCCTCTCCCCCCGCGAGCAGGGGGCGAGGGGGATAAAGGCGGCAAGCATGAGCGCTTACTCGTAGCGCAGAGCTTCGACTGGGTCGAGCCGGGCGGCGCGCCAGGACGGATATAGGGTGGCAAGGAAGGAGAGGGCGAGCGCCATGATCACGACGGCGGCGACCTCGCCGGTGTCGATGCGCGCCGGAATGCGGGTGAAGAAATAGATCTCGGCGGCAAACAGATCGGTGCCGATGATTCTTTGAATTGCTTGGCGGATCGCTTCGATATTGTCAGTGAAGAGAAGACCGAGGACAAAGCCGGCGACGGTGCCGATGACCCCGATGCTGGCGCCGCTCAGCACGAAAATGCGCAGGATCATCGCGCGCGAGGCGCCCATCGTGCGCAGGATCGCGATATCGCGCCCCTTGTCCTTCACCATCATGATCATGCTGGAAATGATGTTGAACGCCGCGACGACGATGATCAATGTCAGGATCAGAAACATCACGTTGCGCTCGATCTCGACCGCGTTGAACAGGCTCGAATTGGCCTGCTGCCAATCGACGATGCGCACGCGGCCGGCGAGCGCGGCGCCAATCAGGCGGCGCTGCTCGCGCACCCGGTCCGGGTCGGCGGTGAAGACTTCCAGGCTCGAGACCGCCTCGGGAAGACGGAAGAACAGCTGCGCCGCGTCGAGCGGCGCGTAGATGAAGCTGTTGTCGTATTCGTACATGCCGACATTGAACAGCGCGACGACATGGTAGGTCTTGACGCGCGGCATCGTGCCGAACGCGGTGGCGGTGCCCTCAGGAGAAATCACCGTGATCGGGCTGCCGACAGCAACCCCGAGTCGGCGCGCGAGGCGATCGCCGACCGCGACGCCGTCGTCGCTGAAATCAGAGAGCGAGCCCTGGATGATGTGGTCGGCCAGCAACGGCAATGAACGCAAATCGTCGGGCCGGATGCCGCGCACCAGCGCGCCCGCCGCACCAGCCTCTGAGGTCGCCATTACCTGACCCTCGACGATCGGAGTAACCCGAGTGATCCCCGTAATTTCCCGAATTTTTTGCGCGGCCGTATCGAAATCGGGGAGCCCGCCGCTCAACGCGTAGACCCCGAGATCGCCGTTGAGTCCGAGAATGCGGGCGAGCAGGTCGGCGCGGAACCCGTTCATCACCGACATGACAATGATCAGGGTGGCGACACCGAGCGCGATTCCGAGCAGCGAAAAGATCGCGATGACCGAAACGAACCCTTCCTGCCGCCGCGCCCGCAAATAGCGGAACGCGACCATCCGCTCGAAAGCGTTGAAGATCATGCTTGTTTGCGTCGCCCCCGCGAAAGCGGGGGCCCAGAGCCTGCCCCTGGCTTGAACAGGGGGTGAGCGATGAATACCGTGGCCTCTAGGTTCCCGCTTCCGCGGGAACGACGGCTAATGCTCGGCAACATATGCCGTTAGCTGGTCGACGGCCGCTTCGGCCGACACGTCGCGCCGCTCGCCCGAGCGGCGGTGTTTCATTTCGATCGTACCGGCGGCGAGGCCGCGCGGGCCGATGACGAGCTGGTCGGGCAGGCCGATCAGATCCATTGTCGCGAATTTGGCGCCCGGCGATTCGTCGCGGTCGTCGTAGAGCACCTCGACCCCGGCGGCGAGCAATTTGCCGTATAGATCGTCGGCAGCCTCGCGGCAGCGCTTGTCGGCCGGTCGCAGATTGATCAGGCCGACGCGGAACGGCGCGACGCTCTCCGGCCAGATGATCCCTGCATCGTCGTGGTTGGCTTCGATCAGTGCGCCGGGCAGGCGGGACACTCCGATGCCGTAGGAACCCATCTGTAGAGGAACCGCCGCGCCGTCGGGACGGGTGACAAGGGCCTGCATCGGTCGCGAATACTTATCGCCAAAGTGAAAGATGTGGCCGACCTCTTGGCCACGCGCAGATACGAGTTCCGCCTCCGGGATCGGACAGCTAGCTGGATCATGCTTTTCGTCGGTCGCAGCATAGGAGGCGGTCCAGCGCTGAAAAACCGGTTCGAGGTCGCCCCGGTAATCAACCTCAACGACGGGAATGTCAGTCTGAAGCCAGCGGCGATCGAAAAATACGTCGCTCTCACCGGCATCGGCGAGGATGATGAATTCGTGCGAGAGGTCGCCGCCGATCGGTCCGGGATCAGCCTGCATTGGGATCGCCTTCAGCCCCATGCGGGCAAAGGTGCGCAGATAGGCGACGAACATCTTGTTGTAGGACCGCTTCGCCCCGGCGGCGTCGAGGTCGAAGCTGTAGGCGTCCTTCATCAGGAATTCGCGCCCGCGCATGACGCCAAAGCGCGGCCGCACTTCGTCGCGGAATTTCCACTGGATGTGGTAGAGCAGCTTGGGCAGGTCGCGATAGCTCTTGATCGAGGCGCGGACGATCTCGGTCACCTGCTCCTCGTTGGTCGGCCCGTACAGCATCTCGCGGTCGTGGCGGTCGCGGATGCGCAGCATCTCCTTGCCGTAATCGTCGTAGCGCCCGCTCTCGCGCCACAGCTCGGCCGGCTGCACGGTCGGCATCAGGATCTCCAATGCCCCCGCGCGGTCCTGCTCCTCGCGCACGATGCGCTCGACCTTCTTGAGGACCCGCAAGCCGAGCGGCAGCCAGGAATAGATGCCGGCGCTCGATTGCCGGATCATCCCGGCGCGCAGCATCAGCCGGTGCGAGACGATCTGCGCCTCGCTCGGGTTCTCGCGCAGCACCGGCAGAAAATATTCGGAAAGACGCATCAAACCTCACCCCGGCGATCGGGCGGCGCACTCTAGGCAACAGAACGGGGCGTGTCCATCGACCGCCGGGCCAGTTCGCGGAAGCGGCAGCCTCACCACAAATTTCCTTAAAATTCGCGTGACGGCGGCCTGCCGGCGTGGGTAAGATCGTTCCTCGTGCAGGCAGGAATGCCGGCCCGAGTTTAGGGAGGAACCGACTACCGAGAAGAGGCAGGCATCACGCCTGCCTCTTTGGCTTTGCGGATACTCCAAGTAGCCCTATGGCGGGACGCGGGCCGGACGGTGCGCGTTATACCAACGCTACACGGATTAGGACTGGAGAACCAAGATGGCGGTCAGTCGTGGGTACCATTTCTATCAAAATCCCGGGCCGACCAATATCCCGGACCGCGTCTTGCGGGCGATGGACCGCGGGGCGATCGACTTCACCGCTGCGCAGTTCAAGGCGATTGCCGAGGAATGCTTCGCCGGCCTGAAACGCGTGTTCAAGACCGACCAGACTATTCTCTCCTATACTGCCTCCGGACACGGAGCCTGGGAGGCGGCGCTGGTCAATCTGTTCTCCCCCGGCGACAAGGTGCTGATCGTCGAAAGCGGATATTTCTCGCTCAACTGGGGCATGCGCGCCGAGGCGTTCGGGCTCGAAGTCGAGACCTTGCCCAACGACTGGCGCAGCGCCGTCAACCCCGCCAAGCTCGAAAGCCGGCTGCGCGAGGATCGCGGGCATGTGCTGAAGGCGGTGTTGGTGGTGCACAACGAGACCTCGACCGGGGTGCTCAACGACATAGCCGGCTTGCGGCGCGCGATCGACACCGCCAAACACCCGGCGCTGTTCCTTGTCGACGTGATCTCGTCCCTAGGGTCGATGGATTTCCGCATGGACGAATGGGGCGTCGACGTCGTGGTCGCCGGCTCACAGAAGGGGCTGATGCTGCCGACCGGAATGGCCTTTACCGGGGTCAGCACCCGCGCCATCGCCGCCAGCGCCGAAGCCAAGCTGCCGCGGGTCTATTGGGATTGGCGACGGCTGCTCGGCGAAGCCTCGCAGGCTTACTGGAACGGCACCGCGCCGGTGCACTTCTTCTACGGACTGCAAGAAGCGCTGCGCATGATCGAGGAAGAGGGTCTCGACACTATCTTTGCGCGCCATCATCGGCTCGCCGAGGCGACGCGGCGCGCGGTGCGCGTCTGGCGGCAGAACGACGGACCCGAGATCTTCGCTATCGACCCGCGGGCCCAATCCAATTCGATCACCGCCGTGCAGGTGCCCGAGGGCTATGACGCCGACAAAGTCCGCCAGCTCTGCCTCGACAAGTTCAATGTGTCGCTCGGCGGCGGCCTCGACCGGCTCAAGGGCCACGTCTTCCGCATCGGCCATCTCGGCGATCTGAACGAGCCGATGATCCTCGGCGCCCTCGCCGCGGTTGAAATGGCGCTCGAGCTCTCGGGCGTGCCGCACGGCAAGGGCGGCGTCGCCGCCGCTATGGATTACCTCGTGGCGGACGAGTAACGCCAAGGAAAACCGCATTACCGCCGCGAGCCCAATGGCGGCCTTGACGGCGCCGGCATTGGAGCGGCTGCCGGCCCGCCGCAGCGTTTGGGCATGTTGCTAGTGTCCGGACGCATTCATAAGATGCACCAAGTCAGCGGACGGCGCCAGCGGAGATCCTAGCCTCAGCCACAATCGTCTCCGTGCGGCATACACTGTAGAGCTGTCGTCGCGCAATCGACGGGGAGGTGACAGATGAAGGCACGACGTCTCAGATGGGCGGGGCTCGGCGCGCTCTGCCTGCTTGCGCTTGCTGGCTGCACGGCGCAGCCGAGAGTGGCGACCTCGCAGGCGCAACTTCCGCCGGTTGAACCCGGGATGGCGAGGGTGTGGTTCTTCAGGCAATCGGATCCGACGGGGGGAAATGTCTATGCGGCGGACCCGATAGTTTACGCGAATGGCGTACCCGTTGGTCAGATCGCGCAGGGGACCACGTTTTTTCACAATTTCCCGCCGGGAAAATACAGGTTTACGGTGCAGCCCTTCGGAACCCCCACTCGCGAACACGACACCCTCCAGCTCGAGCCGGGGACGCAGGCATACGTGCAGGTCCAATGGGAACCCAACTGGGAAGCGAACCGCACGGGAGGAGGCAGCAGCTTTACCGTCGTGACTTCGTCGCCAGAGGTGGCGCAGCAGTACCTTCCGACGCTGACAAATCTGGGCCAGCGCTGATCACGAAAAACCTGGGTGGCCGGGCGCAGTGTCCCTTTTTACGAGGTCGGCTCGGGATTGGGCTGTAGTGGCTGCAGCCGCCGATAGGCGTAGCCGATGCCGACCAGAACTGCGCCGAGGCCGATGAAGGAAAGCGCCCGCAGCACCCCGCCGAGATCGGCCATGTCGGACAGAAACACTTTGCAAACGACCAGGCCGAGGCCGAGCAACGAGGCTCGGCGCAGCCAGGCGCTGCGCCATTTGAGCGCCGCGCCGAGCCCGGCCGCGGCGAAGGCGAGCCAGGCGGCCGAGTAGGCGTACCATTCCGCTTCGCCGGTAAAGCCTTGGTTCAAGTGGTTGCCTTGGAAGAAATGGCGGATTTCGAGCGTCACCCAGAGAAAGGCAAAGCCGGCGGCCAAAACCAGCGCCGCCCGCCAGAGGACGCGCGGTCCCAGCCGATAAAAGCCGATCAGAGCATAGAGCGCCGCCGGTACTGCATAGGCGAGTAGCAGAGAGTTGAAGGGAAACCAGCCCTCGACCGGTGCACCAAAAAAAGGCGTTACCGGATTGAGAAAGATCGCCTGCCAACCGACCCCGAAGATGGTCGCGATCGCGAACAGGATGACGCCGCTCCAGCGCAAGACGGCGCGGTCGCGCCGCTCCCCGAGGTGGAGCAGCCAGCCGGCCATCACAAGCCAGGCTATCGTCTCGACTGCGTTGAGATCGAAATTGTCGAGTGCGAAACGCAACGGTCGATCACTCAGCGCATGCCACAGCTCGAGAGTGACCAGCAGCACCGAAAAGACGACGCTTCCAGCCTCGAGCACGTTTACCAGCAGGTCGTCGGTGCGGCTGCCGAACTGCCAGGTGGCGAGTATGAACGCCGCCGCCGGTACGCCGTAGCCGTAAAGCAGCCAGTTGAAGATCAACGTATCCGACAGCGCGTAGCGCAGGACTTCCGGATTGAGGATCAGGCGGACCAGCACGGCGGCGGCGATGCCGAGTGCGACATGGCGTAGCACAGGCAGCCGAAGACGGCCCTCGACCCAGGCGAGCGCCGGCAAGTGCAGCGCGAGAGCCACCGTCAGCCAGGCGTTTTCGAGGGAAAACACGGCGGCAAGGATCGTGCAGGCGAGCACGCCGACGGCATAGGCGGCCAGCACGAGCTCGTTTTCGGCTTCTCCGTCGCGGCGCTGCGCCGCCCAGCGAGCTGCCGCCAGTTCCAGCACAGCTAGAGCGAGCGCAACGACCGTCCAATCGAGATCGAGACCGAAGGCGGCAGTCCGCCAATACGAGAGGGCGAGGGTTATCGGCGGCGCCGCTGCCGATAGCGCGGCCCACCGGCTCGGCCGCGGCACTCGCGTCAGCGCCGCGAAACCAGCGGCGCCCAGCAGCGCGCCGAACGCGATTGCAACGGTCAGAAAACGGCCGACTTGCTCGGGCGGGAGGTTGTGCAACAGGCCAACCCGCCCGTCCGCCGGCAGTGGCAAGCTCCAGAGGGCGAGCAGCGCTGCGGCTAACGCGCCCGCGGTGGCGACAACATCATCGAGCCGGCTGTCGCAGTAGGCAAAAGCGAGCAGCGCGAGCACGGTGAGAAACGCCCAGCCGAGCGACGCCGTGCCATAGGAATCGACCTGGGCCAGAACGAGGACGGCGAGCGCCGTCGCCCAGAAGGCGGTTCTGACTACGGCGCGCACGGTCGGCTCGTCGATCACGCCCTCCAGAAACGGCACACCCGGGACGCCGCGGTGCAACGCGGCGAAGAGCCCGACCTGAGCTAACAAAAACCCGCCGACCACCCAGACGTCCGCGTGGTCATAAGGCATCGCGAGCCACAGGAGGGCCCAGCCGATGGAACCGGCGAGCGCAATCCAGGCCAGCCACCACCAGGCGCGATGCCGCAGCAGCGCGAGCGAGCCGGCCCCGACCAGGATCAGATACGCAAACAGAGCGAACGCGGAGGGCTGTTCGCTGCCCACCATTGCGGGCACCGCGAAGGCGCCGGCCAGGCCTAGAACGGCGACGAACGGTCCGTGCTGCAACGACATGAGCACGGTCGTCGCGGCCGTCAAAGCAAGCAGCGGGAAGGCCAGTGCGGGCGGCAACAGCCCGTACAGCTGGTAGGCGGCATAGAGGCTGGCAAAGATCGTCGCCGCACCCGCTGCCGCGAGTGCCTGCGACACGTTACCCTGACGCGCTGCAGACGGGACGCCCCAGACGACCCATTCGGCGCCGGCCCACAGAGCCAGCCCGAGCAGCACGCCGAGAGTGACGCGCACCGCCGGCGTCAGAAGACCATAGTCGATCGATAATTTGACGAGAAAGGCGCCGCCGAGCGCCAGCGCGACGCCGCCCAGCCACACCAGCCAGTTCTCGACCAGTATCTCCTCCCAGCCCTTCTCGGCGGAGGCCGGCGGCGGCGTTTCCATTTGGGCGGGAGATTGCGGCGGTACGACGATCGCTTCTTCCGGCAACGGCGTCTCGACCGGGGGCGCTTCGGCCAGGGCCGCCTCGGGGATGCTGGGCGGCGGGCTGTCGAACCGGGACAGCCGCAAATCGAGAACCTCGACCCTGGCCGTCAAGGTGAGGATAGTTGCGGTCAACGCGCGAGTACGGACAAACGCCTTTGCCGCCAATACCGAGGCAGCGATGACGCACAGGGTGAGTAGCCAGTCCATGCGAGCCCTCCCGAGCCTCCCGCCGGCTCGGCGGGTGGCCTGTTTGCCGCGTCGTTATATTGCAAGTGAATATTCACTTACAAGCAGAATGTGATGGCTCGATCGGCGGGAGTGAAGGAGAAGGTGGAGCGTGCCGCGGTCGAGCTGTTCGCCGCCAGAGGTTTCGACGGTGTCTCGATCGCCGACATTGCCGCCGCGGCTGGAGTGTCGCAGGGCGCCCTCTACCGCCATTACCCGAGCAAAGAAGAACTCGCCTGGGTGCTGTTCTCGACCGCGTATCTACGCGCCGGCGCGGAACTCGATCGGATCCGCACCGGCGCAGCCGAGTTCGAGGCCGCGGTGACGGCGATGATCGCCCATTTCTGCGCCCTTTATGACGAAGATCCGGCCTTGTTCCGCTTCATGCTGATCACACAACACGGCTTTCTGCCGCGTATTCCCAGCGGCTCCCGTACCCCGGTCGATGCCGTAGCCGATCTCGTGGGCGACGCCGTTGCGAAAAGCCGACTCCAGCCCATCGATCCGACATTGGGTGCCGCCGTCATCATGGGCGTCATTCTGCAGTCCGCCACCTTCCATATTTACGGGCGTCTCAGCGGATCTCTGGGCGCTCGGGCGCCGAAATTGGCACGAGCCGCGATCGCCGCGGTCGCGGCCCTTGCGCAGTGACCGGGGAGGCATTCAGAGGCGGGTGGACAGCCAGATGGCGACGCGCGAGCCGGTCTTGACCACGGCGCTGATCAAGTCATAGGCGGGGCTCTCCTCTGCCCCTCGCGCGATCGCGAGGTCGCGGTGTGCGATCTCGTCGTCGCGAAACGACAGGATCGTCTCCCGAAGGGCCGGATCCTGCTGACCGAGTGTCTGCGGCCTGAGCCTGGTAATGCTCGTCGATTACTTCCTCGACCGCGACCGTGCATGCCATCGCGGCCTGCTCCCCCAGCAGCGCGGTCGCAGCACCGAGCGCGTAACCGGCGACATTCCACAGCGGGTGAAGCAGCGTCGGCCGCACCCGCCTCTCTCGCAACAATGTCTCGAACCGGGCGAGATGGCGCTTCTCGGCCTCGGCCATCGCCCGAATCGCCCCCGCCGCATGGCTGCGTCCGAGCACATCCAGCTGCCCTTCATAAATGCGGGTCGCGCCATACTCGCCGGCATGATCGACGCGCAGCATGCGCGCGAGCTCCTCATCGGGGGGACGGTCGCCCGGCAAGCGATGTCGCGCAGCTTCGCTCATGCGGTTCCTCAGCGTAACCCCGCCCGCTCCCGGAGCCTTCGCGATTGCAGAAAGGCAGCGAGGCAGCAGCCGATCATGATCAAAGACGCAAGCAGGTTCCAGCCGGCGAGCGAGATGCCCCACAGCGACCATGCCGGCTCGTCGCAGCGCACCGGCTGCTGATGCAGGATTTGCGCCTTCAAGGTCTCGAGCGTATCGGCCGCGGTGGCGGCCCCGCTGCAAGCGGTCGGGCCCGCGAACCAATGCTGCTCGACCCCGAGATGATAGAAGGCGAGCCCGCTGCTCACGACAAAGACCGCGGCCAGCAGCAGCGCCACCCAGGGCAGCGCCGGCCGGCTGCCGACCATCGTCGCGACGAACGAGATCACGATCGCAACCCCCCAGGGCCAGCGCTGGAACAGGCAGAGTTCGCACGGGACGAGCCCGCCCCAATATTGCGACACCAGCGCCCCGCCTAATACGACGGCGCTCGCCGCCAACACAAACGCCGGAAAGGCACGGGTCGAGGCGATCATGCCCTCATAGATAGCGTAGTACCAGGAACCCGCCGACGAGGGCCGCCGCTACGGCGCTCGTCACCAGCATCAGCCGCCGTTCGATGAAGTCGCGGACCGGTTCGCCGAAACGCCACAACAGAGCGGCCAGCAGGAAAAATCTGAGGCTGCGGGAGACGAGTGAGGCCAGAGTGAAGGCGAGTAGGTTGAATTTCGCGACGCCGCTGGCGATCGTGACCAGTTTGAACGGGATCGGCGTCAACCCCTTCAGGATGATGATCCAGGCGCCCCATTGCGCGAAACCCGCCTTCAGGGCCTCGTATTTGTCCATCGCGTGGTAAAATTCGAGCACCGGTCGGCCCACCGCGTCGAACAGAAAATAGCCGATCGCGTAACCGACAAAGCCGCCGAGCACCGAGGCGATCGTGCAGACGCTAGCGATCAACCAGGCGCGGCGCGGCTGCGCCAAAGTCATCGGCACGAGCAGGAAGTCCGGCGGCAATGGCAGGAACGAGCTCTCGGCGAACGAGATCGCCGCCAGCGCCATCATCGCATGCCGGCTCGCGGCCAGGGCGAGCGTCCGGGAATACAGATAATTGAGCATGACTTAGGGGGTCAGGAACCGGCAGTCGTAGCCGGGATGGCGATCCCTTCGTACAGCTCGGACATCGAGATCCGGAGGTCGACCGAGCCTAGGAACAGTGTCGCCCCGGCGCCGCGAACGAGCTGGATACCCCAATGATCGTTCTCCCGTCTGTAAAGCTCGGCATGATGGCTATCGGCATCGATAAACATGATCTCGCGGACGCTTTCTATGGTTTGATAGGCTGGCAGCTTTAAGCGGCGGTCGGTTCGCTCGGTGCTCGGCGACAAGATCTCGACAATAAGGATCGGGTCCACCATCGCCTGTCGGCCGGGCTCGTTGGGCTCGCACGTGACGGCGATGTCGGGGACATAATACGAATTGGCACGATCGGGGCGTACCACTCCGGGCTCGATCTGAGCATTGCACGGCCGCCGGCCTGCGAGCGCTGCATCGATTCGGGAAACGAGCCGCACGGCGAGGATGCGATGGGCCTCTGCCGGCGGCGCCATTGCGACGGGAAAGCCGTCGATCAGCTCGTAGCGCGTGTCGGTCCCGTCGTCCCAACGGAGGAACTCCTCGAGGGTCATATGTCTGATCGCCGGCTCGGCCATGTCTAACCTCAGCGCGTAAATATAGTGCTATTCGGCGGCGGCGAGACCGGACGAGGCGACCGGGTCGAGGAAGCCACCGGACTGCCGCCGCCACAGGCGTGCGTAAGTGCCGCCGGCGGCCAGCAATTCGCTGTGGGTGCCTTCCTCGACGATATTGCCTTCGTCGAGCACGACGAGGCGGTCGAGGCGCGCGATCGTCGACAACCGGTGGGCGATCGCGATGACCGTGCGGCCCTTCATGAGCCCGTCGAGTTGCTCCTGGATTGCCGCCTCGATCTCGGAATCGAGCGCCGAGGTGGCCTCGTCCAGAACCAGGATCGGTGCGTCCTTGAGAATGACGCGCGCGAGGGCGATGCGTTGTCGCTGGCCGCCCGACAGTTTGACGCCGCGCTCGCCGACATGCGCATCGAATCCGCGTCGGCCGAACCAGTCTTCCAACCCTTCGACGAAGTCGATCGCGTGGGCTTGGGCTGCGGCGCGCCGCACTTCCCACTCGCTTGCTTGCGGCCGGCCATACCGGATGTTATCGCGGATCGAGCGGTGCAACAGCGAGGTGTCCTGCGTGACCATTGCGATCTGCGCGCGCAGGCTTTCCTGCGTCACCCTCGCAATGTCTTGCCCGTCGATCAGGATCCGGCCTTGTTCGAGGTCGTAGAAGCGCAGCAAAAGGTTGACGAGGGTCGATTTGCCGGCGCCCGAGGGTCCGACGAGGCCGACCCGCTCGCCGGGCGCAACGGCGAGGTCGATGCCATGCAGGACACCTCTTGCGGTGCCATAACCGAACCTTACGCCATCAAACCGCACCGCCCCTCGCTCGACCTGCAGCGCGATCGCGTCGGGCCGGTCCGGCAGCTGGCGCGGGACGGCGATCGATCGCATGCCCTCCTGAACGACGCCGATATTCTCGAAAATCGTGGTCACATTTTGCGCGACCCAGCCGGCGATCGCAGCGATGTGCCAGGTTAGCGGCAACGCCATCGCGACGGTGCCGACCGGGATGCGCCCATCGTTCCACAACCCGATCGCGATGACCGCGGTGCCGACGACCAGCATCGCATTCAGGGTGGCTAAAGCCAGCCCGAGGGTCGTGGTCAGCCGCAGCTGCGCGCGGAATGCGTCGGTCAGGTCGTCCATCGCCGCGCGCACGAACTCGTCCTCGTCGCGCGGCCGGGCGAACAATTTGACGGTCTGGATATTCGTGTAACTGTCGACAACGCGACCGGACAAGGCCGAGCGCGTCTCTGACATGCGCCGCGAGCGGACGCGCAGGCGCGGTACGAAATAGCGCAAGAGCACCGCGTAACCGGCGAACCACAACACCACCGGGACCGCCAGTCGCACATCGTTCGACGCCATCAACGTTATTGCGCCGCCGCCATAGACGAGGATGTACCAGACAGCGTTGGTGGCCGAGACGACGCTCTCGCGCAAGGATGGGCCGGTCTGCATCACGCGCTGCGCGATGCGGCCGGCAAAGTCGTTCTGAAAAAACGCCCAGCTCTGCCGTACGACGTGCCAATGGCTCTGCCACCGAATGAGGTTGGAGAAGCTGGGGATGATTCCCTGGTTGGTGATCAAATTCTGCAATGTGAGCGCCGCCGGCCGGGCCACAAGCAGAACCAGGGCCATGCCGACAAGCTGAGGCCAATTGTCCTGCAGCAGCGACCCCGGAGCGTGGACCGAGACCAAACTCACCACTCGGCCGATAAACACCGGTATCGTCGTGTCGAGAATCGCCACAATAAAGCCGGTGACGAAGAGGGCGGCAACGAGGTGCCGCGCCTGCCGGGCGTAATGCCAATAAAATGCCCCGAGCCCAGCCGGCGGCGCTGTCCCGGTCGGGACGGCGGTAGGCTCCAAAAGGCTTTCGAAAAACCGGAAGACGTGCATGATTTTGACGATTATCCCACACTATAACGGCGCGCCGCGGCAGCTCTGCTGACGTACCGTCTTGCCAGCGGCTTCTTTTGCCGGCGAAAAGCATCGCACACCGCAAGTATATCGCGGTTTCATGTGATTTTCACGGATTACACCGCCGCTTGGCCGCTCGAGCTGCGCAATCCCCCGCACGCGCGTTCCTGGCCATCCCGAAAACGGGCATTATTGGAGACGGCTCCGCGGCAGGAGAGCATGGGCCCGGGCCTCCGCAGTCGAAGGAGCGAATTTCGAGCATCAGAAGCCCGACATGCTCGATCGTGGGCAAAGCAACCCCGCTCAGAATTGAGAACGCCCTATCAACCGCACCGGTTGCTGCGGTTCCACTGTCACCTGGGTGTCCCTATCCGGCGCGATCGGTCGGACGACAATTGCCTCGAAATCGAAAAATGGTACTTGCCTAAGTTTTATTTTTCTTATAGTTCAAATGGGCTCTTGCAGCGCGTGATGTAAGCGCGGCTAACTTTGGTTAATCTTAACGTTTCTATGGAAAGCACCTTCGGACTTGCGGGCGGAGTAACAGTTGCTCCCGGATGATGCGGTGACGCTGTTCCAGCGGCTCGGGATCGACGTCCGATCGATCTCCGCCCAGGAGTTCACCGCCGCTTATTTTGCGCTGGCCAAGCGCTACCATCCCGACCGCGGCAATCAGCAAACCCACGAGTTGATGGCCAACATCAACGCTGCCCGGACGGCCATCTTGAAGTGCCGCCGAGTGGATTGAGCCTTAAGGCCAAACCGCGGGCGAACGGAAAGAGAAAGATGCTCATCCTCCCGCTTCCATGGGGGCGCGATCGTCGGACAACTCCGGCGCGCCGCCTCCCAGATGATCGTGATCTCGATCGCCTCGCCCGCAGCCTCGAGTTGCATGCGATGCTTGATGCCGACAAAAAAGGACGCGTCGACGCCGGCCGCGGCATAGGGGCGTGAAGAGGATGCCGCAATCGCCGGAAATGGCGAGTTCGTGCGGCGGCCGTTCCGGCCTGCCCTGCGCTCAGCCCATTCCGGACGCCGCGACGGGCTCGATCTCGTACATGACCCGAACCTCGCCGGGTTGGCGGAAAGGATAGGTGTCTTTGCCTAGGTATTTTTTTGCCAGTGAGTTGATATGCGCGTCCGCCCCTTGTTCCACGGCCCGTCTGACACGGCCGCGTATCTGGATGTAGCGGTACGGGTCATCGGGATCCATGATCGCCAGCGCGACCGCCGCCCCCGGGCGCAAGGTGCGAGATTTGACCCGCCCCTTGGCCGTGTTCACGCGGATCACGCCGTCGGTGTAATCGTACCATACCGGGGTCACCTGAGGCGATCCGTCCGCCATAATCGTGGCCAAATTGGCGAAAGCCTTCTTTTGCTGCAGCAAATCCATGTATTTGTCGGGAATAACTGCCATCAACGGGCTCCTTGTTGCGAGGAAAGCGTCTTCGTGCTAACGCCCAGCGGGTAAGTCGATCCCGCGCCGATCAGCCATGCGGCGGAATGGCGGCTCCTGACAAACCGGGCCGTTGCGATTGCCGCCGAATTAGGCTTACTTCACGTTACGCCCTTTTAGAGCCATGCAACTACTAAGGTAGTTTGGTGGAGGATATGCTTCGAACCGTCGAACAGTCCACAATGCGCAAGGTCTATTTGCGCATCCTGCCCTTTGCGGTCCTGACCTATTTCTTCTGCTACCTCGACCGCATCAATGTCGGCTTTGCCGCGCTGATGATGAACAAGGATATCGGCCTCGACCCGGCGTGGTACGGCATGGCCTCGGGCGCGTTTTTCTGGGGCTACGTTCTGTTCGAGGTACCGAGCAACATCATCCTCGAAAAGGTCGGCGCGCGGATTTGGATTGCCCGCATCATGATCACCTGGGGGATCATTTCGGGCTGCACTGCTTTCGCGGTCGGCCCCTACAGCTTCATGGCGATACGCTTCCTGCTCGGTCTGGCGGAGGCCGGCCTGTTTCCCGGCTTTGTATTGTATTTCACCTACTGGTTCCCCGACCGGCACCGGGCCCGCATCAATTCCGGTTTCACCTTGGCATTGCCGATTGCTGTGGCCACCGGCGCGCCGATCTCGACGGCGCTTTTGGGGCTCGACGGGCTCTGGGGTCTCAAGGGATGGCAGTGCCTCTATGTCCTGGAAGCGATCCCGACGGTTCTCATCGGCGTCGCCGTGTTCTTCTACTTGACCGACCGGCCGAGCGAGGCGCGCTGGCTCAAGCCCGAGGAGCACGCATGGCTCAACGCAAGGATGGCCCATGAGCGCGCGCAAATCGAAGCTCATCACGGGGTTGGGATGCTGCGCGCGTTCTTCGACCCAAAGGTGGTCATGCTGTCGCTGAACTATATCGGGATCGTCACGGCCAGCCTCGGTATGCTTTTGTTTCTGCCGACGATCATCAAGGAGCTTGGCGTCAGCAATATGCAGGTCGGCTGGTTGACGATGATCCCCTACACCTGCGGCGCGATCAGCATGGTGTTCTGCGGTTGGCTGTCCGACCGCATCGGCGACCGCCGTTGGAGCCTGTTCACGACCTGCGTGATATCGGCCATAGGGCTGGTCATCGCCGGGCTGACAATCGGGACTTGGTGGGCCGTTGTCGGCATGACGATCGCCGCGATCGGCTTTTACGGTACGAAGGGCCCGTTCTGGTCGATGCCGACTATGTTCTTGACGGGTGCTGCCGCGGCGACCGGGATCGCCTGGATCAACTCGCTGGGCAATCTCGGCGGGTTTTTCGGCCCGACGCTCGTCGGCTGGGCGAAGAACCTGACCGGCAGCTTTGCCGGCGGGCTCTATGCCCTCACAGTGTGCGCGCTGGCCTCCGCGGTGATCTCACTGTTCTGGCTGCACATCCCGAGTGCTGTCGCTGCCGCGGAGAGTGTCCCCGCGCCGGCCGAATAGCGGCCGCGGCCTAACAGGCGGCTTCGCCTTCCTTTCCGGCGACCCAGGTCGCCAATACCTGGATCGTCTCGGGGTCGAGCGCCACCAGGTCGGCGCGGCAGCCGGGCGCGAGGCGCCCGAGCCAGTCATCGACGCCAAGAAACGCCGCAGGGACCGTGGTGGCGAGCGGTAACGCCTCGACGAGCGGCATCGCCAGCCGTCGCACGCAGTTTCGGACTGCGCTCGCCATATCGAGGACGGAACCGGCGAGCGTGCCGTCCGCTGCTGTGCACCTCCCGCCGCGCACGGTGATCCGCTGACCGCAGAGCCGGAAGCTCGTAGAGCTGCCGCCGACCGGCGGCATCGCGTCGGTCACCAGCATCGCCTTGCCGGCGCTGCGCAGCGCCAACCGGAGCATCGCGGGAGCGACATGCTCGCCATCGACAATCATGCCGAACCACGCGCGTGGCTCCTCGAGCGCGGCCGCGATCGGCCCCGGTTCGCGGCTCGCCAGCGGCCGCATAGCGTTGAAGAGATGGGTGAAGCCGGTCAGCCCCTCGGACATTGCGGCCCGGGTCTGCGCATAAGTCGCCATCGAATGACCGAGCGACACCCGGAGCCCCGCGCTCGCCAGCTGCGCGATGAAGCCCTCCGGCACCTGTTCGGGCGCCAAGGTGACGAGGGTCACGCCGTGGCGCAGCGGCGCTAGCAACTTGACGTCGCCCGGCTTGGGACGGCGGAGCATGCCCCGATCATGCACGCCGGCCTTGTCCGGGGACAGGAACGGTCCCTCGTAATGAAGCCCGATTACGCTCGGATCGACGCCTGCCACGGCCTCTATGGCGTCGCGGGCTGCTCGCATCTTTTCGGGCGTGTCGCTGAGCAGTGTCGGGAGCAGTGCGGTCGTGCCGGACCGCCGATGCGCCGCGGCGATGGCGGCAATTCCGCGCGGGCTCGGGTCGTCGTTGAACAGCACGTCTCCGCCGCCGTTCACCTGGGTGTCGATGAACCCCGGCACCAGCCAGGCACCCCGAGGCAAATGGTGGCTGGGTATCGCCGCCGGCGCCTCATTCCGGCTCATCAGGGCGCAGATGCGCGAGGCTTCAATCACCACCGCGCAATCATGGCGCAGCATCGCGGCGTCAAAGACGTGGTCGGCGACGATCGCGAACGCCATTATCGAATTAACACCCAATAGTTACCTTTAACGTGCAACGCGCCCCGAGCCGAGCCGATGGAAACCGAACGTCACAGCCCCCGCTATAGCGCAATCGAGGCCTGGAGTCCCGGCGACATCCTGGAGGCGATGATCGAGGGCCAGTTCGCCGCGGTCGCCGCCGTGCGCGCCGCCCGCCCGGCGCTCGAGGAGGCTGCGCTCGCGATCGAACCGCGGCTGCGCGACGGCGGCCGTCTCGCTTATGCCGGCGCCGGCACCTCCGGACGCCTCGCGGTCCAGGACGGCGCCGAGCTGATGCCGACCTTCAGCTGGCCGCAGGAGCGATTGCTGTTGCTGATCGCGGGCGGCCGCGACGCGCTGGTTCAATCCGTCGAGGGCGCCGAAGACGAGAGCGAAGAGGCGATCCGGCTGGTGCGAGCGCTACGAAATGGAGACGCGCGATGTGCTGATCGCCGTCGCCGCGAGCGGGACGACGCCGTTCACTCTCGCTTGTCTGCGCGAGGCAAAACGAGCGCGGCGCCCTGACCATCGCCATCGCCAATAACCGGGACACGCCGCTGCTCGCCGAGGCCGAGCATCCGATATGGCTCGACACCGGCCCGGAGCCGATCGCCGGGTCGACCCGCATGAAGGCCGGCACCGCCCAGCGGATCGCGCTCAATTTGTTGTCGTCGCTGGTGATGATCCGGCTCGGCCGGGTCTATCGCGGCCTGATGGTCGACCTCAAAGCCGTCAACAAGAAGCTGATCCGGCGCAGCGAAAAGATCCTGCTGGAGCTTTCGGGCCGCAGCCGCGAGGAAGTGCACGATGCGCTCCACCGCGCCGGCGGCAGCGTCAAAGTCGCACTGCTGTTGCTCGAAGGCTGCGACCTCGACGAAGCGGCAAGCATGTTGGACCGATCGGGCGGCCAGCTGCGCACCGCGAAGGCGTTGCTCGAGACCCGCAGGGGCGCAAAGACGCAGAGCTGAGCGGATCGCTCCCGCCCTCCTGGGCCCCCACCCTTCCCTCCCCCGCTGGCGGGGGAGGGTTAGAGTGCGCGGCCGCTCTCCCATTCCCACCGCAATGCCCACTTCAATTCCCCTCCCCCGCTTGCGGGGGAGGGTTATGGCGAGGGGCATCGCGATTGCGCGCAAATGCAATACAATGTCCGTGAAATGGACGGCCTGCGACAGACGCCCGATATTGCGGAACGCGCCTTCTGGTCGTGGCTCGGCTTCTGGCTGCAGATCCTCGTCCTCGGTGTGCTCGCGATCGTCGGCGCGTTTGCCGCCAGCGGCGCCGAGCGGCCGGGCGATTATGCCTGCGGTATGGTGCTGACCGTGACGGCAATTGCGCTCGCGTTTTTGCGCCTGAAGGAGCAGCTCGACGGCAACGGGTCCGGGTGGGCCGATCTGCTGCTCGTCGGCGACATGCGGAACCTGGCGCTGGTGATCCCGCTCTTCACGGTGATCGGCCTCGCCGGCTTGTTCATCGCTCATGCCTGGGAAGAGGGCGCGATGCACTCGGCGGGGATCGCGCTCTTCATCGTGAGCGGCGCGATCATCTTTCTCGACATGAAGCACGTGTTCGACCGCATGGAGCCGCCAGAGGGCTGATATGCCAACGGGGCACTGACATGCCGACCGTACTGTCGATCCAGTCCTGGGTGGCCTGCGGCAATGTCGGCAATACCGCGGCGCTCTTTCCGTTGCAGCGCCTGGGATGCGAGACGTGGTCGCTCAACACGGTCGCCTTCTCGAACCACACCGGATACGGGAAATGGCGCGGCGCCGCGGTCCCGGCGCAGGAGATCGCGAGCTTGTTCGAGGGCATCGCCGAACTGGGGATCCTCGGGCACTGCGACGCGGTGCTGTCCGGCTATCTGGGCGGCGCCGAAGCCGGCCCGGTGCTGCTCGACATCGTCGGCCGGGTCAAGGAGGCGAACCCGCGGGCACTCTTCGCCTGCGACCCGGTCATGGGCGATGTCGGGCCCGGCTGGTATGTCCGCGCCGGCGTCCCGGAATTCTACCGCGACCATGCGATCGCGATGGCCGACATCGTGACGCCGAACCGCTTCGAGCTCGAATGGCTGACCGGCCGGCAGGTCACCACCCTGACGGAAGCGGGCGCGGCGGCGGCCGGGCTGCGCGAGCGCGGCCCCGGCATCGTCCTCGTCACCAGCCTCGATCTGGCCGACGACCGCATCGCGGTGGTCGCAGCCGGGCCCGGACGGCGTCTGGGCGGTCGACACCCCGCGCCTGCCGATCGAGGCGACCGGGTGCGGCGACGCCGTCGCCGCGCTGTTTCTCGGCTGGCTCCTCAAAGGAAAGCCGCTGCCCGACGCGCTCGCCGTTACCATAGCCGCGATTTATGGCGTGATCGAAGCGACTATGCGCTCCGCGAGCGGCGAACTGGCGCTGGTCGCGGCGCAGGACGAACTCGTATCCCCGACGCGATCGGTTTCATTGCATCAATTGTAGGGAGGCTCGAATATGCCAACACCAGACAAGATCGCCGTCATCACCGGCGCCGGCAGCGGCATTGGCCGCGCCTCGGCTCTCGCCTTGCTGGAGGCGGGCTTCGCGGTTGTGCTGGCGGGGCGGCGGCGCGCAATGCTCGAGGAAACCGCCACATTGGCGAAAGCTCCGCCGCCGCGCACCCTGATCGTGCCGACCGATGTCTCCGATCCCGCCTCTATCGCCGCCCTCTTCGATGCGGTCAAACAGACCTACGGCCGCATCGACCTGTTGTTCAACAACGCCGGGACCAGCACCCGCGGCATCCCGTTCGAGGAATTGACCTTCGAGCAATGGTCGAACGTCGTCGCGGTCAACCTGACCGGCTCGTTCCTCTGCGCGCAGCACGCCTTTCGCATGATGAAGGAGCAGCAGCCGCAAGGCGGGCGCATCATCAACAACGGGTCGGTCTCGGCGCATGTGCCGCGGCGTCATTCGACCCCCTATGTCGCGACCAAGCACGCGCTGACCGGGCTCACCCGGTCGCTGTCATTGGACGGGCGCGATTACAACATCGCCTGCGGCCAGATCGACATCGGCAACGCCGCGACGACCCGCAACGAGGACACCGCGCGCGGCCGCTTGCAGGCCACCGGCCGGGTCGAGGGCGAGCCGCGCATGGATGTCGAGCACGTCGCCCGCGGCGTCGTCTACATGGCCACCCTGCCGCTCGAAGCCAATGTGCAGTTCATGACCGTCATGGCGACCAAAATGCCCTATATCGGCCGCGGCTGACTTAGCCGATGCAGCAATTGGAGCGGCGACGCCGGCCATCGGCATCTCAGCGGCCGGCGGCGTCGGCAATGCCGAGAAAGACCAGCAGGGCTTGGCTGATTTCGAACAGTTTCACAGTGTCGAGATGGCCGATGCGGCCGCCGATCCGGCGCCGGCCGATCGTTATTATTTTGTCGATTTGCGCCCAGGACGGCGCCACAAGCCCGCTCGCCTCATTTACCGGCAACGCAATGCGCAGCAAGGGTGCATCAACGGCAATGCTGGTGATCGGGCAGACCGTCAGGGTCCTGGTCACAAAGTGCGGGCTCTGCAGCACTAACGCGGGTCGCGGTTTGCCGGCGAATTCGACATCGCGATCGGCGATGGTCACGATGTCGCCGCGGGCAAAGAGCGCCGCCGGCGGCCCCTCAGTCCTCTCTGAGGACATCATCGGCGAGACGGTCGAGGAAATCGAGTTCTCCCTCTGTAGTCGTCTCGGCAATCAACCGGGCCTGGCGCGCGGCTTCCTCGGCAAAGCCGGGGGCGCGGGTGTCCGGCACCCAGATCTGCAGAGGGCGCATCCCCTGCGACCGCAACTTGTCGCGGCGCCGCTGGACGCGCCGAGCATTCGATGATGAGGTTTGGGCCATATCAGTGCCTCACGACGGAGGAGCGCTACATGTAATGGTTTCGCCGAGCTACGGCAAGATCGCCCGCCTTGCTCGGGTTCCTGTCAATCGAGCAACCTCCAAGCCAATGTGCAGTTCATGACCATGATGGCGACCAAAATGCCTATATCGGCCGCGGCTGAACCGCCGCCCCTCTGGTGATTGCAACCACCGCTTGAGGCATAAATGACGCTTCGCTGTTTTTACAGCAAGTATACAACAGGATTTACGGGTTGGTTGTAACCGCCGACCGACTTAAGGTTGCCAGTAAACCGGGCGCAACACGCTTATGTCGTGACCTGGATTATGAATTGGCAGTCTTCCGCGTCGTACCCGAGAAGATCGCCGACACATTGATCGGATAAAAGCCGGCGGTTTTCGAAATGCCCGCCGCGGGGCTCCAGACCAACTGATTTTTCGTGTTTACGGAGAAGAACACCTGAGCCTCGGCGTCGAGAATGAATTGGCCGCCGCTGGCGCCGGCATGCGAAAAATTCCCAATCACAGTTCCAGTCGCGGCCCTAGATGATACGGTGTTGGCAGATAAAATATTCATCAAATATCACTCCAAGGACCCATCCTTGGCCTCTACCACAGTCGGCGTCATAAAGCCGTCTCGCCGGCAATCCAGCCGCCACACTTCCACTGGAAGCCGTTCTGGGCCGTCATCTCGTTATCCATGTCCACCAAGACTAGCGACGGCACATCATTCTTCACTACCGTAACGCGAAATGTCTCGAACAGCTGCGTTCTTCGCGAGACGAATTGTAAACTCTTTCCGCCGTACAAAATCCATAATCTTCGGCCTGGAGCGGAATATGGACACGTCTCGCATCACCCGTTATGTCCTTCAAGACAAGCTGCATCGGGCGGTGCAGGGCTGGCTCACTGACGGCGCGATTTCCGCTGTCATCGCTTTCGCCAGATGGCAAGACGAAAGCAATGTGCTCGGTGACGTGGCTGAAATTGGCGTTCACCATGGGAAACTCTTTATTCTGCTGGCCAATCTCCGGCGCCGGCACGAACGTGCCTTCGCAATCGATGTGTTCGACGATCAGCACCTAAACTCGGACAAATCGGGGCGTGGTGATCTTGCCAAATTCCTGGAAAATTTACGCCAATATGGGAGCGAGGTCGGGCTCACAGTCCTAAAGAAAGATAGTAAAGCACTGACCCGCGCCGATTTCTATAGCGGCAGAAAAGGCAATATCCGACTGTTTAGCATCGACGGTTCACATACTGCCGAGCATACGTGCTCCGATTTGGACATCGCCGCGCAGCTGATCTGCGCGGATGGTTTGATAATCCTGGATGACTTCTACAATCCTGACTGGCCGGGCGTGCAAGAAGGTTTCTACCGTTATTTGACGAGCCGCGGTTGTGATACGGCGCCGTTTGCGTATGGAAATAATAAGCTATTCCTTTGCAAGCCCGCCGCCCATGCAAAATATTTGAGTTTTGTCGAAAATGACCTTCGTCCGTTTCTCAGCAATTATAAACGGGTGGAGATCGGAGCTTTCCCGGTCGCTCGCATGTCGCTGCCCGGCCCGGAACTGGTTTTTGATTCGAATTTGCGTCTGATCCCGAACGTCTTCCCTTTCCACGGTCCTGCTAGTTGGCTCGCGGGTCGAATTTGGAGCGGGCTGGGCCGGGTTGCAGTCCAACGGCGTTTGGACACAAGGGTCCCCGCTCCGAGTTGAGTCTTCGACTGTCATCCGTATCACCTGAGCCGACTGCACTTTGCATCGACGTCCAGCCGTTTTTGCATCCGAGACGCACAGAGAGGCGCCTGTCGGTCACACTCAACGACCATCCTTTGGGCAAATTCACCTTCGATCGGACAACCCCAAAAAGCCTCCACATCCCGCTCCCGACGGGCATCATGTGCTCAGAGTGCAATTTAACATTTGACATCGAGGGACCCGACCGTCCCTCGGAGACGATAGGAACAAATGACGGCCGCCCCCTCGGGTTCTTTTTTCGCCAAATCCGGGTTTGTTAGCTGCCTGTAATCATCATGGAAGGCGCCGGTCGTCACGTAATTGTTGGAGAGGATGCCATGTTTGCCACAGGGATTTAGGTCCGTAATTCCGATCTCCATTCGCTTGTGGATCTGGACAGCAACCATTGGCTCAACGAACCTGGAAATATCTTGTTAGAGCCGCATGTTTGGATCGGGCAAGACACTCTGATATTGAAAAATACGGTGATCGGATACGGTTCAACAATCGGCGCCAAATCTGTAGTTAACAAAAAAATACCGCGATTTTTTCTTGCAGCCGGCGTCCCCGCGCAAGTATTACGGCAGAACGTTTCGTGGGATCGCAATCGAACCCCGGGGCCGGACGTCGCAAAGACGGTGAGGGAGCGCGAAAAGAAGCTCGCCACCCGTTGACGAGGCTTGCCGGCCAGAGATTTCGACCTTCCCAAATCTGCGCCGTGCGAGTTGCCTCGGCGACGCAGCTCAGGCCGCAATAAACCGGGCGATCGCCTCCGGCAGCCGCTGGCGCGTCAATTCCCGCAGGCGCGACGCTGTCGCGGCAATCGGTTCGGCGGGTCTCGCCCGTCTCGGCGATTTTGACCACCTCCAAGAAGCGCTCTTTTTCCAGCGAATAGCGTGGAATTGACAGTTGCGCGAGGCCATTCTCGGCACAGAACCGCTGCGTCTTACGCGTCTCGGCGATATTGATGAAAGGCACCCCTTGATTGACGGCAAACATGATCCCGTGAAATTTCATTGAGACGACGAGATCGAATTGTCGGGTCAGCCACAACGCCTGTGCCATCGACAGCTCTCGTGTAACGAATGATACCCTGCTTCGAGCGCTCATCCTTCGGTAGACCTCGAGACTAACCTTATGGTCATCGATCGAGTTGAGAGTCGAAAATGCCACAAAACATATGTCGTAATACTCATGCCAGAAAATCTAAGATACTTGCCAACTCCCACTTGAAATATTCATAATATTGTAACTCAGCTTATCCTTTCCTTTCGCTCAAAAGTTGCACTGATTTCATCGCTCAACAAGACAGCTAACATTTTCCTTCCCTTGTAGATTCGACGGGAAAGGGGTCTGGTTCGTTTAGGAAAAATGTTAAATCTGGAGAATACTCTGCATTTATGGATTTCGAGCGCGCAAGCTCGACGTCGCCGATGTTTCGAAAAAGCGCGAACGGAACTCTTACGTCTCGTAGTAGATCAATCTCGCTTTCGTAACCAATTCCAGCACCAATGGGAAACACGGCGACCTCAGGCGGGATTTTCTGCAAGTAATAGGGCCGAATTACGTCACCACCACCTAGGATAATTTTCTCGGGTGTGGGTGAGGGAAGTCGCTGGGTGTGAAAGGACACCGTCACTGCGGGATCTACCTCGTGGCTAACGGCCCGGAAAACGTCCTTAAAGGCCTCGTCTCCGACGTTTTTCTGGTTGTACCAGCCCAATACCGGAATATTTGTCATGATCAATTACCTCACGTCACTACATCGGTCATCATACCTAGTCGCCAATCGCCCCATATTTGTCTCTCCACCACCTATCGGATGCGGGGTGGTTGCGGTGCGAGGAGCGCGCTTTCGAGTGCAGTGATGCGGCGCTCGAGGTCGGTGTAGGCGCTGCCGCACCATTCGGGCACCGACAGCAGGGTGATGCGGGCGAGGCTTTCGATATTGTCGAGCCGTTCCATCGTCTCGATCATCCGGCGCCGCATCAGGCCGAGCACGGCCAACACGCCGAGCGGCTCTTCCGGCAGGTGGACTGCGTCGACGTCGATCCCGGCGATGTCCACGCCGAGGCTGAAGAGGCCATAGCGCCGCGCCTCGTCGCTGGTCGCCAGCTCGCGCAATGCACCGAGCCGCTGCGCCGGCGGGCCATCGAGCCGCGCCCCGTAAAAAGCCTCCCCGTCGGGGTCCGGATCGCGCCCGAGCAGAATGTTGTAGAGCAGGACTACCGCGGCGCCAGGCAGGCAGCGCTCGCACATTTCCGACAATGCCTGGAGCAGCAAGAGCTTCGCCGCGCGGTCCTCCTTCATCGCGCCGTTCTCCTTCATGTCAGGGCCTCGCAGGCGATGATCCGAAGCGGCACCTCGATCTCCTCACTTGGCAATTCAATCGATGGGATCTTGATGTAGCCGAGCGAGCGCGCCAGAACGCGGAGCGACGCCGACGCGCTGCCTCGCTCGCGCAAGTAGGCCGGCAGCCGCCCGTCGAACGCCCGCTCGCCTAGAACCATCGGGCGGCTCATCAACGTCAGCGGCAGCAGCACAAAGAGCAGCACGTCGAACCGTTCGATCCCGATCTCTTCGACGACGTAGTCGATATTGCATATCTGCAGATCGACGGAGCCAACGACCAACACGGCCTTGCGCACCCGCTCTCGGGTGATCTCCTGTTCCGGCGGCGCGTTTCGATGGTTCGGCGATCTGTCGCGATGGGTGTCGACGACGAGCGACACATATTCCGCCCGGCATGCTTCCGTTATTTTGGCGGCCGCCTCGTTGATCAGCAGAGCGTCGCCCACCCGCTCGGCGAGATCCTCCGGTGTGGGAACCGGGTCGTTCAGCCGAATGTCCTTCGCTTGCGAGGCAATGCAGGACAGCAGCTCGTTCGCCAGATCTCGGAACAGATTGCTGGTGCGGGGCGGTTCGCGGCCGACGGCCCGGACCGCCTCGGCAAGACCCGCTACCGATCGGTCGAGCGATGCGTGCTCGATCACCCATCTTCGCGCCGCGGCGGCGCGCTCGGCATATTTCGCCCGGTTTGCGCAGAAATCGAGGAGGATGTCGCCGAGCCTGCACGCGGTGTCGGCGGCCAGCGGGACCTTCACGACGTGATCGGCGGCGAATTCGGAAAATGCCTCGTGGTCGAGGACCACCGACGGCACCCCCAACCCCAATGCCCGCGTCAAGGTGCCGGAGCTTTCGCCGACCGACGGAAAGCGCAAGGCGACGTGGAGATCGCTCGCGCACATCAGGCCTCGCATATCCGGTTCCGACAAATACCCGGTCACCAGCACTCTTTCGCGAGGCAGCTCGCGGATGACTGCGGGAATGTTGGAATCGGGATGCGGCTTGCCGCCCAGGATCAATGCGATATCGGCGCCTGCGGCGAGCGCGCTTCGGGTCGCTTCGACGAGCCAGTCGATGCGTTTGGGCGGGGTCAAAAAGCCGAACGTCGCAACCTTTACGCAACCCGCATTTTCGCGCAGAAAATCGACGATCAGCGGGCTGGCGATCGCAGCGCCCTCGCGTGTCTGAAATTCCTCGGCGAGATGATGATGCAGGCGGAACAGGTGACGCGGCCGATGCCGCCGCCTGATCAGTGCTTCGACATATTTCGAGTGGACGACGACGCCGAGCGAGCTGTCGGCCACCAGTCCCAGATTGCGCACAAGAAAATCTTGCCAGGCGAAGATCTCGAAGCGCTCGCGGGCTTCGATGAACCGGTCGGCATGAACGCCCAGATCGTATTCCGCGAAGCGCCGGAAAGCCGGCCACAATGTCGGGGCTCGACAACAGCAGCCCGGTCAATGACGCATCATGAATGGCGCAGAGGCCCGGATGCCGCAGCGCCCGCTGCAGGATGCCCGTATGAAAGCGATTGTTGCCGAGGTGATAAATGTCGATCCCCCGCGACGGTCGCTCCCGCAGATCGCGCCATACCGCTACCGGCATGGTCGGCAAGAGCAGTGCGTCGGCGGCCGCCCGGCAATCGCCGTCGTCGACGATTACAACGTCGAAGTGGTTCTTCAGCCGTGCCAATGTCTCGAAGGCGTAGTCGGCAATACCGCTTTCGGCCGGTGGCAACGGGGAATGAAAGTACAGCAGGCTCATCGATGCGCTGGCGGACGACTCGTCAAATGCCGTAAATGCCGGGAGCCCCACAGTGCATCCAACCGGTAAAGAAACCGTGCGCGCAGCCGGCTTTCATGCCGTCCTGGTAATCTCTGCGAAGCGGTCGAGGTAGCGCGCGCCAATCAGGGTCGGGTCATAGAGTTCGCGGATATGGGCTCGCCCGGCACGGCCGAGCCGCTCGGCGAGAGGGCGGTCGCCGGCAATTCTGCGCATCGCAGCGGCGGCTTCATCTATGTCGGGCTCGGCCCAGACTTGGCCGTCGGCGCCGGGATATTCGTCCTGGCCCACCGGAACCAGCTCGCCGCCGACGAGGAGCGCGGTCTCGGCGGTGGCGAAGTCGCGGGTGCCGGAATAATCGGTCGTGATGACCGGTTTGCCGAGCAGCATCGCCTCGGCGGGGCCGCGGCCGAAGCCCTCGGAGCGGTGCAGGGATACGAAACAATCCGCCAACGCCACGAGCGCGATCGCGCGCGGTCTGGCGAGCTCCTGATCGATGACCTGGATCCGCCGGTCGCCGCGAACCGTCTCGGTCAGCGCATCGCGATCCTCGGGCTTCCAGCTGGCGCCGATCGTCTTGAGCGCCAGGCAAACCGGAGCATCGCCGTGCGGAAAAGCGCGGCGAAACGCGGCGATGGCGGCGCGCGGGTTCTTGCGGCTGGTATAGGAGCGGAAATCGAAGCTGAAGTAGAAGATGAATTTGTCGTCGGGCAGGCCGAAATCGGCCCGCTTCAGGCCGGGTTCGGGCGCCGGGATCGCCACCGCCGGCGGCATCAGAAAAACCGGCTTGGTCGTCGCCGGCGCGATCGCTTCATAGGCGAACCGGCTGGCGGCCCAGACCTCCTCAACGAAGGCGAAGGAGGATCGCCACTCCTCGGGGAATTTGGCCAGTTCCCAGGCCCAATAGCCGATCGTGTAGCCGCGCTCGATGCCGTGTTCCCGCAAAAACAGGTAATCGAAGAATGCGGTGTCGGCATTCAGGTGCAGGAGGTTGATGGCGGGGCGGCTCGGCAAATGCGGCGGCCGGCCGGCTGTCCTCGGTCGTGATCGCCCCGGAGAGGCGGTCGAGCACCGCCCATTGCCGGGAATGCCGGCTGAGCGCGAGCGCGCTCATGCGCAGATCTTCGGCGCGCCCGGAAATGAGGCCGGCATACCCGACCAGGCAAAGATCGCGCGTGATTGCCGGCTGTGTGGGCGCTCTCGGCGGTTGCTCCGGCACGCAGTCATCCAGTTCGAATTCTTCAATCCCCTCGCCGACCAGCCACTCGCGCAGAGCCGAGCGGCCTTCATGCGTGCGCAGATCGCAGCGCGACTGCAATTCCGGGCGCAGCTCCCACAGCCCGACGGCGAGATTGTCGAGCGGCACAAAGGCGTCCGCCGCCTCCGGTGCGATCCGCGACAGCCACTCCAACGGGCGGCGGACAAAGCTGCGAGGCCAGCCGTAGCGCCGGCGCAGCACGCCGCATGCCCATACCGCCACGCAAAATCGTGCTTGCCGGGTATGCGGGAATTGCCGGGCGATATCGCGATGCGGTCCGTCATAGAGCGGCGCCATGATCCGCATCAGCCGGGTTACCGGCAGCTCCGGATCGGGCATATCGAGAAACGGCGCCAACGCGGGCTCGATCAGCTCGACCGCGACGCAGCCGTCCCGGACACCCTGCGTCAGACACCAGCCGATATAGTCGAGAATTCCCGCCCGGGTCCGATTGGCGAAGTGCAGGCGGACGTCCTGCCTCAATTCCCAGAGCAGCGCCAATGCCCGCGGCATCGGGATGCCCGCGGGCCCGAGGGCGAAATCCCATGCGATCGGCTCGGCTAGCCAATCATCGACCGCCCCGTAAGGGGGCGATCGGGCCTGCGAGGCCTGCGGCGGCCATTGCGGCGCCGGGCGAAGCAGAGAGGTGCCGCGCTGCAGCAGAGCCAGGGCGGCCTCGATCGAGAGCTGGTCCAGACCGTGCCATTCGCCTTCCCGGCCGAGCCACAGCGCGAAATCGCGGCGATGCAGCGGGTTCGCCAGATCGAACCGCGACCGCAGCCGAGGGTCCGCCCGCCACAGCTCGGCCATCAGCCTGGTGACGGCAGGCGGCCCGAGGATCGCGAGACGCGGCTCGGGTTCGTCTAGAGCCCCTCTCCGCCCTTCAGGGGGGAGAGGGAGGGGGCCCGTCGCGAAGCGACGGGACGGGTGAGGGTGAGGTGGGGCGTGTTCCGGACCAATATCGTTGGGCTCTTTATTCAATTAGCGCCGGCGCGACATCAGTCTGCGTCCCATTCCTTCATTCATCATTAAGGGGGGTCGTCGATACTGACGGGGGTCCTCAAGCTTGGCGCAGCCGATAAAAGTCTTCCTCAGCTCGACGATCTGGCAGCACGGCGGGCCCTCGTTCATCTCCGGCCGGCAGCATTATTCTTACGGGAGCGCACGGCGAAAATTCGAGACGGCGCTGCACTGTCTCGACGTCGAACTCCACGACGTCCCGCGACCCGAGATCTATGCCGCGCCGGTTTCGCGCTCGTTCCTCGACGAAACCTCGTGTCACCTGATCTTCAAGCCCACCGAATGGATCCGCCTGCTCAAAGGCGTCCGGAACATTGCCTGGGTTACCTGGGAATTCGACAAGCTGACCGGGCGCGAAAAATCGGGCCCGCAACACCCGTTCACCGATATGCGGCGCATGCTGACGATCCCGCACGAGATTTGGACGCCGTGCGAGTTCACCCGTCAGGTGTTTCACGCCGGCGGCATCCCCAACGTCCACCGCATTCCGGCGCCGATTGCAGTCCCCCGCATGGCATTGCCGATCCGGTTTCCCGACATCCCGCCCGAACTGGACAAAATACCCTGGATCAGTCTGCGCGTCGGTTTTGGCCGGTACGGCGAGATCAATCGTTCCTTTCCAAGCCGCCCCCACCGGCTCAGCGACATCATCATCGAATTTTACCGCGGCCAGCAGCCGTTGGTGATTGTCTCCGCCCTAAACCCGCATGAACCGAGGAAAAACCTGACCGCGCTGATCGGCGGGTTTCTCGAGTTTCACGATGAGCATCCGGATACGCTGCTCCTCCTCAAGCTGGCCGTCGAGCATACGGGCGATCGCCTCGAAAACGTGCTGACCGGCATCCTGCGATCACGAATCTCAGGCTTTGAGCTGATCGACAGCAATGCGGTCTGGCTGGCGACCGCCCGGCTCGCGGAGCCGGTTTTGGCCGATCTCTTCCGTTTTTCCTCCGCCTATCTGTGCAGCTCAGCGGCCGAAGGGCAAAACCTGCCGTTGCAGGAGGCAATGGCCTGCGGAGTGGTGCCGATCACCACCCGGCACACGGCGATGCTCGACTGCATCTGCGAAGACAATGCGGTAATCATCCGCTCGCAACGGCGTCCGATCGACCGGCCGGATACGGCAATGGGCGCAGACCCGGATGCGAGCTGGCATGTCTGCACCAGCGCCGATGTCGCGTGCGCATTGCGGCAGTTTGCCGGGCTCGGCGAGGCCTGCCAGGCGGGAGCTCAGCGCACGGGCGCGCGCCGCGATCGCCCGCGATTTCTCGGTCGCCACGGTCGCTCGGCTGATCCGCAGCCGGCTGTTCCATCAGCAATGACGCACACGGTCTTCATCGAGGTCGGCCCATTGCAGGAGATCCGCTATTCGGGTATCCCGAATGTTACGTTGAACCTGTGCCGCTATTGGCTGCAGCAGCCCGGCGAGGCTAGCCGCTTCTTCCTCGGGCCCTATCTGATCGACCGCAGCGCCATCGCAGCCGTCGTGGAGGCGCGCAGCGGCGGCTTGTTTCAGCTGATGCTCGTCCGCCAGCAGGCGATCTGCGGGCTGGTCGCCAACGAGGTCAGGCGCTGCCCCACCCCCATTGCACTATTTCCGAACGTCAAATCCATCCCGGGCCTCTTCGACCTGTCTTTCCAGATCGTGCACGACCTCTCCTTCTTGCTGAGCCCGGAATTCCATCAGCCGAGACTTGGGCTATCACGGTCTGACCATCCTCAGAGACCTCGGCAGCAATGCGCGGACCTTTTGCGTGTCGCAGGCAACGGCAGACGATCTCACGGCGTATCTCGCAGTGCCGGCGGACCGGATTACCGTTTGTCATCCCGGCGCCGACCCGCCGCCGGAGATCGACCAGGTACTGGCAAAATCTGCCGGACAGCGAACCCACCGTCCCTATGTCGTGGTCCCGGGAACGATCGAGCCGCGCAAGAACATCGATCTGGTGCTGCTCGGCCTGCAGCGCATCCCGCAACTGCTGGCGAAGTACGACTGGGTCTTCATCGGAAGCCCGGGATGGCTGATCGCGTTCGACGACCGCATTTCGCAATACGGTCTCGATGAGCATTATCGCGGCGGGGCGATCAAATGGCTCGGCTATGTCGACGAGTACCAGAAAGCCTTTCTCTACCGGTATGCAGAAATGGCGATCTATCCCTCGTTTTTCGAAGGGTTCGGCATCCCGGTCGTCGAAGCCATGTATTTCGGCTGCCCCGTCGTCTGCTCCTATTCGTCCGGGATACCGGAAGCCGGCGGCGACGCCGCCTTCTACTTCGACCCGACCTCGCTGCCGAGCTTCGAGCAGACGCTGTTGGCGGCGGTGCGGCGGCTGCGCCTCGAACGCGCGGCCATTCGCGCCGCCAGCCGCCGTCAGGCCTTGCGTTTCACTTGGCACAATTTCGCCCACCGGATCGACGAAGCGATAGCCGGCGCGGTTGCCGAAAACGCCGGGTCACACCGATCTTGAGTGCTCGAGAGATTATCGGCTTTCCCCGGCCGAGCGCCGAACGGGGGTTCGAGCTGATCGCCGAATTGCGCCGGCAGCGGCAGGCCGAGATCGCACGGATCACCGGGATCGCGATGCGGCTCGCAGCACGGTTTGGCGCCGAGACGGCCGTCGGGTTTCTCTACTACGAGATCCTCGGTCGGCCGCCCGATCGTGAAGATCTGCCCGGTTACGCCGAGCGCTTCGACCGCACACCCTCAATGGTGCCGATAATCGTCGAGGAGCTCCTTGCCCTCGCCCGCTCACAGCAGTGAGCGCAACAAGTCCAGATAGGCCGGCAGCGTGACCGTTTGGACGTCGTAACGTTCGATCGCAGTCTGCCGCGCCGCAGTGCGAATTCTATCACTGGCACTGTCGTTATTGGTCGCGAGTGCACTCGCAATCCGGTCGGCCAGTGTCTCCACATCGAAGAAATCGACCAGCCGCCCGTTCTCTCCGTCGCGCATCACCTCCTCGACCGGCGGCGTGCGAGCGCTGACGACGAGGCAGCCGGCCGACATCGCCTCCAATAACGACCATGACAGCACGAACGGGTAAGTCAGATAGACGTGAACCGTCGAGATCTGCAACACCGTCAGGTATTGCTGGTATGGCAGGTGCCCGAGAAAGTGGATGCGCCTCAGGTCGAGCCTGCCGTTCAGCTCATCGAGCATCTTGACCCGCCAGCTGGCGGCCCCTTCCGGCTGGCGTCCATAGCTGACGCCGTCATTGCCGACGATCAGCACCTGCGCCGCCGGCCGCCTTTCGAGCACCTTTGGCAGAGAACGCATGAACACATGAAAGCCGCGGTAGGGTTCGAGGTCGCGCGCGCTATAGGTGACGATCTCGTCCGTCCGCGACAGGCAGCGGCCGCTGCCCAGCCAGAGGCGCGCCGTCGGGTCGGGCCGCACCAGGCTCGTATCGACCCCTTCATGCACGACCGTAATGCGGTCCCGGTAGCGTTTCGGATATTGCGAGCGCTGCCATTCGGTTGGGCTCTGGCCCCAATCGACCGCGTCGAGACCGAGCAGGTTCAGCGCATTGCGCGTCCGCAGCCGCATCGCCGCGTCCGGTTCCGGCGGGAATTCACGGTCGAAATCGACGTCCGATCCGCTCGCCCGATAGAAGAATTCGAAATAGCCGAGCAACGGGGTTTGCGGCCATAAATCCTTGACGTAGAGAATTTCTCCCCACCCGTTGTGGCCGATCACGATGTCCGGCACAAACCCGTCGCGGGCGAGCCATTCGCAGAGCCGCGCCACCGCCAGCCCGTTCGCCACGCCGCTCTCGAACTCGCGCGTATAAGCGTGTGCATCGCCGGATGGCGCCGCCGGCTGGTATTCGAGCTTGCGGACACCGGCGATCTGGGCAGCCCGCGGCTGGGTGATGAAGCTGACTTCATGCCCGCTCTGCGCCAGATGACGCGCGATATGGACGTATTGGCCGGGCAAGTTCTGGTGGATGAGCAAAAACTTCATCGGCTCAGCCTCTCCCTGGCTTGTAGCCGGTCGCCCACAAATCGAACGATGTTCCTTGGCGCAGGGAGACCTCGACAAACCCTGCTTCGATCAGCAGCTTGTGCAAGCTTCGTGCGGTAAATCCGGTGCGGTGGGCCATAAACTGGTTGCCGCGCGCCAACGAAGCAGTGTGTCCGAAGATCATGTCGAGCGGCGTGATCGGGCCGCTCTGGGAAGTATACGCGCTGTCCTCGAGCCGATCGTCGACCACGAGCCGCGCTACCTGCTGCAGGTCCGGCAATGTCAGCAGCAGCAAGCCATGCGGTTTCAGGACTCGGAGGAACTCCGCCAGTGCCTGCGGCACTTCGTAGCGCTGCAGATGTTCGAGATTGTGCGAGGACCAAACGGCGTCAACCGAACCGGCGGCGACCGGACTGATGTCGGTGATCGAGCAGACGATGTCGGGTTGCACGGCCGGGTCGAGGTCGAGCCGGATCTCACGCCATTCGGGTCCGTGAAAATGGCGGTGCAGCTTCTGCCGCAGGGGATAGCCGCAGCCGACATTCAATACGATTTTGGACAGGGCAGCGTTCGCATCGGGCGAGCATATGTCGTGCATTGTCACGGTATCGCGGCGTTGAGGCGATCGGACAGCCGCAGGTCTCAAGAACGAGACCGTCGGATCAGGCGCACATTGATCGCCTCCAGTGGGTCGTCGGCAATCGGTGGAATGCAGAGTTCGCCATTGCGGTGCGGCCCCACGACTCCGCTCTCGAAAAAGGCGCCCTGGTAGACGACATCCAATCGCTCGGCGACGTGTGGCGTCAGACGGATTGCGAACCCGGTCAATGGCAGGCCCTGCCCGCGCGTGCCGCAGAGCTTGGCATCGGTGACCCAGGGCGTCTGTCGGCCCTTCGGACCCAATGCTTTGAATTCGATGTCGCGCGCCAGCAATGTGTCGACCGGCCGGATGCTGAAGGCTTCAATGCGCAGTTTCTTGCCGCGATTGCCCGCCCAGCCTTCCCCTGAAAAGCGCCGGTCCCCGAGCCGCTCCACATGGAGCACGATCTCGGTGCGGATTTCCTCCGGCTCGTCGGCCGGGTAGCCGGCCGGATCGGGGGATCGGGGCACCGCGCCATTCGAACGGGGCCGATCGAGCCGCCGCACGTGGATTTCGGGTACGGTGACGGTCTGCGCCGGAAGACCGTAGGCGGTGACGAGTACATGTGCGCCACCCGCCGGCGACTTGACGATGACCGCGCCACCCTCCCGGTCGAGCCAGCTGTCGCCGCGCCCGGAACTGTCGATGATCTCGGCACTGCGTTCTCGCTCACTCCACAGCGCGGAGACGTGCACCGCGGGCACTTGGAGACAGGAGACCTGGCCGAGCATGCCGAGGCTCTCGCCGATTTCGAGGGCATAAAGACCCTGCTCGAGCGCAACGATATTGGCCATTGTGGAAGGCTGATCGGATCTTCCGAGCGTCCTCTCCTCCGGCATCGCGTCGGTCGGCTCGAAGCGGTTGGCCTTGATTGAATGGATCACGATTTTTCTCGATTTGCGGGAATCTCGTTGCATGTCGCTCTCAATGAGAGCAACTCCCAATTAACGCGCAAACCTGACGTCTTTGTTAATCCCGTCGGGAATAACCAAGTCAACTGTTGCTCTATTTAATGAAAATTCGAACAAATCTCTGATGAGTTCGCGGTAAATAAGCTGATTTCGAAATATTTCTGGTTGCTACGGTTCGAGGCTATTTGCTATAAGGGGTTGCAGGATAAGATCAGGATCAACCGTGGATGAGCGCAGCTACCACTATATTATTCGCACGTGAAGATTTATCAATACCGGGGAGTGCGGAGGTCGGGGTCCCGGGACGTGATCGGTCGGATTCGATCCAAGCGCATTTTTTTGAGCTGCTCAGCCGCAGCAGCCCCGATGTGATCGTCCTCGATTTCAGCCGTGCCCCGGCGGCGGGTACGAATACGATTCTGACTGTTAGGCGGCGGACCGATATTCCGATACTGGTGGTGTGCAGCCCCGAACAATCACAAATAGAAGATTACCGCATTGCCGGTGCGGCGGATTGCATTGCCGCACCGGTCGACATCGTCGGGTTGAACCAGACAATACAACGGATTGTACGGGTCAGAGGCCGCGAAAGGCCGGTGTCGAGCAGAGCCCCCGACAATTTCCGCTTCGCCGGAGTGAGCTTTTTTCCGGGCCGCAATCTGCTTACGGCCCTCGAGGGCAACAACACAGACCTGACAACCTCGGAGGCCCGTCTGCTGACGCATTTCGTGTCGCGGCCTTGGACGCTCTGCACACGCAGCGAAATCGGCGAACTGCTTTATGGACGCGAGCACTCGGTCGGCGACCGTGCCATCGATGTCGTGGTCAATCGGCTTCGCAAAAAACTGGTTTTGGCCGGCGGCATTGACGCGGAGCAGCTGATCAAGACCGAGTTCCGCCACGGCTATTTGCTGGCGGCCGACGTGGCGAGATTGCCGTACGCGGCATCAGTCCCGCCCCGCAGCATCGTGGCACCAGCACCGCAGCACTCATGACCACTATAGCCGGGCCGCTCGACTGCAATAGTTCTCCCGCTGCGGGGGCGGCGTTGCTCGGCGCTCTGGCAATCGTCGCACGGCACCGCGGGATCCATCTCGGCCCGGCGCAGCTGCGCCGCGATCACCGGATCGCAGCAGACGGCCCGACGCCGGAAGAGCTGCTCCGGATTACCCGCGCCAACGGCCTGAGGGCAGTGCCCGCACGGCTCCACTTTGATGATCTGATGCAAATGGGGCGGGCATTGCCTGCCGTCCTGCTGCTCAAGAACGGCTGCGCCATGGTTCTGCTGCGGGCCGAGGCAAAGGCCCAGCCGCCGCATGTCGTGGTGCAAGACCCTTTGGCGGGCGAGGATGCGCTCCTGACACCTGGACGCGCAGCGGCTCGCTTTGGCATGGTCGGGCGACGTCATCCTCATCAAGCGCGACTACCGCCTCAGCGACGAGGATCAACCGTTCGGGCTGCGCCTGATTGCGGCGCAGCTGTTCCGCGACCGCCGCCTCGTCCGGGACATTGGCGTGGCTGCGATCCTGCTCAGCCTTCTGGCGCTCGGTCCGATCATGTTCTGGCGGTTGCTGATCGACCGGGTCGTCTATTTCCAAAGCCTCGACACGCTCGCCGTCTTATGCGTCACGATGCTGGTGCTGATCATATTCGAGACGATCTTCGGGTATTTGCGCCGCTTTCTCGTCCTTCACATCACCGCCCGGATCGACGCTAACCTATACACCTACATGTTCAACAAGGTGCTTGAACCTGCCTCTGGATTTTTTCGAGCGGTCATCGACCGGGATGATCACCCGCGACATGAACGAGATGTTCAAGATTCGCGGGTTCTTGACGGGACAGATATTCGGCACGGTGCTCGACAGCTTCGTGTTGCTGATATTTCTGCCGATCATGTTTTTCTTCAGCGCGATCCTGACCGGAACGGTGCTGGGGTTTTGCGGGCTGATCTGCCTGTGGATCATCTGGATGTTGCCCGCGCTGCGCCGCAAGGGCGCTGCCGCCTTCCGCGCCGAAGGTCTAAAGAATGCGTTTCTGGTGGAAAACCTGCAGGGCATCCGGACGGTGAAGTCGCTGGCGCTCGATGCGCGCCAGCGGCACGAGTGGGATGTCCGCGTCGCTACGGCGGCGCGGCTGCGCCTCGAGGAGGGACGGACCGCCAATGTCATCCAGACCGTCGTGACGCCGCTCGAAAGGCTGATGGTCAACGGCACCTTTGCGCTCGCTGTTTATCTCGCGATCACCACGAAAGATCAGGTCTATGTCGGCGCTCTGGTCGCGTTCATGATGCTGACCCAGCGGGTGGCCGCCCCCTTGGTCCAACTGTCGCACTTGCTGCAGCAATATGACGAGGCGCAGCTTGCGGTTAAGGCCGTCTCCAACCTTGTCAACCAACCGGCCGAGGAGGGCCGGTCAAAGGCTGGGATCCGCACCCCGCTGAAGGGCCGCATCGAGTTCGCGAATGTGAGATTTAGCTATCGCGGCTCGTCCTCGCCGGCGCTCGACGGCGTCTCGTTCACTGCCCCGGAAGGCACCATTCTCGGCATCATGGGGCGCAGCGGCTCGGGCAAAACCACCGTAACCCGGCTATTGCAGATGCTGCACGGCAATTACGAGGGACTGATCAAGATCGACGGCAATGACTTACGGGAAATCGACGTCGACCATCTGCGCTCCAGCCTCGGGGTGGTGCTGCAGGACAATTTTCTGTTCAGCGGCACGATCCGCGAAGCGATCGCTGCGTCAAAGCCGGATGCGAGCTTCGAGGAGATTGTTTACGCCGCGCGGCTCGCCGGCGCGGAGGAGTTCATCGAACACCTGCCTCGCGGCTACGAGACCCACGTTCAGGAGGGCTCCGCCAACTTCTCGGGCGGGCAGCGCCAGCGCCTGGCGATCGCCCGTGCTTTGATCGGCGATCCGCGCATCCTGATCCTCGACGAGGCGACCAGTGCTCTCGACGCCGAGAGCGAAGCAATCGTCAATGCGAATTTGCTGCGGATTGCCAAAGGCCGCACGCTCGTGATCATTTCCCACCGCCTTTCGGTGCTGGTGAAAGCCGACATCGTATTGGTGCTCGAACGCGGCCGGGTCTACGATTCCGGACGGCACGACGAGCTGCTCGAGCGCTGCGATATCTATCGCGGGCTCTGGCATCAGCAAAATCAGCACCTGCAAACCAGGCCGACCCATGCGCTTGTTCCGCTTCGTGCCGGCACCGCGGCGTAACCCGATGCCCGATGCGCTGATCCGGATCTTTCAGTCCGAGGTCGGCGAGGTCCGCGAGGATCCGGAACCGGCACAGCTGCGGGTCACTCTGCATGTGCTGGCCGGGCTGTTTATCGCTCTGCTCGCGGTCAGCTTCTTTATGCAGATCAACCGGGTCGTAACATCGTCTGCGGGCCAGATCGTCACGACTGAGCCGTCCATCGTTCTGCAGGCGCTCGATCCCTCGATCATCAAGAGCCTCGACGTGCAGGAAGGCGAGCGCGTCAAGCGCGGACAGCTCCTGGCGACGCTCGATCCGACATTCGCCGCCGCCGATGTCGGCGCCGCGGCTTCGCAGATCGCCAGCCTCGACGCGCAGATCGCGCGCGCCGAGGCTGAGCTGGCGCGGCGCGATTTCAACCCGCCTTTGACAGTCACGCCCGAAGCTGCCTACGGGGCGCTCCAGCGCGCGTACTACCTGCAGCGCAAAGGCCAGTTCGAGGCGCAATTACGAGCCTATGACGAGCAGATCGCGCAAAACAAGGCGACGATCCGCAAGCTCGAGGACGACCTCGCCCATTACGACGGCCGAGTCAAGATCTCACAGGAGATCGAGGGGATGCGGGCCAGTCTGGCGGCCAGTCAGTTCGGCAGCCGCCTCAACCTGCTGACTGCGACAGATCAGCGCCTCGAAATTCTGCGGACGCAGGATTTCGACCGCAACGGCCTTACTGAAGCCGAGCACCAGCTCGCCTCCACAATCGCCAATCGCGACGCCTTTGTCGAGCAATGGTCGGGACAGGTCAGCCAGGAGCTGGTGACGGCGCGCAATGCGTTGGACACCGCTCGACAGCAACTGGCCAAAGCGTCGAGGCATCAGGATCTGGTGCGCCTCGAGGCGCCGGAGGACGCGGTCGTCTTGAGGCTGCCAAAACTGTCGGTCGGCTCGGTTCTGAAAGAGGGCGATCCCCTTATCACCCTCGCTCCGCTACATTCCCCGGTCGAGGCGGAGCTACACATTGCCACGCGCGAAATCGGGTTTGTCCGCCCCGGCGACAGCGCCACGGTGAAGCTCGATCCGTTCAGCTTTGTCGAGCACGGCACCGCCTCGGGTTACGTGCGCTGGATCAGCGAGGGCGCCTTTTCGCAGGATGACAACGGCAGCGCGGTCGACCCTTATTACAAGGCGCGCATTGCATTCACCGAAGTCAAGCTGAACGCGGTGCCCGACAGTTTCAGGCTGGTGCCGGGGATGACCCTGACCGCCGACATCAGTGTCGGGTCGCGCTCCGTCTTCATGTACGTGCTGAAGGGCGTGATCCGCAGCGTCAACGAGGCAATGCGCGAGCCGTGATCGGGTTGCGCCGCCAGCCGAATTGCGCCGCCAAGCGCGCCGCCGACGCCTATGAACGTCAGGACTACGCCGCAGCGTTCAAGGAATGGTCTGCGGCGGCTGCCATGGGAGACCCCGACGCGTCGTATCATCTGGGATTGCTCTACGCCCGCGGCCATGGGGTTCTCGCCAACCTCGCCGATGCCGCCGGCTGGTACCGGCGGGCGGCGGAAGAGGGTCATGCCGCGGCGCAGCATCAGCTCAGCCTGCTGCATCTCGACGGCTACCGCGCGCATGCATCGAGCTTTGCGCGATGGTACGGGGCCGCCCTCAAGCACGATCCCGAGGCCGCCGACGACAATCGAACGCTGCTCTTTCCGAACGGGTTCGACGTCCCGCAGGACCCGGCCGAGGCGCTGCGCTGGAGCCGGGCGGCGGCCGAGCAAGGCGTCGCCGACGCGCAGGCCAATACCGGGCTGATTTACGCGCGGGGCATCGGTTGCGCGTGCAATTATCGGGAAGCTCGGCACTGGTACTCGCTCGCCGCCGCTCAGGGCAGCGCCGCTGCCGAGCTCGGCCTCGGCATCCTGTACGCCAACGGTCACGGGGTGGAGGAGGATCTTCCCACCGCCGCCATGCTGGTACAGGAAGGCGGCAGAGAAAGGTAATGCCGCGGCGCAAACGGCGCTCGGGCTGATGCACCTTTCCGGTCAAGGCGTCGATCGCGACACGGACGAAGCGGCGGAATGGTTCGGCAAAGCCGCCGAGCAAGGCAACGCGCGCGGCCAGTACAGTCTGGCACTACTCACGCTGGAAGGCGGCGGCCGGCCGCGCAATGAGCACGCCGCCGAGACCTTGTTGCGCCAGGCCGCGCGGCAAAATCTCGTTCCGGCCATGGTTCGCCTTGCCCAGTTGTATGAGAGCGGCGAGGCCGCGTTGCCGAACATGATCGAAGCGGCGAAGTGGTATCGGGCGGCAGCCGAAACCGGCAATGCCGAGGCGCAGTTTGGCCTCGGGCGGGCCTACGCGCGCGGCGACGGCGTCCCGCAGGAGCTCGGCGAGGCCGCCAAATGGTTTGAAAAGGCCGCCGAGCAGGGCATCGCCGCCGCCCAAGTCAATATCGCCGCGTTTCTCTTGCACGGCACCGGCGTCGCGCGCGACGCGGCAAAGGCAGCCGAGTGGTACCGGCGCGCGGCCGAGCAGGACGTGACGATCGCCCAGCTCCGCCTCGGATATCTTTACCTCGGCGGTGAGGGAGTTGCGCGCGATCCGGAAGCCGGGGTTGCGTGGCTCCGCCGGGCGGTCGAGGCCGGTGACCCGGAGGCCCAGACCGCGCTCGGCATGCTCTACGCGCGTGGGGAAAGCGTCGGCCAGAATTTCACCACCGCCGCATCCTTGGTGGCGCAGGCGGCGGATTCGGGATACCCCCCTGCCCTCGTCCAGCTCGGTCACCTCTATGAGCAAGGTCATCTCGAATCGCCCGAAGAGGGCGCGGCAATGCACTGCTACCGCATCGCCGCCGAGGCCGGCAATCTCGAGGCGCAGCGGCTCCTCGCGTGGAATTGCCTGAACGGGCATCGGGTCCCTCGCGACACGGCCGCAGCGGCGCTGTGGTTCCGCAAGGCCGCCGAGCAGGGCGATGCCGGCGCGCAATTCCAACTGGCGGCCATGTATTGCACTGGCACCGGCGTCGTCCGCAACCTCACCGAGGCGGTCAAATGGTATCGCCGCTCGGCCGAGCAGGACGACCGCTACGCGCAATACAATCTCGCCGTGATGCTGCTGAAAGGCCAGGGCACAGCGCAAGATGCCGAAGAAGCGTTCCGCTGGTGCTGCCTGTCGGCCGAACAGGGTTTGGTCGAAGCCCAGCTCCAACTGGGCGATCTGTACAGCGCCGGCCATGGGGTGGCCGCAGATGTTGCGCTGGCCGACGCCTGGTACGAGAAAGCGGCAGAGCAAGGGGACGCCGGCGCCGCGGCAAAGCTCCGCCGTCTGAACGAGACCAGAGCGGCCCGCGCGGAATGACGGCAGAACGGGCGAGGTACCGCGCTGCTTCGATTCTCAGTGCAGCCGGCTGAAAACACCTAACACGGCGAAGACTGCCACCAGCCAGACCAGCTCCAGCACCGTCCAGACCACGACGCGGCCCCATCCCTCGTCTTGCCGCGCGGCGAGACGGCGGATCTCTGCCTCGATCTCCCGGTTCCACTCCCGGGCAATACGCCTGCTGTCGCGCTCCATGACCCATCAGATATCCCAGCTCGGTCCAGGCTTCGCAAGAGTGGCGGCGCCGATCACCGTTGGCGCCGTTCATCTCTGACAGGGACATCGCCGCTGCTGTTCTGCCACAGAATATCGGAACGGCCATTTCGGTTGTCGTCGCCAATCTTGCGGCGCAAAATCACCGGCGAAATTCGCTCGTCCCGCCGTGTGATTCACCCTGCTCTCTCTGGAGAAAATCCAATGACCCCACTGCCGCTCAACGACTTCCTGGTCATCGACCTGACCGCGCATCGCGCCGGGCCGACGGCGGTGCGCCAGCTCGCCGACTGGGGCGCGCAGGTGATCAAGATCGAGCCCTCCGGCGAGCTGGTCGACGCGACCGGCAGCCGCCGCGACGGTCCCGACTTTCAGAACCTGCACCGCAACAAGCGGGCTATGACCCTGAACCTCAAAAGCGACGAGGGCCACGCGATCTTTATGAAGCTCGCCGAGCGCGCCGACGTCATCGTCGAGAACTACAAATCCGACGTGAAGCACCGGCTCGGCATCGATTACGAAGCGGTGCGCAGGATCAACCCGCGCATCGTCTACGGCAGCATCTCCGGCTTTGGCCAGGACGGCCCCTATGCCGGCCGGGCCGGCGTCGACCAGATCGCGCAGGGAATGGGAGGCCTCATGTCGATCACCGGCCATCCAGGTCAAGGCCCGGTGCGGGTCGGCATCGCGATCAACGACACCTCCGCGGGCCTGCTGCTCGCCTACGGTATCGTGCTCGCTCTGCTCAACCGCGAGCGCACCGGCGAAGGCCAATGGGTCCACACCTCGCTTCTCGAGGCGCAGATCTTCATGCTCGACTTCCAGGCGGCGCGGTACTTGATGAAGGGCGAGGTCGCGGGACAGGAAGGCAATTTCCACCCGACCTCGCCCGGCACCGGCATGTTCCAGACCGCCGACGGCTACATCAACATCGCCGCGTCGGGCGACAATCTGTGGCGGCGCTTTTGCGAGGTGGCGGGGACGAACGACCTTGCCGATAATCCCGGATTTCGCGACGGTCGTCGCGCGCGCGAGAAACCGTCCGGCGCTCAATGCGCATCTCGCCGAGATCATTCGGCAGCACCCGAACGCTTATTGGGTCGAGCGGCTCAACAAGGCCGGCGTGCCGTGCGGTCCGATCAATTCGATCGACCAGACTTTCGCCGACCCGCAGGTCCGGCATCTCGGGATCGCCAAGCCGGTCAATCACCCGAAGCTCGGCCCGCAAAAGGTGGTCGGCCAGCCGATCCATATGAGCGGCTACCCGCAGCCCGACGAGCTGCGCCCAACTCCCGATCAGGGCGAGCACACCGACGCCGTGCTGCGCGAACTCGGCTATGATGCGAAAGCGATCGCCGAGCTGTGCGATCGCGGCGTCGTCTAGAGGACGGCCGTACCCTCACCCGCCTAGCTCGCTGCGCTCGGCACCCTCTCCCGCGGTGCGGGAGAGGGCTACGACGCGTGCAGCTGAAGGCTCCTCTCCCGCATTGCGGGAAGGGGGGACCAAGCCCCCACGGGTCCGCGCAGAGCGCGGCCCGAGGACAGGCTCCGGGCTTGGTGGGTGAGGGTCAGTTATCAGACGGTTTGCGGTTGCGGGCCGTTGGAGGGACGGCGGTGCTCGGCCATGAACTGGTCGAATTCCGCCTTATCCTTGGCGTGACGCAGGCGTTCGAGGAACGCGATGAATTCGCGCTGCTCTTCTTCGAGACGGCGCAACGTTTCGGCGCGGTACTCGTCAAACGCGTAGTTTCCGCTCGAGGTCCGATAGCTGCCGCAGCCCCATCGCTCCGCGGCCGATTGCATCCGCTGCATGCGGCGTTGCATTCTGTCCATCCGACGCTGCCAACGGTCCGTGCCGCCGTGTGTCCAGCATGCCATCCGCCCACTCCCTAGCAAGAACCCGAGAACCAAAAGCCCCAGCGGCCAGAACAGGATGAAGCTGACAACCGTCAGCGCGATCCAGGCCGGCTTGCCGAAATCGTCCAGTTGCGCTGCGAACGCATGCATGGCAGCACCGTTATGTTAATGTATGTCACATTCACATAAGGCCTTTCCGCTCGCTGTCAAGCGCGGATGATGGGACAATCCCGACGACATGACCGGTGCCTCTTCGCCTCCTCCGCATCCATCCCAAGCCAGTATCGGCGAGCCGCTGCGGCGCCTCGAAGACGCGCGTCTGCTGACCGGCCGGGGATGCTACAGCGATGATTTCAACCTCGCGGGCCAAGTCTACGCAGTGGTGGTGCGATCGCCTCATGCGCATGCGCGGATAACCGCGATCGAAACTGAACACGCCCGGGCGATGCCGGGCGTGCTCGCCGTTCTGACGGGCGCCGGCTATGTCGCGGACGGGCTCGGCCCGATGACCTATTCGCCGGCGGCTCGCCACCCGCCCGACATTCGTCTCGAAAACCTCGATCGCGTGCCGGCCTCGGCCAGCCGCCAATACCCGCTGGCGATAGAACGGACGCGATTTGTCGGCGAGGCCGTGGCCTTCGTCGTGGCCGAGACCCTCGCTGCGGCAAAGGACGCGGCCGAGGCCGTGCGCGTCGTTTACGTGCCGCTCGCCGCTGTAACGAGTTCGGCGGCAGCGGCCTTCGAGGATGCCCCGTCATTGCTCGACGAGAGCGGACCAAACCTCGTGCTCGATGCCGGTGTCGGCGACCATGAGGCGACCGAAAGAGCTTTCGCGGCGGCCGCCCATATCGCCCGGCTCTCGACCTGGGTGCAGCGCGTCACCGGCGTGCCGATGGAGCCGCGCGCCGCGCTCGCCGAGTTCGATCCGGCGAGCGGCCGGATCACGCTCTACGCCGGAGGCGGCAGCATCGGGCGGCCGCGGCAGGATGTGGCGGCGATGCTCGGCCTGCCGAAGGACAAGGTGCGGGTCATCGCCCGCGATGTCGGCGGCAATTTCGGCACGCGGAACTCCTCCTACCCGGAATTCGCGCTCGTCGCCTGGGCGGCGCGCCGGCTCGGCCGGCCGGTCAAATGGACCGGCGAGCGCCAGGAGGCGTTTCTCAGCGACCACCAGGCCCGCGATCTCAGGGTCGAGGCCGAGCTCGCCCTCGATGCGGAGGGCAACTTCCTTGCATTGCGGGCCGCGAACCTCAGCAATCTCGGCGCTTATCGCCGCTTCCTTCGTGCCATTGACCAAGGGCACCGAGCTGATGTCGAGCCTCTACCGGATCCCGGCGGCGCGGGTGCAGGCGCGGGCCGTGCTGAGCAACACGCCGCCGACCAGCCCTTACCGCAGCGCCGGGCGGCCCGAGGTCATGTTCGTCATCGAGCGGCTGATCGATCGCGCGGCCCGCGCGAATGGCTTCGACCGCGTCGCGTTGCGCCGCAAGAACCTGATCCCGGCCGCCTCGCTGCCCTATGCCAACCCGTTCGGCATGACCTATGACAGCGGCGAGTACCATGCGGTGCTGGACCGGGCATTGGTGCTGGCCGATTGGGACGGGTTCGCGGCGCGCCGCGCCGAGGCCGAGGCGCGCGGCCGGCGGCGCGGCATCGGGCTCGGCGCCTATGTCGAGTCGCAGAGCGGCGCGCCGCAGGAACGCGCCGAGGTTACGGTGCGCCCGGAAGGCATTGTCGAGATGGTCATCGGCACCTTGTCGAGCGGCCAGGGCCACGAGACGAGCTTTGCGCAGCTGCTCGGCGAATGGCTCGGGGTGCGGCCCGATTGCGTGCGGCTCGTCACCGGCGACACCGACCGCGTGGCGATCGGCGCCGGCTCGCATTCCGGACGCTCGCTGCGGCTCGCCAGCATAACCGCGCACCAAGCCGCGGGCGAAATCATCGAGAAGGGCCGGCGCATCGCATCGCATCCGGCTCGAGGCGGCCGAGGCCGACATCGAGTTCGCCAACGGGCATTTCACCGTCGCCGGTACCGACCGCTCGCTCGACCTGTTCGCTGTCGCGGCGGCGGCGCGGGATGACTCGAGCCTGCCCGAGGAACTCCGCGGTCCGCTGGCCGGCATCGGCGAGGTCACGAGCCAGGTCGCCTCCTTTCCGCACGGGTTTCACGTCTGCGAAGTCGAGATCGACCCCGAGACCGGCGCCGTCGAGATCGTCCGCTACACCGCCGTCGACGACGTCGGCCGCGCCGTCAACCCGCTGATCCTGCACGGCCAGACGCATGGCGGGATCGCGCAAGGCGCCGGCCAGGCGTTGTTCGAGCAATGCGTCTACGATGCCGAGAGCGGCCAGCTCCTCTCGGGGTCGTTCATGGATTATGCGATGCCGCGAGCCGCCGATCTGCCGTTCTTTGCGACGGCGATCAGCGAAGTCCCGTCCACGACCCACCCGTTAGGGTTTCGCGGCGGCGGCGAAGGCGGCATTACCCCGGCGCTCGGCGTCATCGTCAATGCCATCGTCGACGCGTTGGCCGATCTCGGCGTCACGCATCTGGAGATGCCGGTCACGCCCGAGCGCGTGTGGCGCGCCATCCGCCAGCAAGTCTAGCACATCCGCGGTCGCGTGATGCTCCAAATCCTATTGCTCATTTATCCACGTTTTGCTATTTAGTTCTGCGTGTTGGGGTACTACGCCCTTCTTAAAAACTCGGAAGTATTTGATCTATCCTGTCCTGGAAGCGCCTTTCATCTTAAACATCTTCCCTGCGGCACCGCGATGAGCAGACATATTGCAGTGGTGACCCCGGTGCTCGACGACTGGGCATGCTTCTCGGCGCTGGTCACGGAAATATCCAGCCGGTACACCGGTACCGACCTGATATTCCACGTTTACGGCGCCGACGACGGCTCGATAGAATCATTGGATGCAAAGAGCATCGTGCTGCCACCGGATTCATGCGTCGCTGCTATCGAGATACTCCACCTCGCTCTCAACCTCGGCCACCAGCGCGCGATTGCCGTCGGGTTGTGTGCCATCGCCGATCGTGCCCACTTTGATGCGGTGCTGGTAATGGATAGCGATGGGGAAGATCGACCCCTCGATATCGCCGCGCTACTGGCGGCCAGCCAGAGGCATCCCGGCCATGTCGTGCTTGCTCATCGCGCCAAGCGCTCCGAATCGCCTGCGTTCAGGTTTTGGTACTGCCTCTACAAGCTGGTATTTCATCTGCTGAGCGGGCAGGCCATCAGCTTCGGAAACTATTCGCTCATCCCCATGTCCGCGGTCCAGCGGCTGGTGCACATGCCGGAGCTTTGGAACAACCTGGCGGCTTGCATTTTGCGTTCGCGCCTCCCTTACACGACGGTTCCGACCGTGCGCGGCGCCCGCTACACTGGACGATCGACGATGAATCTCGTGTCGCTTGTCGTGCATGGCCTCAGTGTCATGTCTGTCCACAGCGACGTGATCTTTGTCCGCGCGCTGCTCGTCGCCGCCTTCGTCGCGTCAGTCTCGATTGCCGGTATCGCCGCAGTAACGATCACCCGCTTTGCAACCGATCTCGCAATCCCCGGCTGGGCGACGACAGCGGTCGGAAATCTATTGATTATATTGTTGCAGACAGTGGTGATAATAACCGCGGCAAGTCTGACGATGCTCGCCGGCCGGAGCAACCGGCCGATCATTCCGATTATCGATTGCGCGCCCTATATTGTGCGGCGCGAAATCGTGCGGCAGGACGTCGTGCGACGGCAGCGGACCCGGATCCGGCTGGAAGAAATAGCGGCTAATCTTGTCCAGCCAGCACAATGACCCGTTCCTATATCGGCTCGGAGCTGGAGCTGTTCGCGGCTGCGACGAATTGGAAGGCTTACTTTTCGAGCGTGTTGGCTCCATTCATCGGGGCGCGGGTCCTCGAGATCGGGGCAGGCATCGGCAGCAACATACCCTTTTTACATACTCCCGCCGTCCGTCAATGGACGAGCGTCGAGCCTGATCCCGACCTGGCACGGCGTATCGCCGAACGGATTACACTCGGCGAATTACCGGAGAGCTGCCGAGTGCTCGTCGGCACGATCGAGAGTATCGATGAAACGTCGCGGTTCAATACCGTCTTCTACATCGACGTGCTCGAGCACATCGCAGACGATGCTGCGGAACTCAACTATGCCGCCAGTCGTCTCGCGCCCGACGGAAATCTTGTCGTACTGGCACCGGCGCACCAATTTCTGTTTAGTGAGTTCGACGCCGCGATCGGGCATCATCGCCGCTACAATGCTGTGAGCCTAACGGCGGTTACTCCGCCCCGCTGCCGGCTGCGAACCTGTTTTATGCTCGATTCCGTTGGGTTTTTCGCATCGCTCGCCAACCGTTTCATGCTCGCCGCGCGGATGCCCTCACCCCGGCAGATCGCCTTTTGGGACAAGGTTCTCGTACCTGTTTCCCGCGTACTGGACAATGTCACCGGCCATAAATTCGGCAAAAGCATTGTTGCCGTATGGGCGCCGCTATAACCCCGCCTCTTTGCGCCGGTGAATGACTACGTTCTTCATCAGCGACACGCATTTCGGTCATGGCGGCGCCCTGGGGCTCTACCGGCGGCCGTTTTCCTCGGTCGCTGCAATGAACGAGGGGATGGTCGAACGCTGGAACGAGACGGTCGGACCGGACGATGTGGTTTGGCATCTCGGCGATTTCGCCATCCGCCAGAGGCCGGCGGTGGTCGCGGAAATTCTCGCCCGGCTGCACGGCCACAAGCACCTCTTGACCGGCAACAACGATCCGCCGGGGACGACGGAGCTCGACGGCTGGGAAAGCGTGCAGCCTTACGCCGAGATCACGGTGGACGGCGTCTCAGCGGTGCTGTGCCATTACCCGTTTCGGTCATGGCGAGGCATGGACAAGGGCTGGATCAACCTGCACGGCCATAGCCATGGAAGGTTGAAGCCGCAGCCGCGACAGTTCGATGTCGGGGTCGATGTTTGGGGGTTTCGCCCGGTGACCCTGCCAACCATTCTCGACAGCCGTTCCAAGCGTTAGGGTTTCACCCGAGGGTCATCTCGGGTAAGGGCACGACCCGCACGCCTGCGGCCTCGAGACCTTGCCGCGCGGCGCGCGCGACGATGACGCCGCTCGGCTCGTCGCCGTGCACGCATAACGTGTCGAGCCGCACCTTCAGCGGCTTGCCGTTGCGCGAGACGATCTCCTCGTTCAGCACCATGTTGACGACGCGCTCCTTGACCAATTCGGGGTCGTGGAGGACCGCGCCCGGTATCTTGCGCGAGGTCAGGTTGCCGTCATCGTCATAGAGGCGGTCGCAAAAGCCTTCGCGCGCCACCGGCAGCCCCAGCTCTCGCCCCGCCTTCTCCATCGCCGAGCCGGCGAGCGCGACGTAGATGATGTCGCGGTCCACCGTCTTGATCGCCCGCCCGATCGCCAGCGCCAGCTCAATGTCCTCGGCGGCCATATTGTTCAGCGCGCCGTGCGGCTTCAAATGAGTGACCTTAGCGCCGGCATAGCAGGCCATCGCCTGCAGCGCGCCGATCTGGTAGGCGATCATGTATTCGAGCTCGCGAGGGTTCATGTCGATGCGCCGCCGACCGAAACCCCAAAGGTCGTTGAACCCCGGATGCGCGCCGATGCTGACCCCCTGGGCTGTTGCCTCAGTGACCAGCCGCTGCATCGTCACCGGATCGCCGGCGTGGAACCCGCAGGCGATACTCGCCGACCGAATGATCTTGAGCAACCCGGCATCGTCGCCGATGTCGTACGCGCCAAAACCCTCGCCCATATCGGCGTTGAGATTGATTTCTTTGGCCATATCGCCTCCTCGCTTTGATCGGCCACCGCCGCTCTTGCTGCAAGTTTACCAGGGAAATTGGTGAAAGTGCGTTTCCTGTCGGCCGGCGACCGTGCCCTCGTCGTCGAGTTCGGCGACCGCGTCGACCGCAGGCTGAGCGAGCGTGTGCTCCGCCTGGATGCGATCATCCGGTCGAACCCGCCGGCCGGGGTCGTCGAGACGGTCCCGACCTTCCGCTCGTTGGCGGTCTACTACGATCCTTTGCTGACGAGCCGGGGCGAGCTGCAGCGCGCGATCGGGCCTCTGCTCGACCTCGGGGACAACCCGCGCGCCGGCGCGAAGACTGTGGCACGTGCCGGTCTGCTATGAAGGCGAATTCGCCCCCGATCTGGCGGAAGTGGCGCGCCTGACCGGGCTGACACCGAACGACGTGGTCGCGTTGCACAGCGGCACCCGGTTCCATGTCTACATGCTCGGCTTCCTGCCGGGCTTTCCCTATATGGGCGATCTGCCGCCGCAGCTGGCATTGCCGCGGCGCGCGGACCCGCGTCTACGCGTGCCGGCCGGCTCGATCTCGATCGCCACTTCGCTCACCGCGATCTACCCCTACGAGAGCCCGGGCGGATGGCATCTGATCGGCGCGACCCCGATCCGGATGTTCGACCCCGAGCGCTCTGAGCCTGCGCTTTTCGCGCCCGGCGACGCCGTTAGTTTCCAGCCGATCAATGCGGCCGCTTTCGCATCGATCCGCCGGGCGGTCGAGAGCCGCAGCTATTCGGTCGAGTGCGCGCCGCTCGTCCTATGACACCCGGTCTCAGGATATTGTCTCCCGGTCTTCACACGACCGTGCAGGACCTCGGAAGGATCGGTTACCAGAATATCGGGGTGCCGGTCTCGGGCGCGCTCGACGGTTTTGCTTTGCGCCTCGCCAATGCGCTGGTCGGCAATCCGCAGGGGATGGCGGCACTCGAAATCCTGGTAAGCGGGCCGACCCTCGAGATTGCCGCCAATTCCGCGCGGCTCGCGCTCGCCGGGGCCGGTGCCAGTCTGCGCATTGGCAATGAAGGTCCGAGAGTGGTCGCCGCAGGTCAAAGCGTCATGCTGCGCCGGGGCGACGTCGTGCAAATCACGCTCGGCCGACAATCCGCGTGTTGTTATCTGGCCGTCGAGGGCGGGATCGCCGTGCCGCGCGTCCTCGGCAGTGCTTCGACCTATGTGCGGGCGGCACTCGGGGGGCTGAACGGACGCGCCCTGCAACGCGACGATGTCATACCGTTGACGATTGGGTGCGCCTCCGAGCGGAACGAGCTGCAGGCGCCCGCCCTGCCTTCTGGATCGTCGGACCAGCCAATCCGCATCGTTCTCGGGCCGCAGCAAAAATATTTTAGAAAAGAGGCGTTCGCGACCTTGCTCGACGCCGAGTTCCGGGTGTCGAAAGACACCGACCGCATGGGTATGCGCCTGGATGGCCCGCTGCTGCGGCATCGGCGCGGCTGGGACATCGTCTCAGACGCGATCGCCACCGGCGCGATCCAGGTTCCCGGCTCGGGGCAGCCGATCGTCCTTCTCGCCGATCACCAGACGACCGGCGGCTACCCGAAAATTGCCACCGTGATTTCCGCCGACTTGCCGAAGCTAGGAAGGTGCCGTCCCGGCGATCCATTGCGGTTCGTTTCGGTCAAGCTCGAAGCCGCCGAAGAAATGTGCCGGGAAGCGGAACGCGAATTCGCGAAGCTTGTTGGGGCGCTCGAGACGGCGCCGAGTGACCAGCGCATCGATGTCGGCTCGCTCTACGATAAGAATTTGATTAGCGGCGTGACGATGGGCTTCGAATGAGGCAAAGGAAAGCGCCAGGAAAATTGATTTGCAGAGCGAAAGAAGAGCTGAGACGAGGCAGTGCGTGCTTCGAGACGCGCCCTTTTGGCGCTCCTCAGCATGAGGTAATCCTTTGATGGCGTTGAGAAAATTCCTCATCCTGAGGAGGCCCGCGGCGCGGCCGTCTCGAAGGACGCACACACGTTGATGCAGGCAATCTTCGATTTCCTGACAGCCTCGGAAAGCCGGGGTCTATGTTGCCGTCGCACGGTCCCACCATATTGCCGAGTCGAGGCAACTTCCGAAAATGTCCGGGGCGGCGGATAAATGGGTCCCGGCCTTCGCCGGGACAGCGAGTAAGTTGGTCGATCTTCTCGCGGGATCTCAACTCCTTCACATGCCACGAGGAGGGCTAGACTTGCGCGAGGGCCATCGGCTCCCGGTCGAAGGCGGGCATGATTTCCTCGGCGAAAGTGCGCAACCCGGCGACCGAGGCGCCGGGGGCGGCGAACAGCACATTCTCGACGCCGCCGGCTTCGAGCCGCTTCAACTGCGCGATGATCTCCTCAGGCGTGCCGAGCAGCGGCGCATCGTCGAGCACGAACGAATCCTCGTCGTCCTTGATGTGCGCATACCGCTCGGCGCCGGGGCCGCGGGCGAGGTCGCCGATGTTCTTCAGCACCTGTCGGCGAGTGATGATCGCCCGTTTGCGCTCCTCTTCATTGTGGACGATCTGCAGTCCGCGGGTCACCCCCACCATCATCGGATCGTAACGCCGCCCGACACGCTCGCATTCGTTGCGGAAGGTGGCGACGCGCTCGATGATCAGATCGGTCGGGGCGATCTGGTCCAGCAGGAGATTGTAGCCCTCGCGCGCCGCGCGGCGGATCGACTCGGCGCTGCCGGCGCCGAGCCAGAAGGGGGGATGCGGCTGCTGGATCGGGTACGGCTCGACGACGACGTTGTCGAAATGCCAGCGCTTGCCATGATGCGAGAACCGGCCCTGGCTCGTCCACGCCTTGCGGATCACGTCCATCGCCTCGTCGAACCGCTCGGTCGCCTCCTCGGGCGGGATGCAGAAGCCGGAGAATTCGTAAGTCCGATAGCCCTTGCCGACCCCGAAATCGAGACGGCCGTTCGACAGCAAATCGAGGGTTGCCGCCTGCTCGGCGACGAGGATCGGGTTGTGCCAGGGGAGCACGACGACCGCGGTGCCGAGCCGAATGCGCTCGGTCCGCGCGGCCAGATAAGCCAGCAGGCTCATCGACGCCGAGATCTGGCCAAAGCCGGTGAAATGATGCTCGACCAGAAAGACGCTCGAAAAACCGAGCTTCTCGGCTTCGACGACATAGTTGATGAAGTCGTGATAGGCGGAGCTGTCGCCCGCCGGGCCGCCGCGGGCGCGCGCCCCGCCGAAAAGCCCGAATTTCATGCCTCGGCCTCCTCTGGTGTCGCAGCCCGAATATATGCCGCGATCCGCAGCAAGGTCGATCACCACAATGTGATGGCATGGCCGATATGGTCGCAGGGGTCTGCACGGGAGAGGCCGCCTACCTAGATATGGTGCGGTGCAACATCGAGAGGCAGATCATGATCGATGCCATTGAACGCGAAGGCGCGGGCGACAGCGACGACCGGCAAATCGGAGGCTGGCGAGTGGTGGCCGCGGCTTGGGCGCTGCTTCTGCTCTTCCTGGTGCTGCTCGCCGGGGTCAGTGCGGTGGCGTGCCCACGCGCCGACACGCATCCGCATCTCGCCTCGGCCGTTATTCCGCAGCACGATCCCTGCGTCGGACCCGGCATTCCTTCCGCGCAGGGCGTCGACGGGTGCAAGACTATCCCGCTCGGCCAGAGCTGGGCCAGCTACGGCACTTATTGGTGAGGGGGAGACGGCGGCGCGGCGGTCGGTAGTGCCGCGTTGTGCACGGCGTCCACCGCGGCGAGCTGTGCGGTGATCTGGCCGCCGCTAATGGTGATCGTCTTTTCCATGCCCGATTGCGCACTGAAAATAACCTCGAGACCGTGAGGATTCGCGCGCAGCTCACTTTCCGGAATGTCGGCGGCGAATTCCTCCGTATAGGCGCAGCCGCCATCGCAGGTGATCTGGTGTCGGGTGATCTCGAGAACGCGCAGGGTGCGTCCGCCGCCGTCGCGCGCAGCCTCCCAGTGCCGCTCGGGGCCCGAATAACTGTCCGACACATAAAGCTGGTGGCGGGTTTCGCCGGTTTGCCGGTCGAGGAAGCTGCGCAGACAATAAAAATTCGTCTCGGGCACACCGAGAAACGGTGGCGCGTGCTGCGCTCTGGTGCCGATCAGGCCGACGAACCGCGATGGGGGATCTTCGCGCGCCGTGGCGACGGCCGCGGCGCTCGGCTGAGGCGGGAGCCTCCGACGGCGGGGGCTGCGCGCAGGCGGCGAGCGCCAATCCGAGCGAGGCGGCGACGATGCCGCGACGGCGAGCCGTCATGCGGCCGGATCGACGATCCCGGGGTTGTCCTCTCCGAGCCGCGGCGCCAGCTTGGCCAATGGCGGGCGAGCACCATCGAACGACAGCGGGAGTCCGACGAGCGAAATCGCTCCCGATTGCTGAATGATGCCGAGCGCTGCGGTCTGCGCGTCGGCTACGACCTGGTCCACGGTCTGGATCGGCCCGTTCGGGATTCCCGCCGCGTCGAGCCGCGCCGCCCATACCGCGATCGGTTGGGTCGCGAACAGGTCGGAGAGGATCGGGACCAGCGCGGCGCGGTTGACGACCCGGTCGCCGTTGGTGCGGAAGCGCGGATCTTCGGCAAGGCAAGGGCGGCCCGATCGTGTCGCACAATCGGCGAAACAGATTGTCGTTCCCCGCCGCGACCATGATGTGCCCGTCGGCAGCGGCAAAGGCCTGATACGGGACGATCGGTCCGACACCGGAGCCGTGCCGCTGCGGGATCTCGCCATCGGCGAGGTAGGCCGAAATCGGCAACGTCATCCAGGCGAGCGTCGTTTCGTACAGCGAAGTGTCGACGACCCCGCCGCGCCCGGTGCGTCCACGTTCCTGCAGCGCGGCGAGGATGCCGATCACCGCCCACATCGCAGTCGCGATGTCGATGATCGAGACGGTGACGCGGACCGGCGGCCTGCCGTCTTCGCCCAACAGGCTCATCAGCCCGCCATAGGCCTGCATCATCGGGTCGTAGCCCGGCCGGTCGCGCAGCGGCCCGATCGACCCGAAGGCTCCGATATTGCAGTAGACGAGGCTTGGCTTCTCGGCGGTCAGCGCGGGAGCGGAGAGGCCATACCGGTCGAGCGTGCCGTATTTGAGGTTGTGGATGAGCACGTCGGCGCGCTCGCGGATCAGCCGGTGCAGCTTTTCGACCTGGGCCGGATCGGCGAGATCGATCGTGATGCCGCGCTTGGCGCGGTTGAAGGCGTGGAATGCGGTCGCCGTCCCGTCGGTGAAGGGCGGCCCCCAGCCGCGGCAGGCGTCGCCCCCCTTCGGGTTCTCGACCTTGATCACCTCGGCGCCGAGCTCGCCGAGGATCATCCCGGCATAAGGCGCCGCCACGCTGTGGCCGATTTCGATGACGCTAATGCCGGAGAGCGGGCGAGTGCTCGACATCAACCGACGGCTCCAAGCATCGACCATTATCCCTGTTTTTCGGCAAACTCGCGCAACGCCGCGAGATAGGCGCGGATGCGCGCGGCGTTGACCCCGAAATCGCTGCGCCCGAGACGGGATGAGGAGCGGACATCGACGCGGCTGCCCGAGCCTTCTGGGGTGATGCGGACGACGATGTCGTCGGTGAAGCCGAACCAGCGGCTCCTATCGCTCGCCTCGATGCGGCCCGCCGTATCGTCGGCGGCGACGATCGTCCATCCCATCCGTTGCGCCGCGTCGAGCGCGCGATTGAACGCGGCGTCCCGGGGTAGCGCCAGGTTCAGAGGTGCGATGTCCGGATAAGCTTGCCGCTGCTGCTCGGCAATTTTAGCGCCTTCATACGTGGCCGGGTTTCCGCCTTCGGCGGTTCGCGCCGCCACGATGCCGGCAAAGGTGGGAGGATTGTCGGGATCGGTCGTGATGTCGTGGATCGGCGGCACGGTCTGCCGCATTCGGTCGTAATGCCACGGGACGTAGGCGATCAGGAGACCTGCGGCAAACGCCACGACCGCGACAGCGACCCCGCGCCACTCGATCCGCGAGCGGCCGAGGAGCAAAGCCAGCGCCGAGACGACCAAGGCCGCGATCCCGCAATAGGCTGCCCAGGGCATCAACGTCTGGAACGCGAAACGAAAATGCCACCATCCGGCGCGCCAGCCGATCGGACCGAGCGCGAGCAGCACCACTGCGACCGCGGCGAGCGCCGCCGCCAAAAGCGGCAGGTGCCGCAATGGCGATCGGCCGGCGCCGGAAGCGGTCGTAGCGAAAGTCATGGTCTTTGCTCCTGCACCAGTGCGTTCATTAAAACGCGCCGCGATCCTCGGCTGTCCAGTAAAATCCCTGCGATCCGTCCCGCCGGAGTACCGCGGGGACCCCCAATCACAAATTGTATCAGCAAATCGCCGTTTGCTGCACCTGCTGCGAATCAGCAGCAAATCTCGCTCGATAGTTGGAACCACTCTCTTCCTCCGCTGCCCGCGATGCCGGCCTCGCCGCATGACTTGCGTCGCTTCGACAAGCTGCAGTGTGCAAGGAGAAATGGTCATTTACGGGTGATCGCGGCAAGACCCTCACCCGCCTCGCTGCGCTCGCCACCCTCTCCCCGTGACCGGATGATGTCCGGGGAAACTCAAGCATAGCTGAAACTCAGCTGACGTTTGGAGTGCGCCAGCACATGGTGTTGGAGTGCGCCAGCACATGGTGTCAGTTCAGGGTAGGGTCCCAGTTTGAATTGTAACTGAAAGGCTGGACGAGTGTAAGGACGGTCATGATGGTAAACGGGTCACTTTCGCGCCGGAACCAGGCTCCGAGTAGGGTGTTGGGTTTGCGGTAATAAGTAGCTGTGCTAGTGTGTGGGCGCGTTTCGCGCGGCGGGTCACGATGCCAATGGACGATCTTGATACCGACTTCTTCCTAATGGCGAATTTGCGCCCCAAAACGACCGGCTTGCCGATGGTGGTATGGGTTAGCGAGCGCGGTAATGCGCGGCACGATGTTCGAGTTAAGGTGGCATTGCAGCATGGCGATCGAATTGATCCATCGCACACCGCGGTGTTCGGGGTTCGGCCGAACCCCGGTTTGATCTCTGGCTATCTATCGGCCGCGGATCAGCGTGCGGTATCGGACTGGATCAAGCTGAACGAGGCTGCGATCGTCGATTATTGGGGTGGCGTGATTGATACCAGCGAGCTATTAGGGCGGCTAAACCGCGTCTGACCTTTTCCGTTGTCGTGGCGCGTCATCGCGCTCGGAAACGATTTGACACAGGCACCGCCGCCGTGACGCGCCACGAGCGGCGCAAACTGATGCCGCTGATCGCGGTTCAAGCAGCTTACAAAAATTGCTGGGCGTGAAGTGCATGCCCCGCCCTCTTTCTGGGTCTTTGCAAAACCAGAGTAGACGGAAACCCCGTATTGCGGGGCATGCGATTGCGACGAATAGGTTCACCCCCGACTTACCCCTACAGCCCTGCCGTGACCGGGGAGAGGGCTGGGGTCGGGGCCGTCTGCGCGGCTCAGGGCGAGGCGTGGCCCATGAAGATCTGCGGGATCGGCTGGCCCCAGGGTCCGCCGGTGCCTTCGCCGCGCTCCAACAGGTTGGGCGGGGTGTGGGCGTTGAGCACGTCTGTGTCGGCCCAGTGCTCGTGCACGCGGCCCCACGGATCGGCCCAGTAATCGAACAGCTGGCTGCCGATCAGGTGGCGGCCGATGCCCCACATGTGCTGATAGCCCTTTTTCTGCAGATGCTCGTTCCCGACCATCACATCGTCGATGTCGGCGGCCTCGTAGGACAGGTGGTTGAGCCCGCTCTTGTCGCCGCGGATGCAGAAGAATGCGTGGTGGTCGACATAATCCTCGCCACGGTCGAGCCGATTGAACGAGCCGACGATATTGGTCTTCTCCCCGGCATAGAACTCGTCGGAACAGCGGAAGCCGAGCATCTCGCGATACCAGCCGAGCGTCTTGTCGAAATTCTTCGACATTATGACGAAGTGGCCGAACCGCTTGATGTGCGAGGGGCCGCGCTCGACCCGGAACAACTCGCCCTTGCGGCGGTATTTGTTGTCGCCGGAATTGACCGCCGGACGCTTGACCGGGATCGGATCCAGCATTTCCATGCCGTAGACGACCTCGACCTGATAGCCGTCGGGGTCGGTCAGGCGTACCCGTTTGCCGCCGCCGGGCTCGTCGATGTTCTCGATCGGCGAAGCGCCCTCAACTCGAGAGATCTTCTCGAGGTCGTCCATGTTCGCAACATGGACGGCAATCCCGACATAGCGCGGCTCACCCAGTTCGGTGACATGGACGTGATGTGGAGCATCGGTGCCGCGCATGTAGAGAGCGTTTCTCGTCCGGTCGGCGCGGACCATGCCGAAATCGGTCAGGAACTCCTCTTGTTTGTCGAGATCGGGCGAGCGCAGCCGCCCATAAGCGAGGTCGAAGGCTTTGATCGCAGGCATGACCATCTCCCAAAACGAAACCTATCGCGCCATCTTAGAACATTTCGAAGACCGATCGGAACAAGGGAATGATCCGCGGAATTGGGTCCGGTCGATGACGGCGAGAAGCTCGGCTCGTTGGTCGGGGCTGTTCACCGGGAAGCGCTGCCAGTCGCTGCCGAGCCGCAGATCGGCGAATAGGCCGGCGGGGTCCTCATGGAAATGCAGAAAAGCCTTGCCGCCGAGATAGAATATCCCCGGACGCCGCTCGGCGAGAGCGGTCCGGGTCCTCAGGCCCTCCAGCAAATCGCTCAGAGTCTCGAGCGCGGCTGCGCCAGCATGTTTCATCGGGCATGATACTACAGGAGCGCTCGGCGAGCGCGAAGCGAGGTTGGAAATGGAAGCAGAAGGCGCCTATGCGGGTCTGCGAGTGCTGGATCTGGGTCAGGGTGTAGCCGCGCCCTATTGCGCGATGCTGCTGGCGATGCACGGCGCCGAGGTCGTCAAACTCGAGCCGCTTGCCGGCGACTGGTCGCGCGGGCTCGGGACGCAATATGGCGATCACACTGCGATGTCGGCCCATTACAACCGCGGCAAGCGCAGCCTGGCGCTCGACCTGAAGGCCCCGGCGGCGCGCGAGATCGCGGCCTCTCTCGCGGCTCGCGCCGATATCGTCATCGAGGGTTTCCGCCCCGGTGTCGCAGCCCGGCTCGGGCTCGGATATGAGGAATTGCGCGCGCGCAACGCGCGGCTTCTTTACGTCTCGGTCAGCGGCTTTGGCCAGGAAGGCCCCTATGCCGCCCTGCCCTGCACCAACTCGGTGGCGCAGGCGTTCTCCGGACTGATGTCGGTCAACCTCGGCAATGACGGGATGCCGCACCGGGTCGGGGCGATCATCATCGACACGATCACCGGCCTCTACGCGGCGCAAGCTCTAGGCGTCGCGCTCTACACGCGCGAGCGCCGCGGCGAGGGCCGGCTGATCGAGGTAAGCCTCGCGCAATGCGCCGCGGCGATGCTGGGTCACAAGCTCGCCGAGCACGCTCTGGAAGGCGGGTCCCCGCGGCAGCTGAATGTGCCGACCGGCGCCTACCGGACCCGCGACGGCTGGATCATGGTGGCGCTGGTGCGCGAGGAGCAATACGGGCGGCTGGTGGGAGCGCTCGGACGGCCGGATCTGGCCGAAGACCCGCGCTTTGCCGATTTTGCCGCACGGGCCGCGCATGCCTCGGTTCTCATCGACATCCTCGGCCGGGTCATCGCAGGCGAGACGACCGAAACCTGGCTCGCACGGCTGCGTGCGGCCGACATCCTGGCCGACCGGGTCAATGGCTTCGACGACTGGCTCGCCGATCCCCATGTCGTCGCCACCGGGGGCGCGGTTCGGGTCGAGCAACCGGGTGTCGGGAATTTTCCGACCCCACGAACGCCGGGCATCCCGCCGCCAATCGATGCCGCGATGTCGCCCGCGCCGCGCATCGGCGAGCACGGCGCCGCGATCCTCGCCGAAATCGGCTTCGACGCAGCGGCGATCGCCAGACTTTCCTCCGAGAACATACTGTTCATCCCAAAGGCGTCATGACCGAGGCGCAATGAGCGAAAATTTCGATCCGCGGCGGCATCGCTTTCCCGAGCGCCGCTACTTCGAGGATCTGGCTATCGGTGAGCGCTTCTACATCCCGAGCCGGACGATGACCGAGGCGCATTTCGCCGCCTTCCAAACCCTCTCGGGCGATAACCACCCGATCCATTACGATGCAGAATATTGCCGCGAGCGTGGTCACCCGGGGTTGCTGGCGCACGGCTTCCAGATCCTGTGTTTCACCGCAGCGGGGGCCAGCAATTTTGCGCTGGCGATCGGCGACGCACTAGTCGCCTTCACCGAGCAATCGTCGAAATTTCTGAGGCCGGTCTATCCCGGAGATACCCTCTACCCGATGCTCGAGATTTCTGCTCTGACCGCGCAGCGTTCGACCGGCGTCGTCACCCTCGCCGCCACAGTGCACAACCAAAAGGGCGAGCTCGTGCTGACGGGGGAACAGAAGATCTTGTTGCGCAAACGCCGCGGTGAGCTCACCGACCCTCGATGACCTCGGCGAGCACCTCGGCAGCGCGCCGGCACTGGTCAGAGTTAACGTCGAGATGGGTGACAGCGCGCAGAATACGCGGGCCGAATGCCGAAACCAACACACCCTCTGCCTGCGCACGGGCGACAACCGTCGCCGCATCCGGCGCATTTTCCTCCATGCGAAAGATGACGATGTTGGTTTGCACGGTTGCGAGGTCGAGTCGGACCCCGCGTACTCCCGCGAGCCGCATGGCCAAAAACACCGCATTGACGTGATCTTCGGGCAGCCGGAGTAAATTGTGGTCGAGCGCATAGAGACCAGCGGCGGCGAGAATGCCGGATTGCCGCATCGCGCCGCCGAACATGCGACGCGCCCGTTTCGCGCGGGTGATGTCGTCACGGCGGCCAGCGATCAGGCTGCCGACCGGACAGCCGAGCCCCTTCGAGAGCGCGACAGAGGCGACATCGAAGGGCGCGGCGAGTTCGCTTAGGTGCAGCCCGGTTGCCGCCGTAACATTGAACAGCCGGGCGCCGTCGAGATAGCTAGCAAGCCCCAACTCGCGCGCCGCCTCGCAGATCGCGACGGCCTCGGCCTGCGGGAATACGACGCCGCCGCCGCGATTGTGGGTATTCTCGATCGCCACCAGACTTGTCGGCGGAAAGACGATGTGGCCCGGCGGCTTGTATGCGGCCCGCAGATCGCCGGCGGTGAAGAGCCCTCCCGTACCCACGACGGTGAATTGCACGCCGGAATTTGCCGCGGCGGCCCCGGATTCATGCCAGACAATGTGCGCTTCGTCGCCGACGATGACCTCGTCGCCCGGCCGCGTCAATATCTTGAGGCCGATCTGGTTCGCCATCGTGCCGCTCGGCACGAAGAGCGCCGCCTCCTTGCCGAGCAATTCGGCCATCCGCTCCTGCAGCCGATTGACCGAGGGGTCCTCACCGTATTGGTCGTCGCCGACCGGCGCCGCAGCCATCGCCTGGCGCATGCCGGGCGATGGGAGGGTCACGGTGTCGGAACGAAGGTCGATGCGCTCCATGGTGCGGCAAACCTATTTCAGCCACTGGGTTTCAGCTTGTCGGCGAGCTTTTGGATGCCGGCATTGGCGCAGGCCTCGTCCTTCTCGCCGCCGGGGGCGCCGCTGACTCCGATTGCGCCGATGACTTCGTTCCCAGCCTTGATCGGCACCCCGCCGCCGAGAGCGATGGTGCCTTCGGTATCCTTGAGGCCGGCGACCGCGGGGTCGGTCAGAACGCGTTTGGCCCAGTCGGCGGAAGGCTGCCTGAAGGTGACCGAGGTAAACGCCTTGCGGCGGCTGGTGACGATCGTGTGCGGGCCCGCGCCGTCATCGCGGAACGATGCTTTGACGAGGCCGTCGCGATCGAGCACGGTCACGCTGACGTGATAGCCGTCGGCCCGGCATTTCTCCAAAGCCCCTTGGGCGATCGCATGCGCCAGGTCGAGCGACAGAGCCTTTTCGGTCATGACCTCCTGGCCGGCCGCCGGCGCGGCCGCAAGCGCAACAGGAAGCATCAGAGACGCGACGGCACGAACGAACGGCATCGTCAGATCCTCGCGACGGAGTGGCGTGGCAGGGTAGGGGCGCTTTGGTATGGACACGCGTCCCGTGATAGGCAAGACTTAATTCCGGGTAAGTCGTCCACGCTGGGGAGGCTCAGATGAGCGCTTGGACAGCGACCACCCTCGTTCTGATAATCACGGCCGTCACGGCTGCCGCGACGGCCGATGCCGGCTCCTGTGGTCCGAAAAACTTATATCCATGCGCTAATAATGGGCAGAATATCGATTTGAATTCTGTTCCGGACATCACTAAGAAAATTGTCGGCGAAGAGCCTATTGCACAAGAACAGAATAAGCCGGTGAACGAGCCGGCGGCGGCCTTGCCATATACGGGTCCTATATTTGGGGTAACTTCCGGGAAACGGACGCCGACCGTCGGCTACTCCTGGAGATTGGAGTAACAGAGTAAGCGGCTGCGTTCGGACGGGTTGGGGTGGAAACGGTGCCGTGTCCGGCGATCGCCTACTCCAGGTTCTTTTGTACTTGACCATCCTACTTTTCGTCAGTGCGGGAGTGTTGCCGCTGGCGCGCAGCCGATATCCCTGGGCGAAGTGGGCGAGATGGAGCGCGATCGGAATCTTTTCGCTGGCAGTCATATACGCGCTCGTCCTGGCGCTGCGGTGGGGGCTGAATTGAGGTTATTAGCGCGAAGTATTGCCCTATGCCGGACATAGGGCGTGATAAGGTCGGCACGCGATCAAAAGGGAGGCGCGAGTGTTTCGAAAATTGGCTGTCCTGCTGGCAGCTGCCGGCGCAAGCTTGCCGGTGTCCCTCGCGGCCCAGACCGTCAAGGTCGGGCTGATCAACAGCTACACCGGCTTTGTCGCACAACCCGCCGACCAGGGCCAGAAGGGGTTCGATCTCTACGTCAAGGAGCACGAAAAGGATTTACCGCCGGGCGTCAAGATCGAGCTGTTGCGCCGCGACGACACTTCCAATCCGGAGGTCGGCAAGCGGCTGGCGCAGGAATTGATCACGCGCGACCGCGTGCAGCTGCTGACCGGCATCGTCCTGTCGCCAGTTGCCACGGCAGTGGCGCCGATGACCGCCGAGGCGAAGGTGCCGCTGCTGCTCGACATCGCCTCGGCCGGCGTCACGATCCCGCGGATTTCGCCCTATGTCGTGCGGATCTCCTTCACGCTCTGGCAGCAAGCTTATCCGATCGGCAAATGGGCGGCCGAGCAAGGGTGGAAGACGGGCTATACCGCAGTAAGCGACTTCATCCCCGGCCATGATTCCGAGGCTGCTTTCACCAAGGCCTTCACGGATGCGGGCGGCAAGATCATCGGCGCGGTGCGGTTCCCGCCAACCAATCCCGATTTCGCGCCGTTCGTGCAGCGCATCAAGGACGCCAAGCCCGACGTCGTCTTCATCTTCGTGCCCGCCGGCACGCAGGCCACCGGGATGATGAAGGCGATGCAGGACCTCGGCTTACGCGAAGCCGGGATCAACGTCGTTGCGCCGCAGGACCTCCTGCCGGACGAGGAACTGCCGCGGATGGGCGACACGCCTCTGGGGCTGATTACTTCTGGCACCTATTCGGCCGATGCGAAACGGCCGGCCAACGAGGCTTTCCTCGCGGCGTGGAAACGCGAATACGGCGACAAATCCATTCCCGACTTTTTCTCGGTCGATGCCTGGGACGGCATGGCGGCGATCTACGGCCTGGTCAAGGCGACCAAGGGCAGTTTCACTGCCGACCAGGCAATGGCGTTCCTGTCTCACTGGAAAGATCCGGACAGCCCGCGCGGCCCGATCATGATCGATCCGGAGACGCGCGACATCGTCCAGAACGTCTACATCCGGCGCGTCGAGAAGCAGGGTGACAGGCTTGTCAATGTCGAGATCGCAACGATCCCGATGGTCAAGGATCCGTGGAAGGAGCTGAACCCGCTGAAGTAAAAATAGTTATGAAGTTAGTCAATTGTTTGTCACAAGTCGTCATTCCCGCGAAAGCAGGAACCCAGGGCCGCCGCTGCGGAACTAGATCCCCTGGACCCCCGCTTGCGCGGGGGTGACGGATGTAGTTGGCCCGATAGGCCTCTACCCTACGCCTTCCAACATGGGCGACACTTTGTCAGCCGCCGTCAGCATCGGGTTTCACGGCCTCGCTTTTGCGATGGTGCTTTACCTGATCTCGGTCGGGCTGTCGGTGACGATGGGGCTGATGGGCTTTGTCAACCTGGCGCATGGCGTCTTCGCGATGGCCGGGGGGTATGTGCTGACGAGCCTGATGAGCCGCTGGGGCGTGCCGTTTGTGCCGGCTCTGCTCGGCGCGGCGGTGGCGGTCTCGCTGGCGAGCATTCCGATCGAGCGCCTGCTCTACCGCCGTCTCTATGGCGGCGAGGAGCTGGACCAGGTGCTGCTGACAATGGGTCTCGTCTTCATGTCGGTGGCGGGCGCCACCTATGTCTGGGGCCCGCTGCAACAACCATTGCAGCCGCCCCCATGGCTTACCGGCGCAATCGATCTCGGTGTTCGCAGTTTCCCCGCCTACCGCAGCTTTCTGATCCTCTGCGGCGCAGCTTTGGTGACGGCGCTGTGGCTGGGGATCGAGCGGACCCGCTTTGGCGCGCGGGTGCGCGCCTCGGTCGACAATCTGCGAATGGCGCAATCGGTCGGCATCGACACCTCGCGCCTGTTCATGACGACCTTTGCCTTGGGCAGCGGGCTCGCCGGTTTGGGCGGCGGGCTCGGCGCCGATCTGTTGGCCATCAATCCGAGCTACGCGTTGCAGAACCTCGCCTATTTCCTGATTGTCGTGGCGGTCGGCGGGCTCGGCAGCATTCGCGGGCCGTTTGTCGCAGCATTGCTGCTCGGCATCGCCGACAGCGGTTTCAAATACCTGCTGCCGGAATTCGGCGCATTTTTCATTTACACGCTGACGATGGCAATTCTGCTGTGGCGGCCGCGCGGACTGTTCGGCCGCGCATGACCCCGAGCCGCGCAGTCGACGCGTTTGCCCGCAGACACCGATACCACCCGCTCGAAGCACTGCCGTGGCTGGCGGCGGTCGCGTCATATCTCGTCTTTCCCGACTATCTGGCATTGGGCGCGCAGATCCTGGCGACAATCCTCTTCGCGCTGTCGGCTGATCTGGTGCTGGGCTATGCCGGCATCGTGACCCTGGGGCACGCCGCGTTTTTCGGAACCGGCGCGTACACCGCCGGAATCCTCGCTGCGCATGGTTGGGGCGAGCCGATCACCGGCCTTCTTGCCGGCGCGGTCGCGGCGGCTCTCTTGGGTTTTTTGTCCGGCCTGGTCGTGCTGCGCACGACGGGACTAGCCTTGCTGATGCAGACCTTGGTCGTGGCGACGCTGGTGGCCGAAGCGGCCAACAAAGCCTCGTTCATTACCGGCGGTGACGACGGGCTGCAGGGCATGGAGGTCTGGCCGATCTTCGGCTGGTTTCGCTTCGATCTATTTGGCCGCACCAGTTATGCCTATTGCCTGGCCGTGCTCTTCCTGTGTTGGTTGTTGGCGCGGCAGATCGTTCATTCGCCGTTCGGGCGCTCACTGACCGGCATCCGCGATAATGTCCGGCGCATGCACGCGATCGGCGCCCCGGTCGCGCGCCGGCGCCTCGTCATCTACACGATATCGGCGGCGCTGGCCGGCGTCTCCGGCGCCCTGATCGCGCAGACGACGCAATTCGTCAGCCTCAGCTTTCTGTCTCTCGAACGCTCCGGAACAGTTCTGATCATGCTGATCATCGGTGGGGTCGGGCGGCTTTATGGCGCGTTCATCGGCGTGCCGCTTTACATGATCGCACAGAACCGCTTCTCCGAGATCGACCCGGTCTACTGGTATTTCTGGATCGGGCTCTTGATGGTTCTTGTCGTCGTCTTTGCTCGCGGCGGCGTGCTCGGGTTCTTCGACCGGTTCCGCCGATGAACAGGCCGGCGCTCGAGACCCGCGGATTGCACAAGAGCTTCGGTGCGCTGACTGTGGCTAACGCCATCGATTTTCGTCTGGACCGCGGCGCGCGGCACGCCCTGATCGGGCCGAACGGAGCCGGTAAAACGACCTTTGTCGAGCTGGTGACGGGAGCATTGCAGCCGAGCGCCGGGCAAATCCATCTCGACGGCGCCGATGTCACTGACTTGCCGCAAGCCGTGCGGGTCAAACGCGGTCTCGCCCGGACATTTCAAATCACCGCGCTGTTCCGCCGCTTGAGCGTTCTCGAAAACGTGACCCTTGCGGTCTGCGAGCGGCACGGGATCGGCGGCGGCCTGTTTCGGCCGGCCGGCCATCATCGCGGGGCGATCGAGGAAGCCCATGCCCTGCTCGAACAGCTGGGGCTCGAAGATGACGCATTGCGCCCGGTAAACATGCTCGCCTACGGCCGCCAGAGGCTGATCGAGATTGCCGTCTCGCTGGCCTTGTCGCCCAAAGTCTTGCTGCTCGACGAGCCGGCGGCCGGGGTGCCGTCGGGCGAAAGCGGCACGATCATCGAGGTCATCGAGCGCCTGCCGTCCGACATCGCGTTGCTGATCATCGAGCACGATATGGATCTGGTCTTTCGGCTGGCGCGGCGGATCACCGTCTTGGTCCAGGGCACCATTCTGGTCGAGGGGCCGCCGGCGGCGATCGCCGCAGATCCGGAGGTCCGCGGGTCTATCTCGGGGAACGAGTGCCGACATGAACGGCCTCGTGCTCGACGGCGTCTCCGCGGGCTATGGCGAGACCGTGGTGCTCGAAGGCATCTCGCTCGATTTGCCGATGGGTCGGACGCTGGCGGTCCTGGGTCGCAACGGCGTCGGCAAGACGACGTTGCTCGCCACGGTCATGGGCCATACCCGGCTGCACGGCGGCAAGATACGCTTCGCCGGCCGGGACATCTCGGGGCTGGCGCCTTATCGGCGCGCCCGGCTCGGCATCGGCTTTGTGCCGCAGGAGCGCGAAATCTTCCCCTCGCTGACGGTCGAGGAGAATTCTGACGGTCGCGGAGCAGCCGGGGCAATGGTCGCTCGGCAAGGTCTACGACTTTTTCCCCTCGCTCGCCGAGCGCCGCCGCAATCACGGCAATCAGCTCTCGGGCGGCGAGCAGCAGATGCTCGCGATCGGCCGCGCCTTGATGGGCAACCCGACATTGCTGCTGATGGACGAGCCGCTCGAAGGCTTGGCCCCGGTCATCGTCGATGCCTTGCTGGCCGGGCTCGACCGGCTGAAGCGCGAGGACGAGCTCGCCATGCTGCTCGTCGAGCAGCATGCGCGCCTCGCGCTCGAACTCGCCCCCGAGACGATCGTTCTCGATCGCGGGCTGATCGTTTTCGCCGGCGCGAGCCGCGAGTTGCTCGAGGAGCCGCAGCGCCTGACTACGCTGATGGGTGTCGGCCGCGCGGGAAGCGCATTAGCTCGAGGCTTCCGAGTGCGACTGGATATCCCTGGACGATCACTTGACAGAGACTGCCTAACCAGGGGACTGCTTACAGCATTGTATGACAAATGCCGGGTGCATCAGTGAATCCAATCATCGATTACCTAGTCCAATCTCGCGATGCCGTTCAGGCGGCGATCGAAGATACTGCCTTTACCGACGCGATTCGGGACATCGCCGAAGTTACCGCGAGCGCGTTGCGCAACGGCGGCAAGCTTCTTCTGGCGGGCAACGGCGGCAGCGCGGGCGACGCGCAGCACCTGGCCGGCGAGATGCTGTCGCGGCTCTATTATGATCGTGCGCCTTGCGCGGCCATCGCATTGACGACCGACAGCTCGGTGCTGACCGCAATCGGCAACGATTATGGCTACGACCGGGTCTTCGAACGGCAAGTCCTCGGTCTCGGCTGTCCCGGCGACGTTCTGATCGCGATCTCGACCTCCGGCCGTTCGCCGAACATCTTGCGGGCGATCGGCGCGGCCCGCGAGAAACGCCTCACGGTGGTAGGGTTTACCGGAAGAACCGGCGGAGAAATGGCCGCGCTCTGCGATTTGTGCCTGCATGCCCCGTCGGATTCCACGCCACTCATCCAACAGATCCATATCACGGCCGGTCATATCATCTGCGCGCTCGTCGAGGAGCGGCTGTTCCCCCGCGCCACCGGACCGGTGATTGACAAGGGGCTTCGGCGAGAGAACAAAGGATGCGGCGGCCCGCCGCATTCCTGGATCGTGACGGCGTGCTCAATCACGATGACGGATATGTCGGCTCCCGCAGCCGCTTCCGCTGGGTCGAGGGCGCCAAAGACGGCGATCAAGTTGCTGAACGACGCGGGTTTCTTTGTCTTTGTCGTCACTAATCAGTCGGGTATCGCCAAAGGCCTATACACGGAAGGCGATCTCTTGTCGCTTCATGCGCAGCTGGCGATCGAGCTGGCAGAAGTCGGAGCGCATTTCGACGACATCCGCTATTGTCCTTTTCACCCCCAAGCAGCGGTAGCAGAATACCGCCGGCGTCAGCGACTGGCGGAAGCCCGCTCCCGGGATGATACTGGATCTTCTCCAATGCTGGCCAGTCGATCGCGCCGCGAGTTTCCTCATCGGAGACAAGGAATCGGATTGCGCTGCCGCTACGGCGGCGGGGATTTCGGGCCATCTGTTTGGTGGCGGTAACCTCGCGCATTTCGTATCCGAACTCCTCACGTCGAGGGCAAATCTCGGGCATTAACCATCTGCCGCCTGGAACGTCGCTTGGCATGCCGGCTCTCTTCGAGGTCAGCTGCACGGCGGATCAGTGATGTGGTGGACTGACCTCTCATGAGCGGCAGCAGTAGAACGCGGCCGCCCGAGGCGCGAACGGTCTCAGCGCCGACGACCTGCTCCATCGTATAATCAGCCCCCTTGACGAGCAGGTCAGGCTTGAGCGCGGCAATCGTCTCGGCCGGGGTATCTTCATCGAAAACCAGGACCAGATCGACGGCACTGAGCGCGCCCAGAACATGGGCCCTCGAGCCTTCGTCCTGCACCGGACGGGTCGGTCCCTTGAGACGCCTGACCGAAGCATCACTGTTGATCGCCACGATGAGCCTGTCGCATTCCGCGGCCGCGCTCTTCAGCAAGACACGTGTCCTGGATGCAGCAAATCATAGCATCCGTTGGTAAACCCGACCTTGAGCCCGCGCTTGCGCCATTCCTCCCGCCGCCGCACCGCTTCATCCAGGCCCAGAATAGCACCCTTGTTTGGGTCAGATTGGTGCGATTCCGTCTCGAGAGCCTCGTCGAGTTCCCTCGCGGAAACGACGGCCGTGCCGATCTTACTGACGACAATTTCGGCAGCGGCATTCGCGAAGCGCATCAGTTCACCCACCGGCAGCTTCCCCTCCGTGCCGAGCGCGGCTAGGGCCAGCACCGTGTCGCCGGCACCCGATACATCGAACACGTCTTGTGCAGCCGTCTTCAAGTGCAGCGGCTTCTTGTTGCGTTCAAAGTAAGACATCCCGTGCTCTGAGCGCGTAAGCAGGATGGCCGAGTTTGTTTCGGCGATCGCCGCGAGCGCGGCCGTTTCAGCCTGCTGATCGGTCTCGCATGGCAGGTGCGTCGCATCGGTCAATTCGCGCCTGTTCGGCTTGATCAGCGTTGCGTCACGATAGATCGAGAAATCGCGGCGCTTCGGGTCGATGATCGAGGCCTTGCCGGCCTTCGCCGCCGTATCGATGACCGTGCGAATGACGCGGTCATTGCACAGGCCCTTGGCGTAGTCGGAAAGAACCACGACGTCTGCCCAATGCAGGCGGTCCTTGACAGCCGAGGCGATGGCCTCTTCGACATCCGCGGCAATATCTGCCTTGGATTCCGCGTCGATCCGAACCATCTGGTGGCCGCCGCTCATGACCCGTATCTTGCAGGTCGTCGGGCGGTTGATGTCGGTGACCAGGTGTTCCGTGTTCAGCTTCGGATAGGCCCTGAGCAGGTCGACCAGCACCGATCCAGCCTCGTCTCGGCCGATAACTCCGATCACGATGACCTCGGCCCCGAGCGCGGCAAGGTTGGCGCAGACGTTGGCCGCCCCACCCAAAACAGCTCGCTCCGTTTCCCGCAGGAGCACCGGCACCGGCGCTTCCGGAGACAATCGCTCAACCGAGCCCGACAGATATTTGTCGAGCATCACGTCCCCGACCACCACAACGCGGCAGCCGGTGAAGTCGAAATGGTTCATGGTCCCCCGCCGCGGAAAACAGTGCGTGAGATAGCGAAACACTATTGTTGGTTGCAAGTCCTAACCGAGTCCAGCAGGCGTGTCTCGGGGAGACCCGTCGCACCGAGTGAGGGTCTTCTTGTGATCAGCGGCCGCGGAAGTGTTTGTAGAAGTCGACGACCTCGGGGCTTTGCTGAAAGCCGAGCAGGACATTGAGGTCGGAGCCTTTGCGGCCGTCGAGCGGGATCGTTTCCTCGATATGGTCGGTGACGCCGGCGCGTTTCTGGTTGCCCTCGAAAACGATGCGAACCGCGAATGGCCGCTTGCTGATGATCGATTGATCGGGTCCCGTGACGGCGACGAAATATGGGAGGTCCAGCGACGTCTCCCTTCGCTGCCGGACCGCGTTCGCCGACGATTACCGCATCGAGTGCGATCTTCAGGTTGCCGCCGCCGTACTCGCATTTGAGGTCGGCCTCGCTGAGGAGCCCGTAAAATGCGACATTGTCGGGGCGATGCTCCGGGGCCGATCCGAAGACGGCGGTGTTGGAGAGCGGCCGCAACACGACCGCGCTCGGACAAGCCTCGGCCTGCTTCGACGCGGATGACGAGAACAACCACAACCCGACAGCGCGAGAATGCCGAGGAGCGCTGCCCCCTGGGCAGTCCGCAAGGCGGTTCACAGGGTGTTGTGCGTACCGTCGCAGAACGGCTTGCCGCCGGTCGCCTTGCACCCGCAGAGCCAAACCTCCTCGGTGGCCTCGGCGGTAAACGGCACCGGGGTCAACCCGGTACCCTTGTGCGAGCCATCGCAGAAGGGCTGCGAGGCGCTGCGCCCGCACGCACACCAGAAGTACCGTTGCCCGGCCTCGACATTGACGCCGTAGGGCTCTTTTTGCGCGGGTATTGGACCGTCCATACCTTCTCCCCTGCCTCTGCCCTTGCTAGTGTGATAGCGCTCGGCCGCGGTTGGCCGCTGCCCGGACTGTATGCGAGCCGCGCCGAGCAGACAAGCCGGCCGGGCCCCGACTACAGGTGCCGGCTAAGATGAATGACGCGGCAAAAAACCGATGGCCGTTTATACCGATGTTGCCGATGACGAGCTGAGAGCCTTTATCGCGCTTTACGACGTCGGCGAGGTGCTGTCGTGCAAGGGCATCGCCGAGGGTGTCGAGAACTCGAACTTCCTCGTCACCACCGAGCGCGGCAATTTCATCCTGACGCTCTACGAAAAGCGGGTGGCGGCTGAGGATCTGCCGTTTTTCATCGCTTTGATGGAGCATCTCGCAGCGCAGGGCGTCGCCTGCCCGACCCCGGTCAAAGGCTCGGGACGGCATAGCCCTGCGCGAGCTGTGCGGCCGCCCGGCGGCATTGGTGACGTTCCTTGCCGGAATGTGGCCGCGCCGTATCCAGCCCTTCCATTGCGCGGCGGTCGGCGCCGCGCTCGGCGGGCTGCATCTCGCCGGCGCCTCGTTCGCAATGACCCGGGCGAACGATCTCTCGGTCGCCGGGTGGCGGCGCTTATACGAAGCCTGCCGCTCCCGTGCGGCCGAAGTGCAGCCCAGGCTCGCCGGCGAGCTGGAGACCGAGCTTGCGCTGGTCGAGACGGAATGGCCGCACGACTTGCCGACCGGTGTGATTCACGCCGACCTTTTTCCGGACAATGTCTTCTTCCGCCAGCGCGAGGTTTCCGGGCTGATTGACTTCTATTTCGCCTGTACCGACTTTCTCGCCTATGATCTGGCGATCTGCCTCAACGCCTGGTGCTTCGAAGCCGACGGCAGTCTCAATGTGACGAAAGCGCGGCTGCTGCTCGAAGGTTATCGGCGTTCGCGACCGCTCTCATCGGTCGAACTTGCCGCCCTTCCTCTGCTCGCGCGCGGCAGCGCGCTGCGCTTTTTGTTGACCCGTCTGTTCGATTGGCTGAACCAGCCGGCGGGGGCGCTGGTCCGGCCCAAGGATCCCATCGAATATCTGCGCAAGCTGCGCTTTCACAGAGGGATCACCGATATCGCGGGCTATGGGCTGGATGCCTGAGCTGGCCGATGTCGAGATCTTCACCGACGGGGCCTGCCGCGGCAACCCCGGCCCGGGCGGCTGGGCGGCGATATTGCGGTATCGCGAGATCGAAAAGGAATTGAGCGGCTATGACCCGCAGGCGACCAACAACCGTATGGAGATGATGGCGGCGATTGCCGGGCTCGAAGCGCTGAAACGGCCGTGCCGCGTCCGGCTCTACAGCGACAGTCAATATCTGCGCGACGGCATCACGAAATGGATACACGGCTGGAAGCGGCGGGACTGGCGGACGGCCGACAAGCAGCCGGTCAAAAATGTCGATCTTTGGCAGCGGCTCGATGCCGCGGCGGCGCGGCACGTCGTCACTTGGGAATGGGTGCGCGGCCATGCCGGCCACCCCGAAAACGAGCGGGCCGACGCCATCGCGCGGGCCCGCATCGCCGAAGAGAGCTGGGGAAAGCAGCGGTCCGCGCCGGCCCGCGGGTAGAGGGCCGCCGAGCCGGTCCTAAAGGGCTCGCAGCATGGCGTCGGCGCCGGAGCCTTCGACCTGGCCCGGCTGCTGCTCGACATTCAGCGACTTGACCACGCCGTTGTCCACCAGCATCGAATACCGTTTCGAGCGGGTGCCGAGACCCATCTTCGAGAGGTCGAGCTCGAGCCCGAGCGCGCGAACGAAGTCGCCGCTGCCGTCCGCCAGCATCCGCACCTTGCCCTCGGCCCTCTGCTCCTTGCCCCATGCCGTCATGACAAAGACATCGTTGACCGCAACGCAGACGATTTCGTCGACGCCCTTGGCTCTGATGTCGGCCGCCTTGTCGACGTAACCGGGCAGGTGGCGCTGCGAGCAGGCCGGGGTGAACGCTCCGGGCACGGCGAAGAGGGCAACCTTCTTGCCGCGGAAGAGTTCGTCCGTAGCGATGTCCTTCGGCCCCTCCGGGGTCATCTGTTTGAGCGTCGCCGATGGTATCTTGTCGCCAACCTGGATGGTCATTGGAGAATCCCTCGGGTGGTGTTCGGGGGGCGGAGCGATAACACATGAAGCCTGGCTGGGCAAACTACACTGGCCGTGCGCCCGGGCCGGGTTTTTGAACGCGAACCGGCAACAAAAGGACCTCTAAAGATGTATAGCTACCGAAGAGCAAAGCGAGTGATCGGCGGCCGCTTGCGTAGCGAGGCAGGGCAATGTCACTGACGGGCCAGCTTTTATTGGCGATGCCGCAGATGCTGGACGAGCGCTTCGCGCGGTCGGTCGTCTACATCTGCGCGCACAGCGGCGAGGCTGGAGCAATGGGCCTCGTCATCAACAAGCCGCTCGGGTCGCTGACGATGGGCGAGCTGTTCGCCCAGCTCGACATTTCGCCAAGCGGCGCCTCCGGTTCGCGGCCGGTGCATTACGGCGGTCCGGTAGAGGCGGGCCGCGGCTTTGTCCTGCACACCACCGACTACAACGAGGACGCGACCCTGGTCGTCAACGACAATATTGCGCTCACCGCCACTCTCGACGTGCTGCGCGCGATCGGCCAGGGGCGGGGTCCGCGCCGGAGCCTGTTCGCCCTCGGCTATGCCGGATGGGCCCCGGGTCAGCTCGATGCCGAGATCCAGGCCAATGGCTGGCTTTCGGTCCCGGCCGACGACGCGATCATTTTCGATCCCAACCACGACCAAAAATGGCAGCGGGCGCTCGCCAAGCTCGGTATCGATCTGACGATGCTGTCAAGCGAGGCGGGGCACGCCTGATGACCGGGCGGATGCGGCTTTAGTTCTCCGGCTTTAGTTTGCGGATGCGGCGCGATCGCCGCGCAGGATCGCAAACAACAGATGGTCCTGCCATTTGCCGGCAATGCAGAGATATTCGCGGGCGTAGCCTTCCTGCTGGAACCCGACCCTGGCGAGCAGTGAGCGGCTGGGGGCGTTGCTCGGGAGACAGGCAGCCTCGAGACGATGCAGCCCGAGGCGCTCGAAAGCAAAGTCGACGACGAGCGGCAGCGCCGATGTCATGTAGCGCTGCCGTGCAAAGGGCTCGCCCACCCAGTAGCCCAGGCTCGCCGTTTCCGAAACGCCGCGCCGAATATTCGACAGGCCTATGCCGCCGATCAGGGTCTCGTCATGAGCGAAGATGAAAAAATTATACGCCTGGTCAGTGCGCCAATCTTCGGCATAACGCGCCACTCGCGCCCGAAAATTCGCTCGGCTTAGCGCATCGGGCGGCCAACTCGGCTCCCACGGGGAAAGAAAGTCTCGGGAGCCCGCGCGCAGGCTCGCCCACGCCTCGTAATCGCCGCGTTCCGGCGGGCGTAGAAAGACGCGATCGCCGGTCAGCCGATACGGATCGGCGCGAGACAGAAACAGTCGCGGAAAGGTTTTCCGTTGCGGCGCCATCTATTCTCGGTGCCTGCTAAGCGACGAGGCGCTCCTGTAATTTGCCGTATTCCTCCAGCCGGCTCAACGGCCCGAGCGCGGCGACGGTCGGCGGCGCCGAACACCATCGCGACACGACCCGCCGAATTGCAGCGTCATCGACCGCCTCGATGCGCCGCACGACCTCGGGGGGATCAAACGGCGTGCCATAGATCAAGAGATGCTGGGCCAGCTGTTCACAGCGGGCGGAAGTGCTCTCGAGCGACATCAGCAGCCCCGCCTTCATCTGCGCCTTGGCGCGGCTCAGCTCGATAGCCGTCAGCCCGTCTTGCAGTTTCATCGCCTCTTCGCACAGCGCGGGCACGAGCTCGGCCGCTTCATCTTCGCCGGTCCCGGCGTAGATCCCAAACAAGCCGCCGTCGCGATAGCCGTGGACAAAGGAGTGGATCGCGTAGACCAGCCCCCGCTTCTCGCGAATTTCCTGAAACAGCCGGGACGACATGCCGCCGCCGAACGCGGTAGACAACACCGATGCGGCGTAATAGTCCGCGTCGCCGAGCATCACCCCCGGGAAGCCGAGCACGAGGTGCAGCTGCTCGAGATCGCGGTCCTCGCGCCGGTCGCCCCCGGCATAGCGCGCCGGCTCTGTGCTGACCGGGCGCTCGGCCGGAAAATCCGACAGCAGCTTGTCGGCGCGCTCGACAAGCTGCTCGTGCTCGATATTTCCGGCTGCCGCGAGAACCATCCGCTGCGCGCCGTAATGGTCTCGCAGATAGGCGACCACGGCGTCGCGGCCCAGTCCGCGGATGATTTCCGGTCTTCCGAGTACGGGCCGCCCCATCGCCTGCTCGGGATAGGCGCATTCCTGAAAGTGATCGAAGATGATGTCGTCAGGCGTGTCGTTGGCCTGGCCGATCTCCTGCAGGATCACCGTGCGCTCACGCTCGAGCTCCTCCGGATCGAAGGTGGAGTTCTGCAGGATGTCCGCGAGGATATCGAGAGCGAGCGGCACATCTTCCTTCAATACCTTGGCGTAATAAGCGGTGCTCTCGCGGGAGGTGTAGGCGTTGAGGTGACCGCCGACCGCCTCGATCTCTTCGGCGATATCGCGGGCGCTGCGCCGCTCGGTGCCCTTGAAGGCCATGTGCTCCAGGAAATGCGCGGCGCCGTTGACCGCCGCCGGTTCGTGCCGTGTGCCCACATCGACCCAGATGCCGAGCGATACCGTATCGACGGTTTGGACCGTGTCGGTGGCGACCCGCAACCCGTTCGCCAGTCGCGAAACCCGGGCCCTCATGCCGCAGCTCCGGCCCGCCGGGCACGAGCGCGGATAAAGCGGCTCACCGCGCCGAGTTCGTTGGGCAGGACGACAATCCGCTCGGGCCGTTCGAGGAGGTCTGCGAGCGGCGGCGGCAAACTCGGGCGATGGCCCGTGGCGCGCTCGACCGCGTCGGGAAACTTGGCTGGATGGGCGCAGCCCAGGGCGATCATCGGCGTGGCTCTCCCATGCGCGGCGATCTCGGCTCGCGCGGCAGCAACGGCGACTGCCGTGTGCGGATCGATCAGCGTTCCCGATCGGGCGTAAGTCTTCGAGATAGTTTCCATAGTCTCAGTGTCATCGACTTTGTGAGCAGAAAACAAGCGGCGCGCAGCGCGCCAAGCCTGGTCGTCTTCGGGCAACGAGCCGGTGCGCCGGAAATTCCGCATCGCCTCGCCGACAGCGGCGCCATCACGGCCCTTCAGCTCGAACAGCAGTCGCTCGAAATTGCTCGATACCTGGATGTCCATGCTCGGGCTGAGGCTCGGCTCGACAGCGGCGAGCGCCATTCGTCCGCTTGCGAAGTACCGAGCGAGAATATCGTTGCGATTGGTGCCGATTACCAGCCGATCGATCGGGAGGCCGATCTGGCGGGCGACGTGTCCGGCATAGACATTGCCGAAATTGCCAGTAGGCACGCTGAACGAAACCGGGCGCGCCGGCGCGCCCAGCGCAACGGCGGCGGCGACGTAGTATACCGTTTGAGCCGCAATTCGCGCCCAGTTGATCGAGTTCACCGCCGACAGGTTCAGCTCATGCCGCAGCCCGGTATCGGCGAACAGCGCTTTGACGAGATCCTGGCAGTCGTCGAATGTGCCCTCGATCGCGACCGCATGCGCGTTGGCCGCTTCGACTGTCGTCATCTGCCGGCGCTGCACTTCCGAGACGCGCTGGTGCGGGTAGAGGATGAAGATGTCGATCGCCTCGCGATCGCGGCACGCTTCGATCGCGGCCGAGCCGGTATCGCCCGAAGTCGCGCCGATCACCGTGACGCGTTCGCGGCGCCGGGCCAAGACCGCATCGAACATCGGCCCGACCAACTGTAACGCCAGATCCTTGAAGGCGAGGGTCGGCCCATGGAAGAGCTCGAGCAGCCAGAGGCTCTCGTCGAGCTGCACCAACGGGGCCACGGCGGCATGGCGGAACCTACCGTAGGCCGCGGTGGTGAGCTGCTGCAGTTCGCCCGGCGGGAACGCATCGCCGGCGAACAGGGCCATGATGCGGGCGGCGATCTCGGCATAGGGCAGGCCGGCAAAGCCGGGAATGTCGGCAGCCAGCCCGGGCATCCGATCCGGTACATAGAGCCCGCCATCCTCCGCGAGACCGGCGAGCAGCACCTCCGCAAACGAGCGGGTCGACGGCGCAGCGCGAGGGTCGCGGGTGCTGAGATAACGCACGATACCGGATCCTGTCAGTATGCCCGGAGCCTATCGCCGCATTTGCGGCGTTCGCAACCGGCAGCGGTCGTCCGCTGCGAAAATGACTGAAGACATCCTATTTCGGGACATAAAAGGAGCCGAAGGTGGAGCGCCGCGCGACCTCGTAATATCGATCGATAGCGTAGAGCACTTCGTCGGTGAAACGATCGACCTTTTGCCGATAATGCAGGATATGACAGGATGGCGTCGTCGGATCGTCACAAATATCGGCGCGAAGCTGAATGACGGCAAATTCGTGAGCGGCAATGCGCCGAATCAACTCGCCTTGATCGAGCCTGCCCGACAACATGTATTGTCGCGAGTTGAACGGATCCAGAATGAAAGGTTGGCCGGCCACATAACAGAGGAGCAGGCTTTCACAAATTGCCGGTCCTTGCTTGTCCGCAACAAATTTGGCGTCAGCCAAGAACGTCTCTTGCCTCTTCGGTCGGCATCTAAGAGAGCCGCGGCCGTGATACACTTGTAGCGGCAATATCGGGGGCTCTCGCCAAAATCGGCTGGGCGACGAGAAAGGGCAAGGCGACACGGACAACACCATGGCCAATCGGCCGCGAATCTCGGACTTGCGCAACTCGGACATCATGACGCCCGCGGCGACCCCGAGGAACACCGCGGCGTCCTGAAACATGTTGTAAGAGGTTCCTTCGAAGCCCGATAGGAAAGTCGCGCTGACGATCGAGATCGTGCCCCAGGCGGCCAAGATCATGCGATCGGCAGCCAGAACCAGCGATGCGCTCAACGCGATCGCGGCCAGCGGGAATTTGAACAGCCGCAGATACTTCATCAGGTGGTATCGAGCGCCATACCAGCGGAAGAGCCGCGGCGACATCAGATGATCGATGAAGTCGCCGCCGGCGACGATTTGCGTCAGGCCGAGAAAACCTGTCGCGAAACCGGCGCACGAGACGAGCCAGAACGGCAGCCGCCGCGGCGAGCGGAATGCCAGATCGAGGGTTATCGCGATCGGGATCGCCACAAGGTTGTGCTTGATGAAGCCGCCGAGCACGACGAGGAACGCCGTGCGCAGCAGGTTGAGGTGATCGGGTGGGCGCGCGAGGTAACTGACGAGAGCGCCGAGCATGACGGCTTCGCCCAGAGTCTGCGGGTCATCGGCGATGATCCAGGTCGGCGCCATCAGATAGCAAAAGCCCGCCGCGCAGCCGGCTCCAAACACTGCGTCGGTTCGTCCGCCTCCGAAGCGCCGGACTGCCATCGCCGCGAACACCGCTATCGCCGCGAAGGAGACCAGCGCGACCAGTCGTCCGCTCAGTAACAGATCATCGACCAGGACATTGGCGCCGGCAATAATCAGGAATGACCCGATCGGGTAGTTGTTTATCCTCCAGTAATCATTGTCATAAATGAGTTCCCCATGGATCAGCCGGTCGGCGTTGTATACATTCCACCCTTCATTATAGTTGATTTCAAAAGTAAAGCCGGCGGATAAAAGGTTTCCGATCGGGAGCAAAACTGCACAAATAAGAACGAATATATAGGCGAGTGCACCGAAAGCAAAAAATCGGACCGCGATTCGATATAAGAGCCTCTCTCCGCTCTGCAGGGGGACAGGAGGGGCCCGTCGCGCAGCGATGGGAGGGTGAGGTGGGCGGCGGCGCTGTCTCGCCCGTCGGCCCCCCTCACCCAGCCCTCTCCCCGGCCGGCGGGGGAGAGGTGAAATAGAGTTCCGTTCGGAACAATTTGGTGGGCAAGCCGACACTTTGTGCCTAACGCAGCGAACTGACATCGTCCGGGTTGACGAGGTCGGGCACCGTCCAGCCGTCGAGGTCGTATTCGGCCATGCAGCTGTCGGCAAAGCTCTTCCAGCGCTCGTACTGGCCGGAGCCGATCGATGCGCGCAATGCGTCGATGCGGATTTCTTCGTGGCTGCCGGCGTAGTTGATCTCGTATAGCTCGTGGCGGGCGCCGAATTCGGTGCCGATGGCGTCCCACAACAGCTTCATCAGCTTGACCCGCTCGACCGCGCCGACGCCGCCCGAGCCGCGGACATATCGGTCGAGGTACCCCCGCAACTCCGGCGTCTTGAAGTCGCGGGCATGCGAGTTGAGGTAGATGAGGCTGCTGGCGACGGTCTTCTCGATGATCTGCTTGATCTGCACATAGGCTTCGGGCGCCAGGATGCGGTAGGCCATCGCCGGCTCGATCGCCGGCAGCACGCAGCCGCCGGCCCACGGCTCGGCACTCTTGGCCATCGCATCGGAGAGCCCCCACATCGTGTTCCGCCACGCGATTACCTCGCCGATATTGGCTTCGACGCCGCGGAACCCGCGGGTGCCCGCGATCTCGGTCGCCTTGACCAAGAGGCCGATGATGAAGTCGAGCTTGACCGAAAGCCGGGTGCAGCCCTGCAGCATGGCGCGCGGCAGAAATCCGCTGTTGGGGAAGAACCGGTTGGCCTTGTCGATGTCGGCATAGACAAACACGTCCTCCCATGGCACCAGCACGTCGTCCATGATGAAGATCGCGTCGTTCTCGTCGAGGCGGCTCGACAACGGGTAGTCGAACGGGCTGCCGAGCACCGCGGCGCGCTGCTCGTTCGAGACGCGGCAGACGAATTTGATGCCCTTGGCATTGCTCGGGACGAGGAAGACGATCGCGAAATTCTTGTCCTGTACCGGCAAGACGCCGGCATGCGCGACAAAGGTGAAATGCGTCAGCGCCGAGCCGGTGGCGACGACCTTGGCGCCGGTCACCCTGATCCCGGCGTCGGTCTCTTTGGTTACATGCGCGTAGACGTCGGTGGGGCCGCCCGGAGCGCCGGGAGCCATATTGCGGTCGACCGGCGGCTGGACAATCGCATGGTTGACGAACGGCACCCGCTCCTGGCTGAAGCGGTACCAGCGCCGCGCATTCTCCTGATAGGGCTCGTAGAACTCGGCATTGGCGCCGAGCGTGGCGAGGAACGCCGCCTTGTAATCGGGCGAGCGGCCGAGCCAGCCATAGGTCAGCCGCGACCAGGCGGCGATGGCGTCACGCGCCGCCGTCTGATCTTCGGCCGAGCGCGGCGCGACAAAATACCGGTGCGTGAACCCGCCCCATTCGGTCGGGCAGGTCAGCACGTCCTTTCTCTTCGGCATGGTCGCGATGCAGCGCGTCGTAGAGCCGGGCGATCATCCGCGCGGTGTTGCGGAAGGCCGGGTGCTCGGTGATGTTCTTGACGCGCTCGCCGTAGATCCACACCTCCCGCCCGTCGTTCAGGCTTTCGAGGAATTCCTTGCCGGTGTAGGGAAGCGGGGTTTCCATGTTTGATGTCTCCCTGTTGACCGGCGATGCTAGAGTTGCTGCTACCGGCCGTCAATTGGACACCGGCCGGCGGATTGAGGGGTAAAGTTGCAGGTACCGAATACATTTCGCGGCGGGCCGGACGAACGGGGCCATTTCGGAATCTATGGCGGGCGGTTCGTCGCCGAGACTTTGATGCCGCTCGTTCTCGCCGTCGAGGCAGGCTTACGCCGAGGCGCGCAGCGACCCCGGCTTTCAGGCCGCGCTCGATTATTACCTCGAGCATTATGTCGGCCGGCCGAGCCCCCTATATTTCGCCGAACGGCTGACCCGTCATTTTGGCGGCGCCAAGCTCTATCTGAAGCGCGACGAGCTCAACCACACCGGCGCGCACAAGATCAACAACTGCCTCGGTCAGGTGCTGCTGGCGCGCCGCATGAGGAAGCGCCGGATCATCGCCGAGACCGGCGCCGGCCAGCACGGCGTCGCGACGGCGACGGCCTGCGCGCTCTTCGACATCCCCTGCGTCGTCTATATGGGCGCGACCGACATCGAGCGGCAAAAACCCAACGTCTTCCGCATGAAATTGCTCGGCGCCGAGGTCGTGCCGGTGCATTCGGGGACGGCGACCTTGAAGGATGCGATGAACGAGGCTTTGCGCGACTGGGTCGCGCATGTCGACGACACGTTCTACGTGATCGGCACGGTTGCCGGACCGCATCCCTACCCGATGATGGTGCGCGACTTCCAGTCGGTCATCGGGCACGAGACGCGGGTACAGCTCGAAAAGGCCGAGGGCCGGCTGCCCGACACGCTTGTCGCCTGCATCGGCGGCGGCTCGAACGCGATGGGGCTGTTCCATCCGTTTCTCGACGAGCCTGATGTCGCGATGATCGGCGTCGAGGCCGGCGGGCACGGGATCGAGACCGGGTTGCATGCGGCCTCGCTGACCGGCGGCGAGCCCGGCGTGTTGCACGGCAACCGGACCTACCTGCTGCAGAACGAGGACGGGCAGATCCGCGACGCGCATTCGATTTCGGCCGGTCTCGACTATCCCGGCATCGGCCCCGAGCACGCCTGGCTGCACGAGCTCGGCCGCGTGCAATACGTCTCGATCACCGACGACGAGGCGCTCGAGGCGTTTCAGCTGTCGAGCCGCCTCGAAGGCATCATCCCGGCGCTCGAGCCGGCCCATGCGCTGGCCCATGTCGCCAAGATCGCGCCGACCCTGCCGCGCGATCATCTGATCGTCATGAACATGTGCGGCCGCGGCGACAAGGACATCTTCGCCGTCGCCGACCATCTCGGCGTCCAATTGTGAGCCGCGACATCCTCGTCACGGCCGGTCGCGAATGTTCCCTCTCTGCCCTTCGGGGGAGAGGGAGGGGCCGGCGGAGCGGGAGGGTGAGGTGGGGCTCTCGGCTTGGCAGGCGTCCCCCACCTCACCCCGACCCTCTCCGCCCCCGGGGGCGGAGAGGGAGAATATCGGCGAGGGCCGGTTGTGAGCCGCATCGAGCGGCGCTTCGCGGCGTTGCGCACTGAGAGACGAGCCGGTCTCGTCACCTATCTGACCGCGGGCGACCCCGATCCCGACACCTCCGCCCGGCTGTTCGGCGGCCTCGCCGCAGCGGGCGCCGATCTGATCGAGATCGGCATGCCGTTCTCCGACCCGATGGCCGACGGCCCGGCTGATCCAGGAGGCCGGCCAGCGCGCGCTGAAGCAGGGCATGACCTTGCGCCGCACCCTGGCGCTCGTCCGCGAGCTGCGCCGCGCCGACGAGGCGACCCCGATCGTGCTGATGGGGTATTACAACCCGATCTACCGCTACGGACCGGAGAGCTTCGCGCAGGACGCCGCCGCCGCCGGGGTCGACGGGGTCATCGTCGTCGATCTGCCGCCCGAGGAGGACGCCGAGCTGACTGGGCCGGCCCGCGCCGCAGGCCTCGATTTCATGCGCCTCGCGACGCCGACCAGCGACGACCGGCGCCTGCCGCGTTATCGTCGAGCACGCCAGCGGCTTCATCTATTACGTCGCGGTCGCCGGCATCACCGGCACCCGCTCGGCCGATGCCGCCAATGTCGCCGCCGCGGTCGCCCGGCTGCGCCGGTTCACCCAATTGCCGATAGCCGTCGGCTTCGGCATCCGCACCCCGCAGCAAGCAGCCGAAGTGGCACGCACCGCCGACGCCGCTGTCGTCGGCACCGCCCTGGTTCAGCGCCTCGCCCTCAACCTCAACCCCGACAACACCGCCAAACCCGGCCTCAGTCGACGCCGTCCTCGCCGACGTCCGCGCGTTCGCCGAAGGGGTGCGCGGTGCGCGTCGAAAACCGCCACAATCGAGGAATGTCTGAGCGGATCGCAGCTTTCGAAGCACCAGGTAGACATGGGAAAACTCGTCGGCTGGTCTGATAGACACCAATATGCTCTTGGCGAGGCTTCGTCGGCGCCACCGGAATTTCGCGCAAATAACTCCAACCGGCGACGGATTGCCATCTTCTTCACCGTATTCCTGGTGGGCTGCGCGCTCAGCTCGGCATACGCTATTTTCAGGCCGGCGGAATATCGTGCGGCCGCGCGCTTGGAGATAGTGCCCGGTTCCCTAGATCCCCCTCCGAAGGAACAAACGCGAGTCCGAGAAACGCAGTCGCCGAGAACGGCCGAAAGTCGTTTCTCACCGAGGTTCAAGTGCTCATCAGCCGCCCGGTACTGGAAAAGGTGGTGGCGCGCCTTGGAAATTCTGACGATGTCTCCAGAGATCTCGGGACCGACCCGGTGCAACGCCTGGGGCGGATATTGAGCACCGAAAGGGTCGAGGGCACCCAAGTCGTGCGAGTTCAGGCGCAAGGCACGAACCCAGAACTCCTCCCCCGCCTGGTCAATACGCTGACCGATGTATACCGGGAGCACTTGGCGGCCGCTTACAAAAATTCCGTGGGGACCGGCAATACGCAGCTCCGCGACGAGATTCACGTCCTCGACCAGCAAGTGGCGGCAAAACGGCAGGAGGTCGAGGCGTTCCGGGCGCGTTACGATATCGTATCGGCGGAGCGGGACGAGAACCAGCTGCTCTCTACCGTGAAGGGTCTCGGTGAGTCGCTCAATGACGCAAACACCGACGTGGCGACCGCCGAAGGCCATCTCCGCGCGGTGCGCAACGCCATTGCGGCCGGTGAGGTGCTCGGCGGCGCCAAGAACAATCCGACCCTCGCAGACATCGAAAAACGCGTCTCGCAGTTGCGCGAGCAGCTGCACGAGCTCGAGCTTCGCTTCACGCCGCAGTATTTGGACTTGGACCCCGCAGCCAAGGCGCTGCGCGGGCGCCTGGCGAACCTCGATCAGCAAATGGGATCCGAACGCGCGGCCGGCCAACGCGCAGCCCTCGCAGAGGCGCAGCAGCAGTTGACCAGTGCACGCGAGGCAGCCGACCGACTTCAGCAGCAATTGAACGACAACAAACAGGCCGCGCAGGCTTTCGCAGCGCGCCTCAACGAATACAAGGCGATGCAAGAGGATCTCGGCCATCTCGAACAGCTGCACCGCGGGGCAATCGAGCGCCTGGCACAGCTCGAAGCGAGCGAGGCCGAGAATGCTCCCCGAGTAGAGATCCTGGAGGCTGCCACCGTGCCTCAGGAGCCGATCTACCCTCCTTATCTCCTCGCCGTGATCGGCGCGGCGGCATCGCTGGTCCTCGGCATTTTCGCGGTACGATTCATCGAATTTTTTGCTGCGTCCCGACCCGGCACCCGAACGGGCTTTTTTGCAGCCTTTTTGGCCTCGACCGCTAACTCGCGAGGCATTGACCGCGCAGCGTCCTTTGCTCACTGCGGCGCCCATGCAGCTGCCGGCGCCGGATGCGCCGCTGCGTCAGCTGACGGACGCGGAGATCGCGGCCCTGTTGCAGGCGGCAAATGATGAAGGGCGGCTGCTGATGGTGGCGCTTTTCACCGGTTTGACAGTCGAGGAGATCATCGGCCTGCGTTGGGATGATCTCGACCTCGACGCGGGCACGATAAAGGTGCCCGGCAGATCGGCGCGCCTCCTTCATTTGAGAGAGCCGTTGCGCGGCCTGATCAGCGCCCGGCGGGCCGGCCAGCAGCCCACGCCGAGCCCCGCCTCGAACGCCGAGGAAGTGGCCGATCTCGTGATGTGCGCCGCCTATGATGCCGGACTTTCCGATGCCCACGAGGTGACCCCCGGCATACTGCGTCACACTTACGTGGCTTTCCTGCTGCAGCAGGGAGCCCGCTTTGCGGATATCGGCCGCATCGTTGGCCGCCTTCCGCAGGAAGAGCTTGCCGCCTATATGAGGTTCGCGCCCGCTCAAGCGCGGATGCCGCTAGAACAGCTCGATCTGATCCTGCCTGCTTTGCGGGCACTGGCAGGCCCGCAAGGCTAATTTCGGCGCCGTCTCTTCGGCAGCGCGTGGCCTGGTAAGTGTTGATCTGGCAGAGCAGCCAACGAAGAGGGAATTGATTTGGCGACGTTCCACGAAGACTGGGATCGGGCAGCCGGTGCGGCGGCGGGAGGATTTTCGGCTGCTGACCGGAAAGGGGTGTTACAGCGACGATTTCGGCTTTCCCGGCCAAGCTTATGCGGCGATGGTGCGGTCACCCCATGCGCACGCCCGCATTCGTTCGATCGATACGCGGGCGGCGGAGACGGCGCCCGGGGTTCTTGCAGTGCTGACCGGACGGGACATGCGCGCTGACGGGCTGCAGGGGATCCCACATTCGGTGGGGACGCGGCATCCGGCCGACATCACGCTCGAAAACAAGGACGGCTCTCCGCCGTTCATCCCACCGCATTTCCCGATGACAACGGAAGAGGCGCGTCATTGCGGAGAGATCGTCGCAATGGTCGTGGCGAGGAGCGTCACTGCAGCCAAAGACGGCGCCGAACTGGTCGCGGTCAATTATGAACCGCTGCCTGCGGTGACCCATTCTGTGAACGCGGTCCAATCGGGCGCACCACTCGCGCGGGGCGACGCCAGCTCCAACATCTCGATCGACGCCGAGATCGGTGACCTGGCCGCCACCAATGCGGCTTTTGCCAGGGCGGCTCATATCGTCAGGTTGGAGACCTGGGTGCAGCGCATTGCCGGGGTCCCGATGGAGCCGCGCGCCGCCACCGGCACCTTTGACCCGGAGACCGGGCGCTACACGCTATACGCTGGGATCGGCGGCGCCGTCCGGCCAAAGCAGGAGCTCGCCAAGATCCTTGGCGTCGCCGACGACAAGGTGCGGGTCGTCATGCACGAGGTCGGCGGCAATTTCGGGACGCGAGGCTCGTTCAATCCTGAATTTGCCTTGGTGACTTGGGCCGCCCGCAAGGTCGGCCGTCCGGTCAAATGGACCTGCGAGCGCAGCGAGGCGTTCCTCTGCGATTACCAGGCGCGTGACTTGGCAGTAGAAGCCGAGCTCGCGCTCGACCGCGACGGCCATTTCATCGCAATGCGCGGCTCCAACATCGCCAATGTCGGCGCCTACCCGATCTCCTACGGACCGCTCGCCAAAGGCGTCGAGATCATGTCGAGCATCTATCACGTGCCGGCGGTGCATTTCCGCGCCCGCGCCGCGATCACCAACACATTGCCGACGCGGCCTTATCGCAGCTCGGGGCGTCCCGAGGTCATGTTTGTCATGGAGCGGCTGATCGACCTCGCCGCGCGGCAATGCGGGTTCGACCGGCTGGAACTGCGGCGGCGTAATCTGGTGCCGGAATTGGCGATGCCGTACCGCAACCCGTTCGGCATGATCTATGACAGCGGCGCCTATCACCGCGTCATGGAGCGGGTCGTCGCGCTCGGCGACTGGGCCGGATTTCCGGCCCGGCGCGCGGAGGCCAGGGGGCGCGGCAAATACCGCGGCATCGGCGTCAGCAATTACGTCGACACCGCGACGGGGACGCCGCGCGAGCGCGCCGAGGTCACGGTATTGCCGGATGGTGTCGTCGAAGTCGTCGTCGGAACCGTGTCGAACGGCCAGGGTCACGAGACCAGTTTTGCGCAGCTGATCGGCGAATGGCTCGGCGTGCCGATCGACAGCGTGCGGCTGGTGACCGGCGATACCGACCGCGTGTCGGTTGGCGGCGGCTCGCATTCGGGGCGCGCGTTGCGCCTCGCCAGCATCGTCATGCTGAACGCGTCGCGCGACATCATCGCCAAGGGCACGCAGATCGCCAGCCACGTATTAGAAGCGGCGACTGCGGACCTCGAATTCGCTGACGGCCGCTTCCGGGTCAAGGGCACCGACCGCTCGCTCGGCATCTTCGAGGCCGCGGCCGAAGCCTTGCGCCGCAACGATCTGCCGGACGAGTTGCGGGGGCCACTCGCGGGCGAAAGCGACGAGACCGTGAATCTCGCGAGCTTCCCCTACGGCTGCCACGTCTGCGAGGTCGAGGTCGATCCCGACACCGGCGTCGTCGAAATCGTGCGCTACAACGCCGTCGACGATGTCGGGCGCGCGGTCAACCCGCTGATCGTGCACGGCCAGATCCACGGCGGCATCACGCAGGGGCTCGGCCAGGCATTGAGCGAAAATTGCGTCTACGACCGCGACACCGGCCAACTGTTGTCCGGCTCGCTATTGGATTATGCGCTGCCGCGCGCCGACCGATTGCCTTTCTTTACGACCGAGCTCAGCGAAGTTCCGACCCCGACTCATCCGCTCGGCATCCGGCCGGCCGGCGAAGGCGGCACGACCCCGGCGCTCGGCGTCGTGATCAATGCGATCGTCGATGCGCTCGCCGAGTTCGGTGTGGCCCACATCGAAATGCCGGCTACCCCCGAACGCGTCTGGCGCGCCATTCACCGCGATGGCCTCAGTGCCCGCCCACCCGCATGAAGCCATCGGCGCTCCACTCTTCGCTGCCGACGCCGTGGTGCACGAAAAAGAGGCCCGCGGGATCGTATTTCTTCTTTAGCGACAGCAGCCTCGGATAATTCGGTCCCCAATAGGCGGCCTGCCAGTGAGGCTCGAAGAAGTCGCTCTCCGCGAAATAGCAGCCTGCCCCCGGCGCCACCCTTTCGAGCTCGCTCATCGCTTTGCCGATCTCCGCAGCGTGACGACGATCTTCATCGAGATCCGGCTGATGACTGGGAAGGGCCGGAAAAGCCGGCGGGTCTTCGCCCGCGATGATCGCAAGGGCAAAAGCGTCCAGCACGTCCGGGTTCATCGCCGTATCTTTGGTGGCGGACACGGCCTGCTCAGACCCCCCGGCCAGTCCCTTCTGGAAATGGAGCTCGACCGACCAATGCGTGGCGGCCCCGAACAATGCGTCCGCGAACCGGTCTCGCCGGTCCGGCTGCAGCAGCGAAGCCGGCAGCCAGAGAGATTGGAAACCGGAGAGAAAATGCCCCACCTCGGCCAGATTTCCCGCCCAGAAGATATTGTCGCCGGACGCACCAGGCCGGTCGTCCGACAACACGGCGCCGGGAAGGTGCGTTTTGAGAAAAGCCGGGTCCCAGAAGTTGCGGGCTGGCGCAGCGACGATCCTTGGCGTGAGCCCAAAGGTGAAATCCTGCGGCGATCCGGTTACCCACTGGAAAAATTGCCGCCAAGTGGTCTCCGCCTGCTGGCGGTCGAGGCCTTGAAATACCATGCGAATGTCGAGTCCCTTGCCCGGCCGGACGGTGACGGTCTCGCCCCAGTTGGGATTGAGCAAATTCTCGGCGTAAAAATCGATGAAGTGACCGATCAACTGGCGAAAGGCTCCCTCCGAGAAGGCGTGGATTATCGCGAAAACCGCGCCGAAGAACGGCGGGAGCTCATGCGTTTTGAGGGTGAGCCGGGTGACGACGCCGAGGCTGCCGCCACCGCCGCCCTTTAGCCCCCAGTAGAGGTCCGGATTGGTGCAGGCATTGGCGATGCGGACCTCGCCGTCGGCGGTGACGATCTCGGCTTCCAATAGCCCTGCCGCAGCGGTGCCGAAATTTTTCGAGAAGCTGCCAAAGCCACCCGCCTGAACCAGTCCGGCGACCCCGACCGTGCCGCAGCCGCCGCCCTGCACATAGCGACCGCCCTTCGTCGTCACCTCGTTGTAGGTGTGCATCCAGATGGCGCCCGGCCCGACGGTGACGGCGGGTTGGGGCGGTTGCCGTGCCGCGCACCCTTGCGCGACAAAATCGCCGCGCAAGGTGATGGCGCTCATCCGTCGGGTCCAGATCAGCAGCGAGTTCGGGCGCGTTCGATCTGCCGAGATAGCTGTGGCCGCCGCCCTTCACGACGAGCCGCAAATTGTTGTCGCGCGCAAACTCGACCGCCGCGACAACGTCGCGTGTCGTTTCGGCTGCTAGTGCATAGACGCTCGGTTGAAATTCCCAGGCATCGGCCCAGCCTGCGGTCTGCGTCAGGCCGACCTCGTCGCCAATGAAATAGGGATTTTTCAATTCCCTGAAGAGATCGCCGCAAATTCCTCCGTCCGGTGCTTCCCGACAGGCGCTCAGTGGCGACTGCACTTTGATCAGCCGGCCACCGACAGCCTCACTCAGCTTTGCCCAGCTCGCCTCGCTTGGCCATGCGGGATCGCCGGGGCGGACGCGGCGAACAGGGGCGCTTTCTGACAGGGCGGCCGGCAAAGCTTTGGGCAGCACCGGGAGGAACGCCAGGGCTGCAGCGCGCCTCAGCAAGCTTCTTCGGTTCATGTTCCACCTTCATCATTGAACCGCCGCTCACGAACCGAGGATCACGTCCGCCGCCTTTTCAGCGACCATGTAGACGGCGCTGACAATAAAAAACCCTGGGATGCGCGGGAATACCGATGCGTCGACGATGCGCAGCCCTTGGGTGCCGTGCACCCGGAAGTTGCCATCAATTACACCGCCGCCGTCGCGCGGTCCGATCGGGCAGGTGCAGGATGCGTGGTGGCCCCACGCCGTGCTGCGCACATAATCCTTCAGCTCGTCGTCGCTCTGGCGCGCCTCTCCGGGCTCTTCCTCTTCAGCGATAGCGCCTTCGGCCTTGAGTTTCGCGGTCAGCTTGCGCGCAAAGCGGATGCCGGCGACGACCGAGTCGAGGTCCTCGCCCGCCTTGTCGCTGCCCTCCTCGAAATAATGGAAATTGATCAGCGGGGTGTCGCGCGGATCTGCGCTGCGCAGCACGACTTCGCCGGCGCAGTTCTGCGTATGCGCCTTCAGGATCGCCCAGGTCAGATAATTCGGCTTGGTGACGGCGAGCGAGGAGTAGCCGGGAAAATACCCGCCGAAGAGCCCGACCAGGGCAAAGCAGAACAAATCGGGGAGCGGGCGCTCGGCGCGGGATTTGAGTATTGCCGCCAAGACCGCGCCATTGCTCGTATAGAGGCCCTCGCGCCGATCGGCCCAGTCGCGGTACGCAGGGTCGCCGTGGCTGAAAGTGACCCCTTCTAGGACGTTCCAGCGGTCGAAACTCATGCGGTTGACGACGCCGATCTCGTAGCGGTCCTGCAAATTCTTGCCGACCCCGGGCAGCTCCACCTTCACTGGAATGCCGAGCGGCTCCAATACCTCGCGGCGCCCGATCCCCGACAACATCAGGAGTTGCGGCGTATTGAACGCGCCACCGCAGAGGATGACCTCGCGCCTGGCCTGCACCTGACGGAGCTCCCCTTCCGTGGTCGCGGGCTGGCCATGAGCGCGGTAGAGCCGCTCGCCCTTCAAGTATTCGACGCCGGTCGCGCGGTTGTTTTCGTCGAACAGCACCCGGGTGACGAGGGCGTCGAGTTCGATCCGCAGGCGGTCCGGGTATTTCTGCGCTGTCTCCAATACCCGCTCGCGTGCGCCCGTCCGCGCGTGACCGCGCGTAGCCAGGGGCGTATAGCGCACGCCCACTGCGTTCTCTGTCACGAGCCGCCAGTCATTCGGATCGGCCTTGGCTTCAGCCAGATCGAGCAGGCGTTCGATCGGCTGGCCGATATCGTCGAATGCCTCGTGCGCCGAATTGAGCAATACTTGCACCAGTCCGAAATCGCGCACCGCGGCCTTTGGTATCGCGATCTCCGACTGCAGCCAGCCACCCCAGCCGTGGCGCGACGGGTTCGGGCCCACCGCCGCCAGCGCGCGCTCGAGCGGCCGGTAACGGCAGTTCTCCAATCGCATGAAGTACCGCCGCATATTGTCGGCATTCCATGACTGGTCGCTGGTCAGACGGGCGATCCCGTCCCAATCCGCGTTGTGCGGATAGACCAGGATCATCGCGTTGTGGGCCGTGCAGCCGCCCAAGGTCCCGGCGCGCGGGTAGAGCACTCCGTCCACCGGGGCGCCCCGATACTCCTTGCGGTATTTCGGGTCCTTCTGCTGCATCTCGTCCGAGGCATAGTGCCGAACAAAAAAGTCCCACCGCATCGCGTCGTTCTCGCTGGCGAAGCCATGGAACGACGGCACGTCATAATCGTCGGGCAGACGGTTGACGCCGGGCTGGTCGTCATTGGTGCCCGAGAGCTGCCGCGGATCGCCGCCCGCCTCCAGCAAAAGCACCGAGCGCCCGCTCTCGGCGAGCCGCGCGGCGAGCGTTCCGCCTCCGGCTCCGGAGCCGACCACGATGTAATCGAAGGGCGCCCGCTCACTCATCGATACCCCCTAAAGCCGTACACCGCATATTCGCCCTCTCCGCCCCCCCGAGGGCGGAGAGGGAGATCAGAAGGTCTTGAGGAAGGCGATGAGCGCCTTCTTGTCGGCGTCAGCGAGATTGGTGCCGAAGTAATGGCCGCGGTTGACGACGTAATCCGGGCATTTGCTCAGCGCGAAGAGCTGATCGCCGACATTCGAGAATACCTGCCGCGCCTGGTCGTCGGTGGCGCCCGGCGGCAATGCCTTCAGGTCGTGCACCAGCTGCACTACCGCCTTCACCACCGCCTTGTCGTGTGCAAGGCGTTCCCGCAAGCTCGATGTCGGAGGCAGCGGATCAAAATTGGCTAAGAGATCGATCGGCGTCCCGGCCGGGATCGGTCCGATTTCGAGCCCGCCCTGATCGAAGAGCTTCGGAGCGATCAGGTGGAGCACATCCTGCGTATCCTTCAACACATCCGGCAGATAGCCGGTCGGGACACGCAGCCAGCTCGTGACATTCGTCCGGTCAATCACGCCGGGGATCTTGTCGCCCAGCACGGCATCCTTTTCGCGCTTCTCCGGCCACAGCATTTTGGTGATCGAATCCTCGAAGGAAGCCATGCGGGCTTCGACCGAGGGGCTCTGGTCGAAGCGTCCGACACTATTGTTCAGCAGGAAAGGCGCCGTCGCCCACACACTGACCAATGACGGCACGCGGGTGTAGCCGCGCCCGCCGGCCGGCATCTGATATTGCTGCGGCGCCCCGGTGAAGGGGTTGTACACGGTGATCGCGCCGACCGAGGGCAGATCCTTGTACGAGGCCGAGGAGAAATTGTCCCAGATGTTGCCGGCGATTGCATTGGTCGCCAGTGGGGCGCAGGCATTGGTCTGCAGCAACGTCACCGGCACGCGCATGTCGTTCGACATGTAATTGTTGTCGAGGAAATCGTCGGCATTGACGATCTGCCGCATTTGCTGCTTGAAGTCGCTGGTCCGAGTCCATTCCCAATAGCGGTTCCAGCAGTCGAGATAGCCGGAGCCGATGCACGCGGCCGGGTTGGTCGCGGCCGGCGGCTGCGGCGCCTTGCTGGAATGGCAGGCCGCGCAATTTTCGGCAAAGACGGTCTTGCCCTGGTTGACCATATCGGCCGGGTCGTTCAGATAGGCGGCGCCGCCGGACGCATTCTTCAACTTGTGCGGATATGACGCCTTCAGCAGGAACAGCGCCATGGCCGGGGTCTGCAATTCGGTAGCATCCCAATACGCCGAGTTGGCGCGTGCCGTCGTGATCTCGATCGGAGTTACCGGCTTGCCGCCGAGGATCGGGTTGAAATGACGCAGCCATTCCTCGCTGAACAGGCCGATGTTCAGATAGACCCGATTCAACGCCCCGAGCGCGCCGACCGAGTCGGCGCCGTCCTTCAGCACATGCGGCGTCCACACCGTATTGGGCGGCTGGAAAAACTGCGTCAACGGCCCCTGGCTGATAAAATCGTTGAACTGCTTGTTCGCGAGGTTGTCCGGACCCAACGTTTCGTGCCCCCAGCGCTTGGCCGCCTCCAGCCGCGCCGAAAGGTTGTAGACCGCATTCATCGTGCGCGGGTTGTTGATGTTGTCGCTCGACACGAGCGAGGTATCCAGCGAGCCGGGCCGCGCCGTATGCAGGAACTGGAAGAAGAAGGTCGACTGATCCGCGTTCCACGCAAAAATGCGATCGACCCAGAAATATTGCGCGCCGACCAACGAGCTCAAATTGTCCCATTGCGGCGCCTCGGGGTTTGCCGGCGGCTTCTCTGGGTTCGGCCCGACGTGACAGAAGCCGCAGGAAACTCCGACGCGATACGGACGCACCAGCTCCTTCGACAGGTAGTAGTTGGGATCGTTGTAGAACCGCTCGGCATTCCATTCTTTTGCTGCGGCCTCGTCGAAATCCGGATTGGGGAAGAGACGCATTCCGACGATCCCCGTCGGGTATCCGTAATAAGATCCGGCCGGGATGTTCTTGCCGCGCGCGCCGACCGCGACCCCGGGGTATTTTTCCGCGTTCTCGAACGGATCGGGCGGGCAATTGGGGTCGCGCACATCGAGCCACAGACCGTAGCGCTGCGGGTTCGGCCCGGTGGCCTTCGTAAAACACGGCTCGTTGACCAGCCCGAAATAATTCCAGCGATTGTCGCGGCTGTATTTCAGCCCGGGGTACGAGGACAGGATCTTCAGGAGATCGAAGTTCCCGAAAGTGATGTTGGTCAGCTCGTCCCACAGCCGGTCGTCGCCGCCGGTCCAGACGATCCACATGTTGCGGCCCTTGACCTCGTCGGGGGTGAGCGCAATGCCGCCATCCATCGCCCGGAAATAATCCTCGTCGGCCGCCGGGAAAGACTGTGCCGACCGGCCGGCCTGCCGGGCTTCGTCAATGACCTGCGCCCGTGCTTCGCCGGCGAGCCAAATCGCCGCCGACAAGAGCGAGATCGCCAGCAACATTCGCATTCCCCAGGAATGGCGATTTGCCATTCGGCTCCCCCCTTCTGCAGCCGACCCGCCGCACTGCACCTCGGCATCGGGAGAACTCTTAACTATAGGCGTTGCACCCGCAAGCACCAATTTTGGGTCAATGACCACGACCTACTAGTGGATAGAATTTGACGCTTGGTACCTGCATCGAGGTCGGCTCGGGGTGGCTACCTGCCCTTGGCACCCGCGGTTTCCAGCGTCCGCTATCCGATCCGTCAACGGACCTTCAAATACGTTGCCATGGTTCAGGGCGTGACGGACGAGATGTGCCAGGACCAGACAGACTTGCACGTCGAGCCGACACCTGATTACTGGTGCTGGGCACGTCGCCGAGAACTCAGGTATCCACCGAGGGCCCCAAGCGCAACGCTCACCGGCAGTAGGGCGAGGTGCAGCCCTAAGTGGCCAGCCGCGCTTCCGCTGAGCAAAGCGTATACTCCGAAGCCGATGCAAAGAACTGACGAAAGTGCCCCATTCAGAACGTCGTCGTGTTTGGCGATCCGTGCCGAAACGTAACCACCCAAGACAGAGCAGAGCGCGCCCAAAATGATGACTGAGACCCGATAGAAGCGTGCTCGCCATGAGGACTTGGGTGGCAGAACCGTCGGCAAGCCCAGAGGGCGCCGACGAGATCAGAAAGTAAGCCGCCAACAGCAAGCCGATGATGTTACTCGATACGATGTCAGCGATATTGCCTATCGCAACACCCTTGAGAGATATGCGCTTCATCCCGTCCCGGCGCAATGTTAGCTTACAGAACGTAGCGACCAACACTTAAACGGCCGTTATCATAAAGCCGAAAAAAAAGCGCTATGTACTAGGGGCGCAAGGTTGCGAACGCGTTTAGGCGGGGGTCCGCTCTGGGTCAACGACGGCCCGCTTCTTCCGTGAGCACGCTCAAGGTCCAAAGGTCCGCTGTCGGATCAGGTAGCGGACGCCCCAGCCGCGTGTGGCCAATGTCGCAGTTGCGTCGGAAGCAGACTCCTGTTCGCGGCGCCTCAATAAACGGCGGCTCGGCGCGAGCGCATGTGCGCGCTGATGAGAAGCAAACAACTTTAGGAAAACAGGAAAACGGCAGCGGCGATCCCACAAGTCCAGTGATTGTCCGGGCCGCATATCGCTGCGGCGGTGATCGACGTGCTGTCGATGATCAGGCTGCTGTGCTCGTATATCTGTTTGCGCTCGTTCCACGCCGCCTCGGGGTCAAAATCCAGACCGAGTGTCGAGGCCAGCATGGTCGCGGCGAGATCCTCAGCCTGCTCACCGCTCGCCTCCGCGGTCATGCCGTATCCGTGCAGCTCCGATATGTACCCATACATTTCCGGATCCGCCGGTCTTGCCAAACCGAGGCTGGCGTAAAGATGGCGCCCGAATTCATTGGTCTCTGACCGGGCCAACACGCAGAAGGTGATATCCCCGGGTCTGAGCAACTCGACCCCTGCTTCGCGGGCGACAACCTCGCACCGCGGCGGGAGAATGGACGACACATAAACCAGGTTTTGCTGCTCGATATCCGCGTCGCGCAAGGCGAACTCGAAGGCGGTGAGGGCATGGCGATGGACGCCTACCCCCTTGGTCAAGAACATGCGCGTTGGACTGGGGAACATGTATCACTCCCTTCATCTGCTGGCGTAGCGGCTGCTAGGCCTCGGTCGGCTGCAGCCATCCGAGCGGTAGAGCCGGACTGCCTTCGGGGCAGCATCGGCATACCCGGAGCGGTCTCCCAACCTACCCCCGATCCGCGGGAATATAGGGGATCAAGCCCTTCGCGAACGCGATCTTCTGGACTTCCCGCGGCATCTCGCGCAAGTCGACTAGAAGGCCATTGACCTCCGCCATCCACACCAACGGGTTCTGGTCGACCCCCACATCCCTGTTGCGAAATTCTTGGATGACGCTGAAAAACGCGGGGGTTGGTTGGGAGGGTGGTCGGAAGCTGGTTGGCAGAGTGATCTCGCCGGGCGGCAGCCGCCGGGTACGGCTTGGCGGCAGCCGGTTTCTTCTCAGCGCTCACACCAGCAACGCGGGCGGCATGCGCCAAGAGGATGAACCGAATGGAGAATTCGACGGACGCCCCCGGGTCGTCGCGGCCGCAAATGCTTCGAATTCCACATGCGCACTTGCCGCACGGGCTTGTCACATTCCCCCGCCGAATCCTGCCGTGGATAGAACCTTGGTTTCTCGCCTACGCCTGCCTGGGCGTAGTCCAGGGCGGCATGCTGCCGCTGCTGCTGCCGCTTTCGGCCGGCGGCTCAACCCATGCCGGGACCATCGTCGGCGTGATGAACCTTGCTGGTTTGACCGCGCCGTTCTGGGGCCATCTCGCGGACCGCCGAAGGCTGCATCGGCAGGTTCTACTGGCCGGCATGCTCCTGGTCCTCGTTCCGCTATTGCTGATGCCGGCGGTTCTCGGTTTGCCGCTAAAGGCCGCGCTGGCGGGCGTCCTCGGCCTCGGTTTCGCGGCGGCAAACACCGTTTCGAACATGTTCATCGTCGAGGTCAGGCCGAAAGAGGAATGGGACGCCCGGATCGGTGCGCTGCAGGCGCTCGGTGGACTGGGCCAGGTTTCCGGGCTGCTGCTCGCCGGATTTATCGGCGGCCGGTATGCGCTGGCATTCGGGGTGGCGGCGGGCCTCGTCGCTGCTGCGGTGCCGATCGCCTGGATGACGCTGCGCGGCATTCAGGTCCCGGTGGCGCGCACGACAGCGACTGCGCACCCGGCGCTCGGCGGGGAAGGCTGGGCGAGCGCACCGCAACGCCTGTTTCATGTTCTTTCCTGGCGAGGTCTCGTGACCTTGCTGCACGAAATGGAAATGCCGTTCGCGCGGCTGTTGGGTGTTTGGTTCATCGCATTCGTCGCGATCAGCGCGGTATTGACGATGTTTCCGCTGTCGTTGATCCAGGTGTTCGGGGTCTCGGTGCGGTTGCCTGCCACGACCTACGCCTTTGCGGCAGCCGTCAGCTTGTTGCTCTATCCGCTCGCGGCATCCGCGGCAAAAAAGCATGGCGCGCGGCGCGTGTTGCGCGCAGGATTTATCATTCGCACGGTCGCCATCGCGATACTGACGGTCGCCTTCCTGTCGCAAGCGGGCAACGTGCCGCTGGCGCTGGCCGGCTTCGTGATCATCGTAATGGCCTGGCCATTGCTCGGCGTGAGCGGCACGGCGCTCGCCGCAGAACTCGCACCCGGCGAGAAAGGCGAGGCGCTCGGCCTGTTCAACGCCTCGTCCTCGTTGGCCGGGGCAATCGGGGCTTTCCTCGGCGGTTGGGCGGCGGAAGGTTTTGGCTACGGCGCGGTATGTTTGATCGCCACCATACTTGTCGCCCTTGCAGTGCTGCTCTCCGGCGATGGAAATCCGAAGCGCCAAGCTGCTTCGGGCGTGTTGGCAGATCAGGAGCCTCCGGCTGCGCCGTAACGTCGTGACCGACTTCGCGGGCGTGCTGAGCCGTTTCTTCGGCGATGATTTGATGGGTTCTCAAAGGATTCGGTGCCTTGCCCCAGCCGGTCGTCGCGTTCGGTGTCGGGCAGGAATCGCAGAGGCAACGATGGGCCTCTGGCCAGGGAAGTTAAATGCAGGTCGGCTTCGATGCGGAAATAGCCATAATTGCGTGGTACTTTGGAGGCTCGTCCGAACAGACACAAATTATCGAATGTCATTGGATGCGACGAAAACACCGACGAAACGGGCCCGTTATCAGCCAATATTAGCGAATATCAGCAGGGTTTCTCGCTGTTATGAGTCGTCCCTCAGTCGTGAGAAACCGAGGATTGCCGCGGCAGACGCGGGTAGCTTCGCTGTTTTTCGGCTGCATTTAACAGCGAGAACAGCTAACGCCGCCGAGGAACGGGCTCGCCGCCGGGGCCCGACCGCGATATCGTGCGGGGCCGCGATCCGGCAGATGACGAGGAGAACCACGATGTCCTTTGCGATCCAGCACGTGCATGTCAAGACCAAGGATCCCAAGCAGACGATGCAGTTCTATATCGACAATCTCGGTGCGACCTATGTGGCCGAGATCCCCGGCCGCGGCCATCGGGTGAACCTGCATGGGCTGACGCTCAACATCACGACCCTGATTTCGACGCAAAATCACGAGCAGCATTACGGCATCGAGCACATCGCCCTCGATACCGACGACTATTCCGGGGCAATGGCCAAGCTGCGCGAGAACGGGGTGCGCGTTCTCGAGGAATTGCCGCCCAACAACGGCCGCCGCGTCTGCTTTCTCGAAGCGCCCGACGGGGCTCAGATCGAACTGATCGAGAAAGTCAAGCCCGCGTAATCGGCGGAGAGGCGCGCTGCATGGCCTTGAAAGACAAGATCGCGCTTGGCGTGGCGCTGCCGCACCGCTCGCCCGAGCCGATCGACATGACGGCGGTGCGACGGGTCGCGCAGCGCGCCGAAACGCTCGGGTTCCGCGATTTGTGGGTGACCGAAAACACCCTCGACCACGTGTTCTGTTTCGACCCGGTGGTCGTGCTGACCTATGCCGCCGCGGTCACGACGACGATCCGGCTCGGCGCGTCCGTCGTCGTATTGCCGGTGCACAACCCGATCCATGTGGCGCACCAATGGGCCAGCCTCGACTACGTCAGCAACGGCCGCGCCATTCTCGGCGTGGGGCTCGGCCGGGATCATCATTACGAGCAGTTCCAGACCCCGACGGAGGGACGAGTGCGGCGCTTCCGCGAGGGAGTGGAGCTGATCAAGGCGCTGTGGACCGAGCAGCGGGTCGACTATTCGGGCCGATATCTTCCGGCTCGAAGGCGGCACGATGGCGCCGAAGCCGGTGCAGAAAGCCGCGTCCGCCGATTTGGATGGGTGTCGGGCACCCGGATGCGCTGCGCCGTACCGCGGCGATTGCCGACGGCTGGATGGGCTCGGGCGGATCCAGCAATGCCGCCTTCGTCCGATCCGTGCCGATGTTGCGCGAGGCGTTGGAGAGGGCAGGGCGTGATCCGGCGAATTTCCCGATCTCGAAGCGGGTGTTTTTATCGGTCGACGAGCGGCCGGAGATCGCCCGCGCCGAATTGCACCGCTGGTTCACGGTCGTGTACCGCAATCCCGAAGGGACCGACGCCTCGGGCATCCACGGCACGCCGGAGCAGGTCCGAGAACGCCTCGAAGAACTGGTCGCCGCCGGCGCCAACCACCTTCTCCTCAACCCGGTCGCCCGATATGCCGAACAGCTGGAGTTATTGGCGGAGGTCGTTGGGCTTGCTTAGCGGCTCCTTGCCCCTCTCCGCCCGCCTTCGGGGGGAGAGGGAGGGGCCCGACGCCCAAAGGCGTGGGAGGGTGAGGTGGGCCTGCCGCATTTCGGAGATGGGGGCTCCCCCACCTAACCCCGACCCTCTCCGCCCCCAGGGGCGGAGAGGGAGTTCTGCGGCAAGGAGGCAAAACGTATGACGTCAATTCAACCTGATCCGGTGAAGCAGCAGGTCGCCGCGCATTGGGGCCGGCGGGCGGCGCATTTCGACGAGGATTTCGGGCACAGCATCCGCACTGCCGCGGAGCGCGCCGCGTGGGACCGCATTTTCGATCTCGTTCTGGCCGGGCGCAGCGCGCTCGATGTGCTCGATGCGGGCTGCGGCACGGGGTTTCTGAGCCTCGAGCTCGCCTCTCGCGGGCACCGGGTCACCGGCGTCGACTTTGCACCCGCGATGCTCGTGGAGGCGCGGCGCAAGGCGGCGGAGCAGGGTGCCGCGATCCGTTTCGAGGAGGCCGACGCCGAGCAGTTGCCGTTTCCACCGGCTGGCTTCGACCTCGTCGTAAGCCGTCATGTGCTGTGGACATTGCCGCATCCCGAGGCGGCGATCGACGAGTGGATCCGCGTGCTGCGGCCGGGCGGGCGGCTCGCCGTCATCGACGGGCAGTTCGACCCCGCCTTTTCGGTCCATCAAAACGAGAATGCCCGCACCAGCAACGAGTACGCCGCGATCGGCGACCGGTTGCCCTTCATGGGCGGACGGCCGCGCGAGGAGATCGAGGCTCTGCTCCGCGCACACGGCCTCGTGGATGTCGGCAGCGACCCGGTGCTCGATCTGGTTGAGGCGCAGGCCGACCGCATGGTCGAGGAGGGCAGGGAGCGCCAGACGCGCCGGCGCTATGTCGCCTGGGGCGAGGTTGCGCGCTGAGTCATCGGGGCATGCTGCTCCGCGTCCGGTCGATTACCTATCTGGCCCAGCGGATCAATGGCTACGAGCTGGTGGACCCGGACGAGTGCGATCTGCCCCCCTTCACGGCCGGGGCGCATATTTCGGTGCGGGTCGGCAACGGGCCGGTCCGCGATTTCTCGCTGCACAATGATCCGGCCGAACGCGCGCGCTATTGCATCGCCGTATTGCGGGAGCCGGAAGGGCAAGGCTCGCGCGAATGGCATGAGCAGGTGCGGGTCGGCGAAATCATCGAGGCTTCGGCGCCGCGCAACAACTTCCCGCTGGCCGCCGAGGCGGAGCGCCATCTGCTGATCGCCGGCGGCATCGGCATCACCCCGATCATGTCGATGATCGCGGAATTGCGCCGCCGTCACGCCGATTTCCGTCTGCACTATTGCACGCGCTCGCCCGAGGAGACGGCGTTCCTCGACGATCTCTCGATCCTCGCCGCGCAAGGGCGGGTACAGTTCCATCACGATGGCGGCGACCCGGCGAAGGGGCTCGATCTCGCTGCGACATTGCGCGAATACCGCTCCGGCACCCACCTCTATTACTGCGGCCCAGCCGGCATGATGCGGGCGGCGGAAGCGGCGTCCCGCCATTGGCCGCCGGGGACGGTGCACTGCGAGTATTTCGCCGGCCCGAAGGCCGTGCCGCCGATGCTACCGGGGTGAGTACGCTGTCAGGCCAAAGCCTTTTCGGGCGCGTCTGCTTCGGCGTCGCTGGTTCGAGCGAGGTGCCGCTGCAGCCGCGGCATGTCGAGCGCGTTTTCCCATTTAGCGACCACGACCGTCGCCACGCCGTTGCCGACCAGATTGGTCAAAGCCCGCGCTTCGGACATGAAGCGGTCGATGCCGAGGATCAGCGCGATGCTGGCGACCGGGATCGTGCCGACGCTCGACAATGTGGCGGCGAGAACGATAAAGCCGCTGCCGGTGACGCCCGCCGCGCCCTTGGAGGTCAGCAGCAATATCGCGAGAATGCCGAGCTCTTGCGCCAGGGACAGATCGGTGTTGGTCGCCTGGGCGAGGAAGAGGGTCGCCATGGTCAGATAGATGCAGGTGCCGTCGAGGTTGAACGAGTAGCCGGTCGGGATCACCAGGCCGACGACCGACTCGTCACACCCTAGTATCTCCATCTTGGCGATCATCCGCGGCAATACCGCCTCGGAGGAGGAGGTGCCGAGCACGATCAACAGTTCCTCTTTGATATAGCGGATGAAGCGCAGAATGCTGAACCCGGTCAGCCGGGCGATCGTCCCCAGCACGCCGAAAACAAAGATCAGGCAGGTCGTGTAGAACGCCGCCATCAGCTCGGCGAGCGAGACGAGCGAGAGGATCCCGTATTTCCCGATCGTGAAGGCCATTGCGCCAAAGGCTCCGAGCGGGGCCGCTCGCATGACGATCCCGACAATGCCGAAAAAGACCTGCGCGGCGCTTTCGATGACCGACAAAACCGGTTTGCCGCGCTCGCCGGCCATGTGGAGCGCGAACGCAAACAATATCGAGATGAACAGGACCTGGAGGATCTCGCCCTCGGAAAAGGCGCCGACGACGGTTGCCGGGATGATGTGGAGAAGATAGTCGACGGCGTTCTGCGACTTTGCTTGCGTCGCATAGCTCTGGATCGATTTGGTATCGATGGCGCTCGGGTCGACGTTCATCCCGGCGCCGGGCTGCCAGAGATTGACGATGACGAGCCCGACGATGAGCGCCAGGGTCGTGACCACCTCGAAATAGACGATCGCCTTCAGGCCGACCCGGCCGACTTTCTTCATGTCGTTCATGCTGGCGATGCCGTGAACGACGGTGCAGAAGATGATCGGCGCGATCAGCATCTTGATGGCCTTGATGAAGGCCTCGCCGAGCGGCTGCATCTTGACCGCCAGCGCCGGGTAGAAATGGCCGAGCAGGACCCCGGTCAGGATCGCGCAGACGACCTGGAAATAAAGGTGAGTGTAGAGCGGCTTGCGCCCTGTGCTGGCCACGGTATGGCGCTGTGTCAGGCCTTTCTGCGCCGCGATGCAGCGGGGGCGGCGGGCTCCGCTGCAGGCTCTTCCTTCTTTTTGCGTCCGCCCGATACCGGCAGCAACAGCGCCCTCTGCCGCCGGTCGGCGGCAGCCGGTGCCCGGGTCGGTTTGGCCGCGGCTTCCTTGGCCGGCGCCGGTTCTTTCTCCTCCTGCGCCAGGCTGCGCTTCAGCGCGTCCATCAGGTTGATGACCTTGGGCGGCTCGGCGACCTCGCGCGGCGCGACGCCCTGCCCCTTGGTCTTTTGCGCCACGAGCTCGCGCAAGGCATCCTGGTATCGGTCGCGGAAGCTCGCCGGATCGAAATGGCCGGACCGGCGGTCGATGATCGTCTCGGCGATCCCCACCATGTCGGGATCGATCTCACCCTTGGGCGGAGGGCCGAACTCGGCGGGGCGGACTTCGTCGGCGCTGCGGACCGTCGACATGACGAGACCGCCGTCGCGCGGCTCGACCAGCACCAGCCGCTCGCGCCCCGACATCGTCACCCGGCCCAGCCCGACCTTGTTCTTGTGCTCCATCGCCTCGCCGATCACGCGGAAGGTCTCGGCGGCGAGCTCACCATCCGGATACACGTAATAGGGCGTGTCGAGGTAGACCGGATCGACTTCCTCGCGGTCGACAAAGCGCTCGAGGTCGATGATCTTCGACGAACTCGATCTGCAATGCCTTCAGTTCATCGTCGTCGATCGTCACATAACGGCCGCGCTCGTACTCGTACCCTTTGACGATCTGGTCGCGGTCGACGACCTCGCCGGTCTGCGAAGTCGATGAGCTGCTGCTGCACGCGGTTGCCGGTCTCGCTGTTGAGCTGATTGAACCGGACGCGTTTCGCCTCGGTCGTGGCGGGGACCAGAGCAACCGGGCAGCTGACGAGGGATAGGCGGAGAAACCCGTTCCAGCTGGCTCGTGGCATGACGCACTCCTCAAACGAACCTCAACGAAGCCATATCGCGCCGGCCGTCGCAATCATTAACATCAGATTCCGACCTGCCGTCGTACCGCAGCGCTTATCGATTGGCGGATTTTTCCGATCTCCGCCCAGGGGTCGGCGGGAAACGCCGAAAGTCGTTGCGGCACAGTCTCGACGGTGAACTCGTCGGGCTTCACGCCTCTTTCGACCTCCGCCCAGGAGACCGGGGTCGAGACCGGGGCGCCCGGCCGCGCCCGCGGACTATAGGCGCCGACCGCGGTCGCGCCGCGGCCGTTGCGCAGATAATCGATGTAGATGCGGCCGTGCCGCGCTCGCTTCGCCATATTCGCGGTGAAGTCCTGCGGGCGCTGCGCGACGAGGCTGTCGGCAACCCATTTGGCGAAGGCCTTTACCTGGTCCCAGTCGAGCTTTGGCGTCAGTGGGATGACGACATGCAAACCCTTGCCGCCGGTGGTTTTCGCAAAGCTCTTGGAGGCCGATCCCGGCGAGCGCGTCGCGCACGTCGATCGCGGCTTCGGTCACCCGCTGCCATGGCAGCCCCTCGTCGGGGTCGAGATCCATGGTGACCCGATCGGGCATTTCGAGCTTCTCCACGCGCGAGCCCCAGGGATGGATTTCCAGCACGCCCATCTGAACCAGCCCGATGAGGCCAGGGAGATCCTCGATATAAGGATAGATCTCAGGCTCTTCCTGGCCGTCGACATTGAACCGCTTGATCGCCTCGGGCGCTTCGTCACCGATATGTTTTTGATAAAACGTCTTCATGCCGGCCGCCGGCGAGCGCACCAATGTCAAGAGGCGACGGGAGAGTTCGGGTAGGACCCAATCCCGGATCTCAGCGTAATAGTGCGCGATATCCAGCTTGGTGAGATTTGTGCCTGGATAAAGGATGCGGTCGGGGTGGGTTAGTCGCACGGCTTCGAATGTCAGGCTCCCGTCGCGGGCGCGCGGCGGCTCCTTGGTTTCGGTTTTCCGCGGAGCCGGCTGGTTGGCACGCGCCGAAGTTTTCTTCGGGCTGGGAGAGGGCTCGGCTGCGGCTCGCGTTTTCGGGTCATAAACCACGTCTTTCGGATCCTTGTCCTCGCGCAATCCTTGAAACGAGGCTTGGCGCAGAATGGCGTCCGCCGTCCAGTCGGCAAATTCCACCTCCGCGACGAGACGCGGCTCGATCCAATGCACGCCCTTGCGCGAGATCCCTTTCGGCAGAGCGACTGTGCCCAGCCCGGAACGAGGCAACGATCTGCCAGGCCCAAATTCTGGATTGAGCACGCGTCTCCTCCACATTTCCGTCGCCGGCCAACGTGGCGCGCCATCTTTCATTTCCGCGGATTCGTTCGAGCGCCGCAATCAGTTGAGGGATGCCTTTGCGAGGTCCGAGTTGACCCAGGAACAATATGTCCAAGGGCTCGACATGCTGCTCGTTCGGTCTTGAAGTGAGTGTGTCCCGGGTCGCATTGGGAATAACAACGATCCTGTCGGCTGCTGTCGGGAACTTTCCGGCTGATATAACGCTCCCAAACGGCTCCAAGAACAATTGCTGCGCTCGCGCGCGAAAATAGTTGCGTCTGAGCTCTATCGAGCCATGGCGACGCCGAGCTGCAGAAAGTTGAAATTCGGCGCCATGCAGGTGAATGACGTTGGGTATGCGCAACACACGCGCGAGAAACGCGAGTTGAACTTTCGGTAAGTGCTTCCGTCGGTCGCAAGGTCCATCGATCGCCGGGCTGCTGGCGCATGCTGGTGGTCAAGGGAAGTACCTCCGCGACTTCAGGTTCGCCGACCCTACCGCAGCCGTGCGTGGAGATCGCTCCAATAACCATTGAGCAAGTCGCCAATTCGATCAAAACCAAATCACCATCCTGCAAACGCCGTCCAGTCGAACGATTGAAGCGACCTGCGAGAGCGCTATTGGGGCCGGATTGCACCATGGCCCATACCGCGGGAATGAAATATTCCATCCCGCCCAATCTGCCGGTAAATCGCCGATTCCACCGCCGCCGCAACATCGGCTTCCGGAATTCCCGGTTGCAGATTCGCGAAAAACGCATCCAATCCGATGTTCGCAACCTGATTTGCCAGCCGGATTCCTTCGATCTCTTGTGCAGTCTTCCTTAGATATAAGATTTGCAAAAGCAGTCTGACGCTGTCCGTCTGGCTTCGCCGTGAGACCCGATAATTGCTCCAAAAACCTTCCGGGATGGGAATTTGCTCGGCAGCTTGAATCGGTAACGAAGTTCTGGATGCACTAGGAGTCATTCCAACGTCTTCGGGCTCCGCTCCAGCCTTGTCCAACACAGATCCCATCGTCGACACCCGCACCGCATATGGATCGGAGCATTTGAGATCGCCCCAGGGATAATCCTGAACTCGCAGCCCAGTGGGAATGTGATCTCGCGGTTCAATCTGCGGCACGAAGAGCAGAGGCTCCGCGTCGGCAAAATAGATCAGGAACGACGCTCCCCAGAAAGGAAAACAATACGTAACTGAGTGAAAAAAAAAAAAAAAA
>CAWBFS010000032.1:0-11543 GCA_963788085.1 uncultured Alphaproteobacteria bacterium
AGCCACCATTCTCGAAAGACAGAAAGGTAGGGCTGAATCTCCGAGGCGACCGGCTCCCGGTGCCTGGGGGCTGCAACTGAATGCGGGCGGTGACAGTAAGCCTGCCTGGTCTGTCAATACACTCCCTCCACGGGAGCCACCTAGTTAACGCAGACCCCCGGGAATCTCCTGCTCTCGTGTAGTTTCGCACGTCGATATCGGGGTACCCTGAGGGAATTTAAGAGAAGCGCTGCGGCTGGCTCGTGGACGAAGGCACCACACACCAGAGTTCGCCGTCGAGGTCGAGGCGCTTGCTGCCCTGCGCGATGACGCTGATGGGAACGTCGGACGAATTGGTGATTGAGATAGCTGATGACCAACCCGGTCTTGCCCGCCATCGCTGCATGCACGGCATGGCGACCCATGCGGTCGCAGAGCAGGGCGTCCTCGTTATTCGCGGGGCAGCCCCAGTTATGGTAGCTGGGATCGAAATAACGCAGCGTCATCTCGATGCCGCGGGCCTTGAAGTGCGTGTTCAAGGCGTCACGCAAGAAGCGCCCCGATGTCACTGGAGCTTCGCGTTGCGGAGGCGTCCCCTTTTCGCCGCTCGCACCGAGCAGTTCCTGTCCAGCGCCCTCCGCGGACGATCACGACGGCGTGCGTTCTTTTTTGAGAGGCGGCGTTCGAGCGCGACCAGCAATCCCCCCGGCCCTTGCAGCACGAACGGAACTTCGGGACAAGGCGGACCGGGCACATCCTGGCTGGCCACCGTGGCGGCCGCGGCGATGAAGCCCGCGTGGCGGCCCATGAGCTTCACGACGGCCACCGCCATGCCTCGCTGCGGGCCTCGGTGTGCGCGCTGTTGATGACGTGCACCGCTTCATCGACGGCGGTGACGAAGCCGAAGGTGCGGGTGACGAAGCGCACGTCATTGTCGATCATTGCTGGGGATTCCCACGACGGCGAGCGCGTGTCCGCGCTCGCGTGCCTCCTCGAAGAGTTCGTTGCCACCCCGCTGCGTGCCGTCGCAATCCCGATAGGAAACGGTGGTCTGCGCCGCCAATCGGCGAAGGCGCGGAACCACCACGCCGCCTGCTCGCCGATCGACGGCACCAAGGTACGAAAGGCCAGCGCCACCAGCTCGTCATGCACCTGCGCGAAGATCGGAAAGGCGGACAGCGTGCCGAAAGCGATAACGGCTAGCGGGACCAGCGAAACGAGGGTCGTATAGCTGAGCGCGCCCGAAGCGGAAAAACAGCCATCGGCGAGGAAGCGGCGCAGCGAATAGATCGCGAAGGCGGCGAGCGTCGCGCCCATCTGCCGCAGCTTGCCGCGGCGCGGGCTGCTCTGTTGCTCGGCAGAGGTCATCACAAAAGCTTAGGTTCCTCGCTGCTGTTAAACAAGGAGCGGCCAGCGAATGTCCCACCTCGGGGGCGACCTTGATTGGCCGGGGCGCTTCCCTTCGTGTAGGATCGCCGCAAATTGGAAGATGGGAAAGACAATGCCGCTGATGGCGGGCAAGCAAGGGCTCATCATGGGTGTGGCCAACGAGCGGTCGATCGCCTGGGGGATCGCGAAGGCGTTGCACGCTCATGGCGCCGACCTCGCCTTCACCTATCAGGGCGAGGCGCTGGGGAAGAGGGTACGGCCGCTCGCCGAGAGTACCGGGAGCGACTTCGTTGCGGAATGCGACGTGACCAACGAGCGGAGCCTCGAAGCGGTGTTCGCCGCTGTCGGCGAGCGCTGGGGCCGGCTCGATTTCGCGGTTCACGCTATCGGCGGCACCGACCCGAACGCGCTCAGGGGAAAATATGTCGATACGACGCGTGAAAATTTTGCGCGCACGCTCGATATTTCCTGCTTTTCATTCACTGATATTTGTCGGCGCGCGGCGCCATTGATGACGAACGGCGGCAGCTTGTTGACGTTGACCTATTACGGCGCCGAGCGAGTGATGCCGAATTACAATGTCATGGGCGTTGCCAAGGCCGCGCTCGAAGCGAGCGTGCGCTATCTTGCGGTCGATCTCGGCGGACAGCACATCCGCGTCAACGCGATTTCGGCGGGGCCGATCAGGACACTGGCGGCCTCGGGGATCGGTGACTTCCGCTACATTCTGAGATGGAACCAGTACAACTCGCCGTTGAAACGCAACGTCACGATCGAGGATGTCGGCAGCGCCGGCCTTTATTTGTTGAGCGACCTCTCCGCCGGCGTCAGCGGCGAAGTTCATCACGTCGATTGCGGGTACCACGTCGTCGGGATGAAAGCGGTCGATGCCCCCGACATCTCAGTGGTGTGATCCGGTGCGCAAGTCATTCTCGCTGGTCCGGCGCGCTATCCTGGCGCTTTGTGTCGCCTTGGTGCCCTATGTTATGGCAAGCGCGGCACCGGTCGAGGATGACATGGCCATCGCGCAAAGCCTGGCGGAGATGTTGCGCGATGCCCGCACGGTCATCTCCGACCAACAGGATCTGATCAACGATCCACAGCTCGGCGACAAGCATCTGACCGGGGAGGTCGTGCTCGAGCAAGCAGTCGCGAAATATTCCAAGAATACCGGGGTTGACCCGAAAAAGCTCGATCCCGCCTCACGCCAGGGGCGGTTGCTGCGAGCGATGATGGCGGCGATCGTCGAGGTCGTCGACGACAATCAGGCGACGATCAACGAGAAGGGAACCGGGTTCAAGGGCTTTATCCCGGCGGTCTTTGCACGGATGGTCGCCGAAAGCTTTGACCATCTGGCGAAGGGCGAAGCCGAGATCAAGGTTACTGCGCCCTTGGAACTCGTCCGCAACCGGAAGGCGCTCCCGGACTCGTGGGAGACCGGGGTCATCGAGAAGCGGCTGCTCGATCCGGCTTGGGCTCGGGGCCAACCATTCTCCGCAAAGGTCGAGACCAATGGGCGGCCGGCATTTCGGGTCATGGTACCCGAGTATTACGTGGAATCCTGCCTCGCCTGTCATGGTTCGCCGAAGGGTGAGATGGACGTCACCGGTTATCCAAAGGAGGGTGGCAAACTGAACGATCTCGGCGCGGTGATCAGCATCACCCTCTATCATTGAGCCGGCCGGGCGTAGGAATCCGGCGATGGCCCGGCTGACGATTCGGACCCGGCTGATACTGCTGACCTGTGCCGGCCTCTTCGTCCTGATCGCGACGAATGCTTACCTGACCAAAAAGCTCGCCGAGAACTCGGCGGGGATGGTCACTGCAGCCGATCTCCTCAAAAGCATCGAAGAAGCGAACAGCGCGCAAATTGCCTTCGGTGAGATGCGCTACTGGATGACCGATCTGGCGGTCAGCCAGCTGATGATGGCCGAACGGAACGCTGCGGCGGCCCGCGCCCGAGTGGAGAAGCATCTCGACCAGCTGGCGCCGTGGAATCCGCAGCGCATCGCGGCGGTCCGCAGCGAGCTGGCGCAATATACGGATCTTGCCGACAAAGCGGTCGAGGAATACACCGACGAGCGTCGCGTGATCGGCAACTCGCTGCTGGCGCAGGCGCGACAGCACAGTCTCGTTGCTGATCAACTGATCGCTTCGATCGTCCAGGAACTGACCGGCGCCGCGATCGCCGCCCGGCAGCGCGTGGTCGCCGAAGCCGAAACTGCGACACGGCTCTCGCAAATCGTCGTTGCGGCCGCAGTCGTTATCGGATTGCTCCTGACATTCCTGATCCTGCGATCGATCGTCGTGCCGTTGCGCCGCCTGAATGTGGCGATGGACGGCCTGAACGCCGGCAACGTCGCCGTGGCCATCCCCGAGGCCGGGCGCGACGAGATCGGGGCGATGGCGCAGACCCTCGCGATCTTTCGCGACACCTTGCGGGAGCTGCGTGAAACATTGGCGCAGCTCGAAGCGCTGCGCGCGGTCGGGCGGGCTGTCGGCTCGACCCTCGATCTCGAAGCCGTGCTGTCGATCGTCGTCGCGCGGGCCGTCGAGTTTTCCCACGCGCAAGCCGGCATGATCTATGAATTCGACGAGGCGGCGCGCGAATTCCGTTTTCGCACGAGCCACGGCGCCGAACCGGCGCTGACCGAGCAGTTGCAGGCAGCTCCGATCCGCTTTGGCGAAGGCGCGATCAGCGCCGCGGCGGTCGCCGGCTCATCGGCGCAGGTCAGCGACCTCCTCGGAGAGCGAAACCTCGCCCTGCCCAAATTGTCCGATGCCCTTGCCCGCTTGGGGTATCGATCGCTGATCGCCGCGCCCCTGTTGCACGAGCAGGACATCCTGGGGGGGCTCGTCGTCGCTCGGCGCGAGGCGGGCGAATTCTCCAAGGAGGTGGTCAATCTGATCGAGGCTTTTGCCACCCAGTCGGCGCTCGCTGTGCGCAATGCCAAGCTGTTCGAAGAGCAGCGCCGGCGCGAGCGCGACTTGCGCCTCGCCCATGAGCAACTGAAGCAGGCGCAGGCCAATCTGATCCACGCCGAGAAGATGGCGTCCCTCGGCCAGCTCACCGCCGGCATCGCCCATGAGATCAAGAACCCGCTCAATTTCGTAAACAACTTTGCCGAGCTCTCCCGCGAGCTGCTCCAGGAGTTGCGGGACACGATCGCTTCTCCCGGCGCCGAGCAGGACGAGCTGATCGCGACCCTAACCGCCAATCTGGCGAAGATCGTCGAGCACGGACGGCGCGCCGACGGCATCGTGACCAGCATGCTGTCGCATTCGCGCGGCGGCACCGGCGAGCGCCGTACCATCGACCTCAACGCGCTGGTCGAGGAGGCGCTGAACCTGGCGTTTCACGGCGCCCGCGCGCGGGACAAAAGTTTCAACATCACTTTGGAGCGCGATCTCGATACCGAACTCCGGCCGATCGAGCTCGTCCCGCAGGACATCACCCGCGTGCTCCTCAACCTGTTCGGCAACGGCTTTTACGCAGCGAACAAGCGCCGGGAGGAGACGACCGACCCGGCATTTCAACCGTCGTTGCGCGTAATGACGCGGGACCTCGGCGACCAGGTCGAGATCAGAGTGCGCGACAACGGCGTCGGGATGCCGCCCGAGGTGCGCTCGAAGCTGTTCACACCGTTCTTCACGACCAAACCGACCGGCGAAGGCACCGGGCTCGGCCTGTCGATCAGCTATGACATTGTCGTGCAACAGCATGGCGGCACGATCACCGTCGACAGCCGCCCGGGCGAATTCACCGAATTCACGGTGCGGCTGCCGCGCGGCCTGCAGGCTGCCGAGCCGGCAGCGGCCACGGGAGCATCGGCTTGAGCGAAATGGGTCCGACACATCCGGATGTCGAGATCGTCGAGGCGACCAAGGCGTTCGAGCGATTTCTGCGGGTCGACGTTTTCGGTTTCCGGCATCGCCTGTTTTCCGGCGAGTGGAGCGCCCTGCGCGGTTACGATGTGCTGCGGCGCGGGCGGGCGGCGGCGATCGTGCTCTACGACCCCGACCAGGAGAGCGTCGTGCTGGTCGAGCAGTTCCGCCTCCCGGCGCTGCTCGCCGGCAGCTCGCCGTGGCAGCTCGAGGCGGCCGCCGGCCTTATCGGCAGCGGCGAGACACCCGCAGCCGTCGCGATCCGCGAGACGCAGGAGGAAACCGGGCTCGCGCTGATCGGCGACCCGGTCCCGATCCAACGCTATCTGCCCTCGGCCGGCGGTTCCGACGAGAGCGTTTTCCTGTTCTGCGGCCGGGTCGATGCAACGGCCGCCGGCGGCGTGCACGGCCTGGCGGAAGAGCACGAAGACATCCGCGTCGTCGTCAAAACCCTCGCCGAAATCGAGGCGCTCCTCGACCAAGGCGCGATCGAGAGCGGCCACACCCTGATCGCCCTCTATTGGCTGCTGCGCCACCGCAACCGTCTCCACCAGCTGTGGGGCGGCGCATAACTAGTGTTCACGGCTTGCTGTTTTTGCTGTTTTTTGCAGCGAATTATCAGCGATCGAGATCTAGTTTCCGCGGAAATCCTGGGCCACCGACGCTCCAGCGAACGAAAAAACAGCAACGGCATCGCGATTACACCGCCCTTTGCCGCTGTTTTGTGAGAAATGCCAAGAATAGCGAAGGCGACATCGTTGCCGGATAGGTTTAGCGGGCTAGTCGGTGAGATCTGCATGCCGTGAGAATACCATAACATTCGAATTTTGTCAATTTTACAAACAGCCCTCCAGCAATAAGCCGCCTTTCAGCGGCTGCGTGCTTGGGGTCCCGGTGACTCAGTCTGCCTGGAACCGCAGCGGGCCATCGGTCAATTCAGGCGCTGGGCGATCCAGTAGTCGTCGACCGTTTTCGGCATCGCCATGACCGGGCGCTGGTTGCCCTTGGTCAGCTCCTTTACCTTCCAGGATACGAACCCTTCTAGATCGGAGATCGAAATTGCCGCCATGCCGGGGCGCGCCGCAGCTCCCCGCATTCCTTCAACGAGCGCCTTGGTGAATGCGCCATTATGCCATTCGTCTCTTTCCAAGGACAATTGATCCCCGGTGGAGGAGGCGAATACGACAATCCCGTTTGGAGCCGCCTTTAGATCGTTGGCGAATTTGTCAACGTTTGCGCGGGTATCCGTGCTTCTGGCGCCGATCAGCACGTTACCTGAATAGCACGTATCGAAGAAGAAGATCTTTTTGCCACCGATCTTCGTCAGGTAATCCTGGAGCTCCGAATCGGAAATCGTCGTGCGTTCGACCCGCTCGGGATCATAGTCATAGGGGAGAAAACGATAATGCTGATCCGGTGTCGTACCCCGTGACCGGAGAGGAACACCATCGCCACGTCGTTGGTGTTGGTGACGGTGCGCATGATCCAGTCGAGGCCGTCGAGGACAGCCTCCCGTGTGGCATCTCCGTCCCGCAGGCTTTCGTGCTGCGGGTACGGTATGACCTTCTCATAAAGCCCGCCCGCCTGCGCCTCGGCAAGCGCGACGAAATCCGCCGCGTCCTTGGCTGCAAATTTCAAACGAACGTTCGGGTCCTTGTAGTTGCTGATCCCTATCGCGAGGACGTAAAGCGTCAGCTTGGGTTCCGTGCCGGGGCCAGTCCATTTTATGTGCACCGAAGCCGGCACGCTCGCACCGTTCTTATTGTAGGCGATTACCGAGACCTTCAAATCCCGGCGAGGGATCTCAACGTGTCGGATTCCCGCCCTCGTATCGCCTTTGTCGACCAAGCGGTGTTCCTCTGCCTTTAGCTTGACACCGTCGACCAGCGCCTCGACGCGCAGTGTATCGTCGACTGAGGGCAGCCGCACCGAATAGGCGAGCTGCAAGTCCGTGTGATCCTCACTCGCGGAGTCTTTCGGATCGTCAATTTCGACGACGGGCGTCAGTAGCGAACTGACAGGAGCAGCCTTAGCCATCGGGCGCCCGGCCGCCTCATCTGCTTCGCGCACCGCTTCGGCGACGTCGAGGCTCGGGGTTTTCAGCACTCGCTGGATCACGTCGGGCCGGTAAAAGCGGTCGCGGAACTGCGAAACGGGGTAGAAATCGGGCGCGCGATCGTAGCCGTGGTTGATGTGCCAGCCGATCAAATCGTCGGCGCCCAGCGAGGCATCGTAGTAGCCTTGCGGTGTCCAGGCGATCCACCTGCTGCCGTCCGAGTGGATGAACAGCGCCAATACCGGCTCGCCATCAGACACCCGAAACCACCGGATTGTGCCATCGCCGAACGCGGCAACAATCAGCCGACCGTCGGCGGTGATGTTGACCTGCCATGCCGTACCGGGGACGCGACGGACCGGCCAGACCTCATGCCCATCGCGATTGAATAGCCGAAGCGACCAGTCGGCCCCGAGCACGAAATGCTCCGTGGTCGGCACGATGGCCAGGCTTCTTGAAGTCTCGTACGGAATCGAGCTTGAGCGGTGTCCCGTTCACCGCGGGCGCTGTCGAAATCCTCCCAGTTCGTCACCGACAATCCGGGTGCCTCTGTGGACGGAGGCAACAGTGAAGCGTCCTCCGGCGGGTCGGCATCAATCTGCCGTCGGCTCAAGGCAAACCGATAAATGTGACGGGGGTTGATGGAAGGGACCTGCACGGTCTCGCCATTCGCCGAGATCCGCAGCAACCCGTAGCCGGCGGACTTCAGGTCGATTATCCCAAGGCCCTGAAGCGCTACTGGTTTGGCATCTATCTGGATCACGCCAAAGTTGTCTGTGGACGCGAACAGCATGCTCCCATTTTTTTTCAATCCGAGGATCTGCATCATTGTGTTAGGTGCACTCGGGATGTCCACGAAAGCGCCGCGCCCGCCGTCGCTCCAGCGACGCACCTGCATTACGTTGTCGATCCTCCAAGTGCCGCCGGCGTACAAGAAGCGGCCGTCCTCCGACCATCCGACCTTATTGAACGCACCATTGGGACCGCCTTCCGTCTCTGGCTTGAATAGTTCTTTCAGGTCGGTGCCCGAGAGGACCACAATATCGTTGGTATCGCTGTAACCGGCCGCGACGCGGGTGCCGTCTGGCGAAAAGGCCGCTGAATAAAATCGGTGTCCGCGCGCCTCGAAGCGAGCGACCGGCGTCTCATAGCGATCCGCCGCGTAGAGCCGGACAAAACCATCGAACGAGGTCGTAACCAATCGTCCCGAGCGATCGAATGCCGCCCAATAACTGGAATCGCCATATTGCGTATCGCTCGGCAGGGGCTTATAGCCGTTGCCAGCATCGAACACTCGAATGCCGTTGCTCCATAACCCTGCCGCGAGGCGCCGACCATCGGGCGAAAAGGCTAGGTGATAAACAGCGTTTGGAAGATCCGTCAGACGCTGCTTCAATTCGCCGGACTCGCGATCGAACAGGAAGATGTTAGTGTCCAGCGGTGGTCCCTGTAGTCCGCCCGCCGCGACGGTGGTCCCATCCGGAGATAGGGCGACCGCATAGGCTTGCGCCGATATGCCTCCTGGTCGATAGGCAGCCGCAACAGCCGCATCAGGCGCCCCTCCGGCAGCGACCAAACGCGTACAGTTTTGTCGTCCGATGCCGTCACCGCGAAGCGGTTCTCCGCATCCGTGTCGATCCGCTTGATCGCGGCGCCGTGCTTTCCTGTCTCGATCTCGCAGGATCGGCTGGGTGGGGAGTTCGGAGGTCGCGTCCTGAGCTCGTCCCGCCCGCCGAGAAAAGGATCACAGCGAGCACCGCCGGAACCCTCAGCGAGGTTGCCGCCGATAGACCATCGCCTTTCCTCCCGGCTCTGCGCAGCAGCGCTGTCAGGGCTTTGCCAGTTCCGCAAAACGGTCGCCATTCGAGGTGCTCGAGCTCGCTCAGTATCGCATCGCGGTTTTCCTTGCGGGCCTCGACGGAAGGCATTCCAGATTGAGATCCCAGCGTCGGTGATCGCCTTGACCAGCTGCGGCACCGCCTCGATCACGTCCGGCAGGCCCGGCCGGGCGCCCGGCAATTTATCTACCTCGGCGGATACAAAGGACGTGAACGCGATGCGTTTTTCCGCCGCCTCCTCCAGCGCTTCGTTGAATTTCGCCGATCTCGCCGGATCCTGTCCGCTCTTGAGATCGAACCGCAGTTCGGCAATCAACCCGTCGAACTCCGCCTTGGCGTCCGCATAAAGCTTGATTCCGCGGACATATAGGCCGGTGTTGTCTTTGGCGACTGTGAGGAAGATCACACCGTACTGCTCGGCGGCAGATTTCTCGTGCCCAAAGAAGCGGATCGCGTCCGAAAGCGTTCCGGGCGCCGCCTGTTGCGCCCTCACCGAGACGCAAAGCAGCGGAAGCCAACACAACGGCGACGAAAAGCCGCCGCGCCACGCACCTCTCCCTGAGAAGGGTCATTTGTCAACCCCCATTTCCTATATGGCTCTCGCTTTGGACACCAGGATGGGCCGGCTGTTCGTCGCTGGCAAGCAGGATAACCACTCCAAGTGATCACGTTGTCTGAGATGGCTATGCTGACTAAGCCCGTATCGAGTGGCGATCGACGGCGGTCTTACCGATCCAGCTTGCTCGGATCCTGGGCCACCGTGACGCCCGCGGCGGCTGTGGGCTGTGCCGTGGAAAAGGTCATTCCGGGGCGCGGCCGCAGGCCGTGAGCCCGGAACCCATGGACACGGGGCTGGGGAAGCTAAGGCGCAGGCTGGTGTTTATTAATTCCGGGTCTGCCCTTGCGGGCATCCCGGAATGACCCCGGGGCCGCGTTCAGCGCGGCACGAAGGGCTTGAAATGCTTTGACAGCGCCAGGCCTTGGCGCTGATAGGAGGAGCCGATCAGGGTGCCGTAGAGCTTGTCGGGCCGGGCGATCAGGCGCTCGTAGACGAGGCGGCCGACGATCTGGCCGTCCTCGATCAGGAACGGCACTTCGTGCGAGCGCACTTCGAGGACGGCGCGGCTGCCGGCTCCCCCGCTCTCGGCGGCGCCGAAGCCGGGATCGAAAAACCCGGCGTAATGCACCCGGAACTCGCCGACGAAGGTGTCGTAGGGCAGCATCTCGGCGGCGTGGTCGGGCGGCACGACGACGGCTTCGCGCGACGCGAGGATGTGGAAATCGTTTGGGTCTAAGACGATCCCCTCACCGCGGTGCGAGTAGACCGGCTCCCAGAAGTCGCGCGGGTCGTAATGGAAGCTGCGGTCGATATCGATCACATCGGTATGCCGCCGCGCCTTGTACCCGACGATCCCGGTCGTCTGGTCGCCCACGACATCGACCGTGAAGGCGAGCCCGTTGCGGATCGTCTTCGGCCCGGCCGGACCATCGACCAGCCCGACTTCCTCATGCAGTCGGCGCAGCGCCGTATCGCTGAACCCGGGCGAGCCGCGCCTGATGCGGAGTTGCACCAGGCGAGAGCCGGTGCGCACCAGGATGCTGAAGGCGCGCGGCGAGATCTCGGCAAAGAGCGGACCCTTGTAGCCCTCGCGGACGCGGTCGAATTCGGTGCCGTAATCGGTGATCACCCGGGCGAAGACATCGAGCCGGCCGGTCGAGCTCTTCGGGTTGGCGGCCGCCGCGGTGCGTTTCCGCAGCGACACATATTCGAGCAGCGGGACGATATAAACACAGTCCTTTTCGAGAACCGCGCCCCGCGTCAGGTCGATGCGGTGCATCGAGAGGAGATCGAGCTTGTCGCGCACGCTCGCCCGCGCGCCGGGCAGAAAGCTCGCCCGCACCCGGTAGGCGACCTCGCCGAGCCGCAGATCGATGCTGGCCGGCTGGATCTGATCGTCGCCGATCGGCTGCGGCGACAGGATTTCCCGGCCTTGCGCCACCGCGTCGCGCAACAGCTGCGACGGCAACAGGCCGGTAGTCAAATCCCGCTGGCGGTCGGCCTCGACCGAGTCGGGCGCCGGAAACAACTCACTGCCTTGCGGCATTTACCCGCCGACCGGCTGCGTCGCTTCGGCAAGCCAGCGCGCCGTCTCGGGGTCGACTAGCGGGGTCAGCGTTCTCGCGGACCCGCGTATGATACGCATTGAGCCAAGCGATCTCGTCTTCGTCGAGCAATGACGGCTCGATCAGGTTGCGGTCGATCGGGGCGAGGGTCAGGGTTTCGAAGCCCAGCATCTCGCGCTCGGCCGAGCCGTCGGCCGGCTGCACCAGCACGAGATTTTCGATGCGGATGCCGTAGGCGCCGGTCTTGTAATAGCCAGGCTCGTTCGAGACGA
>CAWBFS010000033.1:0-68613 GCA_963788085.1 uncultured Alphaproteobacteria bacterium
TTCTAGCCAGCAGCATTCCGAGGCGGCCGAAGAATTGTATCGCAAAGCCCTGAGCATCGCCCGGGAGCAGGAGGCCAAGCTCTGGGAATTGCGCGCCGTCGCGAGCCTCGCCCGGCTGCGCCGCGACCAGGGCCGCCGCGCCGAAGCCCGCGACCTCCTCGCGCCGGTCTACGGCTGGTTCACCGAAGGCTTCGAGACACCCGATCTCAAAGAGGCAAAGGCGCTGCTCGACGAACTCGGATGAATGTCGCGCACGGCCGAGGGCTGGCGGAGTGGCGTAATCAAACACATTCCGTAGCGACACCTTTAGATGAATGCCGGGATTGGTGCCTTCGCGTAATGCCGGGCGAGGGCGGCGCAGGCCATCAGCTGGATCTGATGGAAGATCATCAGCGGCAGCACGATGAGGCCCAGGGGCTGGCCGGCGAACAGCACACTCGCCATCGGGATGCCGGCGACGAGGCTCTTTTTCGAGCCGCAGAACATGATCGCGATCTCGTCCTCGCGCGAAAAGCCCAAGCCGCGCGCTGCGACGACGGTGATCGCCAGCATCAGCGCGAGCAGCGCCGCCGACACGGCAAACAGGACCGCCAACGGTCCGAGGGCAAGCTGGTGCCAAATCCCGCTCAGCGTGGCGCCGCTGAACACGGTGTAAACCACCAGCAACACCGAGCCGCGATCGACCCAGCCCAGCGCCTTGCGCCGTTGCATCACCCAATGCCCGATCCATGGCTGCAGCAGATGCCCGGCGATGAACGGAAGTAGCATCTCGGTGCCGATCGACCGCAGCGCGCCCAGCGAAAATCCGCCGGACGTCTTCAACGCAAAGCTCGCCAGCAGCGGCGTCATAAACATGCCGATGATGCTGGACGCCGAGGCGCTGCACAGCGCCGCCGCGACATTGCCTCCGGCGATCGAAGTGAAGGCTACCGAGGCCTGTACGGTCGAAGGCAACGTGCAAAGGAACAGCAGGCCGAGATAGAGCGGCGGCGTGAGCAAAGTGCCCGACAACGGATGCAAGATGAGCCCGATGATCGGAAACACCACAAACGTCGCAGTGAAGACGAGGAGGTGCAGCCGCCAATGCAACGCGCCGGCGAGGATCGCGCCGCGCGATAGGCGGGCGCCCTGCAGAAAAAACAGCAGCGCGATCGCCGCCGCGGTGAGCCATTCGAAAGCCGCGGCGCTCGTGCCTTGGCAAGGCAGAAGCAGCGAGAGCGCGACAGTCGTCAGCATCGCGATCGTGAACTCATCCGGACGGAAGCGAGAAAGCGTGCTCATCGATCGGCTCCGTGGCGCGACACTTGCCGGCTCTCAAAATGTCGGCGGCCCGGCCTATTGTGAAGACCGATCGCCGCGGTTAATATAATCACGAAACGTGATGACCGCGGCCGTGTTCGACCCCACTCTGCTGACCAGCTTTGTGACCGTGGCGAAGGCCGGAAGCTTTACCGAGGCCGGGCGCCGGCTCGGTCTGCGGCAATCGACGGTCAGCCAGCATGTTCGCCGGCTGGAACAAGCGGCGGCGCGGCGGCTATTCGTGCGCGACACGCATTCGGTCGCTTTGACGGCGGACGGCGAGGCGATGCTGGGGCTCGCCCAAGGCATTCTCGACGCGAACGAACGCGCCCGGCGTTACTTCGCCGGCTCGGAAGTTGCGCGGGCGTGTTCGCTTTGGCGCCTCGGAGGATTTTGTGCAGAGCCGGCTGCCCGAGGTGCTGCGCGAATTCACCCGGGTTCATCTTGCCGTCGATCTCGAATTGACCGTGGCGCTGAGCGGCGCGCTGCTTCAGGCGCTCGATGCCGGTGAACTCGACCTCGTGCTCGCCAAGCGCCGCCCCGGCGAGGATCGCGGCCGTCTGGTGCGGCGCGAAAAGCTCGTCTGGGTCGGCAGCAATCCGGGACTCGTCGAACCCGAGCGGCCGCTCCCGTTGATCCTCTATCCACCGCCGAGCATCAGCCGGGCCATCGCTCTGGAGGCGCTCGAACGCGCCGGGCGAAGCTGGCGCATCGTCTGCACGAGCAGCAGCTTCAGCGGCCTCAACGCGGCGGCTTTGGCCGGGCTCGGCATCACCGTCCAAGCCGACGGCTTTCGCGCCGGCGGGCCTCGTCCCGCTGCCGCCTTCGCCCGCCCTCCCCGAGCTCGGCCACATCGAATTCGTCCTTGCCGGTCCGGGGCGGGTGTTGCGGGGCCCGGCAGAGGCGCTCGCAACGGCTATTCTCGACAATGCCTACCGTCTGTAGACTGCCGCAGCGCTGAGCCCCGTGAGGAGAGACCGAATGGCCGAGGAATTTGCCGGGAAAGTCGCCGTCGTCACCGGCGGCGGGAATGGCATCGGCGCTGCCGCTTGCCGCGCTTTCGCCGCCCATGGCGCGCGTGTCGCGGTCCTCGACCGCGATGCCGCGGCGGCCGAGCGCGTCGCCGGCGAGATCGCCGGCTGCGGCGGCAACGCCACGGCGCATGCCATCGATGTCGCCGATCGAGCCGCGTTCAGCGCCGCGGCTACCGAGATCGCCGAGGCGGCTGGCGGGATCGACATCCTCGTCAACGGAGCCGGCACGACGGTGCGGCGGATGATCCCCGATATGAGCCCGGAGGATTGGGACCGGGTCATTGCGGTCAATCTAACGGGCGCCTTCAACGGCATCCAGGCGGTATTGCCCTATATGCGGAGGCGCGGCGGCGGCGTCATCGTCAATGTCGCCTCGATCGCCGGGCAGCGCATCTCCTTTGGCGGCACTGCCAATTACTCCGCATCGAAGGCCGGCCTTCTCGGGTTGACGCGCCACGCGGCCTACGAACTCGCGCCCGACGGCATCCGCGTCAACGCTGTCTGCCCCGGTCCGACGGCCACCGCATTCGGCGGGGCAGTTCCGTCGGAGGAAACCAAAGCCATGCGGGCCCAGAAAATTCCGCTGGGCCGCATGTGCGAACCAGAGGATATCGCCGACCCGATCCTGTTCCTCGCCGGCCCCGCGGCGCGCATGATCACCGGCGTCGCATTGACCGTGGATGGCGGGGTGCTGGTCAAGAACGACACGCCGTATGAGGAATATTTCCGCCGCAGGTAGATGTCGCTGCGCGCTCACGGCCGCGCAATGCGCGCAGCGGTTGCCTGGCTGAAGACACCCGCTGGAGGCGTGACGGTCCTCGTCTTCGCGACATTCCTCGCCCGATTGGTGTTTGCCTCGGCTCTCGGTCTCGGCATCGACGAGAGCTACATGGTCGCAGCCGGCCGCAAGCTGCAGCTCAGCTATTTCGACCATCCGCCGATTGCATGGTGGATGGCCTGGGCGGCCGCGCATTTGACCGGCAGCGAGAGCCCACTCGTCGTGCGGCTGCCGTTTATTGCGCTGTTCGCGGTCACGACATTTCTGATGTATCGCCTGACGTCGGCCTTGTTCAGCCCGCAGGCGGGTTTCTGGGCCGCGGTAGTGCTGAATATGGCGCCGCTGTTCGGGATCAGCAGCGGCACCTGGGTGTTGCCCGATGGCCCGCTGCTCGCCGGCCTGCTCGGGGCTGCCGTGTGCCTGGTTGCCGCGTCGCGCTCGGACGGTCGGGCAGCCTGGGGCTGGTGGCTGGAGACCGGCATGTGCGCCGGTCTGGCTCTCTGTTCCAAATATTCCGCGGTGCTGACCATCATCGGCGCCGCCGGCTTTTTGCTGACCGAGCCGCACAGCCGTCGCTGGCTGGCGAGACCGCAGCCCTACGCCGCCGGGTCGGTCGCGTTCGTGATCTTTCTCCCCGTATTGATCTGGAATGCCGAAAACCACTGGGTCTCTTTCCTGTTTCAGGCAGGCCGGGCAGAGGGCGCGTTCAACCCGATCGGGCCGATAGCCAATCTGGCCGGCGCGGCAGCGTTCCTGCTCCCTTGGATATGGGCACCTTTGGTGGTGTGCGGCTTTTTAGCGCTGCGGCGCGGCCCTTCTGACAGGGAACGGTGGCTATTTGTTTGCCTCGCCGCCCCGCCGCTTATCGTGTTCGCCGCAGCCTCGCTGCGGGGCAATGTGCTGTTCCATTGGTCGGCGCCGGGCTACTTGATGCTGCTGCCGCTGCTCGGGGACGCCGTCGCGCGACACTGGCGCACCAGCCGAGCGGTGCGCGTCTGGCTTGCCGGCACCGCCGGGTTTGTCGTGCTCGGCTCGACCTTCTTTGCAAGCGAGGTCAGATTCAATTGGCTGCCCGCGGTGATCGGAGATTTTCGGCTTGGCCAGGATCCGAGCCTCGATATGGTCGACTGGAGTTCGCTCAGAGATGACCTCGCCGCGCGAGGACTCCTCGATCGCCCGAAACTCTCCGTCGCGGCGCTGCGATGGTCCGATGCCGGAAAGATCGACTACGCTTTAGGGGGCCGGACGCCGGTGATCTGCCTCGGCCCCGATTTCCCGCCAATACGCTCTGCTGGCCCGTCGCGATGATTACGCCGGAGCCGATGTTCTGATCGTGACGCGTGTGCCTTTTGAAAAAGTCCTCGGGCAATACTGGTTCTTGTTCAACTCGATCGAGCCGATCGCGCCGGCAACGGTGCTTCACGCCGGCCATCCGGCACTGCGGCTGAACCTTTTCCTCGGACATCGGCTGCACAAGGCGGCAGAGGAGTGTTGCGCTTCCTAGCAGGCTGCGGAAAAAACCACGTTGCGGAGCGATTTGTCGGGTTGTAGTGCGATATTCCCGTTCAAGTTGCAGAGAATTTGTCACTGGAGCAGGTTACTGCGCGGATTTTGATGATGTTTGCGGTCGCTGGGCAGAGTCTTGGGCAAACTCCGGGCGTCACGACGCCACCGCCCCCACCAGCTTGGGCAGCCGGATCAGGTTATAGGCGGTCGCCGTGAGAGTGAACATCCAGCCGACGCGGGCCAGACCGCGGTGACGGGTCTTGCGGAAGCCGGCTGTTGCCTTTGTCCAGCCAAACACTTCCTCGATGCGCTTGCGCACCCACCCGCTGACGGCATAGCCGGGGTGGCGGGTCGTCCGTGCATCGATTGCGGAGCGGCGATTGGTGGTGTTCTGCGCCACGTGCGGCGTCACGTTGAGCTCCCGCAGATCGGCGACAAACTCGGCCACGTCGTAGGCCTTGTCGGCCCCGAGCGTGATCCGGTGATTGCCCGGGCGCTCCGCCACCATCTCCAGCGCCGCCTCGCGCTCCGCCGTCCCGGTGGCCAAGCTCAGCCGCGTGTCGACCACCAGAGCATGCCGGTTCTCCATCAGAACATGCCCCAGATAGGCCAGCTTAGCCGGCTGGCCAGGTCCTTTGCGGTACAGTCGCGCATCGGGGTCGGTGGTCGAGGCGTGCGTCTCGTTGCTGCGCTTCTCGCCGTGAAAGTCGCGCTCGCCATTACGACCCGGCGCCGGCGGCTCGCCGCTGCCATCCTTGGGACGAAAGCTCTTCAGGCTGGCCCACGCCTCGATCAGCGTGCCGTCGACCGAGAAATGATCGTTCGACAACAGCGCCTTTACGGCTTCCTGATTGAGAACGGCGGCCATGAATTTGTTGGCGATGTCACCCTCGATCAGGCGCTCGCGGTTTTTGGTGAAGACCGTCTCATCCCAAATCTCGTCATCCAGCGACAGCCCGACAAACCAGCGGAACAGCAGATTGTATTCGAGCTGCTCCATCAGCTGCCGCTCCGAACGCACCGAATAGAAGGCCTGCAACAGCAGGGCGCGGAGCAATCGCTCGGGCGGGATCGACGGCCGCCCAAATTTGGCGTACAGCCCTTCGAATTCCGGCGACCGCGCCGCCAGCGCCGCGTCCACAATCCGCAGGATCGCGCGCAACGGATGATCCTTTGGAACCCGCGCCTCGCAATTTACATAGCTGAACAGCACGTCGCTCCGTGCATCCCAACCGCGCATCGGACGTCCCCCACATCTCGTCACGCAATAGGGATTATACCCGTGATCTGGGGCCAATAAACCGACTTTTCCGCAACCTGCTAGGTGCGGCCGGGCGGATATCCGTTAAAGTCCCGGGCGATATAGAGGGTGTAAGTGCGCACCGCTCCCGGCCCCAGTTGAATGACGAGCGGACGCAGTCGTTCGATCGCCGCAAAGCTCGGCTGCATCTCGTTGATCAATTCGTGCTCGGAGACGAGCAGAAAGCTATCGCCGAGCCGTTTCCCGAGACCGTTCGTCAGGTCCCACTGGTCCTGAATGCGGCTGGTCACCTTCCATTTGACGGCATCGAGCGGGTGCGGCCGGATGTAATAGATCAATGCCGCGAGCAGCTCGCGATCGTCGGTGAACAAGGTCAATCCGGGATGCGCGGCAAGTTCCTTGCCGACTTCGGCGCCGAGCTCGCGCCAGCCCCGCACTCGGCGCAGCGGATCGTACTGGGCCGACACATCGAGCCCGAAGGCGGCGAGCGCCTCGCGGCCGGTGAAGAGCAGGCCGACGGCCGCGAGATGCAGCGCAATCGACAGACCGAGGAGCTTGCGCCAGCCCCGCTGCAATGCCCAGGCGACAACCAGCACCGTCGCAGCGACATAAATCGGCGCCGCCCAGTTGGCGTGGGCGCGCGACAACAGGCTGACGCCGAGCATCATCGCCAAGGTCGGCAAGGTGAAGGCCGCAAGCAGGCGAGCGCGCGGCTCGGCGAAGCCGCGCCACGTTGCGACCAGCAATATCAAGCCGGCGAACAACAGTGGCCCGAACACGCCGAATTGCGCGGCGAGAAATTCGATTAATGCGCCCGGGTGGAACAGCGGACCGCTCAGATCGGCATTGTCTCTCGTGTGAAGGTAGCTGACAAACCCATTGCTCCAATTCCACCAGAAATTCGGCGAATAGATCAGGAGTGCGATGCCTGCGGCGGACAGTAGGGGGCGCAAGAGGCGGCGCTCGGTGGGGAAAACCAGGACAAAGCCGAGCGCCGACAGAAGCCAATAGGCCATCGCGTATTTCGCGAGCAGCCCCAGCCCAGCCGCCAGCCCGACCGCCAGCCACCATCCCCATCCGCCCTCGTCGCGCGCACGGACAAACGCGTAGAGCGCGGCAGCCCAGAACAATAGCAGTGGAGCGTCGGTCGAGATGATGAAAGCGGAGACCGACACACCGGGCAGGCTCGCATAGGTGAGCGCCGACCAGAACCCGACACGCTCGTCATAGAGCCGCGCGCCGATGCCATAGACAAAAACTGCGGCGCCGGCATGGAGAAGGGGGGCCGACAGCCGAACCGCAAACTCGCTGTCGCCGAACAGCCCGGTCGTCCCAGCGATCAGCCAGGCAACCAGCGGCGGCTTCGAGTAGTAACCCAGAGCGAGCTTTTGCGACCAGACCCAATACTGGGCTTCGTCCGGAAAGAGGTCGGCGGGCTGCAGCGCCAGCCAAAGCAGCCGTATCGCGGTGATCGCCGCAACCCCGGCGAGCGTCCAAGCGGCATAAGGGCGGATAGGTTCGATGTCATGCTCGACCCGCTGGCGCAGCGCCACCGGTTGTGCCGACCGCACGCCGGGCTCAGTGGCCGAGGACAGTAACCCCGGCCTCGTTCATCGAACGCATTGCCCGGTCGAGCGAGCCATCGATGTCGATGCCGCGGCTCGCATCGGCCACGACCTTGACCTCGAACCCGGCCTGACGGCCGTCGACCGCCGAATAGAACACGCAAAAATCGGTGGCGAGCCCGCATAGCGTAATGCGTTCAAATCTGCGTTCCTTCAGGTAGCCCACCAGACCGGTCGGCGTGCGATGGTCGTTCTCAAAAAACGCCGAATAGGAATCGATTGCCGCTCTGAAGCCCTTCCTCAGCACGAGTTCGGCATGCGGGACATCGAGCGCGGGATGAAACTCTGCTCCCCGCGTTCCCTGCACGCAGTGGTCCGGCCACAGGATCTGCTCGCCATAAGAGACCTCGATCTTGTCGAAGGGCTGTCTGCCGGGATGCGAGCCGGCAAAAGACGCATGGCCGCGCGGGTGCCAGTCCTGGGTCAGGACGACATGGGCGAATTCGGCGGCCAGCCGGTTGACGGCGGGAACGATCTGATCGCCCTGCGGTACGGCCAGCGCGCCGCCGGGACAGAAATCGTTCTGAACATCGACGATGATGAGGATATCGCGGTGGTTGCGGGTCATTGTTTGCCTCGAAGCCGCGGAATTATCTCCCGGGCGATGATCTCGACCTGATCCATTTGGTACCGGTACGGAATGAAGATCAGCTTTTGGACACCGACCGCGAGCTGGGCCTGCAGTTGGGCCACGCATTCGTCCACCGTGCCGAAGATCGCCGCATCCTTCGTCGAATTGCTCCAGGCGGCGTAGTCCCATTCCTGGCCGAGCCATTCCATCATCGGCGCCTCGATCGCCGTGCGTGACGGCCCGACGTAGATCGGCAATTGATTGGCATTGAGCAAGCTCGCCGGGTCCTTCCCCGCCTCTTCGGCGTAGCCGCGGACCTTGGCCCAGGATTTGGCAAAACTTTCGGGCGTGTAGAAATAAGTGAGCCAGCCGCCGGTAAGCGCCGCGCGCTTGAGGACGCGGTCGACATAGCCGCCGATCAGCATCACGGGCAGGCGCGATGGCTTGGGGGACATATTGGAGCCGCGCAGCCGGTGCGGCGGGTATTCGCCGTCGACCTGCTCCTCGGTCCACAACCGGCGCAGGATCTCGAGGTTGCGGTCCATGATCCGGCCGCGCTCGTTGAACGGCACGCCGACCGCGTCGAACTCGCGCTTGTACCAGCCCGAGGCCATGCCCAGCAGCAGGCGTCCCCCGGCAATCAGATCGAGGCTCGACAGCTCCTTTGCAAGCACAACCGGGTTGCGCAGCGGCAATACCAGCACCCCCGTGCCGAGCTTGATCTTCTTGGTACGAGCCGCGACCGCGCTGAGCAGGGTCAGCGAGTTCGATAACCGGAAAGGGAGGATCGACCCCGAGGAAAATGTGGTCCCACACCCAGAGCGAGTCGAACCCCAGCTCTTCGGCCTTAACGGCATAGGCGATCAGCGCCTGCGGATCCGGCATCTCCGGATAAGTCGTAAAGTTGCGCATCGCGAGGCCGAAAGTATTGGAGAAAATCGTCACCGCGAGGCTCCTCAGGCCGTATAAAGCCGATCGGGGTCGAGGTGGCGCAATACCGCCAGCTCGCGTTCGGTCGGCGGGTCTGTGATTTCGAGATCGGCGGCGACCAGTAATTCGAAGCCGGTGTTCGCTTGCACCTCATCCGCGGTGATGCCCGGATGCAACGCCAGCAGTTGCATCCGTTTCGAATGCTCAGCGAAACCCAAGATGCCGAGATCGGTGACGACGCGATACATGCCGCCGGTAATAAGTCCAGCTTGACGCCGGCTCTCCGCGCCGGACAGAAAGCCGGGGCTCGTGACGAAATCGACCCCGCTCACGAAGCGGCGCTTTTCGTGCTTCATCGCGACGATCATCTGCGTCAGACTGGCGATGTCGTTGCCGCCGCCGGTTCCCGGCAGACGCGTCGTGGGACGCTCGGGATCTCCGATAAAGGAGCTGTTGAGGTTGCCATACTGGTCGATCTGCGCGCCGCCCATGAAGCCGATGTCGACATGGCCGCGCTGCAGCAGAAGCAGCACATCGGTGCTGCTCAGCACCATATTGGCGCGCCGCGTGCAACGCTGCTCATTGGTCGAAGGCGGCAGCTTCCCAGGCTCGATAAACCCGCCGATGACGCCGCCCTCAAACAATATCGTGAGGCCCGGGGCGTGCAGCCGCTGCGCCAGAGTCGCGGCCAAGAGTGGGATTCCGACCCCCGCAAAAACGACCTGGCCGTCACGCAGCAGCCGAGCGCTCATGACCGCGAGCAGCTCGCTCGCGGTGTATGCGGCAGAGCCGGCACTCATCCTGGCCAAGGCCCCGCCGTTCCCATCGTCGCCCCCGCGAAAGCGGGGGTCCAGGGCCATCTGATGATCCTCCGGGGGTGCGGCCCCCTGTTCGAGCCAGGGGCAGGCTCTGGGTGCCCGCTTTCGCGGGCATGACGGGGGTGTGTGCTAGTCGTCATGGATGGCGGTTCCGCGGCGGCGCGCGTCGAGCAATTCTTGGAGCCCGAGCAGGTCGAGATACTCGGTCCATGATTTCAGGCCGTAGAAATAGCGCTCGAGGTAGGCTCGGACCCCCTCCTCGGGGTCCCGCCTGATCTGGGCGGCGTAGGCGTCCAGATGCCTGAACAAGGGCTCGTAAAGGCCATAGCACTCGTGCGGCGCCGAGCCAAACGGCGCCTCGACGACGGCGTCGATCGCCATGAACGGGATCTTCGTCTGGTCGGGAGCCCGGCGGATCTGGTCGTTCGAGACGATGCGCTCGGTCGTCAGGATTACCCGGTTCGCCGCCATCGCGAGATCGATGTCCATGAACGGCAGCCCGTCGATCTGCGCGTTGCCGTACGCATCGCAGCGCTGCACGTGGATCAGCGCGATGTCGGGGTTCAGCGCCGGGACCAGCACCAGCTTATCGCCGGTGAACGGGCAGTCGATCAGCCTCGTGTCGGGCAATTGCCCGATGACATCCGAGCCGATCATCGAGCGCATCGGCAGGAACGGCACGCCCATCGCGCCGGCGCGAAAACGCAGGCCCACAGCCATGTGGCTCCATTCCTCGAACCGCGCGCGGCCGGTTTCGGTATAAGAGCGCATGATGCGCGATACACCCCAGACGATGCCCTGGCTGAACCAGCTAGTCAGGATATGCCGGCTCGTTCCCGAGGCGAAGAGCAGCTCTCCTTCATTGGACGTGATGCTGCGCGCACAAAAAAGATCCTTTCGGCCGGCTCGGATCAAGGCCCAGATCATCGCCATCGGCGTGCGCGACAAGGTGCTGCCGCCGATCCCGACCGAGGCGCCGTCGGGGACGAGCGCCGCTGCTTCGTCGAGCGACATTACCTTCTCACGCAGGCTGCGGTCGCGCTCTGTGGTGCGGCGCCGAAGCTCTGTGTAACTGACGGTCAACTACAGTCTCCGAAGCCCGCCCTCGCGTTGAACTCGGTGATCAACCCGTCCCAGGCCGAGGCGGCCCGCCGCAGCCCCCGCCAAAAGCCCTGGCTGCGCCGCCTTTCGAACTCGGCGAGCGGCACGCCCTGCTGCTCGACCCAGGTGAAATAGCCGAGGTTGAATATCCGCGAGCGCTCGTCATGGGTCAATTCGAGAACGTCGTTGTCGGCGGCCCCGAGCAGATGCTGTCCGAAGATCTCGCCCGCGTTCACGCAGTCGAACCCGCTCAGGTATGTCGCCGCTAGAAACTTTCGGCGTTCACTGCCGTAAAGCGCCGCGCTGTCGGTCGCCACGGTTATCACGACGTCCTCGTCGCCGAGTTCGAGGCGTTTTGCTGTCTTGATCGCGGCCACCACATTGGCTATGCCGGAGAGGCCCAAATGCTTCAACTCGTCGATCACTTCGGGACCGATCCGACGACGGTCCGACAGATAGGCCAGCCCGGTCCCGTTGTTGAACAGCAGATCGAGCGCGGCGACGCTGCGGTCGGAGACTCCGACGACGAGGTCAGTGTTCATGACGTTGTGGATGTAGGGCACGTGCTTATCGCCGATGCCCTGGATGTTGTGCTCGCCAAAGCCGTTGCGCAACAGGGTCGGACATTCGCTGGCCTCGACGGCCGCGATCCGGGCGCCGAGTCTTTCCTTCAGGTAGTCGCCCGCCGCCAATGTCCCGGCCGACCCCGATGCAGCGACAAACGCCGCGAGGCGGCAGCCCGGGTGCCGCGCCTCGAAGGCCTCGAAAATGCGCGCAAGAGCGGGTCCGGTACAGGTATAGTGCGCGACATAATTGCCGAACTCGGCGAACTGATTGAGGACGAGATTATCGGGGTCCCGCGCCAACTCGGCGCATCTGTCATAGATCTCCTTGACGTTGCTCTCCGAGCCGGGGGTGCGGACGATGTCCTCGGGCTGGGCGACCCAGACACGCAGCCACTCGAATCGCTCCTCGCTCATACCGGCTGGCAAGACCGCGATGCCGCGGCAACCGAGGATGCGGGAAATCGCGATGCCGCCGCGGCAATAATTGCCGGTCGATGGCCAGACGGCCTTCTGACGGGCCGGATCGAACCCGCCGGTCACCAGATGGGGGATCAGGCAGCCGTAGGCGGCCAGCACCTTGTGTGCTGCGATCATCGGAAAGAAACAGCCGAGCGCCACGATGATCGGCGAACGGACCCCGGTCAGCTCTGCTGGCAGCACAAAATGGGGCGGGGTCGCCGCAAAACCGCTTCGGGAGCGGTCGTTGTACCAGTGCACGCGGAAGAGATTAGCCGGATCAGGCCGATCCGGATCGACCAAACAGAGCGCCGCGATGCGCGATTGCGGCATCTTCGAGGGATCGGCGAGCTCGGCGAAGCTCGGCAATCTCGCTCCCGCCTGGCGCAGCCACTGCGCCGCCCGGTCGCGCGTGGCGGGGTCAAGAACTCGCGTTACAACTGCGTCGGTCGGCATAGCCTTGCCCTCACCCACCTCTCTGCGCTCGGCACCCCTCCCGCAGTGCGGGGATAGAGGGTACCAAGCCCAAAGGGCTTAGTGGGTGAGAGGGTAGCGGTGCCGCTAAAAGGGGGAAAGGCCGATTATCTCTTCACCAGCTGCGAAATTTCGGCGTTGCAGCCGATGCATTTCGCCAGCGTGAAGGTTACTTTGCCCGTATCATCGTCGACGACGAATTTGACCGGCACGCCACGGTCGTCCAGCCATACCGTATATTTGCTGCTGCCATCGACCTCGTATTTGACGGCCGGAACGTTTGCACTGTCGAGTTTGACCGCCGTCTCCTGGCCGCCACCGATGCGCACCTGCTCGAGCTTGCCGGTATCGGGCCGCATCATCGTATTGGAGTGCACGAAATTCGACGACCAGGGGTTGGCCGGGTGAACCGACGCCGGTGCGGTGATCGTGCCCTGTGGCGAGGTGATGATAAAGTTGTTGCCGCGCGCCTCACCTTTCACCTCCACGGGACCATCTCCCTTATCGGTGACGCCATGAAAGGCAACGAGGCGATTCCCCTGCCAACGCTCGGTGCGTTGAGCATCTTCGTGGTGCATGCGAACACCGAGCATCTTCACCTCGAAATGCGCCTGGGTTTTGACCGTGACGCCGTCGCGGGTCGGCTCGACCGTATTGGAGTAGGTCCCAATATCGCCGAACACCGAATGGTGAACCTGGTATACGAACTGAGCCGAATCCTGTGCCATTAGGGGGCCGGCGGCCACCAAACCGGCGAGCAGGCCGACCATGCTGATGGCGAGCCGTGCCAATGGGTTCGTCCGCGAATCCATGTCACTCTCCTTGAAACTTTCCCCTCGACCGATGCAGGGCGGCATCCATGCACGGAAGACCGCTCCCCACCCCAAGCAGTGCACGGAATTAACGGCCCGTTCGCCCAGAGTACCCCGCCAGCTTCTCCAGTTCAAACGAAATATCGACCGATTCAGATGCGCAGCTCTACCGGCACCGAATTCGATCGCGCTTGAGGTTAGTCGATGAAGATTAGCTAGGACATCTCTGCAATTTTTGCCCAAACCCGGTGATATGCGGGCCGCGACTAGCGGGGTTACACGAGGCCTTCTTCCCGCAAAGTCGCTCGCGGCTCGTCGCGGAGGGTCTTCGCGATTTCCTTTTGCCGGTCGAACTCTTGTCGCCGCCGCCGGATCTCCTCCGGCGAGAGGCGCTCGATGTTCGAATAATCGAGCTTTCACGACGGATCCGAGCTCCAGCGCAGCGGCGATTGAACGGTGGTGCGCGGCGCGGGCGAGAGGGCCGAGCAAAGGCTGCTCCAGAGCAGGATAGCCGCAGCGGTCGCGACCGAAACGTGGAACGCCTGATACAGCCACAGCGCGAGCAGCGACTGCACCAAGAACCCGGTGCCGAATGAATCCATGCCGAAGAGAGCGGCCATGCCGTAAACCAGCATCTTTGACTGCTGCAGCGGCGCCGTTGGCGCTTCCTCGGCAATCTCGACCTGCGGCGAGAGCGGCCGGTAGACCGCGAGGGCGGCCAACCCCAATGCCGCATAGAGGCCGAACATCAGCTGCATGGCAGCCGTCCGGGTGCACCGGCACAGCAAGCGCCGCCGCCAGCACGCCGAGCGCGGTCGCGCCGGAGCCGATGACGCTGTAGCGCGCAAACAGCGCAGTTCTGCGGCGCGGCTCGATCGTTTGCGTGAGCACCGTTGTTCGAGGGGCGCGAAAATGCTCGCATCGCCCGAAGTCGGGTTCATCGTGCGGACAAAGGCGATCGCAAGCAGCGGCCAGAAATCGGTGATCATTGCAAAGCCTGCGCCCGTCGCCGTCATCAAAATCGCCGCTACGAGGAGAAGCAACCGCCGGGAATACCGGTTGGCGATCCACCCCACGCCGAGCGTGAGGATGGCCGTACCGATAAGCGTGCTGGTCACGATCGCACCAATTGCGAGCGCGCTGAACCCGAGCTCGACCAGGTAGATCGGCAGCAGCAAGGCAACAAACCCGTCACCAAACGCCCGCACGCCGCGCGCCATCAAAACACGCAAAGCATCGGCCGAGGCCCGGGAGGCATTGGCCGCCACCACTCGTCACCGGCCGCCATTAGGGATCTCAGGCCGCGGCGACGCCGTCGACCCTCATGGAACCGGGCGGAAGACCCAGATCGCCGCCGGCTCATTCGACCGCGCCCGCACCGCCACAAAGAGCCGGTCGAGCTCCGGAGCGAACAATGAGGTGCGCGCCCCCGATACCGTGGGCACACGAACTACCCGCCGATAGTCGGCCTCGCGCTGTTCCAGTACATCGACGACCCCTTCGCCACAACTCACATAGGCGCGGTGGCGCTTGGGATCGACGAACACGTCGTCGGCGTCGCCGCACGTCCCGATCCTGGCGAGGACGCGTCCGTCCTCACTGGAAAGCGCCATCAGGGTCGGCGGGCTGCGAAAGACGACGAGCACCCGGTGCGCATCGCGGTCGACGGCCATCGGGAAATTCGATCCTGCACCGTGCATCGGCAAAGATCGGCTCGCCTGGGACGCAAGATCTGCGATTTCGATCTCGCGCGCGTCCGGCACATTGACAAAAACCTGGGTTCCGGTCTCGTCGATCTGAAAACTTTCCGAATGTCCCTTGAGCCGGATATCGGCCGCTTTGGTCCGGGTTGCCGGATCGATCACCGCGAGCGCGCCATTGCCGTAACCGACGAGCACCCGATTGCGTTGAACACCGTCGAGGATCCGCCCAATCGTCTCGGCGACACCGGCTCCGCGAGGCATGCTTGCCACGAGGTCGGCGTCCTCCTTGACCATTGGCAGGGCGTTTGCGACCGCGACGGCGCAGCCGCAGGCACGCAGAAAGGCGTGATCGTTCTCCGCATCCCCGATCCCGACAACATTGAGCGGCGACAGCCGCAACCGCGCCAGCGCCGCCGCCAGGCCGCTCGCCTTGTTGATTCCGGCCGGGAGCACCATGACGGCCCCCTTGTTGAAGACGATCTGCAACTCCAGCCCGAGGTCGCGGATGGTGTCGAGGACAATCTTTTCATTCGGCTCCCAGGTCGCGACGATACTGCGGCCGACCGATAACGGCGTGACATTGCGACGCCGGAGCTCGTCGACAAACTGCGGCGGAGGTTCATCTCCAAGCGGAATCTCTTCCCCGTCGCGGGATCGACGAGCACCGCCCCGTTCTCGACCACCGCCAGATCGAATAGCTCGAGGTCCGCAAAGACGCGGCGCAGATCCGGCATTCGCGTCCTGTGACGAGGATCAGCTTGCGGCCGGATTGCTTAAACAGCCGCAACGCGTCGAGCGTCGTCTTTGCAACAACTCCGTCCTCGGCCAGCGTACCGTCGTAATCGGTCGCAAGTGCCACAAAGTACATCGGGAAAGTCCTGACAGATAACCGAGCGGCTTGACCAAGAAAGGGAAAACAAAGGACCTTGGTCATTGAAAAAACACGCGGTTACGCCATGCTGTTCCTGGCTGTCACGAAACCTTCATCGGTGGAATCGAGCAACGAAAAACGTTCTTGCAGAGCAAGGCGACGGCGCTCGACGCGAACGCCGGTTGCCCCCCGGTTGGGAGCGAATTCCGGTGTGTCGTGTTCTATCGGCAGAAGCAGCGATCGGGAGCGCCCCGCGCTGCGCGTGCTTGGAGTGACCCTATGCAATATTTCGATCGGATGCCCGGCATAGTCGCAGTCGTGTTGAGCGCTGCGGCACTATCCGGCTGCTATGCACCTCCGGGTACCTACCCCGTGGCTGGCCCCGTGGCTGGAGTGCCGTCGGTGCAAGCGGAGCCGTACCCATCCGCCGTCGTTCCTCCGCCACCCTACGCCGCGTCGCCGACCTTCCCATCCGCATTCGCCCCGCCGCAATACGGGCCGACGACGCTGCCGGGCGGCGCCGTACCGAGCAGCGCCGGTACCACTTTTGTCAGTGTCTCGCCGTTCGCTCCGCCGCCTGCGCGCGTGGAGACCCCGCCGTCGCCGCCCTCGCCGCTGGCAGTTTGGCAACAGGGTCACTGGAGCTGGAGCGGCGGACATTATGTCTGGATCGCCGGGCAATACGTGCAACGGCCCACACCCAGCGCGAACTGGGTCCCTGGCTACTGGCAGCAAGGGCCGAACGGCTGGATGTGGACCGAAGGCCGCTGGGCGTAGGGCGCGTCAGCTTACTGCGTTGGGCGGGGTCCGCCCGGCCAGGACCGCATCGATTCCGTCCAAGGCCAGGAAACCCATCGCGTCTCGGGTCTCGGCCGTAGCGCTGCCGAGGTGCGGCAGCAGGACGACATTGTCCAGCCCGGGATAGCCCTGGTTCACGGCCGGCTCTCCGTCGTACACGTCGAGTCCGGCGTATCCGACCTGCCCGCCGTGCAAGGCCGCGATCAGTGCCGCATCGTCGACCAAGGTGCCGCGGGCGGCGTTGACGACCACCGCACCCCGCGGCAAAAGGGCGATGCGCTCGGCATTCAGCCAATGGTGGGTGGACGCGCCGCCCGGCGCATTTAGGGAGAGCACTTGGCACTGCCGAAGAAAGCTCTCGTCGCTGTCGTGAAAGGTCGCCCCTTGCTCGATCTCGGCGGGCAGACGGGCCTGGTCGCGGTAATGGACCTCCATGTCGAACGCACGCGCCATCCGCGCAACCTCGCGGCCGATGCGGCCCATGCCGAAAATGCCGAGGCGCTTGCCCGAGACTTGGGTCCCGATCAGCTGAGTCGGCGCCCAGCCCTGCCATTGGCCGGCGCGGACCAGGCGTTCGCCTTCCCCGGCGCGCCGCGAGGCCGCGAGGATCAGCAGCATCACGGTCTCGGCGGTCGCGACCGACAGCACGCCCGGAGTATTGCAGACCGTAATGCCGCGCGCCGCGGCGGCCTCGACCGCGATATGGTCGTATCCGACGCTGAATGTGGCGATGACCCGCACCATACCAGGTAATGCCGCGATCGTCGCGGCATCGAGCCGATCGGCCGGGCAGCACAGGATCGCTGCCGCGCCGTCGGCGAGGCGCAGAATATCGGCGCTGCTGCGCGGCACATCCTCAGGGTTGAGCCGCGCCTCATAGTCGCGGACAGCCCGCGCCTCGACCACCTGCGGCAATCGCCGGGTCACCAGGAGTATAGGCTTGGCCATCATTTACTTTATCCTCTCCCCCGCCGGCCGGGGGAGAGGGCAGGGTAGGGGGAGCGATCTGCCGGTTTCAGATGCCGCCCCACCTGACCCTCGCAGCGCTGCAGCGCTGGGCCCTTCCCTCTCCCCCCTGCAGGGCGGAGAGAGGCTTTGGCGCCAAATCGCATACGTATCAGCGGTCTGGCTTTCTTTAAAACCAAACCCTTGCGGTTCATGGCGGCGCAACACCCGGCGGGCGGCGCTCGTGCCAGTCAGTGGCCGCTTGATACGCCTGCCCAATGCGCAGCGCGGTCCCCTCTTCGTAGCCGCGGCAGATGATCTGCAACGACAATGGCAGCCCATTGGCGGTGAACCCATTGGGCAATGCCAGCGCACATAGCTCCAGCGCATTGACGAAACGCGTGAAATGCGCCGGAGTCGAAGCCTGATCGACTTTGTCGACCGGAATGGCGGCGGTCTGCGTGGTCGGCGTCACCAGTGCATCGACATCGGCCAGTGCTGCGGTGAATTCCCGTTTCGCCTTGTCGCGCTCCTCGAGCGCGCGCAGGTAATCGCGCGCCGAGACGCCTCTGCCCGAGGCGATGCGGGGCCGTACTGCGTCATCGATCGGCAGGGTCATGTCATCGACGAGATGACCGACCAGGAAATATCCCTCGGCGCCGATTATCCGGCCGGTCAGATCGGTAAAATCGGCAAAGCGGCGCGGCAGTTCGACAGACACGATCTCGGCGCCAAGCCGAGCCAGCGTATCGAGCGAGGCGTCATAGGCGGCGAGCACCTCCGCCGCGACGCCATTGCGTTCCACATCGGGCATCCGGGCGAGCCGCAATCCGCGCACGCCGCGCCTCATTGCCGGCATCGGGTCGTCGGGCACGATGCCGCGGGTCCGCGGGTCGAGCGGGTCGGGGCCTTGCATCGCATTGTAGAGCAGCGCCGAGTCGCATGACCGAGCGGGCCAGCGGACCCGGGGTGTCGAGCGTCGGGGCGAGCGGCAATATTCCGTAGGTGCTGACCCGGCCGATCGTCGTCTTGAGGCCCGTGAGGCCGCACCACGAGGCGGGCAATCGAACCGAGCCGCCGGTGTCGGTGCCGATCGCCCACGGCGCAAACCCGGCGGCGACCGCCACACCCGAGCCGCTGCTCGACCCGCCGGGGGTGCGCGCGACCGCGAGATCCCATGGGTTCCACGGCGTGCCGCGGTGCTGGTTGGTCCCCCAGCCGCCCATCGCGAACTCGACCGTATGCGTCTTGCCGATCACGATGAGCCCGGCGGCGATCAGCCTCTGCGCCAAGGTCGCGGTATAGGCCGAGCGCCGCTCGCGCCATACCTGCGAGCCACCGGTCGTGACCCGCCCTTCGATCTCGATCAGATCCTTCAGCGCAATCGGAATGCCGTGCAACGGCCCAATGCGATGCCCCGACCGGATCGCCTTGTCCGCCGCCTCGGCGGCCAGCCGCGCCTCTTTGTCATATACCTCGACAAAGGCGTGGAGCTTTCCGTCTTCCGCCCGATCCGTCTGAGCGCCGCATCGACGATATCGACCGGCGAGAGCCGCCCGGCGCCAATCTCGTCCGACATCACATGGGCCGGCAACAACGCCGGATCGGTATTGCGCGACGGCATGGCTTCCTCTCGAGGTGGCCTCCGCCCAGCATAGGCCTCCTGGCGCCGAGCCTGTCAATCCGCCGCGTCGTTGGGCGAGTGCATGGTGCCCTTCCGCCGCACTGGTGCTGGAGCGTCAGGCGCGATCGACACCCCCTGCCATACGATCGCGCGTTATTCCGGCAGGCTGCTCGCGGGACCGGTCGCCCGTCAGGCCGCTGTATCGACAAATCGGACATTATCAATTAATATTAATTGACATTTTCGCCGTATAGAACATAATGCGAACATTCGATCGCGAGTTCGTGCGGAGGGGACAGCCGTGGTGGTCGATTACGATTTCAGGCTGGCCGAAGCCACTTCCGAGGTAATGGCTGGCGGGGCTTGGCGGCTCTCGCCCTTGTATTGACGTTGCGCGCCGCGGTCGTCGGAGCTATTGCTGTTTTCCGCAATGCCGAGCGGTGCCTGGGTCGTCCACCTCATCGAGCACCTGGTCTAGCATTCCACAGTGGGGCGAACCGGGTCGCGACGACCCGATCATAGGGAGCCTCGCCGTGCAGGATGCCGATGTCGCGGGCGAATTGGTTCATGCCGGCGACAAACGCCGGCGAGATCGTGGCGTCGTAGAACGGCAGATCGCGGCGGATCAGCTCGGCGATCAGCTCCGCCTCGGCGGGCGGGAAGAGCTTGCGGCCGACCTCGGCGGCGCGTTCCGGGTCGGCTCTGAGCGCTGCGTGGGTGTTGACGATCGCGCGGATCGCGGCGGCCGCCACTTCCGGAGAGCCGTCGATCAGCCGGTCGGTCGCCGCCACCGAGGCCATCGTGTAATTGAAGCAGGGCTTTGGCCCGTCGCCGCGGCGCACGTCGAGGATTACGGTGCCGACGCCGCGGCGCACCGCGACTTCGGCGCCCATGCCGTTCGCCCAGAACCCGTCGATCTTGCCCTCTTCGAGCGCCTTGGCGGCGGTCAGCCCGAAATTCACGGTAGCTCCGGTGGCGCCCGGGACCGGGGCGATCGTCGACCGCCGTCGCGCTCGAGATCGATCCCGGCCTCGATCAGCAGCCGCTTCAGACCCATCTCGACCCAGGGCGCCGCCCCGATGCGCCGGCCGCGGACCGCGCCGATGTCGCCGCGCGCGGCGCCGAGATCGGCGCGCATGACGAGAAACCAGTACATGCCCTGCGCCTGCGCGCATAGCAATTTTACGCCCTGCCACTCGGGAAAGGCGGCGAGCGCCGAATGCGCCGAGCCGGCGACGAAATCGACCCTGCCGTCGCGCATCGCGCGATAGGCCTCGTCGACCGGGAAGATCAGCTCCAGCGAGACCTCCAGCCCCTCCCTCTCCAAAAAGCCGAGCGCAACCGCCGCTACGGCCGGGAAATAGGAATTCGAGATCAGATCGGGGACGGCGAGCTTCATCGCATCATCCTAAGGATTTCGACGGCGTGGCGGCCGGGCGGTCAGGGCGGCGGGGGCACCATTAACATCAGCAGTATCGCGATCGCCAATATGATCACCAGGGAGCTTTCGAGAACCGGGATCGGCAGGGCGAGCCTCCGTCAGCTGCGCTCGACCTCGCCCGCGACGCGGTCGAGCGCCTCGGTGATCGTGCGCACTTGTCCGGCATCGAGCGGACCTCTGCCGAGACGGATCGACAGCGCCATCTCCAAATTGTGCATTGCCCGCCGGATCTCCGGCGCCGGGCCGCCGCCCGAGCTGCGGCTCGCTTCCGCCATCCGGGTGAAGATCGCGTCGACGAGCGCCTTGTTGGCGGCCAGGAACTGCGCACCCTCCTCGGTGATCGAGTAGAGCTTTTTGGTGCCGCCGCCGCTTTCCGACCGCAAATAGCCGAGTTCTTCGAGATGGGTCAAAGTCGGGTAGACGACCCCTGGGCTCGGGCTATAGGTCCCGCCGAATTTCTCCTCGATGGCCTTGATCAGCTCATAGCCGTGGCTCGGCTTCTCTGCGATCAGCCGCAGCAGGACATGGCGCAGATCGCCATGATCGAAAACACGACCGAGCGGCCCGCGCCGGCCACCACCATGATGGTGGTGGCGACTGCCAAAGCGTCCGCCTCCGAAGCCGAAGGGGCCTCGTGAGTGCCTTTGACCGTGGGTACCTCGAAATCCGAACATCAAGAAATCCTTTGTAAATCACGCGCCGGCGCGTTCAGCAGTGGGTAACAGCCCGGGCCGATATGCCGGACGGAGCGTCTTGAGGCGCAAAGGAACGGGCGTCCCGAGCCACAGCGCATAAATGCTGTGATCGTCGACTGAGTCGTCGGTCAGCGGATGGACCAGGACATCGAGACCCGCCCGGTTCAGCATCAGCCATGGCACGACGTTCTGAAACTCTGCGGTGGTGAAAATGATCTGAAGGTTCGCAATTGGATGCGGGCCAACCGGACCGTCGCGGAACCCTCCGAACTTGACGGCGAACTTCTTGCCGATCGCCTCGGCAAGTCGCTCGGCGGTCGGCTTGGTCTCGGTGTTGTAGTAGACGTGGGCGTGATAGCCGCTGACCTTGATAGGCGTGGGTTTTGGATCGGGCATCTTCGTACTCCTGTTGGTTTGATGCATTCGACTGTTATGAGATATATCTAAATACGATCGATGTCAAAACTCGTGAACCACCCTTATGCACATGATAAGATCACCCACCGCAGAGGAGTGGAGCAGGACGTGAACGAGGAGCGCGAGCACCAACCGATCGATTGGAAGACGCACGGCGTCAAGGTGATCCCGGGCGATCAGCTCGACCCCAACACCGCACAGACACCCGGCATGGACCGCGCCGCCGCGATCAATCTCGCCCGGGTCGGGGCGCAAAAGATCTGGGCCGGCACGGTCAAGATCCATCCCAACGCAAAGACTGGCGCGCATCACCACGGGCACCTCGAGAGCGTGATCTATGTCCTCAAGGGCCGGGCGCGGATGCGCTGGGGCGAGCAGTTGGAATATGTCGCCGAAGCGGGGCCCGGCGATTTCATTTTTGTGCCGCCCTATGTGCCGCACCAGGAGATCAACGCCTCGACCGAGGAGACGCTCGAATGCGTCTTGGTGCGCAGCGACAACGAGGCGGTCGTCGTCAACCTCGACATCGAGCCGATCGAGCGCCCGCAGGAGGTGCGCTGGATCGACCCCATCCACAAGCACGGCTGACTGAAGTGACACCAATCGACATGCCGATCGAGGGGCCGAGCGTCTGGACGCGCAAGGACGTCCGCCCCGAGGAGTACCGGGTTGATCTCTCGGCCGCCTGTCTCGACGAGATCCGCCGGGCAGCCGATGAAATCAGAGCTTACCCGTTGCCGACCATCCTGCGCGCCCCCGGCGATTTCGCGATGCCGACGTGTCGTCGGGAGATGGCGCGAGTGCGCGAGATGCTTGACCACGGCCGGCGTTTCGCGATCGTCGACCGCCTGCCCATGGCCGAAATCGACGCAACCGAGGCGACGGCGATCTACTGGCTGTTGTCGAGCATGGTGTCGCGCCCGGTGGCGCAGAAAGCTCGACGGCACGATGATCTACGACGTGCTCGATACCGGGCAGCAGGCGCTCCCCGGATCAGGCGTCCGCCCGGACAAGACCAACATCGAGATCCGCTTTCACAACGACAACGCCTATAACGACACGCCGCCCGACTATGTCGGTCTGCTCTGCCTGCGCCCGGCGCAAAGCGGCGGGCACAGCCGCGTCATCAGCTTTCATACCGTCCACAATGCCGTCAACGAGCGCCGTCCGGACGTGCTCGAGCGCCTCTACCGGCCATTCTGGTTCGACCGCCAGCGCGAACATCGCCCCGGCGAAAGCCCGATCTTTTCGGCGCCGGTATTCGAGACGACGGGAGAAGTGCAGGGCAGGTTCAGCGCGCACCAGATCACCGGCGGATACGCGTTGCGAGGCGACCCGGTCGACGACCAAGGCGAGGCCGCGATCACGGCGATGCTCGACATTTTCGAGGAAGACGGCCTCTCGGTCGATTTCGACCTCGAGCCCGGCCAGATCCAGTTCGTCCACAACCGGGCGCTCGGTCACAGCCGAACCGCCTTTGTCGACCACCCCGACCCCGGATGCAAACGTCACCTCGTGCGCTTGTGGCTGCGCGACCACGGCCGCCGTGCCTACCCGGGCTAACATCGATATCGCGGCGGCGCTCGCCGAGGCCGAAGGCCTCTACCGCGAGCGCAACCCGAAGAGTCTCGCGCAGCATCGTGAGGCCTGCGCGGCGATGCCTGGCGGCAATACCCGCTCGGCGATCCATGTCGATCCGTTCCCGTTGACGATGACGTGTGGCGAGGGAGCGCGGCTGTGGGATCTCGACGGGCACGAATATATCGATTTCCTCAGCGAGTTCACCGCCGGCATCTATGGCCACTCGCACCCTGCGATCCGCAAAGCAATAGAGGCAGCGCTCGCCGACGGGCTCAATTTCGGCGCACATAATGCACTCGAAGCGCGGTTTGCCGCGGCGATCTGCGCCCGCTTTCCGTCGATCGAGCTGGTCCGCTTCACCAATTCCGGCACCGAGGCCAATTTGATGGCGGTCAGTGCGGCGAGGGCCATCACCGGCCGTCCGAAGATTTTGGTGTTCAAGGGCGGCTACCATGGCGGAGTGTTTTATTTCCGCGGCCATGGCAGCGCGCTCAATGCGCCGTTCGAGTACCTGCTCGGAAAGTACAATGACCTCGCGGCAGTCGAAGCATTGGTGCGGCCGCACCGCGGCGAGCTCGCCGCGATCCTGATCGAGCCGATGCAGGGCACCACCGGCTGCATCCCGGCGGAGCGCTCGTTTCTCGCCGGATTGCGCGCGCTGGCCGAACGAAACCGGGGCGCTGCTCATCTTCGACGAGGTCATGACCTCGCGCCTGGCGCCGGGCGGGTTGCAGGAGGCGCACGGCATCCTCCCCGATCTGACGACGCTCGGCAAATATGTCGGCGGCGGCATGAGCTTTGGCGCTTTTGGCGGGCGCGCCGATCTGATGGAGCGCTTCGACCCGCGACGGCCGGATGCCTTCCAGCATGCCGGCACCTTCAACAACAATGTGCTGACGATGAATGCCGGGCTCGTGGGCCTCACCGAGGTCTACACTCCGGAGCGCGCCCGCGCCCTCAATGCCGCGGGCGATCGCTTGCGCGAGCGGCTCAATGCAGTGGCACGCCGGCATCGGCTTGCAATGCAGTTCACCGGGCTCGGCTCGATGATCGCAGTGCACATGACCGATGGTCCGATCCGCTCACAGGAAGACGCTGAACGCGGCAACGGCGCACTGCGCGACCTCTTCTATTTCGATCTCCTCGCGCGCGGCATCTGGTTCGCCAAACGCGGCATGTTCGCCCTGTCCATCGCTCTTGACGAAGCGGACGGCGACAAGCTTGTCGAAGCAGTGGAGGAATTCGCCCAGTCCCGCGCTCCACTGTTCGAATTATCGAGCAGCTACGCCTAAACGGCGGCTTGGGCGGCTCGGATATGTGCAGCTAGCAGCGAGGGCAGCCGCGCCGGATCGCCGCGCGCCATGCCGCATTCCGTGGCGACGCCGTCGACCCGGGCATGGCGCCGCGCCGCGGTCAGCCGTGCCACATCGCCTTGCGCGTCGTCGTGATGGATGAGGCCGAGATAAAGCCCGGTCTCCTGGCCCAGGCGCAGATTTTCCAGTGGCGCGAAATAGCCGTCATCGGTCCGGTTCTTGGGCACCGGCATATGGAAGAACTGGATCGGGCGCTTGACCCTGCTGCTGATCGCATTGGTCATCTCGACCATGATGCCCATGTCTTTGGGCTGAACGACGTGCTCGTCGGCCGGGCTGCCGTAGCAGAGATGGTAGCCGAGCTCGACCGCAGCCGGCACCGCGTCGCCGATCTTGGTCAAGACCGCGAGTGTTTCGCTGCGGAAATCGACTGGTCCCTTTTCGTAATAGCCTTCCCAAGCCAGCACTTCCTGGCACACATCCCATTGCACGGCGAGGCGGTCATTGGGGATTGCTCCGGCGATCATCGCAACTTCGCCGATCAGGTGCTCGGTGAGGGCGGGCAACAGCATCGGCCGGTCCGCCGGCACCATGTTGTTGTAGGTTGGCGCGATCGGCGTCGGGAGCGAGACCTGGAACTTCACATTCTCAGGAATGACAGCGGCCGTCTGCAGCCGCTCGAACAAGCTCCAGGACGCTATCGCCATCTCGGCATAGCCGGTTTTGAACGTGCCGGGATCGGGCTTGACGCCGGGCTTGATGCGCAGCCGCGGGGATTTCGCGCAGCACCTTGCCGTCCCATTGCGTGAACTTGAAGGGCGGCACGTCTGTGGCGAGCTCGATCGCCGGGTTTTCGGCAAGAACATCCTGCAAAAAGCGGATCCAGGTCTTGCGGATGCCGGTCTCGCCGTCGGGCAGGCGCAGCAGATAAGGCCCAGCCGCTTTGGCGAGAGTACGGAAGACGGTTTCAGCATCCGGCAACGGGATGCTGCCGACGAAGTGGACGATCGGATGGTTGCTGCGGTCGGCGGCCATGGCGCTCTCCCCGGCGGTAATGCGTTCGCGCCACCCTAGCCCAATTGCCGCCTTGCGCGAAGCCGGCTGCGGCTGCGGCTAATTACCGAGAGACGGCAATGGTCATGCGGCAACCTCGATATATTCGACCTGAACTCGACGGTTGCGGAATGGGCACGCCGTCTTCCCGTAAGCCCGTCAAGTGGAATTCTATTGCCTCTCGGATCAGTTGCTCTGCTTCCTCGATCGTCGTGCCCGTGGCAATGCATCCGGGCAAATCCGGCACATAAGCTGAATAATTGTTCTCGGCCTTCTCTATAACTACGGCATATCGCATGCGTTCCTCACTGCTTGAGATCGGCACAGAACAACCACAAAATCTCGCTTACCTTCATCTCGCGAAAATAGCGATCCAAATCTGGATTTGCGAGCCGTTGCCCTGGGCCTGAAAGAACGGAGGAGACACTCGTCCAAAAGCTGGTCTAAAGTCGGGTAAACCCAGCAATAAGGGTGGTCGCGTTGGAGGATAAGGATGCAGTCGTTTGTGCGCGGTCGCGACAAGCTTGCCCCCTACGTGGACACCGCCGGCATGAGGCGCCGGGACCTTCTGACCCTTGCCGCGTTCGGCCTGATCGCCGGCGAGCCCGGCTTCGCCATCGCTGCCGGCCCGGACGGAGAGCTGACCTGGGGGGTGCACGTCTCGCTCGCGCCGGTGTGGTTCGACCCGGCCGACGTCTCGGGGATCATCACGCCGTTCATGGTGCTTTATGCGCTGCATGATGCGGTGGTGAAACTAATGCCGGGTCAGCCCTCTCCGGTGCCGAGCCTCGCCGAGGCGTGGTCTGCATCGGAAGACGGGCTTTCCTACGATTTCACGTTGCGGGACGGGGCCTTGTTCCACAACGGCGACCCGGTGACGGCCGAAGACGTCAAGTTCTCTTTCGAGCGGTATCGCGGTGCCTCGCACGATCTGATGATGGAGCGCGTCGCCGCGGTGGAGATCCCCGATCCCCGGCATGTGCGTTTCAAGCTCAAGCGGCCGTGGCCCGACTTTTTAATGTTTTATGCGACGGCAACGGCGGCGGGATGGATCGTCCCGAAGAAATATGTCGAGAAGGTCGGCGACGAGGGGTTCAAGAAAGCGCCAGTGGGCGCGGGACCCTATAAATTCGTCTCGTTCAAACCCGGCATCGAGCTGGTTATGGAGTCCTTCGACCAGTATTGGCGCAAGCCGCCCGATGTGAAGCGGCTCGTCTTCAAGGTGATCCCCGACGAAAGCACGCGATCTGGCCGCTCTCAAACGCGGCGAGATCGACATCGTCTATTCGATCCGCGGCGAGCTCGCCGAAGAATTGCGACGCACGCCGGGGCTGACCCTGAAGCCAGCGGTCGTGCAGGGCGTCTTCTGCCTCTATTTCCCGGACCAGTGGGAGCCGAAATCACCGTGGCACGATGAGCGGGTACGGCGCGCCGCGAGCCTGGCGATCGACCGCGAGGGAACCAACGAGGCGCTGACGCTCGGCTATTCGCTAATCACCGGCAACCCGATCGTTCCGGACCATTACGAATTCTTCTGGAAGCCTCCGGCACCGGTCTATGACCCGGAAAAAGCAAAACAGCTGCTCGCGGAAGCGGGTTACCCCAAAGGCTTCGACGCCGGTGATTACTATTGCAACTCCTCTTACGCAAATATTGGCGAAGCGGTTCTCGACAATTTGCATGCGGTCGGCATCCGGCCGAAGCTTCGGCCAATCGAGCGGGCTGCATTCATCAAGGGGTTCTCCGAGAAAACCTTCAAAAACATCATTCAGGCCGGCCCCGGCGCGTTCGGCAATGCCGCGACCCGGCTCGAAGCGCATATCGTCAAGGGCGGGGTTTTCGTCTACGGCAGCTATCCCGACCTCGACGAGCTGTACCAGCAGCAGGCGGTCGAGCTCGATCACCAGAAACGCGAGGCGATCCTGCACAAGATGCAGCAGATCGTCTACGAACGGACGATCTACGCGCCGATCTGGCAATTGGCCTTTATCAACGGCGTCGGCCCGCGGGTGGGCGAGTCGGGGTTCGGGCTGATCCCCCGCTTCCCCTACACCGCGCCCTACGAGGACATCACCTTGAAAGGGGCATAGCGTCCGCGCTCTTTTCGGGAGCCGTGACATTCGCGCATCGCTGGTCTACCTTATACGCAAGGCTCGGAAAGGGCCCGGCTGAACGGAGGAGGCCATGGGTTCGCTTGTCAGCAATCGCCGGGACGCCAGACGGCCTGAGCTGACCCGGCGGGAGCTTCTCGCGCTGACCGCCCTGGGCATGGTCGCCGGCGCTCCCGGCCTCGTGCACGCAGCTGCCCCTGCAGGGGCAGCTGACATGGGGCATCCATGTCTCGCTGGCGCCGACCTGGTTCGACCCGGCCGAGACGCCGGGGCTCATCACGCCATTCATGATCCTTTACGCGCTTCATGACGCGCTGGTGAAGCCGATGCCGGGCCAGCCATTGGCGCCGTGCCTCGCGGAGTCGTTCTCGGCGGCCGAGGATGGGCGCTCATATGATTTCGTGCTGCGCCAGGAAGCAAAATTCCATAACGGCGACCCCATCACTGCCGAGGACGTCAAATTCTCGTTCGAGCGGTACCGCGGCGCGTCCCATTCTTTGATGCAGGATCGGGTGGCGGCGATCGAGACCCCCGATCCGCGGCACGTCCGCTTCAACCTCAAAGCGCCTTGGCCGGATTTTCTGACGTTTTATGCCACGGCGACTGGAGCCGGCTGGATCGTGCCCAAGAAATATGTCGAGAAGGTCGGAGATGACGGGTTCAAAAAGGCGCCCATTGGCGCCGGCCCCTACAAATTCGTCTCGTTCACGCCCGGCGTGGAATTGGTGTTCGAGGCGTTCGACCAGTATTGGCGCAAGACCCCGAGCGTCAAACGCCTGGTGTTCAAGGTGATCCCCGAAGAGTCGACCCGGCTGGCGGCGCTAAAGCGCGGCGAGGTCGACATCGTCTATTCGATCCGCGGCGAGTTGGCCGAGGAGCTGCGCAGCACGCCGGGACTGACCCTGAAGCCGGTGGCCTCGCCGGCCACGTTCTGGCTCTATTTTGCCGATCAGTGGGACCCGCAATCGCCATGGCATGACGAGCGGGTGCGGCAGGCCGCCAATCTCGCCATCGACCGCAGGACGATCAACGAGGCGCTGACCCTTGGCTACTCGAAGCTCACCAATAGCATCGTTCCGGCAAGCTACGATTTCTACTGGCAGCCGCCGCCCGCCGGTTTACGATCAGGCGAAGGCCAAGCAACTGCTCGCGGAGGCGGGTCATCCCGGCGGCTTCGATGCCGGCGACTATTACTGCGACTCGTCCTACGCCAATGTCGGCGAAGCTGTGCTCAACAACCTCCAGGAGGTTGGAATTCGCTCCCAGCTGCGTCCCATCGAGCGCGCCGCGTTTTTGAAGGGATGGGGCGACAAGGCGTACAAGAACCTCATTCAATGCGGCAGCGGCGCCTTCGGCAATGCCGCGACCCGCCTCGACGCCTTCATCGTCAAAGGCGGCACCTACGTCTATGGCAGCTATCCCGAGATTGACGCATTGGCTCCGCAGCAGGCCGCCGAGCTCGACCACAAGCGACGAGCGGCGGTCCTCGAGAACATGCAGCAGCTGGTGCACGAGAAGTCGGTGGTCGCGCCGATCTGGCAGCTGGCGTTCATCAACGGCGTGGGATCCCGAGTTGGCGAGTCCGGGTTCGACCTGATAAAGGATTTCGCCTACACCGGGCCATACGAAGACATCACGATCAAGGGCGCATGACCGGCTCACCTCGCTAGAAACGTGGAGACATTTCCGCAGTGGTCGTCTAGGTTCGGAGCAAGGCTCGCTAAAGAGGCCGCGATGTGGAGGAGTTCGATGGGGTCGCGCGGCAGCACACGAAACGGCTTTTCGAAACAAACTGATCTGAGGCGTCGGGACGTTCTCGCGTTAACGGCCCTCGGCTTTGCAAGCGGCGCTCCCGGGATCGCATGGGCAGCCGCGCCGACTGGCCAATTGACCTGGGCGATCCACGTCTCCTTGGCGCCCACTTGGTTCGACCCCGCCGAGACGGAAGCGCTAATCACCCCCTACATGGTGCTGTACGCGCTGCACGACGCGATGGTGAAGCCGATGCCCGGCAAGACGCAAACGCCGTGCCTCGCCGAGTCGTGGTCGGCTTCGCCGGACGGGCTAGGCTACGATTTCGTCCTGCGCAAGGGAGTCAAGTTTCACAATGGCGAGCCGGTAACGGCAGAGGACGTTAAATTCTCGTTCGAGCGCTACCACGGCGCAGCGCACCAGCTGATGAAGGATAATGTGGCGGCGATTGAAATACCCGACCCGCAACACGTTCGCTTCAAGCTTAAAAAGCCTTGGCCTGACTTCATCACCTTTTATTCCACCGCCAGCGGCTCCGGGTGGGTTGTGCCCAAGAAATATGTGGAGCAGGTCGGCGATGATGGCTTCAAGAAGGCGCCAATTGGCGCCGGCCCCTACAAATTCGTCTCGTTCACCCCCGGTGTCGAGCTGGTGCTGGAGGCCTTCGACGATTATTGGCGCAAGCCTCCCAATGTAAAGCGCCTGGTGATGAAGGTTATCCCGGACGAGGCGACCCGGCTGGCCGCACTGAAGCGCGGCGAAGTCGACATCGCCTACTCGATCCGCAGTGAGCTTGCCGAGGAGCTCCGCCGCACACCTGGCCTCGCCCTCAAGCCGGTCGTTCTGCAGGCGCCGAACTGGCTCTATTTCCCCGAACAATGGGACCCGAAGTCGCCGTGGAACAAATTGCAGGTTCGGCAGGCGGCCAATCTCGCGATCGACCGCGAGGGAATGAGCCAGGCGCTGTTCCTCGGCTACTGCAAAATTACCAACAGCATCATTCCTTACACCTTCGACTATTTTTGGCAGCCGCCGGCCGCGGTGTACGATCCCGCCAAGGCGAAAAAATTATTGGCGGAGGCGGGCTTTGCGAACGGTTTCGACGCCGGCCTTTTGTATTGCGACAGTTCGTATTCGAACATGGCCGAAGTCTCGGTCGACAACCTCCAGCAGATCGGCATCCGCACCCAGCTTCAACCAATCGAGCGCGCTGGCTTCTTCGCGGGGTATGCCGACAAGAAGTACGCGCGGGGGATCATACAAGGAGCGAGCGGCGCCTTCGGCAATGCCGCGACCCGGCTCGCCTCGTTCGTCGTCAAGGGTGGCGCCTATGCCTACGGCAGCTATCCCGACATTGACGAGCTCTTCCCGCAGCAGGCCGGCGAGCTCGATCACGAGAAGCGCGCCGCAATCCTCGATAAGATGCAGCAGCTGGTCTACGAGAAGGCGATCTACGCGCCGATCTGGCAGCTCGGCTTTCTCAACGGCGTCGGCCCACGGGTCGGCGAGTCGGCTTTCGGCCTGATCGCCGGCTTTGCCTATACCGCGCCCTTCGAGGACATCACGATCAAGGGTGCGTAGTGCCTAACCCGCAAATGACGGCTCCAGTGGTCGCAGCTTTCTCATTGGCCCTGGTCCTTGGCCCCTCTCCGCCCTTTAGGGGGGAGAGGGAGCCGGGCGCGGCAGCGAGCGGGAAGGTGAGGTGGGTGGCTCCGCAATTCGGAGCAGGGGATACCCCCACCTCACCCTGACCCTCTCCGCCCCCGGGGGCGGAGAGGAGTATTTGCAGGGCCAATCCCGTAGACTGCGGTCGCGCGCTGAGGACGTCATGAAGCAGTATATCGGCAGGCGGGTCGGTTATTCGCTGCTCTCGCTATTTCTGTTGTCCTTGACGATCTTTTTCTTTGTCCGCGTGACCGGCGATCCGGCCGCGCTGCTGGTCGAGCCCGGCGCGAGCGAAGCGGACATTGCCGCCATTCACCACCAATTCGGCCTCGATCGGCCGCTTTGGGTGCAATACGCGATCTTCATGTCCAGCCTGTTGCACGGCGATCTCGGGCAATCGTTCTATTACCGGATGCCGGTCATGGAGATTTACCTGTCCCGGCTGCCCAACTCGCTGATCCTGGCGGTCGTCGCGATGGGCCTGTCCCTGCTGATCGGCATTCCGAGCGGCATCCTTGCGGCGGTACGGGTCGGGCGCTTTTGGGACAGTGCAGGAAAAGTGTTCGCACTGCTTGGCCTGTCGCTGCCGTCCTTCTGGGTCGGCCTGGTCCTGATCCTGGTGTTCTCGGTTTATCTGGGGTGGCTGCCGTCCTCGGGCGCCGGCACGCCGCTGCACCTGATCATGCCGGCCTTTGCGCTCGGCTGGTATTTCGCTGCCGCTCATATGCGGCTCACGCGATCTTCGATGCTCGAAGTGCTGGGCTCGGAATATGTCAAGCTCGCCCGGATAAAGGGGCTGCCGGAATCCCTGGTCATCGCCAAGCATGCATTCAAGAACGCCTTGATCCCAGTGCTGACATTGGCCGGGATCAATCTGGTGATCATGGTCAATGTGGCAGTCGTCGTAGAGACCGTGTTCGCCTGGCCGGGCATCGGGCGGCTTCTCTACGAAGGCATCACGTTCCGCGACTTCCCGGTGGTTCAGGGCGTCGTGATCATGGGCGGCGCCATGATCGTAACGGTCAATTTGCTCGTCGACATCCTGTACGCCGTGATCGACCCCCGCATCCGGCTGGAGAGGTAAAGGCCAATGAGCACCCAAGCCGAAACCATCGTCCTGCCGCCGCGCTTGCGCTGGCGTCGGGTCTCCTTCCGGCTCGGCGATTTTCCGCTGATCCCGACCGTGATCCTCCTTGGTGTCGCCTTTGTCGCGATCTTCGCCAACGTGCTTGCGCCGCATAATCCCGAGGTCGGCAGCCTCGTCGCGCGCTTCAAACCGCCGTTCTGGCAGACCGGCGGCAGCACCAATTACCTCCTCGGCACCGACCAGCTGGGCCGCGACGTGCTCTCGCGGCTCATCTTCGGCGCCAGAGTGTCGATGGTGGTCGGCTTCACTGCGGTGATTTTCGCCGGCGTGGTCGGCACCGGGCTCGGCATTATCTCGGGCTATCTCGGCGGCTGGGTGGATCAGGTCATCATGCGGTTGACCGACACCTGGCTCGCCTTGCCGGCGCTGACCTTCGCGATTTTCCTCGCTGCGATCGTCGGACCGAGCATGTGGAACATCGTCTTTATTCTCGGAATTACCTATTGGACCCGCTACGCGCGCGTCATTCGCGGTGAGGTGCTGTCGCTTAAGGAACGAGAGTTCGTCCGTCTCGCCATTGTCGCGGGCTGCTCTAAATGGACGATCATGCTGCGCCATATCCTGCCCAACGTCATCAACTCCGCCGTCGTGCTCGGCACTCTGATGCTGGGCGTCGTCATCATCACCGAAGCGACGTTGTCCTTCCTCGGAGTCGGCGTGCCGCCGCCGCAGGCAGCCTGGGGCTTGATGCTGTCCGACGGCAAGCAAGGCCTGATGGTCGGCCGCTGGTGGCTGACCATATTCCCGGGCTGCTGCATCATGCTGATGGTCCTTTCCGCAAACCTTCTCGGCGACTGGCTCCGTGTCAAGCTCGATCCCCAGCTCCGCCAGCTATGAGCCGACCCGGCGGGGTCTGCCGGCAGCGGCCGCCCCGCTGCTCGAGCTGCAGAACCTGTCGACCCATTACGTCTCGGCTCAGGGCACCCGAGTGGTCCGCGCGGTCGACGAAGTGTCGCTGCGCGTTCATGCCGGCGAAACCTTGGGGATCGTCGGCGAGTCCGGCTCCGGCAAGAGCACGTTGGCGCTGACGATCCTGCGGATCCTGCCGCCGGCGGCCCGTATCGTCAGCGGCAAAATGCTGTTCGCCGGAGAGGATCTCCTGGAGAAATCCGATGCCGAGATGCGCCACGTGCGCGGCAAGCGGATCGCGATGATCCTTCAGGACCCGATGGCTTCACTGAATCCCCTGTTCACGATCGGTGACCAGGTCGGTGAGCCGATCCGGGTGCACGACGGAGCCTCGCGTGCGACCGCCTGGAGCCGCGCGAAAGACCTGCTGAAGGCAGTGCGCATTCCGTCGCCGGGAACCAGGGTGACGCAGTACCCGCATGAAATGTCGGGCGGCATGCGTCAGCGCATCGTCGGCGCCATCGGCATCTCGTGCGAGCCGCGCCTGTTGATCGCCGACGAGCCGACCACGAGCCTCGACCTGACGATCCAGGCGCAATACCTCAATCTGCTTCGCGACCTGCAACGGGAATACCACCTCGCGCTGATCTTTATCACCCACAATCTCGGCATCGTCGCCAAGATGTGCGACCAGCTCGCGGTGATGTATGCCGGGCGCGTCGTCGAGTCGGGACCGGTATCGCAGATCTTCAATTCGCCGGCGCATCCCTATACCGAGGCCCTGCTCAATTCGATCCCGCGGATGACAGACACCGCACAGCGGCTCATCGCGATCAAAGGCCAGCCGCCCGATCTGGCGGCGCTGCCCCCCGGATGCTCTTTCGCCCCACGCTGCCCGCACGCCTTCGACCGGTGCCGTGAGGCGGCTCCCCCGGAATCGATACCAAGCACAGGGAGGACGGCGCGTTGCTGGCTCGCGGAGCACACCCACCCTAACCCTCCCCCGCTCGCGGGGAAGGAAGCGAGCATCCCCGTCGGAGCTGCCTGATGACGGTTTTGGAAGCGGCGGGGCTCAGCAAGCACTTCCAGGCGAAGCGGGGGATCTTCGGCGGCAATCGCGGGGTCGTGCGCGCAGTCGACGGGATCTCCTTTACGATCGAGCGCGGGCGGACGCTCGGGGTCGTCGGCGAAAGCGGCTGCGGCAAGACGACGACGGCAAAGCTCGTACTCGGGCTGGAGGAGCCCACCGGCGGCGCGATCCTCTTCGAGGGCAAGGACCTGAACCGGCTCGATGCGAGAGGCCGCCGCAATTACCGCAAATCCGTGCAGGCGGTCTTTCAGGATCCCTACGCCTCGCTTAATCCGCGAATGCGCATCAGCGCGATTATAGCCGAGCCGCTGACCACCAATGAATCAATTCCGGCAGCCGCAGTTCGGCAGCGTGTATTGCAGCTGCTCGACCTTGTGGGCCTGCCGGATCGGGCCGCAGATCTCTTCCCACATGAATTCTCCGGCGGGCAACGGCAGCGCATCGCCATCGCGCGGGCGCTGGCGCTGTCGCCAAAACTCGTCGTGCTCGATGAGCCGGTCTCCGCCCTCGACGTCTCGATCCGGGCGCAAATCCTGAACCTGCTTCGCGACCTGCAGGCCGAGCTCGGGCTATCGTATCTTTTCATCGCCCACGACCTTGCCGCGGTCGCGCATATGAGCCACGAGATTGTGGTCATGTATCTCGGCAAGATCGTCGAGAGCGGCGAGGCCCGTGCCCTCGCCCGCGCCCCAAAGCACCCTTACACCGAGGCGCTGTTCTCGGCGGCATTGCCGAGCCATCCCGACGAGCGGCGTGAGGAGATCATCCTGCCCGGCGAAGTGCCGAGCCCGCTCAACCCGCCATCGGGCTGCCGCTTCCATCCCCGCTGCCCGCATGCGATGCCACGTTGCGGCCGAGAGGAACCCATGCTCGCCGATATCGAGGGCCGTCTCATCGCTTGCCACCTCTACGACCGCGATGTGGTCAGCTCGCCCCTCGCAGTCGGAGCCAGCGCGTGAAGCGGCGCGGATACCCTTTCGTCCTGCTTGCCGCGGCATTGGTGCTTGCGCTTCTTTCGGGCCGGCCGTCAGCGGGTGAGCCCTATCATCTCCGCCTCGGCTGGGTGGTCGCCCCGGCCGATCTCGTCACGTTGATGTTTGTCAAGCCCGGGCTCGCGCCGCATGCCGGCAAGACCTACATCCCCGAACTTACGCATTTCGCCGGCACTCCCGCCGAGATGACGGCGCTTGCCACCGGCGATCTCGATTGCGCGGCTCTGGCGTATTCGACCTTCGCGCTCGGGATCGAGAACGCCGGGATGAAGGATCTGCGGGTCATCGCCGACGAATTCCAGGACGGGGTTCCCGGGTATCACACTAATGACTTCGTCGTCCGCAAGGACAGTCCGATCAAGACCGTCGAAGACCTCAAGGGCAAAATCCTGGCCTCGAACCAGACAGGCAGCGCGGTCGACATGGCATTGCGCGCGATGCTTGCGAAGCATCACCTTCAGGACAAGCGCGACCTGACAATCATCGAAGTCCGCTTCCCGGACCAGAAGGCGATGCTGAAAGAAGGCAAGGTCGATCTGATCACTGCCGTGCTGCCCTTCGGCCAAGATCCCGAGCTGCTCTCATTCTCCCGCAGCTTGTTCACGCAGGACGAGGCGATGGGACGCTCGCAGATGATCGTCCGCGTGGCGCGCGACGGGTTTCTGCAGAAGCACCGCGCCGAGATGGTCGACTTTCTGGAAGACTATTTGCACGCGCTTCACTACCTCAGCGACCCCGCCCATCGCCAGGAGGCGCTGGAGATCATTGCCGAGGCTACCAAGCAGAAGCCGTCGCTCTACGAGGATTGGGTCTTCACAAAAAAAGATTATTACCGCGACCCCAATGGGCTGCCGGACCTGCGAAGCTCTGCAGGCCAATGTCGATCTGCAGCACAAGCTCGGTTTCTTGCGCTCGCCGCTCGAGGTCAAGAATTACGTCGACCTCAGCCTCGTGAAACAAGCCGCGGAAGACCCTGAAGTCGCGGCTCATCGCTAAAGGGCGGGGCAGGTGGAGTGGAGCTTTGACATCGGAAGGAAACGTTGATATCAACGTTGCTCACCGCACCTTTCGAAGACCAACCCGGATGGAGAGCAGAATGGTCGACCTAAAGGGCCGCTTTGTTTGGTACGAATTGATGGCGGCCGATACCGAGACCGCCAAGGCTTTCTACACGAAAGTCGTGGGCTGGGGCACACAGGATGGACCGGTGCCCGGGATGGCCTACACCATGTTCACCGACGGGCAGATGCCTGTCGGCGGAATGATGGCTCAGCCCGAGGACGCGCGGAAAATGGGCGCACCGCCGAGTTGGATCGGGTATGTCGCGGTCGACGACGTGGACGCCACAGCTGAACGGGTAAAGCGCCTCGGCGGCAGCGTGCACGTTCCGCCGACCGACATTCCGAATGTCGGCCGCTTCTCCGTCGTTGCCGATCCGCAGAAGGCAATCTTCGCGCTGTTCCACTCACCCAATACCTGCGACCAGCCGCTGCCACCGCGCGATGCGCCAAGCCGCATAGGGTGGCACGAGCTGTTGGCCGCCGATTGGGAGAAGGCGTTCGCGTTCTATAACGAGCTGTTCGGCTGGCAGAAGGCGGACGCGATCGATATGGGGGGAATGGGCACCTACCAGCTCTTCTCTGTGGGCGGGCAGCCAATCGGCGGAATGTTCAACAAGCCGCCGATGGTGCCGGCTCCGCACTGGCTCTACTATGTCAATGTCACCGACATCGACGCGGCGGTCGACCGCGTGAAGGCGGGCGGGGGCCAAGTGCTCAATGGCCCAATGGAAGTGCCAGGCGGCGACTGGATCATCCAGGGCAAGGACCCGCAGGGCGCAATGTTCGCGCTGGTCGGGAAGAAGAGCTAACCACAGTTCGGGGCGCCCGCGTTAATCGCGCGGGCGTCGCGACTAAACGGTCGTCGGCTCCTGAGCTTCCTGATGCCAGATCAACAGGCGCCGGCGCAGCACCGCGATGCCTTTGACGAGGCACAGCCCGGCGACTGCGATCTCGACGATTCCGGCGAAGACGCCGGGGGAATCGGCAAAGCGCGAGGCGGCGATCATCGCGCCGCCGAGGCCTTGACCGCCCATCAGCATCTCGGTGACGATCGTCACGATCATCGAAACCGGAAGGGCGACCTGCAGGCCCGTCAGGATCTGCGGAAGCGCCGCCGGGAAGATGATCTCGCGCAGCAGCTGCCGCTCGCTGGCGCCGAGACTGCGGGCGGACCATAAGAGCTGCCGGTCAACCCCCTCGGCCGCCGCGATCGTCGCGACAATGACCGGAAAGATCGCGTTAAATGCGGCCATCGAGATCTTTGAGACGTCGTAGAGCCCGAGCCACAGCATGAAAATCGGCAGGAACGCGATCTTCGGCATCGGGAAGCCGACGGAGACGATCGGGTCGAAAAACCAGCGCACGAACCTGTTGCGGGTCATCAGGATGCCCAGCGCGACGCCACCAACGGCCGCAATGGCAAACCCGGCCATTGCGCGATAAAGCGTCATGCCGAGGTTTATCGTCAGATCGCCGGAGACCCCGTCGTCCCACACCCGCTGCAGCACCACCGATAAAGGCGGCAGTAGAAATGCGCTGACCGTGCCGCTGCGCGACAGGGCTTCCCAGCCGAGGACCAGCGCGACCAGCGGCAGCAGGCCGCCGGCGCGGCGTGCCATCGCGGCTCCGTCGCCAACCCCGCGAATGCGGGCGAAGGCGAGGCGGGGGCTGAGGCTCGCCGCGTCCTCTATTCGCGCCATGCCAACACCCGCCGGATCAGCATCAGGTAGCCGCGGTCGGCCGCGAACCCCAGCAGCGCGACGGTCAACACCACCGCGAACATCGCGTCGTAGACGCCGCCATCGCCGAGCCAGCCGATCATATAGCCAAACCCGCTGCGGGCGACGATGAGCTCGGAGGCGACGAGCAGCACGAAGGCGAAGGCGAGCGCCGTCCGGATACCGCTCAGCAGCTCCGGCAGCGCGCTCGGGAGCACGACCTCCCACAACACGCGCGCGCGGCTCGCGCCGAGGCTGCGCGCCGACCAGACCAATACTTGCTCGGTGCCCGCGCGCGCCGTTGAACGCGCTCAACGTGACCGGCAGCATGCAGCCGACAAAGATCAGCACGATTTTCGAGGCGTCGCCAAAGCCGAGCCACAGCACCATGACCGGGATCAGCGCCGATTTCGGCATTGGGTAGAAAAACTGGACGATCGGGTTGATAATGACGCGGACCGGCAGATACCAGGCCATCAGCACGCCGATGGCGCTGCCGCAGACGATCGCCAGGCCGAGGCCGGCGGCGGCGCGCGAGATCGACGAAACCCCGTTGGTCCACAAATCGCCGCTCTCGGCGAGATTGAGCCAAGCGGCCGCAACCTTGTCGAGCGGCGGCAAAGCCGCGGGCGAGACGATACCCAGCCGCGAAACCGCCTCCCATGCGAAGGCCAGCAGCAGCAGCGGCGCATAGCGGCTTAGAGCACGGACCGCTGGGTCGAGAGCCCCTCTCCGTCCTTCAGGGGAGAGAGGGAGGGGTCCGTCGCACAGCAACGGGAGGGTGAGGTGGGTGCCGACAACCGCTCTGGAATCCCCCGCCTCACCCCGACCCTCTCCGCCCCCGGGGGCGGAGAGGGGGGATGCTCGGCGACGGCTGGAAATCAGTTCAGTCATGCCGCGCCGCCGCGCTCGGCGAGGATCGCTTCGCCGCGGACTAGGTTCCACACGTGGTCGACCATCTCGACAAAGGCCGGGCTGCGGGCCAGCCCAGGATCACCTTTGTCGAAACGGGTCTCGACAATCTCTTTGATGTGGCCCGGGCGAGCAGACATGACCGCGATGCGCTCCGCCAGAAACACCGCCTCGTGCACATCGTGCGTGACGAAGATGACGGTTTTGCGCGAGCGTTGCCAAATGTTGAGAAGCTCGCCCTGCATCAGGCTGCGGGTCTGCGCGTCGAGCGCCCCAAACGGCTCATCCATCAACAGGATGTGCGGATCGATCGCCATTGTCCGGGCGATCGCGGCACGCTGCTTCATGCCGCCGGAAAGTTGCGAGGGATAGCTGTCTTCGAACCCGGTGAGCCCGACGAGATCGATGAACTCGCGTGCCCGACGTAGCCGCTCTTCGCGCGGCAAGCCCTGTTTTTCAAGGCCATAGAGCACGTTCTGGATTACCGTCTTCCACGGAAACAACGCGAAGTGCTGGAAGACGATCCCGCGGTCGGGTCCTGGCCCGGCGATTGGTTTGTCCTCGACGCGGATCGTGCCGTGCTCCACCGGCAGGAAGCCGCCGACCAGATAAAGTAGGGTGCTCTTGCCGCAGCCGCTGGGCCCGAGCAACGCGACGAATTCGCGGTCGCGCACCTCGAAGGATACATTTTCGAGAGCCATAACCGGACGGCCGCGCGGCGGCCGGTAGATGTGGCTGACGCGATCGATGACGATCTGAGGCGCTGCCACTGTCCTACTCGCCGTCGATGCGTCGCTTGGCTTCCTCGATCAGCGACAGATCGACGTATTTCGGGCTGATCTCGACGCGCTTCGGGATGACTCCCATCTCGGCGCTCGCGTCGATTTCCTTTTGCACCGACGACACGTCGGGCCGGGCGTCGGGCGAGTGATAGAAATCATCCTTGCCGAAGGCAAAGGTGAGGTCCGGCTTCGGCAATTTGGTCACGTCCGCCAGTATCGCGAGCGCCTCCTCGCGGTTCTTCGGATCGAGAAACCAGCGGACCGCGCGGATGTGATCCTCGAAGAAATCGACGAATGTCGGCCGATGTGCGGCGATCACATCGCTGCGCATGGCCCAAACGACGGCCTGCGTCGGCCCGACCGCATCGCGCGCGGTGAACAGCACCCGGTACTTGCCGGATTTGAGCTCCGGGGCGAATTGCGGCAGGATGCCGATGAGATCGACTTTGCCGGAATCGAGCATCGCCGGCATGTTCGCGAAATTCGCCTCGACGGTGGTGAAATCACTGTCCTTGATGCCATTCTTGCGGAACATCGTTCGCATAGCGGTATCGCTCGCCGAGCCGATCGCGTTCGTGGCGATGCGGCGCCCCTTGATGTCCTCGACCTTGTGAATCGGGCCATCCGCAAGGACGACAAAATTCTCGCTGAAATAACCGGGGTGCCCGTCCGTGACGACGTCGGCCACGAGCCGCTCGTCGAGATGCGCGTTGGTGATCGCCAGCGCAAACGCGCTCGTCGAGAACGACGCCACTTCGAGGTCACCGATCGCCTGGGCCTGGATTTGCGGTGTCGTACCGTTGAAGCGCAGCGGCTGCAGGACATAGCTCTGGCCGAGATGCTTGAACACCGCGGGCTCACGCTTGCCGAGCGCCTCGATCAGCGGCGCCATGTGTCCGGGTGTCACGACCCAACCGATGCGTATCGTCAGTGGCTCCGCTTGTGCTCCCGCGGCAACTGCGATTGCCGCCGCCAGTGCCGCAGCCGCTGCCGTTATCCTCCCGATCACGCGCATTTCTCTCCGGTCCTCTGGGGAATGCTGTTCTCGTCGCCCTTCTTAGCGTCGCACCGCCTCGCAGAGAAGGGGCGGAATGACCAATTCAGGGTGAAGATGGCGCCGGCCGGCGGGTTGGCGCCGATTTCTTCTTGCGGCGGCGTGGTGGTGTATAGTGCGTCGCCACCGGAAAGGAGGCGCCGATGGAAATTCGGCAAGCTCTGAGCTTTGACGACGTCATGCTGGTCCCGGCGGCATCTGAAATCATGCCCGCGGAGACGGATACGCGGACCAGGCTGACCCGCGGCATCGAGCTCGGTATCCCGCTGGTCTCGGCCGCGATGGATACGGTCACCGAAAGCGCGCTCGCAATCGCCATGGCGCAGACCGGCGGAATTGGTGTCATCCACCGCAATATGACCATCGAGCAGCAGGCCGACGAAGTCCGCAAGGTGAAGAAATTCGAGGCTGGGATGGTCGTGAACCCGGTCACGATCCACCCGGACGAGACGTTGGCCGATGCGCTGCGACTGATGGCCGACCACAAGATCTCCGGCATCCCGGTGGTCGAGCGGGGGTCGGGCAGGCTCGCCGGAATCCTGACTAATCGCGACGTGCGATTCGCGGACGATCCGCGCCAGCCGGTAGCCGAGCTGATGACGAGGGATGGGCTTGTCACAGTGCGCGAGAATGTCGCGCGAGAAGACGCAAAACGACTGTTGCACCAGCATCGCATCGAGAAGCTTCTCGTCGTCGACGAGGTCTATCGGTGCGTCGGTCTGATAACCGTCAAGGACATCGAGAAAGCGCAGCGCTATCCGATGGCCTGCAAGGACGAGCATGGCCGTCTCCGTGTGGCTGCAGCGACGGGTACCGGCAGCGAGGGCATCGAGCGCGCTGAAGCGCTGTTCACCGCCGGTCTCGACGTCTTGGTCGTCGACACCGCGCACGGTCATTCAGAGCGGGTATTGCGCACGTTGCGTGACGTTCGGCGGCTCTCGAACTATACCCAGGTGATCGTCGGCAATGTCGCGACGGCGGAGGGTGCGCGGGCTTTGATCGAGGCGGGGGCGGACGCGATCAAGGTCGGCATCGGCCCGGGTTCGATCTGCACGACCCGCATGGTGGCGGGGGTCGGTGTGCCGCAATTCACCGCGATCGTCGATACGGTCGCGGAATGCCGCAAGACCGGGGTTCCGGTGATCTCGGATGGCGGCATCAAATTTTCCGGCGATCTCGCCAAGGCGATCGCCGCCGGGGCCGATTGCGCGATGCTCGGCTCATTGTTCGCCGGTACCGACGAGAGCCCGGGCGAAGTCTTTCTCTATCAGGGCCGCAGCTACAAATATTACCGCGGCATGGGCTCGATCGGGGCGATGGCGCGCGGCTCGGCCGACCGCTATTTCCAGCAGGAGGTGACGAGCACGTTGAAGCTCGTGCCGGAGGGCGTCGAGGGGCGGGTGCCGCACAAGGGCCCGGTCGGCAACATCGTCCATCAGCTGATCGGCGGACTGCGCGCGGCGATGGGCTATACGGGCAACCGGACTATCCGCGAAATGCAAAAGAACTGCACCTTCGTGCGAATCACCGGGGCCGGGTTGCGCGAAAGCCATGTCCACGACGTCGCCGTCACCCGCGAAGCCCCCAATTATCCGCAGGACCGTTGACCTCGGTTCGTCATTTCCGCGAAAGCGGGAATCTAGGGCCGCCGAGCCATACCAGATATTCTGGACCCCCGCTTTCGCGGGGGCGACTAAAAAGAGATTCGGGAGCAATTTGACACCCGGAGCGCAGGTCGCCGCCGCGATCGACGTTCTTACCGCGATCGATTCCGAACATCGTCCGGCTGACGACGTCGCGGCCGAATACTTTCGCCGCCGCCGGTACATCGGTGCCAAGGACCGGGCGCAGATCGCCGGCCATGTTTACGCGGTGCTGCGGCACAGAGCGGCGCTCGACTGGTGGATGGCCAAGTACCGGATGGGTACCGAACCCCGTGCCCGAGTCCTGGCCGGCCTGGTTCTGGTCGAGGAATGGCGGCCCGATGCAATCCGCGTATGCTGCGACGGCGACCGCTTTCGTCCGGCTCGGCTCAGTCACATCGAAGAACGCTTCATCCGCGATCTCGCGACCCGCACCTTGCGCCATCCGGAGATGCCTCGGGCAGTGGCCAACGATCTCCCCGATTGGCTCGAACCTCATCTCGATCGGGTTTTCGGCCAAGGGCTGGAACGCGAGATGGCGGCCCTCAACGGGCCGGCCCCGATCGATCTGCGCGTCAACCTGGTGAAGGCCGACCGGGAAGAGGCGCGCCGCGCGCTCGCCGCGGAGGGTGTGGCCGCGAAGCCCACCCCTCTATCGCCGGTCGGCTTGCGCCTGCGCGAACGGGTGCCGCTCGGCAAGCTGGCCGCCTTTGAGCAGGGCCTCGTCGAGGTGCAGGACGAAAGCTCACAGATTGCCGCGCTGCTTGCCGACGCGCGGCCCGGCATGCGGGTCGTCGATTTCTGCGCCGGGGCGGGCGGCAAGACCTTGGCGCTCGCCGCCGGAATGGCCAATCGCGGCAAGCTCGTCGCCTGCGAGGTATCACAGCGCCGCCTCGACCGCGCCGCGCGCCGGCTGCGCCGAGCCGGCGTTACCAATGTAGAGCGCCGTGCGTTGAGCGGCGAACGCGACAAATGGGTCAAGCGCCACGCCGGCAGTTTCGACCGGGTCTTCGTCGATGTTCCTTGCCTGGGCACCGGGACGTGGCGGCGCAATCCCGACGCCAAATGGCGCATGACGCCCGGAGGATCTCGCCGAGCTCGTCGAACGCCAGCAGCAGATCCTGTGCAGCGCCGCGCGTCTCGTCCGCCCCGGCGGACGGTTGATTTACGCGACCTGCTCGTTGCTGCGCGAGGAGGACGAGGCGCAGGCCGAAGCCTTTCTCGCCGCCGAGCCGGATTTTTCGCTGTTGCCGGTCGCGCGCGCTTGGGGCGAGACGATCGGCGGCGCCTCGCCGGGCGGCGAGCAATATCTGCGGCTCACCCCCGCAAGGCACGGCACCGACGGCTTCTTTGTCGCGATATTCGAGCGCAGACCATGTCCGACCGCATCCTGATCCTCGATTTCGGCAGCCAAGTCACGCAGCTCATCGCGCGCCGCGTGCGCGAGAGCGGTGTCTACTGCGAAATCCATCCCTTCACGATCTCCGAAGATCGGGTTCGCGATTTTGCCCCGCGCGGGATCATCCTGTCGGGCGGCCCGGCATCGCTGACCGAGGCCGCCTCGCCGCGCGCCCCCGAGATCGTCTTTCGGCTCGGCGTGCCGGTGCTCGGGATCTGCTACGGCATGCAGACGATGTGCGCGCAGCTCGGCGGCCGTGTCACATTGAGCGATCATCAGGAATTCGGCCGCGCGTTTATCGACATCCTCGGCGAGTGCCGGCTGTTCGAGGGGCTGTGGCCAAAAGGCGGGCGCGAGCAGGTGTGGATGAGCCATGGCGACCGGGTCGACGCATTGCCGCCCGGGTTCCGCACCGTCGCGGCGAGCGAGGCGGCGCCCTACGCCGCCGTTGCCGATGACGAGCGCCGGTTTTACGGCGTGCTGTTCCATCCCGAGGTCGTCCACACGCCGCAAGGCGGTCAGCTGCTGCGCAACTTCACGCACAACGTAGCGGGCTGCCGCGGCGACTGGACGATGGCGCTGTTCCGCAGCCAGGCGATCGACAAGATCCGCCGCCAGGTCGGACGGGGTCACGTCGTGTGCGGCCTGTCCGGCGGCGTCGATTCCGCGGTCGCGGCGGCGCTGCTGCACGAGGCGATCGGCGACCAGCTGACCTGCATCTTTGTCGATACCGGCCTGTTGCGGGCGGGCGAGGCCGAGGAGGTCGTCAGCCTCTTCCGCGGCCACTACAACATCCCGCTGATCCATCGCGACGCGAGCGGGTTGTTCCTCGAAAAGCTCGCGCGGAGTCACCGACCCCGAAGAAAAGCGCAAGACGATCGGGGCCACCTTTATCGACGTCTTCGACGAAGAGGCGCACAAGATCGGCAATGTCGAGTTCCTGGCGCAAGGCACCCTCTACCCGGACGTGATCGAGTTGGTGAGCCCGCTCGGCGGCCCCTCGGTCACGATCAAATCGCATCACAATGTCGGGGGCCTGCCGGCCCGTATGAAATTGCGGCTGGTCGAGCCCTTGCGCGAATTGTTCAAGGACGAGGTGCGCGAATTGGGCCGCGAGCTCGGACTGCCCGACGGGTTTGTCGAGCGCCACCCGTTCCCCGGCCCCGGTCTGGCGATCCGCATCCCCGGCGAGGTCACTCGCGCCAAGCTCGATATTTTGCGCAAGGCCGACGCGGTCTTCCTCGAAGAAATCCGCAACGCCGGCCTCTACGGCGCGATCTGGCAGGCGTTTGCCGTACTTGTTGCCGGTGCAGGAGCGTCGGCGTGATGGGCGACAGCCGCTCCTACGATTTCGTCTGCGCCTTGCGCGCGGTAACCTCGACCGACGGCATGACCGCCGACTACTTCCCGTTCCCGCACGAATTCCTCGGCCGCACCGCGACCCGCATCATCAACGAAGTGCGCGGCATCAACCGCGTCGTCTACGACATCACCTCCAAACCCCCCGGCACGATCGAGTGGGAGTGAGGGGCGGCCGAACCACCGAACAACGCTATATGCGGGACAGCAGCGCAAGGGGCGTCATGGGCAGACCTTCACGTCAGTCTTCGTGAAATCGTCGCCCTTGAACAGCAATGGGTCGTCGTGCGTGGCCGCCAGCGCATAGGAGAGGCAATCGCCGTAGTTGAGGCCGGCCGGATGTCTGCCCCGGCCATAACGCCGCCAGGCACGGCGCGCCATGTCGGCCTGTTCGGCGTCCACCGGGAATATTTCGACCTCCGCCCTGTGCAGCCACAGATCGAACTCCTGGCCTCCGGGATCGCCCAGGCGCGCCTCGATGACGATGGCCGCTTCCAGGAGTGTAGCGGCTGACATAAGCCGTACCGGATCATCGGCGATTTTCTCTTCCAATGCGGCTGCGTCGGGCTCGTTAAACAAAATGGCGCGATCGCCGAGGTGTCGATTACCATAACCGCGGCAGCCCGCGTTCGTCATAGCCGATGATTTCTTCCGGTGTCCTCGGGTCGATCACGGCAAGTTCGGCGCATCGGCGCCGGATCGCCGCGAGGTCCGCCAGAAGAAGGGACCTCCGGTCTACGCCTCGCAGACGGCGCAGACGTTCCTGCAGCGCCTTGCGGGTGGCAACCGTGATGCTCTCACCGGTGCGCCGGGCAAGCTCACGGGCCAGTCGCTCGGTTTCGGGGTCTTTGATGCTGAGAGGCATAGCGTTGGTGCCAACGTAGATGCATAGGTAGAATATTCCCACCCGTCAAGCACTACGGAGAGATGCCGATCCGAGGGGCTGCGTGTTGCTGGGCGCGCGCCAACGGAGCCGCGGACGCACCGGTCATCTGCGACCTCACCTCCAAAACCACCCGGCACAATCGAGTGGGAATGAGAGGTGTGCATCCAAGCTCCTTCTAGCTGGTGCAAACCGAGGTCTTGAGCCAACCTGGACTTAACGAGCCAACTGTCGCCCGATTCCCCCCGGGCCATGGTGGCATCGCCGTGACAATGTCATATTTATCATGGTCTTAAGATTGACAATGTCATAGCAATCATCATACTTAAGGCTATGCGTGATGATCGCTACAAGGGGACGACCCTCCCGAGACCGGTACGGAAGCTCTGTCGAATGTCGGAGCGTGAGGCGGACCGCGCTCATCCGGAGCGTCTCTTGCAACAAGCGGTCGTGGCACTAGGCTGCGATGCAGACAGAGAGATTTCGCCGGAATTTCGCCGACGACTTCGACAACACGACTCGGCGCCGAATTTCTTTGACGCGCACGACTTAGCCGAGTCGGCACGGACCGGGCTGGAGATTGATATCGCGCGAAATATTCAAGCTGGCCCAGGAGTTGAATTCGGCGGACGCCATCCGTGACGCGCTGCGCCGGCGAGGCGAACGCTACTCCGGCGAGCAGAAATGTCAGCTGATTGTCGAGCGTCATCCTGAAGCGTCAATCCCATCGGAAGCTGTCAAGAGGGCGTGTGTTGGGGCCGCTCCAATCGCCGCAAGGCGGATCTTGGACGGCCAACCAGCTCCCCGGATTAATGATCGTGTCCGCGTGGACGAGGATTTGCTCGTCCAGCATAGCGGCGGGGCTCGCCCATGAACACCTGCACGCCGACAAGGCTGCTACGGGTGGCCGAAGACGCCTCGCCTGGTGCCGAGCACGTCGCGGTCCTCGGTCGCGACATCAGAACCTCCTCCGAGAGGATCGCTCGATACTGCATCATGCAGCACGAAGCGATCTATGAAGACCTCGCCACACTTGTCGAGAGTATGGCCTATTGGGATCGACTGATTACCCGGAACCGCTCTACTGGTTGGGCGCGCCAACTGCATATCCAGATCCCTGTGTATGAGTGCGATCAGTTTAGGCGGGTGGATGTCTCCGCAGCGTTAGAAGATGCTGCCTGGTTCTTGACGGGTGATCGGTGGTCCTTCGAGTTTGTAGTTCGTAGGAGCCCAGCGCCAGCTCGACAGGGCAAGCTTGCGCTGCCCCAGGGCAGGATGAGACACGTCGTGTCATTCAGCGATGGGCTTGATTCTTTCGCTCAGGTTCAGCTGTCCATCGCCGAACACGGGAGAGACGCGGTCATGCTCGTCCGCGCGGGTCTCGGTCGGGATCGAATTTTCCCCAAACTGGTCAGACTCCGGGTGCCTCGGAAGTTCAGCGGAGTGCGAATGCGGGAAGTGAGCTACCGAACGCGTCCGCTTGTTTTCTACACTTTGGCAGCTATTGCCGCGGTGATCACCAACGCGGAGGCCGTGGTGATCGGTGAGAACGGTCAGGGTGCGTTTGGCCCGGCATGTCTGCCGTTTGCTGACGAATGGTGGTTCCGGAGCGCACATCCGGCGTTCGTGAAGCGCTGGGCAGATTTCCTCGGACTTGTTCTGGAGAAGCCAATTCCTTTCGAGCAGCCGCAACTCTGGAGGACCAAAGGCGAAGTCCTGTTCGAGCTTCGCGAACGCGGTTTTTTGGCGGGGTGGCAGCAAACGAGCTCGTGCGCGACCCGCCCTAAGGATCGTTATGGTCATCATGGGTGCGGCATATGCGGAGGCTGCCTACTGCGGACAGTTTCTATTCAAGCCGCGGGTCTCTGCGCGCCCACTGGAGACAATGCATGGGACGTCTATGCGTCAGAAGACATCACCTATGACCGGACTGGGAGGGACAGACGAATGACACCTAGCGAGCGGGCTGTGGCTGTCAGAGCCGTCGCCGCAATGGCGGAATTCGCTCGATTAGCTGACTCGCCCGATGGGCTATTGGTCATCGATCGTGAAGCTGGATCAGTCGATCCGAAGAACCCTGAAGCAGCCAGAGGGAAGCTTCTCAGACTGCTCCACTGGCACCGAATAGAATGGGAGGCATTTATGAGTTCTCTGCCGAACCGATCGTGGGTCCGCGAGATCGTAGACCAGCTATGACCAGCAGCAACCTTGCTGCTGCCGATCTGGGCGAGCGGCTACGAGCGGCGCGTTCAGGGGCCAACCTGACCCAAGAGGCGGCGGCCTCTGTTCTCGGGATGGCGCGAACGACACTGGTTGCGATCGAGAAGGGACAGAGGTTTGTCAGGCCAGAAGAGTTGCTCGCCCTTGCGCGCCTGTATGGCGTAAGCGCCGGAAGACTTACATCTCCTGATGCGCTTCACGTCGATCTCTCAGCGAAGTTCCGCCGCACTCAAGGGAGGGAGGCGTCGACCGCTGTTACCGAAGCGCTCACCCTGCTCAACCGGTTGGCTACAGGCGCTGTGCAGCTGGAGCAGTTGCTTGGCCAGGAACTGCGAACTGACTACCCTCCCCCGATCCGCATCAATCCTCACCTTGTAAATCAACAGGCGGAGGATGCGGCGAACAACTTACGGGCGCGGCTCGGCGTAGGCCTGAGTCCGATACCCGATTTGATTAGCCTGCTGGAACTTGAACTCGGTTTGCGGATCTTCTTCCGGCCGTTGCCTTCGCAGATTTCCGGGCTCTATGCCTACGACGCGTCGATCGGCGCATGCATACTGATCAACGCCAAACATCATTGGAAACGTCGGGTCCAAACTGCGATCCATGAAACTGGGCACTTCGCCTCTGACCGATCGCACGCGGATATTCTCGAAGAAGGTGAGGTCTCCGTCTCGATTGAAGAGCGCTTCGCAAAGCGCTTTGGATCAGCCTTTCTGATGCCGGCTTCAGGGGTACGCGCACGCTTCGACCAAATCGTCGGCACGGAAAATCGATTTGATGTTCGAGAGCTGATCCTGTTGGCACACCAATTCGGCGTTGCCACTGAGGCTATGTGTCGGCGCCTAGAGGAACTGAACCTTCTACCCCAGGGGACTTGGGATTCGATGAGTGAACGGGGTTTCGCGAGCGACCTCGAACGCATGGTAATCGGGGAAGCGAGCGTACCGCCAAAGCCGCCAGTAATACCAACTCGCTTGGCATATCTCGCGTCGACAGCCTTAGACCGTGAGGTGCTGTCGGAAGGGCAGCTATGCGACCTTTTGGTTATCGACCGATCGGAGCTAAGGGAGGCGCTGCTGCCGTTCGCAACCGAGGAAGACATATCGCTGCATGCCTGACCCGGCCATGAGCGGGGGCCTCGTATTGGACACGAGCGTCTGGATCAACCTCATAGCCACCGATGTAATAGAAGCGATACTCGGCGCATTGGCCGTCCAGTGCTATGCGCCAGAACAGGTTATCGCGGAGATCAGGCGTCATCCTGTTACCGGTATAGTCTTCACCCTCGACAAACATCCGCTGCGCGAGCCATCGTTAGGGGTTCAAATAGTCTCGCTGCAAAGCGCGGAGCTAGATCTGTTTCTCGAGATCGTAGGAGCACCCGCGGCCGATGCGCTTGGGGATGGTGAAGCCGCGGCTATCGCTATGGCTGTGTCGCGCGGATTGGACTTAGTAATCGACGACAGAAAGGCACGGCGTATTCTACGAGAGCGTTTTAGCCAAGTGCGGATCTACTGGACGGTCGACCTTCTGCGGGCTCGCCAAGTAGTCAATGCCCTTGGTCGCTCCCTAGCCCACGATTGTTTCGCCAAGGCAGAGCGTTTCGGGCGCATGCATGTGCCGCGCAGATGACGTCCGCTCGGATTGCGGCGACTGCTTTCATGCGGCGGTGTTCACTCGAACATACCGGGAACCCATATCGAGACGTTCGTCCGTGACGCGCTTGCCACTGGAGCCCGCGGATGCGGATTGCCGTCGTACTGTTTTTTGCCGTCCTGTTTTCACCTGTTCTTCGGATCCGGAATGTAAGGATTTCAATCACTTGTTCCTGATCTCTTTCTGTGGCCTACGCGCAAGGCAGTTTCTTAATACGCCGCGAAGCGGATGGGGCCCGGCGCGCATTGCCTACGCGCGGGCGCCCTTTTTATAGCTTGACAGGCAACCAATAGGTTCCCTATTGTGGGGTAACCGAATGGTTTCATATTGCCGGCATGGATGATGACGCCGTGTTTCGCGCTTTGGCCGATGGGAGCCGCCGGCAGTTGCTGGATCGGCTGCACCGCAGGAATGGCCAGACGCTTGGCGAGCTGTGTCAGGGGCTGGACATGACCCGCCAGGCGGTCGCGAAGCATCTGGCGGTTCTCGAGGAGGCCAATCTCGTGTCCTGGAAGCGGCAGGGCCGGGAAAAACTTCACTTCATCAATCCTGTGCCGATCAACGAGATCGCCGAACGCTGGATCAGCAAATTCGAGAGACGCCGACTGCACGCACTTTCAGAGATCAAGAAAGACCTGGAAGGAGAACACGATGAATGAAGCAGCCAAGAGTCGTTTCGTCTATGTGACCTATATCCGGACAACCCCGGAAAAACTGTGGACTGCGCTCACCACTCCGGAGTTCATGAAGAAATACTGGTTTGGCATGAATTTCGAGACCGACTGGAAGGTCGGGTCGCCATGGAAGCTGGTCTTCCCCGATGGGCGCATCGCCGACGCCGGCGAAATTGTCGAGATCGACAAGCCGAGGCGGCTGGTCCTCAGATGGCGCAACCAATTCAGGCCGGAACTGCACGAAGAGGGCTATGCGCGCTGCGTTACCCCGCCGCCGGGCTCGAGAAATGGAGCTTCAACAGCGCGACCGGGCAATGGGTGCTCGATTACACGCTGCAGAACGGCCTCGGCTTGGGGATGAATTACACGGTGGGCAATTATTTCCCCACTGCTAACGACGGGTTGCGCAATATCACCGGCATCGTCAATCCCGATGGCACCGTATCGATCTATGGTGTCACCTCGACCGTCAGCATGTCGGGCGATCAGGGAGCCGATCCCAACGAAATCGTCGACATCACCGACCAGCTCGCCGCGATGACGCTCCCCGCGAGCGAGATGTTCTCCGTCCTCGACGGCCCGCAATACGGTGTGGTCTATCGCGGGACCGCGTTCGACCCGGTCCCCGAACCCGGAACGATCGTTCTGTTGGGCTCTGCCCTTGCTGGATTCGGTGCGGTACGTCGGCGCAGGCGCGTCTTGTCACGCAGCTGCCAGCAGTGCCGCGCTATAGGAGGTCCGCGACCGCGTTCCAATAGCGCTTCATCGCAGCGAGGTGATCGCTCAGCGAGCGGCCGGCGATGCGATGCAGGTGGCCGCTCTCGTAATAATTGGCCAAGGTCAGGTGGGTCACCCCGATCGATTTCCAGAACCGCACCTGGTCGCGCCACTCACTCTCGGCGCCGGCGCCGGCCGAGACCCGCGTGTCGATGCCGATCGTCGCCGGATCACGGCCGGCCTCCTCGGCATAGCGATGCAGAGTTGCAAAGGCGGCCTTCGCTTCGTCGCCGGGCGGATAGGCGAGCGGCATCCAGCCGTCGCCCCATTTGGCGCAGCGGCGCAACGTCACGTCGGCGTGGCCGCCATACCACAACGGGATCTTGCGCCTGGTCGGCAGCGGGTTGATGCCGGCATCCTCGATCGTGTGCCATCTGCCTTTGAAGGTGACATGCGGCTGCGCCCACAACGCCTTCATGACCTCGACCTGCTCCTCCGAGCGGCGGCCGCGGTTGTGAAAATTCTCGTTGAGGCCGACGAACTCGATTTCGTTCCATCCGACCCCGATGCCGAGCCGGAACCGGCCGCCGGACAGCACGTCGAGACATGCCGCCTGCTTGGCGACGAGCACGGTCTGGCGTTGCGCGAGGATCAACACCTGGGTGGAAAAATCGGCGATCTTCGTGCATCCGGCGAGAAACCCGAACAGCACGAACGGGTCGTGATACAGATCGGTCGATCGGGCGCGCGGCTGGTTCCAACCGGGGCGGCTCGCGATATTGGCGCCCAGCACGTGATCCGGCGCCGCAATCCCGTGATAGCCGATTTCCTCCGCCGCCTGGACAAACTCCCGCAGGGTTGCCGGCTCGCCGCCGATATCGACGATTGGAAGGGCCACGCCGAGTTTCATTTACCGCTCCTTTCGATATCGCCTACTCGTCCAGCCAGAGGTCCTCGAAGCGCCAGCCATTGTACTGGCTGTTGACCATGATCGTCAGCCCTTTGACCTTGGGCTGCCAGCAGGTCGCCGCGCGGAAGTGGTAAATGATCGGCCGCGCGCCGTCCTCCTGCAGTTTCTTGTCGATTTCCCAGACGAGCTTGCGGCGCTTCTCCGGGTCGGCTTCCATCGACTGCAGAGCGAACTGCTTTTCGAGCTCGGGATTGCAGTAGCCGGTGTAGTTGCGTTCCGAGCCGCAGCCATAATTCTCGTAGAATTGCTGGTCCGGATCGTCGACGCCGCTGCCGGTATTGTTTTGGCCGATCTGATAATCCTTGCGCGCCACCTTGGGAAACCAGTTGGCGGTCTCGACCGGGTCGAGCGCGCCGTCGATGTAAATGTCCTTCAATTGGTCGATCAGGATGACCGCGGGGTCGCGAAAGATCGCAATGTTTCGTGCCGAGACCGTCAGCTTCAGCCGGTTGTCAGGGCCGTAGCCGAGCTTTTCCATGATCTGGCGGGCTTCCGCGCGGTTTTTCTGCACGTCGGGATCATAGCCCGGCACGGTTTTCAACAGCTCCGGCGGCATGCCCCAAATCCCGGCCGGCGGCGGCTCCATCGCCCCGCCGATATCGCCCTGGCCTTCGGCGAGAATATCGATAAAGGACTTCCGGTCGAGGCTCAGCATCATCGCCCGGCGGATTTCCGGATTGTCGAAAGGCGGCTTGTCGCGGTTGACGATCAGGTTGGTGCTGGCGTTGCCCGGCGCCAGATCGCAAATCGCCTGCGGCGCCTGGCTCTTGATGTCCTTCAACAGCGGGATCGAGACCTCGAACGGGAAGGTCATGTCGAATTTCCCGGCAATGAAGGAGAGGATCGCCGTCGAGCGGTTCGGGATGATCGTGTATTCGACGCCGTCGAGATAGGGGCGGCCCTTTTTCCAGTAATCGGGGTTGCGCGCGACCACTATCCGCTCATTGGGCTTGAACTCGACAAATTTGAACGGGCCGGTGCCGATCGGGTGCGTCCGCATGTCGCGCGGCGACACATGACACGGATAGACCGGCGCATAGCCCGAGGCGAGCAGCGCGATCAGCCATGGCTGCGGCCGCTTCAGAACAAAGGTGGCCTCGTGGTCGCCGTTCGTGGTGATTTCTTCGATGTTGTTGTACCAGGACTTGCGCGGGTTGAGACGGAGCTTGTCGCTCGACTTGCCGGTCAGCATGTCCCAAGTGCATTTGACGTCGTTCGCAGTGAAGGGTTTGCCGTCGTGCCATTTGACGCCCTGGCGCAAATGAAAGGTCAGCTGCTTGCCGTCCTCGCTCGTCGACCAATCGGTGGCGAGATCCGGCACGATCGTAGACAGGCTGTTCTGCGCGACGTGCTGGTCGTACATGACGAGGTTGTTGAACACCCCCATCATCGGGATTTCGGTCGAGTTCGTCCCCTCCTCTAGGATCGACATGCTCGCCGGGCTGTCGCGGTGGTAGACTTTGAGAATCCCGCCCGATTTCTGCGCGGCGGCCTCATCGGCGGCAAACAGTCCAAGAAAAAGCCAGCCAGCCGCGGCAAGAAACGCCATGGCAGAACCGGAGCAGTGACGACGCTTTCGTTGATCGAGCCTCCCCATTCGTCCAACCCTCCCTTTTGGTTGCGCCGTGCGGCGGCTCGCTTTGGGGCCTTCGAGCATTACGATTGTGAAAGAGGGAGAGGGCGATGACGAGAGGAAATATTGCGGATGTGCGGGCGCTCCTTGCACTGGTCCGTCGCTCTGCCTCCTTTATGTGCGGCGCAGCATGGAAATCGCAGTTCTGCCTCGAGCTATTGACAAAATCATGCTGCAATGCAACATAGGCCGCATGTGGTCGTACCAGCGTGAGCCCACTGCTCGATATCCGCGGCCTGGAGATGCAGGGATGCGTTCCAAACAAAGGCGACGGAATTCGACCGAGCCCAAAGGCGAGCTGGCGTCGCGCACGCTGGCGATGCCCGCCGACTGCAACCCCAAGGGGGACATCTTCGGCGGCTGGATCATGGCGCTGATGGATTCCGCTGGAAAGATGTCGGCAACCCCGCATGCCGGCGGGCGCGTCGTGACGGTTTCGGTCTCGAACATCACCTTTCTCGAGCCGGTGCATGTCGGCGACACGGTCTGCTGCTACACCGAGGTCACGCGCATCGGCCGGACCTCGATCACGCTCGAAGTGGAGGTCTGGGTGCTGCGCCAGGGCCAAGGCGAGCGGGTCAAGGTGACGGAGGCCGAATTCACCTTTGTCGCGGTCGACGAGGATGGCCGCCCCCGCGAACTGGAGAGCTCCGTGGCGCCTGGCGTCGTCGGCAAGAGGCCTGGCGTCCGCAAAAGAGAGCGAGAACCGGACGTTACGCGCTAATCTGCCCGGCGGGCCAACTGAATGGACAGGCCGATGCCGGACCGCATCCTCGTCATCAACCCGAATTCCACCGATGCCGTCACCCGCGCAATCGACGAGGCGATGGCGCCTTTGCGCATCCCGGGCGGGCCCGACATCGATTGCATGACGCTTCGCGAGGGGCCCCCCGGCGTCGAAAGCCAGAGTGATGCCGACGCCGTCATCGCGCCGCTTTGCCGCGCGATCCGCGACACAGAGCCGGAAACCGCCGCTTTCGTCATCGCCTGCTTCAGCGATCCCGGCCTGTTCTCGGCGCGCGAGGCGACTGCGAAACCCGTGCTCGGCATCGCGGAATGCGGGATCCTGACGGCGCTGACCCTAGGTCACCGCTTCGGTGTGATCTCGATCCTCGCCCACTCGGTGCCGCGGCATCTGCGCTACATCGCCGCGATGGGGGTCGGCCAGCGGCTGGCCGGCGATCTGCCGGTCGGCCTCGGCGTCACCCAGCTCGGCGACGCCCGTTCGACCCTGGACCGCATGATCGAAGTTGGTAGCCGGCTGCGCGACCAACACGGCGCCGATGTGCTGGTCATGGGCTGCGCTGGCATGGCCCGCTACCGCGCCGATCTCGAAGAGGCCGTCCAGATCCCAGTCGTCGAGCCGACCCAGGCCGCCGTCGCGATGGCGGTCGGCCGCATCCGCCTCGGCTGGGGACAAAGCTTGCGCTAAGGACCATCTTACGAAGTCAGCCAATGTGACTGCCGCTGCTTGCGAGCCGACTAAAACTAAAGAAGGGGTGACGCGCCAATCACCCCCTGCAAGAGGCAGGGCAGTGCCGCTGGAGTTCTCTTACAAACATAACTGGTTATGAACTCGTAATTCAATCCTAAGTCGTCTTGCGCGGACTTGATCCGCGTATCCACGCCTTTGTGTGCGGCGCCCGAAGGCGTGGGTGCCCGGGCCAAGCCCGGGCCAAGACGAAACCAGGGGGCCGCGGGATTTTCCCCGGACAGCCCTCCGCCGGCGGGCCCACCAACCCCAGCACCACGATGAGATTGACACCGCTTGAACGCCTGGTCGATAGGGGAGTATCGCTTGGGACGTTTTCGTTAGCTGCCGCGGGTTCGCGCCTGCAATGACGGTATCTGGGGGACCCATGTTCGAGCCGAGCAAGAAACGTGGTGGGTGGAGTTGGTGGTACCTGCTATTTCTCATCCAATTCGTCGCTGTACTCTGGCCGCCCTTCTACAATAAAGCTGAACCTTATTGGGTTGGCCTGCCGTTCTTCTACTGGTATCAGCTTCTTTGGATAATCATCGGCGCTGTGCTTACTGCGATAGTGTATTTTGCGACGGAAGACTAACGCGATCACATAGACCTCGCAACCTGGAGCCGAAAGGGGGAGGAGGAAGACTGTGCAGGACGTCAATTGGACTGCCCTGATCATTTTCATAGCTGTATTCGGCTTGATCACCTGGTTGGGCTTCGCGGCGGCCAACTGGCGCAGAGGCGATCTCGACTTGCTGCACGAGTGGGGGCTCGGCGGACGACGCTTCGGCACGATCGTCACCTGGTTCCTGATCGGCGGCGATCTCTACACGGCCTATACTTTTATTGCCGTCCCGGCACTCGCCTTTGGCGCGGGCGCCGTCGCGTTCTTCGCGGTGCCCTACACGATCGTCGCCTACCCGATCTTTTTCCTGGTGTTCCCGCGCATCTGGCACGTCTGCCACAAGCACCACTACATCACCGCGGGCGATTTCGTGCGCGGCCGCTTCGGCAACCGCTGGCTCGCCCTGGCGGTGACGATCACCGGCATCGTCGCGACAATGCCTTACATCGCCCTTCAGCTCGTCGGTCTGCAGGTCGTGATCGGCGCGCTCGGCGTCTCGGGCACGGGCTTTGCGGCCGACCTGCCATTGATCATCGCTTTCGTGATCCTGGCCGCCTTTACCTATTCGAGCGGTCTGCGCGCGCCGGCCTCGATCGCCATCGTCAAGGATATCCTGATCTATCTGACCGCCTTCGCCGCGGTAATTGTCATTCCGATCGAGCTCGGCGGCTTCGGCAAGATCTTCGCCGCGGTCCCGCCGGCGAAATTGCTGCTGGCGACCCCCGGGCCCAATACCACGGGCGCTTACAGCGCCTATGCGACGTTGGCCTTCGGCTCGGCGCTCGCCCTCTTCCTCTACCCTCACTCTGTCACCGGAATTCTTAGCGCCAGCAGCGGCCGCGCCGTCGGCCGCAATGCCGCGCTGTTGCCGGGCTATTCCTTCATGCTCGGCCTGCTCGCGCTCGTCGGCTTCTTCGCCATTGCCGCCGGGGTCGCCGGCCTTCCCGAATACGCCGCCGGCTTCAAGCAGTTCGGCAACAACTTCGCGGTGCCGGCGCTCTTCCTGCACAGCTTCCCTTCGTGGTTTGTCGGCATCGCCTTTGCCGCGATCGGAGTGGGCGCCCTGGTGCCGGCGGCGATCATGTCGATCGCCGCGGCAAACCTCTACACCCGCAATATCCACCGCGAGTTCATCAACAGGAATCCGACCGACAAGCAAGAAGCACAGATGGCGAAATGGGTGTCGCTGATCGTCAAATTCGGCGCCCTCGTATTCATCATTTTCGTGCCGACGCAATATGCGATTTACTTGCAGCTATTGGGCGGCATCTGGATCATTCAGACATTGCCCGCAGTGATCCTCGGCGCCTATACCCGCTGGTTCAATGACTGGGCATTGCTCGTCGGCTGGGCCGTCGGGATCGCCTTCGGCACCGGAATGGCCGCCGCAGTGAACCTCACGCCGACCTATCCCTTACAATTCGCCGGCCATACCTTCCCTGGTTACACCGCCCTCTACACTGTGATCCTCAACATCCTGGTGACGATCGTTCTAACCCCGGTGTTCAATGCCATAGCCGCGCAGCGCGCGCCGCTCGACGAGACCGTCGCGTCCGACTATTACGCCTGAAGGCAAGATGCCGATATACCGGTGCCGTGAACTCATCCACAGAGGCGGTATTGTTGCCCGAGGCGGCGGAGTAGGCAGAAAAATCCACCTCTCCCGCAAGCGGGACGAGGGATCGGGCGGAGCTAAACCGGCATTGTGCGCCGCTGGTGAGCCCGCCCGATCCTTGCCGTCTCCTCGCGGTGTCCGGCGATGACACGCACGCCCTCGTCGAGCTTGGCGACGATGTTCTCGGGCGAGGAGGTTTCGAGAAACGGCACGCGATTTTTTCGGCAGGCGGCGAAAACACGTTCGCGCGCCTGTTTCATCTCGGGCGGATAAGGGTCGCGCGGAACCGATAAATAGCCGAGCGCCAGTCCGAGGTCGCCAGGTCCCAATTCGGCGAAACCCAGGCCCGGCACGGCGAGGATCTCCTCGCAGTGGGCGATCCCCTCCGGGCTCTCGAGCTTGACGCCGAGCAGCAGTTCGCCTTTCGGGTTCAATGGCCAGGGATCGCACAGGCGCAGGTACTCTTCCGGCGAAATCCCCCATACCGGAGCCGCAGTTGCTTCCGAGCCGCGGCCGCGCGTGCCGATCCCGAGGCGGCCATCGCTCGCCTCTCCGGTTGCCCCGCGCATTCGCTCGCCCGGCGAGGGCAAAGACCGATCGACGCCGGCGGGCTGGTGCGGATAGCGGCAGCTCTCGACAAAGGCGCGGACCGCCGGCGCCGATTCCGCCTGGCAGAGCAGCACGCCGTGCACGCCGCGGCCGAGGATCTGGCGGAATTGCCACGCATTGAAGCGGACGTTGGCAGCGTCGGTGCCGTTGACCGGCGCCTCGACGATGACCGTCGGCGTGCGGTGACCCGAGCGCGTCGGGCCGCCCTCGACGAGCCCGCGCATATATTCGGCGAGGCCCGCCATGTCGAACGCCCCGTGCTCCATCCCGACATTGATGTAATCGGCCCAGACATGCGCGTCTTCGGACCCTTGCGGATAGGTCAGCACGTGGCCGCTATGGCCGCCGGTGTAATAAATCGCCTGGTCCTGCTCCAAAAGTTCGATGGCACGATTGATGCGGTTGGGCATGGCTTCCCCGCCTGGGTCTAAAATGGTGGGAAAATATCCGATACCCGATCGAGCATGTCCACGGATTACGTCCCCTCCGCCGTCCGCCCGAGGAAACCCGTAACCGGTGGCGGATCATGCCGCCTAGTGCTCCGAGTCATTCACCCGATTCATCAGGCAAATGACGCACCATCGCTCATATCAAATCCCGCTACACCGACGAAAGCCGGTGCCCACGGCAAAAGTGGATCCCGGCCTTCGCCGGGAAAGCGCGGAGGGGACGTGCAAGTAGGGCAGCGGGCAACCGTTTGCCCCATGCCGCTTGGGCTCGGGATCGAGATCATTTCAGGCTGGCCGGTGAGGAGTTGTATGCGATCGGTTTCGATCATCGCGTTCACCACGCAGGCGGAGCCGGTTTGGCGCTGGCACCAACGGCAGTGACAGCAGTGGGTGAATAGCGGCGGAATGGTGAGCCGGTAGCGAACCGCCCCGCAGGTGCAGCGTCCTTCCATGGTTCAGCCTAGCTCCATCGAATATTTCGGGGTCGGCGAACCGCTGCTCGGGTCCGCGTCGCCTCGATCACACTGAACGGCGAGTGTGTCGGGATGACCCTGGCCAGCCGGAAACCTGCTTCTGAGAGGAGGCGCCGATACTCTTCCTCGGTACGCTCCCGACCGCCCAGTATGACAAGCATATTCAGGTCCATTGCCTGTGCCGGGCTCGGCTGATTATCTGGCGGAACCACCATCTCCACCAGCAGCAGCGTCCCACCTGGATCAAGCGAGCGATGACAGTTCCGCAGCAACCGCGTTGCCCGCTCATCGTCCCAGTCGTGAATGATTTGCTTCAGTAGGTGAAGGTCGGCACCCTCCGGTACAGCCTCGAAGAAGTCCCCGCTCATTAGCTCGCAGCGCCCCGAGAGCCCCTGCGCTGTTATGCTCTCACCGGCGGTTGCGATGACGTGGGGCAGGTCGAACAGGATCCCTTGTGTTGCGGGGCTGGCGCGCAAGATGGAAGCCAACAAAACTCCGTGCGCGCCTCCCACGTCCATTGCCTTGCGAACCGCTGAAAAGTCGAACACCCGCACGAGCTCACCAGCGGCTAGGGCTGACAGGTTGCCCATCGCCGCGTTGAAGAAGCCGGCCTCCCCGGGATTCTGCGCGTACCACTCGAATAACTCCATCCCGAGCGCCGCGCGCGCCATGGGCTGACCGGTCCGAATGCTCTCTACGAGACGACCCCAGGGCTGCCAATGCCCGGGTGCCGTCTCGGTGATCGCGAAGTTGCGCACGGAACCCGGGGTATCCGAGCGGAGGGTCCCGCCAAGCGCGGTCAGCTCGAACGAGCGTGGTGCCGCCTGCACGAAGACGCCAATGCTGGCCAACAATCGCAGTACCCGGTACAGCGCTTGCGGGTCCGCCCCGACTTCCCGAGCGAGCTCGTCAGAAGTCCGCGGACCGTTGGCGAGGCGGTCAGCGACCCCTAGCGTCGCTACGGCACCAACTGCCTGGCTAATCCAATAGCCCGTGATGAGGCCCATCATTGCGACGGGTGGTGGTACTTCGTGCTCTGTTCCCGCGGCCATTTTTAACCCTATCCTTGCCTGCCGTCATGGTACCGCAAACAGTTGTGTCACCAGCCGCCTTTTCGGAAAACTCCGCTGGCAGGCGGCTTTTTTGGGGTTGAACACCGTCTTGCAATGGCACTTTTGACATTTAGCCGGTTGAAGCGGCGCGGATTTGGGGGCCAAACTCTCGGAATGGCGCGGCGGGTGAGCCATCACTTTTGACAAAAAGCGCCTTTCGTCAAAAATCCGGCTCTTACTATTGCCTCGACCCATTCAAGAACCAGCCCCGAATTGATTTGACGGCCTGGGGACACGACTGTCGGGTGTAGGCTGTCTTGGACGACGCCCCAATTCCACGGGGCCCATAACAGCAAGTGATTTGAATTGAATCGACATTGCCCGGAGAGGACCGCTTTTGGTGCCTTCCGACAATACGTGCGACCACGTATGCGAAGAACCGAGTGAATGTACTCAACCGGCATCCCCGCTACCTCGGATTCGCCAACGTTCTCCGTTGCCGCGGTGTTGTAAAAATCAAGAATTTCGCAGCAAAAATAGATAATTGAAAAGATTGGGCTTTTTTGCTGCGTAAATTAGCTGCATAATTAGACCCATGAAATACGGGTATGCAAGGGTATCGCCGGGCGGAAAGAGCGAGAGCGTTGACGCCCAAACCCGGCAACTGACCAAGGCCGGATGCCGAAAAGTTTTCCACGGCGTGCATGTAAGCGGAGCCAAGACCGACCGCGCGCAGCTTCGACGGTTGCTCGACGAGATCGACGACGGCGACGTGCTGATGGTGACGCGGCTCTTAAGCGCCAGCGGCTTTGACTGCGGCGAGTTCTATAAGAGCGCGTTTCCCAAACTCGGTCAGTTGCATGTATTCAGACACTCCCCCTTGGACAGATTGACCACTATAGATTGTCATGAAGCCATATGCCGCCATCTGAATTTTTATGGTATCGATGTCGCCATCAAAAATAACTAGGCTGCGTGGCGATCTACCCATTCTGTGTCTGATCTCACCCTTCAGACTAAGTTCTATTGTACCCTGTTGATGAGGGCTAAAAAACGACGGCCCAATGATTTTGAATATCTCGGCCCACGATATGTCTAGAATCCTATTTCGCTTGTCGCGTCCATCATCATCGTAGTAGCTATATCTAATTTTGAATGTTTCATTTAATTCTGCTATGTTATTAACCTTAGGAACCATTTGGCTTTTGAGATCATCATTTTCGAGTCTCAGGCGTTCAACCTCAGTACGAAAATCGTTAAGCTGCGATAAAATATCTTCGGCTGCTACAGTGTTCCCGCGCACCCATCCGATGCCGGGCTTCTCTTTTATGGCCTTGGAAAGCGATATTATAATATTTGATCTTAGCTGTTCTCTAGTGTTCCAAAAGCTTACAAGACGTTTTTGCGACACCCTCTCTTTGAACAAAGTCAAACGTTGGCTCGTATCTGGATCAGTATCAACCTTCGCCGTCGGAAGACTAGCTATGTCATTGTGAATAAATGCAAGGACGGTGATCCCTTTTCCAACTGCGTAATCGTATTCCGTTTCGGTGTAGCTAACACCCGTCTCATCGATAGACCCATAGCGTCCAGCTATAATGAGGATATAATAATCACATCCGTCGATTATCTTTTTAATATAGGAAAGCTGTTCTTGGTCAGCAGCAAAAAAGCCCTCCATCCCCGATGGAATATGTCCGAGATCGAGAATGGACTTTAGCGTGTCCTGTCTCTCTTGAATCAAGTCGGTATAAGTTGATGATACGAAGACCTGAAATTTCGTTTGCATTTCTGTGCCCCGGCAACACCTCTGCACTGTCGAGTTTATCACATTACGATCGCGAGAGCGGTTTTCCAGAATGTTGCGTTACGAGCGCGGCCCGTCAAATCGCAGGGCATCGAGTTTCCAGAACGTACATTATACGACTTGTGCGTGTAGATCACCGATAGAAACGTCACCGGCCTCACCGATAGTCAAGTGCTGCCGGGGTTTTCCCTCTCCGCTCGCCGATCGAATTGAGCTTCACGAGATCAGTGGACAATCCATTCAGTGGGCCGTAGTCGGCTTTGCGATCGAGATCGGCGATCGTAAAATTGCCGCTTTCGCATGCCATATTTGCGGAGAAGGGCTGATAGGAGTTGCCATGCGCGCGGGGAACTGTCCTTCCACCTCAGCGGGAAACGTCGCTGTAGTTCTGCTGCAGAAACAGCCAGGGCCCTTGTTCTATACAATTTAAGATTGCGGGCGGCATGCGGACCGGGCTCACCGTCTCGCCGCGTATCGATGGCCGTTGGCTTTTCGACGCACTTGCGGCTTCGGTTGTGTCACAATGACCGCACCATCGCCGAATACCGAGGAGGATTCCCATGAAGGTCGCCAACGCCGTCGCCGAAATCCTGAAGCGCGAGGGGATCGAGTTTCTGATCGGCTACCCGGTCAATCCGATCATCGAGGCCGCCGCCGAAGCCGATATCCGCACGATCATGGTTCGCCAGGAGCGCATCGGTCTGCACATGTGCGACGCGATCGCCAAGGTGACTTCGGGCGACCGCATCGGCGTCTTTGCGATGCAGCACGGCCCCGGCACCGAGAACGCCTTTGGCGGCGTCGCGCAGTCCTATGGTGATTCCTGCCCGGTCGTCGTGTTGCCGGCCGGCTATGCGCGGAACGTCAACCAGGTCCGCCCGAACTTCAACGCCGCGCTGAACTTCCGGCACGTCACCAAATGGATCGAGCAGGTGACGGTGCCGAGCGCCACCGAGGAGGCGCTGCGCCGCGCTTTCACGCAAGTCAAGAACGGCCGGCCGGCGGCCGGTGCTGATCGAATTCCCCTCCGACCTGTTGCGCGAAGAGATCAGCGGGCCGATCGAGTACCAGAAGACGCCGCGGCTCAAGAGCGGCCCCGACCCGCGCTCGGTTTCCGAGATCGCCGCCGCGCTGGTCGAGGCCCAGCGTCCGGTCATCGTCGCCGGCCAAGGTGTCCATTACGCGAAGGCATGGAAGCAGTTGCAGCAACTCGCGGAATTGCTCGAAGCGCCGGTCATGACGACCCTGCCGGGCAAGAGCGCGTTTCCCGAGAACCACCCGCTGGCGCTGGGCTCGGGCGGGATCGGGATCTCGAAGCAATTGCACACCTTCCTGCAAAACGCCGATCTGGTGTTCGGCATCGGCTGCAGCTTCACCCGCTCCAGCTTTGCGACGCCGATGCCCAAGGGCATGCGCATTGCCCATGCGACGCTCGATCCGACCGACATCAACAAGGATGTGCCGGTCGAGCTCGCAGCGGTCGGCGATGCCGGGCTGACCCTCGACGCGCTGCTCGAAGAAGTGAAGGACCGGCTCCACGGCAAGCCTCGCGGCCGGCTCGACGGCGTGACCCGCGGCATCAGCTCGCTGAAGAAGGAGTGGATGGAGCAATGGATGCCGCGGCTGACCCAGAACACGACGCCGCTGTCGCCCTATCGGGTGATCTGGGAATTGCTGCACACCGTCGACGTCAAGGAGACGATCATCACTCATGACGCCGGCAGCCCGCGCGACCAGCTGTCGCCGTTCTGGGTCAGCGAGACGCCGCTCAGCTATATCGGCTGGGGCAAGACCACCCAGCTCGGCTATGGGCTCGGCCTCGCGATGGGTGCGAAGCTCGCAAAGCCGGAGAAGCTCTGCATCAATGTCTGGGGCGATGCGGCGATCGGCTTCACCGGCATGGATTTCGAGACTGCGGTGCGCGAGCGGACCCCGATCCTGTCGATCCTGATGAACAATTTCTCGATGGCGATCGAATTGAAGGTCATGCCGGTGGCGACCGAGAAGTACCGCTCGACCGATATCAGCGGCAATTACGCCGATTTCGCCCGTGCGCTCGGCGGCTATGGCGAGCGGGTCACCGAGCCCGAGCAGATCGTGCCGGCGATCCGCCGCGGCATCGAGAAGACCCGCGAAGGCACGCCGGCCTTGCTCGAATTCATCACCGAAAAGGCGGTCGACGTCTCGCGCTTTGCGTAACGTTGTCCGCGCTCGCCTTCCCCTCCCCGCTCGCTCGCGCGGGAGGGTCAGGGCGGAAGGTGACGAGGCCTCGGTACCGCTGCGAGCAGCGCCGGGATGAAGACGAGGCTCGCCACCAGAGTGCAGCCGAGGCTGATCAGCAGCAACACTCCCATGCTCGCCGTCCCCGGATGCCTCGACAGCGCCAGCGAGCCGAATGCGGTGCCCGTCGTCAATGCCGAGAACAGTATCGCCCGCGCCGTTGCCGATCCCAGCACCGCGGTCTGACCCGCCCGCCAGTTCATCACAAAATAAATGTTGAAGGAGACGCCGACGCCCAGCAGCAGCGGCAGCGCAATGATGTTGGCGTAGTTCAGCAGCAACCCGCCGAGCACGATGACCACGACGGTCATCAGCGACGAAAGCAACAGCGGCGCCAGCACCAGGGACATGTCGAGCAGGCGCCGCAATGCAATGAACAGAATGATCGCGATCGATATGACCGCGTAGATCGCGGCCGAGCGAAAAGCGCCGACGATCGTCGCGCTGGTCGCTTCGATGGTAACGGCGGAGCCGCCGGCGTCGGGCGCCACCGCGGTCACCTCCGCGACGAACTCGGCAAGCCCCTTTGTATTGCCCGCCTCCGGCTTCGGCAGGACCTGAACGCGGGCTCGCCCGTCCGGCAGGAGCCAGTCGCGGGCCAGATCCGGCGGGATCGTCTGCAATGTGACCGGCTTGGCCTCCAGAGATTTGCGCAGCTGGTCGAGCTGGGTCGGCAGGAAACGGGTCAGCGCCCGGTCCGCCGCGATCACCACCGCGTCGGGCGCGGCTGCCAGTTTGGCCAGATCCTCGTCGATAGCGGCGAGGACGTGATCGTCCGCCAGTTTCGCCAGCGCAGGCGCGATCTTGTCGTGCGCGCTCTTCGCAGCGGTCCGGATCTCGCCTGCAGTCGGCGGCGCGGGCGTGTCATACGAAGCAAGGCTCGGGCCCATCAAGGTGGCTGCGTCGGCGATCAGAGCGAGTTTGGCCTCCTGGTCCTTCGGTACGAAGGTGTTGATCGACAGTACGTCCGATACCAGCGGCAGCTTTTTCAGCCGTTCCGCCAGGCTGGCCGCGGCGGCGGGATCGGCGGCCAAAATGTCGATCGTGAACGGGTTGGTCAGCGGCGAATCTCCGAGGTCGTACAAGGTCTGCATCGCCTCGGTGTGGGGGTTCTTGGTGTGCAGCGGGTCGGCATCGAAGCCGATCCGCGGAAGTAGGATGAGGCCCAGCAACCCCAGCATGGCGAACGCGGCGAGCAGCGGCGTGCGGTGGCGTCGGACGGCGTCGTCCAGCGGCCTTGCCCAGTGGAACCCGACCTCGGCGCTCTCGCCGTGTGGCCGAAAGAGGCTTATCGCGGCCGGCAGGAACGTCATCGTGCACAAGAATGCGATCAGCATGCCGATGCCGGCGATCAACCCCAGCTCCGCCACACCGCGAAAATCGGTCGGCACAAAAGCGAGAAAGCCCGCCGCCGTAGCCGCCGACGCCACCAGGATCTGCCCGCCGACGCGGCGGCCCGTCTCGGCCAACGCACGAGCCGGTTCGGGAAACAGCAGGCGCATCTCCCGATAGCGCACCGAGAACTGAATCGCGAAATCCACCGCGATGCCGACAAATAGGATGCCGAAGCCGACCGAGACGAGGTTCAGGGTCCCGACCGCAGTGGCGGCGAACAGCAGGGTCAGCATCAGGCCGACCCCCAAGGTCATCAGGATCGGGGCGATCAGCCGCCAGGAGTGGACGGCCAGGAACAGCCACAGCGCGATCAGCACGATGCTCCCGATCAATCCCGTTGCCGCACCCTGGGCCACCGACGCGAATTCCTCGTCGGCGAGCGCCACATTCCCGGTGATGCGCACCCGGGCCTCTCCCGATTTGACGAACTCCAGGTTGCCCGCGGCATCGCGCATCGCCTGTGTCGCCGCCCCGCCCGGCTGGAGGGTGGTGTGGTCGAGTTTGGGTTGCACCAGGACAAATTTGTAGCGGCCGCCGAGGTCGGCCAGCTCGCCGCCGAGCAGCCGCACCCAAGACAACGGGTGCGGATGGCCGGCGAGCGCGCTCGTCATCGCATCGTGAAACCCGGCCAGCGCGGTCTGGTAGGGCGCGAGGTTGACTTGCCCTTGCTCGACGCCCGTGCCCAGCAGGGAGAGCGCATCAAACAACCCGCGGGCGCTCGGATCCTTGGCGAGCTCGCCAAGAAATGGCTGAGCGTCGATCATGCGCTCGATCAGCGATTCGAGCTGAGCGGTGTCGAGGTAGAGGAGCCCTTCCTGCTCGAGGAACGGCGATGCGTCAGGACGCCGAACGCTGAGGAAATGCTCGCGGTCGCCGGCTAGCGCCTTGGCGAGCGAGGCGGCTGTGGCGTCCGCCTCTTCCGGCTCTTTCGCATCGATGACAGCGACCAGAAGGTCTTGGAACTGAGGAAACAGTTTCTTGAACATCTCGGCGCGCTGCCGCCACGGCAGGCTGGCCGCGAACATTTCGTCCGTTTCGGTCGTGATGCCGAGATGACCGGCTGCGTACCACCCGGAGAAAATGACGAGGAGTACGGCCGCTAGGACGACGTAATGAGCATTACGCCGGCAAAAATCGACCAAGCCGACGAGCAGAGCCGAAAATGTCATTAGAATCCGAGGCGGTGTCGCATGCGGCGGTCGATGGGCGACCGTCCCGGCCTATATCGGAAGATCAGCCCGTCGGGGCAACCGGTCCGCGATCGGCTGCGGGCAGGGATTGTCTGCCCGCCTCCGGCTAGGCTACTGCAGGATGCCCCCCGACAATTCGGCGGTCTTCTGCCGCAGACTGACCAGCAGCTCGCCGCCGCCGCCATCAGCGAGCAGGGAGCGCATTTCGGAGCGTTGCGAGGCTACGCGGCTGATCGAACCCTCGGCCAGCACATCGACCACTTTCCACCCGCCGCCTTCATGGCGCATGACGTAGTCCAGAGCGTGCACCCTGCCACCAGGCGAAGCGATCCGGGTTTCGACGACGCGATCGTTGCCGACTGGCCTGACAGCCGGCCCAGTATCGAAGCGTTGCCCCGAATAGGTGTCGAAATTGGCGACATAGGAGGCGATCGTGTAGCGGCGGAAAGCATCCGCGAGCGCCGCCTGCTGGTCCGTGGGCAGTGAGGGCCAGCGGGGGCCGACGACCTGTCGCAGAATTGCCTCGAGATCAAAAGTGCGGCCGATCACCGGCGCGATCGTTTCGTAGCGTTGGCGAAAGGATGCCGTCTTGCCCGCCTTCATGATCGAGATCAGCCCGGCGTGCAGTTGCTCGACCGGTGCCGTAATCTCGGAGGCGGTCGCGGCACGCCACCATCCGACCGCGACGGCGATGATGACGAGCATCAGGCGCAGGAGGACACGCCGGTTGGAAGAGCTGACGGGCATCGGAAATTTCCCCTGTGGGAGGCTATCTGCCTTCGCTGTGGAACGGAGTTTAGCCCTTAGAAGTGCGGGAAGGGTAAACGCCGTTTGCGGGACGCGGGTGCGATCTGTCTCTCCCCGGAAAATCGGGCGTCGGGTTCGCGGGCGTGAGCCCCCCGAGTGCGGCAGCTGCTGGATGAATGCCGAATTGACCGGCCCGATCGACCGGCGGCATTCGCAAGAACAGCGTCAATCTGTCACACTGCTCGGGTCGGGCACGGAAATTTGCCTTCTTCAGGCTTTGGCGAGCTGTGTGCGTCAAGGCCCGGCTCAGACGGCAAGCCGCTTCGGTGGGGCCTCGGCGAACAACGGCATAACCCCGCGCGCGAAGCGGCGCAGGCTCTCGCGGCCTCGTGCGCCGCCGCCAGAGCCGCCGCCGTTAATCAGCACGTAACCAACCCCCGATTCGCGCAGCTCATCGAGTCTTCTGCGCGATCTCGTCGGGCGTTCCATAAATTGCGCTGACCTCGTTGACCGTGCGCGGATCACCGGTGGCGCGGTCCGGCCCGCCATGAACGGTCCCGTCCGGCCGCGTCGCCAGTTTCAGCTGGCGCATGCGGTTTTGCAGTCGCCGCTCCATCGCGGCTTCCTTTTCTGCGCGGCTGTCCGTGACGAAAAACGCTCGGGTGACCCCGACCTGCATCGGGTCGAAGCGGCGTCCGGTTGCTTCGACGGCGTCTTTGTATACTGCGATCGACTGGCCGACATCCGCCGGCGAGGCGTATTGGCCGAGCAGCAGATTGTAACCCTGCTGCGCGACCCGACGGACCGAACGCTCGCCGCCGGCGCCCATCCAGATCGGCGGGTGGGGCTTTTGCGCGGTCGGCGGCTCGACGACGATGTTGTCGAACTGCCAGTACCTGCCGCGATGCGAGAACGGCTCTTCGGCCGTCCACGCCTTG
>CAWBFS010000034.1:0-9196 GCA_963788085.1 uncultured Alphaproteobacteria bacterium
TTTCTAAGCTGGCGGCGCTCGAGACCCTGATCGGTGTGTCGAACAGCTGGCTCGCCCAGCCGAGGCGGACGAGCGGGCTGCCCTCCAGTGTCTTGCTGCCGCCCGAGCTCAGGAACTGCGCATTGGAGTTGAACAAGGCCGGAGCCAGAACATTCAGAGTGAATTGCGGCGTGCGGGCTGGCTGCTCGACACCCGGCGCAGTGGCGAAAATGTTATCCTGCGGGACCGGCGTTATATGATTTGGTGTCGCCAGTATCGCATCGAACAGACTGTCCTGGCCTCCTTCGAGCCCGGCGTTGCTGTTGGCGGTCTGAGCGGTCGCCAACCCTGCCGGAGTTGCCGTGATGATCACAGCCACGAATACAGCTGCGCGCGATACCCCGACGCTGTGCCGAATCATGCCCTCGTCCTCTCGTTCGAGTGCCAGCCTCGGTAGAGGGCCGCATGGTTAGCGGCGGCAGCTCGCTTCCGCCGGCGTGCCAGGCGGCGCATCTTCGGTGCCTCCTCTGCCAGTGCCCAGAGCGACTGCGCCACGCTCCGCCGGAAGAGCGCCGCCGCGGCGGCGCCGAATTCCAGCCCCTCCAACCCACGATTGCGCTCATGCGCTGCGAGATTGGCGCTGTCCAAGGAGACGATCAGCTGGCAGAGCCCGGCCGCCGCCAGAGACGCGACGTAGCGCGACAGGAACCAGCCATTGGTGATGACCGCACACGATATCCCGGCGGCGGCGGTTTGTGAGACGAGCCGGACGATTTCGGGGTGCACCAGCGGCTCGCCCCCCTGAAGCGTCATATACCGAATCCCGCCGGTGCAGGATCGGCAACGGCCGGGAAAACGTGTCTAAGTCAACGTATCGCGCGGTGCCGGCCAGTGTCTTGTCGCGGGCGAACCCGCAGAAGTCGCATGCGACATTGCAGACGTTGGTGACCGAGAAGTCGCACAGCGCGGGCAGCTTAAGGCTCAGCATTCTCAAGATTGCTTCCCACCGATGGCTGCCGCTATTCAGCCGGCGATCTAGTAATCGACTAAATCGCGAATGATGGGGCAGGTCATGCAATGCCCGCCGCCGCGCCCGCGCCCAAGCTCGGCGCCCGAGATCGTGATGACCTCGATGCCTTCCTTGCGCAGCAGCGTGTTGGTGAAGGTGTTGCGGTCATAGGCGAAGGCCACGCCGGGTGACGCGCAGACGAGGTTGGCGCCGCTGTCCCACTGCGTGCGCTCGCGCATGTAGGCGTTCCCGCCGGTCTCGACGACGCGCAGCTTCTTTAAGTCCGAGCGCCTCGGCGACCACGTCGACGAACGGCTTTTCGTCCTTTGTGCAGTTCGATCCCGCTCGGGGTGTTGGCGGGCCGGTAGGAGAAGGCCTGGATCGTGTTGACGATGTCGGGATAGAGCAGCACGCAGTCGCGGTCGGCGAAGGTGAACACGGTGTCGAGGTGCATCGCCGCGCGCAGCCGCGGCATTGCGGCGACGATGACGCGCTCGGCCGCACCCTTCGGAACAACGCCGCCGCGAGCTGGCTGATCGCCTGGCGCGAGGTGCGCTCGCTCATGCCGATCAGACGTTGCCTTTGCCAATCGGCATCACATCGCCGCCTTCGAGGGTGGCGAGCCCATGATCCTCGGTCGGATCGCCCCACCAGACGTTGACCTTGCCGGCGAAGTCGGGATGGAATTTGTAGATCGCGGTCGACGAGGATCGTCTCCTCGTGCCGCGCCGGCCAGTAGAGCGGGTTGACCGTGACGCCGCCGTAGATCCAGCACGTCGTGTCACGGGTGTAGAGGGTGTTCGGCAACGGTGGCAGCAGGTACTCGGTGATCCCGGCCGCCTCCCGAACCAGCTTCAGCATCTCGCCGCCGTGGGTTTCGGGGAAATCGTAGGTGGAAAGCCCGCCGATCAGCGTTTCGGCCAGTTCGCGGTCGGGCAGGCCTTCGAGGTAGCTGCGGATCTCGTCGACCAGGCCGAGCCCGACCTGGTTCGGCACGACCTGGTTGTCGAGGATCCACTTCTTCGCCTGCGGGACGGCCACCGTTTGGGTCAGCAGGTTGTGCATCTCGACGACCTCGATCCCGCGGTCGCGCATCTTCTGCATGAAGTCGAAATGGTCGCGCTTGGCGATCTCGACCCAGATCACGTCGTCGATACAACAATTCGTCGCAATTGCTCGGCGTCAGGCGCTGATGTGCGCGTCCCGGCGCGCAGACCATCACCTTGCGCAGCTGGCCGACTTCGGAATGGACGCCGAATTGCGCGCCTTGTGCGTTTGCCATGACGATCTCCCTTGCCTCAAATGGTGATATAGCCGGTCGCGAGACCGTGGATGCCGACGAGGCAGCCGATTACCGCGACGGCGAAAAACGACCCACTCGATGGGGTGAACAGCCGTTTGTTCTGTTCTCGGCTCGCCCAGAAGTAGAGCGACGGTACCGGGCAGGTAGAGGACTGCCGACAGCAGCAAGAATTTCATGCCGCCGCCGTAGATCATAAAAGCCGTATACAACGTGGCGATGCCGGCGATGCGAGATCGCGGTTGCGCTCGTCGCGGTTGTCGCTCATAGGTCTCGCCGCGCCTCGCGATCAGAAGCCCATACCCCGCGACCAGCAGGTAGGGGATCAGCGACATCGCGCTGGCCAATTTCAGCATCAGCGTAAACGCGTCCTCCGAGAACAGCGTGCTGATGACAAACAGCTGGACAATGACGTTGCTGAGCCATAGAGCGGCCGACCGGAACCTTGTTTTGGTTCTCGGTGGCAAAGATCCGCGGCATGTCGTCGGTCTTGGCAGCGTTGAACAGGACCTCGGCGGCGATCATCTGCCAGGCCAGATAGGCGCCGAGCACCGACACGATCAGCCCGAGACTGATAAAGATCAGCGCCCCAATGCCCGACGAGCGGCCTCCAGCACCGTCGCCATCGAGGGCTGGCGCAAGCCGGCGATCTCGGCCCGCGGCAAAACCGCGTAGCTCAGCAGCGTGACGAGCACCATCAGCGCGGTCACGCCGACAAAGCCGAGGATCGTGGCGGTGCCGACATCGGCGCGGGTTCTGCGCATAGCGCGAATACACACTCGCGCCCTCGATGCCGAGAAAGACGAACACGGTGACGAGCATCGTTGCGCGGACCTGCTCGAACAGGCTCGGTCGCCGGCATACCTTCGCCGCCCCAAAAATTCGCGGCAAACAAATGCCCTTTAAAGGAAACCGCGAGAATCAGGATGAACAGAATGATCGGCACGACCTTGGCGACCGTGACGATCTTGTTGATGGCGGCGGCCTGCTGCACCCCGCGCAACACCGTGAAGTGAAAGATCCAGATGCAAATCGAGGAGACCACGACCGCGGCGAGCGTGTCGCCATTGCCGAAGATCGGGAAAAAAGCGCCGAGCGTCGATTTGATCAGCACCCAGTAAAAGGTGTTTCCGAGGCAGGCGCTGATAAAATAGCCGAACGCCGAGAGGAACCCGAGATAGTCGCCGAACCCGGCCTTGGCATAGGCATAGACGCCGGCGTCGAGATCGGGTTTGCGCTCGGCGAGCGCCTGGAACACGCGCGCCAGCATATACATGCCGCCCGCGGCAATGATCCAGGCGATAATCGCGCCAAACGGGCCGGTCGCGCTGGCGAAGGCTCGCGGCAGCGAAAAGATGCCGGCGCCGACCATCGAGCCGACCACCATCGCGGTCAGAGCGAACAGCGAAAATTTCTGGTTTAACGGCTTGCTCCGCTGCCGTTTGCGCCGTCAGTCGGGTGCGCGCTACGCGAGGGCAACGCTGTTGGCTTTCCGATCGAATTTCCTCCCCTAAACCTGGCCGCTAGCTCCGCGGAGTGGGACCATAGCCCCTGCCTTGCGCTGCGCCTTGCCCGCGGATTGTATGTTAAGCGATATCGTTGCAACACTCCTGGGCCGGTAGTCCCAAGACCATGCCCAGCGTCCCAATCATCCGGCGCAATTCCGAACCAGGATAGCACCCTTCGCCTCCGCAGCTCGCGTGAAGGACGGCCGGCGAAATGATGGCATTGCTCAGGAAGGCGGAACACCGCTCCTGCGAGCTGCTGTGCACGGATTGCTGTAGCGCAGGGGGGTGCGACGGCCATTCTCTGCCCCCGGCTACGCAATGAGCAGAACCGTCGAGCCCATCCGTCAGCCGGCCGCTGGCCGCGTGACGGGCTGCGGCCGAGTCATCGTGGTCCCATGCTGGGCACCGTATTGCCGAGACTAAACATGCACGCAGCAAAGGCGTTGTCGAACTGCGCTTGGATCGACATCTGGGTGTTGGAGAGCCGGGCCGCTGCCTAATCCTGTGCCGGCGAGCGCGCCGCTGGCCGCGCCAATCCCTGCACCCCGGCCGCCGCCAATCGCCCCGCCCAAACCTGCGCCCAGCGCCGTCGTCAGCGCCGCCGTGCCGAGCCCGCGAAGATTAGCCCCCTGCACTTGGTCCGCCACGGCCTGCTGGGCGAACTGCCGACACGTACGCTTGATCGTTTTGGAAACTTGCGAGCGATGTGTTCGGTCCCGGCATGACCTGAACGGTGGATCCCATCGGCGTCTCCGCGCAGGCACTTAACACCATCACTGCCCGCCAAGGCGAGAAAAGCAAATGATTTCATCGTTGCGTGACCCTCTCCCGGAACGAATAGATGGCAAGCCGCTGCCCAACCATGGCCGCCGGCTCGCGCTGCGGATGTCTGAACAACCCTCATCGCGATTCGCGAGAGCCTGTAATCCCAAGACTGTGCCCAGCGTCCCAATAAATCGAGTACACCGACAGTGCAACGACGCAGATCAAGCTCCGGTGTCGATTACTGTACAGCGCGGGCGCGCAGCCGCGAGTATTCCTCATTCGAGATCGTGCTCGAATTCTTCAGCCGTTCGAGTTTCTCGAGTTCATCGGCGACGCTGAGGCCAACCACGTGGCGCAACTCGTCGCGAGCCTGCTCGAGCCGCTGGTTCGCCGCTCGGCCATCCCGCGGCCTTGAGTGATCAGGTAGATGAATATCCCCGAAATACGGGAACAAGATCAGCACGATCACCCAAACCGCCTTGGCCCAGCCGGATACGTCATGACGGCGGAACAGGTCGCCGAAGACCGTGATCAGCAACCAGAACCACAACACGAAGATAAATATCGACAAGCGCTCGGGTCGCGCACCCAGACGTTATGGGTGTAGCTAACCGCCATAAGATCAAGCGCTCATACGTCCCAGATCCCCGGCCACTGCTTCCGCTGGCTTTCCCTCCGCGATGGCAATTGACGATACCCATGGCCTTCGTTGAACAGACGGGACGTCAAGGCGGGCTGTTTTAGCTGGCTCACAATAAGCAATTTTTACAAGCAGCCAGCCGGGAGAGGGCCGGGCATTCGGCCGGAGCATACTCAGCTCTCAATTCAAATTGCGTCCGCGTAGGGGGATGAAGAGCGGTTCCCGCCGACAAGGCTGAGTGCCGGCTGTGGGTTCAGAAAGGAGACGATCGCCGGAATGCGCCGCAACGGGCGAGATGCGCCGAAACCGGACCTTCCTGCTCTTTCCGTCGAACGGGGGAGGTTCGACCCAACTGCGACATTGGCCACACGCGTCCGGGGCGTCCGCTAGCTGATTCGACAGCGGACCCTTGGACTTTGAGCGTGCTCGGGAAATAAAGCGGGCCGTCCTTGTGGATCGCCTCTCAAGCAGCTTCGGCGAGGGTGTGGTAGATCTCGTCTTCTTGGGCGAAGTGTAGTCTCAGTATCGCGTCAAGACCGTAAAGGATTCGCTGTATCTCCGCTAGGGTTCCTGGGTCCGGCCCTGCCGGGGGCAGGTCTTTTGCCATTCGGCTCAGCAGCCGGGCGAGATGGTGGATTTCCCGATGCATCCGGCTCATAGCGGCCAACGGGTCGTCGCCTCCGATGAGCCGTGCCATCGCAGGATAGATCTGGGTGTCATCCTGGCGTTCGTGCGGCAGCAGCTGCTCCCGCAACAATTCATCGAGATCCGACAATTCCGCCGCAACTCGCCTCGCCGGGAACAATCGCCAGGCGATCGGCGGTGGAACGAACCCGCTCCAGTATAGGACCGAGGTCGTCGTGCTCCTTTTTGAGTGCGCCGAACTGGGCCTCCGTGAGCGCCTCTCGACCCTCGCGAGGCCCGTGGACGCGAAGAGCGCGCAAGGCGTTCAGGATGACCGCGACGTCGATTGCCTCCTGAAGCACGGCCCCGGCGAGCGGAGGTAGATAACCGAGCGCCGCCGCGCCCATCGCTACGATCGACAGGCCCATGCCCGCGACGACGCTCTCAACCGCAATGGCGCGCGCACGGTGGGAGATGCGTAGCGCTTCGGCAAGCCGATCCAGCCGGTCGACCAGCAGAACCACGCCGGCGGCCTCGGCCGAGGCCGCCGTCCCGCGGGCGCCCATCGCCACGCCGACATCGGCGGCGGCCAGAGCTGGGGCATCGTTGACCCCGTCGCCGACCATTATCGTCGAGCCGGCCGAGTGCGACGCCTTGATGGCGGCCAGTTTGTCCTCGGGCTTCTGTTCGGCCAGCACTTCGTCGACACCGAGGAGCGCGCCAATGGTCTCGGCCACGTCACGGCGATCGCCGGTCAGCATGACGATGCGTTCAACACCCGCCTTGCGCAGGAGCCGAAGGGCCCGCGGCGTCTCGGCGCGGATCTCGTCATGGAGCAGCAGCGCCCCGGCCATGACACCGTCAATGGCGACAAAGACGCCGGTCGCTCCGTCGTATCCCATGCGCTGAAGAAATCGGTGGCTCCAATCGGCCGGGGGCTGCGGAGCCGCATACGAAGGCGTAGCTGCCAACCGCAACCCGCCGGTTGTCGACGACGCCAGTCAGCCCGGCGCCGGGCTGTTCCTCGACGCCGGAAGGCATCGACAACGACAAACCGCGGTCGCGCGCGGCAGTGACAATGGCCTGGGCGATCACGTGCTGCGAGACCTGGTCAAGAGATGCGGCAAGCCGCAGAAGCTCGGCCGCACCGAGTTCCGGAGCCGCCTCGGTGGCGACGAGGCGGGCGCGACCGCCGGTCAAGGTGCCGGTTTTATCAAAAAACAGCGTCTTCGCTTGCGCGAGCTTTTCTAGCATGCCGCCGCCCTTGATCAACACGCCGCGCTTGGCGCAGCGGGACATGCCGGCGACGATGGCCACGGGAACGGCCAGAATAAGCGGACATGGTGTTGCGACGACCAGGACTGCCAACGCCCGTATCGGGTCCCCGGTCGCGATCCATGCCCCGCCGGCGACCGCGAGGGACAACGGCACGAAGAGAAGCGCATAGCGGTCGGCGAGCCTCGCCGAGGGCGCCTTGGCGCGCTGCGCCGCTTCGACGAGCCTGACGATGCCGGCAAAAGTGCTGTCGGCTGCGGCGATCGTGGCGATCATATCGAACGGAGTTGCTGCGTTGACCGCGCCGCTGCGCACGACCTCGCCCGATGCCCGCTGGACCGGCAGCGCCTCCCCGGTGAGCGCCAATTCATCGAGCACCGCGGTTCGGCCAGATACTGCTCCGTCCGTCGGGACAGCCTCACCGGACCGGACAAGCAGCCGGTCCCCCGGCCTGATCATGTCGAGCGGGATCTGGACCAAATTATTTCCGTCTTCATAGCGGTTTGCCGTCCGGGGAGCCCGGCTGAGCAGAGCCGACATTTCGCGGCGGGCGCGCGCCTCGGCGAAGTCTTCGAGGCTGCGGCCGCTCGCCAGCATCAGGCCGATCACGGCACCCGTCAGGTACTCGCCCAGAGCCATGGCCCCGGCGATTGACAGCAGGGCGATCAGGTCCAGGCCCGCTTCGCGCCGCAGGACAGCGCGGCCGATACCGACCAGCACGGCGAGGAGCACCGGCGCCGAGCCAAACACCCAGATCCACGCGGCCCATTTCGGCTCTCCGTGCAACCAAACGGCTATTCCGGCGATCAACCCGCCGGCTGAAAAGGCCAGTAGCAGCAGGTTTGTGGTGCGGCCCAGGTTCATCCGTCAGCTCTGCCACAGGCGCGCGGCATTAAGGAGGCCGGCGGAAGCGATGACGACGATTGCCAGTCCGAGAGCTGCGGTCACTATCCCGAGAGCGATCGCGACACCGTCGCGTTCAATAAGCCCGAGCGCGAGGACGGAGATGGCAGTTCCCGGCACCACATGACCCAAGGGCACGGGAAGGGTGATGATGATTGCCAGCACCAGGCAGTAACTTCCCAAAAAAATCAATGCACTCGCAATGAAGTGGGACACTTTTCCTTTCGCCATTTCTCGCACGTTTTCGGAATGAGTGTCCCACTCAACAAGGACATACAATGTCGTTAATCGCAATCTGGTTGAGCGACCGCCGGAGGGCTCAGCATCCGTCCGACCCGCGCTATCCGCTGGGCATATGCCGATGGCGAGTTCTCGGGCGGCAATATGGAGCGGCCAGCGGCGAGCGCCAAGTGCGGTACATGGCCGGAAAGTGTGCGAGGCCAAGGAGCTGATCAGGAAGGTGGCTGCCCCTGGCTCCGCCGGCAGGTCGCTGGTGAAGCCATTTGAGCCGCGGCGCCCGGGCGGGCAGGTCGAGCGGGAACGGTCAACCGCCGACGATTACTTCCGCCGCGAGCGCCGGCGGACGGTTGATGGTCCGGCGTTGCCAAGCCGCTCATAACCGTGATTACCGGTGGTCGAGCACTTCATGCTGATCGCTGCGCGGTTTTCGGGATCCGGCTCGGGCAAAGACCTTCTGAGCCGCGCGATCTCGCTGGTCGCCTTCGGCCTGCTGCCATTCTCCAGCTTCCCGATACCTGTCGCGCCTAACTCGTATCGAGGATGGGACCGCCCTGCTTGCAGAATCCCTTGTGCTCGAAAAGGGATGGCCCACAGGGTGCGGCCGCAGTGAGATCCGATATTCGTAATCTGGCGAGGGCTTCGCTTGTGGCACTGAGCGGCATCGAAGGACTATGCTTCGATAGGTCGGCTTTGTGAGGCTGACCTGACCAAGACCGGACATTATCAGACTGCTGCTGGTGACCCAACGCTGTAGTCGCGTCTTCCCCAATTTCGGACCTTCAGTGTCCACGTAATTGCCGCGGCTGAGATAAGGGGGTGCCAAACCGTCGCGGCGACGATTTGCGAGCTTATCCGACGATTTCTCGCCCTACCCTTTTCACGATATGCTCCGCCGAAAGCTCCGCGCCGCCACCCTACGACTTAGAGGGGTGCGCGCCCACTGCCGCACCACT
>CAWBFS010000035.1:0-54659 GCA_963788085.1 uncultured Alphaproteobacteria bacterium
GCCCGGCCCGGAGCGCTCGGTGAGCTCCTCGTCGCCGCGATCGCCGTAGTAGCCGACCGCGGATCCGGAGACGAACACGCCGGGTGGTCTGGTGAGCCCGGCGAGCGTCGAGGCGTGCAGGCCGGTGGAGCGGGTGGGCTGTCGACGAGAGCTGTTGCGCGCCGGTGTCCATCGTCGATCACCGATCCCAGCGCCGGCGAGGTTGAACGCACCGCCGATCCCCTCGAGGGCCGCCGCGTCGATGGTGCCCGACGAGGGTCCCACGCAATCCCGTCGACGCCTGGCGGAACGACGCGCCACGGACAGCGGCGATCGGACGGTGGCCTGCGGCGCGGAACACGGACATCAGTGCGGTCCCGATAAAACCGCTCGCGCCGGTAATGAGGACCTCCATCAGCGGGCACGGTACGCCCAACGATCCGCGGGGCTCGAACCCCTGGCGCGGTTACGATGACGCCACAGCGCCCCTAGCTCAACTGGTTAGAGCAAGTGACTCTTAATCACTAGGTTCGGGGTTCGAGTCCCCGGGGGCGTACAACCTCCACGAGGCCCAGCAAGTTTTCGGCTGCCCGGTTCGTGTACGCGGTCGAGTCGTCTCTGCCCGCGTTGATCGACCTGGGCCCCGCCTGCTGTGATCGGCGAAGCGGCCGCCTGATCTTGGGCCGGCAACGACCGGACGCAGAACGGTAACGACGGCTGACAGGCCACCTCGCCGAGCCACGGCGCGCGCAGCGCCGTGGGTCTCAAGGAGTCGCCCCTCCTCGTCGATCCCTCGGTGCGTGGTCAGGATCGGTCGCCTTCTTGCCATTGCCCTCGCGGTGGGCATCGGCGTGGCGCTCATGAGCGCGTCCGGATCGAGCATGCTCGTAACCACGTGTTGGGGACCCGCTCGTTGTCGAGGAACGATCGGTCTGCCACCAGACCAGCAGTGCATACCGTGGCCACGACTGGAACGATCGCACCGCCGACCACCACAACCACCGCACCACCACCGGCTCCCCCAGCACCGGCATGGGGATGCGACGCCGCTTGTGTATCTGCGTACGAACGTGGACCCCACGTACACGCTTGAATGTCCAGGAAATGCCTTTGGTCATGAAGCCATGACCTGCGCCTATCGCGTGGGCTTCTGTCCTGGCCAAATGGTGATCGCGATCGCCGACCCCTGCCCTGCGGCCTACATGAACGAGGCGGCGAACAGTTGGATCGTGTCCGGCATACGACCAGGACCGATCGACCCCTACGGAGCCTGCTGACCGGCATCTACCTGGAACGTGCTCATGGCCGACCTCGGCGAGCAACGGGGCCAGCTCCTCAGTTGGGTTCGCAAGATGTTCCTGAAGGAGGACAAGAGCCACGAGCAGCACGAATTAGCCACGTCCGTGTTCCGGCGTGGCCGCTCACGCCACACTCCCAGACGCGAAGAACACCACGCTGTCGCATGAAGAGGCCGAACCAGACGGCCCTCGTCGTCGACGACGACCGCTGTTGCACGTCGCGGCGCGCTCGCGGATCGGTCGCATGGGCCCGAGTCACGCCCCGGCAGGACTCGAACCTGCGACCTCGTCATTAGAAGTGACTTGCTCTGTCCAACTGAGCTACGGAGGCAGCCTCGCAAGCGTAGCGGCCGACCTCACGCGGAGACGGGTGTCTGACAGTGGTACGAGTCGATAAGCGAGGGCGGCGCACGACCGGCATCGAGCTGACGACGCGACCGTGCGTGACGTGTGGCGTCCACCACCGCGCCGTGTCGCCCGGACGGGAAGACCGAGCCGTGATCGCCGGTGGCCGAATTATGACGGGGGCGTCGGCGTGTCCGTCGCCGCCACGAACAACAGGTGAACTCCGACGATCGCCAGGTCCCGCGAACAGTTCGACCGGTGGGATCGCACACGCGTCGGGCTAGCGTCCCGACGACGAGGTCGCGGTGGGGTGTGGACGGAGATGTCGGTTCTCAAGGCGAGCGCTGCGAGCTTCGTGGCCCTGCTCCTCACGTGGGCGGCTGCGGGCTCGGTCAACGCGAGACGGATCCACGAGCCGGAGCGAAGGCCGCCGCCGACGCCCTCATTGCCGCCTACCTGCCCGCCAGCGCGGGTCAGGCCAAGCGTGTGCTCATCGAAGACGCACAGCGGCTTCTTCAACCACAATCGGGCCTACCTGGCGGCGTGCGCCAGCGCCGACGGGGGCTTCGAGGTGTTCGCCATCGCCAACGTGAGCCCGGGGTCCAGCCTGAACCTGAACTCCTCGTTCCTCCAGCAGCAGCTCAACGATGCGTGCCAGGCCGGCGCGTCGTTGTTCAAGCGCGGGCCTCAAGGGCGAGGTGGTCCAGGTCTTCGCCGGCGACGGCAACGAGGCGACACTCGCGAAGCTCCTGCGCGACTCGTATGCGAAGTCCATACAGCACCTCAAGGGTCACGCGTCACAGGACCTCGCCTGCCGCTCCTAAGCGGCCTGCGGCGACGCCGGCGGGATGCGCTTGTGTGTGCGGGATGCTGCAGGACTGGAGGACCCCCGCGGGACGTCCGTCGCACGCCGCGGGAGGCGGGTATGGGAGATTTGGATGCCGCGTCGGCATCGGAGGGCGACCGTGAACATGCATGCGCTCCACGTGCTGGTTGGCTCGTGGACGATCGGCGGACGAAGCGTTGGGGCCGACCACGACAACATCTCGGGGACGACGTCCGTCGTTCCGATCCTCGGCGGACACGTCCTGCAGCTGTCGGGCACGATGCGCGTCCGAGGATGTCGAGATCGAGACGCTCGAGCTCGTCTGGCCCGATCCGGCCAGCGGCTTCGCGGCGCACGTGTACTCGAGTGACGGCACGCCGCTGGACTACCGCTGGGCCCGCGACGGCGCGACCCTGACCCACACGGGCAGCGGCGCCACCTACACCGGCACGATCAGCGGTGACGCGGCCACGATCCGACGGCCGCTGGCGCCGCGATCCCGGCCAACCGGCCACCCCGGGTTCCGCCTACGACGCGGTCATGCGCCGCGTCGACCGATCCGCCCCGGCAAGCCGCCGCGTGGAGTCGAGCGTCGTCCTGACATCCATGAACTGGCGCGCCTCCCCGAGTGGGACCGCCGATATGCCGGGTGGCTGACGGTCGGGCTGGTGCTGCCGGCCGGAGCCGCGGCGCTGCTCGAGTTGGCGCGGCGATCCGTCTCGAACGGTGACGTCGCCCTGCTGCTCCTCGCCGCCGTGCTCGTGGTCGCCGTCGGCGGGCGTGCCGGCCCGGTGGTCGTCGCGGCGGGTTCGGCGACCCTCGTGTACGACTACTTCCAGGCCGTACCACTCGCTGTCCATCGCGGACGGGAACCACGTGGTGGCGACCATCGTGCTGGCTGGTGCGCTTGGCATCGGGCTCGCGGCCACGCACGTGGCGCGGCGCCGGCCGAAGAGGTGGTGCTGGTCGTCGGTGTCGCGGTCTTCAGCCAGGCCGTCCCAGCGGTGGTCGTGCTCGACCATCGGGGACTCGACGCGGCGCTCGCCGCGCTCGTGCTGGTGACGGCGCTGACGATCCCACTGTCGTGGACGCTCGAGCTCCGCCACCGGTCCCGCAGGCTGCTCGCCGGCTCGCCGCCAGCACGGTCGTGCTGCCCGCTCGTCGTGGGCCGTCGCCCGTCTCGTCACCACGGCGAGCTTGCGGCGCGGCGTCACCGTCGTCGGCGTGGCCCCCGTGGAAATCGTGGTCCGTGGCCGCGATGCCCCTCGCCGGCGGTGATCCGAGCGTCGCCGCGGTGCTGCTCGTCGCGAGCACGCTGGTGACGGTCGCCGGCGCGGGCGTCGTGCTGCGGGCGCTGGGCGGGGCGGCGCAGCTCGACGCGGGCGGCTTGCTCGGCCACCTGGCGCTCATCGTGGGGGCGCCCATGCTGGTCGGGCTCCTCGTCCGGCGCGTGGTTCCGGCGGTCGCACGGGCCGAGGACCAGCTCACCCGCGTGTCCTTGTGCTCGTCACGGTCCTCGTGTGGCTCGTCGCGTCCCAGGTCCGGCTCTCGAGCGTGTACGTCGTGGTCGCGGGCGGTGCCGCGCCGTTCCTCGCCGGCTCGGTGGGCCTCGGTGCCGCGCGGGTGGCGGCAGCAACGCCGCCGGTCGCCACGGCAGTGCTGCTCAGCACGTCGATGCGGGACTTCGCGATCGCGGCCGGGATCGCTGTCGCCGCCTTCGGCGTGTCGGCCAGCGCCCCCCTCGCGCTGTATGGCGTCCTCGTGCTGGTGTGGGGGCTCCTGGTCGCGGCGCGGGCGGGCGCGGCGCGGCGTCGGCTCAGCCCGACGTGTCGACGGCGTGACCTGTGCCACGACGGAACTGACGCCGCGCCCGCACACGACGAACCCGACCGGCGTCGCCGCGAAGAGCGGCGGCGAGCGGCACCTGACCGCCGGGAGCGACGCGACGCGTACGGCCCGGCTACCTTCGCCGTCCGTGCGCGCCCCGTCACCCGGCCAGGCCAGGGTGAGCGGCGTGGACCCGATCGCCGCGTTCCGCCTCGACGGGCGCGGCTGGCGATCGTCACCGGTGCCAGCTCGGCTCGGCCGCCGCTTCGCTCGCTGTCCTCGACGCCGCCGGCGCGCAGACAGTGGTGCTCGCGGCGTGGCGCACCGACCGGTCGGAGGCCCTCGCGGCCGAGCTGCGCGACGCCCATCCCGTCGGGTGTGACCTGACCGAGGCCGACGCGCCGCGTCCCTCGTCGGGACGGTGCTGCGCGACCACGGCCGGGTCGAGAAAATCCGGCAATGTGCACACCGAGTAGACCTCGAAACACGATCTCGAGGCCCTCGACGACGATGCTGGCCAATCCCTCGGCGGTGTGCGGCTCGGGTGGCGTAGCCGACTCGCCCAGACCTGGCAGATCTGGTGCTGCTACGGTGAAGCTCCGAGACAAGGGAATGACGTTGCAAATCCAGTGGGTCCACGAGCCGTAGCCGCCGTGCAGCAAGGCGAGCGGCGGCCCCTCGCCCCATACATGCCAAATCATGTGACCGTCTCCGCAGGGCGTCTCGACCCGTCGCGCTTCGGCCGCCACACCTTTCACGAAAGCCACGGTATTTTCGCTGACCAAACTCGACATTGGCCCCTCGTCGTCATCTGCCACAGGCTGATAACCGGTTTCGCACCGAACGCCTAGGACCGCGGCCAAAAGCAAGTGTGGAACCGCCTTCTGACGGGCCTGTTCAGCCAAAGGAAACCAGTTTTACCCAGGAGAAGAGACCATGGAGAACAAGAGAGAGCGCGCGCACGACATCGCCGAAGAAGGTTTGGACAAGCTCATAGAGGGCGACACCGAAACCGGCGAAAAATTGATCGATCAGGCGAAGAAGATCGACCCCAAGGCGGTCGAAGAGCTGGCCGAAGAGGTGGAACGCGACAAGGAGAAGGCGGAGCGGTTCGTCAATAAGAGCTGAGTGGCCGGGAAAGAAACCCGATCCTGGTTGCGCGGGCCCAGCGCCCGGCAGCAATATGGTTCCTCTTCGACGGGAGGGACGCATGAGGGAGAATCGGGTAAAGCGGATACTGAAGGAGGGCGGGCTCGCTCTCGGCACCCATGTCGGCGGCATCGCCGACCCGCAGATCGTCGAGATCATCGGGCTTGCGGGTTTTGACGCCGCCTTCATCGACATGGAGCACACCAGCTATGACCTGCACGACGTGCAGCTCGCGGTGATGGCCGCCGAGCGCGTAGGGATCACGCCGATCGTCCGCACCCCCGGCTTCGACCCGGCCTTTATTCTGCGCCTCTTGGACATGGGCGTGCAGGGCATCCAGGTTCCGCATGTCAGCAGCCCCGAGACCGCGCGCGAGGCCGTAAAGGCGGTGCGCTATCCGCCGCTCGGCGAACGCGGTATGGCGGCCGGCAGCCGCGCCGCCGATTATGGACGGATCCCGCTTGTCGAGCATATGACGCAGTCCAACCGCGAGATCCTCCTCGCCTGCATGATCGAGGACATGGCGGCGGTCGAGCGGATCGATGAGATCGCCGCGGTGGAGGGTGTCGACCTGCTGGCGGTTGGCCCGTCGGATTTGTCGCGTTCGCTCGGCGTCAGCGGCCAGCCCGATCACCCGAGGTTGGTTGCCGCGATCGACCGAGTGCGCGAAGCGGTCAAGAAGGGCGCCGGCGCCCGGCTCGCCTTGCCGCTCAATCACGCCGCTTTTCCGCGCAACGCGGCTCAGCTCCGGGAGCTCGGCGCCGGTTACACGAATTGCGCGCCGACGCCGGAAGCCCGCCTCTTGCACTCATTGCAGACACAGCTGTCCGAGGCCCGCAAGCTTCTAGGATAGGCTAAGCCGCAGCCTTTGCGAGCCGGATCGCCCGATGGCGCATCACCGGCCAGATCACCCGGCTTGCGATGCGCGCGAGGGAACCATGGGGGCTTAGCCCTATGGCCTTGAATATGAGCCGAACGCCATGCGCGACGTGGTGCTTGCGGCAGAGCGCGTAAGCACGCCGTGCATAGGCGCGCCGGCAGCGATCTCGATCGTAAGATCGGGTGGTCTCGTTCGCGGCGTAATAGGCGTAAGCCAGCTCGTCATCCTCGGATTCGATGATGCGCCGAGCCGCCACCCGCATGCGCCTCCAGAACCCGATGCGCTCCCGCTCAAGGCAGCGCGTCAGGTTATTGTAGAAGAGCTTATAGTGACGAATCTCATCCGCTGCGATATGGCGGCAGATCTCTTTGAGCACCGGCTCTCGTACGGCGTCACGCAGCGCGGTGTAATAGGAACTCGTCCCGACCTCGACGATGCAGCGCGCGATCATCTCTCCGGAGCGAGATCCGCGGCGTGAGGTGGCGCAGTCGAAATCGATCCGGTAGCCGGCCTGAAAACGCTCGAAAGCCGCCGCGAAATCGAACTCGGGATCGGCGAGCTCGGCCCAGCGTGCCAACGCGTTGCCGTGCTGGATTTCCTCCGCGCCCCAGCGGCGCGCGCTTTCCTGGAAATCGCGGTCGTCGTCGAAAATCCGGCACAAATGATGGGCATACGCGGCGCCATTGTATTCGACGAGGCTTGCTGCCTTGACGAGCTTCACGATCTCCGGATCGAGCCGGCTGCGGTCAAACCGATCCCAGGGTATCTCGTCGAGGGTCCAGCTCAACGCGCGCCTCCGCTCTCTCCCCTCAGCTTCTTTCCGAGCAGCTCATTGACCAGCGCGGGGTTGGCCTTGCCTTGGGTGGCGCGCATGATTTGGCCGACGAAGAAGCCGTAGAGCTTGTCGCGGCCGGCGCGATATTCGGCGACCTTGTCGGCCTGGGCTGCCAGCACAGTGTCGATGACGGCTTCGATGGCGGCCGAATCGGTCACCTGGCGCAGCCCCTTCGCCTCGACGACCGCTGCCGGGGTCGGCGCCTGACGTGACCATTTCGGCAAAGACGTCCTTGGCGAGCCGGCCGGAGATCGTGCCGTCGGCGATGAGGTCGATCAACGACCCCAGCTGCTCGGCAGATATCGGCGATTGCTCGACCCCGACCCCGAGCCGGTTCAACGCGCCGAACAGATCCCCCATGACCCAGTTGGCCGCCGCTTTGGGGTCCCGCCCGGCGGCAACCCGCTCGAAGAATTGGGCAGTCTCCTTCTCGGCCACGAGGACGCCCGCGTCGTCCGGCGACAAGCCATAGTCGGACGCGAAGCGCGCCTTCTTGGCATCGGGCAGCTCGGGAAGCCCTGCCCGCAGCCGCGCGACCCATTCGGGATCGAGCACCAATGGCAGCAGATCGGGATCGGGAAAATACCGGTAATCGTGCGCCTCCTCCTTCGAGCGCATCGGCCGCGTGACGCCACGCCCTGGGTCGAACAGCCGCGTCTGTTGCGCGATCGTGCCGCCCTCCTCGATGATGTCGATCTGGCGGCGCGCCTCGTACTCGATCGCCTGCATCACATAGCGCACCGAGTTGAGGTTCTTGATCTCGCAGCGGGTGCCATAGGGCTCGCCCGGGCGGCGCACCGATACGTTGCAGTCGCAGCGCAGCGATCCCTCTTCCATATTGCCGTCGCAGGTGCCGAGATAGCGCAGGATCGAGCGCAATTTGCGCAGATATATTCCGGCCTCCTCGGCGCTGCGCAGATCGGGCTCCGAGACGATCTCCATCAGCGCGATGCCGGCCCGGTTCAGGTCGACATAGGAGAGGCTCGGGTGCTGGTCGTGCAGACTCTTGCCGGCGTCCTGTTCGAGATGCAGCCGGGTGATGCCGATCTCGCGCGTCGTGCCGTCGGGCATGTCCAGCACGACCTTCCCGCGGCCGACGACCGGCTGCTGGTATTGCGAGATCTGATAGCCGGGCGGCAGGTCGGGGTAGAAATAGTTCTTCCGGTCGAAGACACTTGTCCAGCTTGATCTCGGCATCGAGACCGAGCCCGGTCTTGACCGCCTGCTCGACGCAAAACCGGTTGATGACCGGCAGCATGCCAGGAAAAGCGGCATCGACCGGCGAGACTTGGGTGTTGGGCTCGGCGCCGAATTCGGTCGCCGCCCCCGAAAACAGCTTGGCCTTCGAGACGACTTGGGCATGGACCTCGAGCCCGATCACGGTCTCCCACCGCCCGTGCGGCCCTCGATCATGATCGACCTCCCGGCCGCTCACCTTCGCCCGGAGCCCGTCCTAGCGACGAATGGCCGGCAGCGCTGAATCCAAGAAGCGGAGCTAGGCGCTCTCCCGATCAGCATCGCCGTCGCGACGCCGCAAGCATTGCGGTCTGCCTCGTCGAAAGGCGCGGCCGATGATCTGCAGACCGAGCGGCAGCCCGTCGCCGAAAGCCCAGCCGGAACCGAGATCGCCGGCAGACCGGCGAGATTGGCGGGCACGGTGAAGACGTCGTTCAGATACATCGCGATCGGATCGTCGGTCTTCTCGCCGATGGCGAAGGCGGCCGACGGCGCGGTCGGCGTCAGGATGCAGTCCACCCGCTCGAACGCCGTCGGCGAAATCGCGCGCGATCAGCGCGCGCACCCGCTGCGCCTTCAGGTAATAGGCATCGTAATAGCCGGCCGACAGCACATAGGTGCCGATCAGCACACGGCGGCGCACCTCGGCGCCGAAACCCGGCCGCGCGCGTCAGTTCTCGTACATCTCGTCGAGGCTCGTCGCCGTCGACCCGCAGGCCGAAGCGGACGCCGTCATAGCGCGCGAGGTTCGAGGACGCCTCGGCGGGCGCGATGATGTAATAGGTCGGTAGCGCATATTTGGTCATCGGCAGGCTGATCTCGACCGGCTCGGCGCCCGCCGCGCGCAGCCAGTCGATGCCCTGCTGCCACAACGCCTCGATCTCCGCCGGCATGCCGTCGACCCGGTATTCCTCGGGAATGCCGATGCGCAGGCCGCGGATGTCTGCCGGTCAGCGCGGCCTCGAAATCCGGCACCGGCATCGGCGCAGAGGTCGAATTCTTCTGGATCGTGGCCGGCCATCGCGCGCAGCATGATCGCGGCGTCGCGCACCGTCCGGGTCATCGGCCCGGGATGGTCGAGCGAGGAGGCGAAGGCAACGATCCCCCAGCGCGAGCAGCGGCCATAGGTGGGTTTGAGCCCGACGATGCCGCAAAAGCTCGCCGGCTGGCGGATCGAGCCGCCGGTATCGGTGCCGGTCGCGGCGAGCGCCGCCCGCGCGGCCACGGCGGCCGCCGAGCCGCCCGACGAGCCGCCGGGAACCAGTGGGCGGTTGTCGCCTGGCGCTCGGAGCGCCGCCACGGGTTTTCGACCGGGCCGTACCAGCTCGTCGTATTCGACGAGCCCATCGCGAACTCGTCGAGATTGGCCTTGCCGAGCATCACCGCGCCCGACTGCCACAGCTTGTCGGTGACCGTCGATTTATAGGGCGGATGAAACCCGTCGAGGATGTGCGAGGCGGCGGTGGTCAGCACGCCCCTTGGTGCAGAAGAGGTCCTTGATCGCGAGCGGGATGCCGTCGAGCGGCAGCGCCTCGCCCCGCGCAAGCCGCTGATCCGCGGCATCGGCCATCGCCAGCGCCCGCTCGGGCGTCTGGCGTGATATAGGCGTTGAGCGGCTCGAGCTCGCCGACCGCGGCGTTGTAGGCGGCCGCCAGCTCGCGCGCGGAGAATGATTTGCGGGCGAGCCCGTCGCGCGCCTCTGCCAGGGTCAAGGCGAGCAGCGAAGGGTCGCTCACTCCACCACCTTCGGGACGACAAAGAACCCGCGAGCCGTGCGCGGCGCATTGGCGAGAATTTCGTCGCGCCGGCCGCCGTCGGTAACCTGATCCTCCCGCATCGGCAGTCCAGTCGCCGCGACGCTGGCCATCGGGGCTACCGCCGAGGTGTCGACCTCGTTCAGCTGCTCCATCCAGGTCAGAATGCGAGAGAGCTCGTCGCTAGCGGCTCCAGCTCGGCTTCGGAGAGCCTGATCCGCGCCAGGGTGGCGATGTGCGCCACGGTGGCCTTGTCCAATGCCATGATTTCAGCGATCTCCGCAGGGGCGGTCGAAACGAGCTATCATCGGTCGTGATCCTAAGCAATCCCTTGGAACTGCGCGATGCTGTGCCGGCCGGGGCGCGGCTAATGGGCCTCGACGTCGGAACCAAAACGATCGGCCTGGCGTTGTCGGACACCCGCCTGGTCATCGCCACTCCGCTCGAGACGATCCGGCGGCGCCGCTTTCGCGAAGATATGGCGCGCCTCTCGGCGCTGATCGATGCCCATGGCGTTGCCGGCCTCGTCATCGGTTTGCCGCTGACCCTCGCCGGCACCGATGGGCCGCGGACCCAATCGGTGCGCCAGTTCGCCAGAAACCTGCTCGCTCTGCGCGATCTGCCGGTCGTGCTTTGGGACGAGCGCCTCTCGACCGCTGCGGTTACCCGAGAGATGATCGCCGCCGACCTGACCCGCAAGCGCCGCGGCAGAAATCGTCGACCGCGTCGCCGCCGCCTACATCCTGCAGGGCTGCTCGACTTTCCTCAGCCGCATGCGCCTGACTATGCCGGTTGCTCCGCTGGGCCGGCCGGCCCATTTATTGATAATCATGATAACTCAGCCGCCGGTCTAGCGGACGGCGGCGCAGTGGGCCATTCAGCTGGACACGAGGTTTGGGTTATGGAATTCGAGAAATACACCGATCGCGCGAAGGGTTTCCTCCAATCGGCGCAGACGATGGCGCTGCGGCGCGGCCATCAGCGGCTGACGCCGGAGCACCTGTTGAAGGTCTTGCTGGAGGACAGCGAGGGCCTTTGCGCCAATCTTATCCGCGCCGCCGGCGGCGATCCGAAGGCGGCGCTCACCGCCGTTGATGCGGAGCTCGACCGGCTCCCGAAGGTCGAGGGGTCGGGGGCGGGCCAGGTCTACATGTCGCCCGAATTGGCGCGGGTCTTCGAGCAGGCCGAGCAATTGGCGCAGCGCGCCGGCGACAGCTTTGTGACGGTCGAGCGGCTGTTGCTCGCGCTGGCGGCGGCTGCCGGGACCGGCGCGGCCAAGGCGCTGGCGGCGGCGCGGGTCGACGCGCAAAGCCTCAACCGGGCGATCGAGGAGGTGCGCAAGGGCCGCAAGGCCGACAGCGCCTCGGCCGAGGAGGGCTACGACGCGTTGAAGAAATACACCCGCGACCTGACCGAAGCGGCGCGCGAAGGCAAGCTCGACCCGGTCATCGGCCGCGACGAGGAGATCCGCCGCACGATCCAGGTGCTGTCGCGCCGCACCAAGAACAATCCGGTGCTGATCGGCGAGCCCGGGGTCGGCAAGACGGCGATCGTCGAGGGGCTGGCGCAGCGCATCGTCAATGGCGACGTGCCGGAGAGCCTCAAAAACAAGAAGCTGTTGGCGCTCGATCTCGGCTCGCTCTTGGCCGGCAGCAAATACCGCGGCGAATTCGAGGAGCGACTGAAGGCGGTATTGCAGGAAGTCACCTCGGGCGCCGAGGGAATAATTCTGTTCATCGACGAACTGCACACATTGGTCGGCGCCGGCAAGGCGGAAGGCGCAATGGACGCCTCCAATATGCTGAAGCCGGCGCTGGCGCGCGGTGAGCTCCATTGCGTCGGCGCGACGACACTGGACGAATACCGCAAGAACATCGAGAAGGACGCCGCGCTCGAACGCCGCTTCCAGCCGATCTATGTCGGCGAGCCGTCGGTCGAGGACACGATCTCGATCCTGCGCGGCATCAAGGAGAAATACGAATTGCACCACGGCGTGCGCATCACCGACGGCGCAATCGTCGCCGCGGCGACCCTGGCCAACCGCTACATCACCGACCGCTTTCTGCCCGACAAGGCGATCGATCTGATGGACGAGGCCTCGGCGCGATTGCGCATGACGATCAATTCGAAGCCCGAGGAATTGGACGAGCTCGACCGCCGCATCGTGCAGTTGAAGATCGAGCGCGAGGCGTTGAAGAAGGAAACCGACCCCGCCTCGCGCGAGCGCCTGCAGCGGCTCGAACAGGAACTCTCCCAGCTCGAGCAGCAATCGGCCGAATTGACCGCGCAGTGGCAGGCCGAAAAGCAGAAACTGGCCGAGCGCCCAGAAATTGAAGGAGCAATTGGAGCAGGCGCGCATCGAGTTGGAGCAGGTGCAGCGCCGCGGCGACTGGACGCGGGCGGGCGAGCTCGCCTACGGCATCATCCCCGACCTCGAAAAGCGGCTCGCCGAAGCCGAGACCAAGGAGGGTCGCGGCATGATGGGCGAGGAGGCGGTCACCCCCGAGCAGATCGCCGCGGTCGTCTCGCGCTGGACCGGGGTGCCGGTCGAGAAGATGCTCGAAGGCGAGCGCGGCAAGCTGTTGCACATGGAGGACGCGCTCAAGGCCCGCGTCGTCGGCCAGGACGAGGCGATCGCCGCGGTGTCGCAGGCGGTGCGCCGGGCGCGCGCCGGCTTGCAGGACCCGAACCGGCCGATCGGCTCGTTCCTGTTCCTGGGGCCGACCGGCGTCGGCAAGACCGAACTGACCAAGGCGCTCGCCGCGTTCCTGTTCGACGACGAGCGCGCGATGGTGCGCATCGACATGTCGGAATACATGGAGAAGCACTCGGTCGCGCGCCTGATCGGCGCGCCGCCCGGCTATGTCGGCTATGAGGAAGGCGGCAGCCTGACCGAGGCGGTGCGGCGGCGGCCCTACCAGGTGATCCTCTTCGACGAGGTCGAGAAGGCGCACCCGGACGTGTTCAACGTCCTGTTGCAGGTGCTCGACGACGGGCGCCTGACCGACGGCCAGGGCCGCACCGTCGACTTCCGCAACACGCTGATCGTGCTGACCTCGAACCTCGGCAGCGAGTATCTGGCGAGCCTGCCCGAAGGCCAGATGGTCGACGCGGTGCGCGGCCAGGTCATGGAGGCGGTGCGCGCCGCCTTCCGCCCGGAGTTCCTCAACCGCCTCGACGAGATCCTGTTGTTCCGGCGCCTCTCGCGCGACGACATGGTCGGCATCGTCGACATCCAATTGGCGCAATTGGAAAAGCTGCTCGAGGACCGCAAAGTCACTCTCGACATCGACGCCGAGGCCAAGAAGTGGCTCGCCAATGCCGGCTACGACCCGGTCTACGGCGCGCGGCCTTTGAAGCGGGTGATCCAGCGCGAGTTGCAGAACCCGCTCGCCGAAAAAATCCTCGCCGGCGAGATCCGCGACGGCGACACCGTGCGGGTCACCGCGAGCCCGCTCGGCCTTCTGCTGCAGCCGGTCCGGCACGACGAAGACCTCGAAGCTCGACGCCACGCCGCGCAGTAACGGGCGGCGGACGCCTCACCCACCGACGCCGGAGCCGGTCCTCGGGCCGCAGTGCGGTGCGCCGGCGGGATAAGAACCCAGCCCTCTGCGTTTTGTGTTTAACGACCCGGGCGAAGCGTGCAATCATGCGATCGTCCCGATAGTCGAACCGAGGTCGTAATGGCAAAATATATGCTGGTCAGCTTCAAGACTTGCCCCTGGGTGCAGCGCTCGGCCATTGTCCTGCGTGAGAAGAAGACCGAGTTCGAGCTGCGCCACATCGAGCCCGACAACCGGCCGGACTGGTTCCTCGCCATCTCCCCGCACAAGAAAGTGCCGGTGCTGCGGATCGACGACAAGATATCGCTGTTCGAATCCAACGCTATCAACGAGTACCTGGACGAAACCATCTCGCCGCGTCTGCATCCGGAGGACCCGGTCGAGCGCGCGCTAAACCGGGCCTGGACCGATTATGTGCCCACCTTCGCCAGTGCGGTCACGGCAACGGCTTATGCCGATACCGAGGCGGAGTACAACAAGGCTGCCGAGCAGATCCCGGTGCCCTTCGAGCGCCTCGAGCGGGCACTGGAAAAGCAGGGCAGCGGCCCGTTATTCAATGGCGCAAAGTATTCCCTGGTGGACGCGGCCTATGCCCCGTTCTTGCAGCGCTACGTCTTCCTCGACCGGGTAAAGAGGCTCGGCCACATAGAGAAATTCCCTCGTCTCAAATCATGGTGCGAAGCGCTGCTCAATCGCGCCTCGACGCACTCCTTCCCGCCCGCCGAATTCGAGGCCATGTATCGGGAAAACCTGAGGCGCCGCAACAAGTGGATCGCACAGTTCATCGGGCCGGTTAGAGCCGCGGCGGAGTAACCGGGCGACTGCCGCCAAAGGCAAGGGCGTGGGGTTGCGCGCAGCGGCCGCCCCTCACCTGCAATATCGTATTGGAGCCGGTCCGAACTATTGAGCGATCCCAGTAATCCAGTGCCGATTACCGGCGGCCAAAGCCAATCGGTTCGCCCGCCTCGATACCATCGTCCATCAGTCGCTCGAACTGGCCGGGCGACGACAACGACCGCCGCAGCGAGTTGAATTCGAAGCCCGGCGCCGTTCGCGCCAAGGCCCGCAGCAGACGCGTGATCATGGGAAAGTCTGTCACGCCATAGAAGGCAATTTCAGCCGCAAGATCGATTTCATGTTCGATTGCGACATCGAGCAGGGCGAGATGGTCGTGCAGCGTCGTCGCCGGGGCCTCGCGGATCTCGGCCACGACCGCGCTGATGTGGAGCAGCAGTCGGGCCTGCCGATCGCGCAGCAGCTTGACATCGGCGCCTCCGTCACGTGCCTCCTCTATTACAATGGCGAGCTGATGGCACTCGTTCTCAAGGCCCGCCCAAAGCTCGTGCAGCTCGGAGGTTGTAGCGTGCGCGCCTTGGGTCACGCCCGATCTTCCTCCCTGAGGCTCCGGATCGAGATTAGTCCACGCTGCTGCAACTTGACTGTCCAAAACGCGTCAAAACCAGCTCGCGGCGCAAGCCCATCATGGCCGCGGATCGGCGGCGTTTGGACGACGGGTGCGTCGACGCCCGAAGACGAGTGGCGCGCAGTCCCGGAAGGCCATGGGCCTCGAACGCGCGCTGCCAGGCGAGCAGCTCTTCCTCGGAAAGGGCGTACCGGCGGCAAGCCTCCTCCATTGTGATGGCGCCGCTGCGCAGGGCTCCGAGGACGGCAGCCTTGCGGCGAGCCACCCATCTACTGGTATTCGGCGGCGGCAGATCACCCATTGGTCGAGGCTGCCCGCTTGCACGGCCATATGCACGCCGCCCGCCGTCTCGAGCTCGGCTGCCTATTGGTCCCAGACATGTCGCTCTCGGCGAGCCGCAACGGGCTCCGTTATCGGATATGGTCAGCGATACTCCTAAACCCCTGCCTGTGTAGAAGTGAGAGCCAAATTTGTGACTAAACGTGGTTAACTCAACAATTCTGAGTGGGATCGAGCGGAACCGTCGCGCCACTGTTCATCTCGGCTCGTATTTGAAGCGACCCTCGCGGGTGGCACACCGGCCGGCTATTCGCGGCGAGCAGGGCAGATGAGCGCTGCCGAGGAAGGCCTTGATGCCCGAGCACGAGCTGCAATGATCCGATAGCGCCAAGGATCGGGACCGCAGAGAAAATGTGGCAGAGAAGATGGGGCAGACAAGACTGATTTTGATCGGGGCGGGGGTGCTCCTCAGTCTCGGGATGGGAATACGGCAGAGCCTCGGCCTTTTCCTGACGCCCGTGACGCGCGACCTCGCGCTGACAGCGGCTGATTTCACGTTGGCCGTGGCGGTCCAAAACATCGTCTGGGGATTGTCGCAAGCTCCGGTCGGCGCGATTGCCGATCGCTTCGGTCTGCGCACGACAATGATGGCCGGCGCCGCGATCTACGTCCTCGGGCTCGCCGTAATGGCGGCGGCCGGGGGCGCGCCGGCGCTGATCATCTCCGGCGGGTTCATCGGCGTGGCGCTGTCGTGCACCGCTTCCTCGCTGGCATTGACTTCGCGTGGCCCGGGCGGTCTCGGAAGAGCGGCGCAGCAAGGTGCTCGGCATCGTATCGGCTGCCGGGTCGCTCGGCACCTTGCTGGTTCCGCTTACCACGCAAGCCCTGCTCGCGCATCAAGCTTGGCAGATCGGCGTGCTGTTCTTCCTCGTTCTCGCCGCCGTGATGCTGCCGGCGGCATTTTTGGCCGGCGGCGCCGACCAGTTGCCGAGAGCCGGCTTCGCGAAGACGACGATGCGCGAGATGATCGGCCAGGCGGCGCGCCACCGCCCTTTCCTCGTCATGTCGGGGGCGTATTTCGTCTGCGGCCTGAACCTGGTGTTCCTGACCACCCACCTGCCGACCTATCTGGCGATCTGCGGCCAGGACCCGATGCTGAGCGCCGAAGCTCTCGCGGTAATCGGCGGGATGAACTGCATCGGCTCATTGCTGGCCGGCTGGCTCGGCGGGCGGTACCCGAAGCATATCCTGCTCGGGCTTCTCTACATTCTGCGCGCGCTGGTGTTTACCGCCTATTTCGTGATGCCGCCGACGCCGGCGAGCACACTCGTCTTTGCGGCGGCGATGGGGATGCTATGGCTCAGCGTGGCGCCGCTGGTCAGCGGCCTCGTTGCCGAGATGTTCGGCACCCGCTATATGGCGACCCTGCTCGGCCTCGCTTTCGTGACGCATCAGGTCGGATCGTCGCTGGGGGCCTGGGGTGGCGGGCTTATCTTCGACATGACGGGATCCTATGACCGCGCCTGGCAGACCGGCGTGCTGATCGGCTTCGGCGCCGGCGTCGTCCAGATCCTCGCCGGCGGCCCGCCGCGCCGGCGCAGTCAAGTCATCGAGCCGCGCCTCGCCACTACCTAGTGGTACAGATCAGACACTTGGTGTCGGTACACGCCATCGAGATTGCTTCGCTGCGCTCGCAATGACATCGTAAGTGGTTGTCATTGCGAGGAGCAGAGCGACGAAGCAATCTCAAGGTCATGGTCTGATGCGCCCCCTCCCCGGCGAGGCCGGGACCCATTCTGCGATGGGTCCCGGCTTTCGCCGGTGTGACGGAAATTTGGATGCCGCTCTTGCGGGGTGGAACGTTCTGAATGGATCTGACCGCTAGTGCACATTAATTCAGTTGATGCAGCTCCACGTCCCCTCCGCGCTTTCCCGGCAAAGGAGACCGTCAGCAAATTGGCCAACCCAGCTGTGGTGAGGTAGTGCGTGCTTCGAGACGCGCCCTGCGGGCGCTCCTCAGCATGAGGTAAGTCTTAATTGCCAAAGAAAATCCTCATCCTGTGAGGAGGCCGCCCACGGGTCCGCGCTCCGCGCGGCCCGAGGACAGGCTCCACGGCCGTCTCGAAGGACGCACGATGCCGATCCAGCCATATCGCCGATTTCCTGACAGCCTCGAAGGCCGGGATCCAGCCGGAGCGGTCACCCGCACCACTGCCGCGCCCATCCGCCACAGGGAAATCCATAGGGCCTACGCCATAACTGATGGTCTGGAACATCAGCTTTGGGTTTTTCTGTCCTTCCATGCTTTCATAAACGCCTGACCGGCTTCGGATAACTGAACCATGTACTGGTGATGGACATTCAGTCCTGACATTTGCGTTGCGGGGCTAGTAAAAAGTTTGGGAGTAACATTCACAAGTCCTGAAGTGATTAGCGGCGCAAACGGCAACAGAGCGTCCGCGGTAACAGTAAATGGAGGAAAAATCAGTCGATCCAGCGTCCAAGCTGAGCGATGACCGGCATGTAGGCACGGCGCATCGATACCCGGCCTCGATCATCGCGCGCTCGCGAGTGCTTGGTGAGATTTTCCCCTTGCCTTTCGGCTTGGCCGTTTTGGGTCCGCTGGAGGACATGCTGCGATTGTCGCTCGGTCGCCGGTTGGCGTCAAAGCCGGTCGGTGTCATGTGTTTGCCGCAAAATCTGGTGTTCTGGGAAATTCACGCCTTTGCGGAGTGAAAGAGCGGCGGGCACTCAATCTTTTAACTCTGTCCCTTGTGGCCAGTGATCTTGCACCAAAGAAACCAAGACCATTGAAACCGAGTCCCCTCATAGCTCGCTCTAGACTGATTTCCTAGTCGGGTGCACAAACAAATCTAGGAGGACAGCGCCCATGCACTCGGATTCGCTCGACCATTTAACCCATCAGCACGCCTTCCTTGGCGAGCGCCATCACGAAAACGAGCGGCGCACGTGGCTGGTCGTCGCGCTTACCTTCACAATGATGGTTGTCGAGATTACGGGCGGCACCTTGTTCGGCTCGCTCGCTCTCGTCGTGGACGGCTGGCACATGAGCACCCACGCCGCCGCACTCACCATCTCGGCGACGGCCTATCGCTACGCCCGCCGGCACGCAACTAATCCCCGCTTCGCATTCGGCACCGGCAAGCTCGGCGACCTGGCTGGCTACACGAGCGCCGTGGTGCTCGGCATGATCGCACTTCTGATCGCCTATGAGAGCGTTCTGCGGCTTGTGCACCCCGTCTCAATTGCTTACGGCGAGGCTATAGCCATTGCAGCTCTAGGTCTTGCGGTCAACCTAGCGAGCGCTTGGTTGCTTCACGACGACGACCACCATCATCATGGTCACGACCACGACCCTGACGACGACCATGATCACCACGGGCACGGAAAAGACCTGAATCTTCGCGCGGCCTACGTCCATGTCTTGGCGGACGCGGTAACCTCTGTTTTGGCGATTACCGGCCTGTCGCTCGCTTGGGGGTTCGGCTGGCGCTTTATCGACCCGCTCGTTGGCTTGGCGGGCACAGCCGTTATCGGAAGCTGGGCATGGGGGCTGCTGAACGACACTGGCCGCGTATTGGTTGATGCGGTGCCCGAGGCGACACGCGTCGAGGCGGCAGTGCGCGCGCGGCTGGAACGTGGCGGAGACCGGGTGACGGACTTGCATCTCTGGCAGGTCGGGCCGGGTCATCTCGCCTGCATAGTCGCCTTGGTATCCGATGCACCACGCACGCCTTCGACCTACAAGGCGCAGCTCTCGGACATTTTAGCGTTGAGCCATTTCACAGTGGAGGTCGAACCCTGCCCCGGCCAGCACCCGCACTTGCGCAAGGTGGCCTAAGCTTATTCCCCCACAGAGCGCGGCAAATTTCCCGAAATTCTTGACTTTCGAACCTTCGAATGGGGAGACCGACTCTGGGATCTTCCACCGCGCCTCTGGAATATCAGCCCGTTTCTTTCAGGCGAAATGAGAGTCTTCGACGGAGTGGGGAGCGGTGATCTCTGATGTCGTGACGCGGTCGACGCGCCTTGAGATGCACACTGAGGAAATCGGGAAACGCCTTCACGGGCCGGAGTAGGCCAGAACGGTTCGAGAAAACCATTTGCCGCGTCGTGCTGCTGCGCCGGCTCGCACTTCGGAGCCTCGTGCGGCAACAATAATATTGCCATAATCTCATGGTGCCGGTTTCTAGAGGGCATCCGGCGGCAGGCGCCAAGGTGACGGATCGAGGTGGAGCGATGATTGATATTTCGCTGCAGAAAACAGCAACAACGTTAAAAAGGGTTCGAGGTCGACCGTTTGCGAAGGGGCAGTGCGGAAATCCCGGCGGGCGGCCTCGCGGCTCGATCAACCGGTCTACTCGGGCGGCGCAGCTGTTGCTCGACGGCGAAGCAACGGCGCTGAGCCGCAAGGCGGTCGAACTCGCCCTCGCCGGCGATCCGACGGCATTGCGGCTCTGTCTCGACCGCACCAACGCGCCGCGCCGCGACCGCTCGGTCGAGCTCGCTCTGCCGCCGATCAACAGCGCGGCCGACATCCTTGGCGCGATAAAGGCGGTCGCCGACGCGGTCGGGCGCGGCGGCATCACCCCCGGCGAGGGGTTCGCGCTGTCGCAGATGATCGAAAGCTTTCTGCGGGCGATCGATGCGAGCGATTTCGACAATCGCTTGCGGCAATTGGAGGACGGGCAGGCAGCAAGCCGTCCAGATCCTTATGGGTATACGCCCCGCTAAAGACCTGAGCTCGAGCCACGCTCCCGGTACAGCGGAAGACAGCAAACCGACAGCGGAATTGCCGCTGTTGCTGCGCCCCGCCGCGGCACTCCAACCCAGGATTTCCGCGGCGGAGCGAAGCCGATCGCTCTATTTTCGCTGCAAAAAACAGCGGAAACAGCTGGTGCTCCGAGTCATTCACACGAGGCCGTAAGGAAATTGGCGATTAGCTGGATCAGCATCGTGCGTCCTTCGGGACAGCTGCTTCGCAGCTTCCTCAGGATGAGGAAGTCTCTAATGCCATCAAAGGATTACCTCATGCTGAGGGTGCCTGCAGGGCCGTCTCGAAGCACGCACCGCCGCTATGCAGCTAATTTCCTGACAGCCGGCCTCCACGGAACAAGTCCGTGGGCTGAAGGCCCACGGAAAGCGCGGAGGGGAGGAGGGGCGAGAAGCGTAAGTCGCGTTCGCTTGGCGGCTATTGCACCGGGCCCCATATGCTCGGCCATGCAAACGAGCGGGAGAATGGCAATGGATGCGCGGGCAGCGGCGGTGGAACCGGCAGCGGTGCAGCGGCAGGAGAAGCTGGGGACGCTGCCCGAGTGGGACTTGTCTGACCTCTATCCCGGTCCCGACAGCGAGCCTCTGGCGCGGGATCTCTCCACGCTCGCCGAGGAAGCCGAAGCGTTTCGCGGCCGCTACGAGGGGTCCCTGGCTGCGATCTCGGGGGCCGAGCTCGGCGCTGCGGTCGAGGCCTATGAGCGCCTGCAGGAGAAGATCGGCCGGATCATGAGCTATGCCTCGCTCGTCCACGCCGGAAATCTTTCCGATCCGGAAATCGGCCGCTTTTACCAGACCATGCAGGAGCGGACCAACGCGGTTTCGACGGCATTATTGTTCTTTACCCTCGAACTCAACCGCCTCGACGATTCCGAGCTCGACGCGAAGCTCGCCGACCCGGCGCTCGCCCATTATCGCCCGTGGCTGCGCGACATCCGCGCGTTCCGCCCGCATCAGCTCAGCGACGAGATCGAAAAGCTATTGCACGAGAAATATGTCGCCGGCCGAGCCGCCTGGACGCGGCTGTTCGACGAGACGATCGCCGAGCTCAGGTTCCCGTTTCGCGGCAGGGAATTGACCGAGCCGGAAGCGCTCGACCTGCTGTCCGACAAGGATCCGGAAGTCCGCCGTGAAGTGGCGCAGATGATTGGCGAGGTGTTGGGGAAGAACACGCGCGTCTTCGCGCTAATTACCAACACGCTCGCCAAGGACAAGGAAATCGAGGACCGCTGGCGCCGCTTCCCGCGCCCGATCTCCTCGCGCAACCTCGCCAACTTTGTCGAGGATGAGGTCGTCGACGCGCTGATAAAGGCGGTACGCGACAGCTACCCGCGCCTGTCGCACCGCTATTACAGGCTGAAGGCGCGTTGGTTCGGGGTCGAGGAATTGCCGTTTTGGGATCGCAACGCGCCGCTGCCCGAGGAGGAAGACCGGACGATTTCTTGGTCCGAGGCGCAGGAGACCGTGCTCAAGGCCTATGGCGCCTTCTCGCCCGAGATGGCCGCGGTCGGCGGGCGTTTCTTTGCCGGGCAATGGATCGACGCGCCGGTGAAGCCCGGAAAGGCCTCGGGGGCGTTCGCGCATCCCACGGTGCCGAGCGCGCATCCCTATCTGCTGCTGAACTACCAGGGAAAGACGCGCGACGTGATGACGTTGGCACACGAGCTCGGCCACGGCGTCCATCAATTGCTCGCCAACCGCCAGGGCTATCTGATGGCCGACACGCCGTTGACCCTGGCGGAAACCGCCTCGGTGTTTGGCGAGATGCTGACGTTCCGGGCGTTGCTCGCGCGCGAAACCGACCCGCGCCGGCGCAAGATCATGCTGGCCGGCAAAGTCGAGGACATGCTCAACACGGTCGTGCGTCAGATCGCCTTTGTGAGCTTCGAACAGAAGGTCCACGAAGAGCGGCGCGAGGCCGAGCTTACCCCGGACCGGCTCGGCGAGATCTGGCTCGCCGTGCAGCGCGAGAGCCTCGGCCCGGCATTGCGCCTCGACGGCGTCTACCGCCATTACTGGTCCTACATCCCGCACTTCATCCACACGCCGTTCTACGTGTACGCCTACGCCTTCGGCGATTGCCTCGTTAACTCCCTTTACGCGGTCTACGAGGATGCGCACCAAGGCTTCGCGGAGCGCTATCTCGAAATGCTGCGTGCGGGCGGCACTATGCGGCATCGCGAGCTGCTCGCGCCGTTCGGCCTCGACGCCGCCGACCCGTCGTTCTGGTCCAAGGGCCTGTCGATCATTGCCGGCTTCATCGACGAGCTCGAAAAACTGAGCTGACCCGCCGGCATGCATAATCATGCGGTGAAGCGCGTCTATTCGCCGCATTTCGCATGGGTGAGCCGGTTTTTGCGGTGCTACACTCCCTTTCGAGGAAACGGTGGGTTGTGACCTGAACCGAGAAAGGGGTAGCGATGGCGTATGATCTGCTGATCAAGAACGGCCGGATCGTCGACGGCTCCGGAATGCCGGCGTTTCGCGGAGATGTCGGCATCAAAAACGGCAAAATCGCCGAGATCGGCAAGCTGAGCGGGCCCGCTAAACGCACGATCGACGCCGCGGGGCCAGGTCGTCGCGCCCGGTTTTGTCGACAATCACTGCCACTACGATGCGCAGGTCACGTGGGACCCGCTGTGCTCGTTCTCGCCCGACCACGGCTGCACGACGGTCGTCTTCGGGAATTGCTCGCTGGCTTTGGCTCCGGTTCGACACCGGCGCCGCAAAGCGGGTCGCCGAGTTCCTGTCCTATGTCGAAGCGATCCCGATGGACGTCCTCAACACCGTCGAGGTCGATTGGGAGACGATCCCGCAATACATGGACCGGCTCGACCAGAATCTCGGCGTCAATGTCGGCAATCTGATCGGCCATTCGACCGTGCGCTACTACGTCATGGGCGACGAGAGCCAGAAGCGCGCCGCGACCGATGACGAAATCAAGAAGATGCAGGACGTCGTGCGCGACGGCATCAAGGGCGGCGCGCTCGGCTTGTCGGTGTCGCGCAACAAGGGCCATTACGACCCGCAGGGCGTCCACATCCCGGCCTTGTGGGCCGAGGAGAAGGAGATTTTCGCGCTCGGCGACGTGCTGCGCGAGATGGGCACCGGGATCATCCAATCGGGCGGCGGCCGCGCTGCCGAGCTGAAGGATGGCTTGATGGCCCGCCTGTCGGAAGCGACCGGCCGCACCGTCATCTACAACAATCTCGGCCAGACCGTGCGCGAGCCGGATGCGTGGAAAATGCACATGGCGCGGGTCGAAGAGACCTCGAAGGCCGGGATCCGGGCCTATCCGCTGTGCAGCCCGAACCGCGTCACGCAGAGCTTTACGATGCGCAACTGCCAGGTGTTCCGCGGCTCGCCGACTTGGCACCCGATCCTGTTGTCTTCCGACGAAGAAAAGCTGCGCGCCTATGCCGACCCGGCGGTCCGCCAGAAGCTTCACGACGAAGTTGTCGAGCACAAAGTGAATGTGCCGGCGGCCGGTTATTCGCGCGAGTGGTACAATTACATGTGGGTCGAGACCCCGGTCCTCGAAAAGAATCAGGGGCTCAAGGGCAAGACGATCGGTCAGATCGCGAAAGAGCAGAACAAGCGCGTCATCGACGCGTTCCTCGACCTCGTCGTCGAAGAGAATCTCGACACCGGCTTCATGCAGTCGGAAAACAATGTCGACGACGAAGCGATGGCGAAGATCCTGACCTATCCGAACGCCATTGTCGGCCTCTCGGATGGCGGGGCGCATGTGCAGTTCCATGGCGGATACGGCTACTGCACGCGGCTGCTCTCCGAGTGGGTGCGCGAAAAGCACATCATGAGCTTGGAGCATGCGGTCCGGCGGCTCACTTTCGAACTCCGCCTCGGCGCTGGGGCTCTACGACCGCGGGCTGTTGCGGCCCGGCATGGCGGCGGACATCGTGATCTTCGATCCCGACACGGTGCGGCCGTTGCCCGAGAGTGTCGTCCATGATTTCCCGGCGGGCGGCTGGCGTATGAAAGAGCCGGCGGCCGGCATCATGGCGACGATCGTCAATGGCGAGGTCTTGATCGAGAACGGCAAGCACACCGGCGCCCTCCCCGGCCGCGTGCTGCGCAACACCTACTACCACCAGCACGCCTGAGCCTTCGCCAAGCCCATGGCCGGGCGTACCTGGCCATGGGGTGGTTTGCCTCCCTCAGCTGGCTAGTGCGACGATCTTGTTCTCCTGCAGCCGGCACATGTGGTCGAATGTCCCATGGCGCCGCCTTAGTTCGGCAGGCGGGCCGTCCTCGACGATGCGACCCCCTTCGAGCACGACGACGCGATCGAATTTCAGCCACCGTCGACAATCGGTGGGCGATCGCCAGGACGGTGCGGCCGCGCATCAGGGCTTCGAGCGCGTGCTGGATTTCGACTTCGGAGGCGCTGTCGAGCGCCGAAGTCGCCTCGTCCAGCACGATGATCGGGGCGTTCTTCAACAGGGCCCGGGCGATGCCGATACGCTGGCGCTGCCCACCTGACAGCTTCGTGCCGCGTTCCCCGACTATCGTGTCATAGCCCTGCGGCAGGGCGCGGATGAAGTCGTCGCAGCGCGCCGCCCGAGCCGCGGCCAAAACATCCTCATCGGACGCCTCGGGCCGGGCGTAGCGAATATTCTCCAGGACCGACCGGTGAAAGAGCGAGATCTCCTGCGGCACTACGGCGATCGCGGCCCGCAGGCTGTCCTGGCGCATCGCCCGAATATCCTGATCATCGATCAGCACCCGTCCCTCATCGACATCGACGAGCCGCTGCAGCAAGCCGATCAGTGTCGATTTGCCGGCGCCAGAGGGTCCGACCAGCGCAACATGCTCGCCCGGCGCAATGTGCAAGTTGAAACCACCAAACACCGGCTTTCCCGCGGGATAGGAAAAATCGATATTTTCGAAAGCGATGCTGCCGCCCAATGGGATCAGCTGTCTCGCACCCGGCTGGTCGACGACCCGATGATTTTCGCCGATGACTTGGATCGAATCAGCAATGCGGGCGATGAACTGGCTTGCGTTCACCAGGGCAAAAGCAAGATCGCGCGAGCCGTGCAGGATGCGGAAGGCCATTGCCAAGGTTAAAACGACGTCGCCGGGACTGACTCTTCCGACGCTCCACAGATGCAGAGTCCAGACGAGCATGCCGCCCGCCATCAGCCAAAGGCCAATATCATGGAGGACACGCATACGCTCGACATACATCAGACTGTCGCGATGCGAGGTCTCCTCGACCTTGAGCAGCCGCTCGAAGCGGCTGCGCTCTCGGGTGCGCGCGGAAAACGCCTTCACCACCCAGATATTGGAAAGCACATCCATCAGTTCGCCGCCGAGGTCGGCGGCATGATCGGCATGAAGCCGGTGCCGCGGCATGCCGCGTTGGCTCAGCCGGACGAGCGTGCTCGCGGCCAGCATCACGAAAACGAATAGGGCGGCGACCAAATGCCAATCTACGGTAGCCACCATCGCCAGGGCGGCGCAAAAATCGGCGCATACTGGCGCAATATTGAACAGCAAGGTCGAGAATACCTGCTGCAGCAAATCCCCGGCGGCGGAGATGCGGTTGGCGAGCGAGCCGCCCATCCGATCGGAGAAATATCGGCTGCTGTGTCCGCTCAGATGATTGAACAGGTCGAGCTTGGCTTCGGCCTTGTCCGCGAGGATGGCGCGATAGCCGAACCAGCTGCCGGAACGCCACAATATGCTCTCACCGGCCAAGAGCGCGGCGAATACCCCAAGCGCCCACCACACTGCTGAAATATGCTGCGGGCCGTGAGCCATCGCGTCGACGATCAGCTTCAGGCCGTATTGCGCTGTGCAAGCAAACGAGGCCGCGCCGACCACTGAAGCGACCGCAGCGAGATGAATAACTGGCCGCCTCGTGACATAATGCCACAAAAAGGCAACCGGGCGGAGGGGGAAAGCGGCGGCGCCCAGTTCATGCGGCTCCGATCCGCCGCCGCGCCAGCGAACCGGGTTCTCCAGGTCGACGGTCCGCCGAGCAGTGCTGACTTGTGCAAATCCCATCGACGCTTCTCTCAAATCTTCCAATAGGCTCAGTATACAGTCATCAGCGTAGGTAGGCTTTGGAGCGTAGCGGATAGCGCAGAGAATGGTCAGTCAAGCAACCTTTGTCGCCGCTGCTCGACATCGTGACTGGAGCAACCCATCTGCGGGCAAACGTCAATTCCGGAGAAGATATTCCCCGGGCAACCTCTGAAGTTTTGCAGGCCTCCCCATTTATCCCGGGTGAGCTGTGATGCCGCAGCCCTCGGATGCAACCCTTTCGCCAGCCCAGCGATTACCCATTGGGGCCGCGGGTGCGGCATTGTGACCCGGAGCCAAAATGCAAATTGCCCAAATCGCGCCTCTCATGGAAGCGGTTCCCCCCAAGCTTTATGGCGGCACCGAGCGGATCGTCGCCTATCTGACGGACGAACTCGTAGCAATGGGCCACGAGGTTACCTTGTTCGCCAGTGGCGATAGTTTGACGACGGCGACCCTCGAGCCGGGCTGCGAACGGGCGCTTCGAACTCGATCCGACAGTCCGCGACAGCGTAGCGCCCTTGCTCGCCATGCTCGAGAAGGTCGCGCAGCGTGCGCGCGACTTTGATGTCGTTCACCTCCATTGCGACTATCTCGGCTATCCGGTGTTGCGGCGAGCGGGAGTGCCGTTCCTCGCCACCTTGCACGGCCGACTGGATATACCGGAACTGAAATCGCTCTATCGCGTGTTTTCCGACGTGCCGGTGGTCTCGATATCCAATTCCCAACGCGGGCCGCTGCCTGAGGCGGGCTTCTTCGCCACGGTGTATCATGGTTTGCCCGAACGGCTGCTGCTCGCCGGTAGCGGCAGTGGCGGATATCTGGCTTTCATCGGCCGCATTTCGCCGGAGAAGGCGCCGGACCGGGCGATCCGTATCGCGGCGCGAGCCGGCATGCGGCTGAAGATCGCCGCCAAGATCGACCCGGTCGACCGAGATTACTTCAAGTCGGAAATCGAGCCTCTCCTCGCTCAACCGCATGTCGAGTTCATCGGCGAGATCGGCGAGCACGAGAAGTCAGAGTTCCTGGGTAACGCCGCCGCTCTGTTATTTCCGATCGCGTGGCCGGAGCCATTCGGCCTTGTAATGATTGAAGCGATGGCTTGCGGGACGCCGATCATCGCCCTGCGTGCCGGCTCGGTACCTGAAGTCGTCGACGACGGTATCACCGGCTTCATTGTTGACGACGAGTCGGCGGCGGCGAGCGCTGCCGGGCAGATTCACCTGCTGGACCGGACACTCATCCGGAGTATATTCGAGCAGCGGTTCACCGCGCGGCGGATGGCGGAAGATTATACCAGGATCTATCAGGACCTCACGTCCGACTAAGAGTAACGACCATCCGCACTCCTGCGTGACCAAGGAGGAGGTTGTGGAGTGCCCCTCGATCCGCAATCTTTTCTTCAAGAGTCTGCGACTACCCTCTATCGGTGTTGGCACCATCATAGCGGGTGCATTGTTTTTGGGCGTAGCGGCAGCGCAAACGCCGACGAGTGCTCCGACCAATCAGGCGACGGGGGATGCGGCGTTGAACGGCGCCAGTCTCGACTATTTCCCGCGAGACCACCTCTTCCGGATCCTGGGGAAGGACGTCCTGAGCGCGAAAGGCGAGGATATGGGGCGCATCGTCGATGTGCTCTTCGACGAAAAAGGAGAGCCGCACGCCGCAGTTATCGACTTTGGCGGGTTCCTTGGTATGGGAACTCGAAAAATTGCGGTCAGCTGGAGCGCGCTGCGTTTTGATCTCGGCGAAAAGAAAAACGTAATCGCTCTCGATCTCGATCGCGAGCAACTCAAGGCTGCTCCCGAATACAAATACGCGGAATCGGACAAGCCGATCCCGGTGGTAGCACAGCCGCAACCCTCCCCGGAAAAGTCGGCCCCTGATCCCGGCCGGTGACGAACTTACTATGATGGCACGATCGCTATCGCGGATCGGGTTATGGGCCCGACCCGCGACCGAACCGATGTCTCGCAGTCTGCGCGGACTGGACTGGCTGAATTTCTTCGTCGCGAACTTTCAAACCGGGTTTGGACCGTTCATTTCGGTTTATCTGACCGGCGTTGGGTGGACGCAAGGCGCGATCGGTGCTGCGCTGAGCGCCGGCACGGTTGCGGCGATGGTGGGCCAGGTTCCCGGCGGAGCGTTGGTCGACGCCGTGCGCAGCAAACGGGCGGCCGCCGCCGCGGCGATCGTGGCGATCATCGCGAGCGCACTCTTGATAGCCCTGTGGCCTGCCTTGTTGCCCATCGCATTGGCCGAAATACTGCACGCTTTCGCGAGCTCGGTCCTGGGCCCGGCTATCGCGGCATTGAGTCTTGTGCTAGTCGGCAGCGGCGCCTTCGGCGAAAGACTCGGTCGCAACGCCCGCTATTTGGCGATCGGCAACGCGTTCGCTGCCGGGCTCATGGGCACGTTCGGCTACTACATTGGGGACCGCGCCGTTTTTCTGTTGACCGCGGCGCTCGGCATTCCGGCGTTGGCCGCGCTTGAGATGATCCGTGAGCCGAATTTTGCGCAGCCCAAACTCTCCTCGACGCCGGCACTAATGACAAAATCGGAAAGCTCAAGTGGATTGTGGCGCCTTCTTAGCGACCGCCGACTGCTCGCTTATTCAGGATGCGTAAGCCTGTTCCAAGTTGCCAACGCGGCGATGCTGCCGATTGCCGCCGGGATGGTGACAAAGCGGGCCGGCAGCGAGGCATCGTTAGTGATCGCGGCTTGCATCGTCGCGCCACAGATCGTTACAGCCGTCATTTCCCCGTGGGCCGGGCGCGCCGCCGAAGGTTGGGGCCGCCGGCCGATCCTGCTCCTCGGCTTTGGCGCGCTGCCCCTCCGTGGCATGCTGTTCGCCGGCATCGCCGACCCGTATCTGATGATACTGATCCAGCTGCTCGACGGATTGAGCGCGGCGGCTCTTGGCGTCCTGACACCGCTGATCGTCGCCGATATCACCGACGGCTCCGGCCACTATACGACATGTCTGGGGATGGTCGGCCTCGCCATTGGCGGCGGCGCGACATTGAGCACCACCGCCGCGGGGTTCGTGGCCGACCAGTTCGGTAGCGCGGCCACGTTCCTCAGCTTGGCGGCGGTCGGCTTGTGCGCCACTCTTCTCGTCGGGACCGTGATGCCAGAAACCCGGAACAACCCGGTATCAGGCGCGGGGTAAGGCGGAAAAGCGGAGCGCATTCCGCCTTTCCCGGGGCAACTCGACCGGCGCCCGCACCAGACGCGAATCCGGGAAGTTTGGCCCCTTGACGGCCGCATCGCGCGCCGTCGCCCTGCCTGGCGCAGCGGGTCCCTTCGGGTCCCAATTTCCCGGCGGCCACCGGCGACGACCAGGGAAGCTTGGAAAGCCCCTGAGGGGGGCTTCTGGCGCATATCCCTGATGCGTCGTTTGGAGTTGACAGTATGCAAATCGCGCAGGACGATCACCTGGTAAAATGAAGAAGGCTGCCTGTTGCCCAACCTTTCCGTTGAGAGACGAGGGGTACGCGCCGACTGAAAAGAGTAGAGCCAACAAAGCCGAACTATCCGCACTAAGGAGAAACTCACCATGCCCATGCCGCAACGTGTCCAGTATTCCGAGGCCATCGAGCCGTTGGTCCAATTTATCGAGGATACGCCCCCCTCGGAGATTCTGGATCGCACACTGGACAAGCTACGCGCTGGGGTACCCACGGAGACCATGCTGACAGCCTCGGCCCTGGCGGTGACCCGGTCCACCGAAATGCCGCCCGGTCATCATGGCGGCCCGCTGCACCCCCTGGCAGGCCTCTACGCGGTCTCGAAGACGGTCGAGCGGCTGGAAGGCGAGGAGCGGTTTCTCCCGGTATTGCAGCACGTTGCGCTCACCAACAAACACATCAACCATCCGGCAATGGGACCCTACGCCCTCTTCGAATTCGCGCCGGAGGATGCCGGCGGGGTCGAAGCGACCAAAGCGGCGTTCCTGAACGCGGTGGGTCGCGGCGAGTGGAACAAGGCGGACCACCTTTACCAGTGGCTGTGGGATCATGCGCCGCGCATCGAGGCCTTCGATCTGCTGCTCAGCGTCGCGATCCCGAAGAATTTCAACGACGACCATTACTTCATGTTTCCCGGCACTGTGTGGCGCGCCTTCGAGACCGGGGTGCTCGACAAGGAGTTCTTCAAGACCGTGATGCGCCCGGTGGTGCGCTTTGTGACCCGTTCGCCGGTTGCCCCGAACAATCCGATGCCCTCGCCGTTGCCGCAGATCGAAGGTTTGATCGAGGAGCATCAGTTGCTGCAGCGCATCTACCGCCAGCGCAGCGGCGAGGATGAAACCGCGGCGATCGGCGAGCTCGGCGAGGCGATCGCGGCCGTCGACGTCTTTGCCGATATTCCGGTGCTGATGGCAAAGGCCTTGGCCGGGGGGATTTCGCTGGAGGGCGCGGGCGAGGCGCTGTCGATCGGCGCCGCCGGTCTCTTCCTGCGCTCGCTCGGCGGCAACCCGATGGATGTGCACCTGCACACCAGCATCAATCTGCGGCGCTACTTGCTGAAGCTCGACGGGATCAGCCTCAAGAACAAATTGCTGCTGTTGTTGACGTGGCAGTCGGGGCCGGAGATCCGCTCGACCGCGGGCCGTATGGAGCCCTACCCGCAGCCCGACATGGCAGCGGTCGCCGCCCTGCCCGCGCGAAGCCAGCGGGAATTGCTCGACGCGATCCGGCACAGCATCTACACCCAGCCGCCGACCGATTGGTCCAAGGTCACCAATCTCGGCGTGATGCGGGCGGTGCCGGAGGTCAAGGAGACGGTCAACCTGGCCACGCAATACATGAAGGCCGGCTACGACCCGAAGGCCTTCATCGCGCGCCTCGCCGAGATCGTCTGCCACGACAATTTCACCGAGATGCACGCCTTCAAGCACCACCAGTCGATCGTCGAGGAATACCACACCACCCGCGAGCCCTGGCGCTGGATGCACCTCGTCTGCGGTGCCCAGGCCGCCGCAATCTCCTTCGGCAAGAACATGACCGTCTACGAGGAGTATCTCGAACTCCTCCACGCCGCGTAGCCCTCGGGAGGAAAGGGGGACTCCCTGGTAATCCTGCAGGATTACCAGGGAACGTGACGCGGAGGGCCACGTTGAGGCGCTTAGCTCCGCTTCCGCCCGGCCGGGGCAAACGCCCTTGAAATCTCAGAGACCCGTGTAACTGCCGTGCGCTCTCACGGCGCCCTCGCGCTTATTTTGGCCGTCGCTTTGATTGGCTCACCAGCGCAGGGGCGCGACGGGGCTGTGGTCGTGGCGTCGAAGATCGATACCGAAGGCGCCTTGCTCGGCAACATGATCTTGGCGCTGCTCCGGGCGCATGGCGTTGCCGTCGAAAACAAGCTCCAGCTCGGGCCGACCAATATCGTGCGCGCCGCCATTCTCGCGGCGCAGGTCGACATTTATCCCGAATACACCGGGAACGGCGCGCTCTTCTTTCACAAGGAGCAAGATCCGGCATGGAAGAATTGGCAGCGCGGTTATGCGCTGGTCGAGGCGCTCTGCCGGGAAAAGAACCATCTGGTGTGGCTGACCCCGGCGCCGGCGAACAACACTTGGGTGATCGCCGTACGCAGGGATTTGGCGGAGCGCCAACACCTCGCCTCGATGGATGATTTCGCGAATTACTTAAACGAGGGCGGCAGGATCAAGCTCGCCGCCTCGGCCGAGTTCGTCGAGAGCCCGTCGGCGCTGCCGGCCTTTGAGGCGACCTACGGCTTCCGGCTGTCGGACGAGCAATTGCTGACCTTGTCGGGCGGCAACACCGCCGCCACTCTGCGCGCCGCAGCCGAAGAGATGTCCGGCGTCAACGCGGCGATGGCCTATGGCACGGACGGCGCCCTGGCGGCGCTCGGGCTCGTCGCGCTCAGGGACGACAAGGGCGCGCAAATCGTCTACGCGCCGGCCCCGGTCGTTCGCGAGCCGGTGCTGCAGGAACATCCCGAAATCCGCACGGTGCTCGATCCGGTCTTCGCCACATTGACGCTCGAGACTCTGCAGAAGCTCAATGCCGAGATTGCCGTCGATGGAGAGGAGGCCGGAGCGGTCGCGGTCTCCTACCTGCGATCGAAGAACTTCGTGCCGTGACCGTCCAACCGGGTCTCGCCGACCGGCGCCCTGCCCTCCTCCTTTCGATCGGCATTCGCAACCAGGTGCTGTTCGTCTTGGTGATCGTTGCGGTGGCTGCAGTCGCGCTGTCGGGATTTGTCGGCGAGGCGCCGAACCGGCTCGTTTCGGGCAGGCCGGTCGCGTTGTGGGCGGCAGCCGGCGCCCTGCCGACCGCCGGCATTGCAGCACTGGGCGCGGCATTGGCGGCGGCGTGCCTGATACGGCCGAGCAGGAGCGCTCCACTGCGCCGTCGCAGTGTTCGCCGCTGCGCTGCTGCTGCTCATTCTGGCCGCAGCGGGGCAGGCGGCCAGCCTCCTCGCGCAAAGCGCCAGCCCCGCCTCCCGCATTTCGCTGGGTCCGGCGTTCTGGGTCCTCGGCGCATGCGCCGCCCTCGCTCGTAGGCGATGCGCTGCAGCGCCTCGGCGCCGGCATCATTGCGCAGCTGGTCACGGTGGTGGGGATCGCTTCGGGTATGGTGCTGCTGGCGGCGAGCGGCACATTCGACGCGCTTTCGCTCGCGAAGGAATACGAAATCCATCGCCAGGTCTTTGCCGATGCGATGGCGCGACATATGACATTGGTTGGGGCATCGGTCGGGGCCGCGGCGGCGATCGGCTTCCCGCTCGGCGTTGCCATTGCCAGGCGTCCGGGCTTGCAGGGGCCGGTATTCGCCGTCTTGAATATCCTGCAGACGATTCCGTCGATCGCGCTCTTCGGATTGTTGATCGTGCCACTGTCGGCGCTGGTGGCCGCTGTGCCGCGGCTCGCCGCCTACGGTATCGGCGGCATCGGGGTGACGCCGGCGATCATCGCGCTGGTGCTCTATGCGCTGCTGCCAGTCGTTCGCAGCACATCGGTAGGGTTGACGGGTGTCGATAGTGCTGCGATCGAGGCTGGGCGCGGCATGGGGATGAGCCCGGGAAAGGTTTTCCGCGAGATCGAACTACCGCTCGCGCTACCGGTGTTGCTCGCCGGGCTGCGCATCGTTACCGTGCAGGCGATCGGCTTGGCGGTGGTCGCGGCGCTGATCGGCGCGGGCGGGCTCGGAACCTTCGTCTTCGAGGGTCTCGGTCAATATGCCGTCGATCTCGTGCTGCTCGGCGCCCTGCCGGCGATCTTTCTCGCGCTCGGCGCCGATTTTATGCTGCAGATCCTGACCACCATGCTGCGCCGGCGCTTCGCGGGATGATCGAGATCGACGGCGTCACAAAAAATTATGGCGACCGCCGAGTCGTCGACAGGCTTTCATTGGCCGTCCCAGCGGGGGATTTTTGCGTGCTGCTGGGCTCGTCCGGTTGCGGCAAATCGACGACATTGAAGATGATCAATCGGCTGATCGCGGCCGATGCCGGACAAATCCGGGTCTCCGGCGAGGACATCTCGACTGTGCCGGCCGAGTCGTTGCGGCGCCGGATCGGATACGCGATCCAGTCGATCGGTCTTTTTCCGCATTGGACGGTCGAGGACAACATCGCCACTGTCCCGCGCCTTCTCGGATGGCCGCGGGCGCGCCGGGGCGACCGGGTCACCGAGCTTCTCGAGATCTTTCGCCTCGAGCCGGAGAGGTACCGCCGGAAATACCCGCACCAGCTTTCCGGAGGCGAGCAGCAGCGGGTCGGGGTCGCCCGAGCGCTCGCCGCCGATCCCGAATTGCTGCTGATGGATGAGCCTTTCGGCGCAGTCGATCCGCTGACCCGCGACGATTTGCAGGCGGAACTGTTGCGAATCCACGGGGCGACGAAGAAAACCATCGTCTTCGTGACCCATGACATCGAGGAGGCGATGCGCCTCGCCACTCATATAGCCGTCATGCAAGAAGGCCGGATTGCTCAGCTCGGCTCGCCGATCGACATCCTCGAGCACCCGGCGAGCGAGTTTGTGTCCGACTTTGTCGGACGGCAGGGCATCGGCCTCAAGCTCCTGTCGGTGCGCAAGATCGCCGACCGCATGCGCCCGGGCGAAACCGCAGAAGGCGAGCCGCTCTCTCTCGACACGTCGCTGCGCGACGCGCTCTCTGCGATGACCACACGCCGCACCGACCGGCTACCTGTATCCGACGCCGAGGGACGCAAGGTCGGGGCAATCGTGCTCGCCGATCTCGTGCGGTAATCTTTCCCTCTGCGTGGCGTCGGCTTCAACGTCTGCATAAGACCCGTTAGGATGTCATCGCGATCTGGGAAATCGGATGAAGGCAAACCAAATATTACGCTAAGTGCAGCAGGGGGTTATGTTTATGGAGTTGGAGCTATCAAAGATCGACGTGGCTGTTGATCAGTTGGATTGGGCCATATGCCTCTTTCTCGATCACAAGGCTTGCGTTGCTGCGATCACACTCGCAGGTGCTGCTGAGGAGATACTCGGCCAGGCTGTAGGTGAGCGGGCAGCCTTCAAGGTGCTCAAGACGAAGTTTGTCTCGGAGCATGATGTCTATGGCCTTTCGGAAAGTGCAATTTCGCAAGATCACCTAAACAGGGCAAAGAACTGGTTTAAGCATTGGGATTTGGATCATGATCACGAGAAGATGGTATTAGAATTAGACGAGGAAGCCATACAAATGATTTCGCGCGCCTTGACGAATCTCTCTAGTTATGATTATTCATTAATCCGCGACAACCGGTTACGATTTTTAATCTGGATTAAGAACAACAAACCAGAATTGATTCGTCCGGGTTTATTCGATATCATCCCCGACGCAATCCCAAACTGAGATGGGCAAAGCGCGAGTTGTCAACGGGATTTTTTGGCTCTATCTGTGGCTGAGTGACGTATTGCACCCGGTCACTTCAGGCGGCGATTTTTGGCCCGAGAAAGCCAGGCAACTGTTTCATCTAAATAGCGATATCGGCGATCCTGCCACATTTGCGGGGACTGGTGTTTTACCTCTGGTGTTGTGGTTGGTGTTAGATTGGATGTTGAGGCGGCAGAACCGCAGACGCGAAACTTCCGGTTCCTAGATTTAGGCGTGGGTGTCGCGCCGATCGCCTCCTTCCATATACGTGATGTAGTTTACCGGAAAGCGGGAGTGAAAAAATGCCGTCGTTGATAGAGGTCGCAATCCTCCAGTTTGAGCGAGATCGAGCGGATCTCGTCCGTCAGCTTAAAGAAATGGAAACGGGCCACCTGAGGACGGGAGAGCGCCGGGCATTAAACTCGGCTTGGGTCGATACCACCGCCGCGGAGATTGAGAACACCCGGAAAAAGATTGCCGAACTCGATGCGATCTTAGCGAGACGCGGGGATTCCTAAGAGGTCAGAGCGGCGAAAAGCGGCGAACCGAGGTGATCGGCACCGCCGCTCGGAGCGGTACTCACCCCGAACCCCTCTTGACCGAAAATCCCATATGGAGGAATTGGGCAATTCTCGGGCAGGATGCTATTCCCGGACAAAGCCGTAGCGTCACAGGAGCGGCAGAGAATGGGGGAATATGAGGATCGCAGCGTGCATTTTCGCTCCGACGGCTTGGCCTTGTCGTCTGCCGAATATGCCCGGTTGCTGGTTCGGCTGTCCGGGGAGCGCGGCATTGCCGCCGACGAATTCTCGCGGGACGGGGTCATTGCAGAGCTCGAGGAACGGATGGCGGCGCTGCTCGGCAAAGAGATGGTGCTGTTTCTGCCGAGCGGAACTCTCGCCAATCACCTGGCGCTGCGTCTCCTCGCGACGCGCGGCCGCCGTGTGCTGGTGCAGCGCGAAAGCCATATCTACAACGATACCGGCGACTGCACGCAGGAGCTGAGCGGTCTGACCCTGATCCCCCTCGCTCCGCAGCGCGCGACCTTTACCCTCGCCGAGGTCGAGGCCGAGATCGCCCGCCTTCCGGAAGCCCGCGTGTCGACCCCGGTCGGCGTGATCTCGATAGAATGCCCGGTGCGCCGGCTGCAGGGCGAAGTCTTCGACTTCGCCGAGATGCAGCGGATTACCGCCTTCGCGCGGGAGCACCGGATCGGCCTTCACCTCGACGGCGCCCGCATCTTTCTCGCCTCGGCCTATACGGGAATAACGCCGGCGAGTTACGCCGCGTTGTTCGACACCGTCTACGTCTCGCTCTACAAATACTTCAACGCCGCCGCCGGCGCCGTGCTCGCCGGGCCGAGAGAGCTGATCGAGAACCTCTATCATCAGCGGCGCATGTTCGGCGGCAGCCTTCGCCAAGCCTGGCCTTATGCGGCGGTCGCGCTGCATTACCTCGACGGCTTCGGCGAACGCTTCGAGCGTGCCGCAACGGCGGCCGAGACCCTGTTTCAGGCTTTGCGGCGGCAGCCCGGCTGTGAGGTTCGGCTCCCGAAATCAGGAACCAACGTCACGCGCCTGCGGGTCTTCGGGGCTGGTGCCGAGGGCCTGCCAGAGCGACTGCTCGCGTGCGGGATCGCAATCCGGCCTGCTCTGCACGCCTCCCCCGAGGGCGCCGAGTTCGAGCTGTTTACCAACGAGACGATCCTGCGCCGCCCGACTGGAGAGATCGTCGAGACCTTCATCGGCGCCCTCGGATCGAGTCCCTCTCCGCCCCCAGGGGCGGAGAGGGAGAAGCTGAGGCTCGCGACGCCGAGGCGCGATATTGACGGTAAGCGGCCTGCCGCTTAACTACCACACGCTATGGCTCAGCTTCCGATCATTACGGCTCCCGACCCTCGGCTCAAGATCAAGGCACGGCCGGTGCCCGCGGTCGACGACAAGATCCGGAGGCTGATGGACGACATGATCGACACGATGTACGGGGCGATCGGCATCGGTCTCGCCGCCCCGCAGGTCGGACAATCGAGCCGGGTTATTGTCCTCGATATCGCCCGGGAGGGCGAGAAGCCGCAGCCGCTGCAGCTGGCCAATCCGGAAATCCTGTGGCGCTCGCCCGAGCTGGCGACCGGCAATGAGGGCTGCCTGTCTCTCCCGGAACATTACGCCGAGGTCACGCGCCCGGCGAAGGTCCGGTTGCGCTACCTCGATTACCAGAACGAAATCCGGGAGATCGAGGCGTCCGGACTGCTCGCGATGTGCCTGCAGCACGAGATCGATCACCTCGACGGCGTCCTCTTTGTCGATCATATCTCCTCGCTGAAGCGCGGGATGATCCTGCGCAAGCTGGCCAAGGTTAAGCGCGGCCGGGTACCTGCGACCGCCGCCTGACCCCAGAGGCTGACCCCGGAGGGGGTAAAGGATAAACACCATCGGTCCGCGACGAGCGCTCGACCTTGTCTTTATGGGCACGCCGGCTTTCGCCGCGACGATCCTCAGCGCACTGATCGAGGCTGGGCACCGGATCCTTGCGGTCTACACGCAGCCGCCGCGCCCCGCCGGCCGCGGACACCGGCCGCAACCCTCGCCGGTTCAATCGCTGGCCGCACAGCACGGTCTCGCGGTCCGCTGTCCCGCGACCCTGCGGAACGAAGGGGCGCAAGCCGCCTTCGCCGCGCTCGGCGCCGATGCCGCCGTGGTCGCCGCGTACGGCCTGATTTTGCCGCGCGCCGATCCTGACCGCGCCGCGGCTCGGCTGTTTCAATGTGCATGCCTCGCTGTTGCCGCGCTGGCGCGGCGCCGCGCCGATCCAGCGGGCATTGCTCGCCGATGACCAGGAGACCGGGATCACGATCATGCAGATGGAGGAAGGGCTCGACACCGGCCCGATCCTGCTGCAGGAAACGGTGCCGATCGCGTCCGATGCGACATCCGCCGGCCTCTCGGCCGAGCTCGCAATTCTCGGCGGACGACTGATGCTGGCGGCGCTCGACGGAGTCGCCGAAGGCCGGCTTGCTCGGCACGCCGCAGCCGCAGCAGGGCGTCACCTACGCGCCTAAGATCGGCCGCGAAGAGGGTCGGCTCGATTGGCGGCTGCCTTCGACCGATCTGGAGCGGCGGGTCCGGGCATTCGATCCCTGGCCGGGGTCTTTTTTCGAGACCGGCAACGAGAGGATCCGCGTGCACGCGGCGGTCGATCTGCCAGGTCCGGCGGGCGGCGTGGCTGGCACCGTGCTCGACGAGCGCCTGTCTATTGCGTGCGGCGAGGGCGTCCTGCGCCTCTTGCGGCTGCAGCGGCCGGGCCGAGCCGCGCTCGACGCTCCGGCCTTCCTGCGTGGATTTCCAATCCTCCCCGGGACGAGGCTGCCGTGCCCCGCTACAAGCTGACTATCGAGTATGACGGCAGCGGGTTGGTCGGCTGGCAGCGCCAGACGAACGGCCTTTCGGTTCAAGAAGCGCTCGAAACCGCGATCGCCAAATTCTGTGGAGAGACGGTCACCATCCATGGGGCGGGACGAACCGACGCGGGCGTGCATGCACTGGCGCAGACCGCGCATCTCGATCTCGCCCGCGCGGCGGAGCCGGAAGTGCTGCGTGGTGCCGTCAATCACTATCTGCGGCCAAATGCTATCAGCGTCCTTGCCGCCGAGCGCGTTTGCGACGAGTTCGACGCCCGGCTGTCGGCGGTCGGCCGGGTTTATCTCTATCGCATCCTGAACCGCCGCGCCCCGGCGGCTCTCGAACGCGGCCGGGTGTGGCAGGTCGCTCCGGCACTCGACGTCGAGGCGATGCGCGCCGGCGCCCGTCACCTGGTCGGGCATCACGATTTTTCGACTTTCCGCAACTCGCTGTGCCAGGCGAGATCGCCATTGAAGACGCTCGACGCGCTGGAAGTCGGCCGCGTCGGCACTGAGATCCATATCACGGCTCGCGCCCGCTCGTTTTTGCATCACCAGGTGCGCAACATCGCCGGCACATTGAAGCTGGTCGGTCTTGGACGGTGGCGTCCCGACGATGTGGCCCGCGCACTCGCGGCCCGCGATCGCCGTGCCGGCGGCCCGACCGCACCGCCCGAGGGTCTCTACCTGGTCGAGATCCGATATCCGCCGCGCTGAGACGCCGTCAGCGGAAGAATTCGATCTTCGCCTCGCGGAACCAGAGGAAATTCGCCGGCGCAGCCGAAATCGGCCCGTTTATCGCAAAGACCGCGATCTCGAACTTGTCGCCCGGGGCGACGGGATTGGCGAGCACCAGGCGATGCGGCATGTTGAACCCCTGGATCGTGCCGGGGCTCGGCCGGCCGGCTGCCCGCGGCAGCTCGCCATTGACCCAGACTTCCGCGTAGTCGTCGATATTCACCCGCAACACGGTCATCGCACCGGAGGTGTCGAAACCCGCGGCATGTGCCGGGATCGTCAGCTTTGTACGGTACCAGAAGAACGACACCATGCCGCCGCCCCGCCTGGCGCCCAAGTCGTCGGCGGCAATCACCGGCCAAGCCGAATCGTCGAAGCCGCTCACCCCGGCATAAGGCTCTATATCGTAGGTCGTCCTGAACTCGGGCATGGCGTCCGCTAGTGCCGGGCATTCGACGATCTTCGCCTCCATTGCCCTCCACTGCGCGTCGAATACCGCCGATCCTTCGACGGTCATCAAATCGACGATATGCGCCGGCGGCAGCAACGGAGCGCTCGGCGGGTGAGGCACGAGCAAGGGCGGTTTTGCCGGTGCGACGGAAGCTGTGGGCCTGATCCGTTTGTTGTCGGGCATCATTGTCTCCCTTTCCGGCGCCTTAAGTTCCGGGGTGAGGCACCCTCTCCCGCGGTGCGGGAGAGGGGCTAATCCATTGTGCTCTCGGCTCCTCTCCCGCATTGCGAGAGAGGGGGGCAAACTTACGCCGGGGCGGGGATGGCGCGCTGGTTGTACATGATCTTGCGCATCTGCGCCCGCTCCTCGTCGGTCAATGTGGCGGGGTCGACGCGCAGATTGTTGCCGGTCTCCATGCCGCGCTTGACCGCCGGACGGTTGCCGACCTCGTCGAACCAGCGTTTGAAGTGTTTGAACTCACTAATGTCCTGACCCTGGGCCTCGGCGTTGACGGTCCATGGATAGGAAATCATGTCGGCAATCGTGTATTCGTTGCCGGCGAGGTACCGGCGATCGTAGAGCCGGTTGTTCATCACGCCGTAAAGCCGGTTGGCCTCGTCGGTGAAGCGGCGGATCGGATAGGTCAGGTCGCCGGCGTCGGGGCCAGCGCGGCGGAAATGGCCGCATTCGCCGAGCTTGGGGCCCTGATTGGCCATTTGCCATATTACCCACTGGGTAACTTCGTATTTCCCGCGAAGGTCCTGGGGGAAGAAGCGGCCCTCTTTTTCCGCGAGGTACATCATGATCGCGCCTGATTCGAAAATGCTGATCGGCGCCCCGCCGCCCTTGGGGTTGTGGTCGACCAACACGGGCATGCGGTGATTGGGATTGATCTTCAGAAACTCCGGCTTGAACTGGTCGCCGCGCCCGATATTGCAGGGCACCAAATTGTAATCGAGACCCAGTTCTTCGAGCAGGATCGTGACCTTCTTCCCGTTCGGCGTCGGCCAAAAGTGGAGATCGAGCATTGCAAGCTCCTTTTTCCATTTGCTGAGGGGTGGGCCGTCGTCAGAACGATAGCGTCAGGCCCACTCGCTGTCACCAGTTCGCCGCTAAATAGCGCTCGGCTATTCCCGGCGGAACGTCACCACCAAGACATCGCGGTAGGCTGGGCGCGCGGGATCGAGCGGCACGACCGGGGTTACGCCGTGATAGACGCGGCTGTCGTCGACCAGCGCCGAGTCGAGCGGGGCGGTCAGGGTGAAACTGCCGAGCGGGCGCCTGACGAGGTCGTAGATCGTGGTTTCGCCGCTCGCGACGTTCTCGCGGCGGACCATCAGCACCAGCACCCAGTCGACCCCGTCGCGGTGCATGCCTTCCGGAGTCGGCCGCCCCTCCTGGCCGAGCCGCGTCTCGATGCGGAACTGGTGGATCTCCACGTGCCACGCCTCGGGGCGCAACTCGGCCGGGGTCAGCCGGTCGAACAGCGAGTGGCAGGTGCGCAGGATCGCGGTCAGGGCCGGGTGGCGCGCGACCGCCTCGGTGACGCGGTTCGAACCAGCGCTCGACGCCGCCATTGAGCGGGTTGTAGTCGCGGCTTTGATAGTGCGGCTGATGCGGTTTTCTGGTGACCCCGGCCGGCGCGGCGCGAAAGACCCCGAACCGGCGGCGGCGGTAGCGTCCGCCATCGGCCATGTAGGCGTCGACGCCGAGATCGCCCCAGGTCGCGGCAAAACCTTCCCAATCGTCAAGGCCAGCCGCCTTCAGCAGCCGCCCCATTTCCGGCGCACGCACAAAGGCAAAGCCGTCGCGTTCGATTGCGTCAGCGAGGGGAACGAGCAATTCTGTCATTGGAAAATCTTCAGCCGGCGGTCAAAACACGGCTTCGGCGACGACCCGCAGCGCTTCCGGTGTCGCGCCGACCAGCAGCAACGTGCCGACCTGGTGATCTCTGGCGACCTCTTTCCAGGCGTCGAGACGATCCCTGATCCGCTCCTTCGGCCCGACCAGCGAGGTTTCGTCGATCAGCGCGTCGGGCACCGCCGCCTCGGCCTCCTTGCGGCGGCCGGCAAGGAAGTGGTCCTGGATCTCGACCGCCGCGGCTTCGTAGCCGAGCCGCTTCGCCAAATCGTTGTAGTAATTCTTCGAGCGCGCGCCCATCCCGCCGATATAGAGCGCGAGCTGCGGTCTGATTTTATCGTAGCAGGCGGCGAGATCTTCGCCGATCGCCACCCGGACATAGGGAGCGATGTCGAAATCGGCCAAGGTCTTGCCGTCGCCTGCCTTGGCAATCCCCTCCAGCACCGGAGCCGATGATGGCCTCGGCCTTCTCCGGCGCCATAAAGAACGGCAATATACCATCCGCCATTTCGCCGGCGGTGCGCAGCCCGGCCGGCGCGAACGAGGCGGTATAGATCTTCAGGCTCGGATCGCCGTGGATGATGCTGCGCAGCGGCTTGCCGAGCCCCGTGGCGCCCGGCCCGGTATAGGGGATCTGATAATGCTCGCCGTGAAATTCGAGCGGTGCCTTGCGCTCCAATATCTGGCGGATGATCGCGATGTATTCGCGGGTGCGAGCAGCGGCTTGCCGAACGGCACCCCATGCCAGCCCTCGACGACCTGCGGGCCGGACGGGCCGATGCCGCAGAGAAACCGATTGCCGGAAAGCGCCTGCAGGGTCATCGCCGTCATGGCCGCACAGGCCGGTGTGCGCGCCGGCATCTGCATGATGCTGGTCCCGGCTTTGATCTTCTTGGTCTGCGCCAAGACCCAGGCGACCGGTGACACGGCGTCCGTGCCGTAGGCCTCGCCGCTCCATACCGCCTCGTAGCCGAGCCGCTCCGCCTCCCAAACCGGCTCCATGTCGATACCGGAGCGCCGGCGACACTCTGAGGGTGATGGCCAGTCTCATTGTTCGACCCCCTCGGCCGCGTGGGCGATCCGCTCGACCGCGCGAGCCAATCCTCGAGCGCGCGCTCGGCCGGCTCGACCAAAACATGTTCGACACCCGCTGCGCCATAGGCGGCCAACCGAGCGGCAGCGCGCCGTCGTCCTTGCCGTCCCATCCATAGCGAAGCGAGATCGCGAATTCCGGCTCGGGCCGCGCTCGTGTAATCGCGAACGATCGGCGCGGCCTCTTCCGGCGCGAGGCGCGAGCCGTGCCAGCCGTCGGCGAGCTTTAGGGCGCGGTCGAGCGCCGCCTCGGAGCTGCCGCCGATCCAGATCGGGATCGGTTTGACCGGCTGCGGCAGCACCGCATGCCCTCGATGATCGCCGGGACGTTGCGCGCCGGAAAACTCACCGGATCCTCGCTCCATACCGCGCGCATCATCGCGATCCCCTCATCCATTCGCCGCCCGCGCTCGCGGAACGGCACGCCCAGCGCGGCGAATTCGGCCTCCATCCAGCCGACACCGGCGCCAAGGATCAGGCGTCCCTCCGACAGGTTCTGAAGCGTCGCCAATTCCTTGGCGAGCGGCAGCGGGTGGCGCATCGGCAAAACCAGCACACTGGTGCCGAGCCCGACCCTTTTCGTGAACGCCGCCGCCCAGGTCAGGGTCAAGACCGGGTCGTAAAAGATCGCCGAAGGCGGATAGGGCGCGCCCTTCGGAACGATGATATGCTCGCTCGTCCAGACGTCGTCAAAGCCGAGCTCCTCGGCCTGTATAGCCGCCCGCCGAATGGCCTCCGGACCGGCCTTGCGCCCGATATGCGGCAAATGAATCCCGACCCGCATGACAAAATCCTTCCGTTCCGCCGCCGCTGGCTGGGTGCGACGGCTCGCCCCAAATTGCCGCTGGAGGAGCACTTTGCGCAAGTGAGCGAGCGTTGGGCACAGCGCGATTATCGCGCTCAGGGCGCCGTTTGCGTTCATAGTGTTTCAGCGAGCGGCGATGGGGTAGTCCCCCGCCGAGCGTTTGACGGGAATGACAGACAACGAGCGGTATCGATGGACAACAGCCTCGGGCTGCCGCAGGGGGCCTTTACAAAGATCGACGCGGAGGAGGACGAAATCTTTTACGAGCCTCCGCGGCTGGTCTGCCATATCGACGACGGCGCGATCGCGGCACTGACCGAGTTCTATCGGGTTGCGCTGCCGGCGGGCGGCGTGATCTGCTCGACTTGATGAGCAGCTGGGTCAGCCACCTGCCGCCGAGATCGACTACGCCGAGGTGATCGGCCATGGCATGAACGCGGCCGAGCTGGCCGCCAACCCGCGGCTCACCCGCTGGTTCGTCCAGAACCTCAATCGCGAACCGCGTCTGCCGCTGACAGACGCGGATATCGATGGGGCGATGATCTGCGTGTCGATCCAGTATCTGCAGCAGCCCGTGGGGGTACTGCGCGAGCTTGCCCGCGTGCTGCGGCCGGGCGCACCGCTCGTCATCAGCTTTTCCAACCGTTGCTTCTGGACAAAAGCCGTCGCGATCTGGCGGGCACTGGACGACGATGGGCATGCGCGGCTTGTCGAACGCTATCTCCGCCACAGCGGGTTCGACGGCATCGAAACCCATCGCTTGGCGGAGTGGGTCGAGGATGTCAGCGACCCGATGACCGCCGTGGTCGGCCGTGCCCCGGCGATGTAGGGTTAGGGTCCGGGCTCCAACTTCCGCTTCGTGGACCCTTTCTTTCTTGTCTTACCGGCGAAGGCCGGTATCCATGCCGGAGATGGATCCCGGCCTTCGCCGGGAAAGTCATAGGAGTTAAACAATGCAACTGGGTGCATTACTGCCACTGGGGGATATCGGCGGCGATCCGGCAACTGTGCGCGAATACGCGCAGACCGCCGAGGCCATGGGCTACGATTTTGTCGAGGCCCCCGACCATGTGCTCGGTGCCAGCGAGGCCAGCGCATCGGAGGCGGGTCGCACCGGGGGCGGGCTGGATCATGACCCGTTCGTATTGTTCGGCTATCTCGCCGGCTGCACAAACAAGCTCGGCTTTTCAACTGGGGTCCTGATCCTGCCGCAGCGGCAGACGGTGCTCGTCGCCAAGCAGGCGGCATCGCTCGACGTGCTGTGCGGCGGCCGGTTCCGGCTCGGGATCGGGGTTGGCTGGAACGAGGTCGAGTTCACCGGGCTCAACGAGAATTTTCACAATCGGGGCCGCCGTTCCGAGGAGCAGGTTCAGGTCATGCAAAAGCTATGGGCCGAGCCGCATGTCACCTTCAAGGGCAAATGGCACACGATCGAGGATGCCGGCATCAACCCGCGGCCCGCCTCGGGCAAGGTGCCGGTGTGGTAGGCGGGCATCACGACCGCACGTTGCCGCGCATCGCCAAATGGGGCGACGGCTGGATGCCGAACGCCTATCCGCCCGACCAGAGCGCTCTCGACGTCTTCGGCCAATTGCGCCGGATGACCGAAGAGGCGGGCGCGACCCCGCCAAGGTCGGGATCGAGGTCTGGGTGTCGATGGGTACCGGGAACGGAAGCCGATTGGGCAAAGAGACCCGCTTCTGGAAAGAAGCAGGCGCCTCGCATCTGTGTCTGACGACAACCTTCAACCGCCGGCACCACAAGCGCATCCCCGGCCATACGATGGCCGACCATCTGGCGGCGTTGCGGCGCTACCACTCAGCGGTCGCCGAGCTCCTCTAGCCCGCATAGCAACGCGGGCGCTGGTCGCGATAGGCTTACGCCGTCCGCAGGTGAGCGATTTTAATCGGTTGCCATCGCCTGATAGACCAGGTTGCGGAAGGCGCGGCGATAGCCGCCACCCTCCGATAAGGGCACCTGAATCATCTGGATGGCGATCAGTTTCTCCTGCGGATCGACCCAGAACGTCGTGCCCCAAGCGCCGGTCCAATAGAAAGTGCCGACCGAGCCGGGCACAGGGTTGCGGCCGGGGGCGGTACGCACCGCAAAGCCAAGCCCAAAACCCTGGCCCATCGCCGGTGTCGGCGCGATATCGCCGGTAATCGTGCGCGCCCGCTCCGAATAACCGACCCCGGGTGGCAACGCATCCGAGGTCATCAGCGCGACAGTGTGCGGCGCCAACAACCGGACGCCGCTATATTCGCCGGAATTGAGAAGCATCTCGCAGAACCGCAGATAATCGGCGGCGCTCGACACCATTCCGCCGCCGCCGGAAAAGAGGCGCGGCTTTTTAGTCACATCGGGCAGGGGCGGTCGCTTTCCCGCGGCATCCGCCTGCGCCTCGGCAAGGCGCCACAAGTCCGCCTCATGGACATAGAAATCGGTTGCCGCCATATGCAGCGGCGCGGTCACGCGCTCGGCGACAAAGCGGTCGAGCTCCATGCCGGAGACGACTTCGATGACGCGGCCGAGCACGTCGACGGCCACGCTGTATTCCCAGACCTCGCCCGGCTGGTGGGCGAGCGGGATTTTCGACAGTTTGGTGACCATCTCGGCCGAGCGTCTCGTTGCGGTCGCCGATTTTGGCGGCGCGATAGGCTCGATGGACGAGCGTGGTCGCCGAACTGGCCATAGACAAGCCCGGCGGTGTGGCGCAGCAGATCCTGGACGATCATCGGCCGTTTCTGCGGCTCCAGGTCAGTGTCGGGTGACCCGTCGCCGGATCGATGTTTCGACCCCGACCTTCAAATCGGCGAATTCCGGCAAATATTTCGAGACCGGCGCGTAGAAGGTCGAGCTTGCCCTCCTCGACGAGCGTCATGGCCGCGACCGAGACGATCGGCTTGGTCATCGAGGCAAGGCGGAAGATCGCGTCCGGTTTCATCGGGGTCTTTTTCTCGCGATCCTGATAACCCGACCGCCTGCAGGTAGGCTATCTGGTCGCCGCCGCGACCAGCAAGACCGCCCCCGGCAGCTCGCCGCGATCGACATAGCCCTGATAGGCCTCGGTCAGCCGCTGCAGCGCGAGGTGGAAAACCCGAGTTGCTCCGGATGCTCAACCGGCGCCGGCTCCTGCGCAACGGCCGAGATCGCGCCACCGACGCGAGCGCCGCCACCAATAGCAGCTTGGCAAATTTCATGGCTTTCCTCCCGATCGCGGCCATTAGGCTTAGTTTAACCAATTTGTCGCAACCCGCTGTTGCTGAAAAGTTGCCTGCGATCAGCCGGGCCGAAGGCAGAAAAATTGGCTCGGCCTCGCCGCTCCGATCAGGCGCGAATGACCCGCCACATCGGCGGCGAAAGTAGCGGCAAGGCGACAGGTAGCGGTCATTCCTCCGGCATCCCGGCCTTGCGCAGGCCGGCGAAATAAGTGGCTTCGAACAAGGCGCGGATCTTCGGCGTCGCACTAGAAAACGGGAGGTCGGCCTTCAGGCGGGCGATGCTCGAATAACGATCGTCGGTGCTCAGCCTGCGGGCTTCGGCGAGTTCGGCGGCGGCGCGTTCGGTCTCGCCTTTGAGGGCATAGGCGGCGGCGAGAAAGGCGTGGGTATACTGCGTACTGCTGGGGCTGAGCGTTGCGCGCTTTTTCGAGCCAGATGATCGCCTCGTCGGTGCGCGATTGCAGCAGGTGTGCCGTATCCAATCATGAAATACCGAATCGCCGATTAGGGATCGCGGGGGCTGAGGCGGATGGCTTGCTCCTGCGAGCGGGATCGCCTCGTCTATCGACCCGGTGAAGAGCTTGCACTGGCCGAGATTGGCGTAGTGCGCCTCACCGAGTTGCGATTGAACGCGAGCGCCGTCTCGTATTCGGGAATGGCCTCCTCGTATCGGCCCTGCCGCGCAGCACTGGCCTTTGGCAAAATGCGCAAGCGGGCTGCGCGGCGATGTCGCCAAGGCTTGCCCGACCAGCCCTTCCGCGCGTTCGAGGTCGGCAGCGGCCGAGTCGGTCAAATCATTCATCACGCGGCCCGACGAGCGCGCCCGCCAACGCGGCTCTGCGCCTCGACGGACCGCGGGTCGAGCGCCAACGCCGCTCGAACAGGCCGATCGCCTCGGCGAAGCTCTCGCGCGACGGCGGCTTATTCAATGCGGCGCGTCCCCGGAAAATGTAGTCGAGCGCGTCAGGATGCTCGGTCGGCCGGGCGGCCTCTGCGCCGATCAGTTCGAGGTTGAGCGCGATCGCGATCCGGCTCGGTGATCTCGTTTTGCAGCGGCGAACAGATCGCCGGTGTCGCGGTCGAACCGCTCCGCCCACAGATGCGCATCGGTCTCGGCATCGATCAGCTGGGCATTGACGCGGACCTGGTTGCCCGACCGCCGAACACTGCCTTCCAGCACATAGCGCACACCCAGCTCGCGGCCGATCTGCTTTGTGTCGACGCGCTTGTTCCGATAGGTGAACGCGGTATTGCGCGAGATCACGAACATGTCCGCGATCCGCGACAGATCGGTCGTCAGATCCTCGGTGATCCCGTCCGCGAAATATTGCTGCTCCGGGTCGTTGCTGAGATTGGTAAACGGCAGCACGACGATCGACAGGCGCGGCGCAACGGCAGGCTGCGAGATCGGCGTGAGCAGGCGGCACGCTCGGTGCCGGCAGATCGGCGACGGCTTCGGGGCGCAACGCATAGACCCGCACCGGCCGAGCGATGTTTTTGACGCTCTGCTCGCCCATATCCTCGAAAGCGTAGGCCAGCTTGTCGCGGATCTGGTCGCGCACCATCCGCGAGATGCAGATCCCGCCCGGCTCCGCGAGCGCTTCCAGGCGCGCCGCGACATTGACGCCATCACCGAAGATGTCGTCGTCCTCGACGATGACGTCGCCGAGGTTGATGCCGATGCGAAACTCGATGCGCCGATCCTCGGGCACCTCCGGCTCGCGGTCGATCATCCCGCGCTGCACCTCGGCGGCGCAGCGCACCGCGTCGACGACACTCGGCGAATTCCGCCAGCAAGCCGTCGCCGGTGTTCTTGACGATGCGGCCCTGGAATGCTCCCTGATCTTCGGATCGACCAGCTCGCTGCAATGCGCCCTGAGCCGTTCGTGCGTGCCTTCCTCATCCGCGCCCATCAGGCGCGAATAGCCCGCCACATCGGCGGCGAGGATCGCGGCGAGACGGCGGGTCGAGGCCATGGCTGCGGCAGCCCACCCTGCTCCGGGCTATCGTTAAGCACATCATACCGCATAACTCGCGTGCCGCGATAATCTATCAACAGAGTTATTGAGCGCGTCGACAACGACCGACGGAGTGGCACAGACCGAGCTTCGGCTTGGCTAGTGCCGAATATAGCGGCTGCTACGGTGAGCGGGCTTGTGTGACGCGGTGTCGAAGCTTAGGCGGCCATTGCTGCATTGTTAATTTTATGTTGCGTTAATAAATATAATGTGGTATGTACAAGAGCCAGAACCTAGACCGACTCGATGACCTCCAACGGAATGGCTTTTAAGTTGAACTTACATGGCTCATTCGCCGAGCCTCCCGAACCACCGCTGTGCTTGGAGCAGAGCCATCGTCGCGGTCTGGCAGTAGATTCGCTGCAAAAAACAGCGAATACAGCAAAGAAAGTTCAGATAGTGCATCGACAAAACGACCGGTGACGAGCCGGTGGAACACCGAGCGGGCCGAGCGCGACCCGACCGAGAGCGGGTCCGAGGCTCGGCTGTCAATGCGCCGACGCGAAGGCGCGCGGTTACTCCGCCGCCTGGGCGCTCGAAGCGGCATCCGGCAACATTCCGAGCGCGCGCTTGTAGAGGTCGAGCAGGCTCTCCTGCTCGTCGTGCTCCTCCTTGTCCATTTTGCGGATCTTGATGAGCTGGCGCATGATTTTCGGCTCGAAGCCGGTGCCTTTGGCCTCGGCGTAGACTTCCTTGATGTCCTCACCCAACGCGCGCTTTTCTTCTTCGAGCCGCTCGATGCGCTCGATCAATGATTTGAGCTGCTCGCCCGCAATGCCGCCGAAATCGGCCATAGATCCCCCTTATCCCCTTGCATGCCGCCCCCCGGCGGCGGCGCCGACGATAGCGGCGCCGCCGACCTGAGGGATCAATGCTTCTCAGCGGCGGCGAAGGCGGCCTTTTGCTCGGCGCTGGCTTCCTTCTGGTATTTCGCCCGCCATTCGTCGTAGGGCATGCCATAGACGATCTCGCGCGATTCGGGATCGGACAGGGCGAGGCCGCGGTCCTCGGCTTCGGCGCGATACCATTTCGACAGGCAGTTGCGGCAGAACCCCGCCAGGTTCATCAGATCGATGTTCTGCACATCGGTCCGCTCGCGCAGATGCTCCACGAGCCGGCGGAAGGTTGCGGCTTCGAGCTCGGTGCGGGTCTTGTCGTCCATCGCGATCTCCTCGGTGTTGCTGCCGCTTATTTAGCCCCGGAAGCCACTCGATTGAAGCATCAGCTCGCCTGCGCCGCGGCACGCCGGCGGATCTCGTCCATCGTCAGATCCTCCTTGTGGGTCGCGATGAACCAGCGGTAGCCGAACGGGTCCTCGATCCCGCCGACGCGGTCGCCGTAGAACTGGTCCGCCACCGGACGGATCAGCTTGGCTCCGGCCGCGACCGCGCGCTCGACCGCGGCATCGACATTCTCGACATAGAGATGGATCGAGACCGGCGAGCCGCCGATCGTCTTCGGGCTGAGCGCCTGGATCTCCGGATGCTCGTCGGCCAGCATGATCCGTGAGCCGCCGATGCTGATCTCGGCGTGGTGGATCCTGCCGCTCGGATCGTCCATCCGCATCACCTCGGCGGCGGCGAGCGCCTTTTTGTAAAAATCGATCGCGTCGCCGGCGGCGTTCAGGATCAGATACGGCGTCACGCTGTGGTAGCCGTCGGGGATCGCTTTGACCATCTTTGCCTTCTTTCGTTTCCTATACCGGGTTTCGTTTCCTATACCGGGACGAACGCAGCCAGTGGCGATCTTATCCCTCGCTCAGACCCTCCTGGGGATCGCCGCCCAGGCGGCGGACCAGCTCCTTGAGCTCGTCGGTAGCCAAGGCGAGCCGTTCCCGGTCGGTGCCGCGCAACACCAATGTCACACCGAAATCGCCGCGGCGGAAATAGGGGTAGGAACCGATCTCGACATCGGGATAGCGCTCCTGCAACGCCGCGAGGTCCTTTGCCAAGGTGCCTTCGGCGAGATGGCAGCTGACGCTGCGGCTCAGCACCTTGTCGCCGCCGACCAGCCGATATTTCAGCTGCTCGAAGATCCCCTGCATGATGCTCGGCACGCCGGGCAGCACGAAGACGTTGCCGATCTGGAAACCGGGGGCGCGAGAGATCGGGTTCGGCAACAGCGCCGCACCTTCGGGGACCATCGCCATGCGCAGCCGCGCCTCGTTCAGATGGCCCGGCGGATAATGGCTTTCGAGCAACCGCCGAGCTTCGGGATGCACGATCAAGTGCAACGCCAAACGCGTCGGCGATGCATTGCGCGGTGATGTCGTCATGGGTCGGGCCGATGCCGCCGGTCGTAAAGACATAGTCAAACCCGCGCCGCACCTCGTTGACCGTGGACACGATCACGTCGTGGTCGTCGGGAATGACCCGGGCCTCGCGCAGCCGGATGCCGGTTTCGCCCAGACCCTGCGCGAGAAATGCCAGATTGGCATCCTGCGTGCGGCCCGACAGGATCTCGTTCCCGATGATCAGGACGCAGGCGGTAACGATCCTGGGCGCCGTATCGCTGCTCGACATCATCTCCTCATTATTTGCTCGGGGCCGGGGGCCTTCATAGGCAATCGCACGGGCCGGCACAATCGGCGCCGCCGCACGAGGATTGCCGCAGGCCGAGCGAACCCCTACCTCCCCCTTCATGGTGACGAGGCGTCTGCGGTTATTGCCCGACTCCCATTATCGGATTATCAACGGAAGCTGCGCCATCGGTGGGACAGGATGCGAACGACATTGGCATGCAACAGGATGTGATGATGGGGCTCGCGCCTTCAGAGGCGCGCGACGGCCGGATCAAGATACACGGCGCGGAAGCCTTCGAGGGCATGCGGCGGGCCGGAATGCTCGCCGCCGAGACGCTCGACTTCATCACGCCCCATGTCCGGCCCGGGATCACCACTGGCGATCTCGACCGACTGTGCCACGGTTTCATCGTCGATCACGACGCGATCCCGGCGCCGCTCAATTACCGCGGCTTTCCGAAGTCGATCTGCACCTCGATCAACCACGTCGTGTGCCACGGCATTCCCGGCGACCGGCGGCTGATGGAGGGCGACATCCTCAACATCGACGTGACCGTGATCCTCGGCGGCTGGCACGGCGATACGAGCCGGATGTTTTTTGTCGGCGAGCGCATCCCATTGAAGGCGAGACGGCTGGTCGACGTCACCTACGAGGCGATGATGCGCGGCATTGCCGTGGTGCGGCCCGGCGTCCACCTCGGCGCGATCGGCGACGCGATCCAGCGCTATGCCGAGAGCCACCGTTTTTCGGTGGTCCGCGATTTCTGCGGTCACGGCGTCGGGCGGGTCTTTCACGACGCCCCGTCGGTCCTGCATTACGGCCGGCCCGGAGATGGACCAGCGCTGCGGGAAGGCATGTTCTTCACGGTCGAGCCGATGATCAACGCCGGCCGGTACGAGGTCAAAATTCTCAGCGACGGCTGGACCGCGGTCACCAAGGACCGCTCGTTGTCGGCGCAGTTCGAGCATACGATCGGCATCACCGCGACCGGCTACGAGATCTTCACGATATCGCCGGCCGGCCTGCACCGGCCGCCCTACCCGGCCGCCGCCGTTCCGGCATGAGGAGAACCCCGCCATGATCGACGAATTGTTGCCCCAAGCGGAACGGATCGCAGCCCGGCTGAAAGCGCGCGGCGAGACGATCAGCATCGCCGAATCCTCGACGGCAGGGCTGATCTCGGCGGCATTGCTGGCGATCGCCGGCGCCTCGGCCTATTTCATGGGCGGCGCGGTCGTCTACACCCGCCAGTCGCGGGCCGCATTGCTCGAAGTCACCGAGCAGGAGCTGACAGGGATCACCCCGTCGACCGAGGCTTACGCGTTGCTCTTCGCCCGCAAGATCCGCGGCAAGCTCGCCACGACATGGTCGGTCGGCGAGACCGGGACAGCCGGGCCGACCGGCAGCCGCTATGGTCATGCCGCCGGCCATTCCTGCATCGCCGTCATCGGGCCCAATGGCGAGCGCTCGATCACCGTAGAGACCGGCAACAGCGGCCGGGTCGACAACATGCGCGCCTTCTCCGTCGCCGCTCTCGACCTGCTGGAGAAGAGCCTGGCCTGACCTCCGAGCGTACGCCTGTTCCGTTCTGGCTTACGCGGCGTCCGCCAGCTGGCGTGGCCGGTAGATCGCGATGTGGCCGATGCGGGCGATCGGCGTCTTCTGCCCGGCATACACCAGCACGTCGAGCTCGACGAAGCGGTGGCCCTTGCGCTCGTAATTGGCGGTGACGACGGCACTGGCCGACAATTCATCACCGATATGGGCGGCGGCGAAGTGCTGCACCGTGCTGCCGACATGCATCCACGGTCCCAATGTAACGTTGTGGCGCAATGCCCAGTTGCCGATATGCAGAACGGTGCCGGGATGGACGAGGTTCTCTCGGGCATAGAGCGGCGCGGTCTCGCGCACGGTGCGCAGATACTCCTCGGCATACTCGTCGGTCACGCGGAACGGGTGGATCGCGAACCGGGTGCCGATTGCGAGGGTCGTCTCCTCGGCTGGCGGGCGCTCGGCGGGCGGGGCAGGCGGCAACGGCGCGTCGCTGAAGGCAGGCGGAGGTGCGACCCGTTCGGCAGGCAGTCCGGCGCGGCCGGTGACGCAGAGCTCTCCGTGACTTTCGATCCGCAGATCCAGCCCAGTCGGCACCTCGGCAACGGTCACGACCGCGGTGTCGCCGTCATAGACCGGCTTTAGGAAGCGGCACTCGGCAGTGCCGCGTTCGAGCCAGGCGCGGCCCCAGCGTCGCACCGGCAGGTGGGTCATATAGGCATAGACATCAACACCCGGGACGAGGCCGCCCCTGAACCCGAACCGCCGGGCGACGTCGTCGTCGTGGATCTTGTTCTCGGACTCTTTCGACGCGTTGAAGGCTTCGACGCGGTACGGGCCCAGATAGGATTCTTGGGGCGATTCGGTCATGGCGGGGGTTCCTCGCGTCAGCTATAAGCGGCGGCAGCCCATAGGCTCGCACCGCCGTTGCGCTTTCGCAATCCCGAGATCGCTCCCCGAGGCCGCTGATGGACACTCATCTCCCCGAATACGAGTTATCCGCGATCCGCTATGCCGAGCGCGACGCCCGGCGATCCGACCATTTCATCGGCGGCGACCCGCATGACGGCCCGATGCCGATGGACTATTTCGTGTGGGTCGCAATCGCGCCGCATCATACCGTCATCATCGACACCGGGTTTACTGCCGAAGTTGCCGCGGCACGCAAGCGAAGGTTTCTGGGCTGCCCGATCGAAGCGCTCTCGCTGGTCGGCGTCGACGGCAATGCAGTGAAAGACGTCGTGCTGACGCATATGCACTACGACCATGTCGGCAATTTTCATCGCCTCCCCAATGCACGGTTCCATCTGCAAGAGGTCGAATTGCACTACACGACCGGCCGCCACATGCGCCACCCGTTCCTCGCCCGCTCGTTCGAGGTCGAGGACGTGGTCGGGATCGTGCGGCTCAATTTTGCGCAGCGGGTCAAGCTCTATGACGGCCCCGCGGAGCTGTCGCCGGGCATCACCCTTCATCCGGTCGGCGGGCACACGCCGGGCATGCAGTTCGTTCGCGTCCATACCAGCCGCGGCTGGGTCGTGCTGGCTTCCGACGTCACGCATTATTACGAGAACATGGAGACTTGCCGGCCTTTCACCGCGGCGTTCAACATCGGTGACATGCTCGACGCCTACGACGCATTGCGCGCTCATGCGCCAAGCCCGCATCACATCATTCCCGGGCACGACCCGCTGGTCATGCGCCAATACCCGGCGCCGCGGCCGGAGCTCGAAGGCGTCGTGGTCCGGCTCGATGTGATGCCGAGAAGCTAGGCCGCCAGGGAGCGCGCCGGTTGCAATTTCCCGCTTGCCGCTCTAGATCCCTGGCCGAGCGGCCGCTGTCCCCATCGTCTAGAGGCCTAGGACATCGCCCTTTCACGGCGGTAACAGGGGTTCGAATCCCCTTGG
>CAWBFS010000036.1:0-95758 GCA_963788085.1 uncultured Alphaproteobacteria bacterium
CGGGCTTCTGGGCTGGATTTCCGGCAATGGCGATGGTGCTGCAGTATTCCTGGGTCTGGTTCCGGTCGCAGAGGTCTGGGTGTCGGCGCGCGCCAATGGCAATGCTGGCGATGCAGCACTGGCCGACATCGTGGAGTTGATCCGGCATCACCAATAGCTGGGCTGCCCTGGGAGCTGCCTTTGGCGCAATCATACTGCTCGGCCGGTTTCTCAAAGGGTTCAAGCCAGCCGGCCTGAAGGGCTCAAATCTCCTGCTGCAGATGATCGAGACCCGAGGTCGCCGGGCGAGCTTGTCCCAATTCCAGATTGTCCTCTGGATGTTCGTGATCGGCGCGGCGACGGCCTATGTGATGGTGCTCGGGAAATCTCATTCCGCTCACCGAAGGCACCCTCGCACTTCTCGGCATCAGCGGTCTCGCGACCCTCGGTTCACAGCTTGCGCCTCGCGGCGCGGGAAGACCAGGCAGCGGCGGTTGCGGCGAGAGAGGCAGTTGCGGAGCCGAGCTGGCGAGACCTGATCGCCTCGGACGGCGAGATCGACGTGACCCGACTGCAGATGCCGTTCTTCACCGTTCTGATCGCGGTATTCGTGTCGATTCACGTAATCGACAGCTTCCAGATACCCGAAATTCCCCCCAGTTTTCTGGGACTGATGGGCCTGAGTAACGGCGTCTACCTGTTGAACAAATTCCTCCCCGGCAGAAGTGAAGACAACCCGGCCGCCGGCGCCGCGCCATAGGCGCTCCCCCACACAGCGGGGAGGGGTTTAGATTACGCGTGCTGCGCCCGGTACCAGTCGAGGATCTCCTCGCCGGTCCAGAACAGCACGTCGTGATAGGCGCGCATATGGGCGAGGGCGGCGCGGAAGTATTTGAGGCGGTGCGGCGCGCCCATGATGTAAGGGTGCACCACCAGCGCCATCATGCGGGCCGAGCGCGCGGCGTCGCGGTAGAGCTGCTCGAACTGGTCGATCGCACGGTCGTAATATTCGCCGGCCTTGTGATGCTGGATCAGCATCATCGCGACATCGTTGCATTCCTGCGTGTACGGGATCGAGACGATCGGTTTGGTCCTCGTTTTCAGCAGGACAGGTTGGTCGTCTAGCACCCAGTCGCAGACATATTCGTAACCCTCTTCGGCCAGGAGGTCGGGCGTCTCCCAGGTCTCGGTGAGGCCCGGTCCCAGCCAGCCCCGCGGGTTCCTGCCAGTAAAATCGCGGATCGCCGCGGCGGTCTTGCGGATGTCGTCGCGCTCGTCGGCGACCTTTTGCATGCTCTTTTGCGTGAAGCCATGGCCGATGAATTCCCAGCCGCGCTCCAGCGCGGCGCCCGCGATCGGCTCATAGCGCTCGATCGCCGAGCCGTTGACGGCGAGCACGGCGCGGATTCGGTGGTCGTCGATCGCCTCGAGCATGCGCCAGAAACCGACTCGGTTGCCGTATTCGTGCCAAGCCCAGTTCGGGATGTCGGGCATCGGCGCGCCCCCGGCCGGCGGGGTCAGCACCGTCCGCGGCATCGGCTGCGCCGGGTCCCATTCCTCGACATTGACGATGACCCAGACCACGAGCCGTGCCCCGTCGGGCAGCGAAAGCTTTGGCCGGTGCGCGATCGCCGAAAAGTCGAGACGTTCGGTCGGCAGCATCACTGGTCTCCCCTCGCCGCCATGTACCAGTCGAGGATCTCGGCCCCGCTCCAGTGGAGTACGCCGGCAAAGCGGTTGACGTGGTCGTAGACGGCTTCGAGGTATTTCATGCGGTGCGGCTGCCCGCTGATATAAGGGTGGATCGCGATCGCCATGATCTTCGCGCGCTCCTCGCCTTCACGGTAGAGCCGCTCGAAGCTGTCGATGCAGCGCTGCGTGAAATATCCCAATTCATGGTACTGAACGAGCATCATCGGGATGTCGTTGAGCTCGACCGTATAGGGCAGGGTCACGAGCGGGCCGTGCGCGGTGCGAATTTCGGTCGGCTCGTCATCATAGACCCAGTCGCCAATGTATTTGACGCCCGCCGCGGCGAGCAGGTCCGGGGTATCCTCGGTTTCGGTCAAGCCCGGTCCGAGCCAACCCACCGGCCGCATGCCGGTAAATCGCTCGATCATGCCGAGCGATTGATTGATCATCGCGAACTGGTCCTCGACGTTGTGGATCGGCCCCTGCTCCCAGGCGTGGCCCATGAACTCCCAGCCGACATCGCGCGCCGCCCGCGCGACCCGCTCGTATTCCTCGCACACCCGCGCATTTATCGACAAGGTCGGGCGGATCGCGAGCCGCGCGAACAGCTCGAAAAAGCGCCACACGCCAACCCGCATCCCGTATTCGTGCCACGCCCAGTTCGGCACGTCCGGCAGCAATACCTGGCCGGTCGGCGCCGGCAGCACCTGCCGCGCCATCGGCCGTGCGATGTCCCAGAATTCGAGGTTGACGATGGTCCAGACGACCAGCCGGGCCCGGTTGGGCAAGACCAGCGGCGGCCGGTCGACGATAGCCGAATAGGCGCTGCGTTCCCGCGGGATCATGATGTCCTCCCAATCGTTATCAATCGAAGCATAACCCTTTTGGGTGGCGCGGCGATTGGCCACCCGGTGCGATCCTGCAAACCAGCGGTGCAAAGTCTACATTCCAGAAATGCCGCGCGCGGCTGCACCTTGCGCCCGCGGCGCTCGCGTCGAGAAAGGCGGAGCAGAACAGGGGAGCCATGAGATCACAAAATTTCCGCGGCAACGTCTTTGTCGCGAATTTGCCGCCGGAGATTTCCGACGAGCAATTGGCCGAGGCTTTTGACGCTTTCGGCATCGTGTTGAGCGCCACGGTGGCCCGCGATCCGGCGACCGGAAAACGCTTGCGCTACGGATTTGTCGACATCGCGACCGAGCGCGCGGCAAAGCTTGCCGTCGCGTCGATGAACGGCTCGGCAATCGACGGATACAACCTCGATGTGCGGATCAGCGAGCGTCCGGTAGCCGCCAAGAGGCCGCGGGCGGGCGGGGTGCCCCAGCGCCCGCCGCGCCGCGTGATGCCGCGGCCCGGCGCCAGCAACGATGGGGGTGACGACGAAAGGCCGGGCAACTTCACCCCGCGCCCGCAACCGAGAAGGCAGCCCACATTTCAGGTGGAGCGCCGCACGCTGCCGCGCCGGTCGGGTTAGCCCGGCCCCGGTACCCGTATTCTCGTTCGGCGAGCGCTATCCGTTGGACCAGCTTATCGGCGCGTAATGGCCGTTCTTGCCGGAATTGTCCCAGCGCATTCCATGATCGGTGAAGGTGCTGCCTGCCCTGCCGACCGCTAGCGCCAGCCTGTCGGGCGCGATCGGATGGCCGGCCGACGCCCAGATTTCCTCGTTCTCATGCAGGCTGGGCAGCGGCTCGACCGACATATTCATGACGCCCGGAATCTCGGCCGATCGTGTCTTGCCGGTCACCCGGTAGGCGATCGGCACTTTCTTGACGCCGAGATTGGTGGCGATCAGCGGGGCAAAGGCCGCCATCGGCCCGCCCTCCGCACCGCCGAAGACGACCCCCAAAGCCGCCGCCTGCTCGTCGCTGGCGCGTTCGTCGATGTAGATGGCGATTGTCCAATTGCCGTCGGCCATCGGCCCTGGAGTGTGCGCGATCAGGGCCAGGTTGAGCCCGTCGAGCGCGACCGTACCGTAGCTGCCCTGGTCGATGTGAAAGGCCAGCGCGACGTCGCAGACACCCTCGGTCGGCCGCGAGGTCAGCGGCGGCGCCGGCGAAATCAAGCATGGACAGACGACGCTGCAGTTGCAGTTTTCAAAATAATCGCCCGAAAGCTGCCAGTTGGTAGCCATGCGCCCTCCGAGGTCGAGGTCAAGCTTGGCAGATAAGATAGATGCCAAAGCCCAGCATCGCAACGCCGCTGGCGCGCGCAATCCACTGTCCGGCCGGGAACAGCTTTTCGACAAAGACGAAGACGGTGATCGCGGCCATCCACAAGAGGCTCATGATGCCGGCCGCGAACAAGAGCGCCATCAAGAACCAGCAGCAGCCGAGACAGTAAAGCCCGTGCTCCACCCCCATCCGCATTGCCCCCGCGCCGCCATCTCGCCAATGGTTGAGGACGAAGCCCAACGGTGAGCGGCAGTGCGTCAGGCAGATCGATTTCAATGGGGTGAGCTGGTAGATGCCTGCGGCAATAACCACAACGGCGCCCAATACCGGGGCGAGCCTTCCTGTCGTTGGCGCAATCAGGGCAGCGCGTTCGAGCCCCCAATCCGCGAAGGTCGCAAAGACACCGAACAGCCCCCAGGCGATCAGATACCCCGACATGAACACCATCGTCGGAACAAAAGGCTGGCCGCGCTGGTGCTTGTGGCTGTTGATGGTTGCAAAGGTCAGGATCATCGGTGCCGCGCTGGGCAGCATCATGCCCGGCATCATCGCCCACCAGATCGCCATATTCAGGGCGAAGTCGCTGGTCGTCCAGGGTGTGAATGTGATGGGCATGGCGATGTCCGTCATCCCCTCCATCGCTCCCATTTGCCGCCAGACGTAAAGCCAGGAGAGTGCGGTCACGCCGGCGAGAGCCAGCAAGATGACGACCCGATCGCGCAATAGCAGCGCCGCGACGGGGCTGCCGCGGTTCGCCGAAGTGGCGGCAGGCGGGCTGGTCAGTGGTTATGCCGCCCAGCTGAAGGGCGCGAAATGGCCGTTGTTCCCCTTCCCCACGAGATCGAGGTCGAGGCCAAAGCCGTGCACATGCATCTCGTTGGCGCGCGCCAAGGCGAGGCGGCGGCCCGCAGGGTGCGCCGTGTTGTCGATGTAGAAGGGCTCACCGCTGCGGTTGCGCGAGGCGACGCCCTCGATTTCGAAAGACAAAACGCCGGGAATCACCGTCGAACGCTTCAGCCCATCCAGATCGAACTCGATGGGCTTGTAGGCGATGCCGCGGAAATCGCTCACCAGGTTTTCGCGGATGAAGCCGGGCGGGCCGCCCGCCTGGCCGCCGACGATTGCGGCGAGCGCTTGACGCTGCGCCTCGTCCGCGCGGTCGTCGACAACCCCGGCGAAGATCCAATTTCCGTCGGCCATGACTTTGCCGGAGCGGATCACCAGCGCGAACTTCAACCCGTCGAGCGTGATACCGCCGTAGTTTCCGGCATCGATCCGAAACACCAGCCCCGCCGTGCAGTGGTCGTACGTCACCGGCGCCTGCGGGTTCGTGTAGATGCACGGGCACAGGTAATCGCAGTTGCAGCTCTCCATGTACTCGCCGCGCATCGTCCATTTCTGCTGCGCCATCGCGCACCTCACCTGAATGATTTTGCCGCCTCCGCTGTAATTTTTAAAGTCGGCCGGCCTGCTGCTTCTTGTCCAGGATGCGCTGGTGGAGGTTGCGCACGATCATCCCGGTCAGCCTTTCGTCATGGATGAAGAGACGCTGGCCGATCGGGTAGGGGTCCTGTTTGGTGACCTCGAGCGGCTCCTTCAGGATCTCGTCGGGGCCGAGACCGCGGTCGACAAACCGTTCGATATATCCGATCCAGTTTTCGACGATCTGGCCCTGCTCCTTGAGATAAGCCTTCGTGCAGGGCTCGCCATGCCCGGGGATGATCGTCTCGACATCGAGCGCCTCGATGCTCTGCAACGCTTCGAGCCACTCCCACGGGTCGCATTCCTGCAGCCAGCTGCGGCATTTATGGAAGACGTTGTCGCCGGTGAACACGACCCCTTCCTCCGGCACATGGACCGAAGTCTGCGGCGCCGTGTGGCCCGGCATATGGATGATGTTGAAGGTATGATTGCCGACGTTGAGGGTCAGCGCGTCGGTAAAGGTCAGGGTCGGCGGGTTCGCCGCCGGGTAGTCCGGATGCCCGATCAGGAAGACGCTGTCGGGGTCGGTCTCCTTGAAGCGCTCGCGTTTCTCCTCGAGCGAGCCGAAAGCATAGAGATAGCGTTCGAAGCACTCCTGCAACTTGACCTGCCCGACGACCTTGATGTTCGGGAAATAGGCGTTGCCCGAGATGTGGTCGCCGTGCGGCTCGGTGTTGATCAGATAGCGGATCGGCGCCTTGTCCTCCATGCGCTCGCGCCAGCGCACCGCATCGATCGGCTGCTGCGGCGAGTTGATCATCACATAGCCGTCCGTGGTCTCGACAAAGCTCGGATTGCAGCCGGCGAAATAGACCTCGGTGAACGAGTGCGGTCCAACCCTACGCATAAACACCTCCCATTCGATTTCAACGCATATTTTCGCCAATCCGCCCGAGTGCCACAAGACTAAGACTATCCGAACGGCACAGGTTGCCTCGACCCATGAGAGTTGTAGATGATCGCCGGCGGCGAGGCTAGGACGGCGAGGTCCGGCGTGGACAGCTTTACCGCGAGCGACGGTATCAGGCTCGGCTATTACATCGACGACTTCACCGACCCGTGGAAAGAGGCGCCGGTTCTGCTCCTGTTGCACGCCGCAATGGGCAGTGCGCGCCGCTATTATGCCTGGGTCCCGCCCCTCAGCCGGCATTACCGGGTCGTGCGGATGGATCTGCGCGGCCATGGCAGCTCGCAGATCCCGCCCGCCGACCGCGAGCTTGCCCTCGACCGGCTGGTGCGGGACGTCATCGAGCTGATGGACCATCTGGGCTGCGCCAATGCCCATATCGTCGGCAATTCGGCGGGCGGCTATCTCGGCCAGCAATTGGCGATGAACCATGGCGACCGGGTGCGCAGCCTGATGCTGTTCGGCTCCACGCCGGGGCTCAAACACAGCCAGGCGCCGAGCTGGATCCCGCAGATCCAGGCGAAAGGCATGCGCGCCTTTCTCGCCGAGACGATCGCCGACCGATTGCCGCTCGACCAAGTCGACCCCGGTCTTGTCGAGTGGTTCCTCGACGAGGCCGCCAAGAATGATCCCGCCTATATCGCCAAATTCGTATTGCTGATGGCGAGCTACGACTGGAGCGACCAGCTGCACCGCATTCATTGCCCGACTCTGGTCGTCGTGCCGGGCGCGGAGCCGATCGGCTCGACTGCGAATTACGAGCCGTTTCGACGGCATGTCAGGGATGCCCAGATGCGCGTCGATGAAGGCGCCCCGCACAACATCTGCGACGCCTTCCCTGACCGCTGCACCGGCGACGTACTCGATTTCCTCGGCCGCCGCTTCGGTCTCGGCGTCTGATCCGCTAGTCCCGAGGCGCATGGCTCCTCCGCACCAGGAAATCCTTGCTTGGCACTCGGCCGGGAATGGCAGCACAATACGCCCAACACTTCGCGAAGGAGAGAAGATGAGCGCACGCAAAGAGTGGCACCCCGAGAAGGTCCGTTCCGGGCTCACCCACCCCGTCATCGACGGCGACGGCCATTGGATCGAATACGGGCCGGTATTCGCCGAGAAGGTGCGCAAGGCGGCCGGCGACAAGGCGGCGGACGGGTTGCTCAGGCACATGCGCCGCATCCCCGACGCGCTGTCCCTGTCGATCGAAGAGCGGCGGCGCCGCGGCATCGCGATGGAAGGCTATTGGGGGCGGCAATCGACCAACACCCGCGACCGCGCCACCGCGATGATGCCGCGGATGCTGTACGACCGGCTCGATGAGCTGGGGATCGATTTCGGCATCATCTATCCGACCGCGGGGCTGGGCATCGCGCGCATCGACGACGACGAGACCCGGCGCGCCGTAATCCGCGGCTTCAACATTGTCACGGCCGATTACTTCCGCGATCTCAGCGACCGCCTGACCCCGGCGGCGGTGATCCCGATGCACACCCCGGAGGAGGCGATCGACGAGCTCGAATTCGTCACCCGGCAGCTTGGCTCCAAAGTCGGCATGTTCGGCAGCGGCATCAAACGCACCTTGCCGGCCGCCCAGGGGCTCGAGCCCGACGTCGCCAAATTCGCGGTGCATTTCGACCAGCTCGGCATCGACAGCGACTACGATTACGATCCGGTCTGGCGCAAATGCCTGGAGCTGAAGATCGCGCCGACCTTCCACACCGGCGGCCGCGGTCTCGGCCTGCGCAATGGGCCGAGCAATTTCACGTTCAACCACATCGGCCATTTCGCCGCCGCCGGCCATGCGGTAGCCAAGGCCATTTTCCTCGGCGGCGTGACGCGGCGGTTCCCCGATCTGCGCTTTGGTTTCCTCGAAGGCGGTTCCGGCTGGGCCTGCCAACTCTTCGCCGACCTGATCGAGCACTGGGAGCGGCGCGGCAAGGACGGCCTCGAATACATGGACCCGAAAAAGCTCGACCGCCCGTTGCTGGCGCAGCTGGTCGAGAAATACGGGTACAAGGACATCGGCGACGAACTGCGTCGCCGCGATGGCTGGCCAAACCCGGGCGATGACGAGCTCGATGGCGGGGTCCCGGTGCACGACGATTACGCCGCCTGCCAGATCACCAAGAAGGAGGACTGGATCGAGCTCTACGCGAAGCCGTTCTTCTTCGGCTGCGAGCCGGACGACCGGATGAACGCCGTCGCGTTCAGCAAGCTCAACCCGTTCGGCGCCCGGATCAACGCGATCTTCAGCTCGGATGTCGGCCATTTCGACATCCCCGACATGCGAATGGTCCTGCCCGAAGCCTGGGAATTGGTCGAGGACGAGCTGATCACCCGCGACGACTTCCGCGACTTCACCTTCGCCAACGCGGTGCGCCTCTTCGGCACGCAAAACCCCGACTTCTTCGAAGGCACCCCGGTCGCCGACGCCGCCGCCGAAGTGCTCGGCAAAGCCCCGGTCCGCGCCGCCGCCGAGTAGCCCTCACCCGCCTCCCCCCGGACTAAGATCCGGGGGTCGCCACCCTCTCCCGCAATGCGGGAGAGGGGCTACGACGGACTTACCGAAAAGCCCCTCTCCCGCACCGCGGGAGAGGGAGGACCAAGCCCGACGGGCTTGGTGGGTGAGGGTGGTGCGGATTGGCACAAATCGTCGGCGGCGCCTGCAATACCGCCTCGCGGTGGTGAAACACGTCCACGCCGCCGGAGATGCGCGGCGCGTCCCGGCTCAGGGCCCGGGCCGGGCGACATAGCTTTCCGGGTCGCAGTGCGCGGCAAGCAGACGGAGAATGTCGGTTTGCATCCTAGAGAGTGGCAGGGCAGGCCCGCTCAATCTGTTCCGCCAGCCGCCGGGCTTCGCGGTTGCCCTCCATCCGCAAGGCGCGCGCGACGACCAGAGCATCCGCCGGCGTCGGCCGTCGCGAGCTCGCGCTTGTTCCATAGAGCCCGGGCGCCGTACTCGGCGAAAGCACGGCGGTAAAGCCTCGCGAGGTCTTCTGATTGTCCTGATTTGGTGTTCATATTCATTAGAAATTTTCGGATTGCGGCGACAGTTTACCCGACGCGGGGCGCGTGCCGATTCAGCATCCCTGGCGAGACACGGCGGTAAATCTTCGAGCATCCCGCGCGGCGTAGCTCTGCAATTGCGCGACGAGAGTCGCGGGCAGGTGCTGTCGCGGGCATAGCCGAATGGGCTGTTTTGTGGATGAGTTCGGGTCATATCTTACGCAAGCCGTAATCGATTGAGGCGGCTTGTGGGGGCGAAATTTGCGAAAGTTTGACTGATGCACCGTCCAACGTGGGTGGATTGCCGACCTTCGCCAATCCCGTGGCGAACGGCTAGGTCGCGCCGTAACCGGACTTTGCGGTAACCGAGCGGAGGGAGCTTTCGGGTTCGACCGAAGTGACCGTCTGTTGAACATTCGCGCCCTGAGGGGGCGCAGCGCATGTTCGAGCGTATCTCCGCAACTCGCCGACGGGGGACATGCCGATTTTGTCAACGAAGGATTTGATCGCAGATCGTCACATGGTTCTGCTATCGATATCGCCGGTGGCATCCTTACCGAGCCTCGCATCACAGGGTTTATCGGAGGCGACATGATTTTACCGTCGAACCGCCTATTCACCTTGGACCTGAACGAGGTCATCCGCTGTTGGCGGCGAAATGCCGTTCCGGCGATATCTGCCCTCGCGCTCCTGGTGCTCTTCGCGCCAGGGCTCGAAATTCCGCATTCGCGGCTGACAAGCTCCGGTTCGCGGTCGGACCGCTGCAACCGACCCCGACCGAAACCAAAAAGACCTACGATCCGTTTTCAAGTTTCTCGCTGAGAAGCTCGGGGTCGATTATACCCTTGAGGCGACGACCGCTGGGAGGCATTGCCGTGGCGCTGAGCAGCGGGCAAGTCGACGTCGCCTGGATGGGACCTTGGGGCTACGTCATCGCGCACAATCAAGGCGCCGGCGACGTGATCGCGACGGCAAAGTACGACGGAAAGCCGGTCTATCATGGATCGTCATTGCCCGGCCGGATCTCGAGATCAAGAAATGGCCCGATGACGGCAAGGGGCTTCGCATGTCGTTTGCCGATGTCGGCTCCACTTCGGGCTGGCTCATTCCGACGTTCTGGTTCAAGTCTCAGGGGATCGATCCGAAAACCTACTTCCAATATCACGAGGGCTCGACCCATCCCGCAAACGAGATGCGGTGGCGAACGGACAATCGGATCTCGCGACCGACTTCGATCGAAACCGCACGGCGATGATCGAAAATGGGGCGATTTCGCCGACGGCCACCAAGATCGTCTGGACCTCCGACGATCTGCCCAATGATGCGATCGCCGTTCGCGCTGGGCTCGATCCCGCCATCGCCGAAAAGATTCGAGCGATTCTGATCGCGGTCACAGACGACCAGGCCAAAAAGATTTTGCCCAAGCACTACACGGGCTTCATGGCGTCCAGCGATACGAACTACAAACTTATCCGGGGTGCCGGGCTGGCGGTTGGTGCTTTGAAGAGTGCGAAGTAACGACAGGCCAGCCCGTGATCGAGGACAAGGCTGAGACCCTCTATCTCGATCCGGGGCGCTCCTGGATCGCGGTGGCGCCGATCCAATTTGTAGCGACGCTGTCGCTCCTTATGCTGGTCTATGGGCTGTCACTGTACTTCGTCGATTTCGACGTTGCCCGGCTGTGGGGCGGGCTACCACGGCTCGCGCACTGGGCGGCCAAAGCCTGGCCACCGGACCTTCGAGAGCTCGATATTCTCAGCGAGCGGGCGATCGAAACGGTGGCGATGGCGATCGTCGGCACCACTATCGGCATGGTGATCGCGGCGCCGTGCTGCATCCTTGCCGCGCAAAACATCACGCCGAGCCCGCTTCTCTACACGCCCTTTCGGTGGTTCCTCAACATCCTGCGGGGGATCGACTCTTTCATCTTTGCTCTGCTCTTCGTCACGGCGGTCGGACTTGGGCCCTTCGCCGGAGTGCTTGGCGTCGGTCTGCATTCGGCCGGCAGTATCGCCAAGCTGTGGTCGGAAGCGATCGAGGCAGTCGAGCCTGGGCCGTTGGAAGCGGCGGCGCTGACCGGCGCCAACCGCCTCAAGGTCATCAGCTATGCGTTGCTGCCAGACGTCTTGCCCAATCTGACCTCGATCGTTCTCTATGTCTGGGAGTTCAATATACGCTCCTCAACGGTCCTCGGACTCGTCGGCGCCGGCGGTATCGGGCAGGAGCTGAAGAACAGCGTCGATCTTTTGGACTTTGCGCGCCTGTTCACGATCATCCTGATCATACTGGCAATGGTGACACTGATCGATCAATTCAGCGCCTGGCTGCGACGGAAGCTGGTATGATCGATTTGACGATGCCAGGCAAACCAGCGATCCGCATCGTCGGGCTCAGGAAGCGGTTCGGCGACCGCATTGTCCTCGACGATGTGTCTTTTAATGTGGCTGCGGGTGAGGTGGTCGCGATACTCGGTGCGAGCGGTGCTGGGAAAACCACGCTTTTTCGATGCCTTACGCGCCTTGCCTTGTCCGATAACGGTCAGATTTTCCTCGGTGAGCATGCCATGCAGTCGCTCGATGGTCGCCAACTGGCCTTAGCCCGCAGCGAGATCGGGCTAATCTTCCAGCAATTCAACCTGATCCGGAGACTGAGCGCGCTCGATAACATCCTCGCGGGCCGCCTCGGCGACGTGTCGACCTGGCGCGTAATGATGCGTCGGTTCCCGCATAGAGATCGGCAACTGGCACTCGCTGCGCTCGATCGCGTCGGCATGCTGTCATACGCGCTGCAACGCGCCGATAGCTTGTCTGGCGGCCAGCAACAGCGCGTAGCGATCGCGCGAGCGCTCGCTCAGCAGAGCCGATTTGTTCTGGCCGACGAACCGGTAGCCAGTCTTGACCCAGAGTCCGCCAAGAGTGTCCTGTCCATTCTTCGAGACATTGCGCGAGAGCGCATGATCGCGGTGCTCGTCAGTCTCCACCAGGTGGAATTCGCGACCCAATTCGCAGATCGGATCATTGGCCTGCGGGCCGGCCAATGATATCCGATCGGCACGCCACACAATTCGGGGACATCGATCACCGGTTGATTTTTGCCAGTTGAACGATCCCAGCGTAAGGGTAAGCCGTCCGCGCCGATCGGCTCGAACCAATCGCAGGTTCGTTCTGCCAGCAAGGTCCGGTTAGGGGCATGAAGAGCCGTTCCCGCGACCAAGGCCGAACGGCCGTTGTGGCGGCATCGCTGTCGGTTGTTTCGCCGACCCGAATTTCCCAGCACCGACTTCGTCCGGCTGGGGGAGTTAATGCACCCTTGGCTGGGCCTACCTCCGGATACCGCGCACTTCCGACAATCGCGCTCTTGAACGCGGTGCCGAAGAGAGAAACGCCAACGCGTCCTCAACACCGTGACCCGATTTGAAGCTGTGACCGGCAGCGCCACTAGACCGTTCTGGATCAGGAAGCCGGTATGCCAGCCGACTCGCTAATCTTCGCGGTGATTGCGGAGGTCTGGTTTTGGGCATGAAGAGCCGTTCCAAGGGCGGACCCTGAATGACCGAGTTGGGTAGAAAGCAGAAGCCCGTCTCCGTTGTCGAAAGTCTTGACATTTGCACGGAGAGGCTAAGGCGCGAGCCGTAGTGCATGGCTTATAGGCTTTTGCCTTCACGGCGGAGAAGGCTATCAAAACCGTCAAATAGTGAGGACGACTCTGCCGAACGGGCGATCCTCGATAAGGTAGCGCAGAGCGTCCGCCGCCTCGGCCAGCGGGAAGGTCTTAGCCACGATTGGCTTGATCCCGCCGGATTGAAGCAGTCGGACGATGGTCTTCCACGCTTCCTCCCAAGCCGCGGGCGGCTGAGCGAACAGCAGGAAGCCTTTGATCGTGGCGCTCTTCCAGATCACATCGGTGACATCGATGGTCGTTTTGCGGCCTGCTGAATAGCCAAGCGTGATGAGGATGCCGCCGGGCGCAAGCGTTGCCAGCGCCTCGCTGAAGATTTCGCCTCCAATGGCATCGATCACGATATCCACGCCGTTCTCGTCCGTGATACGGCGCACTCCATCGCTTAAAGTCTCGGAAGAGCCATCGATGACCTCATTGAATCCGAGCGCCTTCGCCTCCATAGCCTTTGAGTGACTCGTGGTGCTTGAGATCGCGTGCTTCGCACCCAAGGCGCGCGCCAATTGCGTTACTGCGTTGCCGACCGATCCTCCGATTGCAGGCGCCAGCACAGTTTTGCCCGCCTGGAAACCAGCGAGGCTGAGGGTCATCTGCGCCGTAAGATACGCGACTGGAATCCCTGCGGCGTTCACGTCATCGATACCCTCAGGTATCAGGCAAAGGTGCTGCTTTCGTACAGCAAGCCATTCGCTGTAGGTCCCATCTTCTGAAACACCATAAGGTCCGGTGAACATCACCCGCGAACCGGCCGGAAACTCCGGTCCGCCTCCTTCCTCTACGACGCCCGCTCCTTCGTTCCCCAGAACCAGTGGCGCCTTCGCTCCGTGATATTGGCCAGACAAGATAGTGTGGTCCAGAGGCGTCACGCCCGCGGCAGTCATCCGCACAAGCACCTTGCCATCCGAAACATCTGGTTTCGGAAGATCAACCAGCTTCAGATCTTCATAACCGTTGAATCCTCTTGCTCTCATCGCCCGCATAGATTGTCCTCCCGTTTCCTGGATCGTTGAAAGCCGCGTCTTCGTATAGCTCTTAGCCGACATTTCCCAGATGGACAACCGATCTGGCCGCCCTTCGGGCTCGGCGTCGGTCGGATCGCACCGGTCGGATACAACCGGACCGGCTACAGGACGAGCGTTCCGAAATCCTTGATTTTGGAACGGCTCCGACGCTCGAAGTTTAACACGGTGAACCCGCCGGGCGCAAAAAGATGGTGCGAGCTGCGCGCATCCCGTTCGTGCACTCTGTTCCGAAATAAGCAACACTAAAATTGCCATAATGTTGGTGTCTCATGTCGCTCAGGGAAGCGCCGATGACCGGCGCCCAGGGAGCGAACGAGATAGAGCGATGACTGATATTTCGCTGCAAAAAACAGCAGAAACAGTTAGGAGAGGCCGGGGGCGGCCGTTTCCGAAGGGCCAGTCCGGCAATCCTGCCGGCCGGCCGCGTGGCTCCTCGAACCGGGCGACCCGGCGCGGCCGAGATGTTGCTCGATGGCGAAGCCACGGCGCTGACTCGGAAGGCGGTCGAATTGGCGCTGGCCGGCGATCAGGCGGCGTTGCGGCTCTGTCTCGACCGCACCGTCGCGCCGCGCCGCGAGCGGGCGGTCGAGCTCGCTCTGCCGCCGATCCGCGGCGCAGACGACATCTTGGCCGCGATAAAAGTGGTCAGCGGCGCGGTCGGGCGCGGCGCCATTACCCCGGCGAGGGGTTTACGCTGTCCCAGATGATCGAAACCTTTCTGCGGGCGATCGACGCGAGCGATTTCGAAGGCCGATTGCGGCAATTGGAGGAAGACCAGGCGGCGCGCCGCGAAGATACGGCGGCGCGGCGCTACAATTGGGCTGCGCGGTTTGACTCGTCCTCCCGGCCGAGACTAGTTCTTGCCTTCCGAAGAGTTGGAAGGAGCTGCGAGCGATGATCGTCGAACAGATCTGGACCGCTAATTCCGGCCGCAATTTCAATTATCTGATCGCCTGCGCCGAGACCGGCGAGGCATTGGCGGTCGATCCGCTGGACCACGAGAAATGCCTCGCCGCCGGCCAAGGCGAAGGGCTGGAACATCACCCAGATCCTCAACACGCACGAGCACCGCGACCATACCGGCGGCAATCAGCAGATGATCGCGGCGACCAAGGCGCCGGTATTGGCGCACGCCAATGCCAAGGACAAGATCCCGGAGATGAGCCGCGGATTGCGCGCCGGCGATTTGATCAAGGTCGGCAAGACCGTCGAGCTCGAATGCCTGGACACGCCGGGCCACACGATGAGCCATATCTGTGTGAGGTCGCACACCGACACGCCGGCACTGTTTTGCGGCGACACGTTGTTCAATGCCGGCGCCGGCAATTGCCACAATGGCGGTCATCCGAACGAGCTCTACAACAGCTTTGTCGGACAGCTCGCCAAGATTCCGGAAGATACGCTGATCTACCCGGGGCACGACTATATCGCGCGCAACCTCGCCTTCACATTGGACCGCGAGCCGGACAATGCCAAGGCCAAGTCAATGCTGCCGGCAATGGAAAAACAGGACCCCGGGAAGGCGCTGGTCACTACTCTGGCATTGGAGCGGGAGATCAACACGTTCTTCCGGCTGACCAGCCCGTCGGTGATCAGGCGGCTGCGTGAAGCCTTTCCGGACCTGCCCGACAATCCGGACCCGAAGACGGTATTTCTCCGATTGCGCGAGCTCAGAAACAAGTGGTGAGGCAAGCCAGCCGTAGCGCCCTCACCCACCAATCCACCCACCCTAACCCTCCCCCGCTTGCGGGGGAGGGGATCGGAGGGGGCTTGGTCCCCCCTCTCCCGCGACGCGGGAGAGGAGCTTTGAGCTGATTGCGTTCTAGCCCCTCTCCTGCACCGCGGGAGAGGGTGCCGAGCGCAGCGAGGCGGGTGAGGGTAAACGCGATGCCCGGCCTCCTGGTGGAGGCCGGGCATGTCGTCCCTGTCGCGGTATTCGCCGAATTTCTATCGGTAGGGGTTCCAGCCGTAATAATAGGGCTGCGATGCCGGATAGTAATCGGTGGGGGATGGGCCGTAATAGCTCGGGTAGGGCGGCGGGTAATAATAGCCCGGCGCGGGTCCGTAGGCGTAGGCCGGCGGGGTCGAGTTGGCGATCGCCGCGCCCGCGATCACGCCGCCGAGGACGCCCAGCCCGATCGCCGCTCCGACGCCGTTGCCGGCATGCGCCGGCGTCGGCGTCGCCAAAGAAAGCGCGGCGATTGCACCCGCCAGCGCCGCACCTTTTCCGATCTGCCCAAAGCGGCTGAATACTGTCTGGTTTGTCCTCATGGCCCTCTCCATTCTCTTTAGCAGTCTCGAGTTCGATAGCCCCGATATTGGATTGCGCAGACGGATCGCCACGCCGGAGAGTTCCGCCGCCAGCCTTCCTCATGTTTCCGTTACGTTCTCGATTGTGAACGGGCTCGCGATTTGGGATCGTCGAGAGTGTAAGGGAGGAGCGCTGAGATGAAGGTGCTGAAAGGCGGAAGGCTGATCGACGGGACCGGCGCCGCGCCGCAGCCTGGCGCGACGGTCGTGATCCGCGATCAGCGTATCGAGGCTGTCACCACCAAACCCGCCGCCGAGTGGCCGCATGATGCCGAGATCATCGATGTCTCCGGCATGACCATCCTGCCCGGCCTGATCGACTGCCACGATCATTTGGCGATGCACGGTTATGATCTGGCGCGGCGCTGGGGTATCGACGAGCCGCAGAGCACCCGAACCTTGCGCACCGCCAAGGTGCTGGAGCAGACCTTGGCGATGGGATACACCGCGGTGCGCGACGCCGCCGGTCTCGACGCCGGGTTCAAGCGGGCGATCGACGAAGGGTTGATCTGCGGACCGCGGCTCGTCGTCTCCTTGTGCATCATCTCGCCGATCGGCGGGATCGGCGACCGCGTCAGCCCGTCCGGGTTTTCCTGCTGCGTGCCGCACGACCCGTTGCTGCCCGACGGGGTCATCAAGAGCCTCGCGGATGTCCGCCCGGTAGTAAGGCACGTCGTGCGGGCCGGTGCGGACGTCATCAAATGCGCGACCACCGGCGGCGCCAGCTCGCGGCCCGAGCATGGGCCGCGGGACGGCGCCTTCAATCTCGACGAGATGCAGGCGCTGACCGAGGAGGCGCACGCGCTCGACCGCCGCGTCATGTGTCACGCGCTCGGCGGCCGCGGCTTGCGCATCGCGATCGAGGCCGGCGTCGATTCGATCGAGCACGGCTGCTACCTCGACGAGGAGCCCGAGCTGCTCGACGCGATGGCCGAGCGCGGCATCTTCTTCGTGCCGACCTTTGCGGTCTACGACTTCCACCGCAAATCGCCGCTGCCGCATGTCCGCGAACGGGCACACCATCTGCGGGAGCACCATGTCGAGAGCCTGCGCCGGGCGTTTGCCGCCGGGGTCAAGATCGCCGCCGGAACCGACGCCGGCGGCCACGGTCATCCGCAGAACGCGGTCGAAATCGAGTGCCTCGTCAGGGCCGGCCTGACCCCGCTCCAGGCATTGCAGGCGGCAACCGGATGGGCCGCCGAGTGCCTCGGCCGCGAACATGAATTCGGGACGGTCGAAAAAGGTAAGCTCGCCGATCTGACCGTCGTTGCCGGGGATCCGCTCGCCGACGTGACGATCCTGCAGAACCCCGAGCGGATCGCGCTGGTGCTCAAAGGCGGTCAGGTTACGAACACCAAAATAAAGGGCGTCTGCTAGGCCGCCCGCTTCACAGAGGGTGCCTGGCGGCCATGCCGTTGCGGCGAGCTAGCGCAGGCGCGGGCCCGGGTCGAGCCCCAGATATACGCGGCCGCCGATCGGGTACCATTCGGGTGCGAGGGTGACGGTCTGGCCGACGGTGTGCAGGTCGCGCCAGCATTCGGCGAGGCGGCTCTCGCGCTTGAACGAGGTGCTGCCGCCGTGCCGGTACATCAGATCCATCGCCTCGCGCGCGCTGTCGGCGGCGTAGGTGGAGGCCAAGCCGGCAGCGGGCGCGCTGCTCGAGGGTGGTCTCCTTGCCGGAAGCGAGCGTATTCCACAGCTCGGTGATCATCGCGCTGCGGTAGGCGCGGCCGGCGTTGAGGATCGCATCGGCCCGCCCGACCGCGTCCTGCACCTGCGGGTTGTCGCAGAGCAACCCGACGGGGCGGCCGCGCGGCTGCTTGCCGCCCGCCAGCTCGATCAGCGCATTGATGCCCGCCCGCGCGATGCCGGTGATGACGGCGCTGTGGTGCGGCCCGACCCAGCACTGCACCGGCAGCTGATAAGTGAGACCGGGCCAGCGCGACCATTGGTTCTCGAGGGGGATGCCGATTTGCGGCATCGTCCGCCGCTCCGGCAGGAAGACGTCCTCGACCGTCCAGTCGAAGCTGCCGGTGCCGCGCAAGCCCGTCACGTCCCAGCTCCCCGGCACGATCTCCGCTTCCGAGCGCGCGAACACGCCGCGCCAGTACAGCGAGCCGCCATCCGGGTGGCGGCGCGGCTGGCCGTCATCGCCGATCACCTGGAAGCTCCCCAGCATCCAGCTGGCTTCCTGACAGCCGGTGCCGAACTGCCAGCGGCCGCTGACGCGGTAGCCGCCCGCCACCGGCGTCGCCTGCCCGCCGCCCGGCACCGCGGTGCCGGCGATGATGGTGTCGGCCCGCTTCCCGTAGATTTCGTGGACGCCGTCGTCCGGCAATCCGAGCGTGACCAGCTGGCCGACGCCGCCGTTGCCAAGGTTCCAGCCGACCGAGCCGGCGCCCTCGGCCAGCAGCTCCACGACCCGCAGGTAGGTCAGCGGGTCGAGCTGCAGGCCGCCCAGCTCGCGCGGGATCACCATCCGGTAGAAGCCGGCGGCGCGCAACTGCTCGACCAGCGCTTTCGGCAGGCGCTGCTCGCGCTCGATCTCCTCACGGTAGCCGCGGAGCACCGGCTGCAGCGCGGCCGCAGCCTGCACCAGTGGTTGCGCGTCGATATCCGCCGGTAAGCGCGTCTCTTCGGCCATCATGTACATCTCCCCTCATGCCGACGGCGCGGCTTCAGCCGAATTGCGGCCAGCCGCGACGCTGGTAGGCGCCGTCCCAGAACAGCCATTCATACTGGCAGGCGCGAATAAAGGCCGCCAGCATCTTGGCGCGGGTTGCCGGGGTCGCGGCGTCGGCCGCACGATCGGTTATGGCGATGACCGTCCGTACTGCCTCGCCAAAGCGCTCGTCGGCATAGGTGTCGATCCACGCCTTATACGGGTTCTGCGGCGCCGCAGTCCGAGCGATCGCGCACCCGACATCCCAATAAATCCAAAAGCAGGGCAATAAGGCAGCGACCAACACTTCCCAAGGATCATGATAGGCCGCTGCGATCAAGATAACTGGTGTAGGCGAGGCAGTCCGGCGACGGCTCGGCATCGGCAATGCCTGCTGGGTCCACGCCAAAATCCCTCAAATACCGGCCGTGCAGCGCCTGCTCGACGGCGATGGCTCCCAGTGCGGATTGCGCAAAGGACTGCATCGTCGCCGTATCCGGGGCTTTGGCCGCCGAGATCGCTAGAGCGCGCGAGAACTGGCCGAGATAGATCGCGTCTTGGAGGATGTAGGTCTGAAAGCGCTCGCGACTGAGCGAACCGGCCGAGAGATCGGTGTTGAACGGCAGCCGATGAATTGCCTCGCGCAAGGATTCGGTGCGGTGCCAGGCATCATCGGAAAATCGCATCATTGCCACTGCTTCTCTGTGGGCTCTACCAGCATTTCGAATAGTCGCAGCTCGTGCATTGGTCGCAGCCCTCAATGCGGATCAGCGCGGCCTCCCCGCATTTTGGGCACTGCGCCATGCGGGTCGCGAGGGATCTCTGGTCCGAGATCAGCGCATTGCCGGCGCCTACGGTCGACCGCTCGGCCCCCCGGCCTTCCGCCGATTGCCGCTCTCTGACCGCGCGCCGGCAGAAAGCCGATCGCGATCATGTGTCGCTCGATGACATCGCCGATCGCGGCCAGCAGCGAGGGCACGTATTTGCCCTCCATCCATGCGCCGCCGCGCGGGTCGAACACCGCCTTCATCTCCTCGACGACAAACGAGACGTCGCCGCCGCGGCGGAACACCGCGCTGATCATTCGCGTCAGCGCGACGGTCCAGGCGTAGTGCTCCATGTTCTTCGAGTTGATGAACACCTCGAAGGGCCGGCGACGGCCATCCTGAACGATATCGTTCAACGTGATGTAGAGCGCGTGCTCGCTGTCCGGCCAGCGGACCTTGTAGGTCTGCCCGGGCAGCGCCTCGGGCCTACTCAAGGGCTGCGTCATGTAGACGACGCCGCCGGCCTCGAAAATATCGGCAGGCTTCGGTGAGGCAGGTGGCGCGGGAGGCGGAAGAGGCAGCTCGGGTTGCCGCGCAGCCTCTCGCCCGGCTGCCGCCGGCCCTGTCTCGGGCCTGGCGGCGAGCACCGCCCCGGTGACCTCGTTCGGCCGATAGGTCGTGCAGCCTTTGCAGCCCAGGGCGTAGGCCTGCAGATAGACATCCTTGAACCGCTCGAACGGGATCTCGGCCGGGACGTTGATAGTCTTCGAGATCGAGCTGTCGATGTGCTTCTGCACCGCCGCCTGCATGACGACGTGATCTTCGGGGGTCAGCGCCTGCGCGTCGATGAAATAGTCCGGCAGCGGCGCGAACTCGCCCTTCAATCGGCGGAACAGCCGGTAGGCGTAATCGGTCACCTCCTCCTCGCGGCGGGTGCCGTCGGGCATCAGCACATTGCGCGTGTGGCGGAAGCTGAAGACCGGCTCGATCCCCGAGGAGACATTGTCGGCGAACAGCGAAATCGTGCCGGTCGGCGCAACCGAGGTGAGCAGCGCATTGCGGATGCCGTGCTGGGCGATTTGCGCGCGCACCTCCTCGTCCAAGCCCTTCACCGTCTCGCCGGCCAGATACCGCTCGCGATCGAAGAGCGGAAACGCGCCCTTCTCGGCCGCGAGAGCAGTCGAGGCGAGGTACGCCTCGCGCTGGATCGTGCCGAGCCAGCTTTCGGTCGCCGCAACCGCCGCTGCTGAGCCGTAGCGCAGCCCGCAGAGGATCAGCGCATCGGCGAGCCCGGTGACCCCGAGACCGATGCGGCGCTTCTGGCGCGCCTCCTCCTGTTGCTGGGGCAGCGGAAACTGCGAGATGTCGACGACATTGTCCATCATGCGGACGCAATCCGGCACCAGCCGGCGGAGCCGGTCGAGGTCGAGCTGCGCTTCGGGGGAGAACGGATGCTCGACTAGGCTCGCCAAATTGATCGAGCCCAGCAGGCACGCGCCATAAGGCGGCAGCGGCTGCTCGCCGCACGGGTTGGTCGCGGTTATCTCTTCGCAGTAGTAGAGGTTGTTCCGCCGGTTGATGCGGTCGATGAAGATGACGCCCGGCTCGGCATAGGCGTAGGTCGCGCGCATGATCTTGTCCCACAGCTCGCGGGCCGGCAGCACCTTCCACGTGGTCTTGGCGCCGTCAGGGCCGCCGAAGGACAGCTCCCAGGGGGCGTTTTCCTCGACGGCCTTCATGAAGGCGTCGGTCACCAGCACCGAAAGGTTGAACATACGCAGCCGGCCCGGCTCGCGCTTTGCCTCGATGAAGGCCTCGATGTCGGGATGGTCGCAGCGCAGGGTCGCCATCATCGCGCCGCGCCGGTAGCCGGCGCTCATGATCGTGCGGCACATCGCGTCCCACACATCCATGAAGGAGAGCGGCCCCGAAGCGTCCGCGCCCACGCCCTTGACCGGCGCGCCGCGTGGCCGCAGGGTCGAGAAATCGTAGCCGATGCCGCCGCCCTGCTGCATCGTCAGCGCGGCTTCGCGCAGATGCGCAAAGATCCCGCCCATATCGTCCGGGATCGTGCCCATGACAAAGCAGTTGAACAGCGTCACCGAGCGGGCGCTGCCGGCGCCGGCGACGACGCGCCCGGCGGGCAGGAATTTGAAATCGGTCATCGCCGCGTAGAATCGCTCGGCCCACAGCGCGGGGTCGCGTTCGGGCGCGGCGAGCGCCGTCGCCACCCGCCGCCAGGTATCCTCGATCGTCTTGTCGACCACCTCGCCCGAAGGGACCCCTCAGGCGATACTTCATGTCCCAGATCTGCTGCGATATCGAGCCGACGAGAGCCATGGCCAAGATTTCCTCCTTGCCGTCGGCAGTGTACCAGTTCCGGATTCGTTCGGCGCGGACTTTCCACCCGATCGAGGTTGCGTTAAATTCGGAACCGTGACGCCCGACACACTCTACGACGAAGACTTCTACGCCTGGACCCAACAGCAGGCGGCGCTGCTGCGTCGGCTTCCGCCCGCCGGAAACGAGCTCGACCTCGAACATATCGCGGAGGAGATCGAGGATTTGGGACGCAGCGATCTCCGTGCGGCGCGCTCGCTCTGCCAGCACATCATCGAGCACTTTCTCAAGCTCGAATTTTCAGGCCTCGAGGAGCCGGCTGATCATTGGCGCGACGAGATCGTTGAATGGCGCGTCCAGCTGGAACAGATTCTGACGCGAAGCATCGAGGCGAAGCTTGACCTACCCTCCCAATATCGCGTGGTGCTTAGGCTCGTTCGTCGGCTCGAACGCGACGTCCCCGGATTCACCAGTCGTTTGCCGGGCGAGTGCCCATATACCCTCGAGCAGATCCGTAGCAGCGGCGATGAAGACTGGTTTCCTATGCCGCGGTAGCAGAGCTCGTCCGGCAAGCGCGCGCACAGGCCGGGTCACACCCGCCGAACCCCGTAGAACTGCGGCCACCCATCGCGCACATCCTGCAGATAGGAGTGGAACGCGGTCGGCTGGTCATACATGCCGAGCGGCACATAGGACGGGTTCTGCCAGAATTCCTCCTGCATATCGCGGCAGATTTTTTGCTGCGACCTCGAGGTCCGGCGCATCGAACCAGGCCTGCCGCAATGCCTCCATTTTCGGGTCGGTAGGCCAGCCGAACCAGGAATCGGCGCCGCTCGCGCGAATGGCGATATCGGGTCCGGGCGAGATGTTCCCCATGCCGCCGAGATAAGTATAGAAGATGTTCCATCCGCCCTTGTCGGGGGGCTCGCGGCTGGCGCGGCGCGCGACCACGCTGCCCCATTCCATCGTCTGCAAATCGATGTTCATACCGATGCGCTGCAGCACGTCCGTGGCGACCTGTGCCTCGGCGAAAATTGTCGGGATGGTCGAGGCGGCCAGAACGACGACCCGCTCGCCCTTATATCCCGCTTCGGCGAGTTGCTTTTTTATTCTGTCGAGATCCTTTGGTCCCCGCGTGATCTCGACGCCGACAGTGCTCGCCATCGGAGTGCCGGGCACAAAGAGCCCGACATCGGTCTTGATCAAACTCGGCTCGGCCCCGGCAACTGCGGTCATGACCTCCTTCTGGTCCATCGCGGACAGCACGACACGGCGAACCGCGGGATTGTCGAATGGCGGGTATAGATGGTTGAACCGAAGGCAACCGATCTCGCCGGTGCGATCCTTGACCGTGATCACCAGATCCTTGTTGCGTTTGAGCTGCGGGATAAGGTCAATCGTCGGGTTTTCCCACCAGTCGACCTCGCCCTGCGCGAGCGCCGCCGAGGCGGTAGAGGGATCCTGCACGAAATTCCAGACGACACGGTCGATATAAACCACCTTGGGACCGGCGCTGAAGCTGGGTTTTCCGTCGGCGCGCGGGACATAATCCGGGTTCTTCTCGAAAACAACGCGCTGGCCGGGTATGCGCTCGGACGCCACGAATTTGAGTGGCCCGGAGCCGACGGCTTCCTTGATCTGCTCAAAGGCGTCGGTCTTCGCCAGCCGCTCCGGCATCACCGCGCAATAGGGCTCCGCCAGTGCATCCGCCAATAACGGAAACGGCCTCTTCAGGCGAAAGCGTATTATACGATCGGACACCGCGGAGAGCTCGTCGGTGCGGGCCATCAGCGCCTGCCCCATCGGATAGCGCTTGGCCCATCGCCTGATCGTGGCGACACAGTCGCGCGCCAGGACAGGCGCACCGTCGTGAAATTTCAAGCCGTCGCGCAGTGTCAGGTCCCATTGCTTGCCGCCATCTTCGGTCGTGTGGGCTTGGACCATCTGCGGCTGGGCCCTGAATTCGGCATCATACCCGTAAAGCGTGTCGTAGACGGCCAATGAAAAATTGCGGGTGATGTCGGCCGTGGTCCAGACCGGATCGAGCGAGGCGAGATCGGCGTGCGGTACGAAGTTGATCGTCTTTTGAGCTTCGGCGCGCACGATTTGCGGGGCCGCCAGCGCTGCCGCACCGGCTAGGCTAGTCTTTACGAATTCACGTCGGTTCATCGGCGGTCAGGCGTTCATGCTATAGCTTTCGGAGAGATCATCATACCCCCGCACCCCGCCGGCAAGTCGGTCTTCGCGACAGCTTCTCCCGGCGAGCCAGCTTACTGCGAAGCCGATGACGCAGAACGTCTACGACAACCCGGAGTTCTTCGAGGGCTATAGCCGATTGAGCCGCTCGGTCGAGGGGCTCGATGGCGCCGCCGAATGGCCCGCGCTCAAGGCCCTGGTTCCGGAGCTGCGGGGCCTCAGAGTGCTGGATCTCGGCTGCGGTTTCGGCTGGTTCTGCCGTTGGGCGCGGCAGCAAGGGGCGGCGGCGGTCCTCGGTATCGATATGTCGGAGAAAATGCTGGCCCGGGCCCGAGCCACCACGGCGGACGCGGCGATAACCTACCTCGAGGCGGACATGGAGGGCGCCAAGCTTCCCCAGGCGGCCTTTGACCTCGCCTACAGTTCCCTCGCCCTGCACTATGTCGAGGATCTGGGCGGGCTGCTGGCGAAGGTGCACCGCGCTCTCGCCCCCGGTGGGCACCTCGTCTTTTCCGTCGAGCACCCGATCTTTACCGCTCCGATGCAGCCGGGTTGGTCGGTCGTGGATGGCCGCAGGACGTGGCCGGTCGACGGCTACCTTTGCGAAGGACCGCGCAGCACGGACTGGCTCGCCAAGGGCGTAATCAAGCAGCACCGCACGCTGGCGACGTACCTCAATTTTTTGCTGCAGCTGGGCTTCGCGCTTTCGCACGTCGAGGAATGGGGTCCCACCGACGAACAGATCGCGGCACGCCCGACCCTCGCGGATGAACGACAGCGGCCGATGTTTCTGCTAGTCGGCGCTCGACGGTAGCCGTGTCCGGCAGTCGGAAGCAAGGCGAGATTTGGGTCGGGGGAAGCTGGTGAGATCGGGGATCATCGGCGAAGCCGATCTCGAAAACGAGCTGAGGATCGTTCGTGCCGCCGCGGCGGGCGGGCCGGCGGGCATCTTTGGCCCGGATTCGATCATTTGGCGCATCGACCGCGAGGCGGCGATTTTTCTGGGAGCAGGTCGCGCATTGCTGCTGCAGCTCGCGCATCCCTGGGTCGCAGCCGCCATCGCCCAGCATTCCCGGAGTCTCACCGACCCCATCGGCCGGTTTCACCGGACCTTCAGCATCGTCTTTACGATGGTGTTCGGCACCACGGGCCAGGCGCTCGCGGCCGCCCGCCGCCTGCATCGCCGCCATGCCGCGATCAGCGGCACACTGGGGGAGAATGCAGGCGCGTTTGCCGCCGGCTCGGCCTATTGCGCCAATGATGTCGCAGCCCTGCGCTGGGTTCACGCCACGCTGACCGACACCGCGCTCCTGGCCTACCAGCTCGTGAACCCGCCATTGTCGGCCGACGATCGAGAGCGCTATTACGCCGATGCCCGAGTGTTCGCGGCGCTGTTCGGTATTCCACAGAGCGCGCTCCCGCAGAGCTGGGCGGGCTTTGCCCGGTACGTCGATGACATGTTCAGCTCGGACACGCTGGCGGTGTGCAGCGCCGCCCGCGGGGTCGCCGCCGAGTTGTTCTGCGGTGCCGGAACCCGCCTGCGCGCGCCGCTCTGGTATCGAGCTTTGACCGCCAGCCTTTTGCCGCCCCGGCTGCGGGATGGGTTCGAGTTGCCGTATGGTCCCTCGGAGCTGCGCTCCGTCGAGCGGATGCTTACCGCGATCCGCCATGTCCATCCCTGGGTGCCGGCCCGCTTGCGTTATGTCGCGCCCTATCACGAGGCGCTCGCGCGGCTTGCGGGGCGCGACCGGCCGGCGCCCTTGACACGGGTTCTCAACCGTCTCTGGATCGGCCGCAGTTCGATGGCGATCGGCGGAGACTAGCTCATGGCGAAGCCTGCGATAAAGCTCGAGCAGACCGAGAGGTGCGTGCTACGGGTGCCGGCGGGCACCGACCTGGTCGAATGGTATTTTGAGCAGGGCTGGACCGACGGGCTGCCGGTGGTGCCGCCGACGCGGGAACTGGTCGACGCCTTTGTCGAGGCGCTCGGCGGGGATCCGCAGCTTGTCGAGTGTAAAGTACCGCCGCGGCACGGCAGCTTGACGCGCGAGGTACTGGCCATCAACATGGTCATGGCGGGCTGCAAGGCCGAATACGCGCCGGTCGTGCGTGCTGCAATCCTCGCATTGACGGCGAAAGCCTTCAACCTCAACGGGGTGCAGGCGACGACGCACATGGCGGCGCCGCTGTTGGTGGTCAATGGGCCGATCGCCCGCGAGATCGGTATGAACGGCGATTGCAACGCCTTCGGCTCCGGCAACCGCGCCAATGCGACAATCGGGCGGGCGCTGCGCCTCGTGCTGCTCAATGTCGGCGGTGGCTGGCCCAGTGACCTCGACAAGAGCACGCTCGGCCATCCCGGCAAGTACACCTATTGCGTCGCCGAGAACGAAGCGGCCAGCCCGTGGGCGCCCTATCATGTCGAGAAGGGGTTCAGTCCCGAAGACTCTGCAGTGTTCGTGCTGGCCGCCGAGCCGCCGCACAGCGTCACTAACCATGTCGCCAACGACCCGGAGGGCATCCTCGACAGCATCTGCTCGGCGATGAGCACGATCGCCAACAACAATGCGGTGTCGAGCGGGCATTGTGCCGTCGTGATCGGGCCGGAACATGCCCGCACGATCGCTGGCAAGGGCTGGACGCGGCACGACGTGCGCAATTATCTGGCAATGCACGCCTATAATCTCTTCTCGGAAATCAGCTTCAATGAGCGCTACGGCAAGATCTACAACCGCAATCTGCCGAAATGGTACAAGCGCGAACCACAGGCGCGCATCCCGATCGTGCCCGGCCCCGACCACATCCACCTCTTCGTCATCGGCGGCGCGGCCGGGCGGTTTTCCGCCTTCATCCCCGGCTGGGGTCACATGTCCTCTCCCGTATTGCGCAGCATCGAAAACGCATCCGAGCCGAGGGCGCCGATCTGCGTCGACGGCACGTGCTATCTATGACAGCCTGACTTTGTGAAAATGGGTGACGGAATTGGCTGCGATGAATTTGAGAATCGAGACGTGATCGGTATACTCATCCGAGATATGCCCGGTTTTGTGTACGGGGACACGACGATCGTCGGGATGCGGGTGCCGTCGCCAAAATAATCGAGCGCCTGTACATAGCCTAAGTCTAGTAGTAACTGCCACCTTCCTCGAAGGTGATTATGATGGCGGTATCCGACCAGAGATTGGGCTGGGCCTTGACCTTATCCACGATCTTCTTCACGAAGCCCTCGAAGAGATTGAGCTTCGATGATGCCGGGTGGCCGTCGACATAGCCGCTGGGCTTGACGAACGACACCGCCGGTAAATTACCACTTTCTATATCGGCGTAGAGGTCGGTCGTGTCCTTCAGAACTGCGCTCCGCACCGTGGAGTTGGTCATGATCGAGGTTGAGTACTGGAAGAAGTTACAGATATTGCAGTAAGTGTTCCCAGGATCGACATAGTTCCCATAGGGTTTGGTTAGGTATTGATTAAACTGATCGCCAAAATAGGCGAACGATACATTGTTGGCGAGAAGTACATCACCAATGTTCCTGACGTTCGATGGCGGAATTGTAAATACAGTGTTACCCGCGACCCCTATTTTGGCATAGGCGCTGGTGCCGTTCGAGGATTAGGAGATCATGACGATCAACAGCCCATTTTGGATCGAGGGGCAACAGAAGGTGATGCCGCGGCGCGCCCCCGACGTCGGCGAGCACAGCGACGTTGTCTTGCGCGAAGCGGGTTATTCCGAGACCGAGATCCGGGCGATGCGAGCGGATGGCGTCATCGGCTGAAATAAAAAAAGAGCCGGTCTCGGTGGAGACCGGCTCCCGCTTTTCGTATTCCTCTACTGGAAGTTGAACAGGTCCATCAGATCCCCGATCGCCGGGCCGTTGGTCGGCCGGTAGGGGTCCGCCCCGGTCACCGGGTTCGGCAGGTTGTCGCGGCTGCGCTTGCTGACCGGCGGGACGCTCCAGTTCGCCTCGATAAATTTCAATACCGAGACGTGGTCGGTATAGGTGTGCGAAATGTGCCCGCCCTTGCTATAAGGCGAAACCACGATCATCGGGATGCGCGTCCCGTCGCCAAAGTAATCGAGCTGCTGCACATAACCCAAATCATAGTATCCGCCACCTTCGTCCATAGTGATGAAGATGGCAGTGTTGCCCGACAATGCATTGTTCGCCTTCGTCAGGTCGACGATCTTCTTGACAAAGCCTTCGAGCAGATCGACCTTCGATGACGCCGGGTGGCCATCGAGATTGCCGTCGGCTTGACAAACGATACCGCCGGCAAGCTGCAGCTCGTGGCAGTACAACTCATCAGGTCGGTGTAGAGATCGAGTCGAGTCCTGCATCGCCGCGCTGCCGCACCTTTGTCATTGGTCATGATCGAGGTCGAATACTGAAAGAAGTTGCAGATGTTGCAGTACTGGTTGTCGGGAGTGGATGTAGGTTGTAAGGATCGGCGAGGTAGGCGTTAAACTGGTCGCCGAAATAGGTAAACGAGATGTTGTTCTTCAGAAGAGCATCACCAATATTTCTGACACTCGACGGCGGGACCGTGAATACCGTATTGTTCGGGTTATTGATATCGGCGTAAGCGTTGGTGCCGTCACCGAAATAGCCCGGATTGTAGTTATTGAGCAGATAATAATGCCCCTCCTCGCAATTCGGCTTTATGTTCACCGATTTGAGTGTCTAAATCTTAATCGGAATAGTTGTATTATATAATAGGGACCTTGCATGGCGGTCAGGCCAATCTCCTGATGAGGAGCTGCACAGAGGCAATGTAGACCATGCTTTGGCGCTCGCGATCGATGCTTCGAAATCCTTTGCAAGCGGCGGTTTCGATTGAGCCAAGCGAGGGTTCGTCGACAACCATCGGCGTGGCAGTAGTTGAAAGCCGGCAGCATCAGCGGCACGTTTGACGATCTCGACGCTCCAGTTACCTAATTTGGCGAGGGCGTCACGCAGGTTGGCGCCGTTATAGACGCTGTCAGCGAACAGATGGCGCAACCAGGGAAACAGCTGGTGGATGGCCTCGATAACCAGCACTGCCCCATCGCGATCTTGGATATCGGCGGGGTGCACCTCGGCACCGACCAGCAGACCACCAGTATCAGTCACAATATGCCGCTTGCGGCCTTTGATCTTCTTGGCCGCATCGTAGCCACGCGGCCCGCCGCTTTCGGTCGTCTTGACCGATTGACTGTCAATCACCCCCGCTGACGGGCTCGCTTCGCGGCCCGCCGCTTCGCGCGTTTGCAGCAACAGTTCAAAATTGATCTTCTCGAACAAGCCGTCGTCCCGCCAGTCGTAGAAATAGCCTTGCACGGTTGTGAACGGAGGAAAGTCTTTCGGCAGCATTCGCCACTGACAGCCGGTCCGCGCAATATACAAGATCGCATCGAGCACGCTGCGCAATTCTGTCTCGCGCGGGCGGCCCAAACGCTTAACCGCCGGCATGTGCGGCGCAATCACCGCCCACTCGGCATCCGTCAGATCGCTTGCGTAGCGCTGTCCTTCTCGCTCATACTTCCGGCGAGTGATTTCGGTCCACATCTTGTGTCTCGATGATTGTTTCACCACAACCATCATGCCACAACTGTCTGAAATCACTCAATTCATTTTCGGTCATGAGATAACTGACGATCGATGGGACGCCAGGCTCCGAAGGGTCCGCGCAATTGGTGTAAGTGCCGCCGCCATAGGGTCTACCGGTAGTCGAATCGAAGCCGCCATAACCGTCCTGATGTACCAGTTGTTGGTTGCCGGATTTTGCAGCGGGTTCGGATTTTCGATCTGGTCGACGATCCCGGCGGTGCTGCCGGATCCGACCATCATGGTTGTGCGGCGGCGTCAACGGATTGCCGTTGCCGTCGCTAAACCAGATCGCGTCACCGGTACCAAGCATAACGTGGTTGGCGCCGGTGCCGCCCTCACCGACTGATGGAAATTGTCGCTCATCCAATAAGTGTCGGCGAGCTGTTTGAAATACGGCACGTCACCTTGCTGGATGTTATAGAAGCCCATCGCGGTGGCGCCTTCTTTATAGGTGAAGTTTGCCGGCGGGGGCTTGCCGTTACTGCCGGCTCCGACCGTGGCTTCAACCCATGGAAACAGGTCATTAAGGCAACCGGCAGCGGGGGTGCAGTCGAGCTGCTGCCACATCTGATAGAAGCGATGCACCGGGCTTTCGGCGTAGTCATCGGCGGTCAGGAACAGGCCGCTGGGGTTATCGTTGTTGGTCAGCTGATAGGGACCAGGTGCGAGATTATTGACGTCATTGCCGTTGTAATAGATCCGCGTGTCCGGTTTGCCGGCGATCGTGCTGGGAACCGCACCCGTCGTGAGATACTGGTAATAATCCGTCGGCAGCCCGTTTTCGTAGGTTTGGGCCTCAGCGACGGTGGTGAATGGCGGCGGGCCGCCACCGGCAATCGGCGGCGGCAAGGTGCTGTATGGGGAGGACTTGGTTGGGCTAATCTGATACTTCGAATAGTTTTGTGCCTGATACTGGGTGGCCAATTTGGAGTAGTTAGGCCCCGGCGTGCCGTCGGCTTTGACGATTCCCTCCGACAACAGGTTCAACACGGTCTCGCCCTGGTTGACCGGCTGATAGGTGGCAAACAGGTGATCGAAGGTGCGGTTCTCGCCGATGATCACGATGACGTGCTTGATCGGCGTCGCCGTGTTGCCGTCATTGGTGTTGCTCTCTCCGGCAGCCGCAGCGGCGGCAGCAATCGGGACCATGCTGTTGATGGTTATTGCGCAGAGCGCCGCGCCACATAGCAGCCTGGAGGTCCGCAGATACTTAGATCGCATGATTCAGCCCTTTCGTTGAAGTGTCATTCGGAGGAAGACAGACCGGCCGCGTGCATTCGCCCGGTGTCGTTGGTACGGGATCAGCCGCGCTTTTGATCGTCGCTTTCGGCTCGATGATCGAAGTCGAACATGTCGAACAGATCGCCGATGGCCGGCATGTTGCGCGGCACATAGGCGTTCTCGCCATCGTCGTCCTGCTCAGGGTTGGGCAGGTTGTCGCGGCTGCGCTCACTGAGTGTGGTATTGAGCTTCCAGTTCCGTTCGACAAACTTCACGAAGGAGGAATGCTCGTTGTAGACGTGGCTGATATGGCCGCCGGTCGAGAAGGGTGAAACGGCGATCATCGGAATGCGCGGGCCCGTGCCAAAGAAATCGACCGGCTGGATGAAGCCTGAATCATAGAAGCCGCCGCCCTCGTCCACGGTGACGAAGACCGCGGTCTCGGCCCATTGCTCCTTGTTGCTTTGTGCGAGTTCGATGATGTTTTCGGCGAAGGCCTCGAAGAGGGTCCACTTCGAGGAAGCGGGATGGCCGTCCATCGTGCCGTCTGGCTTCACATAGGAGACCGCCGGGAGCGTGCCGTCCACCAGATCGTTGAAGAGATCGGTGACGTCCGCCATGTGACCCGCAGCGACCACGGACGGATAGTTCGCCTCATACTCGAACGGATTGCAGATGTTGCAGTAGCTCCCGTTGAATGGGCTGGTGGTGTCCCCAGAGGCATTGAAGCCGCCGCCATAATATTTCCAGGGGATATTATAGGCGGTGAGCACGTCGCCGATGCTCTGCTGCATGGTCGGCGGAACGACGAGACCCGTCTGCGGCAAACCTTTCGGCGTGAAGGCGGGGTTGACATTGACCGCCTGCCAATACTCGCCAGGTCCGCACATCGTCTCCACGGCATAGGGCAGCGCATTCAGATAATTCGTGATCGCTGCAATGCCGGGCTGGCTCGCATCGGAACAATTGAACCACTGCGCGCGCGTGGTATAGAGGTTGAGCGTTCCAGCCTGCGGATCGGGATTGTAGATATTGGCCGCCGGCGGGGTCGCCGGATTGCCCTGGCCATCGCTGAAAAACACCTGATCTGCAAAGCCGAGGGGCTGGCTGTCCGGGCCCGTGCCGCCGAGCACCGGCTGATGATAATTGTCGCTCATCGTGTATGTGTCGGCGAGGGCTTTGAAAAATGGCGCGTCGCCTTCCCGCATGTTGAAAAAAGCCATGGTCTGCCCGGTATCATGCGGCGTGCCGCCGGGCGGCGTGCTGTAGGTCGTGGTAATCGCCGACTGGAGATCGTGCAGACAGCCGGTCGGGTTCCCCTTCGACACATGCTCGTTGTCGATGGCGCAATCCACCTGCTGGACCATCTGGAAATATTGATGGATCGTGTCACCGGTGAACGCGTCGAACGGCATTAACTCGCCGGTCATCTCAAACGGCCCCGGCGGGAGGTTATTGACATCGGTGATGCGGATATCCGGACCGAGCGTAAAGCTCAAACCGGTGCCGCCGGTGGCGAAGAGGAATTGATCCTCGGGCGGCAAGCCCGGATTGCCGCCCGGGATGCTCAAGATGCCAGCATAGGGCGAGACCGCGCCAACGCCGTTCACATCGGGTGCCGGCAGTGTGGTGTAGAGCTGCTTGGCTACCATATCCGCGCTGCTGAAGAATTTGCCGCCATTGGGCGCGGACACGATCTTGAATTGCTGGGCTTTGGCGAAATTCGGGCCTGGCGAGCCATCAGATTTGACGATGCCTTCGGACAAAAGGTTCAACACCCTCTCGTCCCTGCTCTTCGGCTTGTAGGTTGCGAAGAGGTGATCGAAACTGCGGTTTTCGCCGACGATGATGATGACGTGCTTGATCGGCGTGGCGGTCTTCAGCTGATCAATTGCGGCGTCGGGATCGGCGCCATAGACAGGCATGGCGGTCGCGCCGCCGAGTAGCGCGACGGCAGACACGGCGATAAAGCCGCGCCGCGCGAGCAGTTTTGGATACCATCTCGTCCCCTAGGTCGATTGTGTTTGAAGCGCGGCGAAATTACGGGATCGCCCGTGACGCATGCGTGAATTAACTATGACAGAATTATTAATGATGATTTTTGATGCATTCGCCCGCGTTAGCATCACCGCCACACATCCAGAGAGGACAGGCCATGCCATCCAGCGTCAGGGAAATGTTGGCGGAGGCCAATGCCGCGGTGCCCCGCCTGAACTCGGCCGAGGTTCGGGAGATGATCGGCAAGGGAAATGTTCTGATCGTCGATGTTCGTGATGCCCCCGAACTCGCCTCCGGCGGCAAGCTCAAAGGCGCCGTAAACGTGTCACGCGGTATGCTGGAATTCCGCGCCGATCCCGCGAGCCCGTTCCACAATCCGGCGTTTCAGAAGGACCGGACCGTTCTGGTCTACTGCGGGTCCGGCGGCCGCGCCGCATTGAGCGGCAAGACGTTGAAAGACCTCGGCTACCAGTCCGTCTATAACGCCGGCGGCTTCAAGGAACTGGCCGACGCCGGTCTCGAGACGGAGCCGGCCTAGCCTGGTCAGTCGTCGACGAAGGCGATCGCCTCGATCTCGATCATGAAGTCGGGGCCGGCGAGGCGGCGGATCTCGACCGTCGTGCTGGTCGGCGTGGCGGGGCCGAAATAGCGCATCCGCATGTCGCCGTGTTTCGAGAATTCCTCGAAATCGGTGACGTAGGTGTTGGTCTTGACGATGTCGGCGAGGGTGGCGCCGGCCGCCTCCAGGCAGGCTTTGATGTTCTCTCCGACCTGCTGGATCTGGGCGCGCATGTCGCCCTTGCCAACGCAATTGCCTTGCGGGTCGCGGGCCAATTGCCCGGCGACAAAGATCTGCCGCCCGGTGCCGCTGACCGTGACGACTTGGCTGTAGGCCGGCTGCCCGGCCATCATCCTGACATGGATGCCCTGCGGCTGGATCTTCTCGCGCTTGATCGCCATTGCGTCCCCTTTCCGTATAATGCGGTTCTCGATGATACGCCGAGAGCGAGGCCTCGATGACCCAAATCACCCTCCGGCACGGCATTTTTCTGCCGCCGTTCCATCCGATGGAGGAGAACCCGACGGCCTGCCTCGACCGCGATCTCGAATTGATGGTGTGGCTCGACCGCCTCGGCTTTCACGAGGCGTGGATCGGCGAGCACCACTCGGCCGGTTTCGAGATCATCAGCTCGCCCGAAATCTTCATCGCGATCGCCGCCGAGCGGACCAAATTCATCCGCTTCGGCACCGGCGTCGTCTCATTGCCCTACCACAACCCGCTGATGGTGGCGGACCGCATCGTCCAGCTCGACCATCACACACGCGGCCGGGTCATGTTCGGTGCCGGGCCGGGGCTTCTTGCCTCCGACGCGCTGATGCTCGGGATCGACCCGATGACCCAGCGCGACCGGATGGCCGAGGGGATCGACGTGATCCTGCGCCTCTTCCGCGACGAGACCGTCACCGAAAAGACCGACTGGTACACGCTCGTCAATGCGCGGCTGCATCTGCCGCCCTACACGAAGCCCCATCCCGAAATGGCGGTGGTCAGCGCCGTGACCCCCTCCGGCGGCCGGCTCGCCGGGAAATACGATCTCAGCATGATCTGCGTCGCCGCCACCAACCCGTTCGGCTATGACGCATTGGCGAGCAACTGGCAGATCGCCTGCGACATTGCGGCCGAGCACGGCCGGACCATGGACCCGTCGAGGCTGCGCCTGGTCGGCCCGATTCACATCGCCGAAACCCGCGACAAGGCGTTCCAAAACGCCCGCTTCGGTTTCGAGCGGTATCTCAATTACCTCAACAACAACCAGCGCCGCTTTGTCGTGCCGGCCGGCGAGGACCCGCTCGAATGGTTTGTCGAGAACAGGTACGGCGTGGTCGGCACGCCGGATGACGCAATTGCATTGATCGAGCGACTACAGGAGAAGCAGGGCGACTTCGGCGTGTTTTTGCAGCAAGCTCATAACTGGGCTGACTGGGAGGAAACAAAGCGCTCCTACGAGCTATATGCGCGCTACGTAATGCCGCATTTCAATCGCGACAACCGCCCGCGCATCGAATCCTATGACTGGTGCACCGAGCACCGCGACGAGCTCAGTGAACAGCGCACCGCCGCGGCCCGCGCAATGTTCGACAAGCACGAAGCCGAGCAGCGCGCCGCGCGGGCCTCGCAAGAAACGCCCGCGATGGGGCGGCCGCCGCACGGCCGCGAGGCATGGTGACGCCGCGTCGAAGAGGTGCATAATTAGCCAGGCTCCGAGGAGGCGGCGATGGCGAGCGAACGGGTAGCGGGGTATCGCAAGGGTCTCGTCGATCCGGCGGTGGGGCAGATCAGCCGCGAGATCTTCGTCAATGACGAGATCTACCGCGAGGAATTGGAGCGGGTGTTCGCGCGCTCCTGGCTCTTTGTCGGGCATGAGAGCCAGATCCCGAACCCGGCGATTTCTTTGTCTCCTCGATGGGCGAGGAGTCGGTGATCCTGTGCCGCGACCGGGCGGGAGAGGTCCACGTCTTCCTCAATTCCTGCCGCCATCGCGGCATGAAAGTGTGCCGCTATGACGAGGGCAGCACCGCCGTCTTCACTTGCCCCTACCACGGCTGGAGCTATTCCACCGACGGCAGGCTCGTCGGCGTTCCCTATTTCCGCGAGGCCTACCGCTCGCAACTCGACCGCTCGCAATGGGGGCTCGTCGAGGTCGCGCAGCTGTGCAATTACAAGGGCACGGTCTGGGCGAATTGGGATCCTGCCGCGCCGCCCTTCCTCGAATATCTCGGCGAGTTCGCGAGATTTCTCGACCTGATCCTCGACGGCCGGGACGGCCGCGAGGGCCAGGCGGAGGTGCTCGGCGGCGTCCAGAAATGGCTGATCCCGTGCAACTGGAAGTTCCCGGCGGAGAATTTCAGCGGCGACAGCCTATCACAATATCAGCCACCGCTCGGTCGACCTCGTCGGGATCGGCCCTAGCGGCGCCGGCCGCCGCGACATGACCGGAGTGATGATCGGCCGGCAGCTGCATGTCTGCAATCCCGGATCGCGGCCATCAGACGATCGTCTATGTGTTGCCGAAGGATCGCCGCCGCCGCCGGCCTACCAGCATTCGCCGGAAGTCTCCGAGTATTTCCGCCACTGCGAAGAAGAGCGGCGCCGCCGGCGCGGCGAGCGCGGCGAGGCTGATCGGCGCTCCCGGCGAGATCTTTCCCAATATCGCGTTATTGCCGCGCCAGCCGCGCACGATCGCGGTCTGGCATCCGCGCGGCGCGCATCAGACCGAGGTTTGGCGCTGGTTCCTCGTCGATCGCGACGCGCCGGCAGGAGGTCAAAGGTTTCCTGCGCGACTACTACATCCGCTATTCGGGCCCGGCCGGAATGACCGAGCAGGACGACATGGAGAACTGGAACTACGCCCACGCCGGCGAGCCGCGGCACGATCGCCCGCCGCTATCCTTATTGCTACGAGATGGGGCATCGGCGCTGCCGAGTCGAGAATTTCGAGTGGGACGGGCTGCGCATGCCGGGCCGGGTCGATCGACATCACAAAGGCCCAGTCGAGCGAGGAGCCGATGCGCAACCTCTACCGCCGCTGGGCCCAGTTCATGGAAGCCGACAGCTGGGCCGATCTCGCCACCTGGCGCCACGCGAGCGAGGCCCACAGTTGCGCCGCACCGGCACCTGGTACAGATCGTCCGCGGAGCGGACCAATGCCGACATTAAAAATCTTGTCACACGGGCGAAGGCCGGTGCCCATGGCGGACATGGATCCCGGCCTTCGCCGGGAAGACAAGGAGAAGGGCCGCTGCACTGAATGATCTGAATGCATCTGAAGACCAATGACGGGAACTTACGCGCCAATCAGCCAATAGCGCTCGCCTTCCTCGTTTTTCGCCTCGCGCAAGCCGAACCTTTCATTCGGCGGCGCGCCGTGCGTAATCAGCGCGTGCATGTCGGTCAGCACGTCGCGCGCCTCGGCGATGTAGCCGTGGCCCAGCATCGTCAGATCGACATTCGTCACATTGATCGTGTCGATGCCCGGCAACACCAGGGTCGGCGGCATCAGCCCGGCCCGTGCGAATTTGTGCAGCCAACGCGACGCCTCGACCGCACGGTCCCGCTTTGAGACATAAAGCGTCGTTCGACTGGCAACCTCGCGTAGGCCGCGCTCAGCTGCCGGAACAGATCCGCGTCGACATCGGCGGCGGCCAGAATGATTTGGCCGAACGACTTCCCGGTGCGCCGCTGCGCCTTGGCCGCAATGCGGTTGACGGCGCGCAGAACGCCCGCGATTGCCCATGCTGTGCGCGATGATATGCACCGCAGTGGCGCCGCTCCTTTCGGCGAAGTCGGTCATGAAATCGGCAATGACGCCTTCGCTCGCCTCGATCGTCGCCTCGTCGGCGGGATAGCCGCCGGTCGATCCCTGCGACGGCCAGCTGAAGAACGCCATCGCGCCTTTGACCGACAGGTCGAAGCCGATCTGCGCTGCGCGCAGCGCCGCATCCTCAACGTGCACAAAGATCGACCTGATTACGCACTATCCTCAGCCAATTTGAGGAGGCGGTATGGCATCGGCGGGGTTCGGACTGCGACATAGCCGAGGCGTGGCATCATGGCGGCGAGATCGTATCGGCGGTTGAAGCGGTACTCGAATTCGGCGAGGTAGCGGGGCACATGCTTGTCGCGGATGGTGCGGTAAGTGCCAGTGATGGCGCTCTTGATGTTGCCGAGGGTGGTGTTGACCCACTTGAAGGCAGGGTTCAGGGCGGCCTTTCGACCGGATCCTGTGACGATCGGCTGGTGGACGCAGCCGGCGTTGCCGACCCCAGTGAAGCAGTGCAGGCCGTCACTGACAACGGTGCTGGAGGGGTGGAAATTGCGCTGCGCCAAGGTCGCGATTTCGGCCCGGCGGAAACCCTTCACGCGGCGCAACTTCAAGCGGATTGGCCTGCCCTCTGGTGTGGTTTCGACCGCCGCCACGATCGGCGTCTTGCCAGGCGAACCGCGGCCCCGCTTGCCGCCGTTGCGCTCCCCGCCGAGATAGGCGTCGTCGATTTCGATCCGTCCCGTCAGGCGCTTTGTGGCGTCCCGCTCCATCATCGCCTGCATCAGCTTGTGCTTGATCTTCCAGGCGGTGGTCTGGGTGACGCCAAGCCGGCGGCCCAACTCAATGCTGGAGATGCCGCCCTTGCTCTGAGTGAGGTGGTACATGGTGCGAAACCAAGTGCACAGCGGCACCTTGGTTGCTGCGAAAATCGTTCCGGCGATCACCGATGTCTGCCGCCGACAGGCGGTACACTGGTAAAGCGCCCGGGTCTTGACGAAGCTGTGATGCTGCCCTGCGCAAACCGGGCAGACAAAGCCGGATGGCCAGCGCCAGCGCATCACCGCCTCCCGGCACTGATCTTCTGTTCCGTAAAGAACAGCAAACTGGGCCTCGCTGAGCCCCTTTTGAAATTGCACCTTGTTGCGCGCCATCGTTCAAACCCGCAGAAACAGCCGTATGTTCCTGTTTTGTACCATGACCTGATGGCTGAGGATAGTGCGTAATCAGGAAAATCAATGCGCTGCGCTCGTCCGCATCGATTCCCGCGAGCTGCGCCGCAATGCCGCTCCAATAGGCGCTACGCTCGACCTCATCGACCGAGAGCAGCCCCAGCCGGTCGTCGGTCATCGTCAACAAGCGTTTCCACCACGGCGAGCCGATCGAGCCGATCTTGTGCGATTTCGGGATGAACACCCGGCACGAACCGTAATGCACGAAATCGTCGCGAGCGGCCGAATAACCCTTGCCGGAATCGCGCGGCTCGAGCGGCCGCCGGTTGGTGCCGTACCACACGACGTAATCAGCGTCTTCCGTTTCGGGAGCGCGCCGAGGGGCGGTGGTGGGCGTGCCGGAAAGGCCACGGGTCAATGGCTCAGGCTCAGGCACAGCCAGAGTTGCAGTGGCTCGAGCGCAGTTCCAGGTCGCAGCGACACCTCGGGCGCCTCGGGCTCGGTCGGTAGCAGCGGGTCGCTCATCGCTTCGGGCACGGCGGTGTTCGAAGTCTATCTGCTCGATGAACTGCTCTATTTGCGGAGCCTCGGGCAGTTGCAGCCGCACCGCCTCGTCGCGCGCGAGCGCTAGAAGCCGGAACGCCTCTCCGCGATCACCATCCTGGTCTCGGAGCAACCTTGTGATTGCCTGTTCCGTGCGGGCGATGAGGAGGTCCCGTGCAGCGCCCAGCCTTTCGTAGACCGGAGCCTCGTCCATCCGGTAGCGGAGTGCCTCGTCGAGTTGCCCGCGGGCCTGCAAAATGTCGGCGATTTTGCCCATCGTCACGGCGCGCGAGCGCACGTCGCCGAGCCGCTCATAGACCGGCAGCTCCTCGTCGGTGCGGATTTTCAGCGCCTCGTCGAGTTGGCCGCGGGTCTGCAAAATGTCTGCGATTTTGCCCATCGTCACGGCGCGCGAGCGCACGTCGCCGAGCCGCTCCATAACGGGCAGCACCTCCTCTCGCCGCATTTTCAGCGCCTCGTCGAGCTCGCCGCGAGCTTGCAAGATGTCGGCGATGTTGCCCATCTTCACCGCGAACGAGGTAGGGTCGCCGAGGCTCTCGAAATGTTGGAAGCACCTCTTCTTGTCGCACGCGCAGCGCGCTGTCAAGATCGCCACAAACCTGCATGACCTCGGCTATTTTTCCCTTTGGTGGTCAGCGCACTGAACGCACGTCGCCGAGTCTTTCGAATATCGGGAGGAGCTCCTTTTGCCGAAGCCGCAGCGCACCGCCAAAGTGACCCCTAGCCCGCATGGAGTCGGCGATCCGCCCCATAGTCACGGCGCGCTTCACGCAAGTCTCCGAGGCGTTCGAAGACCGGCAGCTGCTCCTCGTTGCGGATTTTCAGCGCCTCGTCGAGTTGGCCGCGGGCCTGCAAGATGTCGGCGATTTTGCCCATCGTCACGGCGCGCTCGCGCACCTCGCCGAGCCGCTCGAAGACCGGCAGCTGCTCCTCGTTGCGGATTTTCAGCGCCTCGTCGAGTTGGCCGCGGGCCTGCAAGATGTCGGCGATTTGGCCCATCGTCACGGCGCGCGAGCGCACGTCGCCGAGCCGCTCATAGACCGGCAGCTCCTCCTCGTTGAGGATTTTCAGCACCTCGTCGAATTCGCCACGGGCCTGCAGGATGTCGGCGATTTTGCCCATCGTCACGGCGCGCGAGCGCACGTCGCCGAGCCGCTCATAGACCGGCAGCTGCTCCTCGTTGCGGATTTTCAGCGCCTCGTCGAGTTGGCCGCGGGCCTGCAGGATGTCGGCGATTTGGCCCATCGTCACGGCGCGCGAGCGCACGTCGCCGAGCCGCTCATAGACCGGCAGCTCCTCCTCGTTGCGGATTTTCAGCGCCTCGTCGAGTTGGCCGCGGGCCTGCAAGATGTCGGCGATTTGGCCCATCGTCACGGCGCGCTCGCGCACGTCGCCGAGCGATCTCGAACACCGCCGCCGCTTCCTTCAGAAGCTTTCTGCTGTGTCGATCTCGCGCCGTTCGGATAAACCGCGAAGCCCTGTGCGGAAAGAGCATCGCGCGGGCGCGAGGATCGCCGCCCTCGATACGCGAGACCGCGTCGAGCAGCATTTCCTGGACGTCCGGTTTCCCCAGCCGCTCGGCGCAATCGGCGCCGATGCCGCAGAAGGTGCAGATCAGGGGCGACCTCGGCGCGATCCAGCGCCGCGAGGGCCGAGAGGACAAGGTCTAACGCCGCCTGCGCTTCATGAGGATGCGGAACAAGAAAACCGCTCCAGCGAGGACTGACGCATTCACGATGTCGGCCGGCGCTTGACCAAGCAGAGCGAGCCGCGCGGCCTCCAGCCCGCGCGGGTTTGCTGGCAGCCCGCCATCCGCCTCTTTCCAAGCCGCGGTAAAGTGGGGCAATGGCTTTTTCCGCGAGACGGGCCGTTTCCGCGTCGTTTAATGCCGGCACCAGCGGTCGCGCCAGCCGATTGATCGCGACCTCCTCTCTCCCGTCGGAGGCGAGGTAGAGGTCTATCAGGCCAAGTCCTCGCAACCGCTCGATCGCCCGCTCTGGTTTTTTCACCGAAGCCGCTTCGCCAGCGGCGGCGAGAACCGGCTGCGGTACCGGAAGCGAAAACAACGTCGCTGCTCGGAGTTGCTGTGTCTCCTGCCGGCGTCAGTATGTCTTTGAACGCTGTCAGAGAGACGTGGGCAAAAAATTCGGCGGCGGCGCTCGCCTCCGTCGGTACCTCGCCCGATTGGAGGTAGCTCTCGACCGCCCCGACGCCGCGGATGGCAGCCTCTGTCTCGCCCGCAAGCAACGGCCGCGACAGTATTGCCTGAAGGCCGGGATTGCCGCTGGCGGCCTCCTTGATCCTGGCCTCCAATGCAACCCGCGCTCGTTCGGCGGCAGCGCTGGTGCGGAGCTCTGCTCCCGCGACTCGCGCAGCGGCGCGCATTTGCTTGTCGCGCTGGGTTTCGTCCATCGGCGGCAATTGCACGGCGACCAGCCGAGCCGCGAGATCATCGCCGCGCGCATCGGTCAGACGCGAAGGTGTAGCGGCTGGTCAGACAGGAGCCGCGACTCGGTCTCGGCGTCACGGAACGCGGCGATGATCGAGGCAAGGGCGACATTGTAGGCGGTCTTGACCGGCGTGTTGGCCTCGCCCGCGTTTCGGGGTTTCGAGGATTTGTTCCAGATCGTCGATGATCAGCAGAATCGGGCTTTGCCCTCGTCGCCGGGTCGGCAGCGCGAAACGGCCCTTCCAGCATGTCGAGCAATGCGTTCTGCAGATTCGACGCGTCATTTGTCACCTGCTGACGCCAGGTCTGGTCGAATTCGCTCTGCAACCGCGGCGGCAATGCGTTCCTCACGGCCTCGAAGACGGCCAGCGCGTCGTAGCGTTCGAAGATCACGACAGTCTCGTGACCGGGCATCCGGTTGGCGATGCGGGCCGCGAGGCTCGACTTGCCCTGGCTGCCGATGCCGTGGATCAGGACCCCGGCGCCCTCGCGGTCGCGAAACGCGCGCAGGATGCGTTGAGCCTGGCGGCGCCGGCCGACAAACTCGGCCGCCGAGGCGACCGGCACCCGGCGTTGCTTGATGTCGAGAAATTCCTTGTAGCCCGCATCCCTGCGGAACACGCGGCGAGGCCTCCCCGCGGCGCAGAGCGCGCCGCCGCCGAGCGGGCCGGCATAGGCCCGGGCCAGATGCCAATGCCGCCCGCGGCTCGGTTCGGCGAGATGGGCGCGCAACAGAGCTCGGCGGCCTCGCGCCGCGGCATAAGCGACCGAGCGGCCTCCCGCCAGCTCCTCATAAAACACCTCGGCAAAGCCGATCGCATCGGCGTCATAGACCGACCCGTCCCAGCCGACCGCGTTCTGCGACGCCCGAGCGGACCAAGGACTGAACGAACGAGGCTGCGGCCGTACCGTGCTCGCCGGTGCGGCAGGCCGACAGAAAAACCAATCCCGGCTTTCTTCCCTCCTCGCCAAACGCGTCGGAAAGCGCGGCGATGTTGACGCGATCCGCGCCGCCCTTCCGGGGTTTCGAGGGAGATGAACGGTTCGCCTTTCACGATATTGCCGTGGCAGGAGAGGTGAAGCGCGTCGAACGGCCCGTCCTGCGCGATGCGCTGCGTCAGGAATTCGACGCGCCGCTCTCCTCGACGCTGAGGTTGAGGTCGAGGCCCTTTGTCGCCTGCAGGATCGCCGGCTTCCTCCTGCTCGTAATTGAGGATGCCCTGCCCCTCGACCTCGGCTGCCATGAACAGCAGTGACAGATCGCGGTAGGCCGGCGCCGCAGGTATGCCCGCCCCGCCGAGACGGCGCGTAACCCGGAACAGCCGCTCGTCGTCCGCGGCGAGGAACATCCCGTTCTGCGCCAGCAATTCCCAAGGCACGTCGAGGAGAATGCGCTCGCGCTCTTCCGGCCTGCCGGGCACCGCGATGTCGAACGCGATCTCGCCGATCCCGCCGAGAACCTGGTCGAGCCAGCGGTCGCCCTCGTCGAGAAAGGCGGCGATGTCACGCCCGATCTCGACGAGCGGCGGCAACGCTCTCGAGCGCACCGCCTTGTCGTATCGTTCGGCCCATCCGCGCAGGCGCACCAGCGTTTCCGGGCTCAACAGCCGCACTGTGAGACTTGCCGCCCTCGCCGGTATCGGCGCAGAAACAGCTCCTCGCCCCGCAACTCGATCCGCGCGTTAAGCATCCAGCCCTCCCCGTCTCGGCCCCGGCCCTTTGTTTGTATGGTGAAGAATGCTTCGCGCGACAGCCGACCGCAACTGCCGCGACGACTGCAAAATTGACAAAATCATCATCTAAGATTGTGGAGTCGAAAGGCGTCGAGCGGAGGTTCAGAGATTATCTGGCGGTGCGGTCCAATGGCTTACGAAAGGCTCTCATGACGATCCGGTACGAACAAAAACCGCACATCCTCCTGTAAATTCCTTGCAGAAACAGGTGGGCAGGGGCTGGTCGAGCCCTCCGGAGCGGCGCGTCCGCCGGGTCGAGATCGGGCACAGCCGGCCCTCGGCATCCTCGACGGCGCACCGGTACTTCAGGGCCGCGCCACTGATGGGGAGGGGCGGGTGTTCTCGCTCGACTTCATTCCCAGGGATTGCGCGGCCGGATCGGCCGGCGGCCGGCTTGCGGAACCGAGCCGCGATAGGAAGAGCGGCGGCCGACAAAGGAGCCCGGAGGAGCGGTGGCGAAGGCTTGGCTGCGGGGCGGCTGCAGCAATGTTACGCCGCTCGGGCGCAACACGATGACCAGAACCAATCCGCTGACGAAGCCGCCGACATGCGCCCAGAACGCCACGCCCGGCCGGCCGGGGGCGGCCATCAGGCCGCTTACCAGCTGCATCGCGAACCAGAGGCCGAGCATCGTCCAGGCCGGAACGTTGACGATGCGAAAGAAGATCACGATCCAGACAAAGCAGCGCACATTCGCGCCGGGGTGGAGCAGAAGATAGGCGCCGAGCACACCGGCGATCGCGCCGCTCGCCCCGACCATCGGGATGTGCGAAGTCGGGTTCGCGAACGCCTGGGCGAGCGCCGCCACGATGCCGCACGTCAAATAAAGCAGCAGATAGCGCCCGCGTCCGAGCACGTCCTCTACGTTGTTTCCGAAAATCCACAAATACAGCATGTTGCCGAGCAGGTGGAACCAGCCCCCGTGCAGGAACATGCTGGTCAGCACTGTCGCCCAGGATGGCAACACCTGGTAGCTCCGTGGCGGATGCCAGAGCCCGAACAGCTCGGCCGGGATCATGCCGTAGGCATAAAGGATGAGGCGCTCGTTGTGACCGAGCTGCCATAGGAACGCCCCGACGCACGCGCCGATCAGGAAATAGGTGAGGATCGGCGGGTTGACGGTCGGATTGTCGTCAGACAGCGGGACGGCAAAGATCATGCCGAGGACGCGCCGACGGCGCGGACGCGCCGGGAGGTGTCTATCCGCTCAGGAGCCGACGAGGCCGAGCTGCGGGCTCGACGGTTCGGCAAAACGGCGCTTCGGTATGCGGCCGGCGAGCCGTGCGAGACGCCCGGCTTCCACTGCGGCGCGCATCGCGGCGGCCATTCGGCGCGGATCACGGGATTGGGCGATGGCAGTGTCGACCATCACCGCGTCGCATCCGAGTTCCATCGCAAAGGCGGCATCGGAAGCAGTCCCGATGCCGGCGTCGAGCACCACGGGAACCGGGCTGCGCGAGCAGATCAGCTCGATCGCTGTCGGATTGGCAATACCCATGCCCGAACCGATCAGCGATCCGAGCGGCATTACCGCCGCGCATCCGACATCGGCCAGCTTTTGGCAGGTAACCGGATCTTCGTTGCAGTAGGGGAGCACCGTAAAGCCTTTGCGGACCAGTTCCTCAGCGGCATGAACGAGCTGCTCGACATCGGGATACAGGAGCTCGCGGTCGCCGATCAGTTCGAGCTTGACCCAATTCGTTTCGAGCGCTTCGCGCGCCAGTTCGGCGGTCAGAATGGCGTCTCGTGCGGTGACGCACCCGGCGGTGTTCGGCAACAGGCGGTATCTGCCGCCGAGAACATCGACCAGGCTCTCGGCATAGCCTTCCAGGCTGATGCGGCGGATCGAGGCGGTGACCAATTCGGCGCCGCTCGCTTCGAGGCAATCGAGCATCACCTGCTGGTTCGGATATCGAGCCGTGCCGACGATCAGCCGGGAGGAAAGCGAGGTGCCAGCAATGGTAAAGGGATCGGTCATCGGGCATTGTCCTGCTAAAATTTTCTCTGCTTGGAGCCGGCGTCAACCGCCCGAAAACGGGCGTACGATCTCGACATCGTCGCCGGGTCCGAGAGGTTTGGACGACCATTCGGAACGGCGGACTACGGACCCGTTGACAGCGACGGCGACGAACCGGGCAACGGGATCAATGCCGCGGAATGCCAGCAGTTCACTCACGGTTGCCACCGCGAATTCCTCTTCCACCCCGTTGACCTTGAGCCGCATCATCGGACCCTCTCGGCGACGTCGCGACCTGTGGTTCTGTTGAAGCCGCGGTGATTATCGCTAAATCGCTCGGGGGTGAACGGCCGAGCCGCCTCGGGCAAATTGCCCGTCAATACGAAAGCGCTGACTGCTTCGGCCGTCAGCGGCGTCAACAGAATTCCATTGCGATGATGTCCGGTTGCGACGACCAGCCCGTCTATCCCGCTCGGACCCAGCAATGGGGCATCGTCTCGCGAACCCGGACGGAAGCCCACCCAAGTCTCGGCCACCGGAAGCTCCTCGATGCCCGGCACCGCGCGCCAGGCGCCCTCGATCAGCGCCAGCAACCCGCCGGCCGTGATCCTGTCGTCGAAGCCGCGCTCCTCGACGGTCCCGCCGACCACGAGCCGTCCGTCCCGGCGCGGCACCAGATAGCCCCGCGGAAGCCAGACGACGTGGTGCAGCAGCGGGTTCGCCGGATCCATCTCCAACGCCAGCATCTGACCTTTTATCGGACGGACCGGGGGGAGATGAGCCCCTGGAATCCCGGCGATTTCGCGCGACCAAGCGCCGGCAGCGAGCACGATAACATCTGCAGGTTCGCGGCGGTGCTCGGTCACGGCCGCGGTTATACGCCCCCGGTGATCTCAACCTCTCGGACCGGATCGTGCTCGTAAAGTACGGCTCCGGCCTTGCGGGCCGCCTTGGCGAGAGCTCGGGTCAGCCGGCGGTTGTCGACTTGGTGATCTCGTGGGCTGAAGACTGCGCCGGAAATGCCCGGCCGCAAGTGCGGCTCTCGCCGCCGCGCCTCCGCCCCCGACAGCCATTCGAGATCGAGCCCGAGGCTTTTCTGAAAATCAAAGGTGAAGCGCAGCTGCTCGGCATCGTCGCGGGTCAGAGCGAGGACTATTGTACCCTCGTCGCGATAGCCGACCGAGATGCCGGATACCGCCTCGAGTTCGTGCGCAAAATCAGGCCACATGCGCTGGCTCTCGAGGGTCAAGGCGAGCAGCGCCTCCTCGCCAGGCTCGGTTTCGACCGCGGCGGCGAGCATTCCGGCAGCCGCCCAGCTCGCGCCGCGTCCGACCTCGGCTCGGTCGTAGACAGCCACCGAGCAACCCGCTTGGGCCAGCCGCCAGGCGATCCCCAACCCCATGACCCCAGCGCCGATGATAACGGTCTTCGGGCGAAACGACGATACGGTGGTGGACGCGGTGATAGCGGACTCCCTTCGCCGGGCAAGCCCGGCCAGGTTCAGTGGGTCTGATCTCAGCCGACCCGGCTGCGCAAACTCGCGCGGCCGACCAGCACCCCAGCCTTCCGGCAATTTCGGACCAAGGCTTTGCGGATGCAAGGACTTTGTTTGGCCGGGCTGCGTTGTCGGCAGCGCGCGGGAAACGAGCTGCCGATCAATGCATGGGGGCAAATGTAAATCCTTGCTTTAACATATGTAGCTCGCGCGCCACATTTATGGCCATCCATTATGTTGGACGTCAGCCCATGGCGCATATCCTGCTCGTAGAAGATGACGCGGACGTGCAATCCATAATATCGGAGTTTCTCGTCACCCGCGGGCACCGGTTGACCTGCGCGTCATCGGCGGAGCAGGCGCGGCGCTTTCTTGCCAGAGAGCCGATCGATATCGCCCTGGTCGATTGCCTGATGAGTGGCGAGCAAGGCAATTCGCTCGCCGAGCACGCCTCAAAGCTGGGCATCCCAACCATTTTGACCAGCGGCGATCCCCAGTACATCGAGACACTTGCGGAGCATCCTTTTCCCTTCTTAGCCAAGCCATTTCGATTAACCAGTCTCGACGAGCTGATCGCGTGCATCTTGCAGAAGCCGGGGAGCGATCGATCGCGATAATGGCCCGCTGAGATATCTGGAGGCGTTACAGCAGCGCTCTTCTGCCCGCAGCCGTCACCAGCGGGGCATAGCCGGCAAGGTCCGTCAGCCTAGGCCGGTCGAAAATGACGAGTGTGCCGTTTTGGATTTCGGCTAGCCGGCGCTCGCGAAGGGAATTGAGCGTCCGAGCGACATGCACACGCGACAGGCCGGCAGCGTCGGCCAGATCGCGCCGCTGCAATGGGAACGGGCAGGTCGAGCCGCCGTTGACCATGGCGCGTTGTCGCAGCCGGTCGAAAGTTTCGAGCATCAGGTAGGCGATCCGCTGTTCCGCGGTGGTGCGCCCGAGCAACGAAAGCCGAACGTCCATCCGCTGCTCCTCCTCGACTCGCGTCTGGAGGACATTTAGCGCCAGCGCCGGGTGACCGGCGAACAGATCAGAAAAACCTTTGCCCTGAAGAACACAGAGGGTGGCCGTGGTGATAGCCTGAACGGAGTGCTTGACCCTGCCCAGCACCGCCGAGGCCATCCCGACAGTGTCGCCGGGGAGCACGATGTCGAGGATCTGACGCGCGCCGTGCGGGAGGCGGTGGTAGCGGATCGCCCATCCTTCGAACAGTGTGTAGACCGGCCCCCCCACCTCATCCTCTCGGATAATGTCGCCGCGCGGCGCGACAACGATGTGGTCCGTCTTCATCTCGGTGATGAAACTGAGCTCAAGTTCCGAGAAGGGCCTAAACAATGTTCTTCGTCGGAGCTGACATTCCTCGCAAGGCACGAACATCGGCGCGGCCTACCTCCCAAACCGGCGGCGTTCATATATTACTAACTGAACGAGAAGCAGCTAAATTCCGCAGGAAAATCAAAGAGATTGGCAACGTAACCGGATAGCTCCGGAAGATCATCACTGCGCGATCAATTCAGGTTAACCGGCATCACATGTTTCGAGATGCGCAGCGGTGCCGTTTACATTCCAACCTCGCCCGGCACGTTGGGGGTAGAGCGAGGGAAAGGTTGCACACCCCGGATTCGGCGTCGGTCACTCGGCGCGCTCGCGGATGATTTCGAAGGAGTGGTCGAGTAGCTCGCGCCCAAGTGTATCGAACTCGGCGCATCTCATATTCTGCCCGGGCGATCGGCGAAACCGATCGTAAAGTTGAAGAAAAACGACAGCCGAGCGGAATAATGATAGGACACGATAAAAGGTGAAGTCACGGACGGCGCGCGAGCTGAGACGCAGATAAGCTGCGAGAACCTCGCGGCGGCGCCAGAACCCGGGCTGCGCGGTCGGCATTTGCCGCACGCGGTGGAGGCACGCGGGGTCCTCAGGCTCGACCCAATAGCTCAACATTACCGCCAGATCCCACAGCGGATCACCGCGGGTCCCCATATCCCAGTCGATCACGGCGACCGGAGCGAGCGTCTCCGGAGCTAAGATCAGGTTGTCGAGCTTAAAGTCGGAATGAATGAGGCTCGGCGGCGCATCCGCCGGGACCCGGCGGCGCAGCCAGTCAAGCACCTCTGAGAACGCACGAGGATTGATCAGATCTGCGACGGCAGCGCCTCGAGCCGCCCAGCCGTCGACGGTTCGGGCGAGGAAACCCGCTGGACGCCCGAGTGTCTCCAAGCCAACTTGCGCCGGGTCTACGGCATGCAAAGCGGCGAGGCTCTCGACCAATTGACGGCTCAGCAACATGCCGACCTCGGGACGGCCGGCCAAATCCGGCGGCAGAGTGTCGCGGATTACCATGCCAGGGCGGTGCTCGATGATCTGGAACGGCGCGCCGAGCACGCTTGCCTCGTCGCAGAAGAACATAGCCCGCGGGGCTAGCGGATACTCCCGCCATAACGATGAAAGGATGCGGTATTCGCGCGCCATATCGTTGCCGCCATACGGCAGCGGCCCGGGCGGCGGGCGGCGCAACACCGCCGGCTCGCCGTCTATCTCGATCAGATAGTTGAGGTTCCCATAGCCGCCGGCGAACTGCCGCGGCCGGCCTGGTCCGAGCTCGACGCCGCGGTGCGCGAGATAGCGTGCTAGAGAAGCCCAATCCTGAGGGATACTGTGCGTTTCGTCGCTGAATTCCCCCGGGTGCACAGACATTCTATTAATGCCGCGGTCGGTACCGTGAGCCGGCAAGCCGGGCCCGTCATGGCGCATGGGTCCGGCAACGGCAACACGATATTATATTGAAGCGGGTCGAAGGCGTATGGGACATCAGCTCCTGAGTTCAGTTTCGCGGCGCAGCCTAGTGATCGCTGCCATGATGGCGGCCTTTTTCCTACCGGCATTCGCTCGAGCGGCCGAGCCGGATGTCGATCGTTTCAAGACCGAGATCGACGCGTTTCTCGGGCGACTCGGACCGAGTTCGAACGGCACGGTCGAATGGGTTGGCTCGGATCCTTACGAAGTCCACCGCGATGGCGAAGCTTTGCTGGCGACCATCGAGAATGCTCGGCTGTCGCTAAACACGCCACAACCCGGCCAGCTCATTCTCGATCGCATCGAGATTCGAGAGATCGCCCGAAAAGACGAGGGGAAGCTGATCGAGCTCGCCCTTACCTTGCCAAAAAACATCATGCTCAGGGAGACCGACGGTACCGAAACCAAGATCACCCTGACGGATGCGAGAGCAGATACGGTGATAGAGGCCGAGTTGGGGCGCGGCCGGGAAACTCTTGTCGAGATCGCGAGCATGCGGATCGATCAGGCCAAGACTGGAACATGGGTCAGCCTCGGACCGCTCTCGATGTCCTCGAAGCTCATTGCCGAGCCGAATGGCGGGTGGAGCGGACCGGTTGAATTCGAGGTCAGGGGGATAGAATATTTTCTGCCGCAGGGTCCCGTTGGCGGGGCGATCGATCGGATCGCGTTCGCTGGCAGAAGCGCCGGGCCAAGGCTGGACGAACTCGACAAGCTGCGCCGCGCGGTTGACAAACTGCAAGCTGACGACAGCAAATCACCGCAAGCCCGCGGCGCCGCGTTCCTGGAGACCGTCTCGACAATTTCGGAACCTTTCAGCACAATACGGGGTGAACTCGCATTGGAAGGTCTGACAGTCAGGAGCGTGACCGGCGAGACGCTCATAGCCCTGGCGAAAGCGGGCAGCATCACGGAGGTCACCGGCCTCGATACGGAACAGGCGGCGCTACGCTTCAGCATCAGCCACGAGGGCCTCGACCTCGCGCCCTCGCTTCTCGAGACGTGGAAGGTGCCCCGCCGGGTGGTGCTCGATTTGGGAGTCGCCAACCTCGACACGCAGGCGCTGACGAGGCTCTTCCATGCCCTCGTTACCGCGACTGACCAGCCGTCGTCGTCGGGGGAGAGCGATAGTGAAGCGATTAAACAGCAGGCTCTTCAGCAGGCGCTTGGAGCCGCGGCCATGCTCAACCCCACCTTCCATGTCTATGATTTCGCGATCGACACCGAGGAGGTCGGTGTGGATCTGACGGCCGAAGCCAAAGGTTCGCCACTCGCACCGAAGGGTTACGCTGCCTCTGGAGATGTGGCGGTCCGTGGGTTTGACGCGATCCCGAAACTGAGCGGCCGGATACCGTTCGCCGAATACCTCCCAGTGCTCCGGCAAATTGGGGTCGAAGGGACAGGGCCGGACGGGACACCGCGGCTGCAATTCCATCTTACCTCCGCGCCGAAAGATTGGATCGCGATCAACGGCAACGACGTCAGTGCTTGGTTCGACGGGACCGAGAGGGCGGCAGGTCAACCGCGCCTGTTGAAGCCGTCCGATCCGCCTATGCGGGGAAACGATGTCAAGAGCGTGCAGCGCGCGCTCGCGGACGCAAAGATTTCGGTCGAGCAGGATGGCGAGTACAATTCGGACACAGCCGGCGCGGTTGCTCGCTTTCAAAAGCAGAATGGTCTGAATGTGAGTGGCGTCGTGGACGCTGCGACGCGGCAGCGCCTCGGCGGGTTGGGAGACCCGCTGCGGCAAGGTGGCCGAAATTGACGGGGCGGTATGATCGGCTGCCCGCTTAGCGCAGGAGTGCACGATGGACAAAGTTTACCCTGACGCCGATGTCGCGCTTGCCGGCCTGCTGCGAGATGGCATGACTGTGATGTCAGGCGGGTTTGGCCTTTGCGGGATTCCAGAGGCGCTGATCGCCGCGATCCGGAGCTCCGGGGTGACGGGCCTGACCGTCATCTCGAACAACGCCGGCATTGACGGGGCCGGACTCGGTCTACTCCTCGAGACCCGGCAAATCCGCAAGATGATCTCGTCTTATGTCGGCGAAAACAAGCTCTTTGCCGATCTTTATCTCAGCGGCGAACTCGACCTCGAATTCAACCCCCAAGGTACTCTCGCCGAGCGGATACGGGCCGGGGGCGCCGGCATTCCAGCCTTTTTCACCAAGACGGGTGTCGGCACCCTGGTGGCGGAGGGCAAGGAAATCCGCGACTTCGACGGCGAGAGTTACGTCATGGAGCGTGGCTTGGTCGCCGATCTCGCGATAATCCATGCCTGGAGAGCCGATCGCGAAGGCAACCTCGTCTACCGGAAAACCGCGCGGAACTTCAACCCGGTGATGGCGACGGCCGCGAAGGTCACTGTTGCAGAGGTCGAGCATCTGGTCGAGCCGGGCGTCATCGACCCCGACCACATCCACACGCCAGGCATCTTTGTCAAACGGATTGTGCGCTGCCCGCCTTACGAGAAGCGCATCGAGCAGCGCACCGTCCGTAAGCGGGGCAATTGAGGCAGAGGAGAAAAGCGGAATGGCTTGGTCACGCGACGACATGGCGCGCCGCGCGGCGGCGGAGCTTAAGGACGGCTTTTACGTCAATCTCGGCATCGGCATACCGACCCTCGTATCGAATTTCATTCCGCCGCGGGATTACGGTTCAGCTGCAAAGCGAGAATGGAATGCTCGGCATGGGCCCCTTTCCGTTCGAGGGTGAAGAGGACCCCGACCTGATCAATGCCGGCAAGCAGACGATCACCGAGTTGCCGTCGACGAGCTATTTCGACAGCTCGCAATCGTTCGGGATGATCCGGGGCGGGCATATCGACCTGTCGATCCTCGGGGCCATGCAAGTGGCGGAGAACGGCGATCTCGCCAATTGGATGATTCCCGGCCGCATGGTGAAAGGTATGGGTGGCGCGATGGACCTCGTCGCCGGGGTCAAGCGCGTCATCGTGCTGATGGAGCACACTGCGCGGGGCGAGCCGAAACTGCTGCATCGCTGCACACTCCCGCTGACCGGCAAGGGGGTGGTCGACATGGTGATCACCGATCTCGGCGTCTTCACGATCGATAGCTCCGGAATGCGGTTGATGGAACTGGCGCCCGGTGTGCCGCTCGACGAAATCCGGCAAAAGACTGAGGCTTCTTTCACGGCGCCCTCCGGTCTCCGCTGACCCCCCGCCCGGTCAGACGATTCCGGCGCTCAGCTTCCGATCACCGCCATCCGGGTGATCTCTTCCCTGGTCACGTCGTCGCCGCTTGATATTGCGACCGGCGGTGCCGCTCGCATCGACTGCGCTCGTCCCTTTTGCTAAACTAACACCATGCAGCGCTGCGATTAAGCGCTACAGTTTTCGAGCCCGCCCGTGCCCGCTTCGTCGCGTGATCTCCGTCTTGATTTCTTTCGCGGTCTATCTCTGATATTTATATTCCTCGATCACATCCCAGAGAATATCCTCAGTTACTTCACCATCCAGGGGGTCGAATTCTTTGACGCAGCGGAGGTTTTCATATTCATTTCGGGTTTCACCGCCGCTCTCGTTTACGGGCAGACGCTCGTCTCGCAAGGACCTTTATATGCGACGGCGCGGATTCTCGGCCGGGCCTGGCACCTTTACGTCGCTCACATCTTTTTGTTCGTCATGTTCATCGCCGAGGTGTCTTACACCGTCACGACCTTCAATAATCCAATGTATAACGATGAAATGCGGGTTGGCGATTTTCTCAGCGAGCCCCATGTCGCGATCGTGAAGGCACTCCTTCTCCAGTTTCAACCGACCTTTCTCGATATCCTGCCACTCTACATTGTGCTTCTGGTGATCTTCCCGGTCGTCTTGCTCGGCTTGCGCTCGCGGCCGCTGATCGTCTTAGTGCCGTCTTTCCTGCTTTATCTCCTTGTCCAAGCAACCGACCTGTCAGTTCCGGCTTATCCGGAGAGGCACGTCTGGTATTTCAACCCTTTGGCTTGGCAGTTTCTGTTCATCGCCGGAGCTGCGCTCGGTTTACCTTGCCGGCACGAGCAGCGGTGGTCGCGGTGGGCTCGGCTTGTATTGCCGCTCGCCGTGACCGTTGTTGCGGCAAGCCTAATCATCAAGCTCAGCTGGACGATCCACGGTATTTGGGACCCGTTTCCCGGTCTCCTCCTCAAGGAGTTGTGGCCGGTGAACAAGAACAACTTGTCCCCGATCCGGGTCGTCCCCTTCTTCGCCGCAGTCGCGGTCATTGCCATCGCGGTGCCGGCCAATTCGACTATTTTGCGTTCGCCGGCAGCGAAACCGCTGATATTGTGCGGTCAGCAATCGCTAGAGATCTTCTGCCTCGGCATCCTCCTGTCGGCGCTTGGGCATTTCATCCTTTCGGAATACAACTCGGCAATCAGCACCCAGATCCTCGTTAATCTTGCGGGCATTCTCGTGATGTGCCTAACTGCGAGAATGTTGGATTGGTATAAAACTATGGGTCGAACTCAGGCACCGCGGTTTGCCGCCGCCCAATCCGGTCGTGGCAATCATCTCGGCAAATGAGGCGACGCATCTCGGCCGGCGGATTGGCGCAGCCGGCATTGCTTTCGGCCTGGCTCGCCTTAACTGTTCTCCCGCCCTTCACATCGGCCTTCGGCGGCGCGCTCCCTTGCGATGTGCCGGACGAGTTGATGCAAGTCGACAACAAGCTGCCGCATTTGGCCGAGCGGTTGCGCGCGCAGCAGCCCGTCAGGATCGTCGCGATCGGTGGAGCCTCGACGACCGGGTTGGCGGCGGGTTCCTCTGATCTCGCCTACCCTCATCGCCTGCAGGAGATCCTTTCAAAGTCGTATCCTTCTTCGATCGCGGTCGTCAATCGGGGGGTTCCGCGCCAGACCGCCCAACAAATGCTGGAGCGGTTCCCCACCGATGTCATACCCGAAGATCCGGTTCTGGTGATTTGGGAAACCGGCACCACCGATGCCGTGCGTGGGGTTGGAGTCGACGATTTCGCGGCGACACTACAAACCGGAATCGACGAACTCAAGCCGCACGGGATCGACATTATGCTCGTCGACATGCAATTCTCTCACAGCACGACGACCGTCATTGATTTCGAGCAATATTTGAACGCCCTCCACCGGGTTGGTGACGTCAACGATGTGAATGTCTTTCCGCGCTTCGAAATGATGCGCTATTGGAGCGAGCAGAACGTGTTCAACTTCGACGGGGTGGCCAAGGACGAACGGGCCAGCCTTGCCGCTAAGGTTTACGAATGCATCGCCGGCAAGCTCGCGGAAGCTATTCGAGTGGCGCTCCAATGACCGCGATCCCCGCCAGTGGGTGTCTTGCTGTTGCGCTCGCAATTTTGTTGGCCGCCGGTAATCCCGTGTTTGCCGACTACACGGCGGCGCCGCTCCCGCCAGTTTGCGCTGCCCCGCCGGCGCTTGCGGCAATCGATGCCGCGCTGGACCGTACCTCATCCCGAATCCTGTCCGGGCAACCGCTCACGATCGTCGCAATGGGCTCCTCTTCGACACTCGGGGTTGGGGCGAGCAGTCCGGCTTTGAGCTATCCGAGCCGACTTGAGCAGGAATTGAGGCAGCGGTTTCCCGGCGTCGAGATCAGGGTCATCAATCACGGCGTAGGCGGTCAGGATGTTCCGGAGGAATTGACCCGTCTCGGCCGGGACGTGATTGCCGAGCACCCGGACCTGGTGGTCTGGCAGGTCGGCACGAACGCGGTGCTTCGCCGCGACGATCTTTCGGCTGATGAACAGCTCATCAGCCGCGGCGTAGCCCTAATGAAAGAGAACGGGATCGATATAGTCCTGATGGACTTGCAGTACGCCCCGCGGGTACTCGCGCGCCCGGCCTCGGGCGAAATGCAACGGCTGATCGCGGACCTTACGAGACGCACTCAGGTCGGCTTGTTTCGCCGATTTGAGATCATGAAGGAATGGGATCGTACCCAGCAGCTCGCGCCAGCCTCTACCATCGGTCCCGACGGGCTGCACATGACCGACGTGAGTTATGCCTGCCTGGCGAACCTGCTGGCCGAGGCTCTGGCGGCGGATTGGCGGTCGCACGACAAGCTGGCGAAATCGCCTCAACGCAGTCCGGACACAATCGCCGGCGTCAGGCGCCAGATGGGCGTACAGCCAGCCGCCTCCTCGGGGCCGCACTAAACCGCAAGCGATATCGACCGCTTTTTAGTATGCGAACGTGGCGGTTGCCACGTTCGCATAGAATTTACCGTAGTGCGGCAGAACGCCGCGGTGACGCGGCCTTTCCGATAAGCGGTGCGGTTCGACACCGATCAGCGCTGGGATTCCAGATCTTAACCTATATTTCTATTGGGTTTTTGCGCAATCTAATATATGCTGCGGGCGATACGGAAGTTGACCACAATATGTTGTCGGGCCGTGGAATTTGGGCACATGTTCGAATTCAGCCGCCAACTGGGCGACGGGGTACTTTCGACCATCGCACCATTCGTACTCTCGCCACAAAGTGTTGGCATAATGGCTGCCGAGTGAATGGGGGAGCAGAGAACAGCGCGCGGTGGCGTCCCACAATGGGGCCGGAGGATTGCCGACCGGGTGCAAGATCGGAACACACCCATGCTGGGAGAACTCGACGTAACAAGAATATTACGCGTGTTTACAACGAATTACGACCTTCCAGGGAGACGTTCCCTCGGTTTCGTCGTTCTCTGGTAGTGTCACGGGAAGCTTCGGGTTGAGCGCGGGGCAACGGTTGAGGTGAGACATGAAATTCGATGACGGGATTTTTGGACTTTATTCAAGGCTGTATGAAAACCGGAGAGACGTCGAGCTCTCACTCGAGGAGTATCTCGGCAAGTGCTCCGATGATTCGGCTTATTATGCGGGCGCTGCCGAGCGCATGCTCAGCGCCATCGGCGAACCGGTCATGGTCGACACGAGCCAAGATTCGCGGCTCGGTCGCATTTTCATGAACCGCACGATCAAGGTTTACCCGGAATTCGCAGATTTCTTCGGGATGGAGGAGACGATCGAGCGGATCGTCGGCTTCTTCCGTCATGCCGCACAGGGCCTTGAGGAGCGTAAGCAGATTCTCTATCTGCTGGGTCCGGTCGGCGGCGGCAAATCCTCGCTCGCCGAACGCCTGAAGCAACTGATGGAGAAAGAGCCGGTCTATGTCTTGAAGGCTGGCAAGGAAGTCAGTCCGGTTTTTGAAAGCCCGCTCGGCTTGTTCGACCCGGTGACACTCGGTGACGAACTCGAAAAGCGTTATGGCGTCCCGCGGCGGCGCCTGACCGGCACCATTTCGCCTTGGGCAGTCAAGCGGCTCGAAGAATTCGGCGGCGACATCACCAAATTCACTGTGGTTCGTATGCAGCCGTCGCGGCTGAAGCAGATCTGCATTTCCAAGACGGAGCCCGGCGACGAGAACAACCAAGACGTGTCGAGCCTTGTCGGCAAGGTCGACATCCGCAAGCTCGAATTCTTCAGCCAGAACGACCCCGACGCCTACTCCTATTCGGGCGGTCTTAACCGGACGACCCAAGGGCTTCTCGAATTTGTCGAGATGTTCAAAGCGCCGATCAAGATGCTGCATCCGCTGCTGACCTCGACGCAGGAAGGCAATTACGTCGGTTCCGAAAATATCGGCGGCATCCCTTATCAGGGCATTGTACTGGCGCATTCGAACGAGGCCGAATGGCAGAGCTTCAAGAATAATAAGAACAATGAGGCGTTCATCGACCGGATCTCGGTGATCAAGGTTCCGTACTGCTTGCGCGCCACCGAGGAACGCAAGATCTATGAAAAATTGTTGCAGAACAGTGAGCTCGCCAGTTCACCTTGTGCGCCGTCGACTTTGGATATTCTCGCGCGCTTCAGCGTGCTTTCGCGGCTGAAGTCGCATGAGAACTCGAATCTCTATTCGAAGATGCGGGTCTATGACGGCGAGAGCTTGAAGGACACCGATCCGCGGGCCAAGTCAGTGCAGGAATACCGCGACGCGGCCGGGGTCGACGAGGGAATGGACGGCATCTCCACCCGTTTCGCCTTCAAGGTGTTGTCGAGCACCTTCAACTTCGACACGCAGGAGGTGGCGGCCGACCCGGTCCATTTGATGTACGTGCTCGAGCAAGCGATCTGGCGCGAGCAGTTCCCGGACGACGCCGAAAAGAAATACTTGAACTTCATCAAGGCGGAGCTGGCGCCGCGGTACGCCGAGTTCATCGGCCACGAGATCCAGAAGGCCTATCTCGAATCCTACTCCGACTATGGTCAGAACCTGTTCGACCGGTATGTAGCCTACGCCGATGCGTGGATCGAGGATTCGGATTACAAGGACCCGGATACCGGCCAGCTGATGAACCGCGAGCTGTTGAACCAGGAGCTGTCGAAGATCGAAAAGCCGGCCGGGATCGCAAACCCCAAGGACTTCCGCAACGAGGTCGTGAAGTTCGCGTTGCGCGCGCGGGCCAACAATGCCGGGCGCAACCCGTCCTGGACCTCCTACGAAAAGTTGCGCGAGGTCATTGAGCGGCGCATGTTCTCACAAGTGGAGGATCTGCTGCCGGTAATCAGCTTTGGCACCAAGAAGGATACCGAGACGGAGAAGAAGCACGCCGATTTCCTCGAGCGCATGGTAGCGCGCGGCTACACCGAGCGGCAGGTTCGGCGATTGGTCGAGTGGTATATGCGGGTAAATAAGGCGGGGTAGGGACCACGGTCCCATCTGGAGGTCAGGCATGAACATCGTCGACCGTCGCCCGAACCCGAAGGGTAAAAGTCTCAGCAACCGTCAGCGTTTCCTGGCACGGGCCCGCGCCGAGGTGAAATCGGCAGTGCAGGAGGCACTGCGCAAGCGCAAGGTGGCAGATGTCGGCCACGGCGAAAAAGTAGCGATTCCGACCCGCGGGATCGCCGAGCCGAACTTTCATCACAGCCGCCGCACCGGGCGAACCGAACATGTCGTCCCCGGCAACAAGGAGTATATCAGGGGCGACGAGATCCCCCGGCCGACCGGCGGAGAAGGGCGCGGAGGCTCGCAGGGGAGCCCGGACGGATCAGGCGAGGACGCGTTCGAGTTCACATTATCGAAGGAAGAGTTCCTCGACATGTTTTTCGAGGACCTGGAGCTCCCCGATCTTGTCAAAAAGAGCCTGAAGGAGACATTCGCGGTCGATCTGCAGCGCGCCGGGTACACCGTAACGGGCAGTCCCGCAAACCTCAGCATTCGGCGGACGATGCGCAACAGCATGGCGCGCCGCATCTCGCTGAAACGGCCCAAACAATCGGATCTGGAGGCGCTGCGCGAGGCGATCGATAATGCACGCTCCCGCGGCGCTGACGAAGAGGCGGAAAGGCTTCTACGCGAGCTCGACCGCCTCGAGCACCGCAGCAAAATCATTCCTTACATCGACCCGATTGACGTCCGTTATAACCGCTTTGAGCGGGTTCCCCGCCCGAATACCGAAGCGGTGATGTTCTGTCTGATGGACGTGTCGGGATCGATGACCGAAGCGATGAAGGACCTTGCCAAGAGGTTCTTTATGCTGCTGCATGTGTTCCTGATCCGGCGCTACCGGCACGTCGATATCGTCTTCATCCGCCACACGAGCACCGCCGAAGAGGTCGATGAAGAGACGTTCTTTTACAGCCGGGAGACCGGCGGTACCGTAGTCTCGACCGCGCTCGAAAAAATGCTGGAGATTGCGCGGGCGCGGTATCCCACCGACCGCTGGAACATCTACGCGGCTCAGGCTTCCGACGGCGACAATTATGGCGCAGACAGCGGACGTTGCGTTTCCTTGCTGGGTGGCGAGGTTCTTCCGCTCTGCCAGTATTTCGCCTACGTCGAAGTCGGTGACGGCATGGGAGGGAGCCTGACCGGACTGTCGCGAGACAGCGACCTGTGGCGGGCCTACAACGAGGTAGCGCCGGTGCACCCCCATTTCGTGATGCGTCGGGTCAGCGACCCATCGCAGATCTTTTCGGTGTTCCACGAATTGTTTGCAAAGGGGGGTATCCGTGCCTGACTCCGTCGCTTTGCGGCTCGAAACCGCCGCCCCGCTCTTCACCGGCCCGAATTGGGATTACGCCGGGCTGCGCCGGGTATACGACGCCATCGAGCGGATCGCGCTCGACGAGATCGGGCTCGACGTTTATCCGGTCCAAATCGAGGTGATCACGTCCGAGCAGATGCTCGACGCTTACGCATCGGTCGGCTTGCCGCTGATGTATCGCCATTGGAGCTTCGGCAAGCGTTTCGCATATCACGAGACTCTCTATCGCAAGGGGCTGCAAGGTCTCGCTTACGAGATCGTCATCAACTCCAACCCGTGTATCTGCTACATCATGGAAGAAAATTCCATGACGATGCAGACATTGGTCATGGCGCATGCCGCCTTCGGCCACAATCACTTCTTTAAGAACAATTATTTATTTCGGCAGTGGACCGACGCCAACGGCATTCTGGATTATCTCAGCTTCGCGCGCGATTACGTCCAGAAATGTGAGGAACGGCACGGGGCGGAGGCGGTGGAGCGTGTGCTCGATGCCGCGCATGCGCTCAAGGATCACGGTGTCAACCGCTACGCCCACCGCACGAAGCCAAATCTCGCCGAGGAGCGGCGGCGGGCGGAGGAGTGGCGCGCGCATTTCGAGGCGACGTACAACGATCTGTGGCGCACCGTGCCTGGCGCCGGAAAGGACAAGGAGGATAGCGGCGACGAGGAGGCGCGGCTCCAGGAAATCAAGCGCCAGCTTGGCCTGCCTGAAGAGAACCTGCTTTATTTCATCGAGAAACGCGCGCCGCGGCTCGAGGATTGGCAACAGGAGCTGGTCCGCATCGTGCGCCTGGTCTCCCAATATTTCTACCCGCAGAAGCAGACGCAGATGATGAATGAAGGGTGCGCGACCTTCTGCCACTACGAAATCATGCGGAGATTGCACGACAAGGGGTTGATCACCGAAGGATCGATGCTCGAATTTCTGCACTCGCATTCGAGTGTCGTGTTTCAGCCCGATTTCGACGACCCGCGGTTCAGCGGCCTCAACCCTTATGCGCTCGGCTTCGCGATGATGAGCGATATCCGTCGCATCTGCGAGGAGCCGACCGAGGAGGATCGGGAGTGGTTTCCTGACATCGCCGGCTCGGGAGACGGCTTTGGCGTGTTACGTCATGCCTGGGCGAATTACCGCGATGAAAGCTTCGTCCTGCAACATTTAAGCCCGGCAATGATCCGCCGGTTCCGGCTGTTCCATGTCTCGGATGACAGCACAAAGCCGGCGTTGCGCGTCGAGGCGATACACGACGATGTCGGTTATCGAAAAATTCGCAGCGCGCTCTCCCGGCAATATGACCTGTCCAGGCGCGAGCCCGACATTCAGGTGGTCGACGTCGATCTGAGAGGCGATCGCTGCCTCATTCTCGCGCATTATGTGCATAACGGCGTGCTGCTCGAAGAACAGAGCTGCCGCGCCGTAATCCGGCATACGGCCACGTTGTGGGGTTATTCGGTCAAGCTGCTCGAAATCGATGCCGCCACCGACAAGACCCTCAAAACCTACGAAGTAGCGCCACCCAGCTGATTCCGGGCGAGCTCGGGGGCGCGACGCCCACGCTCCCGAGAGGCGGTATGCGAGATGGTTGTTCTCGGCATCGAAACCAGCTGCGACGAGAGCGCAGCCGCGGTGGTGGCCATTACGGCGGCCGGACCGAAGATCCTTTCCAATTTGATCCACTCCCAGCTCGCGGAGCACACGCCCTATGGCGGCATCGTGCCCGAGATTGCAGCGCGCGCTCATCTTGACCACCTCGATCCGCTAATATCGCGCGCACTCGCCGAAGCTGGCGTTATCCTCGGCGAGGTCGACGGGGTGGCTGCTGCGGCGGGCCCGGGTTTGATCGGGGGCTTGATCGTCGGCTCGACGATGGCAAAGGGGTTGGCCTGGGCTGCGGGTAAGCCGTTTCTCGCGGTCAACCATCTGGAGGCCCATGCTCTGGCGGTTCGTCTGACCGAGGATGTAGACTTCCCGTACCTTTTGCTCCTCGTTTCGGGGGGGCACTGCCAGCTGCTCGTCTGCTCCGGAGTTGGCCGCTACACCCGCCTCGGGACAACGCTCGACGATGCCGCCGGCGAAGCATTCGACAAGGCGGCAAAGCTGATCGGGCTCGGCTATCCCGGAGGGCCTGCCATCGAAGCGGCCGCGCAAGGGGGGGACCCGTGTCGCTTCGCCCTGCCGCGCCCGATGAAGGGCAGGCCCGGTTGCGATTTCTCGTTCTCCGGCTTGAAAACGGCAGTGCGTCAGATCACTTCCGCGAGCGGCAGCCTTGATCCCCGCGACCAGGCAGATCTCGCGGCCTCGGTTGAGCTTGCGATCTGCGATGCGGTGACCGATCGGACCGCGAATGCGGTCGCATGGTTTCGCCGCAAATACCCGAACGGCAATTCGCTGGTGGTTGGCGGTGGCGTTGCCGCCAACAAAAGGCTGCGAAGACGCCTTGCGGGGCTTGCCGGTGATACCGGGCTACGCTTTGTCGCGCCGCCGCCGGCATTGTGCACCGATAATGGAGCAATAATCGCTTGGACTGGCATCGAGCGGCTTCAACTCGGCCTCGTCGACGGTCTCGATGCACCGGTCAAGCCGCGATGGCCGCTCGACACTGACGCGCCGCCCCGTCCTGGAGCAGGTGTGAAGGGGTGAGCAGTTGGCCTCGAGCGTAATCCGGTGAAACGCTTAGCGATCATTGGGGGTGGCGCCTGGGGAACGGCGCTCGCCATGGTTGCTTGTCGCGCGGGCTCGATCACGCGGCTATGGGCCCGGGACCCGAATGTCGTTGCGACGATCAATCAGCGTCATCAGAACCCAGTCTTCCTGCCCGGCGTGATCCTCGATCCCGCCATCACGGCAACCACTGACATGGCGTTCGCGACAGAGGGGGCGGAGGCGGCATTGCTTGTCGTCCCGGCGCAATTCCTACGCGGCGTAATCGAGGTGCTCGCATCTCACCTTCGCCGCGGGGTCCCTTTGCTGCTCTGCGCTAAAGGGATCGAGACCACCTCGCTGAAATTGATGTCGGAGATTGGCGCGGAGATTTTGCCCGCCTCCCCCTCGGCGGTGCTCTCCGGGCCGACATTTGCTGCCGAGGTCGCGCGAGAGTTGCCGACGGCGGTGACGATCGCGAGCGGCGACCCAGCGCTCGGTCACGCCTTCATTGAGGCCCTCGGAAGCAGTCGCTTCCGCCCCTATCTGTCGCAGGACCCGATCGGCGCCGAAATTGGTGGCGCTGTCAAGAACGTCCTCGCGATTGCGTGCGGCATCGTCATCGGCCGCAATCTCGGCGACAACGCTCGAGCCTCGCTGATCACCCGCGGACTGGCGGAGATGATCCGGATCGGGGAAGCCAAGGGCGGTCGAGCCGAGACTTTCCGTGGCCTCTCCGGACTGGGGGATCTCGTACTGACCTGCAGTTCCGCGCAATCGCGCAACTATGGGCTTGGCCTCGCGCTCGGCCGCGGCCGGGCCATCGAGGCCGCGCTCCGCGGCAGTCGCTCGGTCGTCGAGGGCGTGGCCACGGCTGCGTCAATCGCTCGAGTGGCGGAGCGGCTCGGCATAGAAATGCCGATCGCCGCGGGAGTGGATGCGTTACTTCACCGCGGTGAAGCGGTAGACGCCCTTATCGATCTGCTGTTGCGGCGGCCCTACCGGGCCGAATAGCGAACCGGGCGGCGAACTCTTGAGCGCCACCCGGATTGGCGGGTGGAAAAAACTTTTCTGGACCGGCTGAAAGCCAATATCATTGGAGAGCGAGCAACCTACCGGCTCGGATCGAAATGAGCGACAACGGAAGACGCGGCGAGGAAGGACCGGGAACGGGTGTTGTCGTCAAGACAAAGCCGAAGACGAAGAAGCCGTCTATGTACAAGGTTCTTATGTTAAATGACGACTACACTCCGATGGAATTTGTCGTGCACATTCTCGAGCGGTTCTTCAACAAGAACCGGCAGGAGGCGACCCGCATCATGTTGCATGTGCATCGCCGCGGTGTCGGTATCTGCGGCGTTTACACCTACGAGGTCGCGGAAACCAAGGTAACCCAGGTTATGGATTTCGCCCGGCAGCACCAGCACCCGCTGCAGTGTACGCTGGAAAAGGACTAGGCCAAGGAAGGACAGGCGGGCGTGCTGTCACGCAATCTCGAAAAGTCGCTGCATCGGGCTCTCGCCCACGCCAATGAGCGCCGGCACGAATATGCCACGCTCGAACATCTGCTGCTGGCGCTCACCGAGGATCAGGACGCGGTTGCCGTTCTGCGCGCGTGCAGCGTCGACCTCGACCGTTTGCGCCGCGAGGTACTGAACTACGTCGATAACGAACTTGCCAACCTTGTCGCGGCCCACAGCGACGACGCGAAGCCGACGGCGAGCTTCCAGCGCGTGCTGCAACGCGCCGCAATTCACGTCCAGTCATCGGGCCGCGAAGAGGTGACCGGCGCAAACGTGTTGGTCGCGATGTTCGCCGAGCGGGAAAGCCATGCTGTTTATTTCCTGCAAGAACAGGACATGACCCGGTTCGATGCCGTCAATTATATCTCCCATGGGATCGCCAAGGCGCCCGGGCGCTCAGAGACGCGTCGCGTTCAGGGTGCCGATGAGGACGACCGCAGCGAAAAGTCGCAGAAGCGCAACCATGACGCCCTGGACGCGTATTGCGTCAACCTCAACAAAAAAGCCAAGGGCGGCAAGATCGACCCCCTGATCGGCCGCGAAGCCGAAGTCGATCGCACGATCCAAATCCTATGCCGGCGGGCCAAGAACAACCCGCTCTATGTCGGCGACCCCGGTGTTGGCAAGACGGCCATCGCCGAGGGCTTGGCGCGTCGTATCGTGCAACGCGAGGTTCCCGAAGTCCTGCTAAACGCGACGATCTACGCGCTCGACATGGGGGCATTGTTGGCAGGCACCCGCTATCGCGGCGATTTCGAGGAGCGGCTCAAGGCGGTCTTGTCCGAACTCGAGGCGCAGCCCGGAGCGATTCTGTTCATCGACGAGATTCACACGGTAATCGGGGCCGGGGCGACGAGCGGTGGGGCGATGGACGCCTCCAACCTGCTGAAGCCGGCGCTGGCCGGCGGCGTCATCCGCTGCATCGGATCCACCACCTACAAGGAATACCGCAACTATTTCGAGAAAGACCGTGCGCTCGTTCGCCGCTTCCAAAAAATCGACGTGAACGAGCCGACCGTCGAGGATTCGGTCAAGATTCTGCGCGGCCTGAAGCCCTATTACGAGCGGCACCACAAGGTGCGTTATACGAGCGAAGCGTTGCGGGCAGCGGTCGAGTTGTCGCACCGCTACATCGGCGACCGCAAATTGCCGGACAAGGCGATCGACGTCATCGACGAGACTGGGGCCGCCCAAATGCTCGTGCCCGAGAACCGCCGCCGTAAGACGATAACTGCGCGCGAGGTCGAAGCGGTCATCGCGACGATGGCGCGTATCCCGCCGAAAAGCGTCTCGCGCGACGATCGCGAGGTGCTGAAGAACCTTCAGCGCGACCTGAAGACCATGGTGTTTGGCCAGGATCCGGCGATAGGAGCTTTGGTCTCCGCCATCAAGCTCGCTCGCGCCGGCTTGCGGGATCCGGAAAAGCCGATTGGCTCTTACCTGTTCTCTGGTCCCACCGGGGTCGGCAAGACCGAGGTCGCGCGCCAACTCGCCCGTACGCTCGGCATAGAGATCACCCGCTTCGACATGTCCGAGTACATGGAGCGGCACACGGTATCGCGGCTGATCGGCGCGCCGCCCGGTTATGTCGGCTTCGACCAGGGCGGGCTATTGACCGACGCGATCGATCAACACCCGCACAGCGTGCTGTTGCTGGACGAGATCGAGAAGGCGCATCCCGACCTGTTCAATATTCTGCTGCAGGTCATGGATTACGGAAAGCTGACCGATCACAACGGCAAAACGGTCGACTTCCGCAACGTGATCCTGATCATGACGACGAACGCCGGGGCCTGGGATCTCGCCAAACCTGCGATCGGCTTTGGCAGCGGCGTTCGGGAGGGCGACGATCAGGAGGCCATCAACCGCATGTTCACGCCGGAGTTCCGCAACCGGCTCGATGCGGTGATTTCCTTCGCGCCGCTATCTGCGGATACGATCGGGCGGGTGGTCGACAAATTCGTGCTGCAGCTCGAAGAGCAGCTAGCCGACCGGAATGTGATAATCGAGCTCGATGACAGCGCGCGGGCGTGGCTCGCCGAAAAAGGTTACGATCGCCTCTTCGGCGCGCGTCCTCTCGCCCGGGTGATCCAGGAGCACATCAAAAAGCCGCTGGCCGAGGAGCTCTTGTTCGGACAGTTGTCGAAGGGCGGGATCGTCCGGGTGACGCGCAAACCCGACGAGGACCAGCTCTCCTTCTCTTACGAAGAGCGCCCGGCCGAACCGACGACGCCAAAGGTTCCCGAGCTGGTCGAGTGATCAGCTCCCTCGCGCCTTTTCTTCCTGCTCGAAGGAAGGGCACGCGGTCTCCTCACGGCGAAACGGAGAAAACTCTCCGAGCCCGTCCATTTTGTGCTCGATCATCTGGCGCTCGCGCGCCAGGAATTGGGCGACGGCCCGGCGGAACGCCGGATCGGGGATCCAGTGCGCGCTGTAGGTAGGCACGGGCAGATAGCCGCGCTGTATCTTGTGCGGGCCCTGCGCGCCGGCCTCGACCCGCTTCAATCCGCGGGTGATCGCAAACTCGATCGCCTGGTAATAGCAGCACTCGAAATGAAGGAATTTGTAATCGCCGTAGCTGCCCCAATTGCGGCCGTAGATCGTTTCCCTACCGAGCAGATTGAACGCGCCGGCAACGTAGTTGCCGCCGCGCCGGGCCATGAAGAGCACGATCTTTTCTGGCATCCGCTCGCCGATCATCGCGAAAAAGCGGCGGTTTAGATAGGCCGACCCCCACTTGCGATCCGAAGTCGCCAGGTAGAATTCGAAGAACGCGTCCCAATGGCGCGGCTTCAGGTCGGCCCCGGTCAGCACTTCTATTTCGAGACCGCGGGCGAGCGCCTCGCGCCGCTCCTTTTTCACCGCTTTGCGTTTTCGCGAATTCAATGCCGCGAGGAAGTCATCGAAATCGCGGTACCCATCATTGGTCCAGTGGAATTGCTGGCCGAGCCGTTGCAAAAATCCCGCCTCGGTCAGCGCCTCGGCCTCGGCGGGGTCGGGAAAGTTCACGTGCAACGACGAGATTCGGCGACGCTTCGTGAACTCGACCATTCCGGCAAGGAGATGCTCGCGAGCCTCGGCCGGCGCGGACCGGCGCAGCAGCAGGCGGGGACCCGGGACCGGGGTGAACGGCACGGCAGACAGCAGCTTCGGATAATAGCGGCCGCCGGCGCGCTCATAGGCATCCGCCCAACCATAGTCGAAGATGTATTCGCCATAGGAATGCGTCTTGGCATAGAGCGGTACGACACCGGTGATCTCGCCGTCCGGTCCCGCGAGAGAAAGATGTTGGGGCGTCCATCCCGTGCGGGTCGTCGTCGAGCCGCTTTCCTCCATCGCATTGAGGAAAGCATGCGAGACCGTGGGATTGACGTCTCCTGCACAGGCATCCCAGCCGGCGGCCGGTATTTCGGCTATCGCCGCATGGACCCGAATTGTGACAGTTCCGCCGCTGTCGTTCATCGCCTGCCTAGCGCCTGGTTTCCAAACGCGTATAGTCCGCCGTTTCGGCGCAAAGATACGCGCGTGCAAAGATAGGCCTTGTGCCGCCGCTGTCCAGCGTGCCGCGAAACCGCCTCATTGGCCGCCTAACAGCGGAGCGATGATGAGAGCTGAAATCCGCGTTCTCCCGCTGGCCCTGGTCGCGTTCTCGCTCGCTGTGCTGTCGCTGATCGCAGCAACGGCATCGGCAGAGACGCTTGGCGATGCTCGCGTTGGCTTCAGCGCGGAGCGGGTGCTGGTCATCAATGGGCAGAGCTACGTGGGCCGGATGTGGCACATGCCTGGCGAACAGCGCCATGAACAAAACCTGCCGGCATTGAGGCCGATTTTCATTCTGCGTGCCGGCAGCGCGATCGGCGACATCATCCTGCCGAAGCTGCATACCGTAATCGAATTCGCGCTTCCAAAAGAGCTGTCGATTCTGGGCGACCCCGGCCTGCTGCGCAAACCGGTGGGGCACGAAACCGTCAACGGTATTGCGACGACGAAATATGACGTTGACGAGGAGAAGCCGCAGGGCCGCGCGGTCGGCTCGCTGTGGCTCAGCCAGGAAGGCATCCCGATGAAGTGTGACGCGAGGCTCGCAACCGACAAAGGAAAGCTCTCGACGATTCGCTGGGAACTACGCCACGTCAAGATCGGCGCGCAGGACGCCGCGCTGTTCGAGATACCGCGCGACTACGCAAAGCTGCCGCCGGAGGCGGCCGCCCCATTGCTCGGTATGCGGCTGGCGCGGCCTCCCGCCCGATAGGTGGGTCTGACTATTCGACGATGACCTGACCGTACATCCACGGGTGCGGCGTGCAGATGTAGAAATAGGTGCCGGGTTCCTTGAAGGTGATTTCCTTGGATTCGCCCTTGTTCAGAGCGCCCGTATCCCAACTCGCCTACCTTTCCTTTGTCGAAGGCTGTGGCCGTGTGCGGAATGTCGCCGAAAATCGGCTGTAGTGCCGACCAAGTCTATTCTCTCGGCCGCCAATGTGCCGATAATCGGCGGCCATCATGTTCTTGCGCTGCAAAGTTCGCCGGAAGGATGGCAAGCAACATCGCTATTGGAGCGTTGTCGAGAACACGCGGACCGCCAGGGGGCGCGTGGTGCAGCGGCACGTGCTGTACCTGGGCGAGATCAACGACACGCAGGAGTTGGCGTGGCGGCGCTCAATCGAGGTGCTCGAGGAAGGCGCCACGCAACCGCGGACGCTGTCGCTGTTTCCGGAAGACCGCGGCGCAGGAGTGCTGGCGGACACCTCGATCGTCCACGTCAAGCTGTCGCAGTTGCAGTTGCGCCGGCCACGGCAGTGGGGTGCGTGCTGGCTGGCGTTGATGCTGTGGCGTGAGCTGCGGCTCGATCAGTTCTGGTCGAAGCGGCTGGGGGTGAGCCGCAAGGGGACGCGCTGGGATCAGGTCCTGTTCGTGCTGGTCGCCTATCGCCTGCTGGCGCCGGGCAGCGAATGGCGCCTGCACCGCGAGTGGTTTCAGCGCAGCGCCGTGGCCGATCTCTTGGGCGAGGATGCCGGGCTCGCCGAGATCCACAAGCTGTATCGTTGTCACGACCGACTGCTCGCGCACAAGCAAGCGGTCTTCGATCACCTGGTGGGACGGTGGCGCGATCTGTTCAACATCAGCTACGACGTGCTGCTCTACGATCTGACGAGCACCTATTTCGAGGCGGATCCGCCGTTCCCGGAAGGCGACAAGCGCCGCTTCGGGTACTCGCGCGATCATCGACCCGATTGTGTGCAGATCGTCATTGCCCTGGTGGTGACGCCCGAAGGCCTGCCGCTGGCCTATGAGGTGCTGCCCGGCAACACTGCGGACAAGACGACATTGCGGGGGTTTCTCGACCACATCGAGCGACAATACGGCAAGGCGCGCCGCGTCTGGCTGATGGACCGCGGCGTGCCGACCGAAGAGGTGCTCGCCGAGATGCGCGCGGCCGACCCGCCGGTGCATTACCTGGTGGGCACGCCGAAGGGTCGCTTGACGCGTTTGGAGAAGCATCTGATTGCCCAGCCGTGGCAAGAGGCGCGACCCGGCGTGCAGGTCAAGCTGTTGGCGCAAGAGGGTGAACTCTATGTCCTTGCCCAAAGCCGCGACCGCGTCGCCAAAGAGCGTGCGATGCGGCGACGGCAGCTGAAGCGGCTGTGGGCCCGGCTCAGGCAACTCGCGACAATGGCGCTCTCGCGCGAGGAGCTGCTCATGAAACTCGGTGCCGCGCGCGATCAGTCCCGCGCCGCCTGGCGTCTGGTCACGATCGAGGTCGCCGCAGACAGCGCCACGTTCAGCTATCGGCTCGATCGCAATAAGCTGCGGCAGGCACGATCGCGCGAAGGCCGGTATCTGTTGCGCACCAACCTCGTCGAGGAAGACCCCGCCAAGCTGTGGAGCCATTATCTGCTGCTGGTGGCGGTCGAAGAGGCGTTCAAGAACCTCAAGGGCGACCTGGCGATCCGGCCGGTCTTTCACCAGATTGAGGCACGCGTTGAGGCGCACGTCTTCATCGCCTTCCTGGCCTATTGCCTGCACGTCACTCTTGCGCGGCGCTTGCATGCGCTGGCGCCCGGGCTGACGCCGCGCAGCGTGCTGGAAAAGTTCGCCGCCGTGCAGATGATCGATGTGCGCCTGCCGACCACCGACGGCCGCGAGCTGTTGCTCACCCGCTATACCGAGCCCGAACCCGAGCTCAGCCTCTTGCTGAATAAGCTGAAACTGGAGCTTCCCGCCCAACCACCACCTAAAATCACCGCCATCCCGCCGACGCCACCCACCTCGCTGTTAGTGAAGGTCACGGTGGTTCCCGCCTTGACCCGAGTGCGGGCCGGCCAGTAGGCGTATTCGACGTTATTGTCGCCGATCTTGACCTTATCCACGCCGTCGGCAACTGCTCCTCCCGGCCCGGCGACGGTAGCCGGAGGTGGTGGCGGCCACAACGGCTTTAGCTGCCCTTTGAGCGAGAAGGCCCATACGCCATCCCCATAGGCACTCCCCTGGATCGATTGCCGCCGGCGACAATCGCGACGTACTGGTCGCCGTCGACCTCGTAGACCATCGGCGGTAGCCTCGGCGCCAAACCCGGTCTGGAACTGCCAGAGCACTTCTCCGGTCTTGGCGTCGCGGGCCTGGATTGTCCCGCCGGGCTCGCCGTGGAAGCACAAGGCCTCCGGCCGTAGTGGTCGAGCCGCCGCCGCTACCCACGCGGTAAGGCACTTTCTTGTTGCCACGCGATTTTGTTTGTCTTGCTGTCGATCGCGGTAAAAGTTGCCGCTCAAAGCCGAGCCGATCGGTGGCCGCCTGGGTGCCGTCCGTTATACCGCTGCCCTTTCTTGTAGGTGTCCCCGTAACGCGAGAACGCGCTGGTGCGGATCGTGCCCGGCACGTAGAGATACCCCGTGTCGGGATTGTACGACATCGGCGACCAGTTCGTACCGCCATGCCCCGACGGCTGGATCAGAGTCGGCTCTTCCCAGAAGGCCTCGAAAATACAGCCGGCTCTTCTCGTAACCCTCCATCGGCTTGGCACATTGCGGCACGATCGCGTCGCCGATCGGATAGGGCTGCGTTTTCGCCGTTGTTGCAGCGGCTCCTGCGGCACCGGACGTTCCTCGATGCCGATCAGCGGTTTGCCGTTGGTGCGGTCGAGGATGTAGACCCAGCCGGTGCGCCCGGCCTGCGGCGATCCCCTTGCGCGGCTGGCCGTTGATGACGGTGTCGAACAGCGCGACCGGGCTCGCCGCATCATAGTCCCAGATGTCGTGGTGCACCTCCTGGAAGTGCCAAACATGTTCGCCGGTCTTGGCGTTAAGCGCGACGATCGAGGCGCAGAACAAATTGTCGCCTTCGCGCATCGACCCGTCATAATCGGGCCCGCAATTGCCGGTCGCGAAGTAGATGAGCCCGAGCTGCGGATCGAGCGCCGGCGTGTTCCAGATCGCGGCGCCGCCATGCGCATCGTATGATCGTTGCCGGCCGGCCAGGTGTCGCCGCCGACCTCGCCCGGGCCAGGCAAGGTATAAAAGCGCCACAGGATCTTGCCGGTCTTGGCGTCGAGCGCCGTCAGCCGGCCGCGCACGCCGTACTCCCCTCCGGTGTTGCCGCTGTAGACGATGCCGTCATAATAGAGCGGCGCGCTGGTGATCGCCATAGCCGTTGTGCCAGACCTCGATCGGCGTCTTCCACACCTCCTTGCCGGTCTTGATGTCGAGCGCGACGACATTGGCGTCGAGCTGGCCGAGGAACAGCATACCCTCGCCCATCGCCAGACCGCGATTGTCCCAGCCGCAGCAGACGGTCGTGATCTTCTGGTCGATCCCCGACCAGCGCTCCCAAAGAACTCGCCGTGTCTTGGCATTCAGCGCAAACACATCATCGTTGCCGGTGACGATATACATGATGCCGTCCTTGACGAGCGGCGTCGCCTCGAACGAATACTTGCCGCCGAACCCGGAGCCCTTGAGCCGGGTCATCCAGGCTCCCTTGAGCTGCTTGACGTTGCTCGTGTCGATCTGCTTCAGCGTGGAGTAGCGCTGATTGGTCATGTTGCCGCCGTTGGTCACCCAGTCCTTGCCGACCGGGCTCTGCAGCAGTTTGTCGATTTCGGGATCGGCCGCCCAACTCACGCCTGCTCCCGCGATGAGCAGGCCGAGAGCGCCTGAGAGGACAATTCGCAGTCCGCACCGCATGCGTTTCCTCCCCCTTGTAACCGTGACCCGGTCCGCGTCGGTAACCTAATCAGATCCTCGACCGTTTGCCAACCGGCCTGTCACTGCAGTGAAAAAACAGGCGGTGACCGCCCTCGACCGTAGTGCCGGTTTCCCCCATCCCTGATCCTCCCCCGCTCGTCTTCCAGCGACAGAATGCGATAAGAATATGGCAATTTTAGCGTTGCGATGCCCAGGGGCGATGCGGAGGGCGCATCAGCGCCACCTCTAGTAACCGCCGCCGTGCCAGCTCATCGGCCCCGGCATTTCGCATTGATAGGCTGACGAGCCGGAAGGCAAGCGGCAGTGCCGTTCGGACATGCACTGGTTGTACATGAGATTGGCTGGCATCCCAACCTGTGTGTCGGCATATTGCCGACAGATCTCCTGCATCAAGGCCACGTAGTCGTATGATTGGCTCGGCCTCTGCGCAAGCGCGGCGGCACTTGTGCACAGGAAGAAGATCGCCGTGAAACGTAGCGCGCCGAGGCCTACCACCACTGTCGCATCGTAGCCTATCAGGAGCGATTTTTAATTCCCCGAAGAGCGCCCGAGCAAGATGTCGACGCACTGGGTGGCGGCTTGTTGCGCGCGCTGCTCGATCTCCTCGTCGGTGAGGGTGCTGAGCGGGTGTTGGATCACGACCGGAGTGAGATCGCGCATGCCGAGCGCATCGCGCTGCACCTCCGCCTCGTGCAGGAACTCCGTGGTGACGACAACCGCGGTGGGGCGGCCGGATGCTTCGAGACTGATGCCGTCATGCGTACAGCACGACGTGCACGACCCTCAGTCGCCGATCGCGGTCACCACGATGTCGTTATCGGCCGCGATGGTCGCGATCAGCGCCGGGTCGGCGGCCTTGGAGAAGCTCTCCTTGCGGTAGTAGTTCACTGCGGCGAAGGAGATTTCTTGCTGCAGTTTCGCCACGGTCTTGCGCAGCAGACGGTTGGCGTTCCATTTGGTGTTGTCGAGGACGCCCAACCGCAGTCCGCCGAGCGTGGCGGGGCGTTCAGAAAGCGCGAGCGGCTCGGTCTCGACGACACCGCGTGGATCGAAGACGATCAGATCCGGCTCTTTGTTCATCGGGGGTTCTCCCAGTCAGTGGGTCCTTCGAGACGGCCGCTTCGCGGCCTCCTCAGGATGAGGAAATTTGTCAGTGCTATCGAAAATATACCTCATGCTGAGGAGCGCCTAAAGGGCGCATCTCGAAGGACGCACCACCGTAATGAGTTCGAACTGGAAACTGCCTACAGTCACGATGCGCAGCCGCGACACACTGCCGAACCCGATTACCACTGAAGACAATCCCTACATGCCGACCAACTCGCCGGCGATCGGCGATATGATGGACCTGTTCAGTTTTCCATAACCGATAGAAGCATCCGATAGCCGGTCTCGGGAACGGGACCGGCTCCTTTTTTGCTCAGCCGATTACGTCCTCGGCGCGCAGCGCCTGGATCTCGTCACCCGTGTAGCCCGCGGCCAGCAACACTTCGTCGCTGTGCTCCCCTACTGCCGGAGCGCGGCGCGGTTTGATCTTTTCCTGGTCAGCCATCCACAGCGGGCTGTTCACGGTCATGGTGCCGTCGGTGAAAGGCACCAGGGCCTCGCTGGCCAGGATCTGAGGGTCGTCGGCGATCTCGTCCATGTCGGCGACGATGCCGAAAATGAGACCGGCTCCGTCTAGGATGGCGGCGCCACTCGGCTTGGTCCTTGGTCGCAAATATTGCGTCGAGGATCACGATCAGTTCGTGCGCATGCGCCTCCCGCGATGCGGATGTAGAAAAGCGCGGATCATCGAGGGCGCTCGACCCCAGACACTCCTTGAGCCTTTCCCAGCGCCACTCATCCGCGGCGATCGACAGCAAAAGCCACCGGCCGTCTCGGCAGCGGTAATGGACCCGCAATGCATTGACGCCGCGCTCGCGCGGAGGCTGGGGCACGACCTTTTCGCCACATAGCGCAGCCTGCACCGAGCAGCCATTGGCCCACAGGCCATTGGCGAGCAATGACGAGCCGACATAGCCGCCCTTGCCGGTGCGCTCGCGCTGATAGAGCGCGGTGACGATCGCGCCATAGGTTGCCATTGCCGACGGGTGGTCGCCCATCCCCGGCAATGAGCGCGCCGGCGGGGTTTCTTCGCCGGCGCGGACGAGATGCATCAACCCGGAGCGGGCCCACCATGCAGTCGCGTCGAAACCGGGCTTGTCGGCCTCGGGTCCGACTTCGCCGTAGCCGGTGAACGAGGCGTAGATCAGCCGGTCGTTCAGCGGCGCCAGATCCTCATAGGTGATCCCGAGGCGGCGGCGCACCGGCGGCGGGTAGTTCGTGATGAACACATCGGCGCCGCCGACCAGGCGGCGCAATACATCCTGTCCCGCTTGCTGGCGCAGGTCGAGCGCCAGGCTTTTCTTGTTGCGCCCGTCGAGTTCGAAACCCGGATTGCTTTTCAGCCCCGGCCCGATCGGCGGCGTGGCCCGCCGGCGGTAGGGGTCGCCGGCGCCCGGCGGCTCGATCTTGATCACTTCCGCGCCAAAGTCCGACATGATCGTCGCGGCGGCCGGCCCGGCGATAAAGCTGGCGCAGTCGATCACCCTCAAGCCGTCGAAGACGCGCTGACCCATCATTCCCCCAAACGAAATGCATCACCGTCGCGCACGACGCGGCCGGCCGTCCGACCGGCAAAATGCGTGCCGATCACGAGGATCGGGTTATTGGCCAGATGGGTCAACATGCGCTCGCGCGTCAGTCGGGCCTCGACGGGTCGCTGTCCGCCGCCGAGGACCATTCGGGGCGCGCAATCTGACAGGGATGGTGCATGAAATCTCCGGTGATCAGCGCTTCCTCGCCTCGTGACGCGATGCGGACGCTCGCATGACCCGGAGTGTGGCCGGGAGATGGGACGAGACTGACTTCGTCGCAGATCCGGTGGTCCGTCTCGACCAGGTCGACGAGGCCTGCATCCCATACCGGCGCCACCGAGTCCCCGAGCACGGCGGTCATGTCTTGGCGGTCTTGGCAACTCGTCCAATGCGCATACTCGTCGCGGCCCATCAGGTAGCGAGCGTTCGGGAAGGTCGGAACCCAACGCCCGCCGGCCAGCTGCGACGGTGCCGGTTGTTTGGACAGCTTCCGGGGAGGAATAAGCTAAAGGCCGATAGCCGGCTGCTGGTTTCACCATTCCCCGAAATCAAATTGATCCTGTGTTGTTGCGGGGTGCTGTGAAGCTTGTGGGCAGCCGCCGACCTGTGGGCAAGGTGGGGGAAACGCATGGCGTTTTCCCCGGCTTGTCCATAGGGGACCGCGCTGGCGCGGTCAGGCGGGGATCGGCGCAGCCGACTGTCCACAAATTCACAGCACCTCCTCGGCATCGCGTCAGGCGGCCAGTGCCGTCGCAGCCGTCGATTGGCCGAGGTAAGCCTCGTCCGGTGTTCGCCAGCCGAGCGCCTGATGCGGACGTCGCAGATTATACCAGTCGAAGAACTCGCCAAGGCTGCGCTTCTGTTCGATGCCGTTGGCGGCAGGGCGCAGGTAGACCCATTCGTGCTTCACGGTCCACCACAAGCGCTCGACGAAGATGTTGTCGTGGCAGCGTCCGCGTCCGTCCATACTGATCGCGATCCCATGATCCCGCAGCATATTGGTGAACTCGTCACTGGTGAATTGCGCGCCCTGATCGGTATTGAAGATGTCGGGCTTGCCGAACCGGGCGAGGGCCTCGCTCAGCGCCTCGACGCAGAACCCCGCCGTGAGCGTGTTCGACAGCCGCCAGGACAGCACTCGTCGGGTCGCCCAGTCGATGATCGCGACCAGGTACAAAAACCCTTGCTGCATGGGTATGTACGTTATGTCAGCTGCCCACACTTGGTTCGGCTGGTCGATCGTCCTGCCGCGCAGGAGGTACGGATAGACCTTGTGCTCGGGATGCCGCTTGCTGGTGTTCCGCTTCGGCCTGACCGCCCACAGCCCGAGCTTCCGCATCAGCCGCCGGACGCGTCGGCGGCCGACCGAAATCCCCTCTCGCAACAGCCCCACCTGCAGCCGGCGGCTGCCGTAGACGGGATCATCGGTGAAAATCCGGTCGAGCCGTTTCAGAAGCTCGAGTTCTTCCGCAGATTCCGGCCGAGGCCGGTAATAGAAGCTGCTGCGCGCCATCCCGAGCAGCGCGCATTGCCGGATTACGGACAGCCCTGCTTCCGGCGCGATCATCGCCCGCCTCGCAGCAATCGGGAGATGGCGGGCTGCCCGGCAAGAAAATCGCACTCGACCTGCAGCTGCCCGATCTTGCGGTGCAGATCGTCGATCACCTTCTGCGCATCCGCGGCCGCCGGCGCCTTGCTGCCGCGTGCAAACAGCTCCCCCGCACGCTTCACCAGCTCCTGCTTCCAGCTGCTGATCATCGTCGGATGAACCCCAAACTCCGCCGACAGCTCCGCCAGGGTCTTCTCCCCCGAAAGCGCCGCCATCGCCACTCTCGCCTTGAATTCTGCGCTGTGCTGCTTCCTCTTTATCGCCCACGTCTCACGCCTCTTTGGACCGGTCAGCCTTTAGCTTATCCCGCTGTCCAAAAATCCGGAGCCGCCGCAATGCGTCAGGTCGGCCCGGTGTTGGTCAAGCTGGCGCTGCACCTCATCAATGTTGCCAGCCAGCTCGCGGCGCTTCGTGCCGCCCTCTGCGCTTTCGTCAAGCCAAGCGGCAACCTCTTGATCTTCGGCCGATGAGCCTGTGTGCGAATGGGATCGCCGATACGAGTTCAACGGCTGCTGGCAGATCGGCATAGGGGAATTCGATCTTGCTAGGCACCCGCTGGCGAGAACGCGGGATATCGCCCTGCTCAGCGTGCCCGCGTTTTTAATTGAATTGAAAATTTGGTCCCATTTGCGCCCGAATACCGTAAATGAGCGTATCAGCCGAAATACGCGTGACAATCCGCTTCAGCGTCTCCCCCTCGGAATTCGGAAAGGTGCTGCCCTCTGCGGCGGCTCCGGATTTTTGGACAGCGGGATAAGCTAAAGGCTGACCGGTCCAGAGGGGGCGTGAGACGTGGGCGAAAAGCGGAAGCAGCACAGCGCAGAATTTAAGGCGCGGGTGGCGATGGCGGCGCTTTCGGGGGAGAAGACCCTGGCGGAGCTGTCGGCGGAGTTTGGGGTTCATCCGACGATGATCAGCAACTGGAAGCAGGAGCTGGTGAAGCGTGCGGGCGAGCTGTTTGCGCGCGGCAGCAAGGCGCCGGCGGCCGCGGATGCGCAGAGGGTGATCGACGATCTGCACCGCAAGATCGGACAGCTGCAGGTCGAGTGCGATTTTCTTGCCGGGCAGCCCGCCATCTCCCGATTACTGCGAGGCGGGCGATGATCGCGCCGGGAGCGGGGCTGTCCGTAAGCCGGCAATGCGCACTGCTCGCGGTGGCGCGCAGCAGCTTCTACTACCGGCCTCGGCCGGAATCTGCGGAGGAACTCGAGCTTCTGGAGCGGCTCGACCGGATTTTTACCAATGATCCGGTCTACGGCAGCCGCCGTCTTCAAGTGGCGCTGTTGCGAGAGGGGATTTCGATCGGGCGTCGACGCGTCCGGCGGCTGATGAGAAAGCTCGGGTTGTGGGCGGTCAGGCCGAAGCGGAACACCAGCAAGCGGCATCCCGGGCACCAGGTCTACCCGTACCTCCTGCGCGGCAAGACGATCGACCGGGCGAACCAAGTGTGGGCTGCTGACATAACCTACATACCGATGCGGCAAGGGTTTTTGTACCTGGTTGCGATCATCGACTGGGCGACCCGACGAGTGCTGTCCTGGCGGCTGTCGAACACGCTCACGGCAGGGTTCTGCGTCGAGGCGCTGAACGAGGCCCTCGTCCGGTTCGGCAAGCCCGGCATCTTCAATACCGATCAGGGGGCGCAATTCACCAGCTTTGAGTTCACCCAGATGCTGCGGGATCATGGGATCGAGATCAGCATGGACGGACGCGGACGCTGCCACGACAACATCTTTGTCGAGCGCTTGTGGTGGACGGTGAAGCACGAATGGGTCTACCTGCGACCAGTGGCCGACGGCATCGAACAGAAGCGCAGCCTTGGCGAGTTCTTCGACTGGTATAATCTGCGGCGTCCGCATCAGGCACTCGGCTGGCGAACACCGGATGAGGCTTACCTCGGCCAATCGATGGCGGCGACGGCACTGGCCGCCTGACGCGATGCCGAGGTGGTGCTATGAATTTGTGGACAGTCGGCTGCGCCGATCCCCGCCTGACCGCGCCAGCGCGGTCCCCTATGGACAAGCCGGGGAAAACGCCATGCGTTTCCCCCACCTTGCCCACAGGTCGGCGGCTGCCCACAAGCTTCACAGCACCCCACAACAAGACAGGATGAATTTGATTTCGGGGAATCTTGAAACCAGCAGCCGGCTACCGGTCTTTAGCTTCTTCCTCCCCGGAAGCTGTCCAATCAACCGGGACCGTCGCACTCAACGATCGCCGCGATCGTCCTTTTCGCCTCGTCGACCGAATACGTCCCGAAATAGGAGAGGCTACCTTGCAGACTGGCCGCGTTTTCTTCGGGCGTCCCCTGCATGCGATTCTTCGAGGCGAATTTGGGACGGTCCGAGCGAAAAATTTGCCAGAAATAGTGGCCGTCAGCCGTAAAAATCATGAGCCCTTTCGGATTGGTTCCCCACAGGGCGTCTATCGGTTCCGGCCGAGCGCCGATCGGCCATGCGGTTGCCATAATCGCATGGTATTTCCGCGCATATCGGCGCCCGCGATCCGGGCGGGTGCTTCGCTTTGAAGGGAGTTGGCGATACCTGATCTCAACCTGATGAAACAGGCAAAACAGGTACCGTGGTTAGAGTTGACCTGCTCGATTCCAGGATCGTCTACTACCGCGACGACGGATTGTGGATTTGCCGCAGATTTGCGCGGAGTGAACTCTCATTTTCAACCAGTGGTTGCTGTGGACAAAGCCGCGGAGCAGGGAGTAGCCTCGGCAAATGACAGGCCTGCATGGGAGGAGGACGAGATGGCGGGGATCGAGGCAGTTCTGGACACGGGCGAGGCCGAGCGGCTGGCGACGGGGTTTGTCTTTACCGAAGGGCCGCTGTGGCACCCCGACGGGTTTTATTACTTTGTCGATGTCCGCAAGAGCGTGCTCTACCGGATGATGCCGGGCCGTACGCCGGAGGTCGTGCGCACCGAGACCGGCGAGGGCAACGGCACGACTTTTGATCTGCAGGGCCGGCTGGTGATCTGCGAGGGCGGTAACCGGCGCGTCACCCGCTGGTCGGCCGACGGCCGCTCGGAGGTTTTGATGGACCGCTACGAGGGCAAGCGGATCAATCGCCCGAATGATGTCGTCTGCAAATCCGACGGCAGCATCTGGTTCACCGATCCCGGGCCTGCGCGTGCCGCTCTCCGAGAAGGAGCTGCCGCATTCCGGCGTCTATCGCGTCGAGCCGGACGGCGCCAATCGCCTCGTCGCGGAATTCGAGTATCCGAACGGGCTCGCGTTCTCGCCCGACGAGCGGGTGCTCTACGTCGCCAATACGCGGCACGCGCAATACATCCATGCGATCGAACTCGATGATTCGGGCAACATGGTGCGGCGGCGGATCTTTGCCGACATGTCCTCCGAGGAGACCGACGGCGTGCCTGACGGCATGAAGGTCGACATCGAGGGCCGCGTCTATTGCACCGGCCCGGGCGGCACCTGGGTGTTCGCGCCCGACGGCTCGCGGCTCGGCATCATCCGCACCCCCGAGATCCCCGCCAACCTCTGCTTTGGCGGCCCCGATCTTCGGACGATCTTCTTCACCGCGCGCACCTCGGTCTACGCGATGCGCGTCAAGACCCCCGGTCAGCCGCACCCCTGGTACCGCCTGCGGGCGAAATGACTGTCGGGCCATCTACAAACGATATAGGCCGCGTGGTCGTGCGTGCTTCGAGACGCACCCTTCGGGTGCTCCTCAGCATGAGGTCTGCCTGTCGATGGCATTAGAGAAAATCCCTCATCCTAGAGTTGAATGATCCGCCCACGGGCGGGAATATCTGTCATTGAGTTGGCGCCCCGGTCAACCATCTCAAGTTGCCGCAGCCATGGCGGCCCGCCGCAACGCCAAAGCACGCAGCATGTTGTGGGCGAGCGCGAACCACAGCAGCACGGCGCGGGCTTTGTGCTTCCCCCGCACGCGAAGCTGAGCGAGCCCCATGCGGCGCGCCCGGGCATTGGGGCATTCGGCCTGCGAGCGCTGCTGGTAGAGGGCTTTACCCGGCTCGCTGGCCATACGCCGGCGCCAGTCCGCCGCCCCCGCTTGTGTCCGGCCGCGGCGCGTAAGGATCGGTGCCGTGCTTGCTGTGCCCCGGCGGGCACCACAGTTTGATGCCGCTCTGATGAGCCCACTCGATATCGTCGGTTTTGGCAAACCCGCCATCCACCAGGTAATCCGACGGCGGCGTCCCGGCATCGCTCAAGCGCTCCAGCGCCGGGCGCGCCAGGCCGCGGTCGGAGCCCGTGGTGTCGATGTCGACCGCGACGATGACCTGACCCTTTGGCGCCGATACGATCTGCATGTTGTAGGCCGGCCGAAACCCACCATCGGCCAACCTCATCGCCCGCGCTTCGGCATCGGTGGTCGAGGCGCGCGGCTCCTTCTGCCGGCTCACCTCGGCCTTGTTAGTCTTCTCGCGACGCGCGCTCGGCCTCGAGCTCATTCATCCGGTCGAGCGCGGCCTGCACCCGCTCCTCTTGTTCGCGCGCCGCGCGCTGTTGCGCTGCTCGCTGACGCCGATCGCCCGCCGCCGGATCGGCTTCGAGCTCGGCGCGAAGCCGCGCGACCCGCGCTTTGGCCGCCACCGCCAGTTTGCCCAACCGCTCGCGCCGACGGAACGAGCCGGCCCCCGCCGCCGCGCGTACCTTGAGCCCGTCCTGCGCCAGCACATCGAGCACCACCAGACCTTGGGCAACCAGTGCCGCAACGCCGCCGGCCAGCAACCGGTCGAGCACCGCGGCATGCGCCACCCGAAAATCCGACAGCGTGTGGTAGTTCATCGACACCCCGCCGCACAGCCAGCGATAGGCGAGATGCTGCTCGCACAACCGGGCGAGCTGCCGCGCGCTGCCGACCCCCTCCACCGTCGCCCACAGCCACAGCGCCATCATCAGCTCGGGTGCTGGCGGCGCCTGCCCCGGCACTCCCTCGCGCGCCTTCACCGCATCGTGCAGCGCGCGCAAATCAAGCCCTTGGACAAACCCCCACACGGCCCGCACCGGATGATCGTGCGCCACCAGATCATCAAGTGTCACCGCATGCCAGCCCAGCTGATGCCGCTCCGGCTGCCGCAACCGCGGCGTTCCCCGACCCCGCGCTTGCGGCACCTGCTGCTCAGGCAAATCCCCAAACAGTTCGCTATTGCCCGACACTTTTCGCGACCGCCTGAGGAGCGCCGAGAGCGGCGCGTCTCGAAGGACGCACCAAGCTGATCCAGTCCAAAGGCTCAGAGGAGAGAAATCATGAAAGTCGGTATTGCGCTCAATATGTTGTCCGAGCCCCCTCGCCCCGACCTGGCGGTCGTTTCCGACCATCTGGCGATGGGCGATCTCGCCGAGCCGCTCGGCTTCGACTCGCTGTTCGCGCTCGAGCACCACTTCACCGGCTACGCAATGTCGCCGGCGCCGCTCGAGCTGTTGGCCTATTTCGCCGGCCGCACCAAGCGGATCGTGCTCGGGACGGCGGTCATCGTGTTGCCGTGGCACGACCCGATCCGCGTCGCCGAGGGGATCGCTCTCTTGGACATCCTCTCCGGCGGGCGCTGCCTGTTCGGCTTTGGCCGGGGTGCGGCGAGCGTCGAATACGAGGGGTTCCGAATTCCGATGGAAGAAGCGCGGCCGCGCTTTGCGGAAGCGGCGCAGCTGATCCGCAAGGCATTGCGCGAGCCCGAATTCGAATGGCAGGGCGAATTCTACCAGATCCCGAAGACCTCGATCCGGCCGCGCCCGATCTCCCATCCCGAAGAGCGCTTCTATGCCTCATCGGTCAGCCCGGAATCGGCCGAGATCATGGCTAAGCTCGGCTTCGGCATTCTGGTCGTCATGCAGAACGAATGGGCAAAGGCCGCCGAGAGCATCGTCAGTTACCGCGAGATCGCGCAGAGCGTCGGCCACAACCCGCCGCCGCCGATCATCCTGACGAATGTGTCTTGCGCCGAAAGCCGCGATGAGGCACACGACCGGGCAATGACATGGCTCGGTAAGAAATGGCAGTCGATCGACAACCACTACCATTTCTCCGACGGGCATCTCGCAACGGTCAAAGGCTACGAGACCTACGGCAAAATGGCCAAGACCTACGCCCGGCTGCAGAGCGAGGATGAACGGGTCAGGGCCACCGAGTTCTATGTCAAGATCCAGATCGTCGGGACGCCCGAAGACTGCATTCAGCAGATCGCCGAATTGCAGCGGGTGACCGGGACCGACCATGTGGTCACCGAATTCTCGTTCGGCGGGATTCCACATGACGACGCTGAAAAGAACATGCGGCTCTTCGCGAGCCGGGTACTGCCAGTGCTGCAAAACGACAGCGCCTTCGCCGCACCGCCGCGCACCGGTAAAGCAAGGTACAGCGACCTCGGACCTGTTCGCGCCGGCGTAGAAGCGTCCCCGGGCGTATCGACATTGGAGGCGCTGTAGGAGGAGTCAGCCCATGCCGAATTATCGAGCGCCGGTGCAGGACATGCAGTTCGTAATCACCGAGCTGGCGGGGCTCGAACAATTGGCGGCGTTGCCGGGCTATGAAGAAGTGACGCCGGATCTGGTCGAGGCGGTGCTCGAGGAGGCTGCAAAGCTCGCCGGCGACGTGCTGGCGCCGCTCAACCAGCCCGGCGACGAGCAAGGCGCTGCCTTGACAAAGGACGGCGTCGTCGCGGCCGACGGGTTTGCGGCGGCGTACACGTCGGTTTGTCGAGAACGGCTGGAACGGGCTCAGCGCCGACCCTGAATATGGCGGGCAAGGGCTGCCTGGGCTGATCGCCGCCGCGACCGTCGAGATGTGGAACTCGGCCAATATGAGTTTCGCGCTTTGTCCTTTGCTGACCGCCGGGGCTATGGAAGCGATCAAGGCGCACGGCTCGGACGAGCTGCAAGAGCCGCTTTCTGCCGAAGCTCGTCAGCGGCGAATGGGCGGGCACGATGAACCTGACCGAACCGCAGGCGGGTTCGGATTTGTCGGCCGTCCGAACCAGGGCGGTGCCCGAGGGCGACCATTACCGGATCTTCGGCCAGAAGATCTTCATCACCTGGGGCGACCACGACATGGCCGAGAATGTCGTGCATTTGGTGCTCGCCCGCCTTCCCGACGCGCCCGAAGGCACGCGCGGCATCTCACTGTTCCTGGTGCCCAAATTCCTCGTCGGCCCAGATGGCTCGCCGGCGGAGCGCAACGACGTCGAGTGCGCGTCGATCGAGCACAAGCTCGGTATTCACGCCAGCCCGACTTGCGTGATGAGCTTCGGCGAGAAGGAGGGCGCAGTCGGCTATCTGGTGGGGCAGGAGAACGAGGGTCTGCCCCACATGTTCACGATGATGAACGAGGCCCGCCAAAAGGTCGGGCTGCAGGGCCTGGGGATCGCCGAGCGCGCCTATCAGGCGGCGCGCGACTATGCCAAGGAACGGGTCCAGGGCCGGCCGGCGGGGCAGCGCAGCGGTGACCGCGTAACGATCATTCATCACCCCGATGTGCGGCGCATGCTGCTGACGATGAAGTCGCAGATCGAGGCAATGCGCGCCTTCGGTTATGTATTGGCCGCCGATGCCGACCTCGCGCGCAAGCACCCGGACCCCGACGAACGCCATCGCCATCAGAAGCGGGTCGACCTGCTGACCCCGGTGCTCAAGGGCTGGTGCACCGAGCTCGGGGTCGACATCGCCTCGCTCGGGGTGCAGGTCCATGGCGGAATGGGCTTCATCGAGGAGACCGGCGCCGCGCAATATCTGCGCGACGCGCGCATCGCGCCGATCTACGAGGGGACGACCGGAATACAGGCCGGCGATCTGGTCGGGCGCAAACTGAGCATGGACAACGGCGCGGCCATGACGGAGCTGATCGAGGAGATGCGCGCCGTCGAGCACCGGCTCGGCGGCTCCGACAATGCGGACTTGCCGGCGATCCGCGAGAGCCTCGCCAACGGCATTCACGCGCTGGAGCAAGCCACCGAATGGATTGTGCAGGCGGTCCGCCGCGACCCCAACGCGGCGCTCGCAGCCTCGGTCAGCTACATGATGCTGACCGGTTATGTCTGCGGCGGCTGGCAGATGGCGCGCGCCGCTCTCGCCGCCCGGGCGCGGTTGGGTTCAGGCGAGGATGAGGGGTTCTGCCGGAACAAGATCGCGACGGCGAGGTTCTATGCCGAGCAGATCCTGCCCAAGGCGAGCGCGTTGCTTCCGATAGTCAGGAGCGGCGCCTCTACCGCCTTCGCACTCGACGAGGAGCAGTTCTGAGCGGTCTATAGACCTCGCGTCGCCGGCCCCTTGAGCTCGACCGTGTTGCCGTCGGGGTCGCAGATGTAGAGCGAGGGGCCGTAGCCCTCCGCACCGTAGCGTTCGCGGACCTCGCCGACTTCGACGCCGTGCTGCCGGAGATGGGCGGCCAAGGCCGCCGGGTCGAACCCGTCGACCCGGACGGCGAAGTGATCCATGTTGCGCCCCGCATCATCTCCGCCTCGCCCGGCGAGGCGGCAGCCGGAACCAGATCGATCAGAGAGGCGCCGGCGCGCAACTGGACCAGCTTGGGCTGCTCCAATCGGCGCTCGACGCGGCAGTTCAGAACTCTCTCGTAGAAATCGATCGCCCGGTCGAGATTGCCGACGCGAAGCACGACGTGGTCGAGGCCGGCTATGCGGACCCCCTCCCCGGCACTCACAGCATCCCTTGTCTCGACATTTCCTGCGTCCGGCATGGTCGGCTCCTTTCGCTCGCGGTCGGTGTCACTCTACCGCGAATTGGCCGGAGCCGGCAGCCGGATTATTGCGGCGCGGGCTGGGACGGCGGCGCGCCGGCATGGCGCGGATGCTGGGTGCGCCAGGCGCGGATCTCGGCGCGGTCGAGGACGCCGTCGTGATCGGCGTCCATCTGGTCGAAGCGGGCCCGGCCCGTTCCGCTGCCCGATCCTTGGCGCGTTGGATGAATTGATCCCGCGTGATGCCGCCATTGCCGGTCGGAGCGGAAGGTGCAGGGAGCTGCACTTTCGACCGCGGCCGTTTGCGGCGCCGTCTGAGCGAAGCTTGTCGCGGGCAGCAGAGACAGCGCGACGAAGGCTACGAAGATGGTAGAACGCATTTGTTACGACTTTCAGTTGACTAGAATTAATGTATAGCATGTTTTGCGTGTTGGCGCAAGCCGCGGGTTGCATCGCGTTCATGTCGCGTGCGCAAAAAAGGCGGGTCTGGCAGGCGCCTTTCCCACGAATCCGGGGCTTCGAAGGAGTACAGTGCTCGCAGACCCTTCGACAACCTGGAGCGGGGAAAACAACATGCAATACCGCAGAATCTCGGCCGATTGCCATCTCGACATGCCGTGGATGCCGCCCGACCTGTTCGTCTCCGAGGCACGCCGCGAGCTCAAGGAGCGCATGCCCTATGTCGAGGACGGGCCGCAGGGGCCGCAATGGGTCGCCAAGAACGGCGCCAATTTCGGCCTCAAAAACGGCGTCGGCCCCGGCGGCGCAGCCATTTGTTCCGGGGCAGAACCACCGCGTCGACATGATGGCCGAAACCGGGATGTACGAGGACGGCAAGCAGGGACATCCGCCGCTGCAGCGACCCGCATCTGCGCATCAAGGACATGGACCGCGACGGCGTCGACGCCGAGGTCATCTACGGCATCCTCGGCGCCGCCTCGCGCCTCAACGACCGCGAAGCCTCGAACGAGATGCTGCGCATCTACAATGACTTGGCTCAAGGATTTCTGCCGCCATTATCCCGGACCGCGCAGATCGGCCTCGCGTGCCTGCCCTATGGCGACATCGACGACGCGGTGACGGAGATCCACCGCGTCGCCAAAATGGGCATCAAAGGGCTCGAACTGTCCTGCTCGTGGGACATGGAGCCGATGTGGCACCCGGTCTGGGAGCCGCTGTGGAACGCGGTCGAGGACGTGCAATTGCCGTTGCACTTCCACACCTTCCCGACGACCTCGCCCCGGGCCCGCGAGGGGGTTTCCGGCCAGGTCCGCCGCGCCGCGATGTTCACCGGCGTCTCGGCCTTCCAGATGGGGCTGATCAACATCATCGCCGCCCTCATCGGCGCCGGCGTGTTCGAGCGCTATCCGCGCCTCCGGGTCTCGTTCGGCGAGAGCGGCATCGGCTGGATTCCCTATGCGCTCGACCGCATGGATTTCGAGTACGAGGACCGCTTCCGCGACCTGATGAAGATGAAGCCGAGCGAATATTGGCGCCGCCAGTGCAAGGCGACGTTCCAGTTCGACCCGATCGGCACGAAGCTCGTCGACGACATCGGCGTCGAGACCCTGATGTGGGGCTCCGACTACCCGCACACCGACGGCGTGTGGCCGGAATCCTCGAAATACATCGAGGAGCAGTTCGCCGGCCTCGCGCCCGAAATCGTCCACAAGATCACCTGCGAGAACGCCGGCAAGTTCTACGGGCTGATCAATTAGGGGCCACAAGATGCGGCGCCTCAAGCGCCGCCGCTGCGCGATGGGGCGCGGAGGCTGAGGATGTAGGCGATGACATCCGCGCTCTCTTCCGGCGTCAGGATCAGGTTCGGCATCTTCGGATGCGACGTCATAAGAAATACCCGCAGCGAGGTCGCCGTGGTGCTGGGGGTATTGGCGACGTCCCGGAAAGCCGGTCCGATAACGATCCGTCGCGGTGCGCTGTTCGGCCTCCACCATATGGCAGGCGTTGCATGCTTCGCGGGCGAAGACATGCCCGGCGGCGACGTCGCCATCTTGCGCATTCGCGCGGAGGGCAGCTAAGGCCAGAACCGCGAAGAGGACCATCCGGCACGTGATGCGCGACACGATCTTACTCCCTAACTGCCCGTTTCCGAATATGGCATTGCGCAGATCCTCGTAAACCCGGCGGGCAAGGGCGGATGGCGGCGCCTGCTCGTGGGACATGGACCCGATTTTGGAGTCATTGAATCGCGCACAAGATCACCTGCGAGAATGCCCCCAATTCTACGAACTGATCAATTAAGAACCATAGCATGCGACGGCGCCCATCGGGAGATCGGGGGGCGCTGCCGCTGTTTCTGCTGTTATTTGCAGCGAAACAACAGCCAGCAGACTGGGCTCGACCGCGGAATTCTGTCATTTTCAGAAATGAGAACAGCAGAGCGCAGTAAGAATGTCCGCTGTTTTCTGCCCGTAACAGCGAAATAACAGCAAAGTGATTTCTCCCGACCAACTATAACCCCCGGGATCGCATAATAAGGGTTCTAAACAACCAACCGTCTGCGGCACCAGTCTCAAAGGGCACACGCTCTCATAACATTACGGCAATTTTCATGTCCGCCCTCACGTCGGCCGCGCCGGTCGGTCGATACAGATCACGCACCCATGACCGCCAGGAAGCTCAGTCACTACGGAGCTTGCGATTTAGGAAGTCCTTGATGAGTGGGAACACCTCGTCGGCCTTATCCTCCAGCACAAAGTGCCCGGTGTCGAGTAAATGGAATTCGAGGTCCGTGAGGTCGCGTTTATAGGGGTGGGCGCCCTCGGCCGGAAAGATGAAGTCGTTTTTGCCCCAGACGATCAATGTCGGCGGCTGATGCTGGCGCAGGTACTCTTGCACTTTCGGGTAGAGCGGCAGATTCGTTCGGTAATCGTAAAAGATGTCGAGTTGAATATTGTTGTTGCCGGGCCGGTCGAGCAGCGGCTGATCATGGGTCCAGTTATCCGGCGAGATCCGGCTCGTGTCCGAAACGCCGTCGGTGTACTGGAATTTTGTCGTCTCCAAGGTGAAGAGTTTGCGCAGCGCGTTGCGGCTGTCGTCGCTGTTGTCGGCCCAGTATTTCTTGATCGGATCCCAGAATTCCCGCAAGCCCTCATCGTAGGCATTGCCGTTCTGGACGATAAGGGCGGTGATGCGTTCGGGATGTTTCAGCGCCAAGCGCCAGCCGACGGGCGCTCCATAGTCCATGACATAGATGGCATATCGCGTCACACGCAGTTGGTCGAGCAGGCCATCGACCAATTCGCCGAAACGGTCGAACGTATAGGCGAAATTCCTACGATCTGGGGCATCGCTTTCACCGTAACCGGGATAGTCGGGCGCGATCACGTGATAGCGATCGGCAAGGTACGGGATCAAATTGCGGAACATGTGGGACGACGTCGGAAATCCGTGCAGCAGCAGCACAACCGGCGCGTCCTCGGGCCCGGCTTGCCGGTAAAAGATGTTAACCCCGTCGACCGCATTGGTCCGATGATGCGTGACCGGAAAAGGAACAGGTGCGGCCGCGTGTTCAGGCGTGGAAACGGTCATTTGGGTCCTCCACGGTTAAGCCGGTCGCTGATTGCGGCCGAGGCCCGTCGCATCACGTCCCCATCGGCGCCTCGGCAATGCTATCGTCCAAGCTGATCAGGAACACAACGCGACAGCGCGCCACACGGCATGTGCACGACCTTCGAGGAACAGCTCAACGTCGAATTAGTGGCGCTCGGGAGCCAATCTCAGCAACTGAGCTGCGAAACCTGGCGCGTCGGGCCCTCCGCGTCGCGACACTAAAAGAGGCTTGATTTGTGTTGCATATGCACCATGTGAAGTCTCGTGAGGAAGAAAGAAAATCGGGTACAGGGCGAGGATGTAATCACCGAAATAGGCAGGACCTGCATGCTTATGCGCGCGCGCCTGATTTCAAGAGTTCTTACAGTCATTTACGACGAACAGCTTCGCCCGTTGGGAATTGTTTCACCTCAGTTCGCATTGCTCGTGATCATCTCCGAAATAGAGCCGGCAACCCGCGCGGAAATTGGGCGCTATCACCACCAGGATCGATCAACCCTGTCGCGAAATCTCAAGATCATCCTTTCCGAAGGCTGGGTAGAGGAAGTTCAGGACGAAGGAGGTGGTCGAGGCAGACCAATTGTCCTGACGAAGGCGGGCAAGGACCTGCTGCGTAAAGGGGCGCCCGCATGGCGGGTGGCGCAAGCGCGAGCCAGCGCTTTGCTGAGCGAAGACGGTGCGATCGCTATTACGGATATCGCCAATGGCATCATGAACGCCCAGCCAACGGCATAGGAGTTAAATGTTGTATATACATCTCACACCCTAGGAGAGCTCATGGACAGCAAACCATCCTTCGCCCAGCACTATGTTCCCCGGGAGCAGGGACGCGTCTATGCACGCGACTACCAGGGCGCCGGTCCTGCCTTTGTGCTGATGCACGGCTTTCCCGATAATCTACACATCTGGGACGATCTGATCCCCCACCTGGTAGCGTCCGGGCGGCGGGTCGTTGCGTTCGACTTCTTGGGGTTTGGCGCCTCCGACAAGCCTGCCGGCGCTACCTACAGTTTCCAGCAGCAACTCGGCGACCTCGAAGCGGTCGTCGATGCACTAGACCTTGGTAAGATCGTTCCGGTTGCGCACGACGCGTCTGGGCCTGCGGCGATCAATTTCGCTATCGAGTACCCTGACCGCGTAGCTTCCGTGTGCATGCTCAATTCCGCCTACGCCGAGGCGTCCACGGTCCAGTGGCCGGAAATGATCGAGCTGTTTGCGACCAAGAGCCTCAATGCGCTCTCAGGCGCTATTGCGCGAAGTCCCGAGCAATTCGGTTGGTTGCTGAATTGGCAGAAGCAGCAATTCCAGGATGCTCTTACCGACAAACAGAAGGCGCATTACGAGGCGTTCCTCGGTCCGCTCATCGCCGATAATTTCATGCAACAGCCCAGTTCCGGCCCGGCTTTCGTGCAGATGACGGCGCAGTTCTTCGAGGAACTCGCCCGCAACGCCAATCGCCTGCGCGAGCTGGAGGCGCTTGATATTCCGTTCAAGCTGATCTGGGGAGAGGCCGATCCTTATCTCACCACCAGCATGGCCGAGGAGATCCGGTCTCACCTGAAGCATTCCTCGCAGCATGTGGTGCGAGCCGGCCATTGGCTGCAACTCGATGAACCGAAGCAAGTGGCCAAGCTGATGCTGTCATGACGCGCCACAATCCGGGTAAGTCCACTGAGCTACTGACGCAGGTCCCGGGGTAAGCATCACCCGTCGTCGAAACCGACGCTCAATTTAGTATTGGAGAAGCGGCATGAAAGTCATGGCAATCGGAACACTGAAGCCTCTAACGCCCGAGCAGCGGCAGATGTATCTTCCGAAAGAAGTCCCAGCTACCCTGCAGCTCTATCTGGACGGAAAAATGGAGCAGTTCTGGCTTCGCGATAACCAGGCCGGGGTCATCTTTCTGATGACCGTCAACTCGGTCGAGGAAGCCGACGGCCTGCTCAAAGCATTGCCGCTCGGCCGGGCGAACCTTCTGACCTTCGAGCTGATGCCGATCGGACCGCTCACTCCGCTTGGAATGCTCATCAAATAGCATCTCGAGTCACGCTGAAGGTTACAAATCTAGAAATCGGTAAACTGTGACCGTAATCCATCCAAGGCAGCCCGGTACGTCGAGATTGCTTCGTCGCTCCGCTCCTCGCAATGACATTCATTTGAAGTGTCATTGCGAGCGAAGCGAAGCAATCTCGGTGGTTGCAGGCCCGGTATCAAATGTCAGGTTCGTACCACTTGGTGCGCCCCAGGAATCTGCAAGCGAAAGTGAGCGGCCGAGCGTTAGCTACGAGGTGTCGCTAATCGGAGCGGCAGACGACCCTTTCACAGGAGTTTACATGCCCACCATCACCACCAAGGACGGCGTGGAGATCTTCTATAAGGACTGGGGTTCGGGCCAGCCGATCGTGTTCAGCCACGGCTGGCCGCTGTCGGCCGATGATTGGGACACGCAAATGCTGTTCTTCCTGCATCACGGCTATCGCGTCATCGCCCATGACCGCCGTGGCCATGGCCGCTCGACCCAGACCGCGGACGGCCACGACATGGACCATTATGCCGACGATCTGGCGGCTCTGACGGCCCAGCTCGACCTGAAAGGTGCCGTCCATGTCGGCCATTCCACCGGCGGCGGCGAGGTGGCGCACTATCTGGCACGGCATGGCGAAAGCCGGGTCGCCAAGGCGGCGCTGATCAGCGCGGTGCCGCCTCTGATGTTGAAGACGGCGGCCAATCCGCAGGGCCTTCCCAAGGAGGTGTTCGATGGCTTGCAGGCGCAACTCGCCGCCAATCGTTCGCAATTCTATCGCGACATCGCGGCAGGGCCTTTCTACGGCTACAACCGACCGGGCGCGAAAGTCTCGGAGGCGGTCATCCAGAATTGGTGGCGCCAGGGCATGATGGGCGGCGCCAAGGCGCATTACGACGGCATCGTGGCCTTTTCGCAGACCGATTTCACCGAAGACCTCAAGAAGATCACCGTCCCGGTGTTGGTCATGCATGGCGACGACGACCAGATCGTGCCCTATGTCGCCTCCGGGCCGCAGTCAGCCAAGCTGCTGAAGAGCGGAACCCTAAAAACCTACAAGGGTTTCCCGCACGGCATGCCCACGACGGAAGCGGACACCATCAATTCCGACCTGTTGGCGTTCATCGAAAGCTAGCCTCCGAGAGCTTCAGTAATCCCAGGTACCGTCTGAAATCCCAAGTGCAGTCTGGGAGTGGCGGTGGCTCGAAATACCTGCATGCGGATCGACTTGGGTGGGACTGTCCAGATTGGGGGCTGACCATCCCGGAGAGCCGCCGCCAGAAGACGGCCCGAACCTGATCGGAGACTGTCTTCGTTATGCCGCATCGGATCAGTGTCGCTTGTTTCCAACGGCAGAACCAATTCGTCCTGCACCGAGTGTCGCAAGACGACCGCGTGTTGGCGCGACGTGAATTTGTCGCGTAGTGAACGTCCGCACCTTACGCCCCCCACCGTTGGCCGTCTGACCCGAAGGTCCGCAATCTACCATCCTGTGGCGTTCCGGTCGGCCGCCGCGGGGTCAAATTGTGGGGCTGTGGCGGGGCTCGTAGCCGGACGCGTTGCTGAGTGGGATCGTGCCCGGCATGTCGATGCGAGAGCGTCGATCATTTTGAAGTCGGGATTGAATAAAATTGGCGCGAGCTGGAACTTTTACATTGGTCAAGTGTGGGCGGGCGTTTGCGGTTTCACGCTTGCTTCGAACAATTTGTGGTTCAACTCAAATTACCTAATGGCAGGCAGGTTATGCTAGGATATGAGAGAGCGCAGTACACATTGACGTAACAAACACTAGCGTGGCTGGGAAGGGGCGATTGCCTCCGGTACCCAAAATACACGACCACGGTGATCGGTGCGCACAGTGTTCCGCGCTGGTACGAGACGCTCGACCGCCTGGTGACCCTCGGACAGCTCCAGCCGGCCGATCTCGCCGACGCGCAATTTCGCGCGATGCAGGCCGCGATCTTGGAGCAGGAGACGGCAGGCATGAGCAGCATGATGACCCGGTTGATGATCGATGGCGCACCCATAACCGGCACTCGCCGCCGAATGCGATGCTCAACCACTTCTGGCAGAGGATCCCGGCCTTTCAAGGAGAACCCAGACCAAGCCTATCACCGCGCACGATCCGAACGTCACGCATCCCGCCGCAATCTGCAAAGGGCCGATTTCAGACAGCACCGATCTCGGGCTGGTCGATGAATTCAGGACCGTGGCGGCCTTCGCGCGCAAACCGGTCAAGATCACGATGACCGGGCCGCACTTGCTGGCGGCGGTCGCCTATGACGAGCATTATGGCGATCTGGCCCAATGGTGCTCGACCTCGGCAAGCTGCTGCACAACAACTTCCGCCGGATGGCCGAGGCCGGCTGCAAGCATATTCAAATCGACGAGCCCTACTTTACGCCGGCATCCGATGAAGACGTGCGCGCTGCCGTGGACGCGATCAATCTCTCGCTGGAAGGGCTTCCTGACGATATTCACGTCTCGGTGCACATCTGCCAGGCGACTATGCGGTTGGTCCCGATTACGATGGGCAAATCGGCCATCGTTACTTTGATTTTGGCCGCTACAAAGCCGATCACGCGTGCCGGATCGAGTGTGACGCGTATCTGATCGAGCACGATATGACCGACCACTTCGAAGGTCTTCTCGGCGACAAGCAGCTGGGGGTCGGCGCGGTCGACGTGCAGGCGCCCAACATCGAGACCGGCGTCCAGGTCGCCGAACGCATCAGAGCCCACCCGTGGCTCGCGCCCGAGCCAGACCATCATCACCAGCTCGTGCGGGTTCAATCACCTGCCGAGGCACATCGCGCTCGGCAAGATGCGCGCGATGGCCGAAGCCAAATCGATTTTGGGCGGCACAGCATAACCGGTTGCCCGATGGAAGAGGCCGAATACAGCCGCGAGCACATCGAAAGCCGGCTCCGCGAAACCGAGGAGCGGCTTCGTTTGGCGCAAATCGCAGCGGAATGGCTGGTTCGAATGGGATTTGGCGACAAACGAGTGGCAGTGGACGCCCTATGTCGCGGAATTTCTCTTCGGCTTCGATCCTGACATTCCGAAGCCATCATTTTCCGACTGGGAGCGCGCGAATTTTATCGACGATGTGCCAAAGTTGCACGCCGCGGTCGAGCGCGCTGCGCAATCGGGCGCCTATTACAGCGAATTCCGGGTCAGACACCCGGACGGCAGTGTCCATTGGATCGCCGGCAAGGAAAAAACCACTGCCGGAAGAGTGACAACGGCCGCATCCGTTGGGTGTCCGGCGTCTATTACGAGATCACCGAACGCAAGGCGCTCGAAGCCCGGCTGCTGGCGCTCAACGAAACTCTGGAAGCCCGTCCTGCCGAACTTCGCGAAGAGGCGCGCACGTTGGAGGTGTCTCAACCGCACCGGCGCGGCTCTCGCGGCGGAGCTGAGCCTGGAGCGACTGGTTCAGACCGTCACCGACGCCGCAGTCGAACTCATCAGGGCGCAGTTCGGCGCGTTTTTCTACAATGTCATCGACGAGCACGGCGAGGCGTACACGCTGCACTCGCTTTCAGGCGCGCCGCGCGAAGCTTTTGCGAACTTCCCGATGCCGCGCAACACGGCGGTGTTCGAGCCGACCTTTCGCGGCGAGGGCTCGGTCCGATCGGACGACATCCTCGCTGATCCTCGCTACGGACACTATCCGCCCTCTCATGGCATGCCTCCCGGACACCTGCCCGTACGCAGCTATCTGGCGATACCGGTGGTCTTCCGCTCCGGCGAGGTGATCGGCGGACTTTTCTTCGGTCACTCGGAGCCGGGCATTTTCACCCAGCGCGACGAGCGGATCGTAGCGGGCATTGCGGCGCAAGCGGCGATCGCGATCGACAACGCGCAGCTCTATGAAGCGAGCCAACGCGAGGTTGCGGCGCGCCGGCACGCCGAAGAGGAGCTGCAACGGATCAACAAGACACTCGAGGACCGCGTCGCCGAGGAGGTCAAGGAGCGGCAGCAAATAGAAGACGCGCTGCGCCAGGCCCAGAAGATGGAGGCGATAGGTCAGCTCACCGGCGGTATCGCCCACGACTTCAATAATTTGCTGACGGTGATCGTGGGCAACATCGAGACCGTGCAGCGGCGGCTTCCGCCGGACCACGAAACTCATCGCCTGATCGCGGCCGCCCTGAGGGGTGCTATCCGCGGCGCTGAGCTACTAAGCGTCTGCTCGTGTTCGCGCGGCGTCAGCCGCTCGCGCCTGAGGTGGTTTCACCCAACAAGCTGGTCACCGGCATGTCCGATCTGCTGCGGCGCGCACTCGGAGAATTGTCGCGATCGAAACCGTCTTGGCGGGCGGGCTCTGGAACATCTTTGCCGATGCGAACCACTCGAGAACGCACTGATCAACCTCGCCGTCAATGCGCGCGACGCGATGCCGGACGGCGGAAAATTGACCATCGAAACGGCCAACTGCTATCTCGACGACGCCTATTGCTCAATGCACGCCGATCTATCCCCCGGCCAATATGTCGGACTGTTCGTGACCGATGCCGGGTCGGGCATGCCGGAGGATGTCGTCGAGAAAGCATTCAGCCCTTTTTCACGACGAAAGGAATCGGCCAGGGTACCGGATTGGGCCTCTCCCAGGTCTACGGGTTTGTGAAGCAGTCCGGCGGCATGTTAAGATCTACAGCGAGGTGGGACAGGGCACCTGCGTGAAGCTCTATCTGCCCCGGCATCATGGGGATGGGGCGCTTCTGGAGCTGTTATCTGAGCCGCTCATTCCTCCCCGGGCCCGGCAGGGGGAGACTGTGCTGGTCGTCGAAGACGATCCGGATGTGCGGACCTACACGGTCGAGATGGTGAGCGACCTCGGATATCAGGTCATAAGCGCCTTTGATGGCTTCGCGGCTCTCCAAGCGCTGGACGCCCATCCCGAGCTTCGTCTTCTGTTCACCGACGTGGGACTGCCGGGCGGCATGAACGGCCGTCAGCTCGCCGATGAGGTTATCCGGCGGCGGCCGGGCATCAAAGTCCTGTTCACGACCGGATATGCCCGCAACGCCATCGTACATCACGGGCGGCTCGATCCCGGCGTCGAGGTGATCTTCAAACCATTCACCTACTCGGATCTCGCCGCCAAGCTCAAAAAGGCGTTCGACACCTGATTTTAGACGAGACCCGCGACGAGACCTCTGCTCAAAGCTTCCTCGGCGGACAAGTGCCCAGCCGCCATAAGCGCGGCGAGCGATCTCTTCCGCGTTCACATTTGCGCCGTCAATCAGCTCGGCGAACCCCTGCTCCTCGAGACGCAGCCCGTGGTCGATGTCGGCGATCATCTCTTCCAGCACCCGCCG
>CAWBFS010000037.1:0-35830 GCA_963788085.1 uncultured Alphaproteobacteria bacterium
CGAACTCCTGGTCCCGCCGCTACCTCGGGGTGGCGACTCCGACCAGCACGACCATCGGCATTACCCGTCTCGCCGGACCCGATATCGCCGATAGAGCGCACAGGAATCTCTCGCGCCACGCCGTTCTGTTGTTGCGCTCAAGGACCTTCATCATCGCGACTTAGCGTCATTCTCTTGAGCTCGGTCAGGATCGGCATTTCCTCAAGGTCCTCGGCGGTGAGGCGCGTCCAATCGATGCCCGTTGGTGCGGCGCTGGGGCGCTTGATGCGGATAGCGTGGGTTGGCGTCGCGATCACACTGAGCGGCTGATCAGTGGGGTCTCGGGGCACGGACGCGACGATCTGCAGATCGTGCACGGTCGTGGCTACAGGCACCGGCGGATGACCGAGCTCGCGCAGGATGGCGAATTCCAGGTCGCTATAGCCTTCGCCCTTGCCACAGCGCCGCCCATCGCGCGCGACCGCGACGGAGCCGCAGACGATGGCGTCGAGCCCCGGCATGTCCGCTAGGGCTACCTCCTCTGACCAGCGGTCGCCGTGCGACAAGCTTGCGGCCTCGTCTATCTTGTCGGGCGGAATATGGCGCGGATCGAGCTTCTTGAAGCCGCCACGCAATCTGGGCGTCGGTACGAAAACGGTGATGCCGCGGCGCAGCGCCTCGGCTCGCAGCGGGCGTTGCGGTGAATCCGGATTGACCTTGATGGCCGTGGCGCTCTTCCACGGCTCTATCTCAAGGAGTCGTGTCGGCCGCCAGCTCGGCACCCGCGAAATTCGGGATGCGGCCGTGCGGTGGAAACGGAAAGCGCGCCACGCCCTCAGCGGCAAGCCTGTCCCAGACCCACTGCCGCGCGGCGCTCTTATTGTCAAAGCCCCGGGCCATGACCGAAAGTGGACCAGCGCGCCCTGATGACAGTCAAGGATGCAATCTGCCTCCTGAATACCTCCAGGAAGTCATCCCGTCGCAGACTTCCCACCCGTCGGTCGAGATCGCATGGCCGATGCGTAGGCCGAGCCGCCGCCCGAACGCAATCCAAGCTGAGTTGGGGGCTCCGATGCGTCCAAGGGGGACCGAAGGTTCGAATCCGGTTCCCTCCAGCACGGAGTTTGTATCGTGATTAGTGCGCTCGACCGCAGTCAAACAGAATTTTAACCAAGCCGCTGTAGGGGACAGCGGATGAGCCGTAGGATTTGTTTGGGCAAAATCTCTCTCCAGGAGTGATCGGGTGAAAAGTTCTTCTCCCCCATCCGATCAGAATGTCGTTAACCCGGATGGTTCTGCCCTGATTGATAATCAAACCTGGCGTCGATCACTGGGGAGGTCGCATTGCACATCGTTACAGCCCTAAGACAAAGCATCTTCGCACTCCTAACGATTATGAGCCTCGCAGGTGTTTCCGCGAACGCAGCCGATGCGCCGGCCGATATGCGGGCGATCTCCGGAACTGTCAAGTTAAACACCGGCGGAAGCACCGGCGACAAAGAACGTCCTTGCATTGAACACCGCGATGTTCGGGCTCTACGACGCGGCCGGCCGAGTTTTCCAAAAAAACATCCTGGCCCACACCCGGTTATCCTCGCTTTGTTTTCCGGGGCCGGCGGACGGTTCATCCTGTACCGTCCGGGCATGGCGCCACTTGAGGCGCCCTCAGTACCCATCGTCTATCAGCTGATGAAATCCGTCGGACACAGCGTCATGGCGCTGAGCGAAGTCGTCATGCCGTACCTCGACAATACCGAAAACCAATCCTGGCGCGGGCCGCTATTGGCCTATCGCAGCCAGATGCAGACGGCGCTCGACGATCTGGAGCCACCGACATGCAGGCGGATTGGCGGGCGACCAGCCGCACGCTATTGCAGAACAACATCGCATTCATGGACGGGTGCGTCGAAAAGGGCTCGATATCGACGGCTGATCTGCAAAGCTTCGCCCGAAAGCAGGCGCCATTGCTGAAAGGGAACATCGCCTGGGCGGCCGAGACCCAGGTCGATCATTGGATGGAGTGATCGCCGGGTGGAAGAAGCTGCTCGGCAGCGATTGGGACAAAACGTACGCGGCTAGCAACACGATCTACGTCGCGCGCCAGAACAACGTGCTGTTCAGTGTGCTCGCGCAGTTTTTTGGTCCCGATGCGATCAACAGCGGACTGATGCTGATCGAGACAATTTCATTTACGACCACGCCGGAAGAGATGCTAGAGGCGCTGACCCGCATCATTGCCGACCGCTCGGTGGGCGCGATGTTCTTCGGCAACTACTATCGTATGGACTACGAGCTGATGGGCGGCGATGGCCGGAAGGCGATCGCGGTTCAGAGCGCGAAATACGGGATGAAGCCGTTCCTGCCGCCGGCGGTCGCCTTCGGCTCGCATCAATGGCCGACCCTGATCATCCTGGAATTGGCCCGACGTCGCTCGACGAACTGCCGTGACGGTTGAGAACCGGCCATGAACCTCAATACAGTCACCGCGTTACGCCAGCCTTCGTCTGCGGCCGAAATCAGGGAATGGCGCGACGGCTATGCCTGGCTCGCCGGGGGAACTTGGCTATTCTCCGAACCCCAGCCCGCGACCGACACGCTGATCGATCTCGACCAGCTCGGCTGGCCGGCGCTGGAGGCCTCCCTGCCGGCCTCGAGATCGGCGCAACCTGCCGCATCGCCGAGCTCTATCGCTTTGAGCCGCCGAGGGAGTGGCTCGCGGCCCCGCTGATTCGTGCTTGCTGCGACGCCTTGCTGGCTTCCTTCAAAATCTGGAACGCAGCCACCGTCGGCGGCAACATCTGCATGTCGCTGCCGGCCGGGGCGATGATCTCGTTGGTCGTCGCTCTCGAGGGACGGTGCACACTGTGGCCGTGTGAGGAGGGTCGCGGGAAATACCAGCGGTCGATTTCGTCACCGGCAACCACACCAACGTCCTGCGTCCCGGCGAATTACTCGCAAGATTCATCTGCCGAGTTCGGCGCTCATGAAGCGAGCGGCACTGCGCCGGGCTTCGCTCACCAAGCTCGGCCGTTCTGCCGCATTGTTGATCGGCACCAGCAACCCAGCGCGACAAGACTTGCTGCTGACGATCACTGCCGCAACCCCCTGCCGGTGCAGCTTCGCTTTACCGAACCCCGTCCGCTGAAGCGCTACGGCAGGCGATAGACGTTCAATCCCGGCGGACGGCTATTTCGCTGATGTACACGGTAGCGCCGCCTACAAGCGCCATCTGACATACCATTTCGCGGAGCAGATCCGCGCCGAGCTGGCGGGACCTCAGGCATGAACGATATCGCGAGCAACCCCAATGAGGTTGCCGGCGCCCTCGCCTTCAGCGTCAATCGCCGCTCTTTCAAAGCCAAGCCCGGACCGGGCCAGTGCCTGCGCACCTTCTTGCGCGAGCACGGCTGCTTCGGCGTGAAGAAGGGCTGCGATGCCGGCGATTGCGGCGCGTGCACCGTCTGGCTCGACGGAATGCCGGTGCATTCGTGCCTGATGCCCGCTTTCCGCGCCGCCGGGCACGATGTGACGACCATCGAAGGCCTGGCGGAGAACGGCGCGCTGCACCCGATGCAGCAGGCCTTTCTGGACGCGCAGGCATTCCAGTGCGGCTTCTGCACCGCAGGCATGATCATGACGGCCGCTGCGTTCGATGCAGCTCAGCGTGCGGATCTGCCGCACGCGCTCAAGGGTAATCTGTGCCGCTGTACCGGATACCGCGCCATTGCCGACGCGCTTGCTGGCGTGCGCTCCGCCGAGGAGGATGTCGCCGGCCGGGCCTGCGGGGCAAGCCTGCGCAACCCGTTCGCCGAGGCGATCGTCACCGGGGAAGCCCGCTATACGATGGACGTCGCGATGGAGGGGCTACTGCATCTGAAGGTGTTGCGGTCGCCGCATGCCCATGCACGCATCATCCGCATCGGACGGGAACAGGCGACTGCCGCGCCTGGCGTCGTCGCCATCTTTACTTGGGAGGACGTGCCGCGCCGGCTCTACAGCACCGCCACTCACGAGGATCACCTCGTCGATCCCGACGACACCTACGTGCTCGACAACGTCGTCCGCTTCGTCGGACAGCGCGTCGCCGCGGTTGTTGCGGAGACCGACAGCGCCGCCGAAGCGGCCTGCCGTCTGCTCGAGGTGCAGTACGAAGTCCTGCCCGCGGTGTTCGACCCGCAAGCGGCGATGTGCCCGGGCGCTCCCTTGCTGCACGAGAAGGGGATAGCCGCCTACGGCAATGTCTATGCCGATATCCACGGCGAGGTTGGCAGCACGGCGGAGGGTTTTGCCGCCGCCGATGTCGTGCATAAGGGCGTCTATTCCACGTCCCGCGTGCAGCACGTGCACCTCGAGACGCATGGCTCGATTGCCTGGTGCTCACCGGATGGGCGCGTCCATGTCCGCACCAGTTCGCAAGCGCCGTTCATCGCCCGGCAGAAGCTCTGCCATATCTTCGGTTTACGGGCGCGTGACGTGCATGTGTTCACCGAGAGGGTCGGCGGTGGGTTTGGCGGCAAGCAGGAGATGATGACCGAGGATCTCTGCGTGCTCGCCACACTGAAGACCGGGCGGCCGGTGAAATGGGAGTTCACGCGCGAGGAGCAGTTCATCGGCGCCACAACTCGCCACCCGATGACCACCGAAATATGGCTCGGCGCACGCTCCGACGGCACACTCACAGCGATCGAGGTCCGGGTCGTCTCCAACACCGGCGCCTATGGCGGCCACGGCGGCGAGACCTTGGCAGCAGCACTCGCCGGCCCGCTCGCGGCCTATCACTGCCCGAACAAGAAGGCCGACGGCTATGCCGTCTATACCAACATGGTGCCGGGGGGTGGCTTCCGCGGCTACGGCTCCTCGCAGACCACCTTCGCGATCGAATGCGCGATCGACGATCTGGCAAAAAAGCTCGAGCTCGATCCGTTCGAGATGCGCCGCCGCAATATGATCCGCCCCGACGACTGGATCGAATCGATCTGGGGTGACCCATCGGATGTCGATTTCGGCAGTTATGGGCTGGACCAATGCATCGATCTCGTCGAACGCGCGCTCCAGAGCGGGCCGGGCGCGCCCAAGCCCGAAGGCGAGGAGTGGGTGGAGGGGACCGGTTCGGCACTTGCCATGCTGGAATGCGGACCGCCGACCGAGCACCGTTCCGGCGCCGAGATGCGGCTGCTGGCCGATGGGCGCTATCATTTGGCGGTCGGATCCACGGAAATGGGAAACGGCTCAGTCACCTCGCATCGGCAGATCGCCGCCGAGATGCTCCAGGCGCAGGCCGAGCGGATCGATATCGTCAATGCCGACACCGACCTGACGCCCTACGACACCGGCACTTTCGCAAGCACCGGCACGGTTGTCGCGGGCCAGGCGGTGGCGCTGACGGCCACCGCGCTGCGCGACAACATCATCGAATATGCCAGCCGGCATCTGGACTTGCCGGCGTCAGAATGCCGTCTCGCCAATGACCAGGTGATCTGCGGTGCGCGATGCATCCCGCTCTCGGAGCTGTACGCCATCGGCACGAGGGAGCGGCATCGCTTCGAGGCGCGGCGCAAGGCCTACCTTTCCCCGCGCTCGGTCGCGTTCAATGTGCATGGGGTGCGCGTTGCCGTGAACCGCATCACCGGCGAGATCCGTATCCTGCACAGCGTGCATGCCGCGGATATCGGGCGGCTGATCAACCCGATGCAGTGCCGCGGACAGATCGATGGCGCGATCGCTATGGGCTTCGGCTGGGCGCTCACCGAGAAGATGGTGCATGATGCCAATGGCGCGATAGTGAACCCGACCTTGCGCAACTATCGCATCCCAGCCTTCGCCGACGTGCCGCCGAGCGAGATGTACTTTGCCGATACCTACGATCGCATCGGCCCGCTCGGCGCCAAGTCGCAGGGCGAATGCGCGATCAATCCGGTCGCGCCCGCGATCGCCAATGCGGTCGCCAACGCGACCGGCATCCGCTTCGCGCACCTGCCGCTGACGCCGGATCGCATCTTTGCCGCGCTTTCGGCGGAACCGTGAACGATCAGGCGTTGGCGCCCGCCTCGGCGGTCACGCTCGTGACGCAGACCCGCGTGCGCGAGGGCATGGCGGAGGAATTCGGCCGCTGGCAGACCGCGATCAGCGCCGCGGCGGCGGAGTTTCCCGGCTTCATCACGCAAAGCGTGCTGCCGCCCAACCCGCCTCTGCAGATGGATTGGGTCATCCAGCAACGCTTCACCGATATCGAAGCCGCGTCCGGCTGGCTGCGTTCCGAGCGGCGGGCGTGCCTTCTCGACGCCGCACAGCCGATGCTCGCCGGACCAGACGACGTGCATTTGGTGCGCGACGATGTCGCCGGCGCCTGGCCGGCGCCCGTCTCGGCGGTGATCTCGTCCCGCGTCAGACCTGGCCAGGAGGCGGCGTTCCGCGCCTGGGAGCAGCGCATCGCCACTGCCCAGGCCCAATCACCCGGTTTCCAGGGCTACCGGTTCGAGCCGCCCATCCCCGGCATCCAGGATGACTGGCTGGCCATCCTGCGCTTCGACACCGAGGACAATTTGCAGGCTTGGCTCGGATCGCCGGAACGGAAGAAGCTGCTGGAGGAAGCAACGCCGTTTCTCGAGGAGTTTCACGCCCGCGTGGTGCGCACCGGCTTCGAGCAGTGGTTTCCGTCGGCGGACGGGACTTCGGCGCCGCCGGCCTGGAAGCAGAACATGATCGTTCTGCTGCTGCTCTACCCGGTGGTGTTCCTGTTTGGTGTCTGGGTGCAAACGCGAGTCCTGATGGGAAAGGCCGGGCTGCCCTTCTGGCTTGCCCTGTTCAGCGGCAATGTCGTCAGCGTGGTGCTGCTCAATTGGCTAGTGCCCTGGGTGAGCCAAGGCTTCGGCTGGTGGCTCGCGCCGGCGCGCCAGGCCGGCGGGCGGACCAACCTGGTAGGCGCGGGACTGGTTGCTGTGCTCTACGGCGCATGGCTCTTCCTGTTCTCGAGGTTCTGATCCGGAAAGAACGCCCGGAAACTGTGGCGTGCCCTGATGCGCGTGCAGGAGCGTAGCCGACAGATCGCCTCGATCCGGTACACCTCGTCGGCTTCGGCAATCATCGGAAAGCTCAGAACCTCTTGGTGCTCTTGCGCGAGGGACGTGCCGACGAGGTCGTCCTCGTCCTATGTCGACCCGTGGCTGTCGACCCGGGCGCGGCCGGTCACGCAATGCCTTCTTCTTCATAGCGGTTATGCCATTCGTAAGCCGCCGACCGGCTCAGCCCAGCCAGCCGCGCCGCTTCCCCGAATATCTGTAGGAGGCTTGATCCAAATCAATTCGTGGAAGCGCCGACAAAGCTGATCGGGCCGCTGACAAAAGCCATGGCCCCGGAAAACAGGCCCCAGGTAATCATGATCCGGGCGAGCCAGAACCGGGCACCGACTTTCTCCAGGACCAAGTTGCTCGGGACCTCGAAAAGGCAGTACCCGCCGTAGAAGGCGCGGATATCGTGTTAACTATTTAGGTCAACGGAGTTACTTGATTTTGGCTTGATCATTTGGTTAAGACTGCAAAAAAATTAGCGGAACAGGAGCGGTCATAATCGAATCAGGGATCATTTCCTGCGTCGCCGGGGGATGTCCTGAGGCCGAGCCGCGAGAGGAAAGCTGCCCCAAGCTCGTCGTGATGACACCGGAGGATCTCGCCGAATTGCTCGAGGACGCTGCGGCAACCGCCGCCTGTCAACGCACCCGCGAGCAGGAGTGCGTGACGATCGCCAGGCTCCGATCACGACCACTGGCCTCGCTTTACGTCGCCGGACCGTTCGCGATGGGTTATACGGAGTTCTACAACTTCCTAATCCCGCTTTATGGCCTTTCGCTCGGTATGAGTGCGGGCGCGATTGGGATGCTCGTCGGCGCAAGGTCGTTGCTGGCGGTGTTCCTGTCCATCCATGTCGGCGTGCTCATGGACCGGTTCGGCACCCGCCGGGTGACCTTGTTCTTTGTCTGGACGGCGATCACCTCTGGCGCCAGTCTTCCCGCTGCTGCCGTGGTTCTGGCCATTGCTGCTGCTGCAGATCGTTAATGGCGGCGCGCTGCAATTTGCCTGGTCGGGTTCGCAAACCTTGATCGCCCAATTATCCGAAGGAGAGGCCGAATATCTCGGCCGCTTTAGCTTCTTCGCGCGCATCGGGACGGCCGTAGCGCCGATGATTGCCGGTGTGGCATGGGATCTGGGCGGTGCCTGGCCCTCTTATGGACTCGGCCTTGCCTGGGGCGTAGCGCTAACGCTTGTATTGTTACGTGCCCCGGAGGCGCCGATTGCCGCGGGCGGCGGTCACGAGCCGGGCCGGCACGCCCGGTTGCGTGTTGTCGACGTGCTCCCCCGATTGCCTGACTATGTGCGCGGAACCAGGTCGACATGCCCCTGATAAGATTCCTCGGCCCGTGTATCTCGACCTTGCCGAGCTCGCGTGCGCGCGCGAGAGGAAGGTCGCCGATAAAGATCTTTACGAGTGTCAGCACGCTTGCGTAGAGGGTGATGTCGACATCAAAACCGGGATCGTCCCAGCAGAGATCGACCTCGCCGTCCCTGGCAACAAACCACCAGCGCCGAAGTCGCGCGTCGATGATTTCTGTATAGAGCACGAGGCCGCCAGGCGGCATGCTGTCCATGTTGAACGACCGGCGCATGTTCCACATGAGCCGGCCGGCATCGAGCTCGTCGGGTATGAGCCGGCTGCGGGCCCATCTCTGACCCCAATGGTCCACTGCTTCGATGATGGGCCCGAGTTCTTCAGCGGCCTGGGTCGGGTGGTACTCCCAATGCCCGTTACCGCCGGACTTGCGCGAGACCAGCCCGGCCCCCTCCAGCGTCTGCAGGCGCTTGGACAGCAGGGTCGGCGAAATCTGCGGGATGCCACGGCGGAGGTGGTTGAAGTGGCATGAACCCAGAAGCAGCTCGCGGAGCACGAGCAGGGTCCAGCGCTCCGTGAGGATCTCTGCTGCTTTGGATACGGGACAAAATGATCCATCGAAAGCTCTGCCATCATCGTTGGTCGCGAGCAACGTCTTGCCCACCGCGCCATAATTTTGCGGTCTGAAATTTGTATCGAGACGGGCACTCTGACCGTTCCGATTGCGACCGTTCGGTTCAGACGTCCGAGTGATCTCGACCCCGGCGGACCGCCTCGGGCCCGGCGCTCGGTGGGTTAGTGTATAAACTGACCGATACTCGCAGCACCGGCTCCGCGAGGTGAACGCGGTTCTCGACCGCTTGCAACGCGAGCCGGACCGCCAGTCGGCCCGTGACGGGCTCGGACGGGGTCGGCGCGGAGTGTGACTCGGTGTGCGCCCGCCTTTTGGAAATGCCACGCTGCCGACGGTGAGGGACTGCGTTACCGATTTCGAGACCGCAAAATCGCGGCGCGGTGTCCAGGCGTGCCCGCAACCAGATCGAACGCAAGACGATTCCAAATTATTGCAAACCATTCAATGAGTTCTCCCCTCGAACCCGAAGGGCGGCGAGAGCCGGGCGTTCGACCTGCCGCTCTCGGGCGCGCTGCTCGACCTCGTGCGCCACCGGATCGAGGAGAACCGGATCATAGCCCCCGATTCGCCCTGGCTGTTCCCGTCGCACAGCGCGAGCGGCCACGTCGCCGAGGTCCGCGTCGATGCGCTCGGCGACCTCGTCGGGCATGCTCTGCGGCACCTATACGCGACGCTCGCTCTCGAGGCCGGGGTGCCGATCGCCGAGCTCAAGTTCCTGCTAAACCACGCCGTAAGCAGCGGCGGGGTGACGATGGGGTTACCTACACCCGTCGCTCGACCACCTGCGGGGATGGCAGGAGAAGGCCACGGCCCGCATCCTCTCGGCAATTGGTATTGCATGCGGACCGGGTTGCATTTCCCGATCGCTTGTTCAGATTTCGCCGGATATGCTAACCGCTAGGTAACGATCCAAAGCTGAACAACGAGCGGTCTATGATCGAAGACAACACTTCTTGTATTTCCGTCCGCTGCCGCAGGGACAAGGATCGTTACGTCCCAACTGTTGCTTTGCCTTTAGCCCGACTTTGATTTCGTCCGGGCGAACCCCTGCGGGCATGCGTCGAACAGCCTCTTCCATTAGTGGATTCTCCTTCCATTCGCCTTCCAGCTTGAGACCGAACCGCATGGCGGCGTTAGCTGGAGAGATAGCAAGGCCGAACCATGTAGACGCCCTCCGGGAGTATTTTCTCAAGCTGCAATGAGTGAAGAGGCTTTCCAGCGCTGCTTCACGGGGCCTGTTATTACTGCGACGGTCCTGGTTGATTGGACAGCTTCCGGGGAGGAAGAAGCTAAAGACCGGTAGCCGGCTGCTGGTTTCAAGATTCCCCGAAATCAAATTCATCCTGTCTTGTTGCGGGGTGCTGTGAAGCTTGTGGGCAGCCGCCGACCTGTGGGCAAGGTGGGGGAAACGCATGGCGTTTTCCCCGGCTTGTCCATAGGGGACCGCGCTGGCGCGGTCAGGCGGGGATCGGCGCAGCCGACTGTCCACAAATTCATAGCACCACCTCGGCATCGCGTCAGGCGGCCAGTGCCGTCGCCGCCATCGATTGGCCGAGGTAAGCCTCATCCGGTGTTCGCCAGCCGAGTGCCTGATGCGGACGCCGCAGATTATACCAGTCGAAGAACTCGCCAAGGCTGCGCTTCTGTTCGATGCCGTCGGCCACTGGTCGCAGGTAGACCCATTCGTGCTTCACCGTCCACCACAAACGCTCGACAAAGATGTTGTCGTGGCAGCGTCCGCGTCCGTCCATGCTGATCTGGATCCCATGATCCCGCAGCATCTGGGTGAACTCAAAGCTGGTGAATTGCGCCCCCTGATCGGTATTGAAGATGCCGGGCTTGCCGAACCGGACGAGGGCCTCGTTCAGCGCCTCGACGCAGAACCCTGCCGTGAGCGTGTTCGACAGCCGCCAGGACAGCACTCGTCGGGTCGCCCAGTCGATGATCGCAACCAGGTACAAAAACCCTTGCCGCATCGGTATGTAGGTTATGTCAGCAGCCCACACTTGGTTCGCCCGGTCGATCGTCTTGCCGCGCAGGAGGTACGGGTAGACCTGGTGCCCGGGATGCCGCTTGCTGGTATTCCGCTTCGGCCTGACCGCCCACAGCCCGAGCTTTCTCATCAGCCGCCGGACGCGTCGACGCCCGATTGAAATCCCCTCTCGCAACAGCGCCACTTGAAGACGGCGGCTGCCGTAGACCGGATCATTGGTAAAAATCCGGTCGAGCCGCTCCAGAAGCTCGAGTTCCTCCGCACATCCCGGCCGTGGCCGGTAGTAAAAGCTGCTGCGTGCCACCGCGAGTAGCGCGCATTGCCGGCTTACGGACAGCCCCGCTCCCGGTGCGATCATCGCCCGCCTCGCAGCAATCGGGAGATGGCGGGCTGCCCGGCAAGAAAATCGCACTCGACCTGCAGCTGCCCGATCTTGCGATGCAGATCGTCGATCACCTTCTGCGCATCCGCGGCCGCCGGCGCCTTGCTGCCGCGCCCGAACAGCTCGCCCGCACGCTTCACCAGCTCCTGCTTCCAGTTGCTGATCATCGTCGGATGAACCCCAAACTCCGCCGACAGCTCCGCCAGGGTCTTCTCCCCCGAAAGCGCCGCCATCGCCACCCGCGCCCCCGGCCTTCGCCGGGGCAGGCTTTGAACTCTGCGCTGTGCTGCTTCCGCTTTACGCCCACCTCTCACGCCCCCTCTGGACCGGTCAGCCTTTAGCTTATCCCGCTGTCCAAAAATCCGGAGCCGCCGCATACAGTGAATTGTAAGGCCACTCGAAGAGCTGCCAAAGCTTGCCGTGAACGTGTGGTTTTTGCCGTCTGTCGCCGATTGAGACCTGATTAAGCTAATTCCCCTGTTGATCGTATCGGTGGCGGCCGCCTCATCGAGGGACAGCAGGTGCAGCCCAAAGTCAATTGTCGTTGGCTCCGGACGCGATTCGATTTCCGACAGAATGCGCCCGACGTGAGTTCCTCTTAGCCGCGTCAGGACTTCATCGGGCGTCCAAGCACCCGGAACCCCTTCACGTCGCACCGCCATTGCGGCGTCCAGATGAACTCCGATATCGTCCATGAAATGCACAAAGTCGTATTTCTCATTGGGCCACAGATTGTACTTGAGGTGCGCAGATAGCAAAGTCAGTTCATTCATGGCCAAGATTTTCTCGCCATGCATGCTCCGCAAATCCAGATAGCTCAGAACGCGCAACGGCGTCTCAAGCATTTCCGTGATGGCGTCCAGGGCAAAAACATCAGTCACCAGTGGGGGCGCTATGTTCTCGGTAGCCTCATACTTGAGGAACTGACGCGCTTGAAATGCTAACGCGGGATAGTGATCTGCCACTATGCAAACGGGGAAAATCTGTTTGGGAGCGGTGGCGAGAACGATTTCACGTCCATTTGCATTTTTAAGTTTGCTGTTTCCCTCAAGCAAAGCCCTGGAACAGACGAGTGCTTGATCATAGGAAGCTTGGATCGCTTTTTTGAAGTCGTCCTTTATCTGAAGATCGTTGCCCTTGCGCGCCTCCAGCGTCAATCGCTTGGATTTTGCCTGGAGGACGACCGCGCGATCGCCAAATATGACAAGAGTGTCTATCTCGCCGATCTGGTCTCCTTTTCCCCGTTGAAGATAGATATTTGAATAGACGCGGGAGCCGAACACGCGCTGAAGTCGCTCATGAGCCAGTGCTTCGGTGAATTGCCCACGATTGGTTAGAGCCGTAGGCGCGTAAGTATGGTCGGCTGCCATCCAAAAGAAGGGGCTCTCGTAGAGCGCTTCCAAAAGACTGTAGTGTTGAAAGAGTATAAACTCGTCTCCACCCAATGAAAGGATCGGGGCGGCGATCGTAGCGTTGTATCCCTGTAACCCTGTAAACTGTGCGTTTCTATCGTCTCGCTCCAGGCAGAAAGCCTCGATGACACGCCGCACGATCTCGGGCTCAATACCTGAGCGCTGTGCAAGCTCACTCAGTGAAAACCGAAATGCCGGCAGAACCGTCCATTCTCGGGACGGTTTGGTTCTGAGTGTCTTTGGCACGACAGTTAGCTTGTCGACCAACACCCCGCGCAATACATTAGCGACAATCAGGGCCGTGGAGATATCAAACCTCTTGTGGGCCAATAACCAATCCCGGTCGCTTGCATATTTCTTTTCTGTGAATTCTCGATATTGAAAACTGTACGCAGAGTCAGGGCCATAGAAGATTGGTTCGCGCAACGCGGGGCCGGCCGAAAGTGGATTAAAGCCACCCGATTTAAACGCCTCTGGATCTAGGTCTTTAAACCACATGGAGGAGAGCGCTCGATGCAACTCATCTAGCAATTCTTGCGCCCGATCCAAGTACCCCTGAATGACGGCTGGTTCGGGCAAAGTGTAATCGATGGGCTGCCGTATAAGCAGACCGATCAAAGTAGATACCTCTGTGCGGATCAGGTATGATCCCGAGTATGAATGCGCCAGATTATCCGGCGTAAGCTCCTTCCCAAAATGGACAAGACCGTCTCGATAGCAAAAGAACGCGATAGCGGAGGCTCATCCCGTTGTCCCAGGTTCATCAACATATAGGAGTGGCGGGCGAAATCTGAAAACGGGGCTGGGTTTCCAGTTTTCGGGTGCCTTGAGCCGCTTGTTGGCATGCCGGTGGCAGTTCTACGGGCCTTTTTGGCCCGCGCGGGACTGTCGAGACGCCGATCGCTCGTAGCCGCTCAATGCCCTCTCGCGCCCGCCGCAGCCGGCCGCCGCACGGTCTCCTCATACCACATATCGGGCCACCTGGGACAACGGGATGAGCCTTCGATAGCGTGTGCAAATCCGGGTTCACTGCACAACGCGGCCAGCTCAAAAAATATTTCATGTTCTTCCCGGCGTGGCTTTTGATCGCGCCGATAATTAGGAGGTGACTTTCTGGCTTTGGTTTGCTTCATCCTCTTTATCTTCTAGTACCGAGCTGGCCGCCTTGGGTTCGAAGGCGGCCTAGATCGGCACAAATATCGGGTGCAATTAGTGCTGGTTTAAGGCCGCTTACGCGAATGAAGTTACGCTCCACAATGCCTGCGTGATCGGCCGTAGGCGCGCCGACCGTCGGGATAGGCCCGGCTTCCTCGTTTCCTGCGGTCTCAACCATCCGGAGACCATCAGATGAAGATCGAACTGACCGGCGCCAACTTCCTGAGCCTGCAGGAGCTCGGCGAGCTCGCCGCGCGCCTCGACGTCCTCCACGAGAAGACCATCAAGGCGATCGACCGGCTCCAGGGCGAGGTCGAGGCGCAGAGGACCCGCATCGCCGACCACTGGCGCGGAGGCGCGGCGCTCGGGCCGGCCGACCGGGGCCGGGTCATGGCCGAGCAGACCTCGGCGGCGATCCGCGCCATCAGGCAGAACGCCAAGCCGGAGCTCGACGGCATCATGAGGACGGCCGGCGCCAGCTACGGCCCGCTAGTCGCGCAGCGCCCCTACTGGGCCTCGAGGGCGGTCGTGTTGAACCGCCAGGGCCTCGCCACGATGCGCCGGACCGTGGCTTCTCGACCGCCGAGTTCCTCTCGCTGCTGCCCGGCCTCGACGACTTCGACAAGGCCCAGCAGTACCTGCTCATCGGCGAGAACCGGATGAACGCGATCGCGCTGGCCATCAGGACCTGGCAGAGCGCGCGCCCGTCGCCCGTCTCGACGGTCTCGCTGGCGTACTCGAAGATGGGCGAGGATGGGGCCATCGTCACCGAGCTCGGGGAGATCGGAGAGGCCCTTGCCGAGGAGTGAGCGCCGCCCGGGGCCCGGCGTCACGGTCGCGGTCTCGGCGCTGATCCGCGCCGCCCGAGACGGCCGCGAAATCGACTTCTGCGACCTCCGGGCTGCCTGGACGCGCACGGCGTGCCGTTCGGCTCGGACGAATTCGATCGCGCGGCGGCGCTCCTGGGGATGCCGTACAGCCGCTCGTGGGATGCCTACCTCGACGAGGAGACCTGGGTCGCGGTCGAGTTCGCCGACATCCTCCGCTGAGCCGGGCGGGAGTCATGACGACCTGGCGACGCCCCTAGCAGGCGAGTTTCGCGCGCTCCCTCACCCCGCGAACCGCGACACGATCCTCCCCGTGACCGAGCGCCATCCCGGCGCCGGCGAGACGGGAGAACGGAAGTGGCCACCACCCAGGGCAAGAAGAGGACCAGGCGTACCCCCGAGGAAATCGTGAGGGCACTGCTACGCGACCAAGATGCGCGGGCGCGACGTACGGGTTCCAAGCCGGCCGAGGGTAGGGCGGGAGACTGTGCGCTAGTGTGGAGGGCTTCGGACGACGGCCCATTGCGACAGTGCGGCGAGGCCTGGGGCCGTCGACCCGAAAGCGCCCAGGGAAGGAACCCGCGGGGCTCGCGTCCGCAACGCAAATGGCAGGTGTCCGGTGCCGACGCTTTGCAGCCCGTCCCGATCAGCCCGGTACGGGCGGAGAACGCCAGAAACCGGGCGTAGGCGCTAACGGCAGGATGCGCCAAGACCAGCCATAGAAAAGCCACACCGCTAAAGGCCGAATGATGGCTGGTGACGAACGTCGCCGTCATAGCGGGCGGCGCTGTGCGGCATCGAAGGAACCGCGGCTTCGTACCGGCCGTTATATGTAGGCTGCGAGGAGGATCCGATGTTCTGGCGAGAGTTTCGTCGGTCTGCGCGCTTTCTCCGACGGATGCTGGCGTTTGGCTGGCCTTGGCTTGTCCTATGGGTGGCGATCAAAACATGGACCTGGGCCCTTGCATCACGTGGCTCAGATGACGCGATCCCGGCTCTGGTGATCACGATTGTCGTTTTCGCAAAGCTTTTTTACGAAAGCCCATGGCGGGGGAAGGCGTGGCAAGCGATTGGAGTCATTCTCTGGTGTTGCCGCCTTTAGCTTCACCGTTATCACTTGGCTGGCACAGCCTCACGCCGCCGAAGGTATCCACGCGATTCTCCATACGCGGGCTGATGACGAGGATTACGCTAAGGCCGAAGTGTCATACCTGCTCGTTGTCTATTTCTACAGCGAGATGGCTATCCTCAGCGTTGTCGCGATTGGGAGCATGATCATCGCTCTTTCCCGGCTTCGGCCCACAATCGAGACTTTGCGCTCGATCGGACAGCGTCTAATCGAATACTGGTGCCATCGCTACTGCCAACCGGATCAGCGTCAGCTGAACCGCACGCTTGCGCTCAGCTTGACCCAATTCCTTTGCGCCACCTTTCTCGCCTATGGGGCCTCCACAGTAGCGATCTGGTACGACTCTGCCTTCAATACTATTCCTCCGACCGGCGCCCAGCTTTTGGCCGAGGGTGCTCTGTATGCGGAAAATGCCCTTGCAGTGCCGCCGAATAAGCTCATCTGCAGTAACTTTGGACGCTACGACCTCATTCACAGGGTCGGACCTGGACGAGTTGATGTAATCCCGCGGCCTATGGTCCGAATCGGACTAAACGAATGGGAAACACAAAGGCAAAATCCACTGCCAGATGTTCCCTGCGTCTCGGCTCTGGCCAGGTAACCACGCGAGCCAAATGCAAGGACTTACGACCCAATTCCCTACGCATCGGAACAGGGAATTTATTTCGGCCTAGCAGGGAATTAAATCGGGCCATCAGGGAATTTATTCGCTTGATCAGGGAATCCCGCGCTGGTCGCCATTTCACTGCGACTTAAACCGAGAGTCCGAGCGGTCGCGCATGGGCAGGGTGCCGATCAAGCGGGTCAAGTTCAAGCTCTACGACAGGAGCGCCGCCTTGGTTCACCTCGGGCGCCATCTCGGCCTGTTCGACATGAAGCGCTAACCGGATGCACCGGTCGAGGTCGACATTGACGAGATGCGAGAAACCGTTCTCCGCGCACTGGATCGCCTCGCTGACGCCCGAGCAGCGGAGGGCGGCGGTTCACTCGCTGGACCGCCCACAATTGACGGAGTTGCAACAAGGGTGGAGCAACTGGGCCCGGAAGGGCGAAGTGCGGAGCAGCATCGCCATTCAGACCTTGAAGGCCGGAGCATCATTGCCGCTGCATCATCTCGATGTTCAGTTGCGCGAGACGGGATCGGGCTGACGTTGGCACTCTCCCATTCGGGCCGGCTACAGCGCCAAAACGGCGGCCCTGATCGGCCAGCAGCACTTAATAAAACTTCATGTCGCCGCCGCGATCGAGAAGGGCCGGACCAAGCGGGCCGAGCGCTGCGAATTGACGGTCTTCGCCGACGAGTTCGGGATCACCACGTTGTGGCGCCGCGGGTTCCCGGTATAGGTCGCGAGCTTCGGTAAGCTTGGGATTTATTCACGCTGGGTCCCCTCCCAGCTGGGATTTATTCTGGTCGAATTTCTCCCAGCTTAGGAAAAACCACGACGGGGTCCTTATCGCTGAGCGTGCAAACGGCTCGCAGCTTTGATCGAAATTCCTGGAACATGGCTTCCAGGGTGTCATCGTCGGGAAGTACCACTGTAACCAGCGGCTCTTTCTTATCTCCTCTCTCTCCGTTTTCGTCGGTAGAACTGGTGCCTCGCTTTTCCGCCATTATCAAATTTATAATTTCTGTCACCTTTCCAGATCGAAGGTAAGACTCTCGATCTTTGGCAAACTTCTTACGAATTCGATCTACAACGCTGCTCCTATTGTTTGGTAGGTGTCGCGTGACTATCTCGGCCGCTGCACGGTCAGACAGATCTCTGTGCCACGTCATGATCCGGCCCATCCGGATCAGCATCTCCGTGTCGTCCTTCCGTTTTGGACCCGGTCGAAGCGGTGTCTCTTCGGGACCGATCACCCGCGCCGTTTGGGCGCTGTAGCCGGCCCGCAGCGCGGCTTGCGCAGCATTGGGCTCGATCAGGTACTCCTGGACGAACCTTCAACGTCGCAGCCGGATTTGCGGCGGGCCCTTGTGAGGCATCTCCGATTAGCGCGATCGGGCACCGGAGCCTTGCATGCTAGCAGCGGCGTGACCGTACCATCCTCTCACCTCTTTTGCAGTCGCGTCGAATTTCGCTCACTAGCGCGTTCCCCGTCGATGATTGACCGATCGCTCTAAAGGTGGAACCCATTGAAAAATCGAAAACTCTGCCATCATCGTGGTCGCGAGCAACGTCTTAGCCACCGCGCCATAATTTTGCGGTCTGAAATGTATAAACTGACCGATACTCGCAGCAGTCTGGGACAATCCGGAGCCGTCGCCGGTCGAGATCACTCGAACGTCTGAACCGAACGGTCGCAATTGGGGTCCGAATTGAATTGGCGTAAACTGTGGGTGCCGGATGCGGGTGTGCGGCCCGAACTGGAGACAACGGCCGATCAGAACTGGGAGCGCGATTTCGCCGAGCCTGTGCGCTGAACCTGTCGGATAGGCAGAAGGTCGAAAGGAGGCAATCCAATGGATGTCTATTAGGTCTTGATGCAGGACCACCGTATCGTCGATGAACTCTTCAAGGAGATCGAGAAGAGCGACGACAGAGAAGTCGAACGGCGGGAACAGCTCTTTGCGAGACTTCGGAAAGAGTTGGAAGCTCATACTCTAATCGAGGAAGATATTTTTTATCCTTGGATAGAGAAATTGCTAGGTTTGAAGGATCTCGTAGAACAGTCGTTTGAAGAGCACGCCGGATTTGAGGCCATATTGCAGGAAATTTTTGAGATGCGCACCAATAAAGATGACTGGCTGGAGAAAATTGACGAGCTTAAAGACGTGGTGCAGCGCCATGTGCGTATGGAGGAGGATAAGATGTTCCCGCCGGCGCGCAAGGAACTTGACGAGAGTCTGTGCTGAGGAACTTGGGCGGCAAATCCTGGAGATGAAGCAGAAAGCGAGGCAGTAATCGCCGGCTGTCGCTTTTGGCCCACAGCAGCCGGCAGCCCGTTGCCGGTCGACCCGGATGCCCGACGCGCTACTGAGGCTCGAAATGACCCCTAAAGGTAAGGTGCTCTACCTCAAAGGGCGGCTCCGGTGCCGCGAGTGCGGCAGGAAGGGGCGGGCGGTCGTTATCCGGCCGCGCACAATCCACGGCGGCGTATCGACCCGACGGGTCGACGATTGCCACGCAGATCCCCCGCGGCAATACCGACGGCCGCTGAGGGCCAGATCGAGCTGGGGTCATTCTCGGCGCGCGATGTGCCCGAAAAATCGCTTTGCGTGGCCCTAGGGAGTTGGGGCAGAACCCACACCGAAGGGAAGTAGGGGCATCATGGCTTCGGTCATCTGAAGCCTGTCCCGCGACAGCTGCCAGGTTAAGATGCTGCGGTTTGGTTGCGTATCGCTTCGCCAACCTTACCATCGGCAACGTCCTGCTGACCGCCACACTGCGGCGCATCAGGGAGTAGGGGCAACCACGCTGTTCAAATGGACCCGGCCGTCATGCCGCTCCTTCGCTGCCAATGCCGTTTGTCTTCAGCTCCATGCTCTTTCCGTCACTGGCTGCTGAACAGGTCCTGAGGAATGTTTGCGGCCTTGAACAGATAATCCCGCGAGGCCTCGAGCTGCCGACGCAGATTTGGCAGGTCGACGTCGAGCAGCTGGCCCTTCCACTTGCGCACCTTGCCCGCAACGATCACGGTCTCGACGTTGGTGCGATCCATCAACGAGACAACCGCCCCCGGCACCTGGTTGAGCGGCGCCACATTGATCCTGGTCGCGTCGAGGATGATGATGTCGGCCTCCTTGCCAGGGGTCAGCGAGCCGGTCTTGCCATCTAGCCGCAAGGCTCTCGCGCCGTTCATCGTACCGAAACGCAGCACATCGCGCGTCGTGAGCGGGGCGATTGTGCCGGCTGGCGGCGTCGGCCACGGATCGCCGTTTGGCACATCCAGTGGAGGTCCCGGAAGTCCCCAATCGACGGGGTCTGGAGCGGAGCCCTGATTGAGGATCATCTGGTTAAGGATCACGCGCTGCAGGTTCATGCAGGACCGCATTTGAGTGAAGAAGTCAGCCGTCAACGTGCACTCGACATCGACGCTCAGCGACGGCTCCATGCCCAGGCTTTGCAGCTTGAGGATGGGCGGCATGCCGTGCCGCATGTTCATCTCGATGGGGCAGGCGATCGAGACCTGCGCACCGTTTTTTTGCACCGCCTGCCATCCAAGGTCGGACATCCCGGTCATATGGATGAACAGGTTGTCGGGCCCGATTCCGATGTTGTTATTGACGCCGCCTTGGTTCATAGCGAGCTGGTTCAGGATCGGGCGGATCCCGAACGGAGAGAGGATGTGCGCCGCAATCTGCAGACCGAGCGCGCGCCCGATCGTCCAGGACTGCGTGTAGATCGGCGTCCCGAGGTAGACCTCGCCGCCCATGATCATGGTGCCGAGCTGGTCGGTCGAGGAGAAGTACTTCGGTTTGATGCGGTATGCATCCTGGGGATATGCGTACTTGGGGCCGTTGGTCCCCGCGCCTTCGAAGTAGCCGAACGCAAAACGACGCCCCGTGTCGAAGAGTGCCTGGATAGCCGCGTCGGAGTGCTGCGGCGTATGGTGGATTTGCGAGACGTCGTGCACGGTCGTCACACCGTCGTCGAGCTGGCTCAAGCCCCCGAACAGCTCGTTGATGTACACATCCTGGGGCCGGTACACGGGGGCGAATGTGAGCAGAATGTACTCGTAATAAGTCGTGGTCCCGGCCGCCGTGCCCGAGTTGTCGTGGATCAGGATCCCGTCGGCCAGAAAGCTGCGCAGTGCCGTCTCGAACTGATGATGGTGCGTGTCGATAAACCCGGGCATGACAATGCGGCCAGTGGCGTCGATCACAGCCGCGCCGCCGGCTTGGAGGTTCGTGCCGACGTCAAGGATCTTTTTGCCTTCGACCAGCACGTCGGCCTGGGCGAAATCGCCGACCTTCGGGTCTAGCGACATAACCGAGCCACCGCGAATGACGTAGCGCCGACCCGGCCTGCCGCTGTCCAGGGGCGGATCGTCCGCCACGGCGGGCCGCGGCGCGAACAGATTCAGGGTCGCAGCGGCGACCCCGGTTGCAGCCGCAGCCTTCAGAAAATGGCGCCGCGAGCCGAAATGGTTCTGAGGCTTTCCCTTATCGCATAATTTGCACATGTCAGCACCTCCTCCCCAACGCGAGTTATTTAGACCAGGATCGCTCTTTTGGGTGTGTCCGGCAACGGCAAACCCAAACTGCAGTCGAGTTGTCGGCCGCGACGAGCAGCTGCTGCACTGGATCATCTGGTCGGGTCTGATGGCACCGATCTCCGAGGCGCGGTCGAGGCATTGCCGTCGCGCCCTGCACCGAGGGGCATTGCGCGTACACCGCCTCCCTGACTGACCCGTCCCGTTTCCCGGAAGACAAACTCGGGCAGCCTTCGGGCCGCTCTTCTTTTTGGGAGGCGAATTTTGGGCTGAGCCGCCTCAATCGCCCCAGAATTGTTTTGTCGCCAGCCTAGCGCCTTCGGCCATCGCCGTCAGTTTGGCCCACACCACGTCGGGATCGACCGCGGCTTGGCCGACCCAGGTGCCGAAGCCGCAATCGCTGCCGGCGATGACGTTGTCCCGGCCGACAAGGTTGGCATAGCGGGCGATGCGCTGCGCGATCAGCTCCGGGTGCTCGATGAAGTTCGATTTCGACTCGATGACCCCTGGAATAATGGTCTTGCCTTCCGGCAGCTTGACTCGTTCGAACAGGGTCCATTCATGTGCGTGGCGCGGGTTGGCAGCCTCGAACGAGATCGTCGCCGGCCGCGCCGCGAACACGACATCGATGATCTCGGCGAGCGGCACGTCGCGATGGTGCGGTCCCTCGTAATTGCCCCAGCACAGATGCATCCGCACGCGCTCCGGCGGGATCGCGGCCAGCGCATGGTTCAGCGCCTCGATATGGAGCCGCGCCCGCTTGCAGAACTCCTCGACGGACAAGTCGGCGTATTGGATGTGCCGACCCATCGCCAGGTCCGGGCAGTCGATCTGCACCATGACCCCGGCCGCGGCGATCGCCTCGTACTCGCTGCGCATCGCCTCCGCGATCGCGAACAGGTACGCCTCCTGGTTCGCGTAGTGGTCGTTGCGGAAAAACAGTGAGATGACCCCCGGCGAAGCGGCACTGAGGAATGCTCCGGCGGCGTTCGCCCCAGCCAGGGCCGCCTTCAGGTTGTCGATGTCGGCAAGCGACGCGGCCGCGTCGCCGACCCCGATTGGGGCGGTGCAGGCGGGCGTTCGGCGGCGCGAGCGGCCGGGATCGCTGAACACCCGCTTCGCCAGGTTCGGGAACTCGGCCAGGTCCTGATAGACGAAGGTATTGCTGCTGCCGGCGAAACCGGTCAGCCGGTCCTTGACGTAGGTGGCGTAGCTCGGCTTCGACATCTCGCCGTCGTTGACGAGATCGACGCCTGCCTCGACCTGCTTCTTCACCATCTCGGCTACGGCGGCGCGGATCCTTGCCGCCAGCGCGGCGCGGTCGACCGGCACGCCTTCCTCCTTGGCGAACATCGCACGGGTCAGGTCATCCGGCCGCGGCAGGCTGCCGGTGTGGGTGGTCAGGAAGCGGTTGAACCCGTACGCCATTACTTCCTCCAACAGATTGTCGCCGCCAAAAATTTGCTGTCACTGCGAGAACCAAAGCAACGAAGAAATCCCGGACGACGGTCATCGATGGGATGCCTACTCGAAAACTCAGGTTCGCAGGAGACTCGCCGCTGGAGCAAGCCGGATTCGAACTTGTAGTACCGCGCTGCGTGGTTTCCGCTGGGTTAACCCAACTGCGCCGATTCGAGCATTTTTTTAGGATCTAAGTCTCTGAGATCGCTGGAATTGACCCCCGAAGGTCGGCATTAGCGGGATAGGCGACGCGGGAGCGTCAGCGGTGATCTTCGGGGATGGTTGGGCGGGCAGCTCCAGTTTCAGTTTCTGCAGCGAGAGGCTGAGCTCGGATTCGGGCTCGGTATAGCGCGATCGCCGCTCTCAAGACCGTCTCAATTGAAGTAGAATGGCTTGGACGGGCATAAAGGCGGAAACCCATGGCACTCGAAGTACGGCGGATCGTCACCGGGCATGATTCGCAAGGCAAGGCCGTCGTGGCGACCGACGAGCGCCTTTCCGGCACCGGCGCGGCGGGGCGGGCCGGCATCTCGCGCGTCGACGTCTGGTCGACCGACAAGATGCCGATCGACAACTCGGATGCAGCCGCCGAGCTGCAGCGCAAGGGCTTTGTCGTCCGCCACAATTACGTCGGCTCGGGCCAGGGCAGCGTGTGTCGGGTGGTCGAGTTCGCACCGGGCGGGGCGAAGTTCATCCACCGCACCGAGACTCTCGACTACGCGATCTGCCTCAAGGGCGAATGCGACCTCGAACTCGACGACGGCCGCACGGTGCCGATGAAGGCGGGCGACATCTGCGTGCAGCGCGGCACGATGCACGCCTGGGTCGCCAAGGGCTCGGAGCCCGCGGTCTTCGCCTTCGTCCTGATCGACGCCGAGCCTGTCGAGAAGGGGGAAAAAAAGCTGACGACCCACTACCCGACGCGCTGACCGAAGCGCTAGCCGGGTGTTGCCTCGGGCGGCAGCAGGTAGTGCTTGCCGAGCGGCACCACCGTGCGAACCGGCTCACCGTAGGCATCATGGCGATGGTCGCCGAGGAGGAGCGGCGCGCTATCTCCGACCAGACCAAGGCAGCGCTCGCCGCGGCCAAGGCGCGGGGCGTGAAACTCGGTGGCCGGGTGGAAAACCTGAAGAACACCGAGTTGGGCCGGCGGAAAGCGGCAGAAGCTCGCCAGGCGAAGGCCGCCTCGCGGCCCGCCGACCTCTTGCCGATATGGGTTTAGCTTTCGCTCTACCATCCTACCAGCTGCCGAATTGCCAGCCGCCCACCCACTCGATGCCGGCTACTCCAGCTCGCGGAACGGCTCACCCGCGATGGCCGCCGCCATGCGCGCCGCCACCGCCATGCGGCGCGCCACCTCCATGTGGACCACCTCCACCTGCTGGGCCGCCGCCGTGCGGCGCACCCATCGCGAAGTGCGGCCCGCCGCCGCCATGTGGGCCACCTCCCGCTCGGCCACCGCCGTGAAATGCGGGCCCGCCGTGAAATGCCGGGGCGCCGTGGAACGCGGTCGGGCCAGCATGGAACGCCGCCCGGCTATGGGCTGCGGGCCCGGCGTGGAACAGCGCCCCGCCGTGAAAGGCCGCTTCATGGTGTGACGCGACCGCACCGCCGCGGATCGTCGCCGATGCACCGAACCGCCCGGCGCCGCGTACAGCCTCGCTCCCGGCGCCGCCAGACCGCGCCGCTGCCGTCGCGGCCCGCCCGGCGCCGGAGTGTGCAGCCGTTGTCAATGCAGATACCCGGGCGGCATCGAAGCGCGCTCGCGTGCCCGGGTCGGCATAGGGGACGCCGCCGCGGTGGACGGCGTCACGCGGCCGCCGGAAGCGAGTGCATAGCGGCCGGGGTCGACCGTGATGTCGTGATGCCCCCAATCGAACCAGCCCCAGCCCCAGAACGGACCGAGAGACGCCAGTGCGATCGGCGGTCCAAAGCCGATCCAGAACCCGGGCTCGTACACAAAACCGGCCGGGACCGGGAAGGAGTAGGGCGGATAAGCCGGATAATGCCACGATCCGTAGACGGCGGGGACGTAAACAGGCACGCAGACCACCTGCGGCTCTGCCGGCAGGATCGATATGGTTTCGCCGCTGGTTTGTATGACGCAGCGGCATTGCGGGGTCTGCTTGAGGTTGCCCGCCGCCATTGCTTCGTGGCGCAGGCTCTGCACCGCGGCCATCAAGTCGGCCTGCTCCCCGAGAAAGGCGTTGCCGAGCTGCTCGGTCCATGGCAGCTGGTCGCTCATATTCTCCAGAACGCGCGGGAACGGCACCAGCGCCTTGATGCTAGGATCCCAATTCTGCGCCTTCAGCGCGTTGGTGAGCGCGTCCCCGGTCAGTGCCTGGTCGGCCGGGACTTTGACCCAGCGCGCCGCCTCCACCACTTCGAGCGGATAGGTCGAGGCCATCAGAATTTGTGCGAGCAACGGGTCGGGATAGAGCGCGATCGGTGCTACGAGTTGCTCGAGCTGGCCCGGGCTCACTGGCTGCGCGGGCGGCGGCGTTGCCGGCGCCGCGGGCGGCATGGCGGCTGCGCTCGACGCCGGCGTTGATGACGCCGGTATCGGTGCCGTGCCCTCGGCGAGTGTGATACCGCCCATTATAATGCAGGCGAGGAAAGCGGCGAACCCTAGCCAAGACATTCCGATCGCCGAGCGCGGCATCCTTTCCTCCGCAGAAAGTCTCACGACCATAACGTTTCTGGGCCGAGAGTTGTTCCCGTGTCGCTGGCATCTACGTCGATGCTTACGTGCGGCTAGATTTCAAAGCTACCGCAACGCGGGTCGAGACGCCGGCATCTGGCTCCACTCACCTCTGCTGCTACGCAGTCCCAAAGCGCCTTCACAGCCGCGCCAGTTTGCGCTCGTCAGCGCGCTCCGCGTCGAATGTTAGCCGGAGGGCCTAAGGGGAGAACTCATTGAATGGTTTGCAATAATTTAGAATCGTCTTGCGTTCGATCTCTTGCGGGCACGCCTGGACACCGCGCCGCGATTTTGCGGTCTCGAAATCGGTAACGCAGTCCCTCACCGTCGGCAGCGTGGCATTCCAAAAGGCGCACCGCTACCTCAACATGGACGATTTGCGCGAACACAAGAAGCAGGCGCTGCGCCGTGCGGCCTGACCCCCGACCCGTTCAGCCTAGCACCGTGCTCGCTCTGTCAAGGACGCTTCGCGCCGATGCCGCCCCAGGCGCGGCGGCATCCTTGACTGCCGCTTCGCGCGGCGCTCTGCCGGAAGGCAGGTCGGGACGAAGGGATAGTCATTTCCGATAACAAAGGGATGCTGCTCTAGTGACCTGAATGAACCACCGCACCCTAACCATGACCAATTTGCTGAACTTGACGCACACAACTCGGCTATCTGTACCAAGTAGTACATCGCCTCATTGTCGACCAGACACCACCGTCCCACATAGACTCCGGTACATCCGTCCGGAATTACATGATGCAACGGCAACCGACGCCAAAGGCCGAAACGCCCTGCATCGAGCCCGAGATCATCCCGCCGGGTTCCGATTGGCCACGCTCGTCACGGATCTGGGTATCTACCGGCCCGTGCCACACTACTCGCGTTCAGATTACGCGGCTGGGGCCTATCGGCATCGCCCTCTCTGTGCTGCTGATCGGAATTCTGGCTTCGGTTGGGCTGTTTTTACTGCTCGCAGCCGCCCTGGTCGGAGTTGTCGCAGCAGGCGTGCTCATTGTCGGGGGGATCTTCTCCAGCCTCTCGCGCCGTCCATTTCGGCGATAGCGACGAGGCTCCGGGATCGTTCGGCGCCGCGGTCGGTGGAGCTGTGGGGGCGGTCGGTCGTCGCGGGCGCCACAGAACCGCCGACGGTTCCCGGCATCGGGTTCGAACTGAAGAAGCGAGGCCTTCGCGACGCCTTCGAGGCGCTTTTGGTGATGAGCCGTCCGTCCGTCTCTGAGGTTCAATGAGGCGACGAGGCCCGTGTTGCTCCGCTTTGACCAGGAGCGGGTTAGGCTGAGACCATACCCGTCGAGGTGACAGAAATCCTAACTGTGTCAATGGTTTGCTTCGATTGCCACTGTGGTTTCCATAGATAGATAGTATGCCGACAAATTCAAGATAAATTCTTTGCCAGCAGGGAGGATTTCGACGCATTGCGCTACCCAAACCACGCCTCGGCCAAGAAACAAAGTGCCAGCCAAATAGCTGACCAAAGGCCGAGAGATAGAAGCAACACCACGACAAGCCCTGCCCCTGGGGTAAGCCTTGCGGCGGCATAGCTGGCCGGCGTTGTATAGTCGGTCACGGGCGCCTCCTGTGGCTCGGCCTAAAACTGGGAATACAGAAGAGCGTGATGGCCGAGGCGATCGTTAACTATATCTCGTCAGGGGAACGTCCAAAAAACGCGGGTCTACTTGGCTGGCGGCCTCAGACTGCGTATCGGCAATTCCTTCCAACAGCGCCGCTTTTCCGGGCCCGATCGCAATCGAGGATCCAAGCAGGATACGAATGCGAGGCTCTAGCCTGTCGTTCATTCGGGACCTCTAATTGGCCGACCCGCGCCCATCCGCCGTTCGCATTCCCACGCTTACTCGGCTTATTCGCCTGCCAATGACAGCGCCACGGCGATAATACAATTTGCGGTGGTTTCCGGGCACGGAACGAGACATCTCACCTTCCCGGCTCCAAAGAGCGTTGTCCTATAACGGAGCCGCGATGACGGCGGCTGGCGCAGATTTCGTGCGCAGCACCAGGAGCGCCGCGAGAGCTGTGAGCGTGATCCCCGCCGAGACGGCGAGCGCACCGATCCCAAGGCGGTCGATCAACACTCCGAACACCAACGGAGCCGCCGCCTGCGCTGCTCGAGCGGGCGCAGCGAGAATCCCGGTACGCAATCCGTAGCCGGCCGGACCGAAAATCGCGAGCGGCAAGGTGCCCTTGGCGATCGTCAGCAAACCGTTACCGGCGCCATGCAGGACAGCAAAAGCCGCCACCGCGCCCGGACCACATACGGCGAGCGCGGCCGCGCCCAATGGATGCAACAAGGTCGCCAGCCGCGCCGAGACCAGCGGGTGCATCAGGCGAAGCAGGCTGAATTCGATCATTCGCGCGCCGACCTGCGCCGGGCCGACGAGCGCTGCGGCCGCGAGCGCGGCAGTTGGCGTCGCACCGGCAATCTCGAGCAGGCGCGGCAGGTGCGCTGCCATGGCGCCGGTGACAAACCAAGTGGCCGCGAAAACGAACGCCAATATTGGCATTGCCCCCCAGGGTGCAGGCTCACCGCCTGTGTCGGCCTGCACCATTTGCGGTGAGGGTGGCGGCGCCTTGGGGATCAGAAGCCGGTTGAGCGGCAGTCCAATCAGAAGATGCATCGCCGCCCAAGCAAGGCAGGCGCCGCGCCAGCCGAAGCTTGCGTCGAACAGTGCGGATAGCGGCCAGCCAATCGTGCTGGCAAAGCCGGCGATCAGCGTGATGCCGGTAATCGGACCGCGCGCCGCGCGGCCGTACAGACCCGCAAGCGTTGCAAAAGCGGAATCGTAGAGGCCGAGCGCCATTCCCGCGCCGAGCACTGCCCAGGCCACGGCCAAGCTTGCAATGCCTTGGGCACAGGCCAGCAGTGCAAGGCCAGCCGCCAGCACGAGATTGGACAGGGTGAGAACCCCACGTCCGCCACGGCGATCGATAGCCCGGCCAACGGCGGGGCCAAGACAGGCTGCGATCAGCAATGAGCCGGAGAAGGCGGCGAAGATCGTGACCCGCGGCTGACCGATCCCGGCGGCGATCGCATCCGCGAGAATGGCGGGCAAATAATAGCTCGAACCCCAGGCGAGGGTTTGCGCCGTACCGAGTGCCCCGACCACGATAGCGCGTCTCACCCGTAAGCTCCCGTCACCTCGATGCGAGACCGGCCGGCTTTGCCGCCCGCGTTTGGACTCCGGCAATTTCGCGCATCGGCGCTATCCCGTATAGCGGCGCTCATACCAGCCGCGCGTGCGCAACACAATCCGCACCACCGAGAGCATGACCGGCACTTCGATCAGCACGCCGACCACGGTCGCAAGCGCCGCGCCGGATTGAAAGCCGAACAGAGCGATCGCCGCGGCGACGGCCAGTTCGAAAAAGTTCGATGCGCCGATCAAGGCCGACGGGCAGGCGACGTTGTGCGGCACGCCGAGGGCTCGATTCAGCCCGTAAGCGATGCCGGCATTGAGATAGACCTGAATGATGATCGGCACCGCCAGCAGCGCGATAATGAGCGGCTGCTTGACGATCTGCTCGCCCTGAAAGCCGAACAGCAGTACCAGCGTCGCCAGCAGCGCGATGAGCGAGATCGGCTGCAGGGTCCGCAGGGTGCCCGCAAGCGCCGTCTCTCCGCCTTGTGCCAGCAACGATCGCCGCCATAGCTGGGCGGCAATCACAGGCACGACGATGTAAAGGACGACCGAGAGGAACAAGGTCGTCCATGGCACCGTGATCGAGGACAGGCCGAGCAACAATGCCACGATCGGCGCAAAGGCGAAGACCATGATCGTGTCGTTGAGCGCCACCTGGCTGAGCGTGAAGTTGGGGTCGCCATCCGTCAGGTTGGACCATACGAACACCATGGCCGTGCAGGGCGCGGCGGCGAGAATGATCAGGCCGGCGATGTAGCTGTCGATCTGACCGGCCGGCAGGAACGGCCGGAATAGCCAGCCGATAAACAGCCAGCCGAGCAAGGCCATGCTGAAGGGCTTGACCAGCCAGTTGATGCCGACGGTCACCGCGATGCCGCGCCATTGTTCGGCGACGCGGTGCAGCGCGCCGAAATCGACCTTGAGCAGCATCGGCACGATCATCAGCCAGATCAGCACCGCGACCGGGATGTTGACCTCGGCCAAGGTCATGCGGCCGAGCGCCTGGAAGGGTGCGGGCACCAACCGGCCGAGCACGATGCCGGCAAGGATGCATAGCGTGACCCAGACGGTCAGATAGCGCTCGAACGTGCCGAGCGCCGGCGCGGCCGTGCGGCGGCCGGCATCCGTAACAGATGCATGATAGCTCCAGTCTCGGGGCCGCCCCGCGGCGGCCGATGTCGTCGACGTTGCGTTTGATCGCCAGGCGGTCGAGCTTCTCGATCGGCAGCGCCACAAGAAGCTTGATGCGGTTTTCGAGCGTGACATACGCCTCGCGGAAAGCTTTCCGCTGCTCAGCGTCGGTGTCCTGCACGGCAGCCCGGTCCGGCACGCCCCAATGGGCGGTGACCGGATTGCCCGGCCAGACCGGGCAGACTTCATCGGTGGCCTGGTCGCAGACCGTAAAGACAAAATCCATGACCGGCGCGCCGGGCCGGGCGAACTCGTTCCAGCTGTTGCTGCGCAGGCCGCGGGTCGGCGGATGAACCTTTTCGAGCAGGTCGAGAGCTACGGGATGAACCGGCCGTTCGGAAAGCCGCCGGCGCTATAGCTTTGAACCGTTCCTTGCCCCAAGCTCGATCAGAACTTCGCGAGGATGCTCCTGGCCGAGTTGCCGGTGCAGAGAAAGAGGACGTTGTAAGGTCTTTCATCCACGACTGGCCCCGTCGCCGGCGGGCTTGCGGCCTTCGACCATTGCGGAGATGACAAAGTCCTCGATGCCGCTACCGGGCGCCCAGCTGCTGATCAGCTCGCGGCTCTCCGGCTTCGGCGTCACCCGCACGTCAACGAAGCCGGCTTGCTGCGAGCCAGGTCTCGATCGGCGATCGTTGCGGCGCCGGCGATGCAGCCGCACAACAGCGCGGGGTCCGCCTGCAACTTGGCGGGCAACGGCGCCTTGTTGACGACATCGGAGATCGCCAGCCTCCCGCCGGGCTTCAGCATCCGAAACGCCTCGCGAAAGACCTGCGCCTTATCCGGTACCAGGTTGATGACGCAGTTGGAGAGGATGACGTCGGCGGTGTTGTCGGCCACCGGCAGATGCTCGAGTTCGCCAAGCCGAAACTCGACATTCTCCGCGCCGATTTTGGCCGCGTTTTCGCGTGCCTTCTTGAGCATCTCATGGGTCATGTCGACGCCGATGACCCTGCCCGCGGGGCCGACCTGGCCCGCAGCGAGAAAGCAATCGAAACCGGCGCCGCTGCCGAGATCGATCACGACCTCGCCCGGCTGCAACGCGGCGATCGCCTGCGGGTTGCCGCAGCCGAGGCCGAGATTGGCGCCTTCGGGCACCGCGGCGAGCTCGGTGTCGGAATAGCCCATTTGCCGCGACTTGCTGCCGGCGTCCGGGTGCCGGGACCGCAACAGGAATTGCCGGGCGCCAGCAGCTCGCGGCCCTTGCGGCCTCGGCGATTCCGCCATAACGCGCCCGCACCATTTCCTTGATCTTGCTGGTCCATATCCCCTCTCCTTCGCCTCCGGTGCTCGGTCAGCGGGCGCAGCAGCCGGTTGTTGTAGTAACCGGTTCTGGCTGGCGTATTGCCTCGGGCGTGCAGCAGGTCGGCTCGCAGCAGGCGCGGCCTCGGTGGCTTCGCGCAACTTGTCGAGTGAGCCTTCGCCATAAACCGTGCTTTCGCCGTAGGTGAAAAAGGTCTCCCACGGCACACCCTGCGGATCCGCAATCCACTGCTTGTCGGACTTGGCGTAGCAGCAGGTCGTGGCTTTCGCTTCGACAATCGGCCGCTCTGCACGGCTAAGCCGGTCATAGACTCCGCGGCTCCCCTCCCCTCCCCCGCCCGGGATCCAAAAATCGATGATGCCGGCGGCGCGGCCTTGGCGCGTGCTGATCGCAAAATTGACGCGCGGATCGTCAAGCATCCATTTGACGTAATCGTCCTTGACGACCGTCGGCTCGGCGGCAAACAGCGTCAGTAGAACCGGGTCGACTGCGCGAGATCGTCAACCGACACGTGAACGTGCAGGCGTTTCATCGGTCTCTCCGTTCATGCCGGCCTTATCACTCAGCGACGCCTGAGCCGGCAACTCATCTATTCGGCCGATCGGCCTCTCGGCGCGTGCCAGTCGATCATAGACCTCGGCGAGCTCGGCTTCGTCCTCGGCCTGGATACGGCGCGATGAATGAGCTACTCGCCTACCTCACCGAAAATTGCTGCGGCCGTGGCGCGTCCTGCGTGCCCGGCTGCAATCCCGCCGATGCCTTTGCGACAGGATCCCCGCGTCAATTTTGCGATCAGCACCCGCCCCGGCCGCTCAGCCGGAATCTCGCATCTTGACATCCGGCAACGATTTTTCTGGATATTTTGGCTGCACTGTTTTGGCCCGCTCCGAGCCGTCATCGCGGAAGGGAGAATCGCCGCGTGACGGACGCGGTCCATGACCAGCATTGAAGACTCGCCGCCCGCGCGATCATGAGCAACCGGGACAATTCGCCAGGGGTCGATTTTGCCAAACGGATTTCGTCGGCTCGGCGTCACCCCGCATCGGCGGATAGCCCCGGCGCGTCGCCGGAGATCAAGACTGCTTGAGTTGGAGCCCTCGTGAAAACCGATCGGGAAGTCGACCTCCCTGGGAGGGACGAAACGGTCGAGCCTACTCCAAGCGTCGCCGGTAAAGCGCGATCAGCCGCTCCCAGTGGCGCTCCGCGGCCGGCTTGTCGTAGCACCACCGTTGCGGGAACGCAAAACCGTGATGAACCCCGGGATAGAGTTCGATTTCACCGGCAGTGCCGGCCCGCGCGAACAAGGTCCGGAGCTCCTCGACCATCGGCAGAGGCGCCAAGTTGTCGTGTTCAGCGCAAGCAATGTAGAGCTCGCCCTTCATCTTGCCCAACGAGAGATGGGGGCTCTCGTTAGCGAGGTGGCGCATCTGATGGAGCAGAAGCAGATCCACCGCCTGCCGGTCTTGAACCGCCAGAAGCGCATGGTCGGGATGCTGTCGCTCGGTGACGTTGGCCTGCATGCTCCTCATGAGCTGACCGGCGAAGTCGTCGAAGCGGTCGCGCGCCGCCCGGCATAGACGGGCGGGATCCGGCTGTGAACCGGGGCTCCGGCCTGCCCGGCGAGTTTGAGCTTATCGCCCGTTATTTCGCGCCGCTGGCGAAGGGGTTTCCGGGCGCATACGGGCTCCTCGACGACGCCGCGGTCATCGCCCCGGCGGCGGGCCATGAGCTTGTCGTCAAAACCGACGCGATCGTCGGCGGCGTCCATTTCCTGCCGGATGATCCGCCGGATCTCGTCGGGCGGAAGGCGCTACGCGTCAATCTTTCCGATCTCGCCGCCAAGGGCGCCGTCGCGCGCGCCTACATGCTTGATCTCATGTTGCCAAATACGATCGGTGAGGCGTGGATCGCGGGCTTCGCACATGGTCTCGCTCGAGACCAGAACGAATACGGCGTCCACCTGATCGGCGGCGACACCGATTCGACGCCAGGTCCGGCGACCGTCGCGATCATGGCGTTCGGCGAAATAGCGACGGGCCGGATCATCGGCGCGGTGGTGCGCGTCCGGGCGACACGATCTTCCTCACCGGCACCATTGGCGACGCGGCGCTCGGCCTCGAAGTGTTGCGCGGCGGACGTTCGGAGCTCGACGCAGCATCGGCCGGATATCTCGTCGAGCGCTATCGCCTGCCGTTACCGCGGGTTACGGTCGGTCCGCGATTGATCGGACTGGCTACTGCGGGACTGGGTTACAACCCGGCCTATCCGCCGGGCGGCGGAACGCTCGCGGAGCATTTCACCGGGCGCGAATACGTCCTGATCAACGAGTCGCTCAAAAAACTCGGTGCAGCTCTGATCGGGCTAGCACCGCCTTGAGGTCGACTTCGCGTCGTCGGAGCGGAGCGGACTAGCCCGGCCACCAGCCACCGTGCTGGAAGCGCTGGGCCTGGTTATGTTGCCTCGCCCGCAGCCAGGCGAAGGCCCGATAGGTAAAACGCACGGTGTTCAGCGTTCCGGAGGTAGGCGAGATCCGGGATCACGACGCTAGTAATTTCCCGCAGCCGTCGGATGACCGCTCGCGCCTCGGCGAGGCGCCCCATATGGGCATAGCAGGCCGCCAGATAGCGATACGGCGCCGGGAAGGCTCGGATCCTCTTGGATCGCCAGGAGCAGTTTCGGAACGGATTCATCAAACCGCCGAGCCAGAAAAAGCGCCTGGGCCTATTAGCGAAAGCGATGTACCAACGCGAGCGCGCGGACTCAGCCGCAGCGCGGTCTCGGCGTGCTCGATCGCGAGCTCAGGCTGGGCCGCGAAAAGCCTCAGAATACCGCCGACGTGCCAACCTCGCGCAAAATTCGGGTTGAGCGCTAGGGCACGATCGACCAGCGCAATCATTGCGTTGATATCCTCGCCGAAATAGGACAGGGCGAGGGCGGCATTGACGATAACCTCTGGGTCGTCACCGGCGACTTCCAAGGCTCGCTGCGCGAAATCGAAGCCCTTGCGGCTGTCCCCGTCGGGGTCGGTGCCCGACCCATCTACGCAGAGCCGGTAGCAGCACATCGCGGACCAGGCGAGAGCAGGGCCGTAGTGCGGATCGCGCGCGATCGCGTGCTCTAGCAGATCGAGCGCTTCCGGGATTTGCCGTGCCGACCAGACCATTGCATGAGCGCGTAAATAGAGATCGTAAGCGGTAAGGTCGGCCGTGGGGCGACCGGTCGAACGTGCAGTTTCCGCCGCCTGCAAGGCGGGCTCGATGACCCCGGCGACGCTGGAAGCGACCTTGTCCTGAAGGTCGAAGACATCTTCCAGTAGCCCGTCGAAATGATCGGCCCACAAATGCGCCCCGGTGCCCACGTCGATCAGCTGAGCGGCGATGCGGACCCGATTGCGGCTTCTGCGCACCGAGCCTTCGAGCACGTAGCGGACACCCAGTTCCTGGCCGACGCGCTTCACATCGACGTTTTGGCCTTTGTAGGCGAAACTCGAATTGCGCGCGGTGACGAATAGCCAGCGGATGCGGGAGAGCGCGGTGATGATCTCTTCGACCATGCCGTCGGCGAAATACTCCCGCTCCGGGTCACCGCTCATATTGGCGAAAGGCAGCACCGCTATCGAAGGCTTATCCGGTAAGGGCAAGGATGCTCGATCGCTTTCTGCCGCCCGGGGTGGCTCCGCTGCTGCTGTAACCGTAGCTGATTTCTCCGGTTCGCCCTCCGAGCGAACGCGAATCTCACCGGTGAACTGGTAGCCTCGTCCGGCTATTGTCTGGATCAGGTCACGGTCCGCCCCGAAGGCCTTGCGTAGCGCCGAAATCTCGCTTTGCAGCCGGTTTTCCTCAACGATCCGGCCCGGCCAGATCCGGCGCAACAGCTCATCCTTATCGACCACAGCCCCTGGCGCCTCAGTCAGCGCCAACAGCAGGTCGAAGGCCCGTCCGCCGAGCCTTATCGGCCGGCCTTCGGCGAGCAATTGGCGGCGATGCGGCAAGATGCTGAAGTGGCCAAATTCGATGATCGCCGGCGGGTCAGACAGGCGAAACATGGCTGGCCATTGTAAACCATATTTTATGAAGACATAGATCTTTGCCGCCCGACCAGGCCTGGGTTAGCGTTGATGCTTGTGGTGGAATTTTCGGAACAGTTCAACTGCAGTGTCGGGCCGCGGGCTAGGTCAGGCGCGGCGATCGGGCTGAGGCGTGAGAAGGTGGAGTCTAAAAAGAATTGAACCTGAAACACGTGAGACTACCCGATGACCGAAGAGAGATTGGTGCTGGCCGTATCTTGGAGAAGGCCGGCGAGGGCGATTTTCTGCGAGCCGTGGCGGAGGCAGTGCTGGAATCGCTGATGGAGAGCGACGTCGAGGGGAAGATCGGCGCGGGGCGCGACGAGCGCAGCGGCGAGCGCACCACGTGGCGAACGGCTACCGCGACCGCACCCTCGACACCCGCCTCGGCACGTGGAGTTGCGCATCCCAAGCTGCGGCAAGGCAGCTACTTCCCGCCGTTTCTCGAAGCGTGCAAGAGCTCGAAGAAGGCGCTGACCGCGGTGATCCAGGAGGCCTGCATCGATGCGTTTCGACCCGCTGGGTCGACGAGCTGGGTGGAGGCGATGGGGCTGTCGGCGATCAGCAAGTCGCAGGCTTCCAAGCTGTGCAAGGAGATCGACGAGCGCGTCCATGCCTTCCTCGACTGGGCGCTCTGCTGCGAGCGGCCGTACTGCGGGCCGACGTGACCTACCTGAAGCAGCGCGAGGGGCGGCTGCATCGGTCGGTCGCTGCGATAATCGCCGTGGCCGCCAACACCGACGGCCGACGCGAGATCGTCGGGCTGCATATCGGTCCCTCGGAAGCCGAGACTTTCTGGTCGGGCTTTCTGAAGAGCCTGACGCGGCGCGGGTCTGCGCGGGGTCAAGCTGGTGATCTCGGATGCCCATGAGGGGCTGAAAGCGGCGATCCGCCGGGTGTTCGGCGCCGCCTGGCAGCGCTGCCGCGTGCATTGGATGCGC
>CAWBFS010000038.1:0-45151 GCA_963788085.1 uncultured Alphaproteobacteria bacterium
GCAACCCCGCTGCTCGATCAGATGGCGTACATCAACACCGACCGCACCGGCAAATTTCTGCTCGCCGCCTCCTATGTCGGCGCCAAGCTGGCGATCTACCCGATCAACGCGCAGAGCATCGTTGAGGGGGAAGCTCACCGATATCTTCTACACCAAGCCCAAGGCGCATTGCGTGGTCATCGATGCCGGCAACAAGAACGTCTATGTTCCGGTGCTCGGCGGCGACATCGTAATGGAGCTGAAGTTCGATCCCGGTACCGGCACAGTAATTGCCAAACGGGCCGGGTGAAAGTCGCCACCAAGGCGGGCGCGGGCCCACGCCACCTGACTCTGCACCCCAATGGGAAATTCGCCTATCTGATCACCGAAACAACGGCGACGATCGGCGCCTATGCGGTCGACCCAGTCTCGGGAACCCTGAAGGAGCTCCAGTTCGTCAACACCAACGAATACAAGGAGCAGCCTGCGGCCTCGGACATCCATGTGACGCCGGACGGCAAGTTCCTCTATGGCGCCGAGCGCAAGACCAGCATGCTGATCGGCTACAAGATCGACCCCGAAGAAAGGGCACCCTGACCCAAATCGGCCGCTTCCCGACCGAGAAGACGCCGCGCGGCTTCGCGATCGCCGCGCGCGGCAAGTTCCTCCTGTCGGTCGGCATGGACTCGGCCGGGATGACGGTCTACTCGATCGACCAGGCGAGCGGCGAACTGAAGCCGATCGGCCATTACCCGATGGGCACGCAGCCGAACTGGATCGAGATCGTCGATGTGAAATAGCACGTAGCGGCGGACCGAGGGTTCGAAATCCCGCTGCCAGAGTGGCGCACCCTAGGATTCCCGCGGCTCTCACGACCTCCCTCCCACCCCGCATAGTATCCAAACCGGGCACCCCGTAGTATCCAAAGTTTGTGGTCGGCTCGTTGCCGAGGCTGGTCGGCGCCGCGACACGGCAAACCTTGCCGATTTCCCTGATCGTTCCCGCTCCGACCGGCGCCGTCGCGCCCCTCCCCGATGTCGACCTCGCGCCGGCCGGCTTGGCGCTCGCGTAGGATATGTATGCATATGCCGCGGGTGACGCTTTACATTCCCGGCGACCTGAAGGCTCGCGTGGACGAGGTCGAAGCTGTGAACTGGTCGGCGATCGCCCAGCAGGCATTCAAGGAAGTTGTAATCAAGTTAGCTGCCAGAAAGGAAACAAGCGACCATGGATGATGTCGTCGAACGGCTCCGTGCAAGCAAGGAGAGCTACGTGGAGACCGAGCACAAAGCCGGCCTGGCGGTCGGGGAGGAGTGGGCAAAGGAGGCTGCCAAATACGGCGAGTTGTTGCGTATCGCTAAGGCAGTGGAGGAGGCCAGAAGGGAAATCGACGTCCAAACTCTGCAGAATCTGATCGATCCCGAACACAAAATGGATCCGGGCGATTGGGGCAGTTTCTGGGAAGATCGAGGCTTCAGTGGCGATGCCGAACCGAGCGATGTGTGGGTCAGAGCCTTCGCAGATGGTGCAGCCAAGCTCTTCCAGAAGGTCAGAAGCCAACTGTAATACCGATCTCTACTCCGCGATTGCTCAGAGCGCGGCGGCGAAGGCAGCCTCCTTTCCCGACTTTCTCGAAGAGATCTTACGCGCCGAGCGTGATGTGCGCCCGGCCGGGCCCGCCAGATGTTCGCCCGGGTCGCCGGTTTCCCCACAATAAAGCACACCACCGAAGGGGACAAATGCGCCTTCGCAGTCGCGTCAATTTGCGGTCACCAGTGCGCTCCGCATCGGTGATTGACCGGTCAGAGGGCATAACTAATTGAAAGTTGGAATAATTTCGGGTCATTCTCACTCGATCTCGGCTCGATACAGTTTGTTCATTACCGCACCCGAGCACTGTGCCCGCCGCGGTCCGCTCAGCCGAGATCAGTAGAATACGTGAACTGAACACTGGCTGTCGGAGCCGCCATGGCTCCCGTCTCCCTAATTTTTCGGACCGCAAAATTGCGGCGCGGTGGCCCAGACGTTGCCCGCGAAAGGTCGCCTTCAGGATGATCCCAGATATTATTCGCATATTTTTCACGGGTTCTGGCTGCCGAGCTGCCGGTCGGTCCGGCGCCGCCAAACCGCCGATAACCGTGATTACCGGTGGTCGAGCACTCCTGATGCTGATCGCTGCGCGGCCCATCGGCGGCCGCGCCGCCTCAAGGAGGGCGCGGTTCCACAGCGCGCCCGGCACGTCCTCGAGCAGCTCGGCGTTCAATTCCTGGCGGCCGAGCCGGGTGCCCTCGTATTTTCGAATGATCTGCTGCAGGAACGCGCCGGCCAGGTTGGCCCGGTTGGCGTAGGTCGTGCCCCGGCTGATGGCGACCGTGGGATCGGCGACGAATGGAGTGAATAAATAAAACCCAAACGCGAAAAATCCATTGACCGAACCGGGAGGGACCGGTCAAATTAACGTTAACGTGCATAAATTCCAACAGGAAAAATTGGAGGGCGAGATGAGCAATGGACATCAAGGCCGCCATAATCGCCCCCCTGAAAAACCCCCTGAAAAACCCCCTGACGTCGTTGTACGCCCCCGGGATGTTGTCGTTTGGGTGCGGGGAGACCCCGCTCGGGAAGCCGAATTCCTTCGGGCCTCAGCCAACGCCGGGCCATCCGGCCGGGACGCCCTTATACAAAGCTATACAAAAAAGTTATGCGAGGGCCAGAGGAGGAGGGTCGTGGGCGAAATGGCGCTCGCGGTGAGGTCGATAGAGGATGCCGGGACCGTCGTCGCGAATGCCCGGAAGGCGACCGAGGTCGCGATCGAAAAAAACCGGATAGATACCCAAAACCATGTCCAGCTTCCCGCGCCGGACAAGCTGTTCGGCATGCTGGAGATGGTTGCGTTCATGCCCAAAAAAGGGCCGCTGGCGGCGGCGATGGTTGGGGCCCAGGCCGGGAAGTTTCTCACGCGGCCTTCAACGAGGTGGAGACCGCGGGGGCAGCTACAAGAAGGAGTATGTCGTTCACAAAATGGAAGGCCTCGGCGAGGATTTTCAGTCTCTCGACGACGGAATTAGGATCGCCCGGGATGACAGCTTAAAGCCCTCGGATGAGCGCAAATCTGACTACGAAGAAAAGCCGAATGCGGCGCTCGACCAGTTTTACAGCAAGCACGGCGTGAGCGGCAAACCGCTGCAGCGGGCGATGGACTATTACGTGAAGCAGGTCTGCAGAGGAATATAAGGTCATGGAATACAATCAGCGTTCGCGGGAGTGCAGGGCCTGAACGCCCGGCTTTCAGAACTCGACGCCAAACAGTGGGTGGGCGATACGCAAAGAGCGCAGGCTGCCAGCCCTGGACTCCACGTCACGATGGCGTTTGTCGATGGCCTCTACGAGCAAGCCAAGGAACAGTGCCTGGACCACCTCTTCAAGGCGGCCCGGGCCTATGCGTTTTGGTCGCTCGATGATGATTTCTCGGTGTTTACCGACCTCCTGGGGCCAAGCATCCGCACGAGGTAGATCACACGCTCCTGGAGGCAGGAGAGGTAAGGTCCTCCAGAAGCTCAAGGAAGCCGGAAACGAGTTCGCCCTCCGCAGACCCGCGACGGGGTGATGATCCATCTCAAGGACCAACCGGAGGTGCTGGGAGACGCTGAAGGACGTGGGGGTGGCGACTTTTACCCTGGAACCCGCACATAAGGCCACGACCGTCGAGGACCCCGGATGGGAGTTCGCGTTCACGGGGATGGCGGACGTGCGCCTCACGAAGGTCCGCGGCTGGGCAAAAGGCCTCACGGTGGGCGAGGACAGGAACCTCAAGGATAAGTTGCATTGCATCGTCCTGACGCATCAGGGCACCGAAACTGTGGTCAGCGCTGGCGACAAGGACCCAAATCCTGCCACCAACCTGTCGTCACGACGATCAGAGATGGCGCCGCCGACATCGAGAAAGATGAGGCCTTCACCAAACACAAAGGGACGCAGGACGGTACGTTCAAGGATCCGGAGGGCAACACCACGGTCTTCTCACAGATCGGCCCGTTCGGCGACGGAAAATCTAAATTCCGGCGCGGGAGAATACCCAGCTTAAACTTTCGACGCTCGAGGATGTAGCTATCGAGTTCAACTGCACCGGCCGTACGATGGTCCGTAGGGGTCGCCAGCCGCGCCGCCGAGCCCCTGCTGACGTACCGTCAAGACCGAAATCGCGGTCGCTGCGCATATTTTGATAAGCGCGGCACCTTCCGGCGATGAGAGCGCCGCGCATCAACGTCGGGAATCGGCCATGCTCGCACAGCTGATCGTCCTTGGACTTCTGTCTTTCTCTGCCCGCCGCGGCCGCCGACATGTCGTGCGACGTTTCCACAAAGGCGGGCGTCACCTGTTCGTGCGACGTGCGCACCCTACGGCCTCTGCAGGGAGCCATAGGGTTGGAGGAGGTGCGTGCGAAAAAGCAGAAAATTTTAGACCACCCAAAGAGAGAATGGAGGACCTCGAGGACGACCCGATAAGGTCATCCGCGGCCCGGGTAATGAATTGTACATCACCGACCATCACCACGGCGCCGACGCTTGGCTCCGGGCTGGCAAACCCATCGCTCTTTGCGAGATCGGCAAAGGACCGGCCTTTAACACGGACGCGGAATTCTGGTCGGGGTTGGAGCGGAATTGCCGGTGAGATTGGCCAATGCAGACGGGAAACCGCTGACGCCGGACAGTTGCCGCACAGCCTCAAACTCATGCCCGACGACGCCTATCGCAGCCTGGCTGGGCGCGTGCGCAAGAACGGTGGGTTCTGCCGTTCGGAAATGAAGCAAAAGGAATTCGCCGAGTTTGTTTCCGGCGGAGAGGCTGCGCGAGCAAAAAGAGCTGCCGGCCGATGCTGTCGGTGCGTCCGCCAAAAAAATGTTCCACAAGGCTTTGGAGCTGGTCCGGGGCCCGGCTGCCAAGGACATGGACGGCTATGTCGGCTCCAAACCCCCTGGGTTCAAATGCCCGAAAGAGGGTTGACCGGTGCTGCGCGGCAAACAGGATGAGGCCTTGGGCCGCGCCGCGGCAGCGGCGGCCTCCCGCTCCACCAGCTCCACTGCTGTCGGAACTTCTGTAATTGTTCGGGGCTCATGGCCTGGATCGCCGCCCTCTGCTCTTTGAGCGTCATGGAGGCGAGCCAATGCGCGGAGAACTGTATCTCGCATATCGTCAATATCGACCTCGACAGGGGCGTCGGGCTGCTTGTGCTTGGCGTCGAAGAGGCCGAGGTGGCGACCGAGATCGACCAAGGCGGCGCGCTTGTCGTGCAGCTTGAATTTGACGCGCCGGACCGAGCGCGCCCCTTCGCCGCGGCGGTCGAGAAATCCTCGACCGTCACTTCCGAGAGCGCCGCCGTCTGGTCTCGAGTGAGGCGCGAGCAGGCGCGGTTCGTCCAAGAGTACCTGATCGACCTGAATGCGGCGCAAGCGGCCATCCGGGCCGGCTACAGCGCCAAAACGGCGCGGGTGATCGGCCACGAAAACCTCACAAGACCTGACATTGCCGCGGCGATCGAAAAGGCCATGGCGGAGCGCGCCGAGCGCACCGAGCTGACCGCCGATTGGGTGGTCGACGAGCTGCGCAAGATCGCCGGCGCCAACATGGCCGACTACATGAAGTCGACGCTTGATGACGACCCCTACCTCGCCATCGCAGCGGCGGCAACGGCGCGCGCTCGAAGCCGGCGGCCGGTTAGCCAATCGGCAAAAGCGCTTTTGTTTTCAATAGCCGTCTATACCCGGGTTAGCCATTGTAAGCTGCTGATATCGACTGACTATTTCAGTCCATCTCCCTCCGGCAGGATAAGTTATCGAGTTTTCGGGACTTATGCGCTCGGCAGTCCAGGTTTCAGCGGCCCTTCGCTTGATTTAACCGCTTTGCCCCAAAGAGGTTGAGTTCAATCTGGGGAGCAAGATCGCTGGATAGCCCTGCGAAACGACGACGGCGGACGGCCATATGTCGCTTGGAATGCGTCGTTGAACCGCCGAATACTGCAAAACCCAGCGGCAAAGGCGATGTCAGACAGGCCCATCGTAGTTTGATCGATCATGCGTTTCGCAGCCTGTACACGTCGCGTCGCGGCGATTTCGCTCGGAGGCGCGCCGGTATGACGCAGAAACAGCCGTAACAAGTGTCGTGGCCCAACACCGAGGCGATCGGCTAGTTCGGCGACCGACCCTTCATCCAGGAATCCTTCCTCGATAAGACGCATACCGCGCGCCACCGTCGTTGCAGTTCCGCTCCACGCAGGGCTTCCCGGTGCCGTCTCGGGTCGGCAGCGAAGGCATGGCCGGAAACCTGCCCGCTCCGCGGCTGCCGCCGAACCAAAGAACACGACATTCGCCGAACGGGGCGGTCGCACCGGACAGACTGGACGACAGTAGATCCGGGTAGTTCGAACGCCCGTGAAGAATGCGCCATCGAATGCCCGATCCCGCGCCAAGCGCGCGCGGTCACATACGTCCCAATCGAGGCCGGGTGGCAATCCTGTCATCATCCCAGGTCAATTTAGTCCCGCGGGCACAGTAGACCTAGCTGGAATTGGACTTGGTCGGCGGATCATGTCCGAACACGGCCAGCGTTGGACTGGCTGGCCGATCAAGTATCCGGCCATGCATGGTCGCTCGATAATCGGTAAGAAGCCTGCGCCTCCGCCCTATCACGGCTGGCTCGTGGTAACGGCAGCTTTCCTCGTCGCTCTATACGGGTTGGGTCTTGGGTTCTACGGGCCGGGCATCTACCTCGTCGCGCTCAAGGCGCTTCATGGCTGGCCCACCAGCGAATTGTCATCGGCGATAACACCTCCCAAACACTTGCTACATCAAAGGGCGTTCTGCCCCGCAAAAGGCTGTGATATAATGCCTTAAACACGAGGGCTGGTTTATGGAACACCGCAGATTCGGCAACACTGATCTGAAGGCGTCGATAATCGGTCTCGGCTGCTACGGCATGTCGGGCGCCTATGGTGCGGCGGACGACGCGGAGTTAATCGCCACCATTCGCCGCGCGCTCGATCTCGGGGTCAATTTTCTCGACACCTCGGCCAGCTACGGCGCAGGCCACAATCACCGCTTGATCGGCGAAGCAATCCGCGGCCGCAGACATGATGTGGTCATCCACTCGAAGAGCGGCAGCCCACGCGACGGCAGCTCGGACGCTGTGCGCGGCGGAGGCGATCCGCGTTACCTGCGTCAAACCTGCGAGCAGAGCTTGAAAAATCTCGAAATCGAGACGCTCGATGTGTTTTGCATGTCACGCGTCGATCCGAGCGTGCCAATCGAGGAAAGCGTCGGCGGAATGGCTGAGCTCGTCAAAGAAGGCAAGACACACTTCATCTCGCTCTCAGAGTGCTCGGCCGACTTGCTGGTGCGTGGCAGTGCCGTGCATCCGCTCGTCTCGCTGCAGATGGAGTATTCGTTGTTTTCGCGTGACGCGGAAGAGCAAGGCCAGATCGACGCCTGCAAGGAACTTGGCGTGGCAATGATGGCCTATGCCGTGCTCGGGCGCGGGATGCTGAGTGCCCAGGTTCCCAAGCTGCAGGAAATGGCAGCCGGACGACATTCGTGCGCAGCTGCCTCGCTTTCACAACGCCAATCTCGAGAAAAACCTTCGACTGCGCTCAGCACTCAAGGCAATCGCCCGCGGGAAGAACGCGACGGTCGCCCAGCTGTCCATTGCTTGGCCAATCGCCCAGGGAAAGCGCGCGGGTGTCTTTATCGTCCCGATACCCGGCGCGAAGTCGCGCAAGCACCTTGAGGAGAATGTGCGCGCCGCGGATATTGTGCTCACGGCAGATGATGTCGCAGAAATCGGCCGCATTGTACCGCCCGGTGCCGCATCGGGCACTCGCTATCCGATAGGACAAATGCACCGACTGAACCTTTGAGGAGTGAAGTTCTCCATCTAACCTTGCTGCCGCAAAGAGCGCGGTCGCGAACCGGAGCCGTTGGTCTATTGGAACTGGTTAGGGGACCTTTACGCGCATCACGCGACCGCTTGTTCAGGGCAACTGGAGGGCAGTATTGCGTCTCGGGTAGGTGAAAGCTCGCCGCCCTAGGCCGATGATTCCTTAGCACTGCCAACGGACCTACGCCATGACGATCGATGATCTGATGCAACAGATCGAGGAGACCGAGCGCCTCATCGCCGCGTATCGCAATGCCGATGGGGTGATCGTCGGGACCGAAGATGCAGTCTATACTAGGCGTGGACTTGTAAACCCAATCACCCTCACGGCCGCCGAAATCGGCGACCAGATCGTCAATATCCTCGAGTGCCGGCTTGCGGCGATGCGGGCAGAGCTTCAGAAACTCGGCGCGGAATCCCGAAGGGCAACCCGATGATCGCCCATGCCGGCAGGACAGAAGGCGGCCCGGAGGATTGTGTTCTCCACTCTCTGACCTCCTCTTGGCTTAACCTGCCAGGCTCACTCGAACTGCTGAGCGTTCTGCCGGCCGCCGCAACAACCGACCGCCTATTCCAACGCCGCCGTGCGCGGCCAGCTGCGGCAATGGAAGCAAAAGCTGGCGGAGCAATACCGTCAATTCGACCGGGCCTACTGTGACGCCCGGACGCAGCCGTTCGTCCAGGATTTCATCAAGCGCAGTTCCCGAGAAGGCCGCCGCCCAGCGGGCTGCCGACGGCTTTGTTTGATGAAAGATTGCTCTAACCTGCGCGAACTTTGGGCGGGTTAGATGTTTTACCTAAGCAACCATTCAACGTCGCGAGGGAGGCAGCCATGTGGGCCACTATTGCAGGAGTTGCCATCATCCTCGCGCAAGCTGCTCAGCCGCTCGGTCCCGGCTCGAAGGGGCAGGAGTGGTGCTTTGATAGGGGGCAAGCAGCCCAGCTCTGCGAAGCCACGGAGGCCGAGTGCAACCGATTGCGGGGGGTCAATACCGAGATCGCACAAAGCCCGTGCAGACATGTGGAGCCGCCAGACATCCAGCAATCGCCGACAGAACCGCCTGCGCCCCCTAACCCGGCGCGACAGACGCCAACCCAACGATAGCCAGCGGCGACTAGAGCATAGGTGCCTGCATGAGCCCGCTCGGTAACAATCATCGCCCGGACGCGGACCCCGGCAGGGAATGGTCGGATGCGGAGCTGTACGAGCTGGACGACATGCTCGTGCGCGGCCTCTCGATAGAGGAGATAGCGCACTCCCTGCGCCGGCAGTCCACCAGCCCAGGTGGGCAACCGAGAGATGCGGCCACGCTCTTGTAGAGCGACGCCGCCAGGGTCCGCAGAGACGGAGATGCGACGCGTGGAAACGTTCTGACCCGGCGATAATCTGGAGGGTTCTGTGGGGTCGCGCGACCCCACAGGCAGATGCCGAGGCGCAGCGCGCGACACCATTGAAGCCGGATTGAACTAAACCGCGGGAAGGCGCGCGGGCTATGGGGATTGTGCTTGGTCGGTCGACCCGCGGGATGCGGCTGCAGAGCGCGTGGTGATCGTCCGCCGTCGCGGTGGTGGCAACTGGTGATGTAAGCGGACGGGCGTGGCTGACCGGAGAGTTAGCGGAGCGACCAGCGTCGCTATGTCGAGGGGCACGAGGAAATCATTCGCGCAAGGGGACCGATCTCGGCGCGCTGGAGCGAGGTCTGGGAGCTCTCTGTGGTGACGAAGAGAGCCGGTCATGAGGTGTCGTACCGGGCCGAGGGCTTGCGAGAACCGGGATAGGGTAACGGACCGAGCAGCTCCATCTGGCCGCCGCAATCGGGGCAGACCTCAAGCGAGAATCCGGTCAGCTGGCGGTATCTTTCACGATAGTCGGTCGGCGGGGCCGGTGTGGCAGCCGCCGGTGGAACGCGAAGTAGTTGACGACAGCGGGTGAGCTTGGCAGCGCGATGGCCGTTGGCGAAAAAGCCGTAGTGGCGGATGCGATGGAAACCGCCCGGTAGGGTATGAAGCAGAAAACGCCGGATGAATTCGTCGGCGGTAAGCGTCATCACCTTGGATTTGCCGTGGTGGCGATAGTCGTTCCAGCGGAAGCTGACCTGCCCATCGGCAAGGGCGATTAGCCTGCTGTTGGCGATGGCGACGCGGTGGGTGTAGCGGCCAAGGTAGGACAGCACCTGCTCGGGGCCGGCGAAGGGACGTTTGGCATAGACGACCCAGTCGATGCGCTGGAGCTTGGCGAGGGCACGGTTGAAGACCGCCTGATCGGTGAGCGGGGCAAGCGTTCCGAAGAAAGACAGGCCGCTGAACGAGGCCTGGAGCTGCTCCAGGAACAGCCGTCGGAAAAGCTGGGAAAGCACCTGCACCGGGAGGAAGAAGCCTGGCCGGCAGGCGATCCAGCGCGCGCCATCGCTGGACAGGCCGCCGCCGGGGACCAGACAATGAATGTGAGGATGGTGCTGCAGGGTCTGGCCCCAGCTGTGCATCACCGCGACGACGCCGATCTCGGCGCCGAGATGACGCGGATCGGCGGCGATGGTGCGCAGCGTCTCGGCCGCGGCGCGGAAAAGAATGGCGTAAACCGTCGCCTTATTCTGGAATGCGATTGCGGCGATCTGGGCCGGTACGGTGAAGACGACGTGGAAATACGGCACCGGAAGCAGTTCGGCTTGCCGGTCGGCGAGCCACTCGGCCCGCGCGAGCCCCTGGCACTTTGGGCAATGCCGGTTGCGGCAGGAGTTGTAGGCGCAGCGCACCAAGCCGCAATCCTCGCAAAATTCCGCGTGGCCGCCGAGCGCCGCAGTTCGGCACGCTGCGATGGCGCCCATGACACGGCGCTCGGTGCGGCCGAGATGCTCGGCATGCACTTGGCGGTAGGTTTCGCCGTGGCGGCGGAAGACCTCCGCCACCTCCAGCCCGGTCGCCATGACCGCAGCTCAGGTCGGCTCAGCCATCTCCAGCTCGAGTTGGTCGAGCGGGCTTTGCGTGCTGCCGATCGTGGTGGTCGCGACCCGGGCGTAACGCGTCGTGGTCGACAGGTCGTTGTGGCCGAGCAGCACCTGGATGGTACGGATGTCGGTGCCGGCTTCGAGCAAATGAGTGGCGAAGCTGTGCCGCAGCGTGTGCATCGTCACCGGCTTGTCAAACCCGGCCGCGGCACGAGCCGCTCGGCACGCGCCCTGCAGCACGCTGGGATTGAGCGACCGGCTTTGGTTGTGGCCGGGAAACAGCCAATGACAGGGCTTTTCTGCTCGCCAATAACGACGCAACATGGCGAGCAGCCGCGGCGACAGCATGACGTAGCGATCCTTGCCGCCCTTACCTTGCTCGACCCGGAGCAACATCCGGGCGCTGTCGATGTCGGCGATCTTCAGTCGGACCACCTCCGATACCCGAAGCCCGGCGGCATAAGCCGTGGTCAGCGCCATACGGTGCTTCAGATTCGGAACGCCTGCCAGAAATCGCGCGACCTCGTCCGTGCTCAACACTACTGGCAAATGCCGCAGCTTGCGCGCATAGGGGATGCGCTCGACCATCGCCGAGCGCCCGAGCGTGACGCCGTAAAAGAAGCGCAAGGCGCAGACCGCTTGGTTGAATCCGTCCCAGGAGACGCCGCGCGAGACGAGGTGGACCTGGTAGGCGCGGACCTCCGCCAAGCCCAACCCGTCCGGCGACCGCTTAAAATATCGGCTGAACTTTGCTACCGCATGCACGTAACATCGCTGCGTCGCTGGCGACAGATTTCGGATCTTCATGTCCTCAATCATGCGGCGACGCAGAGGGCTCATCTCGGCCATCTGGGGAACCTCCTGTCTCAGGATTGGGCTTTGGACAACCACAATCCTGTCAGACGGGAGGCCTCCCCAGCCAACCCCCTCACCTTCTACAACTACTGCGATAGCGGTTTAGTTCAATCACGGTTATCGGTGACTTGGACGATCTTACCGCCGGCGCCCGCGCGGTTGATCTCTCTTGCGGAGACGGCCGGGGGGGAATACCGCGCAGCGGGGTCGACCGAGGCGGTCGCCACGGTCGTCAACGAGACGCCGCCTGGCGCCGCGGGCGGCGCTCTCTATGCCTCGGCCGACCGAAGCATATCCCCGCAGATTAAGGCGGGTCGACAATCGCACTCGATACGGGGCGATCCTGCGGCAGGTCCTTGGCCGACCCCTGCCCTATGCATCTATGACCCATCCGCATTAATGGATCGAGGCTGCCGCTTCCTCGGCGTCAAGCATAGCAGCGGCGAGTTCCTCGTCCGTGATCTCGGACAGTTTCTGAATGGCAACTTGCTTCCTCACAAGCTTGGGGTGCACGTAAGGGGGGGCGGGTGCCGCACGCTTTGGATGCCTCCTCCCAATAGGCTTGGATCTTTTCGAGGGCGTGGGCGCCAACGGGACTATCCTCGTCGAGACCCTTCGCCTTCATTGTCGCTGAATTCCGACCCTGATTTCCTATTGCTCGGACTGGACGCCGCTCGTCGCCGGCGATGTGGTATCGACCGGCACACCGGGAGGGATCGGCTTCGCGCGTAAGCCGCGCTTGTGGATGAAGCCGGGCGACGGACACTATGTCTGGGACCAAGATGGACGAGCACCATGCAGCAGTGGCGCTTGATGACGCTTGGCCGCGAACATCGACAGAACGTAGGTCACAGAGTTGTCACAGCCCGTTCCGTTTTCGTTGCGAAGTTGTGGTCAAAATTGGGGCGGTTCGGTGATTATTTGTTCCCGGTGCCCGCGACCAAGTATCTGATTCTGCTGGTAGGAGTGAGAGGATTCGCCTCGCGCGCGTGCGCGCGCGAGGCGGTATTGTTTGCTGCCGACCGCCTGAACCAGCACCGGTGAGGGGGGTCACGATTGGACGCCAATCGGAGTGAAACTTCGACGCCAATTGACAAAACTGCTTAACGGCAAGTCGACGGCGGATTACCCGATGACGGCTAGTTTCGGCTTATTGCGCACCGTTAGATCGAGCATCGCACCGCGAACCAGCGCGTCCGCATGATCGGTGATATAGCGGCTGTAATTGCGTTCGATCATTGCGATGCTGGTGTCATGGCCGGCAGCCACGATGCGCACCGGCACGCCGGCGAGCAACTGCCGGACGATGCTGCTATGGCGTAGCGCGTACATCGTCACTTCAGCCGGATCTTGACCACACGCTCTCGCCACTTGCGCAAACGGATAGCTCTGGTTCGATCGCTTCCACGGCTTATCGTTCGGTCTCGTGAGCAGCGGCGCGTTCGCGGGCCGATCCGGCACTCCCAACCGTTCCGCGAGATCGGCGGAGATCGGGACTGGATAATGCGCTTTTGCTTTTTTGCCTTTGCCTTTCCGTGATACCGGCATCATCAGCCGCGGCTCAACGCCGTCCTGCAAGTCACGCACCTCGAGCCGCATGATCTGGCTCGGCCGGGCCCCGGTCGCCGCAGCGACCTCGACGAACAGCCCGAATTTTCGGCTGTTGTTGTACGCTTCGGCGACGAGGTCGCAGACGACATTGTCGGCAAGGATGACGTTGCGGTCGTTGGTTGCGTTCGGGATCAGGGCCAGCCCTTCCTGCCAGGCGCGCGGGCTGATGACCCGCTCGTCCTGCCGGGCTGCCAGATTCAGGGCGGCTTTCAAGGCGAAGCCGGTGCGGTTGACCGAGGCGGGCGACATTCTCTCGATCAGCCCGTCGCGCCAGCCACGCAATTCGCGCGGCGTCAACAGGGTGATCAGCTTGTTGGCAACCCCGTTGGTCATGTGAGCGCGGATTCGTTGGACATTCGCGATGTCAGCGCCGCGGGTTTTCAGATCGGCTTCGTAGGCGTCGAGCGCTTGCGCGACGGTGATCGGCTAGGCCGTCCCGGCGCGATCCGGGCGAGCCAGCGAGCGCACCTTATCCTGGGCTTGCCAGAAGTCGAGCACATCGCCGCCGTCAGCCTCGGCGAAGTCGTCGGCCGCGTCGATTGTGCGGACCCAACTGATGCGCTTGCCGTCGGCAACCCGCATGACCCAGACGCCGCCGCTCTTGTTGCGCCGGTATCCGAGCCCGAGGCCCTTGGCGACGCGGACGAAAGTCGGCTTGACCGACACCGGCAGCCTGAGCCGCGCCGAGCGCGTCTCAAGGGTTGATGAGCGTATCGCCCGAGCCATCTTTTATCCCGCTTTTGTCTTGTCGACCGAGCGGATATAGGTAGACGTAGATGAACATTAAAGTCATATAGATAGCGATTTCCGCCTGTTAGGATATCCGCCCACGTTCTCCCAAATCAGATTTTTGCATCAAATCTGCAGCAAAACCTCTCCTTAAAGTTGTTGGGCACGCCTGATTATCGTGCCCGGCCCAGCGGTTTAAGACTGATGAACCAATCGCCATCAGCTCCCCGTCCGGAGGTGGGTCCCTGGTCAGCGCATAGTCGAGAATTATGCACTACGAATTGGGGGATTTTTCGACCGTCATAGCGCAGCCATTCATCTCCAGAGCGCCGACGAGCGGTCGGTAACGTCTCGGGGCCAACCCAAAGCAGCCTCTAGTGGAAAGATTCCAAATTGTCGATATGTTGTGCAAAGATGTTTGATCTTCGCGATATGTGGTATGAAGCGCCATGACGTGGCAGGGGGAGCCATGGTTGCGGCGCGACGGATTATTGCATTGTCGGTGGACGCGGACCAGCGTCTGGCACTGGTCGAGATTTCTCGATCGCGCCCGGAGCCGGCGAACCGAGTGGAGCGGGCGCGGATTATTCTGGCCTATCTCGAAGAGCCTTCGGCCTATGCCGTGGCGAGCGCGATGCGGGTGAGCCAACAGAGCGTGACGCGCTGTTTGGAGCGTGCCGCCGAACTGGGAGTATTGGCAGCGGGAGTATTGGCAGCGCTGGACGACCGCGCGCGCCCGGGACGGGATGCGAGGATTACGGTGGAGGCCAGAACCTGGCTTGTCGGGCTGGCTTGCGCGAAGCCGACGCAATTTGGTTATCCGCACGAGCTGTGGACCACCCGACTGCTGGCTGCGCATGCGCGCGATCACGGACCGCGCGCTGGCCATCCAAGCCTGGCAAACCTGGCCCAGGGAACGGTGTGCAAGATCCTCGCCGCGCATGAGGTCAAACCGCACAGGGTGCGTTACTACCTGGAGCGGCGCGATCGCGAGTTCGAACCCAAAATGGCCGAGGTGCTTTGCGTCTATCGTGAGGTCGAGATGCGGCGGGCGGCCCTGGGTGGAGCTGCACAGGAGCCCGCCGTCGCGGTGATCTCCTATGACGAGAAACCCGGCATCCAGGCGATCGGCGCCACCGCTCCCGACCTTCGCCCGGTGCCTGGCACCCATCCGACGATCAGTCGCGATCACGAGTACAAGCGCCATGGAACGGTCACGCTGATGGCCGGCATCGACCTGCTGACCGGCCAGGTGCACGCCCTCGTCAAGAGCCTGCCCCGGCGAAGGCCGGGGACCGCCACCGCAGTCGCGAATTCATCGAATTCCTCGCGATGCTGGAGGCCGCCTACCCCGCCGCGACCGCGATCAAGATCATCCTCGACAATCACTCCGCGCACATTTCGCAGGAGACCAAGGCGTGGCTTGCGGCGCGACCCGAGGGACGCTTTCAGTTCGTGTTCACCCCCAAGCACGGCTCCTGGCTCAATCTCGTCGAGGGGTTCTTCGCCAAAGCCGCCCGCTCCGTGCTCCGTCACATCCGCGTCGGCTCAAAACACGAGCTCAAACAACGCATCATGGAGTTCATCGAGGATCTCAACCGCGACCCGGTGATCCACCGATGGCAGTATCAAATCGATGCTGCTGCTTGATCCATAGATGCAGGAATTCGGAAACGCTGTACTAGCTGACTTGGTTCTGAACGGCTCAATAAGGTGGATTCCAGGCGTTCCCGATTGATATCGCCGTTGCTACGACTGCGCCTTAAGCGGCCATTTAACGACCGAAGCCAGGACGCCCGACGCTGCGGTTATTTCAGCGCTACCGCTGGTTGCCCAAGGGGCAGAGGTGTATTGTCGGCAGTGAGGGGCTGCCGCTCCTCGGAGCCGAGGATCACCGCATGGACGTAGCGGCGTGGCTGCGCGGGTTGGGGCTTGAACTTGCTGCTTCGGCGCTGGTCCCGGGCAAAGACGGGTGAAGGCCAGGTGGTGCTGCTCTCCGGCGAGGCAGGCATCGGCAAATCGCGGCTCACGGCGGCACTTCTGGAACCCCTCGCCGCCGAACCGCACACATGCTTGCGCTATTTCTGCTCGCCGCATCACCAGGACAGCGCGCTTTATCCTTTCATCGCGCAGCTCGAACGCGCCGCTGGTTTCGCCCGCGACGACGCGGTCGAAGCCAAGCTCGGCAAATTGCAGGCATTGCTCGCGCCGGGGGCGCGGGATGACGACGATATCGCGCTGTTGAGCGAGCTGCTTTCGCTGCCGAGTTCCGCCGCGGACCTCAACCTCAGCCCGCAGCGCAATCGCGAGAAATTGTTTGAGGCACTGCTCCGCCAGCTCGAAGCCGAAGCGCGGCTCCGGCCGGTGCTGATGGTGTTCGAGGACGCCCATTGGATCGATCCGACCTCGCGCGAGCTCTTGGATCTGACCGTCGACCGGGTACGGCGGTTGCCGGTGCTGCTGGTGATCACCTTTCGTCCCGAATTCCAGCCGCCCTGGGGCGGTCGCTCCCCCGTCACGAGTTTGGCGCTCAATCGGCTTGGCGAACGCGAGGGCGAGGCGCTAGTCCAAAACCTGGCCGGCAATGCCGTGCTCACCGCCGATATCGTCGCGGAGATCGTCGAGCGCACCGACGGGGTGCCATTGTTTGTCGAGGAACTGACCAAGGCGGTGCTGGAAAGCGCCGCGCAGGGCGACCGGGTGGCCCGGATGCTGGCGACCACATCGCTGGCTGCGCAGGCGGTGCCGGCCACCTTGCATGCCTCGCTGATGGCGCGGCTCGACCGGCTCGGCCCGGCGGCCAAGGAGATCGCGCAGATCGGCGCGGTGCTCGGCCGCGAATTTGCCTATGAACTGATCGAGCCGGTGGCGCAGCGTCCCGAGGGGGAATTGCAAGCCGCATTGGATCAGCTTGGAGAGGCCGGGCTGCTGTTCTGCCGCGGCATCGCTCCGCATGCCTCCTACCTGTTCAAGCACGCGCTGGTGCAGGACGCCGCCTACTCGACCCTGTTGCGCGGGCGACGGCAGGAATTGCACGCCCGCGTCGCGGCGGCGCTGGAAGAGCATTTCGCCGATCTCGTCGAGCGCCAGCCAGAGCTGCTCGCCCATCACCTGACGGCTGCCGGCAACACCGAACGCGCGGTCGATCAATGGCTGAAGGCGGGGCAGCATGCCGCAGCGCAATTCGCTTACTTCGAAGCGATTGCCCATTTCGAGCGAGGTCTCAGTCTGCTGCATTCGCTGCCGGAGAGCCCGATCCGGAACGGCCGCGAAATCGAGCTGCAACTGGCGTTGGGGCTCTGTCTGTTTACCGCCAAAGGCGCCGTCGCAGCGAAGCCGGCTTATACGCGGGCGCTCGAGCTCGCCGAGCGCAGCGGCGAGCTGCAACAACGGTTCGAGGCGCTCTATGGGGTGTGGCAGTCAACTCGCGATAACGTGTCCGGTGGAATAGCCGCCGCCGGGCCGCTCTCAGAGAGGTTGCTGCGGATGGCCGAACGGGAGGGAGACGATGGATTGCGGCTCCAGGCGCATCACAGCGGCTGGACGACCTGGGGTCACGCGGGGGATCCGGCAAAAACTCGCGAGCACGCCGACGCCGGACGCCTTCTCTACGATCCGGAGAAGCATGCGTCCCATCGGCTCGTCTATGGCGGACACGATCCGGGTGTTTGCGCCCAAATTACTGGCGCTTGGGCCGAATTGTTGCTCGGATATCCCGACAAGGCGTTCGCCAGCACCGCTAAGGGTTTGGCGCTGGCCGAGCGGATCGCCCACCCGTTCACGCTGGGCTTTGCTCTCCTTCTTTCTTCGCAGGTTTACCTCAATCGCCGTGAGCCAGAACGAGCCCTGCGCCAACTCGATGCTGCTGAGGCGGTGGCTGCGGAGCAGCGGCTCTCGTTTAATCTCGAACCAGGCATGCTGCGTGGCGCGGCATTGCTCGGACAAGGTGCCGTCGACGAAGCAATCGCCCGCATTCGCGAGGGCGTAGCGAAATGGACCGGGCTCGGACGGACTTTCAATTTGCCTTTTGGTCTGGCGTTCCTGGCCGAGGGCCTGGCCCGACATGGCGATCGCACGGCGGCACTGGCCGCATTGCGGGAGGGATTGGAAATAGCGGACGTCACCGGCGAGCATAAGTGGGATGCCGAACTGCACCGCCTTACCGGAACGGTGCTGCTCGCCGAAAACCAGCTCGACGAGGGCCAGGCCTCCCTTCAGCAAGCGATCCGCATCGAGCAAGCCCAACAAGCGAAATCGCTGGAGCTGCGTGCCGCCCAGGATCTCGCCCGGCTCTGGGGCGAGCAGGGCCGGCGCGCCGAAGCTCGCGACCTACTCGCCCCGGTCTATGGCTGGTTCACCGAGGGCTTCGGCACCGCCGATCTGAGAGAAGCAAAGGCGCTGCTCGACCACTTGGCGTGGGCTCTTGGTTCACGTTTGTGCGAATGACCGCTCCCCGGTAGAGCCAACGATCAGCTGGCGAGGACACGAAGTTCGGTTCAGGGTCGAATTGAGCCGTTCGGCGGCCGTGATCCGAATGCCGGGTTTTGGCACCTCGTGCTTCTTATTTCCTGACCTGAGTCGGCAATTCCGGTGGGGTCACGAACACTCGGCTAGTCCGACGCTCTCCCCTTGTGAGCAGACCCTAAACGCGACACGTTCCTACCCCATCGTCGAGTTGAAGGCGCCGCCGTCGAGGAGGAGGTTCTGGCCGACGATGAAGCCGGCGGAGGCGCTGCACAGATAGGCGCAGGCATCGCCGAACTCGGCGGGGTCGCCGACCCGGCCGGTCGGGTTCGACTGGCCGCGCTTGGCAAGAATTTCGTCGAACGGAACGTTCTGCCGCCGCGCCTCGTATTCCATGCCCGAACGCAGCCGGTCGGTCAGAAACGGGCCGGGCAGCAAACCGTTGATCGTCACATTTTGTTTAGCCACTTGGCGCGCGAGGCCGGCGCAGAAGGCGGTGAGTCCCGCTCGGGCGCCGTTGCTCATGCCCAGATTGGGGATGGGCGACTTCACCGATCCCGAGGTGATGTTGACGATGCGGCCGAATTTGCGCGCGCACATCCCGTCGACGGTCGCTTTGATCAGCATGATCGGGGTCAGCATGTTGGCGTTGAGCGCCTTTTGCCAGTCCTCGACCGACCATTCGCGGAAATCGCCATGCGGCGGCCCGCCGCAATTATTGACGAGGATGTCGGGGTTGGGGCAAGCAGCGAGCGCCGCGGCGCGGCCGGCTTCGGTGGAGATGTCGCCGGGAACCGCCGTTACCTTGGCGCCGGTTTCCTTGCGGATCTCCTCAGCCGTCTGCTCGAGGGTCTCGGCGGTGCGCGCCGTGATCGTCAGCTCGACGCCGGCTCGCCCCAGAGACATCGCACAGGCCCGGCCCAACCCCTTGCTGGCCGCGCAGACCAGGGCCTTGCGGCCGCGAATTCTCAAATCCAACATGGCATCCTCCGCTATGACCTCGGCTTCATATTATAGTAGAGAGTGATGAAACTGACCCTGATCCTCGACCCGGCGCCGGTCGGCGTGCGCGCCAGCCTCGTTGAAGAATGGGACGAAATCGCCCGCGGCACCAGGATGGAGCCGCGGGTCCGGCTGTTCGACAGAGAAGAAGAGGCGCTCGCCTGGGGGCGCTTGCTGGCGCACCGCCGTGGGCTGAAACAGCTCTTCCTGACGGACAACAGAAAAAAGGCGCCGCCGGATGATCCCGGCCTGACGCATCGATAGCCCGGTTAATATCCGGGGGGCGGTGGGACCGGCGCTCCGGGATAGGCCCCCGGATAGCCCCCCGGATATCCCGCGGGACCGTAAGGCGGCGGGCCCGGCGGACCCGCATAAGGCTGCCGGCCGGGCGCCCCATAGGGCGGAGCGCCGGGCGGCGGCGATAAACCGGGCACCGAATGACCGTGGGCGCTCATGCACTCGCCGTACATAACGTCGTATTGCTGCTGCAGCGACATCTGCGCGAAGCCGGCCTGGTTCGCACCCAGCGCCGTGCCGACGACGGCGCCGGAGGCGGCGCCGATCCCGGCGCCGCGGCCGGCATTGCCGTGCCAGCCGCCGCCGCCGACGGCGGCGCCAAGGCCCGCTCCGAGGGCCGTTGTGATAAGTGCGGTCCCCACCGCTTGATTGTTGGCAGCAGCGACCCCGGGGGCGGTCTGCGCTGCGGCATATTGCTGGCAGGCCGCCTGATCGGCGGCGAAGGCGTCGAAGCTCTTGTTCGGCCCAGGCGCGACGGCGATGGTCGGCCCCGACGGCGTCGCCACACATGCCGTCAACGAAATCGCCCCGGCGACGATAGCCACTACCCGCGGATCGATACGCATCATGTCCCCCTCTTCGGTCAACGCAGGCCAATCTTGCGGCCAGTCTTTCTATGCACGCAAGCACCAAGCGATCCCTCGATCGCACCGATCGCAACGGCTCCTCCGCGTCGCACCGCCGGTGGTCGGGCCGTCGCCGGCACCGTGACCTGTCCGGATACCGCGTTTGCCTCTCCCCGTCACAGCTCATCGCGCCCTCCTGCGGGTCAAACGAGCAGAGCGGGAGGCGGCTCGGGCGCGAAGAACTCATGCGATCCGCCAAGCCCCGCAATTCATGCCGATCCAGGGAGCGGAGGTTGCCGCTATAGGCGCGAGCGGACGCGTTGCCAACCACGTCCGAGGAAGCGGCACTGTTCGCCCTGCTGCCGGCGCTTATCCGTCAGAGACCGTGAGGCGCGCGCCGATGGTCAACGCGGCGAGTTGATAGACGGCATTGCGGCCGGCGCGCCAGTCCTCAAGCTCCTCTTCATCGAGGCGCTCGGGCATCCGCGGGTGCCATTCGCCGGGTTCGGGCCGGATCACGGAACCGGGATCGAGCTGGCCGCAATCGACGCGCATCGTGCAGCGGAAGCGGCGACCGACATCGAAAGTCGATTCGATGATGGTGTTGCGGGCGAGGCGCGGCGGGACCGGCTCGAAATAGGTGACTTTCCGGGGCGGGCTGCGGCGGGCCATTCCGTATCCTCCTCGTTGGGTCGGGTGAGGCGATCCTCAACTCTATGTGGGATGAAACGTTCCTGCCTGCATGGGTATGCCCCTACCGCCTGAGCATTTTTTTGCCGGTCCGTCTCTACCTGGCCGGTCGCGCCGGGCAGATCGAAACCTAATACAGGAGGCCTAATGGCCGCCGCCGATCGCTCCCGGTCCCGGCAACTCGCCTTGGTAGCCCGGCGAGTCGGGCGATGGCGAGAAACCGGGCACGACATAGCCTCTGGCATACATGCACTGAGCGTACATCGTGTCGTAGGGCAGCGCGTGCTGCGCGGCGGCGTATCCCCGGCAGATCGACGCTACGGCAGCGGCGCGATCGTAAACCTCGCCATCTGCTTGCGCGGCCGGGATGGTCTGTCCCGTCACAACCGTGCCCGTGGCGAGCGCCAGGCGGAACGCCCCGAGCTTTCGCCGCGCCATCCGCGCCGATGGCCGATATCCTAAGCGGCCAATCGCGGGAAGGCCGCGGCGGCGCGGCCGGCGTTATAGCGCCACAACGCCACGGCGATCGCAACGACCGTAAGGCCAGCGACAATGATGGCCCATGGCTGGGCGCCGAGGCGCTCGAACCATTGCGTGTAAAAATGGATCGCCCCAAAAGTGGCGGCGATGTTGACGGCCCAGCGCCGGTTCACGCAGGCGCCCCAGATCCCGATGGCGGCGAGCAACACCGCCCACCCGACGACGAACACATAATCCGGGATATGCCAGGCCGCAGCGCGCCAGGTCTGCCAATTTGCCGACGCCGAAGAGGTGCGGCCGTGTACCCAGCTTTCGCCCGGGTAGTCGCCCCATAGCGAGCCGACCCAGAACCCGAAATTGACGAGGAGCGCCGACACGCGGGCAAAGACCAGAGCCAACCTCTCATACGCCGCCCCCAGTTGCTGCGAGACGAAATAGGCGGCCGCGGCGAGCAGGGAAAAGACTCCGATCGAGATCGCCGGCTCGCTGACGATCAGCATGTAGGTAGCGTGAGTGTAATCGGTGCTGCTGTCGAGCGCCGCGGCGACCGCGAGCGGCACGAGGGCCATCAGAAAGCTGCTGCGGATCAGCACCGCAAGCGCGAACAACAAAGCGACCGTGAAACAGGTGGCGATGAAGGCCCCTTCGAGCAGGCCGACGACCCCGCCCGAGAGCAACAGCGCGCCGATGATCGTGGTCGCCGTGCCGAGCAGGCTCCATTGTTCCGAACCGCGAAACGTCACGGCAAGCCCGACCAGCACAAAGGCGACGCCGAGCGCCGCACCAGCCGCAAAGGACGGGTTCAGCGCGAGAATGCCGGCCGATACGGCAGCCGCGCCAAATACCATCAGGGCATTGATCGCGAGGGTGCTGGTGTCTCGCGAGGCGAGGATTTTCAGCCGCTCCGCCTCGTCACGGGTGAGTTTGCCTTCCTGCACCAGCCGCGTGATATCGAGAACGATCTTGATGTTCGGTCTCCATCTATCGACGTTTGGCGCGCAGACGCATTATGCGGGGTTGATGACAACCTCGCCATCGCGCACTAAGGTCGTGATATGGATGGTGAATTCCTGTCCCGGCCGGCCGCGGCCGGGGTTCTCGACCTCCACGAACCGGGGATGCGCAGGCTGCCGCTCGTCCTCGCCTCGCCCCATAGCGGGTCCGAATATCCGGCGGACTTCGTTGCGGCGTCGCGGCTCGATCCGCTGGCCCTGCGGCAATCCGAAGACAGCTTTGTCGACGAGCTGTTCGCCGCCGCCCCGCAGCTCGGCGCCCCGCTGCTCTCGGCCCGCTTTCCGCGGGCTTATCTCGACGTAAACAGAGAGGCTTATGAGCTCGACCCGACGATGTTTTCGGACGCCTTGCCGAGCTACGTCAATGCCCGCTCGCCGCGGGTTCGCATCGGGCTCGGCACGATCGCCCGCATTGTTGCCAGCGGCGAGCACATCTACGCCGGGAAGTTGCGCTTCGCCGATGCCGAACGGCGCATCGAGTGCCTCTACCACCCTTACCACCAAATGCTGCGCCGGCTGGTCCAGGAGACGGCGGGCATGTTCGGCGGTTATCTCCTCGTCGATTGCCATTCGATGCCTTCGAGTTGCGGCTGCGGCCAAGACGGCGCCGATATCGTCCTCGGCGATTGCTACGGCGCGGCATGCGCTCCTCGGATTGTCGAGGCGGCCTGCCGGTTTCTCGCCAATCGCGGTTTCAAGGTCGCGATCAACGCGCCTTATGCCGGAGGGTTCACGACGGGATTTTACGGACGGCCGAGCGCGCATCGGCACGCGCTGCAGATCGAGATCAACCGGGCGCTCTATATGGACGAACGCAGCTATTGCAGAAAGCCGAATTTTGCGCAGCTGGTTGAACATCTTGCCGATCTGATCGAGCGCCTTGGCCAGGTCGCGCAGGATTGCTTGCCAAAGGCCGCCTGAAAAGGTCGACCAAATACCGATCGTTTTCGTCATTCCCGCGAAAGCGGGAATCCAGCGCCGCAGGGCCGCAGCGGTTGCCCTGGACCCCCGCTTTCCCGGGGGAGACGATATAAAGCCGTCGTAAACACGCACCCCGGTTCCGGGAGTGAGGCTCGACATTTCATTTGATGCGCCACTCCGGCAGTCACATTTGAGAGTTGGCGCAGCCACGCGTGGGGGCGCGAAATTCGGAGCAGGTCGATGGCCAAGATCCGGCAGGATTCTAATTCGGATTTTTTGATCGAGCAGAATTGGCAGGATTATACCGAGGAAGAGCACGCGATCTGGAGGCTGCTGTTCGAACGCCAGCAGCGGCTGCTGGTAGGCCGCGCCTGCCGTGAGTTTCTCGATGGGCTCGGCGCGCTCGGGGTTGCCGCAGACGGGATCCCGGATTTCCGCCGATTGAGCGAGGTGCTCAAGGACGCGACCGGGTGGCGGATCGTCGCGGTGCCCGGCCTCGTTCCCGACGATGTTTTCTTTGCCCATCTCGCCCGCCGCCGCTTTCCGTCGACCTGCTTCATCCGGCGGCGCGACCAGCTCGATTACCTCCAGGAACCAGACATTTTCCACGACATATGCGGGCACGTACCTTTGCTGATGAACCCGGTTTTTGCCGACTATATGCAGGCCTACGGGGAAGGCGGGCTGAAGGCATCGGGTCTCGGGCACCTGGAGCATCTGGCCCGGCTGTACTGGTACACCGTTGAGTTCGGATTGATCGCAACCCGAGAAGGTCTGCGCATCTATGGCTCGGGCATCCTCTCTTCCGCCGCGGAGTCGGTCTATTGTCTCGAGGACCCCCGGCCAAACCGGATCCGCTTCGACTTGCGGCGGGTGATGCGGACCCGGTACCGCATCGACGATTTGCAGCAGACTTATTTCGTGATCGACGATTTCCAGCAGCTGTTCGATGCGACCCGGCCCGACTTCGCGCCGATCTACCGTGAAATTGCGGCACAGCCCGACATCGAGCCCGATGCGCTGATCGGTTCCGACCGCAAACTCGATCAGGCCTATTGGAATCCGTTGAGCGCGGGCAAAAAAATGGGCCGCAGATTGAGCGCGGCCCAAGTTTAGGGAGGAAACGCCTAGAAGACGTACGGTAAAACCACAACCAGTGATCGCTACCGCACTGCACAATCTAGGGCGTCGGACCGTGAAGTCAAGCCTCTTTTTCGAAACGCCTTGGCATGGTTGAGGAATCGCGGTTCAGATCAGGCATTTAGCGTACGTCCCGCGGCGGGAAAATGTGCAATGCACAAAGACGCTTCTCTGACGACTGCCGAATCTCTAGTGCCGCCGCTCGATCCGCTGTGGGCTCTGTTCCTCGATGTCGACGGCACGCTGCTCGAGATCGCTCCCCGTCCGGACCTTGTGCGGGTACCAGAGGGCTTGCCATCGCTGATGATCCGTCTTTCGGCCCAGCGCGACGGAGCGCTTGCCCTGATCAGCGGCCGTCCGCTCGCCCAACTCGACCGGCTGTTCCAGCCTTGGCAAGGCGCCGCAGCGGGTTTGCACGGGCTCGAACGACGCCGCGCCGATGGGATCCTCGATTGCCTCGTGGACGGCGACAGTGCGGCAGCGCTCGATCGCTTGCGGCCAAAGCTTGCCGCGCTCACGGCGGATGGAACCGGCCTGATCCTCGAAGATAAAGGCGGGACGCTTGCGCTTCATTACCGCGCCGCGCCGCAACGAGCGCCGGAAATCCGCGCCGTTGTCGAGGCGCTCCACCGCGAGAACGCTTCGGCCTTGCGCCTCATCGCGGGCAAGATGGTGGTCGAATTCCAGCCCTCCAGCGTCGACAAGGGGCGGGCCATCGCCGCCTTCCTGGCCGAACCGCCGTTTCGCGGACGCCGACCGGTTTTTGTCGGGGACGACACGACCGACGAGGACGGCTTTACCGAAATCCGCCGCCGAGGGGGCATCGCGGTCCGGGTTGGTCTTTTCGATCACGCGACAACGGCAAATTACCGCCTGCCTTCAGTCGAAGCGGTTCTCGCTTGGCTGGCGAGCGGCGGATTGCGCTAGGCATCGTCAAGGTAAAATTGACATAGCCAAATGATCGCGGCCGGAACATAATCGAAGCGTCCGGCGTTAAGCGACGCATGTTGCGGCGAGGCGGAAATGACCGAAAGTGATTTTGCCTTCACCGGTCGTGCCGACGCAGCCAGAATACCGCGCCTGGCAGACTCGGTATTCTCCCGAGCAAACGCGGCGAACCGGCGATTGGTGGTGGTTTCCAATCGAGTAACGCCGACCGTCGCCGCAAAACCCGAACTCAGGAGGACTGGCAGTCGCAATACGGTCCGCGCTGCAGCAGAGCGGCGGCATCTGGTTCGGTTGGAGCGGCGAGGTTGAGGAAACGGTACATACCGAGCCCAATATCGCCACCGACGGGCAGCTGGCCTTTGCGACCGTCGATCTCTCGCGGAAGGATTTTGACGAATATTATATCGGCTACGCCAACCGCGTGCTCTGGCCTTTGTTCCATTATCGCAGCTCGCTCGTCCAGTTCTCGCGGCGTAATCTCTCCGGGTATTTGCGCGTCAACCGGATGTTTGCGCGCGCCCTGGCTCCGCTGCTGTTGCCGCAGGACCTCGTCTGGGTTCACGACTATCATCTAATCCCGCTCGCCGAAGAACTGCGCAAGCTGGACCGGACCGAGCCGATCGGCTTTTTCCTGCATACACCCTTTCCTGCCGCCGAATTGCTGCGTGTGCTGCCGAACCATCAGTCATTGATGCGATCACTGTGCGCATACGATCTGGTCGGCTTTCAAACCCAATCGGATTTGGACGGTTTCAGAGATTATCTGCTGCGCTGGGCCGGCGGAGAGGAACTGGGGCATGGCGTCCTGCGCGCCTTCGGGCGCGTCGTGCGCGCGCAAGTCTTCCCGATCGGCATTGACGTCGCGACTGTTTCAGCTCAGGCCGAGGTCGCCGACGGCAGCCGGCACATGCGGCGCCTGCGCCAAAGCGTGGGGGACCGGGCCTTGATGATCGGCGTCGACCGGCTCGACTACTCGAAAGGTCTCGAAGCGCAATTCCAGGCCTATTCGCACCTGATCGAGACCTATCGCGAGACGCGTGGCCGAACGGTGCTCATGCAAATCGCGCCGCCGTCGCGCTCCGAGGTCCCGGAATATCGGGATATACGCAAGAACCTCGCAGCGGCGGCCGGCCAAATCAACAGCCGCTACGGCGAATTCGACTGGACGCCCCTACGCTACATCAACAAGAGCTTCAGTCACCAGATCTTGACCGGATTTTTCCGCGCCAGCCGAATTGGCCTTGTCACACCGCTGCGCGACGGCATGAACCTGGTGGCCAAGGAGTATGTCGCCTCGCAATCTCCCGATGATCCCGGAGTGCTGATATTGTCGTGCTTTGCCGGTGCGGCGCGTGAACTCGGGGAGGCGGTGATCGTCAACCCGTTCGATGTCGAGGGAATGGCCGAGGCCATCCTGCAGGGGCTCGACATGCCGCTCGGCGAGCGCAAGGAACGCTGGACCGCGATGATGAAGATTCTCGAACGCAACGACATAACGGCGTGGCGCGAAAGATTTGTGCGCGCTCTGACGGCGACCGCCCGGGGATGGTGACGCCCGCGCCGAGCGCGCCCGAGACCTGGCTGGTCGGGGACATCGGCGCCACCCACGCCCGTTTCGGTCTGGTCTCAACGGACGCAAAGCTGCTGCACTCACGCACCCTTTCCGATGAAGACTATCCGACCATAGAAGATGCGCTCGCCGCTTTTCTCGCGGAGCGCGGCGAATTGGCCATGCCGCGGCAGGCGGCGATCGCGATCGCCTCGGCGATAACCGGCGACCGTGTTGCGATGACCAATCACCCCTGGAGCTTCTCGGTCCGGGAATTGAAGGCCCGGTTCGCCTTCGAGCGGTTTGAGGTGATCAACGATTTTACCGCACTGGCGCTGGCGCTCCCACACCTCACCCCGGAGGACCGGCAGGCGGTCGGCGGCGGCGCTGCGGTCGCCGGCGCGCCTCTTGGCGTGCTCGGCCCGGGCTCGGGGCTCGGCGTCTCCGGACTGGTGCCGTCCGGCAAAGGCTGGATCGCGCTGACCGGCGAAGGCGGGCATGCGACGATGGCGGCCGCCAGCGATCGCGAGGGCGCCGTGCTCGATCGGATGCGTCAGCATTTTGATCACGTGTCGGCCGAACGAGCCTTGTCGGGTCCCGGGCTCGTCAATCTCTACAATACTCTGGCCGTTATCGACGGTGCGCCCGCGAAAGGTTACACGGCGGCCCAGATCACCGACCTCGCAATCCGTGGCGAGGACTCGCTCTGTGTCGAGACGACGACAATGTTCTGCGCCATGCTCGGAACGATCGCTGGCAATCTGGCACTGACGCTCGGAGCGCGCGGGGGCGTCTATATCGGCGGCGGGATCGTCCCCAGGCTCGGCCAGATCTTTCTCGATTCGCCCTTTCGCGAGCGCTTCGAGGATAAGGGCCGCCTCCGCAGTTATCTCGCGCCGATCCCGACGTTTGTGGTGACCCATCCGTTGCCGGCATTTCTCGGCTGCGCTGCGTTGCTCGCAGAGTAACCGGTTACGAAGCGTGCTCGGCGAGGTGGAGCCCGGCTACCCCGAGCACGATCAGGCCCAGACACAGCAGTTTCCACCCCCCGGCGGTCTCGCCGAACCAGACGATGCCGATCGCCGCCACGACCGCCGTGCCGACGCCCGACCACACGGCATAGGCGATCGACAGCTCGATCCCACGCAATGCCAGGGCCAACAGCGCGAAGCTTGCTACGTAGCAGAGGACGACCGCGCTTGACGGACCGATCCGGGTGAACCCGTCGGAAAGCTTCAACGACGTCGTTCCGCAGATCTCGAGGACGATTGCCGCTGCGAGATAAGCGCCGCTCATTGCGCAAACTCGGCGCGCACCGCCGCGGTGTGCTCGCCGAGAGCCGGAACCCGACCGGGAGGCCGTACGTCCTCGAACATCGCCGGGGCGGGCGGCAGCCGAACCGGACCCTCCGGGGTCTCGATGGTGATTCGGCGGAGATGCGGATGCTCCGAGAAATCCTCGACGGTGTTGAAGTTGCCGAACGCAATCTCGGCGGATTTCAGCCGCTCGGCGAGAGCGCTGCGCGAATGGCGGGCGAATTCCGCACTTATCAGCGCGTCGACCTCGGCCCGGTGCGCGACCCGCCGGTTGTTGTCGCCGAAGCGCGGGTCACCGGCGAGGGCGGCGTCGCCTAGGATTTCGGCGCAGAAACGCCGCCATTCCCGCTCGTTCTGGATAGCGATCAGGATTTCCTTGCCGTCGCCGGTCGCAAACACGCCGTAAGGCGCGACCGAGGGGTGGGCGAGACCCATCCGCTCCGGCGCGCGGCCGCCATAATCGAAATGGATGAGCGGCACCGCCATCCACTCTGCCGTCGCGTCGAACAACGATACGCGGATCAGCGCCCCGTCCCCGGTCCGCTGCCGGGCGATCAAGGCTTCGAGGATTGCGGCGTAGGCGTTGAGCCCGGCCGCGATATCGGTCACCGAAGCGCCGACCCGGCCCGGCGCCTGCGCCGGTCCGGTCAGCGAGGCGAGCCCGGTTTCCGCCTGGATCAGCATGTCGTACGACTTCATGTCGCGGTAGGGGCCGCTCTCGCCGTAGCCGGAGATCGAGCAGATGACGAGCCGCGGATGGTTCCGCCGCAGCTCGTCGAGGTCGAAGCCGGCGCGCTCCATGGCGCCCGGCATTAGGTTCTGCACGAGCACATCGGCGCGGGAGATCAGCCGCGCGAGCAGCTCATGGTCGTCCGGGTTTTTGATGTCGAGAACGACGGATTGCTTGCCGCGGTTGAGCCATACGAAATAGCTGCTTTGGCCATATGCAGCCCTGTCGTAGCCGCGCGCAAAATCGCCTTCCGAACGCTCGATCTTGATGACCCGGGCGCCGGCATCGCCAAGGCGGCAGGTGCACAGCGGTGCGGCGACCGCCTGCTCGACCGACACCACCAGCATTCCTTCGAGCGGCCGACTCATATTTCCCTCCCGAATCGCGCGCACGAAGCGCCGGTTGAGGCTACGACATTTCCTCCCATATTCGGTACATGAAGGAAAAACCTCGCGATACTACCGAGCCGCGTCCCGCCGCTCCCCCCGAAGCGCCTCAGCCGCAGCAGCCGCGCGAGATCGGCGGCCCGAAAGGGCCCGAGCCGACCCGCTACGGCGATTGGGAATACAACGGGCGGTGCACCGATTTTTGAGACGCTGATTCGCTCGTCAAACTCGGCCCAGGGCCCGACGCCACACCCGCCGCCGGGCACACCGCCGGAGCCGCCGCCCGACCCTGTCCCGGTACCGCCGGCCGAACTCCCAGCACCGCCCGTACGCGATCCGCCGGCAGCAGGACCGGTCCGTAGCGGACTTCCAGCATAGCTTGGCGCGCGTGCCCGATCGGCTGTAAAAAAGCGGGCTGCAGGATGGGGATAATTCGATGGATCTAGGGTCTTCTCGGGCTGTTGAAGCCGGTAGGCGCGAGCGAGCGCGGATCCGGTCGCGCGACTTCTCGGGGCCGACGGCGGGACTGTCGCCCGGCAACGTCCAGGCGAACCTCGTCATTCTGCCGCAAGCGCTGGCTCACGACTTTCTGCGGTTCGCTCAGGCAAACCCGAAACCCTGTCCGGTGCTCGCAGTCTCCGAGCCGGGTGACCCGCGCCTGCCGAGTTTGGGCGAGGATCTCGACATCCGCACCGATCTGCCGCGCTATCGCGTCTGGCGCCGCGGCGAACTGATCGAAGAGCCTATTGAGGTGTCGCATGTGTGGCGCGACGATCTCGTCAGTTTTGCACTCGGCTGCTCGTTTTCATTCGAGCATGCGCTCGTCGAGGACGGGATCGAGCTGCGCCACATGACCTGCGGCTCGAATGTGCCAATGTACCGGACCAATATCCAATGCCAGCCGGCGGGGCCGTTTGCAGGCCCGCTCGTCGTCTCGATGCGACCCCTGAAACCGAGCGATGCAATTCGCGCGATCCAGATCACGTCGCGCTTTCCCTCGGTGCACGGCGCGCCGGTGCATATCGGCTTGCCGGCAGCGATCGGCATCGCCGATCTGGCCAAACCCGATTATGGCGACGCCGTGCCGGTCAAAAGTGACGAGCTGCCGGTGTTCTGGGCTTGCGGCGTCACTCCGCAGGCAGTCATCGCCCAGGTCAAGCCGGAGTTCTGCATCACGCACGCGCCGGGCTCGATGCTGATCACAGACCTGGTCAACTCGAAATTGGCGAGTCTATAGGCTCCATGTCGGCCCCGAGTGCAGGCATGCGCCCGGTCGCAACGCCCCTCTCCCCCGCCGCCGCGCGGGGAGAGGGAGAGGATGGCGGTGGATGACCTTGCAATAGCAATGGCGGACCGGACGTCTACGCATTCGCTGGTCGATCAGATCGAAGGGCTGATCCACGTCGATGTCGGGCGCCATGTGACCCCCCTATTCGAAGCTGCCAGGGGAGGCTTGTGGAGCGCCGCCTCGGCTCTGGCGGCGGCGCTTTCCGCCAGGGTCGGGTTGATCACCGGCTTTTACGTTCCGCTAGGCTCGCCGCCTGCGGCTGAGACCGACGGGCCGGTCGGCGCGGCATTGCTCGCCAAAGGACTTGCCGACGTCGGCATCCCCAGCCGGCTGGCGACCGACGAGCCGTGCCGCAGCGCCTGCGCCGCTGCATTGGCGGGGGCACGAGCGGCCGGCGTGCCGGTCGATGCGACCGACGTCGCCGCGACGACGGCGACCTGGCGGCGCGCCGGAATCACTCATGCGATATCCATTGAGCGCTGCGGACGCAGCGCCGACGGCGCGCCGCGCAATATGAGAGGCCTCGATATCAGCTCATATACGGCGCCGCTCGATGAGCTTTTCACCGCCGGACCGTGGGAGACGATCGCGATCGGGGATGGCGGCAACGAGATCGGCATGGGTTCGCTCCCCCGCGAGCTGGTCGCGCAACATGTCGATCATGGCGAGACGATCGCCTGCGTCACCCCGGCGCGGCATCTGATCGTGGCCGGGGTCTCGAACTGGGGCGCCTATGGCCTTCTCGGTGCGCTCGCCGTGTTGCGTCCGGATTGGTGCGAGCGGCTGCTCGCCTGTCTTGACGATAAGCTCGATCAAGCGGTGCTCGAAGCGACAGTCAATAACGGGCCGGCGGTCGATGGCGTCTCGCGCTTGCGCACCATGACCGTCGACAATCTCGACATGACCATACACCACAGCAAGTTGCGGGAGATCCGCGCGCTGGTCCAGGCCGGGCATGGTCTATAACGAGTTCGTCTTTGAAGACTACCGCTACGACCCGGCGCGATCGACCCTGTCGCTGTGCTACAGCTACCTTGACGGCCCGCGGTTCGAAGAGCAGCTGATTTTTGATTTTGTTCCGCAGCAGCTTTCACCGGCGGCCGGAGAAGTGCTCGACCGGATTTTCCGCCTGATCCTGTTGCTTTCGGGGGTCAGCTATTACAAGGCTTTTATACCAAGGGTACTGACATGCCGAGCCTTCGAACTGGATGAAAGGACCGCAGAATTTCTCCAGAGATTCTACGAAAGAGGCTTGGCCGAATTTGCATTCAGAAATGGCGTCTCGCTGCACGGTCATTTTCGCGTTCAGTCGAGTTCGGCGCCGGCAGCTGCACCGGTAGCTGTCGATTTTCCGAGAAGGACCTGTGTGCCGGTCGGCGGCGGGAAGGATCTTGATCGTCACGATCGAGTGCCTCAGGCGGGGCGGCGACCCGCTGATGCTCTTCTCGCTGGGTGACGCCGAACCGATCGCAGCCTGTATCGCAGCCGCAAAGCTGTCCTTCATCAGGGTTCATCGCCGGCTGGACGCCAGCCTCTTGAAGCTCAATGCGGCGGGCGCGCTGAACGGGCATGTTCCGATTACCGGTATCCTGAGCGCCATCGCCCTGGCCTCTGCCGTGATGTCCGGCTGCGATGCGGTCGCGATGTCGAACGAGCATTCCGCCAGCGCGCCAAACCTCAGCATCGATGGCGTCGAGGTCAATCACCAATACAGCAAATCCTTAGAGTTCGAGCGAGATCTTGCCCGATATGTCGAACGTTTTATTTCACCGAACATCAGCTACTTTTCTTTCTTGCGGCCGTTGTCAGAGATCGAGATTGCCCGAAGGTTCGCGAAACACGGGGAATATTTTGGCGTCTTCCGAAGCTGCAATACCGCATTTCGGCAGGCGCGCGAGGCGCGCGGGCGTCACTGGTGCTGCAACTGTCCCAAATGCCGGTTCGTGTTTTTGGCGCTTTCGCCGTTTGTCGCGAAGCCGGATCTGATCGAAATATTCGGACGCAATCTGCTGGACGACGAGACCCAGCGCGACGGCTTTGCCGAATTGTGCGGCTTCCGCGCAAACAAGCCGTTTGAATGCGTCGGAGAGACCTCCGAAAGCGCCGGCGTGATATCCTATCTCGCGGATCATCCTGACTGGCGCGACGACAGGGTGGTGCGGCGGCTGAACGAGGAATTTGCTTCGTTGCGGCACAGGGGCCCGGCCGAATTTCGGGCGCTATTGGAGGTCAGGCACCCGCACCGGGTGCCGGCGCCCTATCTGGCAATGCTCGATGCGTGCGGCTGACATCGGGACGCAGCGCGTCGCAATCTGGGGGCTTGGCCGCGAGGGCCGAGCGGCGATCGCTTTCCTGCGCCAACGCCATCCGAGCCTGCCTCTGCTGGTGCTCGAAGATAAAGAGGGGCAGGCACCGGACTGGCTCGGCGCCGACATCGACTACGCTTTTGGGCCGGACCGGATCGCGAGAGCCCTGGACAATATCGATATCATCGTCAAATCACCCGGCGTCAGCCTCTACCGACGCGAAATCCAAGCCGCCCGGGCGGCGGGTACACACGTCACATCGCTGTTGAACCTATGGTTTGCCGAACGGCTCGACCTCACGACGGTCTGTGTGACCGGGACCAAGGGGAAGAGCACGACGGCATCGCTGATCGCGCACATCTTGGCTAGGCTCGGCCGACGGGTGGCGCTGGTCGGGAACATCGGCGTACCGATCACCGGGATCGACAGCGCAACTGCCGATATCGCGGTGATCGAGGTCTCCAGCTATCAAGCTGCAGATTTTGACGGACGATCTGCGATATCGCGGTGCTGACCTCGCTCTATCCCGAGCACATCGACTGGCACCTCTCGATCGAGAACTATTATCGCGACAAGATCAACCTGCTGAACCACAGCCGCCGCAATATCATTCACCGCGCCACGGCCGAAATTGTCGAGCGGTTCGCCGACGGCTCGCCGGCGCGACAGGATCTATTTGATGACGAAACGCGGAATTCACTCCAACGGCACCGAGTTGTTGGACGGCGCAACGGTAATCGGGCGAGATCCGCAATCCCTATCTCGCGCGACTCCATAACCGGTCCAATCTGTGTGCGGCTTTGGCCGTGGCGAAGGCGCTCGATCTCGATCCGGCGGCGGCCCTCGAAGCTGGCCAGCGGGTTCGGCGGATTGCCGCACCGCCAGCAGGAGCTGGGTGAGATCGAGGGCGTGCTGTTCGTCGACGACAGCATCTCCACGATACCGGAATCGACACTCGCAGCCTTGGCGGTCTATGCGGGGCGCGACATCACGGTCATCCTCGGCGGACACGATCGCGGTATCGACTACGGCAAGCTCGCCGAAAAGGCGGTCACAGGCGCCGCCAAAAACGTCATCTGCCTCGGCGAGAGCGGGGAGCGGATTTATTTTCTGGCTCGAGAGGTCGCGACCCGGCAGGACAACGGCCCATGCATGATCTACCGTGCACAGTCGATGGAAGACGCCGTCGCTTACGCGCGGCAAGTGACGCCGGCCGGGGGGCGTTGTTCTGTTGTCGCCGGCCGCGCCGAGCTATGGCCAATATCGCGATTACATCGAGCGCGGGCGCGATTTCGCGGCGAAGGCCGGGCTGGCCGCGGCGGAGAAGTCCAACAGCTATTCGCATGCGGAATAGCTGTCATCGGCAGCGGGCGGGAACGCCCGGGACGTGGCTTGCCTATCGTAAGAGGAGAAAGCGTGCGACGGCTGGCACAGAGGAACCGTCATGAGCCCGAGATCGCAGCGCCGCGACCCGTTCGCCTACGGCAGCAGTCGGAGCGGAACATTTTCCGCCTGGACGATGGCAATCGTCTTTGCCACCGTGGCGGTGGTCAGTTTTGCCGTCGATCAGACGGTCAGTCTCGCGCCAAACGCCGAGGAACAGAACGCGCCCTCGCTGCTCCACCCGGTTCAGCTGATCCAGTCGTTGATGGACGCTGCCTCGGACTGACCACCTGTAATCGCGCCGCTAGCGCGTCTGTTCTTTTTCACATTGCTTCTCGCGGACGCTGGTTTCCGGCTGCACCGGGCCAAAGCCATTCCTGCTCCAGGGCGATGCCAATTCTGCCCAGGTCGGATATTCCGGCGATATCGACGGCGCGACCCTTGTCGCCAGGCAGCATTGCGCGCAATACGAGCGGGTGCCGCGGTTCCTGGAGGCGCAGGAGAACGTCGCGTTCTTCGACTGCGTTCGGCCGTGACGCAGACGATTGGCGCTTGATACCGGGCGCGATCACGGGAATCCTGAGGCGAGGCGGAAGACCATTGTCGTAGGAAAGGCCGGTCGCGATGAGCATCGAACTCCACACCTGGAACACTCCCAACGGCCGCAAGATCAGTGTGGCCCTCGAAGAGATGGGCCTGCCCTACACCGTCAAGCCAATCAACATCTCCAAAGGCGAGCAATTCGCCCCCGCCTTCGTCAAGATCAGCCCCAACAGTAAGATCCCGGCGATCATCGACCCCGAGGGGCCGGGCGGGCAGCCGATCAGCATCTTCGAATCGGGTGCCATCCTCATTTACCTGGGCGCGAAGACCGGCAAGTTCTGGCCCGCGGATTTGCGCCGGCAAGTGCCGGTGCTCGAATGGCTCATGTGGCAGATGGGCGGCTTTGGTCCGATGCCCGGGCAGGTGCACCACTTCCTGCAAGTCGCCAACGAGCAGGACCGGCGCTACGGCCTCGAACGGTATTCGAAAGAGACCCGCCGGCTCTACGGCGTGCTCGACAAGCGGCTCGGGGAAGTCGAGTTCGCCGGCGTCGATCTCTCGATCGCCGATTTCGCCATTCTGGGCTGGGCGTGGCGGCACGAACGTCATCAGGTCGATCTGGCCGACTTTCCGAACGTCAAGCGCTGGTATGAGACAATGATGGCCCGGCCGGGAGTGCACCGCGGGTTCGAGGTCGCCCTGAGCTGAGGCAGCACTGCAGCGATCGGGAGATGAACTTCTGGGATCGTTGGTGGAGCCGAGGGGGATCGAACCCCTGACCTTCGCATTGCGAACGCGACGCTCTCCCAGCTGAGCTACGGCCCCATGGCGTCCGTCGCCCCTTTACGGGGCGGGGCGAGACTATGGTGATCGCACTGCAGCGTGTCAAGCGAAGCTCCGGACCGAGCGCCGTCCGCACCTTGCGGACCTCCCCGGCTGACGGTACGGTCTAGCCGCCACTCGCCGCCGAGGTTTCTGCCAGATGTACGCCTTCCTGACCCTCGTCAGCACGGTGATCTCGATCTACGTCTGGCTGCTGATCGCCCAGGCGGTGCTGAGCTGGCTCGTCGCTTTCGGCATAGTCAACCGGTACAACCGCGTCGTCGCGACGATCGGGGACTTCCTGTGGCGCGTAACCGAGCCGCTGCTGCGGCCGATCCGGCGTGTGCTCCCCGATCTCGGCGGGATCGACATTTCGCCGGTGATCCTCATTTTGCTGCTCTGGTTCCTGCGCAACCTGATGTTCGAATACTTTGCCTGACGGCCCCCTGCCCGGCGGTCCCCAGCCCGGCGGTCCCCTGAACATGGCTGGTGACGGCCTGCGGGTGGCGATTCGGCTGTCGCCGCGGGCCCGGAGCGATCGTCTGGTGGCGGTTGCCGCCTCGGCCGCGGGCGGGCAGGTGCTCAAGGCGACGGTGACCGCACCGGCTGAAGCCGGGCGCGCCAACGAGGCGCTCTTGCAGTTGCTCGCTCGCGCCTGGCACGTTCCACGCCGCGATCTCTCGATAATTGCCGGCTCGACCAGCCGCAACAAGATTGTGCGCGTCGCCGGCGACCCGCAGCGCCTGGTCGGGCAGGTCGCTCCCGAGATCGCCCGTCTGCCCGGCGGGTGAGGCAGCCAGCGGGATGAGCCATGCTCTTCTCTCGCTGGCTATCGCGGCAATCGCGTTCTGCGGCAGCCACATCGTGCTGTCGAGCACCTGGCTGCGTGGAGCCTTGCGCGATCAGCTGGGCGAACGGGGCTTTCTCGCCGTCTACTCGCTGATCGCTTTGGTGACATTGGCATGGCTTCTGGTGGCCTATTCGCACGCGCCGACCATTCCTTTGTGGCCCCGGGAAAGGTGGATGGCTCTTGTTCCGGTCGTGGTAATGCCATTGGCGACAATCCTGCTGATCGCTGGCTACACCACGCCCAATCCGACCACCGTCGGGATGGAGCGATTTGCCAGGGCAGACGATCCAGCTCCCGGCGTGCTGCGTCTGACCCGCCATCCGGTCATGTGGGCGATCGGGCTGTGGGCGATGAGCCACGTCATCGCCAATGGCGACCTGCGCTCGGTGTTGTTCTTTGGCGCGTTCGCCGGGTTGTCGCTCGGCGGCACCGTGCTGATCGACCGCAAGAAGCAACTCGCGCTCGGCAGCAACTGGGCGCGGCTCGCCGAAGTCACCTCGAATGTGCCCTTTGCCGCGCTGGTCGCCGGCCGCACCCGGTTGCGCTGGCGCGATATCAGCCTGTTGCGGGTCATCGCGGGTCTGCTGCTCTACGCCGTCCTTTATAACGGTCACGCCATCATCGCCGGTGCTCCGGTGGTGATCCCTTGAGGATGCTTTGCGCGAAAGATTTGAAGAGGAGGAGTTGACATGCTGTTGCCGCTTCCAGGACGCCGCCTTTACTACGATCTCGCGGGGCCGGAGAACGGGCCGGTCGTCTGCATCACGCACTCGCTGTCCTCTGACGGCGGCAGCTGGGCCGAACAGGTGCCGCCGTTGCTGCAGGCTGGATTTCGCGTGCTGCGCCTCGACATGCGCGGCCACGGCGGCAGCGACCCCGTTGCCGGCGACTACACGATGCAGGCGCTTGCCGGCGATGTCGCCACCGTACTCGACGCATTGGCGATCCCGCGTGTGCACTACATCGGCCTGTCGATCGGCGGCATGATCGGCCAGGCTTTCGCGATCGAGCATGGCGCCAAGCTGATCTCGGCGATGTGGTGCGATACTCTGCCGGCGAGCTCCTCCGGCGCGGCGGCGATGTGGGGGGAGCGCATGAGCGCAGTGCGCCGGGCCAACTCGCTCGAACCGCTCGCCGACGGCACGGTCGAGCGGTGGTTCACCGACGCCTTCAAATCGAGGAAACCCGGACGTTGGAAGCAGATCCGCGACACCGTCGCAGCGACGACGCCGGCGGGTTACTTGGGGTGCTCGGCGGCGATCATGAATTTCGACTTCACGGCCAAGCTGCCGTCGTTGCGCATCCCGGTTTTGGTCGTGTGCGGCGCCGACGACCCCGGCACCCCGGCGAGCGAGAACCGCCGGCTCGCCGGACTGGTGCCGGGCGGCCGCTATGAGGAAATCGCGGCCATGCGCCATTTCCCGAATGTCGAAGCGCCCGACGCGTTCAACCGGATCATGCTCGGCTGGCTCGAAGCGCAGCGAGGCGGGTAAGGGTGCGCTCCCGGGAAATAACCCCGGTTGCGACGGGTGGCGAGCGCAGGCGGCAAATCCCGACGCAAAATTGGCCTCTGCGGGACAACGGATGTAACCTGTAGCGGTCGAAGTCGGCGCCGGAGGGCCTCATGCCTCGCAAAGAACTCGCGGTCGACAACGTGGCCGAGGCCTATCTCGCGCTGCTCGCCGAGCGCGGCGTCGAATATCTGTTCGCTAATGCGGGCACCGATTTCGCGCCTCTCGTCGAGGCGTTCGCGAAAGCGGCGCGGACCGGCACACCGGTGCCGCGGCCGGCGCTCGCAACGCACGAGAACCTCGCCTTCTCGATGGCGCATGGCTACGCGGTCGTGACGCGCCGGGTGCCCGCGGTCATGGTGCATGTCAGCGTCGGCACTGCGAACGGCATCTGCGGCGCCCTCAATGCGGCGCGTGACAATGTACCGATCTTGTTCACCGCCGGCCGCTCGCCATTGACCGAGAGCGGGCTTCCGGGAGCCCGCGACGTTTATATTCACTGGGCACAGGAGATGTTCGATCAGGCCGGCATGCTGCGCGAGATCGTCAAATGGGAATACGAACTGCGCAACGGCCAGCAGCTCGAAACGGTGATCGACCGCGCTCTCTCTGTCGCGACTACCTCGCCTGCCGGCCCGGTATACCTGTCGTTGCCGCGCGAGGTCCTGGCCGCGCCGCTGCCCGGCTTTTCCTTCGATAGTCCGGCACGCCGCGTCGCCGCCGCCCCGCCGGGCCCCGACAAGAGCGCGATCGAGGAAGCGGCCCGTATCCTCGCCACGGCCGAAAACCCGCTCGTCGTCACCGCCAGCGCCGGGCGCGACCCTGCGGCGGTTGAAGCTCTCGCCGATTTTGCTCGGCGCTTCGCGATCCCCGTCGTGCAGCACCGTCCGCGGCACCTGTGCCTTCCCGCCGACCATCCGTGCCATCTCGGCTATGACGCGGCACCCTATCTCGACGGCGCCGACGCGATCCTCGTCCTCGAATGCGATGTGCCGTGGATCCCGAGTCTCAGAGCGCCGCGGCCCGAGTGCCGAGTGATTCATCTCGGTGTCGATCCGCTGTTTTCGCGCTATCCGATCCGTGGTTTTCCGTGCGATCTCGCGGTGACCGCCGCCGCCGCGACGGCGTTGCCGGAGCTCGGCGCTGCCCTCGACCGGCACATCGCCGATTCTGCCGTATCGGAACGGCGGCGTCGCCTCGCCGAGCAGCGCGAGGCGCTCGTAGCCGGCTGGCAGAAGACGCGCGAGAGCGTCGCTGGCATGCGCCCGATCCACATGGCCTGGGCCAGCGCGTGCATCGCGCGGGTCAAGCCGGAGGATGCGATCCTCGTCAACGAATACACCCTGATGCCCGAGCATTGCGGGTCGAACCTTCCGGGGAGCTATTTCGGTTCGAGCACGGCGTCGGGTCTTGGTTGGGGCGGCGGCGCCGCCCTCGGCGCCAAGCTCGCTGCGCCCGACCGCCTGGTGATTGCCGTCCTCGGCGACGGATCGCATCTGTTTGGCAACCCGGTCGCCGTCCATCACGCCTCGGCCGTGCACAAACTGCCGATATTGTTCGTCGTCATGAACAATTCGATGTGGGGTGCGGTGCGCCGCGCCACCTTGGCCATGTACCCGCAGGGCGAAGCGGCGCGGAGCAACAAGCCACCCCTGATCGACCTCGACGAATTGCCGGCCTTCGAAGAGGTCTGCGCCGCGGCCGGCGGCTATGGCGAGCGGGTCGAGGACCCGGCCGCCCTGCCGGCAGCGCTCGACCGCGCTGTGCGCGCCGTCACCGTCGAGAGGCGCCAGGCGCTCCTCAATGTGATCTGCCGCGGCGTATAGCGGGCCAACTCAGAACGCAGGAGGCTTGGTCACCTGGAAGCTCTGCCGCGTCTCCATCTGCCTGACCCAGTTCTGCAGTTTCGGGTGCTCCGCCATTAGTGCCCGGCCGTCCGGCACATTGCCGAAATAATAGAGCAGCGGGATCACCATCAGATCGGCGAGGCTGACATGGGCGCCGGTCAGAAACCGGTGGTCCTCCATCAACCGGTCGATCTCCGAAAGGCATAACCGGGCGCGCGGCAAAGCCCCCGCGATCGCCGCCTCATCCGGGGTCGCCGCCGATAACGCGCGGCACCAATATCCGGTTGAACAGGATCGTCACCGGCAATGCTGGGCCAGGCATAGGCGTCGACAATGCCGATGATCTGGTTCATCCGCGACCATTCGTGCACATCTTCGGGCTGCAGCGGCGTCCCCGCAAAGCGCTCGTCGACATAGCGCATGATCGCCTGCGTCTCGTACAGCGCAAAACCGTCATGCTCGAAGGCGGGGACCTTGGCGAAGGGTTGACGCGAGAGGTGCGGTTCTTCGCGGTGAGCGCCGAAGGGCACGTGGACCAGTTCGTGCGTCACGCCCTTTTCCGCCAGTGCGAGCCGCGCGCTCCAAACATAGGTGCTGCCGGCCGGGCCGTAGACGATCGGGTGCGCCATAGCGATACACACTCACTTCTTTGAGGATTGCCCGGTCAATGCCGGCGTCGCGCCGCCCCCGCTGTTGAGCAGCGCGCCAATAATCGCCGCAGCGCTGTCGAGGTTCGCACCCTGGCCTCCGGTGGACACTACCGTCTGCGGCACCAGCCGCCCGATCAGCGAAACGACTTCGGGTTTTTCCTGAATGGTCTTCAGCAGTTGTTGCACGAGGGTGATCGTCAGCACCCGGTCTTGTCCCAGCACATCGGCTTGCGCTCGTTGGCCCTGCGCGACCTCTTCGAGCTCGAGCTTCTGGCCTTCGCCGCGAAGCTTTGCGGCGTTCTTGTTTTGTTCGGACACCTGAACGCCGATCACCGCTTCGACGAGCTGGTGCTGCTGCTCGGCCGTCGCGCGGGCCTTTTCGGTTTCGATCCGTTGCGTCTGCGCCTTCTGCTCCTGCTGGTAGGTGACCTGAAGCTGATCGGCCAGTTGCTGACGGAGCCGCGAAACCAGCAGCTCGGGCGGCAATGCCGGATCGCCGAACTTTACCTCCTTGATGACAATCCCCGCCGCGCAATCCTTCGGGTCGGATGGCATCTTCGACCGCGTGCTCGAGCTCGGCGCGGTTGTCGGCGAGGTCCAAGACATGACGGCCCTGAGCACCGACGACATTGCGCACGATCGAGCGGATGGTCGGGACCATGATGTTGTTTTCGATCTCGGGCAGCCCACCGACGGACGCGACGACAAAAGGCGCATTGTCGGGGGTGACCTGGGCGAGAACCCGGAGCTCGAGCGGCACCAGCCAGCCTTCGACAAATGGGGTAATCGCCGGGTCGGCCGAGCCCGGCGGCACCGGGCGATCTTCCGAGCGCGGCGATTGGGTCAGATTGCCCGCCTGATCGAGGCTCAGATCGATGTAGCGCTTCTTATAGCCGCCCTTGAACTCCCAGGTCTGTACGCGGGTGCTCATCATCGTGATCTTATAGGCCGCCTCATTGGCGTAATAGCGGCCGGGCTGCAGAGCTCTCTCCCAGATCCCGATGCACCCGACCGGGACGAGGATCGCGGTCAGCTTGCCTTCATCGGTTTTTGCTTCTCTGGCGGCGACCGCTTCGCCGCTCGCGTTCGTCGACACCATCTTCTGCTGGCAGGAGGCTGGCTTGTCCGCGTTCAAATTGCCGAAATGCACCGAGTTCGACGACGTTGGATTTGACGACGCCGACAAAGCCTTCCGCGACATCGACGGCGTTCTAGATGCTGAGATCCCACAGATACGTGTTGAGCCGGTAATTTCCCGGTGTCAGAACCGTCGTCTGCGGCCCCCGCTGGCCGCCATGGTTCAGAAAGTAGTCGGCGTCGAGCATATCCAGCTCATGCCCGGCGGGAAAGGCATCGGCCAAAAACTGGTCCGGCCGCAATGGCTCGCCGTCCTTGGCGCTCAAAAACCCATATTTACCCGATGGGATGGAAACGACCTTCTTGTTCTCGACCTGATAGATGACATTGACAAGAAACCAAGGATGCCAGCCGGGGGTGAGGATCTCGGCCTGCGGACCCTTTTCTCCCTTCGTCGCGATGATGTGCTCGCCGGGAAGCGAGGTGGTCCCGTAAATCTTGTTGAGGACGGCGATTTCATCGGATTCAACGTGAACGTACGAGGTCGCGGCCAGACAGATCAGCGCGATCACGACGAAGACGATGCGCAGCGAGAACGACAGCGTCCCGAAATCCGGCCGGGCGCGATTGACAAACAGGCCGAGGATGCTCGGCGCCACCGCCGCCAGTACGAAATACAAAAGTGCTACGACCACCCAAAACATCGAAACCTCTCCGACCGGCTGTTACCGCTCGCGTTAGCTGAGGACGAGCTCAGCAGTGCCAAGGCCGGAGACCTCGATCACCACCCGCTCACCCGCCGCCGGATATTGGATCGGGACCATGCTGCCGGTCATGACGATCATCCCGCGCCGCAATGGGGTTCCCGCTGTCGCAAGCTTGTCCGCGAGCCAGGCGAGCGCGTTCAGCGGATGGCCCATCACATCGCCGCCGTTGCCGCTGCCGATCTCCTGCCCATTGATTGAGAGCCGGGCCGTAGCCCGAGCCAAGTCTTGCGTCCGCCAGTCGGTCACCGGCGTCCCCAGCACCACCCCCGCATTCCATACATTGCCGGCGACCATGGCCGCAGCATCGAGCCGCTTGTAATCATACGTGCAAATCTTCGATCAGCTCGATTGCCGCCATGCAGCTCTCGACGGCCGCGGCGATCTCGCCGGGAGTCCCCGCCCCGCGGCAGATCGTCGCCCAGCCGAAACGCAATCTCGGTTTCGACTCCGAGGCGACAATAGTCCGCTGGCCGCCAGCTCGGCTTGGCGGTGATGAACCTCGCCTGCGAAGATCGCGCCGTAGCACGGGTTCGTTGACCCCGCAGAGCCTCTGCATGACCAGGCGTCGTAAGCCCGATCTTGTAGCCGGCGACGGCGCCCCGCCCCTCGGTTTCCTCGATCTCCTGAAATGCCCGCCGAATGGCATAAGCCTCGTCGAGGCTCGCTGGGTACAGTTCGGGTGGTAATACCGCTGTCGGCCGGCGGCTGCGAAACAATTCGACAATGCGCTTGGCCTTTTTCTGCGCCTTTAGCGTGACCATTGGTGTCCTCCGTAACTTTATACCACGAAAGTACGGAGATCGCGGGGCTTTTAATTTTCCTGTGAATTCTTCGGGGTGCGCCGCGCGGCGAGCTTACTGTCGTGGAAGAGCCGCGCTAACCACATCCGTCCTGGCGAAATCTTCGCCTTTATACAGACAGCGCCAGCCCACGCGTCTGTGCCAGGGCATAGGAAGCGCAATCTCCTAAGTTAAGGCGAGCCGGATGTCGCCCTTTGCCAAAACGCAGGAATGCCTCCCTAGCCCTCGTTGCCAACTCATAATCGAACGGAACAACCTCGACTGGCGCTCGTCCGACGAACGCATCGAGTTCCTTTAAGACCTCTAGCGTACTCCTTCCGGCCAAGACCAATGATGCTTCGAAGTAGCTCACGGCCGATACAAAGCACCGATCGGTTTCTATCATGATGTCGACGAACTGATCGTATTCGGGTTCCCTATAGAGGATCGCCAGTATCGCGGAGGTATCGATCGCGATCACGCCGGAAGCCCGAACTCGTCATAAAGATCATCCTTAGAAAAGCTCGGGTTTTCAGTGGACAGGTGGCGAACGCGGTCGGCAATGGCCGCGATATCCCGACGTAGTGCTTCTTTTTCCTCCGGGGTGCGATATCGTCGCCGGCGCACGCCGTTGTCGATGAATTCAGCGCCCGCGGCCTCGAGAGCGCACCGGATCGAGGCGACGGTGCGAGGAGAAACACGCGAGTTGCCTTCGGGAGCCTCGACGCGGCGAATGGTGGCGACGGAAACCCGCGCCTTTTTGGCCACGTCCTGCTGTTCGAGGTGTAAAAGAGCGCGGGCCGCTCGGATTTGGTCAGAGTTGATCATGCTCACTATGTATCATAAAGCGTGGTATTGCGCAGCCATCTTGACGCCAGCGTCCGATCCCCGGGGTGATTTGCCTCTCTCGCTCCATATAAGCAGGGATTATGGAACATCTCGTGCAGCCGACGCTCGAATTCATCTCCGCGCATTCGAGCTGGGCCTTTCCGGTGACGTTCGTCACTGCGTTCGGCGAGTTGTTCGCGTTTTTGAGCCTGCTCTTTCCCGGCACCTCGATCCTGATCGTTGCCGGAACCCTTATGTCGGCCGGGTCGCTGCCTTATTGGCCGGTTCTGGTGGGAGCGGTCATCGGGGCGGTGCTCGGCGAACTCGGTCTCGTTCTGGCTCGGCCACCGCTACGGCGGCGGGATTGGCCGGATTTGGCCCTTCACGCGCAATCCGGACCTGTTGCCGAACGGCATCCGGTTTTTTCAGAAACATGGCGGTAAAAGCGTTTTTATCGGCCGCTTTTTCGGCCCGGTGAGGGCTGTGATACCGCTCGCGGCGGGCATCATGCGAATGCGCCGTGGCCGGTTTTGGTTCGCCAATGTTACCTCGGCGATTGTCTGGGCGCCGATGCTGCTGTTCGCCGGCGATGCCGTCGGCGATGTCGGCGACCGCCTCATCGGATCCGCCAATACCGTATTGCTCGTCTTTGGCGGTCTGACCGTGTTCGGCATCATCGCGGTGGCGTGGGCAATGATGAAGTCCGCTAGGTCGAGATCGTGAGGGAGGACGAATGGCCTCGTTTTTTTCACCTTACAGCCACGAATTCGTCCGCCTCGGAGCCTGCGTTCCCCGTGTCGCAGTCGCCGATCCGCGACGGAACGCCGACAATGTCCTGGATCTCCTCGCTTCGGGCGACAAGGCCCGCATCGCCTTGATGGTGTTCCCGGAGCTGGGAATTTCGGCCTATGCGATCGATGATCAGCAATACGGTCGTCAACGAAGCAGAGG
>CAWBFS010000039.1:0-53380 GCA_963788085.1 uncultured Alphaproteobacteria bacterium
GCCAATGCGGCGCAGGCCCTCGTTCAATGTCTTGTCTTCCAACGCCCAATACCGCGGGTTGGTAGCCTTGCTCGTCCACGGCAGATATTTGTACCATTGCGCCACCGAATTGACCTCTGGTCTGAGTTAGAGCAACGGGCAACGCCGCTTAGCCCCGTCGAGGTCGCCCTTGAGCGCCAGTGCTCCAGCCAGACCGTAATAAAGGCTCCATATCCGCGGGTGTGCGGTATACCCTTTGATGAAAAGATCTATCGCCTCGTCCACTCGGTTCGAGATCAAATGGCTCCAACCAATCAGCTGATAAACAGCGAATATGAACGGGTCGCGTCGGCTGAGGCAAGGCAGGAATCTTCGCCTTGAGTGATTGCCGTGTCGGGTTCGGCCAGGAAGAGCAGTGTCCAAGCCAGCTGCCTATTTCCGTACTCGTTGTTGGGATCGGGAGTGATCGCCTTTTCAAGGCTGTCGCGAGGAATCGAGCAAGCGAACCTGCACTCGTCTCAGGACACCAAGGGGTTCCGGACACCATCGGTTGGTCCTAATCGCTCTCGATGGCTTCGAACAGCAGTCGTTCGGCTCGCGCTACTGCTTCTTGAATGGGTTCTTCTTGAAACGAGCTGCTGCTCCATCCAGAGGTCGCTTTTGCAACAGTGGTATTGTGATTCCGATCCTCGCATCTGTTGATGGCGGATCGATCTCCAATGCGCGCTCGAACGCTACCAAGGCCTTTTCTGCGGCGTTTGGAGATTGGCGTCCGCAACAGGGCCCAACCACGCATAATGAGATCCCGCGCGTCGGGATCGATCGCATTTTGCGCTCGATCCGGCGGCTGGCGGCGTTGAGCCAGCTCAACATTCGTGTCCACGCGAGCCGGCCGGTGATTCGCTTTGCGCTTCCGCGAGGTTCGCACGATTGGTGTCGAACTGGTCGGCCCAGAGATGCGCGCCGCTTCGGCGTCGATCAGCTGCGCGTTCACTCGAACCTGGTCGCCAGTCCGCCGTACGCTGCCTTCGAGGACATAGCGAACGGCGAGTTCGCGGCCGATCTGCTTTACATCGATCGGCTTGCCCCTATAGGTAAAAGCGGTGGTGCGGGCGATCACAAAGCTGCCGGAGATCCGCGAGAGATCGGTCGTCAGATCGTCGGTAACCCCGTCGGCGAAATATTCCTGGTCGGGATCGTTCGATAGGTTGCTGAAAGGTAGGACGACGATGGACAAGCGCGGCGCAGATTTAGCCTCTGCGGCAGGTGGGCGTGGCGCGCTCGCGGCCACCGACGCCTGACCCGGTACAGGCGACGAATTTCCTTTGGGCCAAACCCACCAGACCGCACTCCCAATGCCTATTGCAGCGACAATGCTAGCCATGAGGATAGCCAGCCGCGCGCGGTTGCGCCGCATTGGCCCGATGAGCCGCGATGGAGTTGCCACTTCTGGTAACGACTTCACCGAAGCAGCGCTCAATCCATAGGCGTGCACCGGCTGCGCGATGTTTTTGACATTTTGTTCTCCAAGGTCGTCGAAACTGTAGGGGAGCCTGTCACCGATATGGTCGCGCACGGTTGCGCGAGATGCAGAGGCCGCCAGGCTCCGCCAATGCCTCCAGCCGCGCGGCGATGTTGACGCCGTCGCCGTAGATGTCGCCGCCGTCGATGATCACGTCGCCGAGATTGACCCCGATCCGAAAGGTAATGCGTTTGTCCTCGGGCACCTCCGCGCTGCGGTCCGCCATCACTCGCTGGATTTCGACGGCGCAGCGCACCGCATCGACGACGCTGGAGAATTCCACCAGCATCCCGTCGCCCGTCGTCTTAAAAATGCGCCCGTGATGCTCCGTGATTTTAGGGTCCACCAGCTCGCGCCGGTGCGCCTTCAGGCGGTTGAGGGTGCCCTCCTCATCCGCTCCCATCAGCCGCGAGTAGCCCGCCACATCGGCGGCAAGGATGCCGCAAGCCGGCGCGTCGCAGCCGCGGCTACGGCCTCACGCGATCCTTCCCTGTGATCGGTGATGCGCGGTCGACAATGCGCGCCCTTCGGCCAGCTGTCAGCCTCGCCTGTTCGAGGCACTCGAAGAAATCAACCATAATTCGCGAAAGGCTGCGGGTCACGCGTTCAATTCGGATTAAACGGCGAACTCGATCAACTGCCGGACCGGCGCGCCCGATTTCAGCTCGGCGAAGCCGTCGTTGATCTCCTCCAGCTTGATCCGCCCGGAGATCAGATGATCGAGCTTCAGCCGCCCCTGCCGCCACAGCTCCAGCAGCCGCGGCATATCGACCCGGAAACGGTTGCCCCCCATCGAGGTGCCCTGGATCTTCCGGTCGCGCAGGAAATCGGCGCCGTGCAGTTCGATCTTCACGCCGAACGGGATCATGCCGATGATCGTCGCCATGCCGCCCGGCGCGCAGCATCGCGAACGACTGCTCGGCGGTCTTCTTGGTGCCGATCGCCTCGAACGAATATGGCACGCCGCCGCCGGTCATCTCCTTCACCGCCTCGACCGGGTCGGCGTTCGCTGCGTTGATCGTGTCGGTGGCGCCCATCTGCTTCGCGAGCTCCAGCTTCGACGCGACCGTATCGATCGCGATGATCCGCTCGGCGCCGGCGAGCGCCGCGCCGTTGACCGCCGACAGCCCGATGCCGCCGCAGCCGATCACCGCGACGGTCGCGCCCGGCTCGACCTTCGCGGCGTGGAACACCGCGCCGACCCCGGTCATCACGCCGCAGCCGACCAGCGCGGCGCGGTCCAGCGGGATGTCCTCGCGGATCTTCACCATGGCGTGCTCGTGCACCAGCATCTGCTCGGCAAAGGACGACAGGTTGAACGCCTGGTTCAGCGACCTGTCCTTCAGCGTCAGCCGCCGCGCCACGCCGGGCGGCAGTCTTTACCTCGGTGTTCTCGCACAGGTTGGTGTGGCCGGTGACGCATTGCGCGCAGTCGCCGCAGAACACCGACAGGCAGGTGATGACGTGGTCGCCCGGCTTCACATAGGTGACCTCGGCGCCGACCGCCTCGACCACGCGCGGCGGCCTCGTGGCCGAGCACGACGGGCAGTCGGCATCGGATACAGCCCCTCCATGAAGTGCAGGTCGCTGTGGCACAGCCCGGCGAAGGCGGTGCGCAGCAGCACCTCGCGCCGCTCCGGCTTGGCGATCTGCGACCTCCTCGATGGTCAGCGGCTGGTTCGCCTCATGCAGGACGGCGGCTTTCATCGGCAGCTCCTGTTGGTATTCAGTGGCTCAGTTTACGAGCTCTTGCCCCTCTCCGCCCTCAGAGGGCAGAGGGAGGAGCCCGAGATATTTTCGAGGTCGCATTCGCAACGAGTCACTCCTGGAAATTGAGGCGCAGGCCGGGGCTCGGGCCAATCCATCGCGGCGAGCTGGCCGGTGCCGGACAGGGTAATGTAGGCCGTCTTCATATCCCTGCCGCCAAAGCAGATGTTGGTCGGGTAAACGTCCGGCATCTTGACCTGGCGAACGACGTTGCCATTGGGAGCGATGACGGTGATGTGGCCGGTGATCAGCGTCGCGACGCCGATGTTGCCGGAAGCCTCGACGGCGAGGCTGTCGAAGCGCTGAAAGCCGGGCAGTCCACAGACGAGGCGGCCGGTGTAGGGCGCCGGGAATGGCTCCTTGCGAGCACGCCGGGCTCGACGATGTCGAACGCAAAAAGCCGCGAGCTCTCGGTGTCGGCGACATAGACGGTCTTCTCGTCCGGCGACAGGCCGACCCCGTTCGGGCTCAGCATCGGATGGACGAGCTCGACGATCTTCGAGCCGTCGGGCAGCGCGTAATAGAGCCCGCCATGGTCGCGGTCGCGCGCCCGCCGCTTGCCGAGATCGGTGAAATAGAAGCCGCCCTGGCGGTCGAACACGATGTCGTTCGGCGCCGACAATTTGTGCCCGCTCGCATTGGCTGTAGAGGATGCGCGTCTCGCCGGTGCGCGGGTCGATGCGCTGAATATACCCGCACTGGTAATCCTTGGCCGGCCCCGTCGACAGAAACCCGCCCTCGGCATATTCGTTGCCGCCATTGTTGCAAACGTAGAGCGCGCCGTCCGGCCCGCGGGCGAGCCCGTTCGGCCCGCCGCCCGCCGAGCCGATCGCCGATGTCCTGCCGTCCGGAGCAACACGGGTGACCGCGCTCCCGGCGATCTCGCCCAGGATGACCGAGCCGTCGGCCATCGCCACCGGCCCTTCGGGAAACCGCAACCCCGTCGCCATCACCCGTATATCCGCCATCGCGCCCTCCTCCCCTCGCTCTGCACCGAATTCTGTCGCCGCGCTCGCCCGAGCGTCAAGCGGCAGCTCCCAGCCGTGGCGGACCCGCAACCAACATTTGAAGCGATTATTGCCGTTTGCTGCACCTGCAGCAAATCTGCAGCAAACGGTCGTCTATCGGTTGTAGAGCCAGGCGACCTCGACTCGGCAATGCGGGCCACATCGCGCGCCTTGGACGAGTTCCTGCAGGCGCCGATTGAAATTGCTGGCATCGATCGGGCGGACAAAAATGTCGACCACCGCTGCGATCCTTCGTCTCGCCCGGCTTCATCGCCGCCGCAGTGTGGTGGGCCTTTCAGCCCACGGGCTTTTGTTCCCTGGGAGCGCTCCTCGATGGGCCGCAGCGCGAATTTCACTGTGCGTTCGCTGAACAGCGGCAAGATCCGTTCGAGGCAAAGCCGCATCGCGGTCTACTCGTTGGCGATCGCAAGCTCGACGGCCTGTGCGTCAGCGCCGGTTCCGCGCACCTGTTCCTCCTGTTTTATCTGGTCGGGATCGGGCATCCGCCAACTCCTACAATCGCAATCACACCCCGCTCACGGGCTCGAATGCCCGCGAGTGTATAATGCGATAATAGTAATTGCGTAGACGTCTACGCCATATTCACCAGACGGGCGCAATTCGACGCGCTTAGGCCATTGTCTCTCACGGATAGAGAAGTCACAATTTCTCACCGATAGAAATGTCACAAGGAGGTGGGCGGGACGAACAACCTGCTGCCAGGACAGCCGACAACCCAGACGGCATCATTCACGGGTCCGAGGGGGGCAGGGGCTGTTGTCTGTTTGAGCACGATTCTCGGCGCGTTCGTGGCCGATGGCGGAGCTAACCTGACCGAGCGGCCCCTGGGAGAGTTCGAGGTAAGCGGGGTTCGCAGGACCGACTACCCTTTCCTGCACGATCAGGTTGACCGACCCGAACAGCGACGATCCTGTGAAAGTCAGTGTCCGAGGGCTGATCATGTTTTTCCGATAATACCTCCGCCCCTCTCCGCCCTTCAGGGGGAGAGGGAGGGGCCCGCGAAGCGGGAGGGTGAGGTGGGCGGCGCCACGAACCGACGTCAGCCCCCCTGCCATGAAAATCTGCCGGAATTTGCACGTTATCACAAGGCATTAGCGGGATCGGGTTGAGGGTGGACCAAGGGCTGGAGAAGGACAGCGAAGCCGAGGTCGCGCAGACGGCGGACATAACCCCGTATTGCCCGCTGGGTGTCGCGTTTGTCGAAATAGTCCTCGCCGAGTTCGCGATAGGCGGCGTTTGTGGAGAGCATGTGATAGACGCAGACGATCAGCTTATGAGCAATCGCCAAGGCGGCGCGGCCCCTGCCGCGGCGGCTCTTGAGCTTGTGGTACTTGGCCTTGAAGAAGCTGCCGCGCTTGCGCGAGGCGGCGATGGCGGCATTGCACAGAGCGGCCTTCAGATAAGGATTACCGGTGCGGGCGCCGGTCGGCTTGCGCTGGCCAGCGCTCTCGTGACCAGCAGATCGCCGACCGCCTGGCACCCTATGCGGCGCAAATGGCGAAGCTGGCGACGATCCCTGGCATCGACTGGGTAGTCGCCGCGACCCATCATCGCCGAAATCGGTGTCGACATGTCGGTCTTCCCCAGCGCCGGCCACCCATCAACCAAAAAACTCCACTGTACTCGCGCGAGACGGTGACATCACGCCGGCTGCTTCAGCGCGGTCTGTTCGACATAGGGGCGCAGCAGTTCGTCGGCGTTCTTCTGCGCGGTCTGGACGGCTTCGGCCGGGGTCGTCTTGCCGGAGAGGATCGCCTGGACCTGGTCCTCCATCGCCTTGCGGACGGCGACGGTGTTGTAGGTGGCGAACCACGGGACGGCGTATTGCAGCTGGTCGAGCGCGACCTTCGCGTCGGGGTGTTGCTGCAGATAGTCTTTCATCTCCGGCAGGTCGTAGGCCGCCTTGCGCGGCGCGAAATAGCCGGTGAAGCGGCTCCAGTCGCCGGCGATCTCGGGGCTCGTCAGCCAGGTGATCAGAGTCCACGCGGCGGCCTGGCGCTCCGGCGTATTGCCCTTCGGCAGGATCAGCGAGGCGCCGCCGATCGGCGCGGCATTGCGCAGGTTGCGCGGCATGAACGCCACCCGGTAGGGCGTCTTCATGTTCTCGCGCACAAAGCTCAGCGAGCCGGTGGAGAGGACCATCATGCCGGTGTGGCCGGCAAAAAACGCCGAGGTGCAGGCATTGGCGTCCGACACGCCGGGCGGGAACACCTTCAACCGGTTCACCAATCGCGTCGAGCAGGGTCAGCGCGCCGAGCGTGCTCGGGGCGTTGTAATAGACCTCGCCGCCGTAATCGTGATTGAAGTACTGGCCGCCATTCGACATCGTCAGCCCGCTGACGATCCAGCCGCAATAGTCGTAGGTGCCGGGGAACATCAGGCCCCAGCGCTGCGTCTGTCCGCCTTCGGTTTTGGCCAGCTTCTTTGCCGCAGCGATCCAATCGGCCCAGGTGGCGGGCGGATGGTCGGGATCGAGGCCGGCCTCGGTGAAGGCCGCGACATTGTAGTACAACAGCGGCGTCGAGTTCTGGAACGGGATGCCGTAGACGTGCCGCCCGATGACTGCATTCGGCTTCAGCGCCGGCCAGAACTCGTCCATGAAAGCATCCGGCGTCTTGCCGGATTTCTTCGATCAATGGGTCGAAGGCATCGACATCGTCGTTGATGACGTATTCGCGCACGAAATTGGCCGACATGATGACTGCGGCCGGCGGCTTGCCGGCCTTGATCGCCGCGCGCGTCTTCAGGTTGGTGTCGTCGTAGCTGCCGGTATAGACGGCGGTCGCCTTGATGTCGGCGTGCGCGGCGTTGAAGCGGTCGACCAGCTCGCGCATCTTGTTGGCGAGCATGCCCTGGACCGGCACCGGGAAGAACAGCTCGATCTCGGTCGGGCTGGCGGCGCGGGCTGCGCCGGCCAGCGCCGCGGCGGCCGGGACGGCAAGGGCTGCGCCGAGTGCGGCGCGGCGAGTGATCGGCTCCATAGCGACCCCCTCTTACTTGATGCCGGAGAAGACGAAGGAAGCAACGAACCGGCGTTGGAAGATCAGAAACAGCAGCAGCAGCGGCCCCGCGACGAGGAATGTGCCGGCGGCGACGATGCCCCAGGCCGAGCCGGCCTCGGCGCCCGACGCGAAGGAGGCGAGGCCGACCGTCAGACACCTGGCTCGACGGCGAGGAGACCGCCATCAGCGGCCACAGGAATTCGTTCCAGTGCGCCGTCACCGAAACGATTGCGAAGGCCGCCAGACCCGGCCGCGCCAACGGCACGAGCACGTGGCGGATCAGCGCCGGAATCGTGGCGCCTTCGAGCATCGCCGCTTCCTCGTAATCGCGCGGGATCGTGCGAAAGGTCTGGCGCATCAGGAAGGTGCCAAAGGCCGAGGCGAAATAAGGCGCCATGATGCCGAGCAGTCTGTCGTAGAGGTGCAGTGACACCAATGTCTGCAGGTTCGGCACGATCAACAGCGGCGGCACCAGCAGCAGCTGCAGCAGGAACAGCGCAAACAGCAGATCCCGGCCGGGGAACGTCAGACGCGCGAAGGCGTAGCCGGCGGCGGTGACCGTGACCAACTGCACGGCGAGGATGCCGCCGCACACAGTAAGCGTGTTCAGGTACCAGAGCGGAAAATTGCCGCTGTGCCAGGCCTCGGCGAAATTGCGCAGCCCGAACGGACCCGCCGGCATCAGCGAGGCGATATCGGCCGGCACACCCGGGCGCAGCGCGGCCACCGCCATCCACGCGAACGGCACCGCCCAGACTAGGGCCCCGGCACTGGCTGCAAGCAGGCCCGAAAGGCGCCAGCTTTGTGTCCGAACTCAGAATGACGTACACCTTATCAAAGTCCTTATACGTCATCCCCGCGAAAGCGGGGGTCCAGGGCCACCGTCCGACCCTGTTCTGGATTCCCGCTTTCGAGGCTATCAGGAAATTGATTTAATGCAGCGAAAGCAGAGCTGCAGCGAGGTGGTGCGTGCTTCGAGACGCGCCCGCTGGGCGCTCCTCAGCATGAGGTCATCCTTTGATGGCATTAAGAAAACCCTCATCCTGAGGAGGCCGCGAAGCGGCCGTCTCGAAGGACGCACAAAGCTGATCCGGCCATCGTCGATTTTCCTGACAGCCTCTTTCGCGGGAATGACGGATAACCCGTTTCATTTTGGGATCGGTTCCTCAGCTCTCATAATGGATCCCGCGCTCGAGCAGGCGGAACGACATCAGCGACAAAGCGAGCAGGGCCGCGACGCTGATCACCGTCGCCGAGGAGGCGAGCCCGACATCATAATTCTGCGCGGCTTGCTGATAGATGTAGTAGAGCAGCAAGTTCGTCGCGTCCGCCGGCCCGCCCTGCGTCATCGTGACGATTTGGTCGACCTGGGTCAGCGCGTTCAGGATCGCGATCGGGCACGACAAAGGCGAAGGTCGGGCCGAGCATCGGCAATGTGACATTGAGAAACCGGCGCCAGGCGCCGGCGCCGTCGATCGTTGCCGCGTCGAGCAAATCCTGCGGCACGCCCGCGAGTCCCGCCAGAAAAAACAGCATGTAATATCCGGTGTTTTTCCACACGGTAATCGCCACGACCGAGCCCAGCGCCAGATCGGTGTCGCCGAGCCAATTGATCGCCCGAACCCCGAGTTTTGCCAGGTAATAATCGAGAAGACCCTCTCCGGGCAGCAGGATGAAGCTGAACAGCGCAGCCGCTGCGACGAGCGGGATCATCAGCGGCATGACCACGAAAGTGCGCAACACCGTCGTGAAGCGGTTGGTATCCCGCAACGCCAGCGCGAACAGCAGCGCGAGCACGAGGCTGGGCACTATGGTGCCGACGGCATACGCCGCATTGTTCCACGCGGCGCGCGCGAAATGCGGATCGGCAAAGAGACGGCGATAATTGTCGAGACCGAGCGCGTGCTGGCCGGCGAACCTCCCGACCGTGAAGGATTCGCCGAGCACCCGCAGCACCGGCCAATAGGTGAAGGCGGCAAGAAAGGCAAAGGCGGGAGCGAGCAACGCCACGACCGGCAGCCATCGAGAGCGGCTAGGCGCGAGGCGGAGCGTCATCAAGACGGGTTTGCCGACCGCCGGCGCCCGCTCCGCTGCGCACAGTGATCTTCTCACAGCGCGGCCTGATAGCGGTGGCCGATGACCCCGACGTGACAGTTTTACGACAGTTTGATGAACGGAAAATCAGATCCAAATCGGCCGCCCACTCGACCCGGGCCCCGAGCGGCGTATAGTTCGCGGCAACCTCGCATGAGGAGGAAGGGGTGGCCATGGATTTCGGGATCGGCATCGCGACGGCGAGCGACTCGTGGAAATTGGCGCAGCGCGCCGAGGAGCTCGGGTTCACCCATGCCTGGTTCTTCGACACGCAGATGAACACCGGCGACTGCTTTGTCGCGATGGCGGCCGCCGCGCTCAAGACCTCGCGGATCCGGCTCGGCACCGGCGTCCTGGTGCCCTCCAACCGCATCGCCGCGGTCACCGCCAATGCGTTTGCGACGCTCAACGGGATGGCGCCGGGGCGTATCGATTTCGGCATCGGCACGGGCTTCTCGGCGCGCCGCGCGATGGGGCTGAACGCCATCAAGCTCGCGGACATGGAAGAATACATCCGGGTCGTTTACGGATTGCTGAACCGTGAGACCGTCGAGACGCCGATCGAAGGCAAGCGCCGGAAAATCAGGTTTCTCAATCCCGAGATCGGCCTCATCAACACAAAGGACCCGATACCTCTTCACATTTCCGCTTACGGTCCGCGCTCGCAAGCGCTGACCGCGAAGCTGAATGCCGGGTGGAAGAGCTTCATCTCCGATGTTCCGGGCGCGATGGGGGCGCTCGAAGGCATGCAGCAGAGCTGGAAGGCGGCCGGCCGCAGCGCCGGCGACCTCTACGCCACCGCCTGGACCTGCGGCTGCGTGCTGGCCGACGGCGAGCCGGCCGACAGCCCGCGCGCGATGGCGCAAGCCGGGCCGCGCGCTGCGGTGCTGTTGCACCGGGCGGCCGATTTCGACATGGAGGGGTGGCAGAACACCTCGCCCGTGCCGCAAGAGATCGCCGCCGAAGTCGCCGGCTATGTCGAGATGGCGCGCCGTTACGAGCCGCCCGACGCGCGCTATCTGACCAACCACCGCGGGCATTTCCTCTTCGTCAAGCCCGAGGAGCGCAAATTCGTCACCGCCGAGCTGATCCGGCGCACTACCTTCACCGCCGCGAGCAGGAATTGAAGCAGCGCGTCGAGGCATTACGCGGCGCCGGCTGGAGCCAGATCGTCGTCGCGATCACCCCCGGCGAGGAGCGGGCCATCGAAGACTGGGCGCGCATCAAGCGCGCCTTCGAGCAATAGCACGAGGAAGAGGCATGCGCATCGAGATCATCTGCACCGGCGACGAAGTGCTGACCGGCAAGATCGTCAATACCAATTTCAGCTATATGGCCCAGAAGCTCGAGGATTTCGGGCTGGCGGTCAGCTGGGGGACGATCGTCGGCGACGACCGCGAGGAATTGCTCGCGGCCTTCCGGCTGTCGGGCGAGCGCGCCGATGCGGTCATCGTCAATGGCGGGCTCGGGCCGACCGTCGACGATCTGTCGCAGGAGATCGCGGCGCGCGCCGCCGGGGTCGAACTCGTCCTCAACGAGGATTGGCTCGCAGCGCATGGAGGATTTCTTCCGCCGGCGCAACCGCGTCATGTCGGCGAACAACCGGAAGCAGGCGATGCTGCCGACGACCGCCGAGATCCTCGACAACCCGATCGGCACCGCCTGCGGCTTCGCGCTCGACATCGGCAAGGCGCGGTTCTTCTTCACGCCCGGCGTGCCGCGCGAGCTGCACCGCATGCTCGAAGAGCAGATCATCCCGCGCCTGCTTGGCGCGCGGCGGCGCCGCGACGGCGATCCATCTGAAGCGCTTCCATTCCTACGGGCTCGGCGAGTCGCATGTCGACCAGCTGCTCGACCGGGGTCGAGGAGCTCGTGCCCGACGGCAGCGTCAAGCTCGGCTTCCGCACGCATTACCCGCAGATCGAGACCAAGCTGACCGTGCGCGGCGCCGACATGGCCGACATCCAGGCAAAACTGGCGCCGGTGCAGGAAGAGGTGCGCCGCCGTCTCGGCAATTTCATCATCGCCGAAGACGATCAGACACTCGAAGGCGTCGTGCTGGCCGCGCTCGCCGCGCGCGGCGGCTCGCTCGCGGTCGTCGAGACCTTCACCGGCGGCCAGATCGCCGCCCGCATCGCACATCTGCCGGGCGCTGAGAAGGTGTTCCGCCGCGGCCTCGTCGCCCGCGACCCGGCCGAAATCGCCGCCGCGCTCGGCCTCGACGGCGGCGCTGATCGCAGGCGAATTGAGCCGCGAGACGGCCGAGGCGGTGGCCGCGCGCGGCGCGCGAGGAAACCGGCGCCAGCCATGCTCTCGCGGTGCTGATCGAGGTCGACGACGGCCCCGACCGTATCGATTTCGGCGGCAGCATCCATCTCGCAATCGCCGCCGAGGACGGCGTCGAATCCCGCCGCTCGCGCATCTATGGCGGCCGCGACTGGGTCCGCCTCGGCGCCGTCGAGCTCGGCCTCGACTGCCTGCGCCGCTACCTCCAGGGCCTCCCCGTCACCGAGCGCACCGATTTCGAGCGGGTGTGACCTCAACCGGTCAAGCTTGAATAGGCCACGGGCCGGAATTCATCTGTCGAACCGCGGCTCGGGCTCAGGTAGGCAAATCAACCAGTGCCGGGGGGGTCGATTTTCCAGCGGCGCAACGTGCTGTCCCAGAACCAGAAAGCACCCACCGGCCATTCGGAAATATTTCCATCGCGTGTACTCAATTCGTATGGCCTTCAAGTCGCGGATCACCGCTCGAGTTTGTAGATCCCAGACATCTATAACGCCTGTACCAGATCCGGAGAGCGCCAGCCTTCCGTCCGGGAATATTGATACCGAGTTCCACTGAGCCCGCCTCACACTCAAACCGAGACAGCTCGGCTCCTGTCTCTATATTCCATAAGCGCATTGTGTGGTCGTCGGAGCCCGAGAGCGCGCGCCAGCCGTCCTGAAGGGCCGCTACCGAGAGAACCCATCCCATATGTCCCTCGAACCGGCGGAGCTCAACTCCAGCCTCCAGATCCCAAAGTACCAAGGTATGATCGCGAGAGCCGGATAGTGCTCGCCGCCCATCTGGGAGCACCGCAACCGACATAACGGCGTCCCGATGGCCCCGGAAGCGACGCAGCTCGATAGCGGTTTTTAGGTCATACAGACGCAGAGTGCCGTCATGTGAGCCGTATAGTGCTCGTCGGCCATCAGGGAGGACTGAAACTGAATTGACTGCCCTTCGATCGCAATCGAACTAGCGGAGTTCCGCGGCCGTTTCCAGATCCCAGACGCGTACAGTCCCATCTCCGGAGCCGGAAAGCACCCGCTGTTCGTCCGGAAGGACGGCGATAGAAAAGATCCCATATTGGTGGCCGTCGAAGCGGCGTAGCTCGGCACCGGTCTTTAGATCCCACAGGCGCATTGTCCTGTCGCCGGAACCGGAGAGCGCCCGTACTCCGTCCGAAAGTAGGGCCAACGAGAATACCCCGCCTTGATGTCCAGACAGCGTGCTTATCCACGCGGGAGGTGCCCACTTTTGAGGTTGCTCCGGCTTCCGGCTGCGATGTCACCCGGCCCTGCGGCTTCTCCTTTTCATCGCGGGAAGCCTCTCCACGACCCCCTCGGGGAAAGGCACTGAAAACTGCGCCGCCTCGGCCCGTTGCTTCTTCTCCTCAGCCTGTCGCGCCGCCTCGGTCCGTTGCCTTCCCTGGGCCGGCCGCGCCCCCTCGGCCCGTTGCTTCCTCCTCCGCCTGCCGTGCCGCCTCGGCCCGTTGCTTTTCTTCCTCCGCCTGCCGTGCCGCCTCGGCCCGTTGCTTTTCCTCCTCCGCCTGCCGTGCTGCCTCGGCCCGCTGCTTCTCCTCCTCGGCCTGCCGCGCCGCCTCGGCCCGCCGCTGTTTCTCCTCGGCCTGTCGTGCTGTTTCGGCCCGTTGCTTCTCCTCCTCGGCCTGCCGTGCTGCCTCGGCCCGTTGCTTCTCCTCCTCCTGCCTGTCGCGCCGCCTCGGCCCGTTGCTTCTCCTCCTGGCCTGCCGCGCTGCCTCGGCCCGTTGCTTTCCTCCTCGGCCTGCTGCGCCGCCTCGGCCCGCTGCTTTCCTCCTCGGCCTGCCGCGCCGCCTCGGCCCGTTGCTTCTCCTCCTCTGCCTGCCGCGCCGCCTCGGCCCGTTTGGTCGCGCGCTGCCTCAACCCGCCGGTTCCTCTGCTCGGCCCGTCGCGCCGCCTCAGCCTGGCGGCCCTCTTCCGCTGCCTGCCGCGCCACTTCGGATGGTCGGTTGGAACCCTGCTCCAGAGCTCTGGTGATCGCGCGCCGCACTTGGTAATCGCGTTCGCGTCTGCAAGTGGCGTTGCAGGAGCCGGCGAGCGGCGCGGGCTGCGACCGTGTGGATCTCGTCCATCTGGAGGATGAGTTCGGTGACAGCGCCTATTCGCGTTCGAAATTCCTCGGCCGACCAACGCCCCCAAATCCCCGGATCGATCTGCGAAAAGCCCATGAGCGGATTGGCGCTGATTACCAGATCTCCAACCCCACCTTGCGCTAAGCGCTGCGGGGTGGCGGCGGCCCCTGCAGAACGCGCCCGTCGAAAGAGGTAATGGTAGAGCGCGTCCATCGTGATTTGCTCGTCGTCCGGCGCTGCTTCGCCCTTTTCCAAGCCTTCGATCAGCCACGAGGTAAATTGGGAGAAACCAGCGGCGGCCCCATTGCCGGCCCGCAACTCTGCGCCGTCCCAGGCGAACTGCAGAGTATCGGCAGCGGTCAGGACGTAAAGCCCGGCATCACCGCTCGCAAAGGTATTCGGCGTAACCGCGGGCGGCGGAGTGGCAGACTTGGCATGCTCGGCGAAAGCCCCGCTATGGCAGCAATCCAGCACGACGATTTGGCGTTGAGCGCGGCTGTCCTCGATGAAATCGCGAATTTCCTGAGCCGCAACACTGCGTGCGCGGGGCGTATCCAAATTGGAGTCGTTGGTCGCCAAAAATAGCCGATTGCCGTGGCGCAGAATCCCATGACCCGAGTAGTAGAGAAGCAAAACATCGTCCGGGGCACGATCATGGAAGAAGCGTGAGAGATGATCGCGAACCGCCAGAAAATCTTCGTTCAGGCTCAGCTCGACGCTGTCGAAATGGCCGCGAGAAATGTCCCGTAGGAGGCCTTGCAGCGCCGTCACGTCATTGATCGGCGCATTGAGCCGCGCCAACCGCTCGTCGGCGAACTCCGACACTCCTATCAAAAGAGCGTGCCGGGCCATAACAGCACCAAATCAAGCTGGCGGCGCGGCCGCCCCCAAGCGCTCGGCCGCGCTCACCAGCTCCTGGAGGCTGATCCTCTTCGGGTCGAACTCGAAACTGACTTGTCCGCCCTTGGTCTGTATCAGAACTTTCGTCGCCGGCGGCTGGCGGGAGAGGACGGTCTGCAGCGCCTGCAACACCGCCTTCAGCACAGCGGGGGCGACGGAGAGCGCGAGACCGCCGAGCAGGTCGACCAGCCCTCCTTTAGTCTGGTCCGGGGCGGGAACCCGTTGCGGTGCTATCCGCTCCACACCAGAAAGGCGTTCGAGGACATCGCGCACTTCCTGGGCTGCAGCAGAAACTTCGCGCGCCGTGGTGTTGCCAACTGGGCTGATCTGCAACGAGAGGTCCACTTTCACCCTCCCTATCGATGCTATTGGTTTAACTCCGCAGCGCAACCATTTGGAGGAAGACTACATTGATGGTATATCATATCCTTAAGGCAAAAGTACCTGAGTGAGCTAAATCACACTTGCCTCACATAGTCCGGCGGTGCCCGCAGCTGCCACCACGTTTCGCCCCTGCCGCTGCCGGATATTGCTGAATTCGAATTGGTCCGTTGCCAAATTCAGCAATGCATGGTATAAGTGATCCAGGGAGCGCCAAACAGATGAAGAGGCCGCCGGCTGTTGTTTCGCTGCAAAAAACAACAAGAACAGCTAGGTTGCTGCTCGAGGACGCGGCTCCGCGGTGAGGGATTTGACTAGATTGCGCGTCACATGTTCGGATTGCGCGGGCGCCAAGACCGGTCCTATGAGTTGACAATGGACGTTTTCGCCGCTGCGAATTCCGCTCCGGAAGTGGTTCTCGTGCACAGCTCGGATGTCCATGTCGACGACCGAGGTGGCATTGGGGGGCTGAGGGCCGTGCTCGCCACTGCCGGAGCGCTGGGAGCAGACCTGGTTTTGCTGGCCGGCGATACGTTCGAGAGCAATCAGCTGAGCGCCGCTGTTCTCAACCGCGCGGCCCGGCTCCTCGCCGAGGCGGGGAGGCCGGTCTTGATATTGCCCGGCAACCACGATCCGGCGTTGCCGGATTCGGTATTCGTTCGCGGCGCGGTCGCGCGGGTCCCAAACGTCCGCGTTCTCGGTGTCACACATGACGAGGCGGTGGCCTTCCCCGGATTTGATCTCGAGATATGGGGGCATGCGCATCGGGATTACTTCGATATGGCGCCGCTGCGCGGCCCGCGGCCACGCTCGACGCAATGGCAGGTGGCGATGGCTCACGGGCATTATGAGCCGCCCGAGACCCGGGCTAACCCGCTGCGGCCGTCCTGGGTCTTCGGCGACGAGGAGATCGCCGCCACCGGGGCGGATTATCTGGCGCTCGGTCACTGGGACCGTCCGATGCGCGTCGGCAACGGTGCCGTGCCGGCCTTCTATTCGGGCTCGCCCGAGCTTGCCCGCACCGTCAATCTGGTTCGCTTGACCGCCGGCGGGGTCGTCGTTACGCGGGAGCCTATGATTTGCCAGGGTTGAGCAGATCCGTGATCTGGGAGGGCTTGTAACCGATCTCGGCCAACAACTCTTCGGTGTTCTCGCCGAGCGCTGCGACATGAGCCGAGGCTGCGGCCGGCGTGTCGGACATCCGGAACGGCGGGTTGAGCGCCTGGAACGTGCCGCCGGCGTCTTGTATTTCCGCAAAGGCTCGACGGTGCGCGAGCTGCGGGTCCGCCATGGCCTCCCTGACCGTGCGGTAGGGCGACGACGGCACGCCGTGCCGGTCGAACACCGCCTGAACTTCCGCCGTCGAGCGCTCCCGGGACCACTCTTCGAGCGCGTCGATCAACTCGCCCCAATTGACGCGGCGATGATGATATTGGGCAAAACGCAGGTCGGTGATCCAGTGCGGATGGCCGGACGCTACGGCCAGGTTCTGAAACGTCCGCTCGCTGGCTATCGAGAGGTTGATGTAGCCGTCCTTGGTCGCGACCGGTCCGAAGATCGGCCTCCCCATCGGCGGCAGAGAAAACTGCGCCGACTGGATCTCGCTCAATGTCAGGCTCAGCATGCTTTCGAGCATCGAGACGTCGATCATCTGTCCGCGGCCGGTCAACTGGCGATGGTAAAGCGCCGTCGTGATCGCGCCGAAGGCATAGGTGCCGGTCAGCACGTCCGCGATGTAGATGCCGCAGTAATCCGGCCGGCGTTCTTCCCCCTGATAAGCCATATGCGCCAGATCGTAGCCGGAGGCGGCATGGATGACCGGCGCATAGGCCGGCAACTGCGAGGAAGGGCCCGTCTGTCCATAGCCGGAAATCGCGCAGTAGATCAGCTCGGGCTTGATAGGCGCGAGAGCCTCGTAATCGAGGCCGAAGCGGCGCATGACCCCCGGCCGAAAATTCTCGACAACGACATCGGCGGTGGCCACGAGCCGGCGAACCGCCTCGACCGCCGGCGGCGTCTTGAGATCGAGGACGATGCTCTTTTTCCCGGCATTGAGCTGTCCAAAGCTGGTGCTGGCGCCGTTGCGCAGCGGCGGGCGCGTGCGCATCATGTCGCCCTCCGGCGCCTCGATCTTGATCACCTCGGCGCCGAGATCGGCCAACAGCCGCGTGCAGTGCGGACCCGCGATCGTGGTCGTGAAATCGAGCACGCGAACGCGCTCCAGCGCTCCGGTCATCATCGGTCTCCTATTCGCTCAGCCGATCGAACAAGGGTCGTGACGGCGCGCGCGCAATGTCAAGCGCGAGCGACGGCGGGTTTGGATGTCCGGCTTGCTTTTGCCGGGGTTCGGTGCCAAGAGAGCCGCCGGCATTTTGCAGGGAGGATCAACATGGCATTTCGGAACATACAAGCGGGGATGGCGACCTATCGCGGGCATGGCGGCGACCGCGGCGATGCGTATTATGCGCATCCGACCAATGCGGGGCCGCATCCCGGCGTCGTCGTGATCCACCACATGCCGGGCTGGGACGAATGGACCTGCGAAGTCTCCCGCAAATTCGCCCATCACGGCTATGCCGCCGTGGCGCCGAGCCTCTATTTCCGGGTCGGTGACGGCGCCGAGGAGGCGGTCGTCGCCAAGGTGCGTGAGGCCGGCGGTGTTCCGGATGAGCAGATGCTCGGCGATGTGACCGGAGCCATCGACTTTTTGCGCTCGCAACCGCATGCCAGCGGCAAGGTCGGCGTGATCGGCTTTTGCTCCGGCGGCCGGCAGACCTATCTGGCGGCCTGCAAGCTGTCCCATCTGATCCAGGCCGCGGTCGATTGCTGGGGCGGCAATGTCGTCGTCGACGCCAAGTCGCGGCTGACAAAGGCGCAGCCGGTGGCGCCGATCGACCTGACCGAGGGGATCAATTGCCCGCTGTTGGGCCTGTTCGGGAATGAAGACCCCAACCCGACGCCTGAACATGTCGACAAGACCGAGGAGGCGCTGAAGCGTCACGGCAAGACCTACGAGTTCCACCGCTACGACGGCGCCGGCCACGCATTTTTCGCCTGGTATCGCCCGAATTATCGCCCAGAGCAGGCGGTCGACGGCTGGCACAAGGTCTTTAATTTCTTTCACCGGCATCTCGGCGCTCCCCGCACCTAGCAGCCGCCGGCAGCCTCTCCGGATCGCGAATCCCGCCGCCGGCTGGAGAAATCCCTTTTATGCCGGGGCGCGGGCGTCGCCCGCGAGCCCGGAATCCAAGAACACGGGCCTCTGGGAATTAGGCACCGGCCGGTGTTCATAGGTTCCGGGCTCGGCCCTTACAGGCCGTCCCGGAACGACCAAGTGAGCGCCTTGGCCCGACTTAAACACCGGTTTGGAGAAAGATACATAAGTTCAATGCCTTACGGAAGCGTGAGGCGGTCTTAGCACCACGCGCCGGTGTTGGCGCCGGGGTTAGGCGGGTGATTGCGACGCGGGCAGGGGGAGTTCCTGAACATTGGGCGGTAGGGCGACGCCGACCGCCTGAAAGAGCTTACCGGCGACGCCGGTGGTCGGGGTGCGCAACAGGAAGCGCTTGCCGTCCTGCTCGAGCTCGATTTCCTGCAATCGGTCGAGATCGCGCAGGATGTCGCCCCATTCGGCGGCAACCCCATGCCGGTGGAGCCGATCTTCGAGTTCCTTGGCGAGCAGTAGCGCGAGGAAGGAGCAGAAGACATGGCCGCGAATGGCCATGTCGCTGCTGTGGTAGATTGGGCGAGTGGCAAGCACGGCCTTGGCCTGGCGGAACAACTGCTCGACCCGCAGTAGGTCGCGGTAGCGCAGCAGGGCCTGCAGCGGGGTGATCTTGGTATTGGTCCGCAGCACGTAAAGGCCATCGAAGCGCGCGTCTTCGGCGACCCGCGTCTCATCGATGGCGAAGTGCTCGGCCGAGACGGTCTTGAGATAGCGGCGGAAACCGCTGTTGCCGACGAGCGCCTTGTCGCCTTGGGCGAGCTTGGCGCGCAGCCCGTCGAGGATGGTGGCGCGCTGCTCGGCATCGCGCCGGGCCTCGGCGAGATTGCGGCAAACAATGTAGCGTCGATCGCCGATCTTGACCTGCTTGGCCTCGAGCTCGGTAAGAACGCCGGAAGCCCGCGGCACGACCAATGGGACGAAGGGCGTCTGATCGTCAATGACGGTGCTGCGTACCTCGGCAGTGCTGCGCTCGCGCACGCCGAGGATGTATTCGAGTTTGCGTTGCTCGAGCGCGGCAATGGTCTGGGCGCTGATCATGCCGCGGTCGGCGACAATGCAGATGCGGCCGACACCAAACCGCGCGCGCAACCGGTCGACGACCGGCAAGAGTGTGGTCACATCGGCCGTATTGCCGGGCCACAGCTCGGAGCACAGCGGCCTTCCGTCCTGATCCATGACCAGCCCGACGATCATCTGATGGAGATCCGGGCGGTAGTCTTTCGAGTGGCCGCGGCGGCCGAGCTCCGCGCCGCCCTGTCCCTCGAAGGACAGGCTGGTGGTATCCATGAAGACGACGCTGAGCTCGGCAAACAGGTCGCGCCGGCGGGCAAACAGCTCCTCTTCCACGAGATCCTTGCGGCAGCGCGGCGCCAACTCGCTGGCCCCGCTCTGATCTACCAGCGGCTCACCCAGCCACGTCATGATGCGGTAGAGATGGTGCAGCTGCAGCCCCTCAGTGCCGTCGATGCGGTAGTCGGCACGCCACTTTTCCGCGGCCCGGTCCGAGCCCGACACAAACAACCGGTGGAGCACCGTCAGGAAGATGCCGCGCTCGGCGGCAAACTCGAACTGGCGTTGTCCAGCCAGTTCCTCCAATACCGCGCGGCAGCCAACCTCCTGCCACAGCCGCTCGAACCGCAGCGCCGGTCCGATCCGCCGGCACACCGCATTGGGCGGGGCCTCACCCTCGACCAGCGACAGCACCATCGAACGCTGCGCCAGCCGGGCGACCGAGCGCGCCAGCCGGTCGAGATCGCCACGCGCGACGACCACTTCCCTGCGCCCGAGATTGGCAATGATGCGCTGCTTGGTGCGACCATTCTCGCGCACGTTCTCGACCAGGTAGACGTAGGTGTAGGGGCCGATGCGCTTATCGCGGGCGAACATGACGTTAGCATTCGCACATCACCGATCGAGTCAACCAATTTATAGCGATATGCAGAAGAATTTAGCACCGCACTGCTCGCCCGATTTTACCAACCCTCAGTATTTCTGCCATTCTGCATGACGAAAACCGGCGCCACTGTCCAAGTCGGGCTTGGCAGCCGCGCCGGGATGCGCCACATAGGCAGGCGTGACGACACCGGGAAATGTGATGACAAAAGAAACCGCTGCGGCGCAGGCCGGGTCGCGACTTTATCCGGGACATCATCGACGCCGATATTGCTGCCGGGCGCAACACCGAGATAGTGACCCGCTTTCCCCCGGAGCCCAATGGCTATCTCCACATCGGGCACGCCAAGGCGATCTGCTTGAACTTCGGCGTGGCGCAGGAATACGGCGGCCGCTGCCATCTGCGCTTCGACGACACCAACCCGACCAAGGAGGAGCAGGAGTACATCGATTCGATCAAGCACGACGTGCACTGGCTCGGCTTCGAATGGGGTCCGCACCTCTACTACGCGTCCGATTATTTCGAGCAACTCTATGACTGGGCCGAGCACCTGATCCGCGCCGGCAAGGCCTATGTCGATGATCTGCCGGCCGAAGAGATGCGGGCGATGCGGGGCAGCCTGACCGAGCCCGGGCGCAACAGCCCCTACCGCGACAGGTCGATAGATGAAAATCTCGATCTGTTCCGCCGCATGCGGGACGGCGAGTTCCCCAACGGCGCGCGTGTGTTGCGGGCGAAGATCGACATGGCGGCCGGCAACATCAATTTGCGCGACCCGGTGCTCTATCGCATCCTGCATGCGGAGCATCCCCGCACCGGAACCAAATGGTGCATTTACCCGACTTACGACTTCGCTCATGGCCAGTCGGATGCGATCGAGGGTGTGACATATTCCCTGTGCACGCTCGAATTCGAGGACCATCGTCCGCTCTACGATTGGCTGATCGAAAATCTGCCGGTGCCGTCGCGGCCGCGGCAGTACGAATTCGCCCGGCTCAACCTGAATTTCACGGTGCTGTCGAAACGTTTCCTGACGGAGCTGGTGCGGCAGGGCCGGGTCAGCGGCTGGGACGATCCGCGGATGCCGACATTGGCGGCGCTGCGGCGCCGTGGCGTGCCCCCGGCGGCCATTCGTGATTTCGTGCGCTCGGTAGGGGTCGCGCGGGCGAGCAGCGTTGTCGATGTCGCAATGTTCGAGCACGCAATCCGCGAGTGCCTGAACAAGACCTCCCAGCGCCGGATGGCGGTGCTGCGCCCACTGAAGCTCGTAATCGACAATTATCCCGGTGGGGTCATCGAGGAGCTGACTGCTATCAACAATCCCGAGGACCCGGATGCCGGTACGCGCCGCATTCCCTTTGGGCGCGAGCTCTACGTCGAAGCCGAGGATTTTATGGAATACCCGTCCCGGAGTTTCTACCGGCTCTCGCCAGGGCGGGAAGTAAGACTGCGGTATGGCTATTTGATCACCTGCCGTGAGGCAGTGAAAAATGCGGCAGGCGAGGTCGTGGAGCTGATATGCACCTATGATCCGGCGACGCGCGGCGGCAATGCTCCCGACGGGCGCAAGGTCAGGGCGACTTTGCATTGGGTCTCGGCAACGCACGCTGTGCCGGCCGAAATCCGGCTTTACCACCCGCTTTTCAACGCGCCCGATCCCGGCGCTAGCGGCGATCTCCTTGCCGATCTCAATCCGCACTCACTCGAGATCTTGACCCAGAGCCGAGTAGAACCCGCTCTGGTTGCTGCGGTGCGGGGAGAGGCGGTTCAGTTCGAGCGGCACGGCTACTTCTGTGCCGATCTCGACAGCACCCCGAACCACCTCGTCTTCAACCGCACCGTGGGGCTGCGCGACAGCTGGGCGAAGGCACGAGCGAGCGGTGGCTGACGCCGGTATCAGAGCCGCGCGGAGCGATCGCCGCTGAATAGAAGATTTTTATCGGCGGTTTGATAGACTGCCAGTCGCGCGGCAAGTGTAATATGCCTCGTGGCCGTCCGGCCGGGACCTGAAACGCTGGCTCCGAACCGGCGAGCATGCTTACACAATAGCTGCGGACAGGCCCGATGGCCGGCTGCGGAGGACCGTCGATGCCAACGTGGATCATAATTTTGTCGAGTGCGATCGGCGCGATCGGTTTGGCGACCGCCTTGGCAGTCGCCGAGGGGATGAACGCGCCGGGCTCCGACATCGGAACGATCCTGATACCGCATCTGCCCGTGCTCGCGGTCGGCGCCCTTGGCGTGTACGGCCTTGGCGCGATGTTGCTGACGACCACAAACTTGGTTGCCAGTATGATGTGGATGCGCCACCATCTGGGCCGCGCTGCACTTGACCGAACGCCAGCCTGGCACGACTGGATCGCCGCGCTTGGTACAAACGAGTTCAGGCGACTTGCAACGCGCTCAGCGCAGCCAGGGCCGGAGAGCGCGGATGATAGCGTCGTCCTCCCGGCCCCGTTTACCGCGGACGAGGCGAGGAGGGAGATTGCCCGGCGTAACTATATCTGCTTGGCCCGCAGCCATTTCCTTAGTGTTCTGATCGTGCTCGTCGGAATAGTCGGGCTCGGCATAGCGCAAAACCATGGAGCCTTGCCATTTCAAACCGGCGTGATCCCGACGGTATCCGCGATTTTGATCGTCGCCGGTCTGCTTCTCCTCGCTGCGCTCGGCAGGATTGCCATCGATGTCACAGCTGAGCCGTTGCTCGAGACTATTGCTCAGCTAGCCGTCGAACCCGAAGAGATCGGCCTTCTGCGCCGCGTCGTGTCGTTGCTCGAGTCGCGTCACGACCGTCCGGTGGCAGACGACACAATCGGCGAATTGCCGGCTCGATTTCCTGAACGGCTGATCGCAGCCTTCGAGCAGGGACATCTTCCCTTGTCCAATGCTGTCAGCCGATTGTCGGAGATTACTCAAGCGCTCGAAGCCGCGATGCGCACATCCGTAGAGGCGCTCGAGACAACGATGCGTTCGGCCGCCGCGCAGCACAGGCCCGCCGATGACGACAAAATGGCGGGTGCGGATTCGTTTCCGGAACTGCAAGCCGCGATCGAGGAGCTGACCGCAGTGCTCCGCCGGTTGAGCGCGGCGCCGGAGGATGTGGGCTCGGCAACCCCTCTAGCCGGATATGCCGAGGCGCCCGCTCGCCGCACGGCGCCCGCACCGGGGCTCGCTCGGGAATTGCGGGGGCTGCTGCAGGAGATCGATGCCGCTCGGTAGCGGAGCAGTTCAGCTCCGCTTCAGCTCCTGCAACAGCTTTTCCGCCTCGGCCTTGTCGGAGAACGACGCGCCGGAGCCGAGCAAGTTTTCGAGGGTCGCCTGAGCATCAGCCTGACGGCCAACCCGATGAAGGGCGACTGCCAGGTGATATTGGATATCCGGATTGCCAGGCGCCGACAGGCTGGCAGCGCTAAGCAGGGTAAGTGCTTTCTGCGCATCGCCCTGAGCTAGCAAGATCCACCCCAGAGTATCATCGATCTGCGGCACACGAGGAGAGGCTGCGGTGGCGCGTTCGGCCAGGCCACGCGCTTTCACCAGGTCGCCCTTCTGCTGATAAAGCCAAGCCAAATTGTTCAGCGCCGCAGAGTCGGCCGGACGGTCGGTGGTGATGCGCGTGTATTCGTCAATTGCATTATCGTATTTCTTTTGCTCCAAGTAGATCGAAGCCAAAGTCGAGCGAATTGCCAGATCCTTCGGTTCCATCTTCAAGCGGGAATTCAAGACGGCCTCGGCCTTGCCAAGTTCGCCGGTGCGAGCATAGAGTTGGGCCAGCGTCCCGACGAGATTATCCTGCGACGGCTGCGCGGCGACGGCTTTCTCGAGCAGCATGATGGCGTCCGCGCTGCGTCCAGCCTTCTCCAATAGTTCTGCCGAAACCATGTCGTAAACGGGGCTCTCTGGATCCTCCTGGGCAAAGGCGCGCGCTTTTGCGAGGCCCGCCTCCAAACCTTTGATCTCCGCTTCGACACGGATCAGGTCGCCTTTCAACTGGCTGTTCTTGGGATCGCGGGCGAGGGCGGCCTGCAGGACGGTTCGCGCCTCGGAAAAGTTCTTCGCCGAATTGAGCAAGGCAAGATAGCGCGACAGCACCGGCAGGGAATTGGGCACGAGTTCGTAGATACGTTTGTAGGTGGCGGTCGCGCCTTCTTTGTCCCCTGTTGCTATTTGAGCCCGTCCTTTGGCGTCGAGAGCTTCAGGATTGGCGGGAAATCGCTCGGCGACATCGTTTGCCGCGGCTACCGCGTCCTTCCAGTTCTGCTGCGACGCCTGCAAGTTGACGAGCGCAATCTCGGGGACCGGATCATTTGGTGTCGGCGGCGCGTGCGCGGTTGACGTAATCCATCGCCTCCGACCAGTTCTTTTCCTTAGCTGCGACTTCGGCGAGGCCCAGTAAAGGTGTCGCTTCGTCTGGCCGCTGCGAATTGAGCTCGATGTAGATCTTCTTGGCTTCCGCGATTCGCCCGGTCGCCACGTACAACGACGCCAGCGCCGTCTTTATCGCGGTATCCTTCGGATCAGCCTTCAGCCGCCTGGCCAAAACTTCTTCTGCCTTGCCCAGATCTCCCGTGCGGCGATGGAGTTGCGCCAGCGCGGTTATCAAGGCATCGTCCGATGGCCTCGCCGCAACGGCCTTATCGAGCATCGCTATCGCATCCGGTGTCCGTGCTGCCTTTTCATAGAGCTCAGCGGCTACCAGATAGTAGACGTTGTTGTTGGGGTCGTCCTTCGCCAAGGCTTGGGCCTTAGCTACTGCGGCGTCCACTCCGTTCATTTCGCCTTCGACCCGGATCAGGTCGGCTTTCAAGGACGCGTTGCGGGGGTCGCGGGCAATAGCATCTTGCAATACACCGCGCGCCTCGAGGAAATATTTTTTTTCGTTGAGCAAGGAGAGGTATCGAGACAAGATCGGGATCGAATTCGGCGCCAGATCGTGAGCTCGCTTGTAGCTCGACACAGCGCCGTCCACATCGCCGGCGCCGTATTGGGCTCTCGCCTCGGCTTCGAGGACGTTGATATCCTCCGGAAATTGCGCGGCGAGTTCTGACGCCACGCTTTTCGCGCTTGTCCAGTCCTGACGAGATTCGTACACGCCCACCAGCTTGAGCCCGGGTGACGGATCGTTTTTTGCCGCCGAACGCGCCCGGTTGATTGCGTCGGTGGCCTCCGGCCATTTTTTCTCGGAAATGTAGATGTCCGAGAGCCCGAGAAGGGCGGTCACATCATCAGCTTTCTTTGCGAGCAGGCTGTTGTATACTTTCTTGGCATCGTCGCTGCGGCCGGTTGCAACGTATAGCTGCGCCAGATCGCGAGTGGCCGCGGGAAACTCAGGGTTGATGGCGAGCGCGGCGCGGAACGAATCCTCGGCGGCCGGATAATCCCGCTGAGCGACGCGGACGATTCCGAGCAAGGTGAAGTATAGAGGGTTCTTGGCGTCTCTTTTGACCAAGGAGCTGGCCACCTCGGCCGCCTTGTCGAGACGCTTGGCACGCAGCTCAGTCAATACGAGCGTCGGACCGGCAACGGCCGCGCCGGCTTCGGTCGCAAATACTTGCTCGAGTGTGCTCAACCCCCGCTGCCCCTGCCCGGTATCGATTTCGGAAATGCCGACCCGGGTCTTGATGGCAGGATTGTCGGGATCGAGAGCGGCAGCCTTTTCGAATTGCTGTAAAGCGAGGTCGGGCTTGCCTTCCGCCATATAGGCATTGCCGAGAAGGGTCAGAAGCGCCGCGTCCGGTGGAACTTTGTCGACGATTGGTTTGAGATACTCGATTGCCCGAGACGGAGACCGCTGTTTTAGAGCTGCGGTGGCGATCAGCCGGGCTGCTTTCAGATCATCGGGAACGCGGGTGAGATATTTGGCCAGTAGCGCTTCCGCCTGGGCGGATTGTCCGAGGGCGAGTTTCGTCGCGCCCTGTAGGTAATACCCTGCCCAGAACACCGAGAAGGCAGGGCTGATGCGATCGAATATGCGGTCTGCCGCAGCAAAGTCCTGCTTTTTGGCGAGCTCCAATCCCCGGAGGTAATTCGCCATGAAATTGTTGGGAAAGGACTTGAGGATGGGATCAAGATCCTCGTCCGCCAGCTTGTATTTGCCGAGCGTGATATTGACGTTGGCACGGCTCAAATGCGCCAGCAAGTTTTTCGGATCAATTTTCAGCGCCTCGTCGAAAAGGCGAACGGCGCCATCCTGGTCACCTCGGCTGCGCAGCATCTCTCCCTTCACTTGAAGAGCTTCGGCCGATCGTGGATTGGCGGCGATAGCTTCATCGATAAACTTGTCAGCCTCCTCGGGTTTCGTCCCCGTCAACAGGCGTGCAAGCTGAATTTTGGGGCGGACGGCAGTGGGATCGAGCTTGACCGCTTCGCGAAGCAGAGCCTCAGCCTTCTCCCGATCGTGCAGCCCGGCTTCCGCGGTACCGAGCGCCGTTCTGACCTTGCTCTCGAGCGCCGGACCGCGATCGCCCGGCTTGACCAGGTCCAGGAGATCCGCAAATTTCTCCTGACGCAACAGGGCGTCCATCAGCGCCGATATGTAGTCTGCCTCGTCGCCATTGCGTTCGCGGGCGGCTCGTGCTTCGCGCTCCGCAGATGCCGGGTCTGCGAGTTGTAAATACACGTCGGCCAGTCTGGCATGAAGAACCGGGTCTTGCGGCGCTTCGCGGATGGCGTTGCGCAGCTCGATTTCAGCGGCCTTGAGGTTTCCCTTCGCGATATATTGTTCGGCGTCCTTGACCGAGGCGGTGGAATCTTTGGCGTAGGCGGCAGGACAAGCGAATATAGCGACGGCGGAGGCGAAAACTATGGAGCGCCACGGACAGCGCCTACGACCCTGGGGCATTGCGTTCCCTTTCTTGCAAACCACCGTCACGCATCGAGGCCGATCTGGTGTTGCTGCATCAAATCGTACAGCGTGGGCCGGCTGATCCCGAGCAGTTTTGCCGCTTTCGACAGATTGGACCCGGCCTGGGCAAGAGCGAGTTGGAGCACCTCCCGCTCGGCGCGGGCTCGGGCGGCCCGAATGCCAAGGGATTGCAGCTCTTCTCCTTGCGCCGAAAGGTCGAGATCGGAAGGCGAGAGCAGCGCGGCGTCAGCCATTACGACCCCGCGCTTCACACGATTTTCGAGCTCGCGGACATTGCCCGGCCAGCCGTAGTCCTTTATCGCTGCAAGTGCCGCAGAGGCGAAGCCGCGAACCGGGCGGCCGTATTCCGAGGCGAACCGCCGGAGAAAGAAACTGGCCAAAACCACCGTATCCCCAAGCCGCTCGCGCAGCGGGGGCACCCGAACCGTGACCTCATTCAACCGGTAGTAGAGGTCCTCGCGAAAGCGGCCCTCGGCCATCATGCGATCGAGGTCCTGGTTTGTTGCACAAACGATCCGAACATCGACCTGTATCGGCTTTCGACCGCCAACGCGCTCGACGACCTGGTCCTGCAAGAACCGCAGCAACTTGACTTGCATCGGCAACGGGACATCGCCGATTTCGTCCAGAAACAGAGTGCCGCGATCGGCACTTTCGATTCTACCAATGTTCTGCCTCAGCGCACCGGTGAAGGCGCCTTTTTCGTGACCGAAGAGCTCACTTTCGAGCAGGGTCTCGGGAATGGCTGCGCAGTTGATCGGAACGAATGGCCGGCCGGACCGGCGGCTCATCTTATGCACCGCCTGAGCCAGCAATTCCTTGCCGGTACCGCTCTCGCCCAGCAGCAATACCGTAACGTCCGTCGGCGCTATCTTTTCCAGATTGCGCAGCACCCGTAGCATTTCCGGGCTGCTCGCGATGATGCCGTCCACCGGAGAGGTTTGAGCGACTTCGGCAAGCCGACGGTTCTCGTCCTCGAGCTGGAACATTCGTTCCGCTCGGCTGACGATCAGCTGGAGCACGTCGATGTCGATCGGCTTCTGGTAGAAGTCATAGGCGCCGAGAGCGATTGCCCGCAATGCGTGTTCGCGAGTTTCGTTGCCGGTCGCGATGACGACCTTTGTCGCAGGCGCAATCGCGATAATTTCGGTCAACGTCGCCAGCCCCTCGGAGGCTCCGTCCGGATCGGGAGGTAGTCCAAGATCGACGATGGCTACTGGAATCGGTTCCCTTCTGACGAAATCGATCGCCTCCTGGCGCGTTCCGGCCGGGAACACCTTGTGATCCGAAAAGGCCCAGCGCAGTTGGCGCAGTAGCCCCGTGTCATCGTCGACCAGCAGCAAGGATTTAGGATTGGGCGGCATTTCGTTCAGGTCACGGCGGAGGATCTCGCCGGCTCTCTTTCTGAGACCAGGGGTAAGATAATCCGCATCCTAGTGCCAAACCCTTTTTCAGAAATTACCTCGAGATCACCGCCCGCCATGCGGATGAGCTCGCGGGTCTGAAAGGCTCCGATCCCATAACCGCCCGACTTTGTCGAGCGAAACGGCAGGAACAGCTCGTCACGAATGAACGCATCGTCCATCCCGGGACCATTGTCGGTGACTTCGATCAAGAGCCGAGTTCCGAAGCGGCGCGAGGAAATGATCACCCGATCGCCGGTACATGAGACGTCCACTGCGTTTTGGACGAGGTGGGTAAGAGCGGATCTGAGACGCTCCGGGTCGATTGTTACCGCGCACGTGCCGATTTCGTCGCGGGCTTCGACCGCCACCGGAGCATCGGCGAACTCCGCGGCGACCGCGCTGATGACGAGGTTCGGGTTGAGCAGGCGAGGCGGGGGCGGCGCCGCATCAGCCTTGAGTTGGCTGAGAAGATTGTTCATTCGCGCGACCGAATCTTCGACGGTCTTGAGCATGTCTCGCTGAAACTCGGGGTCGCCGATATGCCTCGCTGCGTTCGACACGATCAAATTGAGCTGGCTCGCCAAATTTTTGATGTCATGGACCACGAAAGCGAAACGCCTGCTGTATTCCGTCAGCAGTTCGGAATCGCGCAAAACCTTTGTCGAGCGCTCTTCGGCGAGATAGCTGGCTGCTTGCCTACCGGCCGCGCGCAACAGATCGAACGCCTCCCAATCAGGGTTGATCATGTGGGTTGCGCGATCGAGCACGACGAAGCCGATAACTTCCGTGCGATGCGATAAAGGTACGGCCAACCACGCCTTATCGGAAGCGATCGGGTCGGACGCAATCGGCCATGTATTCTCTTCGGCTTCCGAGCTGCGAGCTTGAATCCAGCTGCCGTTCTGGAACCCAAAAACGAACGGGTCATCGATCGGCACCTTGCAGTCACCGGGGATGGGCTCCTTCCATGCCGCTGTCGGATAATATCCGATGCCGCGACTCAGCGACCACAGTACCCCGGCCGGGCTGTCGACGAATTCGGCCAAAGCGCGGATGATCCTCACCGAGAGTTCCTCTCCGACCTTCGGCTCGGAGACCAGCTCGATGAACTTCAGCCACTCGACACGGTAATCATAACGATGCGTATAAAAATTGCGCGAGATCAGAAATTTGAGCCGACGGCGGACGCTCCCCGACGAGAGCACGGTGGCGAGGACAACAATGCTGCCGAATAACATCGCGAGTTGAAGCACCAACCCCCAGTCGCCGCCAAACCCGCGCAGCAATATGGCGACGACGGCCACGGCAACCAGGAAGCAGCCGCTCGAAACCAAAGTCGCCGTGTGCAGCACGACGTGTCGGGACACGTGGATATCGACCCGCCATTCCCGATTGCGGGCCATGGCCAAGGCGAGTAGAGGGGCCATGAACGCCGAGACGATCGGGCGGCCAAGGGCGAGACCGGTATCGACGCGGCCACGGGTGATGAAGGCATCGGAAAACAGAAACAGCTCGTACGCGAACAACCCGCCGATCGCGACGCACAGCGGCCAGACGTGCCATCGCCGTTCAGGTTCTGTGTTGCGCCAGAAATTCTCGATCGTCAGCAGTCCAGCAACTCCAAACCCGATACGGATCAGCAGCTGCGAGGTGTAGAGAGCCGTGGCATCCGGACTGACGACGAGCGTCCATAGATCTTCGACAATCGCAGCCAGGCAGAAGCTGACCGCCCCGAAGAGGTAGGCACGCCCGAGACCGGAACCGTCACTGGCGCGTATGGTGACGAGTGCTACCGCGAACAATAACCAAGCCGAAAGCCTGAAGCTGTCCAAGGAGCTCAATACGGCGATCGGTGCGGTGGCGGCGGTCGCACTCGCCCAGATCAGCGAGGCGATGCAGCAAACTAGGATTGCTGCACCGGCTCTGCTGGTGCGACCCTGCAAGACCATCAGCACGATCAGCGCGAGGAAGGCCAAGGCGCATCCCGAGTATACTGTCTCCTTGACGAAAAGGTCGAGATGCAAGTTCTTATCTCGCTCCCTGATTCCAAAAGATCACTCGGACAGTCTGTAGCAATATCAGAACGTCTAGAAAGAAGCTTCGATTTTTTATGTAATAAAGATCATAGGTCAGTTTGCGACGGGCGTCTTCTGTCGAGGCGCCGTAGGGGAAGTTGATTTGCGCCCAACCGGTGATCCCCGGCCTGGCCCAGTGGCGCTCGGCATAATAGGGAATTGATTTGGCGAGATCGGCTACAAAAAAGGGGCGCTCCGGGCGGGGCCCGACAAAACTCATGTCTCCGCGCAAGACATTCAGGATCTGAGCGAGTTCGTCGATGCGAAGTTTACGGATAATTGCTCCCACTTGTGTAACCCGGGGATCACATTTCGCCGCCCAACGAGGACGGCCGTCGGTCTCGGCATCGACCCGCATACTGCGGAATTTCATGATCGTGAAAACACGACCGTGCAATCCTACCCTTTCTTGACGGTAGAGGACCGGCCCCGGGCTTTCGAGCTTGATCAAACACGCCGTCACAGCCAGCAGCGGCAGTGTCAGAGCCAGTAAACTCGAGCTCACCACGATGTCGAACGCGCGTTTCAAAAACTCGTCGACCGGACCGCACCGGAAACCGTCCGAGTAGAATAACCAGCTCGGCTTCAGCGCTTCAAGGTCGACGGTCCTCGTCTCGCGCTCCCAAAAGTCGAGAAAATCGGTCACCTTGATGCCGGCAAGTTTGCAGTGCAGCAGTTCGCGCACAGGCAGTCCACGTCGATCATCGGCCGCCACTACGATTTCGGTTGCGCCGAGCCGGTAACCCATCTCCAATAGGCCGTCCGACTCGGTAGCCGACCAATCGAGAGTTTCCGTTCGATATTGAGTGGTCCGGTCGGGCAGGTCGACGAACGATACCGGGATGAAATGCTCATTGTGCCCGGTTTCGACAAGCTTGGCGATTCGAGCCGCCTGGGTGCCATTGCCTAGCACGAGTACGCGCCGTTTCAGCAGACCACGCCCAAGGGTCACCGAGAACGTTCCGCGCGTTACCGACACACAGACCAGCCAGATCAACGTCGCCTTCAGCGGAAAATTGACGAAGTCGGTAAGTTGATCAAGGCCCTCGCGCCAATATGTGGCCGAAAGTGAGACAAGCGTCCACACAAGTATCGAGGCGACAACTATCTTGCTAAACAGGAGTCGGAAATCCGTAAAACTCTGCTGCCCATACAACCCGACGGAAAGCATCGTGGTCACGGTGGCAACGGATAATCCGGCGGAGAATTGAGCGCTGAAGCCGGAAGCACCAAGGATTATGGGTGTGCCAACCTCTGAACTGGATAAGAGTTGATAAAAGGCACCAGTAATCAACAAGGCATCCGATGATGCGAGAAGCAAGACCGAAACCGGAACGAAATGTCGGAAGAGTCTTAGCTGCATTTCGAACGGGAATGTGTTAATGCTCGGCGCCGCTAATCCGCCCGCGCGTGCCCGGCGTCATTGTACTAATAATAGCAGGGGCGAGCGAAGCCGTCTAGTAAACTCGCAGGTTCTCTTGGAAGTCTGAAGTGATCGCCCTGCGCAAAGATAAAAGGATTAGCTTTCCGAATTAATTAACCATAGTAGTGGAGGCAAAATGACGAGTGGCACAATATGTGCCATTTTTGGCATCGCGCAAGAGGGCAATCCGGTTTTTTAACGTAATTAAAAGACCGGACGCTCACCCGTGATTGGGTCGCATGCTGGAGATCTTTCGTGGACGAGTTCCTCGAATCGATCACTGTCGATACCGCTCAGCCGCGCGTACCAACTCGGTCTTACCGTGATCGATTTGGGCGGCCTCGGAGATTGTGCGAGGCCAACTCAGCGCGAATCTCCACCACGGACGGGCGAGATTGTCGCCCACTTAGCGGCTACGGCTACTGCCTGCGGTTCTGTTGTTCTCTACCGACAAGCCGACGAACTGGCTCATCCCGTGGCGGTTGAGCAGCAAGAGCACGTTGCCTTGAGCCGCCGCCTCCTTTAACTGAGCTGCCGCACTTTCGGGAGTGGTCACCGGTTTTTGATCAACCGATACGATCACGTCACCCGGCTGAATTCCGAGATCGCCCGCCGGGCTGCCGCTCGCGACCTGGCCGACCACTACCCCGTCCAGATCCTTTGGCACCTTCAATTCCTTGCGCAGCTGCGGATCAAGCGGGAGAAGCTGCATGGGATCAAGCGGGAGAAGCTGCATGCCGAGCGCGTTGGCGGCTTTGCCGCTGCCGGGCTGCGCAGCCTCACGGTCTGCAGAAGCCACGCTCTGAGGCATCTCGCCGATCGAGGCCTCGACAGTCTTTTGTTTTCCGTCGCGCACGATCGTCAACTGGAGCTCGCTGCCGACCGGCGTGGACGCGACAAGGCGCGGGAGCTCGTGCACGGTTTTGATGTCGTGACCGCCTGCGGCGGTGATCACGTCGCCTTGCTTGATGCCGGCCTTGGCGGCCGGGCTGTCTGGGGTGACCGAGGCGACGAGCGCGCCGGTCGGGTTATCCGGGTCGAGTCCAAGGCTCTTGGCGATCGTCGGCGTGACGTTTTGAATGGCTACCCCGAGCCAGCCCCAGGTCACATGGCCATGCTCCTTGAGCTGGATGACTACGTGCTTTGCGATGTTCGAGGGAACGGCGAACCCGATCCCGACCGAGCCGCCCGAAGGCGAGTAAATGGCGGTATTGATGCCGATCACTTGGCCATGAAGATTGAATGTTGGTCCGCCGGAGTTGCCGCGGTTGATCGGCGCATCGATCTGCAGGAAATCGTCATAGGGGCCCTCACTGATGTTTCTCCCGAGGGCAGAGATGATCCCGGCGGTCACCGAGCCGCCGAGACCGAATGGATTACCGACCGCGACCACCCAATCACCCACCTTGGCATCATCGCTGTTACCCCATGTCACGTAGGGAAGCTTTTGGTTGGTATCGATCTTGAGGAGGGCGATGTCGGTCTTCTCGTCGCGGCCGATCACCTTGGCCGAGTGAGGAGTGTTGTCCTGAGAGATTACCGTCACCTTGTCGGCGTTGGCGACGACATGGTTGTTGCTTACAATATAGCCGGCGGGGTCGATAATGAACCCGGAGCCGAGCGCCATGACTTTTTCCGCAGGATTGCGGAATTGAAACGGTTGTTCGAAAAAGCGCTTGAGGAACTGATCGAAAGGCGTGTTGCTCGGCCCATATGGCGAGGCACTCTCATTCCCTCTATTTTCTTCGCCCTGGGTCGCCGCCTGTTCCTTCAACTCGACTGAAATGTTGACGACGGCTGGCGTGACGCGTTCGACGAGCGGTGCGAGACTAGGCAGTGCAATGTCGATCTCGTTCTGCGTCTGTCGCGTGAGATTTGAGCCGCCCGTAGGACCGGTCTCGCCCGACGGTTGGGCACTGCACAATGTTGGAGCGAGGATCAGAGCGGCCCAGACTGCGCCTGTCAGGCTCCATCGGGTACGGCTGAAGATCATTTCCGGCGATCCGAAGGCAATTCACAACTCGCCCAAGAGGACGCGCAACGGCGGCAAAAGGTTCCGATTGGAGCCGCTATTCGCTCCCACGGAGGGCGCGGCCGCGATCATGCGGAGATACCTGGAAAGCCTCTCCCGCACCTCCGGCCGCGCGACTATTTGCCCAGAAATAGGACCGATTGGGCAGGTTGATGCGTGAAGCTGGATCGCCTCGCCGTGCCCAAGACTAGAGGACAACCCATGCGATTTCTGCGTACCATCGCCGCGTCCCTAAAATCGGCGTGGCCGCCGCTTCCTTCGTCGGTGCGTCGCCTGTTGCCGCAAAGCGGCACGGACGGCCTCGCTTCCTCGATCTATGGCTACATCCTGCATCACAGCCTGCCAGAGCAGATTTACCTGGTTGTCGTCACACTCGTTTCTTTTCCGTTCCTCTACTATTCCTTGGATTTACCGAAGCTGATCGTCAATCGTGCCATTTCCGGCAAGGATTTCCCGCAAAAGTTCATGGGATGGGATTTCGATCAGATCCCCTATCTTCTGGTGTTGTGCTGCATATTCTTCGCTCTCGTTTTGATAAATGGGTGGTTCAAACTTCATCTGAACGTGAGGAAGGGACAAGTCGGCGAGCGCATGCTGCGCCGTCTGCGCTATCAGCTTTACGAGCGGGTGCTGCGGTTTCCGCTGCATCATTTCGATCGTACCGCGACCGGCCAGGTCATCGCGATGATGACCGGCGAGCTGGAGCCGGTCGGCGGGTTTATCGGCGACGCTTTCGCGCTGCCGATCTCGCAGGGCGGCACGCTGCTGACGATTTTCGTCTTCATGTTCGTGCAGGACCCAATACTCGGAGCCGCCGCTGTCGCGTTCTATCCCCTGCAGGGTTATCTGATTCCCAAGATGCAGCGAATCATTCGTCGGCTCGGTCGCGAACGGGTGCGCAAAGTTCGCGGGCTCTCGGACCGCATCGCCGAGACGATCGCCGCACGGGCCGAAATTCGTGCCAATGACGCCGCCGTTTACCAACTTGCGGACATCTCTCAGCGCCTGGGTGAAATTTACGACATTCGGTTCGAGATCTATAATCGTAAATTCTTCGTTAAATTTCTTAACAATCTGATCGGAAATCTCACGCCATTCTTATTCTTTTTAATCGGCGGTTATTTCGTAATCAAGGGCGAGCTCTCGTTCGGGGCGCTGGTTGCGGTGCTCGCTGCTTATAAAGACCTGTCATCGCCGTGGAAGGAGCTGCTCGACTTTTATCAGAACCAGCAGGACGTGGCGATCAAATACGAGCAGGTTGTCGAGCAGTTCCAGGTTCCGGATATGCTCGACAAACGCTTGCTGCTCGAAGCGCCGGAAAGGGTTGAGCCGTTGCATGGCGAGGTCACCGCGGCCAATATCGGTTTGGTGGACGATGACGCCATTCCTCTGCTCGAAGGGGTCAATTTCGAGTTTTCGCTCGGTACCGATGTAGCAATCGTCGGCCAGAGCAACAGCGGCAGAAATCTCGTCCCGCAGCTCTTTGCCCGCCTCGTCACCCCGACGAGCGGGCGTCTTGTCATTGGCGATACCGACCTCACCAGTGTGCCGCTGGCGGTTTCCGGCCGGCGGATCGGTTACGTCGGTCCGATCACCTATCTCTTTTCGGCGAGCGTGAGGGACAATCTGTTGATCGGCTTGCGTCACCGGCCGTGCCGGGTGCCGGATGACGGCTCGGCCGGCAGACAGTCGCGCGCCCGCGAGATCGAGGAAGCCCGGAAGTCGGGCAACATCGACTACGATATCGCCGCCGACTGGATAGACTACCCGCAGGCCGGAGTGGCCAACCAAGCAGAGCTCGAGCTGCGCATGGTCGAGGTCCTGCGTCTCGTTGACTTCGAAGAAGACGTGCATCTCTTCGGCTTGCGTGGCCGGCTCGATCCGGATCGCCAGCCGGATGCGGCGCAGCGCGTCCTCGAAGCGCGCCGCGTGCTTGCCGAGCGACTCGAAGACAGCGATCTCGCTCATCTCGTCGAGCGTTTCGACCCGGAGAGCTACAACACAAACTCCCCAGTTTCCGTCAATCTGCTGTTCGGCACGCCGATCGGGCCGACTTTTGAAGGCGACGGGCTCGCCCGAAACGGGTACGTTCAAAAGGTGCTCGACGAGACCGGGCTCACTCACGACCTCCTCGAGGTCGGCGCCGGGGTTGCCCGGATGATGATCGAGTTGTTCACAGGATTGCATCCCGAACATGCGTTGTTCGAGGAGTTCTCGTTCATCAGCGCCGATGATCTGCCGGTGTTCGAGGGCATTCTCAAGCGGATGGAAATCGCCGGGGTCGAGAAGCTGCTGCAGCCCCCGCGAGAGCGTCTCCTGTCGCTGGCATTCAAATTGGTTGCCGCGCGCGACCCGCTCGATCTGATCGGGGAAAAGATGCAGGAGCGGATATTGGAGGCGCGGCGCGCCTTCGCGGCAGGGCTGCCAGAAGAGCTGCGGGGTTCCGTCGAGTTCTTCGACCCCGAGCGCTACAACGCGGCAGCTTCGGTCCAGGAGAATGTCCTGTTCGGCACGATCGTGCGCGGCGAGTCGGGTGGTCGCGAACGTGTCCACTCCGCGATCACGCAGGTGCTCGACGAGCTCGATTTGCGTCGCGCGCTGATCGAGGTCGGGCTCGACTATCCTGTCGGTACCGGGGGTTCTCGCCTATCGGAGGCGCAGCGGCAGAAGCTGGCCATCGCTGGCGCGGTGCTGAAGCGCCCCGATCTGATGGCGCTCAACGATGCGACCGCGGTACTCGACGGGGCGACGGAGACGGCCCTCCTCGACCGGCTGAAGGCCGAATTCGCCGGGCGCAGCCTGGTATGGAGCCTGCACCGTCCCCGCCTTGCATCGGCCTTCGACCGAGTGCTGGTGATGGAACACGGCCGCTTGGTCGATCAGGGACCCCCGGCCGAGCTGGAAAAGCCCGGCAGCCCACTGGCTCCGTTGCTGGCGGCGGAGTGACCCTTGCGCGATCGACGTGCAAAGCGGTGTAGATGCGATCCGTGTGGACGGGGACATGATGATGATTAACCCAGACTGACACCCACGTGCCATTCCTTCGCGCTCGCCTCATAGCGTTGAGCGTACAGATGGCGAGGTCGGGTCTGCCCTTTTTTGGTGCAGTGCATCCATAACATCTGTAACGATATGAGAACTCGAGGTAATTTGTCTGTTGCATCGCAAAAAGTTCGGCGAATAATCACGGCAGATAAATTGCAGGGTGGCGACGCCGAACTTCGTGAGGCGAATGCACATGAGCAAAACGACATTCAGTCACCAGAAGGCAAACTCCCCGGAGGCCCGCTACTGCGACGGCGGCCTGCGCTCTTTCTTCGTCTACCGGGACACCGGGGTTACCGCGGCCACCAACGGCAAAGTTTTGGTGCAACTGGTGCGTGCCGCGCGCAAGAGCCTCGAGGCGAAGGGCGGCACCGGCTTCCATTTTCACACCGCCGACGTTCATGTCGTCTACATGGTCCGCGGCTGGGCCCGGTTCGACTATGACGGCGTCGATACGTTGGTTGAGGCCGGCGACTGCGTCCACCAGCGTCCGGGAATCGTTCACAGTCTCTACGACTGGTCTGACGATATGGAATTCATGGAGATCATCATGCCGGGCGATTTCGCCACGACTGAGATCACGCCGCCGGCGCTCGCCGCGGCTGCGCCGCCCGCTGCGGGTCGCTGAGCGGGTTGGCGGTCAATCGCTGGCATAAATGACGTTCCGCAGGATCGGATAGATGTAGTTGCTCCAACGCCGCCCGGCGAAGACGCCGTAATGGCCGACGCCGGTCTGAACATGGTGACGCTTCATGTAGGGCCTGAGCCCGCTGCATAGTTCTTGTGCAGCCAATGTCTGGCCGACGCCGCAAATGTCGTCGCGCTCACCTTCGACGGTGAAGAGCGCGGTGCGTCGGATCGCGCCCGCATCGATACGCCGGCCGCGCCAATCGAACTTGCCAAGCGGCAGCGAGTGCTCCTGAAACACCGTGCGCACGGTCTGAAGGTAGAATTCGGCCGGTAAATCCATGACCGCGCAGTATTCATCGTAGAACGCGCAAATCGCCGCTGCCTTTTCGTCTTCGCCATTGGCGAGAAGGCAAAAAAGATCGATCTGCGCTTTTATGTGGCGGTCCAGGTTCATGCTCATAAAAGCAGCAAGCTGCACAAACCCGGGATAGACGCGGCGCAGGGCGCCCGGATAGCGCAATGGCACGATCCCGATCAGGTTGCGCTCGAACCAATCGATCGGCCGGCTCGTGGCCAGCCGGTTGACCTCGGTCGGGTTGACACGCGCATCGATCGGGCCGGCCATCAAGGTCATGCTGCGCGGCTGCGCTGGATCGGAATCCTCTGCCATGATCGCGACCGCGGCAAGCACCGCAACGCAGGGCTGGCACACTCCGACGACATGCACGCCGGGGCCAAGCACCTGCAGAAAGGTGATGACGTGATCGATAAACTCGTCGAAGCCGAACTCGCCATGCCGCAAGCCGATGTCGCGCGCGTTGTGCCAGTCGGTGATATAGACATCATGGTCGGCGAGAAGCGTCTGCGCAGTGCCGCGCAACAACGTTGCGAAATGCCCCGACATCGGCGCCACCAGGAGCACTCGGGGTTGCGCCGCCGCTACATCTTTTTCAAGATGCAACAGTGTGCAGAAGGGTGTGCGGTGAACCGCGGTCTCGCGCACCGCGGCGAGCCGGCCGCCAATATCGACAGTATCAATTCCGAAGGCGGGCCGTTGGTGGCTCAGCCGTGCGCGGGCCACGAGTTCGCAAATGGCCGCCCCAGCCCGACGGAGCCCATCGCACGGCATTCCAGGGAGCGGGTGCGCAAGCGCGGCTGCGGCCAGATCGGCAAAAGCCCGCACCGGTCCAGCCATGTCGGAGTAAGCCTGAAAGTTCTGGTAGATCATTGCGTGTCACCGACCGGCTGCGAGGGTCCGAGGCTGGCATGAGGCTGCATGAATGCGGAGTAAAGGAGGAAACCGATGACCGGGACCATTCTCACGATCAGTAGCAAGAACTATTCCTCCTGGTCGCTTCGCGGCTGGCTCCTGTGCAGAATGGCAGGTCTGGATTTCGCCGAAGAGGTGGTGCCGCCCGATGATCCGGCGAACCGTGCGGAGTTGCTGCTGCTCTCACCGTCGATCCTCGTCCCTTGCCTGACCCACAAGGGCGCCAGAATCTGGGACACCCTGGCGATCGCCGAGTATCTCAACGAAGTGAAGCCGAAAGCGGGGCTGCTGCCGGCGGACCGCGCCGCCCGCGCCCGCTGCCGCTCGATCTGCGGCGAAATGCATTCGGGGTTTACCAATCTGCGCTCGGCGCTGCCGATGAACCTCAAAGCCCACCGCCCCGGCTTCAAAATATGGTCTGGAGCGCAGGCGGACATCGACCGCATCACGGCGATCTGGCACGAGTGTTTCGCGGCTCACCACGGTCCGTATCTGTTCGGGAAATTGACGATGGCGGACGCGATGTACGCGCCTGTCGTCACGCGCTTCCTGACCTATGACGTGAAGCTCGACCGTCAATGCGCCGATTATTGCGAACGCATCATGGCGCTGCCGGACATGGTCGCATGGCGCTCGGCCGCGATGCTCGAACCCGAGGAGTTCGAAGAACTCGATATGGAGTTCTGAGCCTAAGCGAGGTTCCCCGTGATCAGGTCGTAGGCCGGCAAGGTGAGGAATTCAGGGAAGGTCGGCGCTTCGACCAGCTGGCGGAAGAGGTTGGCCGCGTCGTCGTAGCGGCCGCCGTCTGCGGCGGCTTCGCGCAGCTTTGCGAGCTCCTCGTCGAGCATCACACTGCAGAGCGCCGCGTCGACGATTATGATGCAGCGCAAATCAGAGCGGTCAACTCCGTCAGACACAATTTTCACGCAAGGCCATGGATTCCCGCCTTGAAGTTAGGCTTCATCGCTGCGGTCGCGTCGGAGCGACCAGCCGCCCAGCGTCACCAGGCAACCAATGCCCAACTGGCAGGGCCAAAATTCGCTCCGGGCCGCGCGCAGTCCGACGATTTAAGAAATCCGCTGCCGGCAGCAGCCGCATATGCCGATCTCGTCGAGGGCGTGTATCCGGGAATGGATCCGGCGCTGACTGCGCTAGCCGCCAGGCTTGAACGGTCGCCGGCAGGGTAGTCCAGCAGCAGCGTAGGGCGGAAGAGCGGAAGCGTATTCCGCCGATGGCGCAATTTGCGGAAGGCGCAGCGCTTTTCCGCCCTACTGCTTCTATTTCGTCCCAAGATCATGCTCGTCTAAAAACTGTAAGATCTGGTCGAAGTCTCAGTCCGTCTTTTTCTTACCTTACGAGTAAAAGCTCGTGGTCGCGTCGCGTACAGCGGTCGTCCAAATTTTACTTTTCTTTCCATCAGGTCTAGGCAGCCTGTTCCAGATTTATCCAAGAATTGTGCGTCTGACCGTTTGATTTCGACGATTTGCGCGAGCCTGCGGCTCGGATCAAGCCGTCGGCCTGAGGATTGCTGCTTTTCGATCTGACCGTGGGCTTGGTGGCTCTAATGGGATCGGCGGTCGTCCTTCTCGAACCGGATAATGGAGTTCACGGCCAGCCTTCGAGGCTCTGCCCGGTCATGATGCACGAACCTGCAGCAGCCCGAAGCTCGTCGCGGGCGTTGCCGCCCGACAAGTACCTGTGCGTGGCGTGCTGCTCCGCCGAGACCCACTGTTTCAGGGCATTCAGCGCTCGGCCAAAAGCTCGGGAATGCGGCGGACAGTCGTCGGCCGATCGGCGGGACTGTCCGGTCGAAGGAATTCCCGAACAGAACCGGGCGTGCGACAGCCAGATGCGCCGATTGAATGCTCTACCGTCGAAGATACCACAATCATTTAAACAGCTCGCTCAAGACGTCTCGTGCACCTTTTTTCGACCGGTCGGAACTGACTGCGGCTTCGATCCTGTGAATGCTCGGGATAGTCGTTTAGAAGCTGCTCTCGTTCGCCTTTGGCGCGCTTCTTCGGCCGGCCGTCGGGCGGCTGTACCGAGCGGAGCGCTCGGTTTTCGTGCCTGAAGCAAACTATCGCCTCGAGATGTGACTCAGTTCGGCCGTCCCTCTCACATCGGTGGCGCCCGGCCTGATCGAGCCACCTAGGGATTGAAGAGCCGTTTCGGTTCACAAAACTGAGCAAGCGTAGGACGCTATCCCGAGGTGGCTGACAGCCGACGAACGTGATCGTGATATGTTCCATCGTATCGGGCTTGGCGCTATGCCAATGCCCTTCACCGACCCTGATATTAACGACATCAACCACATGGATCTTGCGCTGCTCATGCTCCGTCGCCACCATGCCGAACCCGAGATCCCCTCAGCAACTGGTGGCAGGGATCCTAACCCGTGGTGCAACAGCGGCGGAAGTTCACCACGCCCGTAGCTTGGTTCGCGGACTCGTTTGCCTATTAATCTCGCTGGAACCTAGCGGGCTTCTCGGACCTGCACACCGGCGCCGCGGCTCGCGGCGTCAAAGTCCGCCGCTAGCTCGCGGACCCGCGGGATCAGTTCCTCGCCATAGTGGATCGCGTCCGGCCGGGGATCGTAGCCTCGGATCAACAGGCTGGTGGCGCCGAGCTTGTAGTATTCGAGCAGCGCCTTCGCGACCACCTCGGGCGTGCCGACGAGCGCCGTCGAGTTCCCTGGAGCGCCCGTCGCTACGGCGAGCGATGTCCACAAGCAGGTGTCGTGCACCTCGGCTTCTGCGGCGGCCTGCAGGAGGCGCTTGGAGCCGACGTTCTGGCGCTGTGGGGCGGGAGCGCCGTTGCGATTGAGCAGCACCCGGTCGAGGATGGCTCTAGCCCGGTCCCAGGCTGCGCCCTCCGTTGCCGCCAGGATCGGGCGCGTCGAAAGACTGAAGGTCGGGCTGCGGCCGGAGAGTGCCGCCTCCTGTCGCACCCGATCCATGAACCTTGCCGTCTCCTTAAGCGGCTCGCCCCACAGCATGAAAACGTCGACATGCGGGGCCAACGCCCGGATCGCCGCGTCGGAACCGCCGCCGCCGTAGATCGGGATATATGGCTGCTGGCGGCAACGGATTTCCGAGTAGGTACCGCGGGTTCGGTAGAACTCGCCGGCGTGGTCGAACGGCGCCGTCTCGGTCCAGGTCCGCCGCAGCAGGGCGATGTACTCGCCGGCGCGGCGGTAGCGAGCGTCATGGTCGATCCAATCGCCGTCTTTGGCCTGATCGCCGTCGCTGCCGCCGGCAATGATGTGCACTGCCAAACGGCCATCGCTCAGCTGGTCCAGGGTCGCCAGCTTGCGGGCGGCGACCGGCGGCGCCACGAACCCCGGCCGATGCGCCAAGAGGAAACTCAGCCGCTCGGTAACCGAGGCGGCGTGCGCCCCGACCAGAAACCCGTCGGGCGCATCCGAGAAATAGCCGATCAGCACGCGGTCGAAACCGGCCCGCTCGTGAATGCGCGCCGTCTCGGCAATCACATTGGCATCAAAAGGAGGTCCGGACGGCGGGATCAGCTCCGACGAGACCCGCGGCGCGATCCAGCCGATCATCTCCACAGGCATGGCAACGCCTTCCTGAAACTGAAGTGGCTCGCTAAACTCCGCCGCGAGTGGCCACTGTCAAGCCGGCTTTCCCGTTTGGCAACCTGCCTGTCGGGCCGCCATTTCCGCCAGCGACGACGCGCGCGAGGCGAACCGCCGCTCGCGCCGGTTCGAGTTCCGTAATATCCTTCGTTTCAAATTATCTTCGGGAACGGCAGCCCACCTGGATCGGCTGGCCGAGGGACTGAGCGACCAGGAATGCCGGAGTGAGTGATTTGGGCACGGGATAAGCGTGCTCGACCAGAGAGAAAGGGGACGATATGGGACGAAAATTCGCGAACATCCTCGAGACGGTTGGGAATACGCCCGTAGTCAGGATCGGGAAGCTCGCCCCTCCGGACGTGAATTTGTTCGTCAAAATCGAAGCCTTCAACCCTCTGGGCTCGGTCAAGGACCGGCTGGCGCTTGGGGTGATCGAGGACGCGGAGCGGACCGGGAGGCTGAAGCCAGGGCAGACCGTCATCGAGGCGACCAGCGGGAATACCGGCATCGGCCTGGCGATGGTGTGCGCGCAGAAGGGGTATCCGCTGGTCGTCACGATGGCCGAGACGTTCAGCGTCGAGCGGCGGAAGCTGATGCGTTTTCTCGGGGCAAAAGTGGTGATCACCCCGGCCGCCGAACGCGGCATGGGCATGGTCAAAAAGGCCGTCGAGCTTGCCGAGACGCACGGCTGGTTTTTGACGCGGCAGTTCGAGAACGAGGCCAACGCCGACATGCATTCGCGCACGACCGCACGAGAGATCCTCGCGGATTTCGAGGGCGAGCCGCTGGATTATTGGGTCACCGGGTTCGGCACCGGCGGCACTCTGAAAGGCGTCGCGCGGGTCCTCGCCAAGGAACGGCCGGATACGAAGATCGTCGTCTGCGAGCCGGCGGACGCGCCGATGCTGACGAGCGGCGCCCCGCAGCAGCGGCAGTCCGACGGGTCTGCGACGGCGGCCCACTCGGCCTGGAAGCCGCATCCGATGCAGGGGTGGAGCCCCGACTTTATTCCGAAGCTGACAGGCGATGCCGTGGCGATGCAGGTCATCGATCGTGTTGTGACGGTTTCCAATGCCGACGCGATGCATTGCAGCCGCGAGCTCGCCCAAAAGGAGGGCATCTTCGTTGGCATCACCGCCGGAGCGACGTTTGCCGGCGCGCTCCAGGTTTGCCGGGACGCCCCCAAGGGAGCCACGGTGCTCTGCATGCTGCCGGATACGGGTGAGCGATATCTGAGCACGCCGCTCTTTGCGGACATCCCAGCCGAGATGACCGAGGAAGAGATGCAAATCTCGCGGTCGACGCCGAGTGCGCGCTTGGGCGGTTAGGGTGGTTACCCGATCGGCGGTCGGGAGTAGCTGGGGATGGACCCCGGCCCGCGTCTGCGCTAACCATTACGGCCTCGAACGGCCGTCGATTGGGCGGCCTACCTGCAACGGGAAAGGGGAGCGACGATGGCCTATGAAGGAATGATTGCGGAGACGATTGCGATCAACGGCGACAAGAATGAGCCGATCTCGGCCTATGTTGCGCGGCCGTTGGGTGCGGGCCCGTTCCCCGGCATGGTGCTCCTGCATCATGCGCCCGGCTGGGACGAGTGGTACCGCGAGGCGACCCGCAAGTTCGCGCATCACGGCTATGCGGCGATCAGCCACAACCTCTATCACCGCGCCGGCGAAGGCAAAGCCGACGACGTCGCCGCCAAGGTGCGCGCCGAGGGCGGCGTTCCCGATGCGCAGGTCATCGGCGACACCGAAGGCGCGGTGCAATGGCTGCGCGCCCAGCCCTGGCTCAACGGCAAGGTCGGCGTCATCGGCACCTGCTCCGGCGGGCGGCAAACATTCTTGTTTGCTTGCCATACCAAAAGCATAGACGCCGCTGCCGACCTTTGGGGCGGCCGGGTGGTGATGAGCAAGGAGGAGCTGACGCCGAAGCAGCCGACCCCTCCGATCGAGTTTACGAGAAACCTTTCCTGCCCTCTGCTCGGTCTGTTCGGCAACGAGGATCGCGCGCCGACCCCGGAGCAGGTGGACCAGCACGAGGCGGAGCTCAAGAAGCACGGCAAACAGTACGAGTTCCACCGGTACGATGGCGCCGGGCACGGCTTCTTCTACTACGACCGGCCGATGTACCGCATCGAGCAGGCGCTGGACGGCTGGCAAAAGGTGTTCTCGTTTTTTGGCAAGCACTTGGCCAAATAAACGCCCAAAATGTGCACCTCGATCGTCGAGGTCGTCGGCGCCGAGGGCGCCGGCAAGGGCGGTGACGGGTGGTTCGATCTGACCCATTCGGTCGTGTCCTACGACCACCCGCATCACGCTCTCCTGGAAGAGGCCATCACGATAGATTTCGTGAATGCCGCGCTCGGGCCCGGCGCGCGGGTCGCCGTCGAGCTCACATTGCAGTCGGCCAAGGAGCTGAGCGGCGCGCTTGCCAGGGCGATCGAGGCCGCCGAGATCGAGGAAAGCGCGCGTTTGCGGTATCGCCGCTGACCGGCCCAGCGCGTCCTTTGGAGGAAGACATGCCGTTCATCGCGTCGAATGGCCTCACCGAGGCGGGCACCAGCAAGACGATCGCGGCCGGCGGCATGCACATGGTGCACTACCACGATGTGGGCGAGGGCGAGCCGGTGCTGTTCCTGCACTCCTACGGTCCCGGCACCACCGCGTGGATCACGTTTCACAAGACGGTCGGCGCGCTGTCGCAGCACTTCCGCTGCATCCTGATGGACCTGCCGAACTTTTCGAAGACGGGCCCGATCGTCTACCGCGAGGGGGTGCACGCCGTTCAGGCGCGCACCGCAGTCGCGTTGCTCGACGCGCTCGGCATCGCGCGGGCGCACTGGGTCGGCAACTCGCAGGGCGGTCAGTCGGCGATGGTGGCGGCCATCACCTACCCCGAGCGGGTCGCGCAAATTCGTGATGGGCGGCTCGCACATCGGCACCGGCGGCGACCGTTACTTGTTGGCCAATCGCCCCTCGGAGGGCAGCCGGGCCACAGCCCGAGCCCTCGACGACCCGAGCCGCGACAACATCCGGCGCTACCTCACCGTGCACATCGACGACGAGAGCCTGGTGACCGACGAGCTGGTGGATTACATCCACCGCGCGCACACCTGGTCACCAGAGTTCATCGAGGCGCGCCGGCAATCGGTGAGCCTGCCGCACGACTACACCCCCGACCTCGCCGGCATCCGGGCGCCCGTCCTCCTGATCCACGGGCGCTACGACCGGATGGTGCCGTTCGAGGTCTCGATCGCGATCCTCAACCATATCGCCGACTTGCGCCTCGTGCTCCTCAACAACTGCGGCCACTGGCCGCCCTTCGAGAAGCCGGCCGAATGGACCGCCCAGGTCCTGGCGTTCCTCAAGGGCTACTAGGAAGTCCACTCAGAGCGCCGTCCCGCCGGGTTTGCTGTTTTCGCTGTTTTCCCCGGCAAGAAACAGCGGCGGAGTCCGGCGCTCCGCCGCAGAATCCCTCATCTTTCGGAACTCGCGGCAGCCGAATAACAGCGAAATTCCTCGCTGTTATTCGCTATTAATCGGGCAATAACAGCGAACCAGATGCCAGCAAATTTATAGACTTGCTTACGCCAATAACGAAGAATCTCCATCATCAAAGCCATCCAAACTCTGAAGCTCGGCATCTAGCCATAAGATCATGGCAATTTTCCGGTCGAGAGCGCGGCGCCCAGTGAACCGACTGCGCCCCCGACCTCGCCGCCATAGACCCGATGTTCGTCGAGTGATCGGCGGCCCGCCACTCGGCATACAAGTGTCGAGGGTTGTGCCGGATGGCCGGCACAGAGCCTCATGCATGGGGGACGGGCCGAATGGACGATATCACATATGTCGGATTGGACGTGCACAAGGCTACGGTGTGCGTGGCAGTCGCCGAGAGCGGACGCGGTGGTGAGGTGCGGCAGATCGGGGTTTTCGAGAACCGCCCCGAGATCCTGTGCAAGATGGTGGGAAGGCTCGGCAAGGGCGGCCGTCGGCTCAGCTTCTGTTACGAAGCTGGTCCTTGCGGATATGGGCTTCACCGTTTGCTGACCGGTCGCGGGCACAGCTGCATCGTCGTGGCGCCGTCGCTGATTCCGATGAAGTCGGGCGACCGGGTCAAGACGGATCGCCGCGACGCGATGATGCTGGCAAAGCTGCACCGTGCCGGCGAGCTGACCGCGATCTGGATCCCCGATGCCGCGCACGAAGCGATGCGCGACCTGGTGCGGGCGCGAGCGACGGCAGGGCGGGTACTGTCCAAAGCGCGACAGCATCTGCAGGGTTTTCTGCTGCGCCATGACCGGATCTACCGCGGGGCTCGAGCCTGGACGCTGGCCTATCGCCGCTGGCTGACCACGGTGCGCTTTAATCATCCGGCGCAACAGATCGTGCTGCAAGATTACATCCACGCTGTCGAGGATGCTGAAGCCAGACGCGACCGTCTCACACGGCAAATCGAGGAACTGCTGCCGAGTTGGTCGATGGCGCCTGTCGTCGCTGCGCTTCAGGCGATGCGCGGGGTGGCTCTGGTGGTAGCGGTCACCGTTGTGGCGGAAGTGGGCGACTTCCGCCGCTTCACCAACGCCAGGCAGCTGATGGCCTATCTCGGTTTGGTGCCCAGCGAGCACTCATCCGGGAGCACAATCCGACGCGGCGGCATTACCAAGGCGGGCAACGCCCTGGCCCGGCGCGTGCTGATCGAAGGGGCCTGGACATACCGCATGAATGCACGCGTCAGCCGCAAGCTTCACGACCGTCTCGAGCCGTTGGCCGCGGTGATCCGGGACATCGCGTGGAAAGCTCAGATTCGGCTCTGTGCGCGATATCGCCGATTGGCCGCGTCCGGTAAGCCGAGAGTCGTCGTCACCACCGCGATCGCCCGCGAAATGGTCGGCTTCATTTGGGCGATCGCTCGCCTCGCCCAGCCGGCTCTCGATCGACCGACTGCCAATGTTTAACCGCGACACCGTGGATCGAGCCCGAAGCTGCCGCTGCGCCCAGGGCAAGCCCAGTGCGCAGCGATGGTGCGAAGGACTGCGTCCTGGACAGCAGCGCCTAAAGCCCTGTGGATTTGCCGCTGCGCTTGGACGATGCTTACGCGTCGCCCACAACTCCACAGGGCCAACGACGGTAAGAATTGATTTAACAGAAAGGAAAAAGGGCGGCTCGGAAAAAGTCGCCAGTTTACTATGCGGCAGAAGCAACGCAGTGGAGCGGTAAGGGAGGAAGCTGAGCATACAAAATTCAATCGGTGTGCACTGCCGGAGACAGGACCGCGGTGGGGAATCCTCCCGGCCTGTTATGAGCCGGTCCCCGGACCGATGCTCGTCCTTAGAGCGAGGCAGCCCCGAGACGGAACCACGGTCATGCGGTATCCAACCCGCCATGAGAGCTTGTTCAACCGGCGTCTTCGGGTTCTGTCTCCGGCAGTGCGCACCTAATCGACGATGCTCCCCGCGACCGCGGAATAAATTATCCTGCCCGAAACCTTGAAAACGAACATGAGAGCAGGCTGCTGAAAAACTCGCGTGTCATTCCGTGACGGCCCGTCAGGGCCGGGTCCGGAAGCCATGAACACTGGCCAATCAATTGATCCCGCATACCCCGGATGAAGCCGCGGATTTTGAGCGCATTTGCGGCGGTTCTGCGCTAAAATTCAAGGACTTGCGGGGGATCGATTGGGACGGCGATGGGGGACCCGACTGGGTGAAGCGGGCAAGGGCGCTCTGAGGCTTGATTTCGACCGTCGTCTGCTGCTGCAATTTCGCGGTTCCTCGATCACCTCCGATGCCGGGCTGCTGGCTTACCGCGAGCTGGATGACACGCTGCACCTGACCGACACGGGTGCGAAACGCTGGCGGACGCACGCACCGGTAAGAACGGTCGGCATCGGCTGGCCGGCTTGCTGCGCCGGTCGGCGTGCGGGCGGCTGGCCGGCTACGAGGACGTGAACGACGCCGAGAGGCTGTGCCGTGATCCGGCGATGCGCTGGGTTGTTGGCGACCGGGCGATCACCGGTCTGCCGCCTCGGCCAGCCAGATGGGCCGCTTCGAGACGAAGTGGCTGAGCCGGCCCGAGAACCTTGCTGCTCTCGCTGATCTGCCCGGCCGGTGGATCGACAAGGTGCACCAGCGGCGACCGCCGAAGACCATCGTGCTCAACATGGATTCGAGCGAGAGCCCGACCTATGGCGAGCAGGAAGGCAGCGCCTACAATGGGCATTTCGGCTGCACCTGCTATCATCCGCTGTTCGTGTTCTACCAGCTCGGCGATGTCGAGCGATGCGCCCGACGGCGGGGCAACGTGCACAGCGCCGATAGCTGGCGCGCGGCGCTGGAGCCGGTGATTGCCCGCTACCGGGGGAGCGTGAAGCGCCTGTATTTTCGGGGCGATGCGGCCTTCGCCAATCCCGAGATGTACGAGTTTCTCGAAGGGGAGAACATCAGCAACACGATCCGGCTGCCAGCCAATAACGTCTTGCAGGGCAGAATTGGCTATCTGCTGAAGCGTCCGGTCGGACGACCGCCGCACGAGGTGCGCCGCCACTATGCCAGTTTCACCTATCGGGCACAGAGCTGGAGCAAGCCCCGCCGCGTGGTAGCCAAGGTCGAATGGCATCCGGGCGAGCTGTACCCGCGCGTCGGCTTCATCATCACCAACCTGGCGCGGCCGGCCGACCGGGTCGTCACCTTCTACAACCAGCGCGGCACCTGCGAGCAGTACATCAAGGAAGGCAAGAACGCGATCAAATGGACGCGGCTGTCATGCCGCACCTTCGCCGCCAAGCCGTGCGCCTCCAGCTCCACGTCCTCGCCTACAACCTCGGCAATTTCATGCGGACGCTGGCGATGCCCAAGGCGGCGGAGCTGTGGTCGCTCACCAGCCTGCGCGAGAAGCTGATCAAGATCGGCGCGAAGGTCGTCAGCCATGGCCGCTACGTCACCTTCCAGCTGGCCGAGGTTGCGGTGTCACGGCAGATCTTCGCTCGACATCCTGTCGCTGATCGCCCGACGGCGGGCACCGCCCGCGCCAGCATGAGCGGCCGGCGGGAGCAAATGCGGCAAGTGGCGACAGCAGAGGTGTGCGTGGGTATGCGCAAACCAGAGCAATTCAGCGTTCTGCTGCCCTCGACCGCCGGCTTCGAGCGCCCGTTGCCGGTGCAGGACGCGATTTGCTGTTGCCCAAGCCGCTCACAGGCGCAATCCTGGCCTCGAAGCCGCGGCATCTGGCAATGTCTTGATTTCTCTGGTCCGTGTTCCTTAAATTCCGGCTCGCGGGCAAAGCCCGCGCTGGCGGTCGGCATCAACGTCGCCGCAACGGTGCCCATGCTCGTCAAACACCGGTAAGGCCAGGCGCCGACGGTCATGCCGCCGAAATGGAGCGTGTCGGCAATCGGGTCTACCTAACGACTATTCTCAGGCTAACCGTCGTTCTAGGTCTTCCGCCATTCGATCCCAGGTCTCGGCGACCGTCTTCATTGTGTCCCTTGCATCGGCACACGAGAAAACCTCCGCCTGGGTGCGGACTTCTTCGGCCTTGAGCCGCCACCAGCAAACCCGCTCCATTGCTCCCCTGTTCTTCGCAGAGATATCATCGAGAAAATTGAGCGACCACCGCCACTCATCAAGAAGTAAGGGCACGGCGTCCATTCTAATCGTTGTTCCTGAGCTTTAAACCGCGCTTCGAATGTGTCTGCCTCGCTATCGTTCTTAAACTGAACATAAACAGAGACAACGTTGCCATCTCGCTTACTTGTGAATAGAGAGGGATCACATCCATGCTTAGCAAGCCATTTGCACATTACCGCCATCTGCGCGGAAAGTTCGAGCCGAGGGATTCTGATGACTACGGTGTGCATCCCACCCTCCCCTTCTTTTTGGACTCTGGAGCTAAGCTCTGAGGCTTACACTCACAACCATCAAAGGTTCATCTGGCGAACCGCCGAGGTAACTCCACCCCGTGATCGAGGCGGATAGGCATTGCCCGCACGAGAGCGGAGGCGGCGGTGCGCGGAAACGGCCGCCCGATGCCTATGGCCGCTATTTTACCCGGCAAGCGATGCGTCAACGGTTCGATATAGAGGCGCGATAGCACCCGTCCTCAACAGATTAATCATCCCTTCCGAGGTGGCCGTCCTAAAGGTAGCAACATGCTCCGTGCCACAGCCGTATGATTGGGCTGGTCGACCAACCGACCAATCGCCATATTATCATCGATATCTCGCCACTCTATCTTACTGGCACGACGAGGATTCCTTAATTCATCTGCCCAACCTTGGGCTTCCTCCATAGCGGACTCACGGGACCAGTGGAGCCGCTCACTGCGCTTGACGATCGCACCTTCAATGATGTCTGGCGCCGTCGTCCGAAACAGAACGCTCGCCCATACTCGTCGATCGATCCGGTACATAAGCGTAACCCACGTCTCGACGCCTCCCTGCTTCTATAACATGGTTAACGACCAGCGATATTGATACCGGTGAGCCTGCCCGACGACTGCACCTCAGAGGTCTTCGCTGTAGGGCAATGCGGCGGCTTCCGCCGGCGACAGGATCGTGTTCCAGGCGCCGGTCGGGATCCGCTTGTTCGCCGATGGGTCGCGCACGGTGTTGATCGGGTCGAGGCCCTGTTCGACGCATTTCAGCTGCTCGCGCAACAGCCGGCGCAGCATGACGATGCCGGTATCGGAATGCGCCAGGTTTTCGAGCGCGTGGATCGCGATCGGGCGCTGGCCCTCTTGCGCTTCGAGATCGTCGGGCTTGCGCTGGCGCTCCTCGTAGCTGCGTTTGAGGAACGAGCCCGGCCGGATGTCGGCGATCGTGTCGGTCCCCGGCTTCCAATCGGGCTTCGGCTCGCCGTTCTCGAGCGGCCAGGCGACGATGCTGATGCCGCGCACATGCTCGTTGTCGATCGGCACGGCCCATGACAGCTCGGTGCCGCGTTGCTTGCGCTTTGGCACGGTCCCGGGCTCGCGGATGCTCGGGATGATGAACATATTGGGCACGATGCACTCGGCGTGGCGCACCATGCGGTTGCCGTTCGGCAGGTCCTTGATCAGGTTGTAGCGCACGCCGAGCGATGTCTTTCCCAGCCGATCGTCGGCGTGCCTTGCATCAGCGCGCCCTCGAACTGGTCGCCGCTGATCCACTGGTGCAGCATCAGCAAGTGATACGGGTCGACGATATTCTCGTAATGCTGCAGCCAGTTGCAGTCTCTGACCATCCCGACCGCGTAGTCGCCCCACAGCCGCATCCCGCGCAGCACGACGTCCTCGCCCCGTTCTCGACTATTCCCGGCCGGGTCGATGACGTCGAAGCGGGGAAACAGCGGCTCGGTGCCGGGCGGACCCATATAGACGAAAACGAGCCCGCCATATTCGGTCACGGGGTAGGCGGGTTGCCACACATCCATGCGGTTGCGGAACTCCTCAGTCTCGCACGGCATATCGATGCACTGGCCCTGCGTATCGTAGAGCCAGCCGTGATAGCAGCAGCGCAGCCCCTCTTCCTCAACGCGGCCCCATTCGAGAGAGGTGCCGCGATGCGCGCAATGCGGGTCGAGGGCGCCGACCCGCCCCTTCTTGTCGCGGAACACAACGAGCTTCTCGCAGAGGAGCTTTTCCTTCCGTGGAAGGTCCCGCAATTCGTCCGACGTACAGACCGGCTGCCAGTAGCGGCGCATCAGCTCGCCCATCGGGCTGCCCGGCTCGACACAAGTCAGCTCGTAATCGGGCGCCGAGGTCTGCCGTCCATATGCCGATTTCATCGCCTTCGTCCGCCTATGCTGGTTTGAGACTTAAAGAAAGACGCTGAGGTTTGTTTTCGAGCATGACGATGGCGTCGAGGACGATCGTGCCCGTCGCGACCCAGAACGGACCTACGCTGCCAAGGGGGCCGATACGGCTGCCGTCAGGCGGCGGCTGCGCCGTTGGATCGCGATCAGCGCGGCGAGGCTGAGGAGCGCGGTGAAGATCAGGTAATAGCTCGGTGACAGCGGGCTCCCGGTCTGCGCGATCAGCCAGGTTGCGACAAACGGCGCGAAACCGCCGAAGATTGAGACGGCAGTACTGAAACTCAAAGACACGCCGATTGCCCGCGTTTCCACCGGGAATTGCTCGGATAACAACGCCGGCAGGACGCCACTGTAGCCGGCCTTGACCCCTTGGAGCCACGCGACGGCGATGATGCAGGCCGCCAGCGACGGCCAGGCGACCATCAGGTAGAAGGCCGGGTAGGCGGTCAGCACGAACAGCCAGCACATGATCACCATGATCAACGGGCGCGCCGTCTTGTCGGACCAGTGGCCGGCGAGCGGGCAGCCCACCGCCAGGATGAGGCCGCCGACCAAAGTTGCGATAAAGCCGGTATATTCCGGCAAATGCAATTGCTTGACCCCGAAGGTCGGGATGTAGAGCATCAGGTAAAAGGAGCTGTTCGAGATGATCGATATGCCGAGGGAGAGCAGCACCGGCAGCGGATGCCGGCGCAGCAGGTCTTTGATCGGGATCGTCTCGGGCTTCTCGGCTTCGATGAATTCCGGCGTGTCGACGACTTTCGAGCGGACGTAAAAACCGGCCGGCCCGATCAGCATGCCGAAGAAATAGGGGATCCGCCATCCCCAGTCGACCAACTCCTGGTGGCTCAGCAAGGTCGTGAGGCCAACGCCGAACACCGAGGCGAGAGCCGTGATGATGCCGCCGGTGGCAAATTGCCAGCTGGCGCTGAACCCGCGGCGCCCACCGCCATGCTCGGCGAGGAAGGTGACGGCGCTGCCGAACTCGCCGCCCACCGAAAATCCCTGTAAGAGCCGCGCGATCGTGATGATGATCGGCGCTGCCAGGCCAATCGTCGCGTAGCCCGGCGTCACCGCC
>CAWBFS010000040.1:0-19432 GCA_963788085.1 uncultured Alphaproteobacteria bacterium
TCAACCATGGCGAGGAATATGTGGCGCAACGGTGGGTGGCAAAACCCTGCCTGCAGATCGATGGGGCGCCAGTATGGACGGATCTCCGCGTCTGGGCTTATCGCGGAGAGATCTTTCACATGTCGGGCCGCGCCTCGCGGCGGGCCGACCGACTGGATCTCGCGCCCCCAGGCGGATGGCTGCCAACCTACGCGGCGGTTTAGCGAGCCGTGCGAATGGGCTCGATACGTGTGACAGAGCAACAGGCCAATGTCTATGCGGCGTCGGCGACGTGGTGGCTGAAATTGACGGCGCACACGTGCTGTCCGACGCGCCGTCCTTTGATACGAAATGGCTCCGCGACCTCTATGCCCGAATGAGAAGGCGCGATTTCATTGGCGCAATTTACGGTGCTGCTCTGGCGCTGCCCTTCCGCGCCGCGGCTCAGCAACCTGGCAAGGTCTGGCGCATAGGCCATTTGCTAGGCGCCGTCGCTCATCGTCGCCATAGGCGGTCACCATCATCACGGGCACGTCGGGCCGCCGCGTCTTGACCTCGCGCAGCAACTCCAGCCCGTCCATCATCGGCATGTTTATGTCCGACAGGATCACGATCAGCTGCGGCTCGATGCCCGCGGCAATCTTCTCCAGTGCTTCCTCACCCGAATAGGCGAAATGCAGGACATAGGTGCCTTGGCGCGCTTCGCGGCGAAAGCGCTGACGGAACATCTCGGCGACATCCGGCTCGTCATCGACAACCAGGATACTGACGCTCATGCGCCCCTCCCCGCGGCCTGACCGGTGCGCGGCAGGCGGATTGTGAACTCGGTGAACTCGCCCTCCCGGCTGTCGACGGTAATCGTGCCGCCATGTTGCTGGGTGACGATGTCCCAGCTGATCGAGAGCCCGAGACCCGTCCCTTCCCCGGTCGGCTTGGTCGTGAAGAACGGCTGAAACAGCTGGTCCCTGATTTCGGGCGGGATGCCGGTGCCATTGTCGCGCACCCGGACCTCGACCGCGTCGCCCAGATCGCGGGTCAAGACCTGGAGGGTCGGGCGATAGGAGGCCTCGCCGTTGTCGCGGGCGCGCTTGTTGGCGGCATAGAAGCCGTTGCCGAACAGGTTCAGGAACACGCGGGTCATCTCCTGCGGTGCCAGCTCGATCGGCGCGGCGGCGGGGTCGAGATCGCGTTCCAAGGTGATATTGAAGCTCGCATCCTGGGCGCGGGCGCCGTGATAGGCGAGGTTGAGCGCCTCGTCGACGAGGGCATTGAGATCGACCTCGCGGCGCTCGCCCGACACCCGCGCGAGTGCTCCAGCATGCTCTTGACGATGCCATCGGCGCGCCGGCCGTGCTCGGCGATCTTTTCGAGATTGCCGGTCAGCATCGCGACGATTTCGTCGACGTCGGCGCGCTCGTCTTCGGCCAGCCCGGCGATCGCCGGGCGCGCAGTCTCCTTCAGTTCTTCCAGCAATTCGACCGAAAGCCCGGCAAAGTTGTTGACGAAGTTGAGCGGGTTCTTGATCTCGTGGGCGATGCCGGCGGTCAGCTGGCCGAGCGAGGCCATCTTCTCCGACTGGATCAGCCGGTCCTGAGCGCGGTGCAGATCAGCGAGTGCGGCGTCGGCGGCGGTGCGCGCGCGGCGCGCCTCCTCGCCGCGCGCCATCAGTTCCTGAAACAGCCGCGCATTCTCGATGGCGAGCACGGCCTGCCCGGCGAAGGTTTGCAATAAGGTCGGGATGGTCGGGGCGAAGCCGCCTCACGTCATAAAGGACAAGACCGAGGCGGCCTACAACCGCACCAGCATGGTCGAACAACGGCGCGAAGTAATGGAACGCTGGGCAGCCCTCGCCTATGCCATCGTCAACTTCTCAACCTAGGAAGTTCCGTTAATAATATCTCGACTATCTAGAGATGTATTTCGTTAACAACGTGAGACAACTACTCGCCGACGCGATTGTATCCATTGCCTTCCCCCGATTTTCATGAGACGTGTCAGATGAAGCTAGATCCAGAGGAGCAGATCATCGCAGCCGCACTCGACCAGGCGGAGCTTGACGACGCCAACGAGCGCGGTGTCGGAGCGCGGATAGAGTTCGGGAGGGAAGGCCATGCCAGGGTGACTATGACCATTTCGCGCGCATTGGTAGAGAAGGCCACAACGCTCAATTGGTCGACTGGCGAGCTCTTCGCGGAGGCAATCCGGATAGCTTTCCCCGGCGCGTTCAATATCGAGGCGCTAGGTAAGGCAACACCCCGAGCAGCCTAGCCAGCTCCCTTCGCCGCGCTCGAGCGGCGCTATCCCCACTTGGTTCCGGTTACGACCATATCGATTTGACGGCTGCCGCATTTGGAGCAGACGAGCCTCTCGCGCCAATCGGGCACGGGTGTTTCGGCGTCGAGGAGCTAGCTACTGGCCGGGCCCGATCACTGGGGTAGTTAGTGGAGCACGACGGCATCACCCGGCGCTACATCCGACGCCTCGTCGGCCTTGCCTTCTTGAGCCCGCAGCTGGTCGAAGCGATCCTACAGGGCCGGCAACCCGTCGAGCTCACCGCGACGCGGCTGACCGAACTCGATCTGCCGCTCGATTGGGCCGAGCAGCACAGACTGCTCACAAGCTGAATATGCGAACCGCACAGCCATGCTCGGGCCGCAGTTTACAGCCCGGCCTGAGCGTCGTTGCAGACGATCCGGCCTTCCCCAAGGTGGGACTGCCTCAATGCCCGTCTGAGAAAAAGGGACGAACGGCACCGGCTCGCGCGCGTCACGTCCCGTCTCTCGTCCCCGTGCACGTGCAGAGCGCCGCGAAACCGCGGGCCTCTCCGCCCCACCGCCATGGAATTCACTGCACAGACAGACCTCCGCGCTGGAGGGAGGTGGATTCGGACTTCCGATTCCCGGTCGCGAGGCGGTCAAACCGTCATGCGAGACTGTCTCGAAAACCGGAGCAGATCTGTTGGGGAACCGAAGGTTCGAATCCATTTCCCTCCAGCGGCGAGTCCGTTGCGAACCACTATACCCTGCCGCCAGATCTGGTGCGGAGCCTCTTTCGACCTAAATCATAACCAGATGGCACAACCGGGTGGCAGCAACGTGTCTCCGTGGAACAAGGGTCGCAAAGTAGGCCAAAAGCGGGCATTGCGTCCGCAAGAGGTTTGGCTGATCCGAGACCGGTTGCGGGCGGAAGGTCGTGTCCGCGATCTGGCGCTGTTCGATCTCGCGCTGGACAGCAAATTGCCGGCCCATGATCTCGTCTGCCTGCAAGTCAGCGATGTTTGGTATCCGCATCGCGTGCGCCAGCGGGGGCGTGTTGTGTTGCAGCGCACGGGTAAGCCGTTGCAGTTTGAGATCACGACCGAGACCAAAGCGGCAATCACAGAGTGGTTGTCCCTTCTTGGTTCTCCGATGCGACAGAAGTATCTCTTCCCCAGCCGGATCCATTCGAGATCGCATCTTTCAGGGCGGCAATATTCTCGCCTCGTTTGCGATTGGGTCGAAGGTGCGGGACTTGATCCCGATGTGTACGGGACACAATCGCTGCGGCGCACCAAGGTGTTGTTGATTGTGCAGACAACCGGCAACCTCAAAGCAGCCCAACTCTTGCTCGGGCATACGAAAATAGAAAGTACTGCGCGTTATCTCGAAACCGAGCTCAATGCGGCGCTCAAGATTTCCGAGAAAGTGGAGTTGTAATCATTTTTTGCGCGAGAAAGGGAAGGCTTCTTTGATGCCATCAGTAAGCATTGATTTAGAAATCAGAAAGGGAGCTGGGGCTCGGGCCGGAGGATCAATTGAGGCAACGGAGCACGCTTGGTCAGGCAATGCTCGACGTCTCGGGACGGGGTCGGCGCGGAGTGTGACTCGGTGTGCGCCCGCCTTTTGGAATGCCACGCTGCCGACGGTGAGGGACTGCGTTACCGATTTCGAGACCGCAAAATCGCGGCGCGGTGTCCAGGCGTGCCCGCAACCAGATCGAACGCAAGACGATTCCAAATTATTGCAAACCATTCAATGAGTTCTCCCCTTAGGCTCCCAGGCTACCGGCAAGAATGGAGGATCTTGGAGCAACAGGCTGCGCTCTGATACGGAATATGGTCTGGTTCGGGCTTTTGGAATCGCGAGGCGAACAGGGCTCTGAGATGCATGCCGGTCATCCTTTGTCTCTGAGAACACCCATCCATCGCGTTGGGCCGCTAGAATGATGGGTGATAAGCTGTCATCGCACGCGTCGCGCAAGAGCCCGAAAAAGCGGGCCGCCGAGCGTAGGCTGCAAAGGGAGGAGTTGGGGAATGTATCGGGGTCTACGCGCGTTCACGGCCGCCGCGCTGGTGGTATCCGCATTCGGCATTGTGCCAAGCTTCGCACAGAAATCGGGTGGCATTCTCAGGGTGCATGCCATCGACTCGCCGCCGAGCCTGTCGATGCACGAGGAGATCGACGCCGTCCCTGCGCGCGCGACGATGGGGATCTTCAACAACCTCGTCATGTTCGATCAGCGCGCAAAGCAGAACAGCATCACATCGGTGGTGCCGGATCTGGCGACCGGATGGTCATGGAGCGAGGACGGGACCGAGCTGACCTTCGCGTTGCGCCAGGGCGTCAAGTGGCACGACGGCAAGCCGTTCACCGCCGCGGACGTCAAATGCACCTGGGACCTGCTGCTCGGCAAAGCGAACGACAAGCTGCGGGTCAATCCGCGCAAGTCGTGGTACCGCAGCCTCGCCGAAGTATCGACCAACGGCGACTACGAGGTTACCTTCCGTCTGGAACGGTCGCAGCCGGCCTTTGTCATGCTGCTGGCCTCGGGTTATTCGGTGGTCTATCCGTGCCATGTTGCTCCAGCCGAGATGCGGCAGCATCCCATCGGCACCGGACCCTTTAGATTTGTCGAGTTTAAGCCGAACGAGCGGATCACGCTGACTCGCAACCCGGATTACTGGAAGAGCGGGCGGCCCTATCTCGACGGCATCGAGTTCACGATCATCCGCGACATGTCGACCGCGAACTTGGCCTTCATCGCTGGGAAGACCGATTGGATCGCAACCACGATCCCGCTGATGAAGGACATCACGAGCCGGGCGCCCGCGGCGATTTGCGAAGTGACGCCGGGCGGCATCAGCCGCAACCTACTGATCAACCGCGACAGGCCGCCCTTCAACGACCCGGAGATGCGGCGGGCGATGGCGCTGAGCATTGACCGCCGCGCGTTTATCGACATCATCAGCCAGGGCCAGGGGGATATCGGCGGCGTCATGCAGCCCTTGCCTGAAGGGCTGTGGAGAATCCCCGAGGAGGTCCTAAAGACGCTGCCGGGCTACGACCCCGACGTGCAGAAAAACCGGGCCGAAGCCCGCGAGATCATGCGCAACCTCGGCTATGGTCCGGACAGGCGGCTGCAGCTCAAGGTGTCGACCCGCAATATCCCGCCGTACCGCGATCCGGCCGTGCTGTTGACCGACCAGCTGAAGGAGGTGTTCGTCGACGGCGAACTCGAGATCGTCGAGACCGCGAGCTGGTTTCCCAAGGTCGCGCGCAAGGACTACATGATTGGCGCCAATCTCACCGGCGGCGGCGTCGATGATCCCGACCAGCAACTGTACGAGAATTACGGCTGTGGTTCGCCACGCAACTACACCGGCTATTGCAATCCCGAGCTCGAACAGCTGTTCGATCGGCAATCAATGGAAGCCGATCCGGGAACGCGTCGGAAGCTGGTGTGGGAGATCGAAAGAAAGCTGGCAGAGGACGGGGCCCGCCCGATCATCTTCTACAACCGCTTCGCCTATTGCTGGCAGCCGCCGGTAAAGGGCTGGACGATGATGGTCAACAGTATCATCAACAATTGGCGCATGGAGGACGTCTGGCTCGACAAATAAATGGCTAGACGGAGACGAGGACATGCCGCTCAATCTACCTGGCACTGCACCAAGGCGGCGCAGGGCGCGGTGCTGTACGTCACCTTCACAGGCGGCGAATCCGAATACAGCATCGGCCCGGACGTACCGATCCTAGCCAATGTTCCCGGCGATATCAGCCTGCTGAAGCCCGGCGGGCTTTGACCAGGAGCGGGTTAGGCTGAGACTATACCCGCCGAGGTGACAGAAATCCTAACTGTGTCAATGGTTTGCTTCGATTGCCACTGTGGTTTCCATAGATAGATAGTATGCCGACAGATTCGGGGGTCAATTCTATGCCAGCAGGGAGGATTTCGACGCATTGCGCTACCCAAACCACGCCTCGGCCAAGAAACAAAGTGCTAGCCAAATAGCTGACCAAAGGCCGAGAGATAGAAGCAACACCACGACAAGCCCTGCCCCTGGGGTAAGCCTTGCGGCGGCATAGCTGGCCGGCGTTGTATAGTCGATCACGGGCGCCTCCTGTCGGCTCGGCCTAAAACTGGGAATACAGAAGAGCGGGATGGCCGAGGCGATCGTTAACTATATCTCGTCAGGGGAACGTCCAAAAAACGCGGGCTTACTCACGCGGCGCATCTCCTCTCTGCGGACGCTGGCGGCGTCGCTCTACAAGAGCGCCGACGACATCAGGCCTGCGCCTCCGCCCGCGAGCTGAACTGATCCGCGGGCTACTCACGCCGACACCAACAGAGTCGCTGTCGATCTAACCGCGGCCTGAACCGGATTGGCGAACCCGCCCCGCGTCCATCTCTGCGGGCGGCCAGCGTAGGGTTCGGGCGCGGTGCGTCGGCGCGTCCTGCTGCAAGTCGCTTTCAGCAGCCTGCGCCCCCTCGCGCTCGCGGCGCAACTCCTCCATGCGGGCGCGAATGGTTGCGAAATCGTCAGCTGCCCGGGGTCGGTCCTTGTTCAGAGCTGGTACGATTATCTCGAGCGGTTGCTCGAGGAACAGCGGACTTTCATGCCCGGCCGACATCCGGCCAGCCGGCAGTCACCACCATCTGAGCCCGCCGATCCACCGCCCGCCCAAGCATCGCCACCGCCGAGACGCCGAGGCCGCCCGCGTAAATATCCGCGCCCGGCTGAGACTGCCGATCCGGCACCCGCGGCTGCCAATCAGCGCTGGGCCGATACTCGGCGCCGCGCCACCGTCGCGCCCGTGGAGCCGGTCGCCATGGCGCGGCCGCCGATGGGCCGCGCAGCGATCAGCATCAGGAGTGCTCGACCACCGGTAATCACGGTTATCGGCGCCTCCCCTGTAGGCGCCCGATGAAAATGTCACCGCTGTACGATGATCGATCTCTGCGGCCGGCGCAAAGACCAGCGCAACGGCGAGACCTCGGCCCACCCGGAGGATGCCGACCTATAAGCAGCGTCCGATGAGGGAGCGCATAGCCGCCCGCGCCGGAAGGGCTCGTAAACCGCACACGTCGCACTTGACGATCCATTTGGTGGTTGCATGCTATGCGACCACCCTCCAGGGCGGGCCACATACCCCTCGACAAAGCACCCGAAAACGAGGTGGTCGCGTTGGTTGCATAGTGGTCGCAGGGAGTTTTTGGTAGCCGTTATAAAATGGCAGAAATTCTTGGCTTTCTGTGCCACCGCGTGCAACCAAAAAGGTCGCTAAAAAGCGACCTTTTTGAGAGTTAACCTACTGATGTTATTGGAGTAGCGGGAGAGGGATTTGAACCCCCGACCTTGGGATTATGATTCCCCTGCTCTAACCAGCTGAGCTATCCCGCCACAGGGGCTCGGATATAAGAGGCGGGCGCGGATGGGTCAAGCTGGGCCGGCGGATCCAGCCGCCGCCGAGCACCCGATCGCCGTCGTAGAGCACCGCCGCCTGGCCCGGCGCGACCGCACCGGCCGGCGCGTCGAGAACGAGCTCAGCCTCCCCGGCGTCTGAGCCGAGGTAGAGCCTCGCCGGTACCGGCATTTGCGTCGAGCGAAGCTTCGCAGCCACCGCCATACCCTCGGCCGCCGGCGCGCCGAGCCAATTCAGCTCAGCGAGAGAAATTCGAGTTTCGGCCAAGGCGGCACACGGACCGACGACCACCTCCCGCCGTTCGGGCTCGATCTCGAGCACGTAAAGCGGCTCGCCGGCGGCAATCCCGAGCCCCTTGCGTTGGCCGACCGTGAAACGGGCGATGCCGTTGTGCCGGCCGAGCACGCGACCGCTGCGGTCGACGATGTTGCCCGGCTCCCGCGTCGCGGGCCGCAGCCGCTGAACGAGAGACGCGTAGGATCCGCTCGGCACAAAGCAGATGTCCTGGCTGTCCGGCTTGTCCGCGACCGGCAGGTCGAAACGCCGCGCCGTCGTGCGGGTCTCCCCCTTGGTGAGCCCGCCCAACGGAAACCGCAGGAAGTCGAGCTCCTCGCGCGTCGTGGCGAACAGGAAATAGCTCTGGTCGCGGGCCGCGTCGCATGCCCGATGGAGTTCGGGCCCGTTGGAGCCGGCAATTCGGCGGGCATAATGCCCGGTGGCCAGCGCCGAGGCGCCGAGATCGCGCGCTACGCTCAGCAGATCCCGGAACTTGACCCGTTGATTGCAGCGGATGCACGGGACCGGCGTCTCGCCCCGGGCGTAGCTGTCGACAAAATCGTCGATGACCGCACCCCGGAAGCGGCTCTCGTAATCGAGGACATAATGCGGGATGCCTAGGCGCTCGGCGACGCGAGAGGCATCGTAAATGTCGCGGCCGGCACAGCAGGCGCGGCTTCGCCCAGCGGCGACGCCATGGCCGTAGAGCTGCAATGTTATGCCGACGACGTCAAAGCCCCACTCGGCCAGCAAGGCTGCGGTCACGGACGAGTCGACCCCGCCCGACATCGCGACGACCACGCGGTGGGCCGCCGGATCGCCGGGCAAATCGAGGTTCTGCAGGCTCACGACTGCGCCTCCAGCCCCATCTGCCAAAAATCCGCCTCGAGCCGGGCGGCGGCGGCGAAAGTGCCGGCTAGAGACGAGAAACGCCCCTCTCCGCCGCGCCGGGCAAACTGCTCGTCGAGCGCCGCCGCCGCTTCACGCGCCAGGCCCTGGTAGTCGGACCCGGCATACATCTCCAGCCATTCGCGGTAGGGGTTGCCTTGGAGCAGGGTCGCGGGATCACCGATCCGCTCCGCGGCGATGACGGCATAACCGACGATGCACGGCGCGAGCGCCACTTCGAGATCGAGCCGGTCGCCGGCAAGACCGCGATCGAGCACAAAGCGGGTGTAGGCAATGGTTGCCGGCGCCTCCGGCTCCCTCGCCATCGCCGCTTCCGACAGCCCCCAGCCGCGGCAATAGTCGATATGCAGTCCGATCTCGACATCGAGGGTGGCGGCGACCAGGCGCTGCGCGCGGCGCATCTCGCCGAGTTCGTCGGATTTGTAGATCGCCAAGCCCCAGGCACGCGCGAAATGGATCAAAAAGAGATAGTCCTGTACCAAATAGCGTCGGAAACACGCCTCGGGCAGCTCGCCGCCGGCCAGCAGAAGCACAAAGCGGTGGCGAATATAGGCGTGCCAGTCCCGGTCGCATGCCGCTACCAGACGCGGGAAAAGGGCCGGCTCGGCCGTCATGTGGCTGATAACCTCGGTCAGCCGACCAGCAGGTTGCGCGTCGCCGCAGGCAGCTGCACGGTCAAGCCGTCGAGTTCTTCGGTAATGATGATCTGGCAACCGAGGCGCGAGGTGACAGTCAGATTGAACGCGAGGTCGAGCATGTCCTCCTCGTCCTCGCTCGCTTCCCTGAGCAATTCGTACCACTGTGGATCGACGATGACGTGGCAGGTCGAGCAGGCGAGCGAGCCTTCGCACGCGCCTTCGATGTCGATGTCGTGGCGGCGCGCGATTTCGAGCACCGACATTCCGAGCGGCGCGTCGACTTCGCGCGGGGTGCCGTCGCGCTCGATAAAGGTCATCTTCGGCATTACTCAGGCCGCGGCGCCAGGTCTTCGGCGAGAATAGCCGCGGCCAGCGCCGCGCTCGCGCCGGCCCCCAGCTCGGCCTTCCGGTTGAGGCGCAACACCTTCAGCCCCGCCGCTTCGGCGGCCTCGCGCAGCTTGTTCGATAAATCGTCATCAACCGAGGCGGGGAGCGCGATAACGGCATGGCTGACCGGGCGAGCCAGAGCGCGTTCGGCGCGGATGCCGCGCCCCTTCGAACAGCTCTTGCCACTGTCCCGTCGCGGCATTGCCACCGGGTACCATCAAGGCACGCTCAAAGCCGTCGCGATCGCCAAGAACGACCGCATTGCCGCCGACCGAGAATGCCACCTCGACTTCCGCTCCGCTGGCGTCAATGCCGATCGCCGCTCCCGGTGCGCTCGGATCGACCGGCCCTCCGTCCGGTTCCTCGATCTGAAACAGCTTCACGCCAACCCGCTGAAATTAGCCCGCTACACGTCGCCCTAAACGTGGAACAACTCGCCGCAGCCGCAGCGGCCCTTCTCGTTGGGGTTACGGAAGGTAAACCCGCTCTGCAGCTTCTCCTCGACGTAATCCATTTCGGTGCCGAGGATGAACATGACCGCTTTCGGATCGACCAAGACCGTCACGCCCTTGTCTTCGACTACCTCGTCGAATTTGCCCTTCTCGTCGGCATATTCGAGCGTGTAGCTGAGACCGGAGCAGCCGCGCGACCGCACGCCGATGCGAACCCCAATCGACGGTTTGCCGCGCTTGCCGAGGAGCGCCTGGATGCGCTGCGCCGCAGCGTCCGTCACCGACAAAGCCTGCTTTCTCGCCATCATCGATCTCCGAAGCATATGCTCCAAGCGCCCTCTCCGCCCTTTAAGGGGGAGAGGGAGAGGCCCACGCCGCAGGCATGGGAGGGTGAGGTGGGCGGCGCCACAGAGCGCTCGGCAGCCCCCCTCACCGCTGCCCCTCCCCCCCGCGGGGGGAAAGGAAAAAGTGATCGTCGAAATTTTATGTTCATTCCGGGTCGGTTCCAGGCGATACTTACAGCCATAACATCTTATGTGGCACCCCCGTGCTCTGTCAGCCGGTTTGCGGCAGCCGCCAGCGCATCGGCAGCGAAATCGGCCTCTGCCGCTGTCGTGAAACGGCCGAGGCCGATACGAATCGAGGCGTTGGCGAGCGTATCCGGAAGCCCGAGCGCGCGCAGCACATAAGAGGGCTCGACCGACGCCGAGGTGCAGGCCGAGCCGGTCGAGATCGCAATGCTCGGAACCGCCTCGATCAAAGTCAGTGCCGGAATCTCGGGAAACGCGAGATTGAGGCTGCCGGGCAGCCGTTGCTCGAGGTCGCCATTGACGCGAAGCCCGGAGACGCGCCGGCGAGCCCGAAAAAGGCGGTCCCAGGTGGCGGAGCCGCTCCGCCTCCTCAGCCATCTCGGCGCCGGCGATCGCCGCCGCGCGGCCGAGCCCGACGCAAAGCGGCGTCGGCAAAGTGCCGGAGCGCAGGCCCCGCTCCTGCCCGCCGCCATCGATCAGCGGCAGCAGCCGTACCCGCGGCCGGCGCCGGATGAAGAGCGCGCCGATTCCCTTCGGCCCGTAAATCTTGTGGCCGGAAATCGACAGCAGGTCGATCTTCATCGCCTCGACATCGAGCGGGATCTTGCCAAAGGCCTGCGCCGCATCGGTGTGGAACAGCACGCCCCTGGCGCGGCACAGCGCGCCGATTTCGGCGAGTGGCTGGATGACCCCGATCTCGTTGTGCGCGGCCATCACCGACACGAGGAGCGTGCGCTCGGACAGCGCCTCTTCGAGCGCGGCGAGCGAGACGAGGCCGTTCGGCTCGACTGGAAGATAGGTCACCGCGAAGCCTTCCCGCTCCAATTCCCGGCAGCTTTCGAGCACGCATTTGTGCTCGGTCTGCAAGGCTACGATGTGATCGCGGATCTGCCCGCTCTGCGGGTGGCGCGGGCGAAATGCGCCGCGCCCTTGATCGCGAGATTGTTCGCCTCGGTCGCGCCCGAGGTGAAGACGATCTCGCGCGGATCGGCGTGGATCAGCGCCGCGATCTCGCCGCGCGCGCGCTCGATCGCCTCGGCGGCGATACGGCCATAAGCGTGGCTGGTGCTGTGCGGGTTGCCGAAATGCTCGGTGAAATAAGGCAGCATCGCCTCGAGCACGCGCGGGTCGACCGGGGTCGTCGACTGATTGTCGAGATAGATCGGCGGCGTGTTGACGGCCGGATCCGGAGCCAGCCGAGGGCGCGGCTCCGCAGAAAGCGTCATGCCGCGCGCGCCCTCCGGCAAGACGCGGCGGCGCCGGTAAAGGGCGGTCCACGACCGCAGGAAATGCGCGATCTCGGCCTCGGTCGAGCTCCAGCCGAGGCTGACCCGGATCGTCGAGGCGGCGATCTCGGGGTCGACCCGCATCGCCGCCAGCACATGGCTCGGCCCGACCTTGCCCGAAGAGCAGGCGGCGCCGGCGCTGACCATGACGCCGTCGAGATCGAGAGCGATGACCTGGGTCTCGGCGGCGACGCCGGGCATCGCGATCGCCGAGGTGTTGGGCAAGCGGGGCGCTGCAGCGCCGAGCACCACGGCGTCGGGCGCAATCGCCGCGATGCGGTCTTCCAATGCGTCGCGCAGTGCGGCGACCCTGTCATAGACCGCGATTTCTGCCCCGGCCGCGGCAGCGGCGGCGGCGAAACCGGCGATCCCGGCAGATTCTCGGTTCCGGCACGGCGCCGGTGCTCCTGGCCGCCGCCGCGGAACAGCGGCGTCAGATCGATCCCGCCGGTCACGACGAGGGCGCCGACCCCTGGCGGGCCACCGATCTTGTGCGCCGACAATGTGATGAGATCGGCGCCGATCGCCCCGGCCTCGATCGTGATCTTGCCGGCGGCCTGGACCGCGTCGCAATGGAACAGCGCGCCATGCCGTTGCGCGATCTCAGCGATCTCGGCCACCGGCTGGATGACGCCGGTCTCGTTGTTGGCATACATCACCGATACCAGCGCCGGGCGCTCATCGCCCGCGAGAAGCCGGTCGAGCGCGTCGAGGGCGACGATTCCATCGGGACCGACCGGGATCGATTTCGGCGGCAGGAACCGCACGCGGACCAAATCGTGCTCGACTGCCGAAACGAGGACCCGCTCGCGACCGGCGCCGAGCAAGGCGAGGTGGTTGGCCTCGGTGCCGCCGCTGACGAAGACGACGCCCTCTGGATCTGCATCACCGAGCAGAGCCGCCACGGCCTCCCGGGCGCGCTCGATGGTCTGGCGCGCCGCGCGGCCGCGGCGATGCACCGAGGACGGATTGCCCCAGCGGCCAAGCGCTTCCGACATGGCCGCGGCAGCCTCCGGCCGCAGCGGCGCCGTTGCGTTCCAGTCGAGATAGCTCTCGATCTGCGACGTAGTCATCAGCCGGTGCCTGCAGCGGCGGGGCTGCGGAAGGTCTCGCAATGGAGGCGACCGCTGGTCCCGAGGACGCGGCGCTCGCAGACATCGGCGAGCGACACCGAACTCAAATAGAGATGGATCTGATTGCCGAGCTCTTCCCACAAATCGTGAGTGAGACATCGGGTGCGATTGCCGCGGCAGCCGACCGGCGCGCCAGGAGCGCAGCGGGTGGCGCGGATCGGCTCGTCGACCGCCAAAATAATGTCGGCAATGCGGGTCTCGCCGCGATCGTGGGCCAGCAGATAGCCGCCGCCCGGACCCCGCACGCTCTTGACGAGCCCACTCTTGCGCAGCATTGCGAAGAGCTGTTCGAGATAGGACAGCGAGATTTCCTGCCGTTCGGCGATTTCGGCGAGCGAGACCGGGTCGCCACCGCTGTGTTGGGCGAGATCGACCATTGCCATCACCGCGTAGCGCCCCTTGGTGCTCAACCTCATTTCCCGGTCCTCAAAACTCCCGAGCCATCCTTACTCGCCGTCTGTGCCATTCCCGCCGGAACTGGCGACCAGCCGGAGCGGCGGCGGTTCGGCCGAAGCCGGATCGAGAGCCGCTCTTTGCCCTGCCCTTTCCTGCTCGAGTTCCGCGACACGCGCTCTAGGCTGGCAACCTCGTCCAGCAGGCCATTGAGGGCGCGGGCAATCGGGTCGGGGATATCTCCGCAAACTGCGTAGGGTTGAAAGGCCGGTTTGGTCGGCGGTCGCGCTACGACGGGCGACCGGACGCGCCGGGATGCCGACCATCGTGGCGCCATCCGGCACCTCCATCAGCACCACGGCGCGGCCCCGATCGCGCGCCGTCGCCGACGCGGAAAGGCCCCAGCACCTGCGCTCCCGAGCCGACGATAACACCGTTACCGATCGTCGGATGGCGCTTTGCGCCGCGGGTCAGCGAGGTACCGCCGAGCGTCACGCCTTGATAGAGCGTGACATCGTCACCGACCTCGGCGGTTTCGCCGATCACCACGCCCATCCCGTGATCGATGAATACCCGCCTTCCGATGCGCGCCCCAGGGTGAATTTCAATGCCGGTCAGCACACGGCCGAGATGCGAAACGAACCTGCCGGCGAGCAGCCAACCGCGTTGCCATAGCCAATGCGCGAAGCGATGATAGAGGAGCGCGTGAAACCCCGGATAGCACAGCACCACTTCCAGCCGCGACCGGGCAGCGGGATCACGGGCAAGGGTTGCGTCTATTTGTTCCCGCAGGTTTTTCAAAAGCATCGCAATCCCTATCTATGTTAGGCTTAGCGCTGCTGGCGCGGGACCGCGCCGCCTCGCGGAGGCGGCCCGAACGAACATATAATTGTCCGACGAATATGATCAAGAATTACGGACACATGGAGACACTCACGGCGCGACGATCTCCGACTGCCGTAGTGGGATTTAACCTGGATCGACAATGCCCGACGTGATCATCAACGGCCCGGATGGCCGAATCGAGGCGCGCTACCACCATGCCCGTGTCGCGGCCGCGCCGATGGCGCTGGTTCTGCATCCCCATCCGCAACAGGGCGGCACGATGCACAACAAGGTGGTGTACGCCTTATACCAGTGTTTTGTGCGCCGCGGTTTCTCGACCTTGCGGTTCAATTTCCGCGGCGTCGGGCGCAGCCAGGGCAGCTTCGATCGAGGCGAGGGCGAGCTTTCCGACGCCGCCGCGGCGCTCGATTGGATGCAGACCTATAATCCGAACGCCGGGTCGTGCTGGGTCGCCGGTTTCTCGTTCGGCGCTTGGATCGGCATGCAATTGCTGATGCGGCGGCCGGAAATCGAGAGCTTCATCTCGGTCGCGCCGCCCGCCAATCTGTACGACTTCACGTTTCTCGCGCCGTGCCCGTCATCGGGTCTGATTTTGCAGGGTGACCAGGATACGGTGGTGCCGGTCGAAGCGGTGCAAAAGCTCGTAACCAAGCTGTCGCATCAGCGCGACATCAAGATCGACTTCCGCAAGATCCCCGGCGCCGATCATCATTTCGCCGATAAAGTCGACGCCCTCGTGACTCACGTCGACGGCTATATCGGCAATCACGCCGGCGCCACCAGCAAACCGCGGACCTCGTCCCAGGCCGCGGCACCCGCTGAATCAATCGGCGAACGGGTCGCGCACCAGCACCGTGTCGTCGCGCTCGGGGCTGGTCGAAGCAGGGCGACCGGGGCGCCGATCAGCTCTTCGAGGCGGCGGATGTACTTGATCGCGGTCGCCGGCAGATCGGCCCAGGAGCGCGCGCCGCGGGTGCTTTCCCGCCAGCCCTCGGCGGTCTCGTAGACCGGCTCGATCTCGGCCTGCGCCGTGGTCCCGGCCGGGACATAATCGTAGGTCTGCCCGCCGCGGCGGTAGCCGGTGCAGATCTTGATCTCGTCGAAGCCGTCGAGCACGTCGAGCTTGGTCAGCGCGATGCCGTCGATGCCGCCGGTCTTGATCGCCTGCCGCACCGCCACCGCATCGAACCAGCCGCAGCGCCGCCGGCGGCCGGTGACGACGCCGAATTCGCGGCCGCGATCGCCGAGATGCTGGCCGATCGCGTCGGTCAGCTCGGTCGGGAACGGGCCGGCGCCGACCCGGGTCGTGTAGGCCTTGGTGATGCCGAGCACAAAACCGACCGCCCCCGGCGCGATGCCCGAGCCGGCGGCGGCCTGCCCGCCACGGTGTTCGACGAGGTGACATAGGGGTAGGTGCCGTGATCGACATCGAGCATCGCGCCCTGCGCCCCCTCGAACAGGATGCGGCGGCCGGCGCGGCGCGCCTCGTCGAGCAGCCGCCACACCGGCGCGGCATAGGGCAGGATCGGGGCGCGAACTCGCGCAGACGGGCGAGCAGATCGCCGCGGTCGAATTCCGGCGCGTCGAGCCCCCGCAGCAGCGCGTTGTGGTGCAGCAGCAGTCGTCGACCCGGTCCTCGAGCGCGGCCGGGTCGGCGAGATCGCAGACCCGCATCGCGCGGCGGCCGACCTTATCCTCGTAGGCGGGGCCGATGCCGCGCCCGGTGGTGCCGATCTTCTTCTCGCCGCGCCGCTCCTCGCGGGCCCGGTCGAGCGCGCCGTGCGAGGGCAGGATCAGCGCGGCATTGTCGGCCAGCTTCAAGTTCTCCGGCGAGATCGCCAGCCCCTTCCCGCGCATCGTGTCGATCTCGGCGAGCAGCGCCCAGGGATCGATGACGACGCCATTGCCGATGATCGACAGCTTGCCCGGCCGCACCACCCCTGAGGGCAACAGGCTCAGCTTATATTCGACATTGCCGATGACGAGCGTGTGGCCGGCATTGTGCCCGCCCTGGAAGCGCACGACGATCTCGGCGCGCTCGGACAGCCAGTCGACGATCTTGCCCTTGCCCTCATCGCCCCATTGGGCGCCGACCACGGCGACATTGCCCATTCGCGCCTCCTCTACCCGCCCACCGGCACGCCCTCTTCGAGAACATGGCCGCAGCCGATGCGGCGCGCCTCTGCGCGCCAATCGTCGCCGGGCCAGCGCCGCGACAGTGATCCAGCCGCTCTCGCGCAACCCGCGCCCGCGGGCACGATCGGCGCCGAGCGGCAGCAACAACCGCCGCGGCGGGGCGCCGGCAGGCGTTCGCAGAATCGTGTCGGTGTAGAGGGTGAATCCGGTCGCCGGTTCGGGTCGGCCGGATCGCCGGCGTGATAGCGGCCGCCGCGGCCGAGTTCGCCGAGCGGACGTGGGGTCGCCGCGAAAAGCGTAAAGCTGATGCCGGTGTGATACTCGAAGCCTCGGTTCTCGACCGGGTCGACCGTCACCTTGAGCGCCGGGACCGCCGCGGCGAGCCCGTCGAGCACGGCGCCGAGCCGCTCGCGCTCGCCGCGCGCCCGCGCCGGCAGATCGAGCCGATCGAGGACCGCCCGCGGGGCGCCGGTCCGGCCGCCGCCAGCGACGCCCGGAAGCCAGCCGGCCTCCCCGCAACGGCCGCGACCGCAGCGGCATCCTTGCGGTCGAGCGCGGCGCGCAAGGCGGCGGCCCGCGCTCCGGTGATGCCATAAGCTTCGGCGATCGCCGGGACCAGGGTCGGCAGGGTCAAGTCGACCGAGAAATCCGGCACGCCGATCGCGGCCAGCGCCTCGCCGCGACCGCGATGACCTCGACATCCGCGGCGGGTCCCTCCGCGCCGATCAACTCGGCGCCGGCTTGGCCGAACTGCCGCTCGGGCCGGATCTCGGAACCCTTGACGCGCAGCACCTGGCCGGCATAGCTCAGCCGCAACGGCCGCGGCGCATCGCCGAGCCGGGTCGCGGCGATGCGCGCGACCTGCGGCGTCATGTCGGCCCGCACCCCGATCATGCGGTGCGAGGCCGGGTCCATCATGCGAAAGGTCGCGTTCGCCATCGCCGCCCCGGCGCCGGAGAACAGCGTGTCCTCGAATTCGACGAGCGGCGGCTTGACCCGCTCGTAGCCATGCGCGGCGAATGTCGTCATCAATTGCGCCACGACTTGGCCTCGATCTCCGCCTCGGGCGGCAGAAGATCGTGCATGCCGGTCGGCAGCAGGGCCGGGTGCGGCGCGTCGTTCATGATTGGCATTTGCACCAGAGAGGCGCCGAGGACAAGAGGAAATACCTGTTTCTTTGTCCCTTCTGTTTTTCTGCGTTTCCCTAAAACCGGAGGGCCTTGACCTGAATCACGTTCGGCAGCGCCTTACGGTGTCGAGGATCGCGGGGGTCAGCGGCTGGTCGACCTCGACGAGGGCAATGGCATCCTGTCCGGGGGCGGTCCGGCCGAGATGGAAGGTGGCGATGTTGACTTCCGCCGCCCCGAGCGCGTTCCCGAGCGCGCCGATGAAGCCGGGCTTGTCGTAGTTGCGCACAAACAGCATGTTGCCGCCGAGTTCGGCTTCGAGCGGGATGCCCTCGACCGAGACAATGCGCGGCTTGTCGCCGGCGAAAAGAGTGCCGGCGATCTCCCGGGTCCGCCCTCGGTCGTGACGATGACCCGGATCAGGGTCTGATAGTCGACGGGCTCGGCCGCCGCGTCTCGCTGACGCGGATGTCGCGCTCGCGGCAGATGACCGGCGCATTGACCATATTGACCGTGGCGAGCTGCGGCGCCAGCAGTCCGGTAAGCGCGGTCGAGGTCAGTGGCTTGACGTTGAGCTCGGCGACCGCCCTCGTATTCGATCGCGACAGACTTAATGCCGGTCTCGGTCACTTGCCCGGCGAAGCTGCCGAGCTGTTCGGCAAGCTTCAGTAAGGGTGCGCCGCTTGGCGTCCTCGGCGGTCAAGGACGGCATATTGACTGCATTCGATAGGCGCCGGACAGCAGAAAATCCGCCATCTGCTCGGCGATCTGAATGCCACGTTCTCCTGCGCCTCGGTGGTCGCGGCGCCGAGATGCGGCGTGCAACGACATGTCCCGCCCGAAGAGCGGGTTCTCCCTCGCCGGCTCGTGACAAACACATCGATCGCCGCGCCGGCGACCTCGCCACGGTCGAGCGCGGCCGCCAAGTCCTCCTCGACCACCAGCCCGCCGCGCGCGCAGTTGATGATCCGCGTGCTGGGCTTCAGCTTTTTCAACCCCGCCTTCGCGTCGATCAAAAAGTTGCGCGCGTCTGATCGGTCATCGGCGTGTGCAGCGTGATGAAGTCGGCGCGGGTCAAGCAGCTGGTCGAGCGTCACCCGTTGGATCTCCCAGATCGACCGCGCGCTCGGCGGAAAGGAACGGGTCGAAGCCGATCACCTTCATCTTCAGGCCATGCGCCCGGTCGGCGACGATCGCGCCGATATTGCCGCAGCCGATGACGCCCAGCGTCTTGCCGTAAAGCTCGACCCCCATGAAGCGTGATTTTTCCCAACTCGCCGGCTTGGGTTGAGCGGTCGGCGGCCGGGATCTGCCGCGCCTGAGCGCAAACATCATCGCGATCGCATGCTCGGCGGCGGTGATGGCGTTTCCGTAGGGCGTATTCATCACTACAATGCCGCGCTCGGTGGCCGCGGGCACGTCGATGTTGTCGACCCCGATCCCAGCGCGGCCGATGATCTTCAGGTTGGTGGCGAGCGAGACCAGGGCCCGCGTGACCTTGGTCGCCGAGCGCACCGCCAGCCCGTCATACCCGACGATACGACCTTCCAGCTCCTCCGGACTGATGCCAGGAGCCAAGTCGACCTCGATCCCGCGCGCGGCAAAAATCTGGGCCGCGCGCGGGCTCAAAGCATCCGAAATCAAGACTCGTGGCATTG
>CAWBFS010000041.1:0-69211 GCA_963788085.1 uncultured Alphaproteobacteria bacterium
TTGGCGGATCCGCGCCATCGCTGAGGTCTAGGTTAATTTATGTCAGTTTTTATCGATCCGTATCAAAATAAGACAGAACGAGGCCCCAATCTGCCTTTTTTTTGCCGCAGGTGGGTTGGAATGTCGCACCCACTTCGACCCCAGCCACCGTCCCCCACGGATAGCTGGGCCCACACACAGAGCCTACAGATCGGGAGGGTCAGCGATGACCAAAGCCACCTCGTCTAAACGCCGCACGAGGAGACGGCACGTACGGGAAAAGGCGACCATCGATCACTTGGTCCGCGCCGTATATTCGAAAGCCGATGAGAGAGGAACGACGCATCCCCCGGTGACGGCATCCGGCCTTTCGGTTGAAGAGCAGGTCCGCAAGCAATGGCATCCCGGCCTGGGAGGTCTCGCGCTCTTTTAAAGGACCGCTAAAGGACCGCCGCAACGTTTGGCGCATGGTCCTTAGATATCTTTAGCTATCTATTGAGCCGGTGATCCCACCGGCTCTTTTTTTGTGCGTCGGTTGGCGCAGGCGCAACCGGCGAAGAGCGCGATCGCGGCGCCGTCTCTATGCAAGTTTCGGGGGCCTCGGCTCTTAGCCGGCGGAAGAGCCGGTTGTGTGGGGGCAGACCGGGGCACCCGCTGGGCCGGCCTCGCACGAGCCAAATTTTCCATAATATATATTATGCAACTCCTTGCTGTAGGCGCAATATAGAGACGACACCCCTCTGCAAAGTAGAGGTGACACTCCCCCGGGTTCTGGGGTCCCGGGAGGTGCGCCGTGGCGGTGGTGTCGATGAGCAAGCAGGAGTTCAGCCGTCTTGACGTGCTGTTGCGGGTTCAGTCGGGTCGCCTGCGTGTCAGTGACGCCTGTGTGCTGATCGGCCTACAGCGGCGTCAGGTGTTTCGTCTGCTGCGCGGCCTCAAGCAGGACGGCGCCGCGAGCCTGCTTTCCAAGCGCCGCGGCAAACCCAGCAACCACCGGCTACCCGCTGAGGTTCGCACTCTCGCGTTGTCGATCGTGCGGGAGCGGTATCCCGACTTTGGCCCGACCTTGGCGGCGGAGAAGCTGGCCGAGCATCACGGCTGCTCGGTGTCACGCGAGACCTTGCGCGGTTGGATGATCGCCGATGGGCTGTGGCAGGACCGTCGGCATCGGCTCGCCGCGCCGCATCAGCCCCGCCGGCGGCGCGATTGTCTGGGCGAACTGGTGCAGATCGACGGTTCGGAGCACGCCTGGTTCGAGGATCGCGGTCCGCCGTGCACGCTGCTGGCTTTTGTGGATGACGCGACGAGCCGGTTGATGCAGCTGCGGTTCGTCACCTCGGAATCGGCGTTTGATTACTTCCGGACGACCCGCACCTATCTGGAGGAGCATGGCAAGCCGGTCGCGTTCTACAGCGACAAGCACGGCATCTTTCGGGTGAACAGCAAGGATGCTGCCGGTGGTGACGGTGTGACGCAATTCGGTCGCGCGCTGTTGGCGCTGAACATCGACATCATCTGTGCCAACAGCCCGCAAGCGAAGGGACGCATCGAACGCGCGTTTGGCACATTGCAGGACCGGATGGTCAAGGAGCTGCGGCTGGCGGGGATATCGTCGATTGCCGCGGCGAACGCATGGCTGGCTGGGTTCATCGCCATCTACAACACGCGCTTCGGCCGTGATCCGGCGAATCCCAAGAACCTGCATCGGCCGCTGGCACCAGCCGATGATCTGGACGAGATCCTGGCTTGGCGGGAGCAGCGTACAGTGACGCGCAACCTGACCCTGCACTACGACCGAATGATGCTGCTGCTCGACCCGACGCCGCTGACCCGTGGCTTGGTACGCAAGAAGGTGGAGGTCGTGAACTACCCGGACGGGCGGTTTGCGGTTCAGTTCAACGGAGCGATGCTCGGTTTCAAGCTGTTCGACAAGATCCAGACCGTGCAGCCCGGCGCGATCGTCGACAACAAGCGGCTGTCGGCCGTATTGGAGCAGATCAAGGCCCAACAGGCCGCCTATCCAGCGCGCCAGCAGCGCGGGCACGGTGCGCGGCAGCGACCGCCGAACAACCTCGAGGCGCCGGGTCTGCCGTCAAAGGGGCGCGCACCACGCCATGGCGCGACCTCAGCGCCGGCCGATCGCCCCCAAGCCGGCCACCATCGCGCCGTGGCGAGGGTGGGTTTTTGAGGGATCGGGAGATCTACTACGATGCTCGAAGAGAAGAGATGATGGTTTGGCAACCGCCAAGTGGCGGGAGCCGACCCATTCCGATCGGCTCCCGGTTCATCGCAGTGAGTCTCCAACCGGCTATTCCTCGGCGGGTTGCTCCCCAGCAGAGCCCGCTTCCGCTTCACCGGTCACCGACATAGTAGTTCAATCCCGACCCAGCGCGGCAATCAAATGCGCTGCTCAACTCCCCTGCGGAGATGCAGTCCAAGTCGCGCTGCTCGTGCCCGTCGCGACCGCGAGTGTCATCTCTACTTTGCACGCCGAGTGACATTTCTATCTTGCGCCGACACTCTGCTGTAGATCACCGATAGAAACGTCACCGGCCTCACCGATAGAGATGTCACGCTCCTCGGTTTGCGTGAGGCTTGTCGGGGTGGCGAGGCATGACGGTTTTATCTGTGAGAGACGCTTAGGGGAGCGCCGTTTGCGGGAGCGGATGCTACCATGTTGCTGGAGAACGCCCGGTCCAATCAGATCAGTGAGCGACATGCGCATGAGACCTCTCGATCGTCTGCTCGAAATTATGGCGCGATTGCGCGACCCGGACCGCGGCTGCCCGTGGGATCGGGAGCAGGATTTCTCGACAATCGCGCCGTACACGATCGAGGAGGCTTATGAGGTGGCCGACGCGATCGCGCGCGCCGACATGCCCGCGCTGAAGGATGAGCTTGGCGATCTTCTGTTTCAGGTCGTCTTCCATGCGCGGATGGCCGAGGAACGGAGCCTTTTCACTTTCGAAGATGTTGCCGCGGCGGTCGCGGACAAGATGGAGCGGCGCCATCCGCATGTCTTCGGTAGCGTCCAAATCAATTCGGTAACGGCGCAAAACAAGGCCTGGGAGGAACACAAAGCGGCCGAGCGTCGGGACCGCGCCCGAACGAGCGGCGGAGCGGAGGAAAGCGTCCTCGACGGCGTTGCACTGGCTCTGCCGGCTCTACTGCGAGCCGCCAAGATACAGAAACGCGCGGCGCGGATCGGCTTCGACTGGACCGACGCGCGATCGGTGTTCGACAAGCTCAAAGAAGAGATCGCCGAACTGGAGACTGAACTGCAAAAACCCGCCGAGCGCCGTGCCTTGGAAGACGAGATGGGTGACATCCTCTTTGCCGCGGCCAACCTCGCCCGCAAGCTCGACATCGACCCTGAAGCAGCACTGCGGCATGCCACCGCGAAGTTTGAGCGCCGCTTCCGGCGCGTCGAGACACTCGCCCCCGAGCACGCTGTGGCAGCGATCTCGACTCGCTCGAAGCGCTGTGGCAGCAAGTCAAGCGCGAAGAGCACGAGATCAGCCGAGTGTGCTTCGAAGGTGAAAGCGGGACGCGTTTACCGGTGTCGGTGAAGCGCGTCCTCCTGGAGGGCGACCGGGTCGTGCTTCTTCTGAATGAACGGGACGAGTGGGAGTTGCCGGGCGGTCGGCTGGAACGCGGCGAGGACCCGATCGCTTGCCTCGAGCGCGAATTTGCCGAGGAGCTCGGCGTCGAGATCGTCGCGGATGGGATACTCGATTGCTGGCTCTATCAGGTGCTGCCGGGAAAAGAGGTGCTGATCGTGACTTACGCAGTGCGCCGCGTCGATCGGCGGGAGTTCCGCGTCAGTCGGGAGCACCGCAGGTTCGGCGTCTTCACGATCGGCGAGCTGCTGGGTTTGGCAATGCCGGAAGGTTACCGCCGTTCGATCCGAGCGTGCGCGGCGCGGCGCGTCTCTTGTTGATATTAATGCAGGCGCCGTCGATGGCGGAGCCGCGCAATATCCTCTTCAGCCAATCGCGCCGAGATGTGCGCCGCCTCATTGTCGTCGCGCCGGCCGAGCACCTCGCCGCGTTGGTATATCCACGCCAATGTTTTGCCGTCGGTCAGCGGAATATCGAGCCGCACGACGCGGGTATCGCTCTCGAGCCGGCCATCGATCAATTCGAGCAACCCGTCGCATCCCTCACCCGTCGCGGCCGATAGGGCTACGCTCTGCAAATTGCGCAGCCTTCGCTGTTGCAGGCTTTGCCGCGTCGTCGGATCGAGCAAGTCGATCTTGTTCAGCGCCTCGATCAGCCCCTCCTCAACCGGCTGATCGAGGCCGAGATCGGCGAGGACGTTCAGCACGTCGTTGCGCTGTGCCTCGGTGTCGGGGTGATGCGCATCGCGGACGTGGATGATGATATCCGCTTCGGTGACCTCTTCGAGCGTGGCGCGGAAAGCGGCAACAAGATGGGTCGGAAGGTCAGAAATGAAGCCGACCGTGTCCGATAGGATGACTTGGCGCCCCGACGGCAACCCGAGCCGCCGCATCGTCGGATCGAGGGTGGCGAACAGCATGTCCCCGGCAGTTACCGACGCAGCTGGTCAACCGGTTGAACAGCGTCGATTTTCCGGCATTGGTATAGCCGACGAGTGCCACCACCGGATAAGGCACGCGGCGGCGGGCCTCGCGATGCAAATTCCGCGTCCGTCTGGTCGCGTCGAGGTCGCGCTTCAACCTGGCAATGCGCTCGCCGATCAGCCGCCGGTCGATTTCGAGCTGGCTTTCGCCTGGTCCGCCGAGGAAGCCAAACCCGCCGCGCTGACGTTCGAGATGTGTCCAGGAGCGCACCAGACGAGATCGTTGATAGGTCAGTGCCGCCAGCTCGACCTGCAATCGACCCTCATGGGTGCGGGCCCGCTCGCCGAAGATTTCTAAGATCAGGCCCGTCCGGTCGATGACCTTGGCTTGCCAGCGCCGTTCGAGATTGCGCTGCTGCACCGGGCTCAATGCAGCGTCCATGACGACCAGCCCGATGTCGTTTTCGCCGATAAGCTCGCCGAGATTTTCGACAGTGCCGCTGCCGAGAAGGCTGCTCGGGCGCGGGCGCGTGATATTGGCAATCTCGGCACCGATTACGTCCAGACGGATCGCCTTGGCGAGACCGACTGCTTCTTCCAGTCGTGCTTCGACCGAACGGTCGGAGTTTTCTCTCGCATGCCGTCCAGGTACCGTTTTCGATACCGGATGTATGACGAGAGCCCGACCTGTCGAGCCCGCGTCGACGACTCTTGCAGTGCGTGCCCGGTTCAGGATTCGGCCAATTCCTTCTGCTCGAAAAGCTGGATCGGCTGCCCCGGCATCACCGTGGAAATTGCGTGCTTGTACACCAATTGCGAATGCGCATCCCGGCGCAGCAAAACACAAAAATTATCGAACCAAGTAATAATTCCTTGCAGCTTGACGCCATTCACGAGGAAGATAGTCACTGGAGTTTTGTTTTTCCGGACGTGATTTAAGAACACGTCTTGAACGTTTTGCGATTTTTCCGGAGTCATGGGTCTTCCCCCACTCCCTTCTTGGAACCGAGCCGGCCAGTTCACACCGAAGCACTCGGGCGAGACCGCCGAGTTGCTGCAATCCAGATGGGCGCGCGCCGGCGAATTACAAGTCCCGCACAAAGTGAAACAAGGACGCAGCATCGGGGAAGACGAGGCGCGGCTCGCAACAGAGAAACTCCTCCTCGGTCCCGCCGTTGCCGAGCAAAACCGGAATGCAACCGCTGTTGTAGGCGCACTCCATATCGGTACCGGTGTCGCCGACAAGCCAAACGCCCTCGCCGGGCTCGACGCCGCTCGGCTCGAGAGCGAGCGCGACCGGGGCGGGGTTCGGGCTTGTCCTGCGCCGCGTCCCCTGCCCCGATGACGCTGCCGAACAGCTCCGACCAGCCGATCCGCTCGGCCTCGCATCGCAGCAGAGTGCCGGTCTTGTTGCTGACCACCCCGAGGAACATACCTTCGGCGGCGAGCGCGTGGAGCAACTCATCGCGGCCCGGCAGCGGCCTCAGCCGGTCAAGATGGATTGTGCGGAAAACATCGAGATAGATGCGACGCGCCTCTTCCCATCGCTCGCCGAAATGAAGCGGAAAGCTCTCGCGCAGACTGAGCCGGACGCGTTCTTTGGTCTCCCGCAGCGACCACAACGGCTTCTCCATCGCCGCCATGACGGCGTTGAGCGCTTCGTGGATTGTCGTCCAGCTGTCGACCAGCGTGTTGTCCCAGTCGAACAAGATCGCCCGCGGCCGGGTGAGACCCTGCGGCGTTGCCGCCGCGAGCATTGACGGCGCTCACGCCACTGCCGCGACATGAGCCAGATAATGCTCGCGCGATCTTCGAGAGAGGCGCCCGGGCGCGTCACTTCCGACCGGGTCACAATCGATGCAACGGTGCGGCAGATATTGCCCATCGACGTAAGCGAGACGCGCCATTGATTTTTATCCCCCATGACCCCGCCCTCGCCCTTCCCCGAGAGCTGGGACCGGAGGTTTAAGCTCCGACTTTCAACGGACGATCATTGCCGAAAACACCCAGAGATTTCAACTTCCGGTGCAGGGCGGACCGCTCCATCCCGACAAAAGCCGCGGTCCGCGAGATGTTCCCGCCAAACCGGGTAACTTGAGCGATAAGATATTCCCGCTCGAACACCTCTCTCGCATCGCGCATCGGCAACGTCATGATTTCGCTCCCCTTGTCCCATTTCACGACGGTTGGAGCGATCGCGGTGATTTCGTTCGGGAGCATATCGGCGCGCAGCGGCTCGCGCGCGTCGCCAGGGGCCATGATCAACAGCCAATCGATGACGTTGCGCAGCTGCCGCACATTGCCAGGCCACGTATAAGCCTGCAGCGCCGCCATCGCATCCTCGCCGAACTCGCGAGGGGTGAGCCGCGCCGCTTCGGACGCCCGAGCCATGAAGTGACGCGCCATCAGTGGGATGTCCTCGCGCCGGTCACGCAGCGGGGCCAGGCGAATCGGCACGACGCTCAACCGGTAGAACAGATCCTCGCGGAACCGCCCGGCGCTGATCTCGCCTCCGAGTTCCCGATTTGACGAGGCGACCACCCGGACATCGACCTCGACGCGGCTCGACCCCCCTACCCTCTCGAAAGTCTGCTCCTGCAGCGCACGCACGATCTTGCCTTGCGTCTCGAGCGGCATGTCCGCCACTTCGTCGAGGAACAACGTGCCGCCATGCGCGCGCTCGAAGGTGCCCACTTTGCGCGGCGCGCCATCGATCCGGGTTTCGGTCCCGAACAGCTCGATTTCGAGCCGCTCGGGGCGCATCGTCGCGCAGTTGACCGGAACAAAGGGCCCCTTCGAGCGCCGGGAGCGCGCGTGCAGGAGACGCCCGACAACCTCCTTGCCCGAGCCAGGCGGGCCGGTGATCAGAACCCGGCTGCCCGTCGGCGCCACCCGCTCGATCTGCTGCCGCAGCTGGCTGGCCGCCGGCGAGATGCCCACGAGATCGAGGTCGCCTCCGGCGCGCAGCCGTAGCTCCTCGTTCTCCCGCCGCAACTGCGCCGCCTCTATCGCGCGCTCGACAACCAGCAGCAAGCGATCTGATTTGAAGGGCTTTTCGAGAAAATCGTAAGCCCCCAGCTTGATCGCCTCGACAGCCGTTTCGATCGTTCCATGGCCGCTGATCATGACCACCGGCACTGATGGCATCTCGACGCGCAGCTGCTTTAGGATCTCGATCCCTTCGAGCCCCCCTGCCTGTAGCCAGATATCGAGTATGACGAGCGTGGGCTGCCGCGCCTGGATCGCGGCCAAGGTTTGCGTCGTGTCGGCAGCTTCGCGAGTGGCGTAGCCCTCGTCCTTGAGCACGCCCGCAATCAGCATGCGGATATCGGCTTCGTCGTCGACGATCAGAATATCATGCGCCATGGCTGATCGGGCTCAATTCCATGGGCTCATCCGCTGCGTCGAGACGTTGCGCAGCGCGAATCTCCGAGGCGGTAAAATGGAGACTGACGCGGGCGCCCTCCGTCTCCCCATCCTCCAGAACGAGCTCACCGTGGTGATCTTCCATGATCTTCTTGACGATGGCCAGACCCAAGCCCGTGCCTTTTGCCCGCGTTGTGACATAAGGCTCGGTCAATTGCTCGCGCCCATGCTGCGGCAAGCCTTTCCCGTTGTCTTCGACAATCACGGCAACTTGGCCATCTTCGTCCGCAACCGACACCCGGATGCGTCCTGGCGGGCTCGCGCTATCTTCTGCCCGGCGCGCTTCGATCGATTCGATCGCATTCTTGACGATATTGATCAACGCCTGACCAACCAAGCGCGTGTCGCAGTTGACCGCCACCGGGCTTCCCGGGAACAGCGGTTCGAAAACGATCTCGGGATGGGCGGTGCGCTGCAGGAATACGGCCCGGTGCACGATTTCCACCAGGTTTTCGCGCTTGAGCACCGGCGTCGGCATTCGAGCAAAGGACGAGAATTCATCGATCATCCGGCCAATATCCCCGACGTGCCGAATTATCGTGTCCGTGCAGATCGTAAAGGTTTCGGCGTCGTTCTTGATCTCCTTCAAGTATCTGCGCCGTAATCGTTCCGCAGCCAACTGGATCGGCGTCAGCGGATTTTTGATTTCATGGGCGATGCGACGGGCGATGTCGGCCCAGGCCGCCTTGCGTTGGGCCGACAACAGCTCGGTGATATCGTCAAAAGTCACGACAAAACCGCTGATATCACGGCCATTGTGCTCGGCGGCGATGCGCACGAGCAAGGTACGGGTGCTGTTCCCACGAATCAGTTCGACCTGCGACTGCGCCAGGCGATCCGGACGGCGTTCCGCCTCGTCGAGCAAGCCCCCCATTTCCGGGGCGACCTCGGCGAGGTCCTGTCCGATCGCTTGTTCGAGATCCGTTCCGAGCAGCGCCGTGGCCGAACGATTGGGCAGATTGACCCGGCCCAGGGTATCGAGCCCGATCACCCCGGCCGAGACCCCAGTCAGCACGGTCTCGGTAAACCGCCGCCGCTCGTCGAGCTGCCGATTGGCCTCCCTGAGCTCGCGCTGTTGACTTTCGATCTGATAGGTCATTCGGTTGAAGGCGCGACTCAGCGACGCCAGTTCGTCGTCCTTCTCGCCTTCGGGCACACGGGCCGCGAGATCGCCGCCGCGGACCTGCTCGGCCGCAGTGATAAGGCGGCTGATCGGACCGGCAAACTGGGCGGCAAAATGGATGCCGATCGCCACCGCCGCGACCAGGAACAGCATCGCCACCATCATAAAGATCAACGCGAAGGTAATCTGAAACCCGGAGCGTTGGCCTTCCATCTGTTCGTACAACGCGGCGGCCCGCTGGGTCTCCTCCATGTGATTTAAGACCCGCGGTTCGATAAACCGTCCGACATAAAGATAGACGTCGCCGAACTGGTTGAGGCGCACCAGAGCCCGCACCCGGTCATCGCTGTCGTTGGTCATTATCGCCACATCGCCGGTGTCGGCGAGGTGGATCGCGTCATCGGGAACGGGCTCGAAACCGAGGGTGAAGGAAAGACTGGACCGCGCCAGCGTATTGCCGGCGCGGTCGAATACCATCGCCTCGGTCAGGCCGCGCAGGGCGGCCTGAGCCGACACCACCTGCTGCAAGTGCTGGGGATTGAGCGCCAGCTGCACGGAATCGCGATTGAGGTCGTTGGCCATCGCCAAGACATCGGCGCGGATCGCCTGCTGATGTTCGTGCAGATAGGCTTCAGCGACGGCCAGAGATTCGGTGATCGCTGTACGCACTCTGTCGCTGAACCAGGACTCCACGCCAAAGCTGAAGAAAAGATAGGAGAACCCGGCGACGATGATCGTCGGCAGTACCGCGATCAGGCTGAACAGCACGACCAGCCGGATCTGCAGCCGCGAGCCGGCAAGGCCGCGCCGCCGCTCGGCCCAGACCTCGATCAGGCGCTTGGCGATCACCGCACCGAGCGCCAGCAGCAAGATCAGATCGAGGTTCAGGAGCGCCAGGACGGCGCTGGGATGCGGTCCGAAAGGCGGTGCGCCGGTCAGTGCGAGGTAGGTCGCGATCCCCGAAGCGAGGGCCGATATCGCAAGGGCGATAGCCAGCTTGTGACCCAAGCCGATACGGCCGGCCCAAATTCCCATCCGCCGCATCGGGTTCATTCAAAGACCTCCACCCGAACTCCGCCGCGGACGGCTTTGATACAAACGACTCAAATTATCTCCGGCCGGTGCCTTAGTGGCGTGGCGGGTAGTGTCGATCCGGTGATTATTTTAAGCCGCGGACCACCGGGATGTCCAATTCGCGGATCTTCTTGCGCAATGTGTTGCGATTGAGGCCGAGTAGATGCGCGGCCCGGATTTGGTTGCCGCGGGTCGCCCCGAGGGTCAATAGGATCAGCGGCCGCTCCACCTCCCGCAGCACCCGGTCGTAGAGCCCGGCCGCCGGCAAGCCGCCTTTATGCGCGGCGAAATAGCCTTTGATGTGGCGCTCGACCGCCGCTGCGAGCCCCTCTCCGCTCGGTCCCTCCCCGGGATCACCCGTCGCCGGCGTGTCGCCGAGCTCGGCTTCGATAACCCCGACCCCGATTACCTCCTGCGAATAGAGCGCCGCCAGCCGCCGAACCAAGTTCTCCAGCTCACGCACGTTCCCGGGCCAGCGATAAGTGCGCAGCCGCTCCATTGCGGCATCGTCGAGCCGCTTCAACGGCAGCCCTTCCCGTACCGCGAGCGTCGCAAAGTGGCGGACCAGCGCGGGTATGTCGGCGCTTCGTTCCCGCAGCGGCGGCAGGCGTATAGGCGCCACGTTCAAACGGTAAAACAGGTCTTCGCGGAACAGACCCTGCCGGATCAGGTGCCGCAGCTCGTGATGCGTGGCGGCGATGATCCGCACATCGGCGCGGATCGGGACGCGGCCGCCCACCGCGGTGAACTCTCCCTCCTGCAACACCCGCAGCAGACGGGTTTGTGCTTCGATCGGCATATCGCCGATTTCGTCGAGAAACAGTGTCCCGCCCTGAGCCTGTTCAAACCGTCCGATGCCGCGCGCCGTCGCGCCGGTAAAAGCGCCCTTTTCGTGGCCGAACAATTCGCTCTCGATCAGCTCGCGCGGGATCGCGGCCATGTTTATCGCGACAAAAGGACCGCTGCGGCGCTTGCCGTAATTGTGCAAGGCTCGGGCGACCAGCTCCTTCCCGGTGCCGCTCTCGCCCATGATCATCACCGTGAGGTCGGTTCCCATCAACCGGGCAATGATCCGATAGATCTCCTGCATCGCCGGCGAGCGGCCGATCAGGGGCAGCTGGTCTTCGGTCTCTTCTTCGGCATAAGGCGCCGGAGCCTCATGCGGAGTGCTCAGGGCCCGCTCGACCACACTGACCAGCTCGCGCAGATCAAATGGCTTTGGGAGATATTCGAACGCGCCCCGCTCCGTCGCCTTGACGGCGGTCAGCAGCGTATTCTGCGCGCTCATGACGATGATGCGCAGCTCCGGGCGGATTTTCTTGATACGCGGGATCAGATCGAGGCCGTTCTCGTCCGGCATGATCACGTCGGTAATGACGAGGTCGCCCTCGCCCTCGGCAACCCATCGCCACAGAGTCGCGGCATTGCCGGTCATCCGCACATCGTGGCCGAGCCGGATCAGCGCCTGATTGAGCACCATCCGGATCGCGCGATCGTCATCTGCCACCAGGATCGTCGACGCCATCACGCAGCACCGTCTTGCGCGACCACCGGCAGAAACACCCGGAACACGGTTCGCCGGGGCTGGCTGTCGAATTCGATCACGCCGCCGTGGTCGCCGATTACCTTGGCGACCAGTGCAAGACCGAGGCCAGTGCCGTTCCGTTTTGTCGTGACGAACGGTTCGAAGAGATAAGACCGCAGGTCTTCCGGGATGCCGCCGCCATTGTCGGTCACCGACACCATCAGGGGCAGGTGCTGTCGGCCCTCGCCGCTCGGACGCGTGAGGCGCAGACCGTGCCGATAAGCCGTCGAAAGAATGATTTCGCCGTCGACATTCGGCACTGCCTCGGCCGCATTCTTGACGAGATTTAGAAAGACTTGAACGAGCAGGTCGCGATTGCCGTGAACCGATGGCAGCGAGGGGTCGTATTCTTCGACAAGTCGGACGTGACGGGCAAAACCGGATTGCGCCGCCCTGCGCACGCGCTCGAGCACTTCGTGGATGTTGACCACTTCGCGTTCGATCGGCCGGTGATCGGAGAACGCTTCCATGCGATCGAGGAGCGCGACGATGCGGTCGGTTTCGTCGCAGATCAGCTGGGTCAGCTCACGCCCTGCCGGATCGGCATCCTGCTCCAGCAATTGCGCCGCGCCGCGAATCCCGGAAAGCGGGTTCTTGACCTCATGGGCGAGCATGGCCGCCATCCCGGTAATCGAGCGGGCGGCGTTCCGATGGGTCAGGTGGCGGTCCATCATCTCCGCCATCGAGCGCTCGTGCAGTGTGAGCACGAGCATGTCCGCACCGTCGCCGGTCAGCGCTCCCTGAATGGTGACCAGGCGACCTGGGAACCGCGGTCCCTCGAGGAGAATGTCATACTCGGAAATCGTATTGCCAATCCGCCACACCGAGTCGACGAGAGCGAGCAGGGGGCTGTGCGGCGCCACGAGATCGGCGAGCGCGCTGCCGCACAGCGCAGCCGCGCCGGAACCGAAAAACTGCTCGGCGGCCGGGTTGACGAACCGGATGCTTCCGCCCCGATCGATAACGATCACCGGAAGGGCGAGAGCTGCTAGGATCACCGTCGCTTCGGGTTGGGCTACCCCGAGAGGACGTTGCTTCGGGTTCGAGCTTCCGCGGTGCCGAAACGGCGTCCTGATGATCATGTCGTCTCGCGGGCCAGCAGCGGCTCGTAAAAGGATCGAATCAGGTTCCGAACGCGCGCGACATCGATGGTATCGTTGACCGCCGCGCGAAATTCCGCCGACCCAGGCAGGCCTTTCGAGTACCAGGAAACGTGCTTGCGTGCGATCCGCACGCCCACCGCAGTCCCATAATGCAGGAGCATTTCCTCGTAATGGCCGAGCACGATCTCGAGCTGCGCCGCGAGCGGCGGGTCCGGAACCCGCCGGCGGGTCTTCAGCCATTCGATCACCTGGCGGACGAACCACGGCCGTCCGTAGCAGCCGCGGCCGATCATCAATCCGTCGGCGCCGGATTCCTCCAACGCTCGGTCGGCATCATCGAGCGTGCTTATATCCCCATTGGCAATGACCGGGATCGATACTGCTTCCTTGACTTGGCGAATGAACCTCCAATCGGCGGAGCCGGCATAAAGCTGGCAACGGGTCCGGCCGTGCACCGTGATCATGCGGATGCCGCAGGCCTCGGCGATGTGGGCGAGCCGCGGCGCGTTGCGGTTTCGCTCGTCCCATCCGGTGCGCATCTTCAAGGTGACCGGCAGGTCGACCGCCTTCACCGTCTCATCGAGTATTCGCGCGGCATGGGTCTCGTCGCGCATCAGCGCCGATCCGGCGTGTCCGTTGACCACCTTTTTCACCGGACAACCGAAATTTATGTCGATGATCCGCGCCCCACGCTCAGCGTTGAGCTTTGCCGCCTGCGCCATGACTCGCGGTTCGCAGCCGGCCAGCTGCACGGCCATTGGCTGCTCGTCGGTACAGCTTTTGGCCATCGTCATAGACTGGCGGGTCTCGCGGATCATCGCTTCACTGGCGATCATTTCGGAAACGACGAGACCGGCGCCGAGCCGCTTCACAAGCCTGCGGAACGGCAGATCGCTGACCCCCGACATCGGAGCGAGGATAACCGGATCGTCAAGGGTTACAGCGCCGATCGGGATGCCCATAGAATACGCAACTATCCACTTTGCCTACCGAATAGGCAGATGTTAGCCGCTTTCATTTTGCGCCGCAACATCAATCCCAGTCGCAAATAGCCGGCGTAATGGGAAATAGGCCGGCCGTGGGTTAAGCTTAGCCATGTCTTCGGTTTATGCGCTCGTGGTCGCGGCGGGCCAGGGCACCCGATTTGGCGGCTCTCGTCCCAAGCAATACCTGCCGCTTGGAGGCGCCACTATCTTGCGCCATGCAGTCGCTGCGCTCGGCGAGCACAGGCGGATCACAAATGTGTTGGTCGCGATCAGGCCCGAGGACAGAGACCTGTTCGATAGCAGCATCGCCGGCTTAGCTTTGATGCCGCCGGTCGCTGGCGGCCGGACGCGCCAGGAATCCGTTCGGCTCGGCCTCGAAGCATTGGCCGCCCATTGCCCGCACCGCGTACTCATTCATGATGGCGCGCGACCCTTTCCCGATCAGCGGCTCATCGACCGGGTCGTCGATGGTCTGGACAAGGCGGTCGCGACAATCCCTTGCCTGCCCTTGCGCGACACGATCAAACGCGCCGAGGGCGGAACCATTCGGGAGACGATCGACCGTTCTGCGTTGTGGCGCGCCCAGACCCCGCAGGGCTTTCACTTCGATGCGATCCTCGCGGCCCACCGCGCCGCGATCGGCCGTGAGCTGACCGACGACGCCGCAGTCGCCGAAGCCGCGGGCCTGGCTCCGCTGATCGTCGAGGGCAGCGAAGACAACCTGAAAGTTACGACCCCGGAGGATCTCGCCGCCGCGGAGCGCCTGCTCGCGGCGCGGCAGGGCGATGTTCGCGTCGGCCAAGGCTTCGACGTGCACCCCTTCGCGCCGGGCGATCATCTTTGGGCATGCGGCGTCAGGGTGCCGCACGGCATGAGCCTCGCCGGACATTCCGACGCCGATGTCGGATTGCACGCACTGACGGACGCGGTGCTCGGCGCGATCGGCGCCGGCGACATCGGGATGCATTTCCCGCCGAGCGACCCGCGCTGGCGTGGCGCGGCGTCCGACCAATTCCTGAGGCACGCCGCTGATCTCGTGCGCGCGCGAGGCGGCGCCATTGCCGCCGTCGATGTCACCGTCATCTGCGAGCGGCCCAAGATCGCGCCCTATCGCGCGGCGATGGTCGAACGCGTCGCCGCCATCCTCGGCATCGCGCCCGATCGCGTCAGCGTCAAGGCGACGACGACCGAGAAGCTCGGCTTTACCGGCCGCGCCGAGGGCATGGCCGCGCAGGCGGTAGCCACCGTGCGTCTGCCGCTCTGACGACCACTCCCCGTGAGCTCGGCCTGCCCCTTTGGCATCCGGCGCTGGTGCTCGGGAGCTGGTTCGGCGCCGGCCTGCTGCCGGTCATGCCGGGAACCTGGGGATCCCTTGCCGCCCTGCCCTGCGCCTGGGCGATCCGCATTCTATGGGGCGTCACGGGGCTGGCGATCGCTGCTCTGATCGCCTTTGCCGTCGGTTGTTGGGCGGCAGGGACGATAGCCAAGACGAGCGGCGTAAAAGACCCCGGCGCGATCGTCATCGACGAGGTTGCTGCCCAGTGGCTGGTGCTGCTGCCTGCACCCCTCGACCCGCTATCCTATGCTGGCGCCTTCCTGCTCTTCCGGATCTTCGACATCTGGAAGCCCTGGCCGGTTAGATGGGCCGACCGTCGGGTCCAGGGCGGGCTCGGCATCATGCTCGACGATGTGTTGGCCGCGGTTTACGCTGCTTTGGTGTTGGTGGTTCTGCTGGCGGTAGGCGGAGCATTCGGTGTTCGAAGCTGAAACCCTGACCCTCGCGCAATCGGTGCTCGATGCCTGCCGTGCCCGCAATTGGCGGCTGGCGACCGCGGAATCCTGCACCGGTGGGCTGGTTGTGGGAGCACTGACCGCGATTGCGGGTTCGTCCGATGTCGTCGAACGGGGGTTTGTGACTTACTCGAACGAGGCGAAGTCAGAGATGCTGGGGGTTGCTCCAGAAACAATCGCTATGCATGGCGCCGTCAGCGGCGAGACTGCCGCGGCAATGGCGCAGGGCGCGCTTGCCCGCGCCCCGGTCGACCTGGCGGTCTCGGTCACCGGCATCGCCGGCCCCGGCGGCGCCACCCCGACAAAGCCCGTCGGCCTCGTGCTGTTCGGCTTGGCGCGGCGCGACGGGCAATGCCGCACCGAACGCCGCGTCTTCCCCGGCGACCGGTCGCAGGTGCGACAAGCCGCGCTAGAGGTCGCTCTGCGGCTGCTCGATGGCGAAGCGCGAGGCTAAAGTCCAGCCTGGATCACGACGAAATCGAGCACCCTGTCGCCTCCTTCCCCAGTCTTGAGATTGGTGAAGACGAAGGGGCGATCGCCGCGCATGCGCTTGGCGTCGCGGTCCATGATTTCGAGGCTGGCGCCGACGAGCGGCGCGAGATCGATCTTGTTGATCACGAGGAGGTCGGAGCGGGTGATGCCCGGTCCGCCTTTGCGCGGGATCTTGTCGCCGGCAGCGACGTCGATCACGTAGATCGTCAGGTCGGCAAGCTCGGGGGAGAAAGTTGCGGCGAGGTTGTCGCCGCCCAATTCAATCAGGATCAGATCGAGATCCGGAAACATGCGGTGCATCTCGGCGACGGCCGCGAGGTTGATCGAGGCGTCCTCGCGGATCGCGGTGTGGGGGCAACCGCCGGTCTCGACGCCGCGGATCCGCTCGGGCGGCAAGGCACCGCTGCGCGTCAGGAATTCGGCATCCTCGCGGGTATAGATGTCGTTGGTGATCGCGGCGATCTCGTAACGGCCGCGCATTTCTTTGCATAGCCAGTCCATCAGCGCGGTCTTGCCCGAACCGACCGGACCGCCGATGCCGACACGCAATGGGTTGCTCATGAACGGAAGAGCCTCGTGTATTGGGTCTCATGCGCCATTGAGGCGAGCTCGACGGCAAAGGTCGCACTGCCGAACGAGGTCTGGTCGCGCGTCAACGCACCGCTCACTGCGGCCGCAATAACGGGCTCCAGCGCTGCCAGGATGCGTTGACCATCGGTTTGCCCGATAATTCCCAAGCGCAAGCCGGCAGAGACCAGATTGGACGCTAACGCCTGCAAATACCCGAGCAGCGCGCAGTCGAGAGGAACACCAGCCTGCGCCATTGCGGCGCCAACCGCGGCGGCATAGCAGACCGCATCGCCGCTCTCGCTGATCGCTCCAGCCCAGCAATCGAGAACCGGATTAGGCCACGCGGCTCGGCACGTGGCTAGGAATGCCTGCCCTTGCGCGGTCGTCTCGAGCTGGGTTTCGGCGGTCGCGCGGAACGCGACGCCTCGCCGGTTGGAGTCCATCAGCGCGCCGATGTCGCCTGCCGAGGAGGCTCGATGTGCCTCACGAAGGATGTCCGCATCAATGCGCCCTCCGCCCGAGGCAACAATGGCGCTGATCCAAAGTTGCAGCGATTCCCGGTTGCTGACGGCACCGCTCGCCGCCGCTTCAAGGCCGTGCGAAAAGGCAAAGGACCCGACCGGAAACCCCGGCGACAGCCATGCCATTAATCGATAAAGCCCGCTGCTGGGGCCTTTCGGGTCAGTCATGCTCATGGTAGGCGCCGGTTTCGGGGTCGAAGGGCGCCTCAAGGGAAGTGATCCGTCCACCGAGCCCCGCAACCATTTCGGCGATGACGTGATCGGCGCGAATTCGGAGGCGTTCACCGGCTACTTGCAGCGGCAGATGCCGATTCCCAACGTGCCAGGCGATGCGGAGCAAATCTGCCGGTTCAGCCGCTTCGATTTCAAAGACTGGCTCGGGAGCGGCGCGGACCCGCAGATAGCCACCGCAGTCGAGTTCGAGGCCGTCGCCGTCGAACAGGTGATGCGCTCTGGGCAGGTCGAGGAGATAGGCCTCCCCTAAATCGGCGACCAGACGAATGCGGCGGCGATGTCTGTCGACATAGGCGAGGGTTACCGTGTCGAGCGCCGCATTCTCCGGCCATGCCTCCCGTCGATGCACTGCAATCGCGCGCCGCATCTTCAATACAGGAAGTAACGCTGGGCCATTGGCAATACGGTAGCCGGCTCACATGTCAGGTGGACGCCGTCGGCGCGCACCTCATAGGTCTCCGGGTCGACTTCGATGTGTGGCGTCGCGTCGTTCAGCACCATGCGCTTCTTGTCGACTGCGCGGATGCCGCGCGCCGGCAGCACGGCGCGCTGCAACCCGAGCTGTTCGTGGATGCCGCGCTCGATTGCAATCGTAGGCAGGAACGTGACGCAGGACGCCGATAAGGCGTGGCCGAAGGCGCCGAACATTGGCCGGTAATGCACCGGCTGCGGCGTAGGGATCGAGGCATTCGGGTCGCCCATCAACGCCGCGGCGATTGTGCCCGCCTTCAGCACCAAGTCGGGCTTCACGCCAAAGAAGGCCGGCGACCAGAGCACGAGATCGGCGAGCTTGCCCTCCTCGACCGAACCGATGTGCTCGGCGAGGCCATGCGTCAGCGCCGGGTTGATCGTGTATTTCGCGATGTAGCGCTTTGCGCGGAAATTGTCCGACCGGTCGCCATCCTCCGGCAGCCGGCCGCGCTGTCGCTTCATCTTGTCCGCGGTCTGCCAGGTGCGGATTATGACTTCGCCGGCCCGGCCCATTGCCTGGCTGTCGGAGGACATCATGCTGAACGCGCCGAGATCGTGCAGGATGTCCTCGGCGGCGATCGTCTCGCGCCGGATCCGGCTCTCGGCGAAAGCGACATCCTCCGGGATGCGCGGGTCGAGGTGATGGCACACCATCAGCATGTCCAAATGCTCGTCGACGGTGTTGACTGTGAATGGCCGAGTCGGATTGGTCGACGAGGGCAGCACGTTCGGCAGCCCGCATAATTTGATGATGTCGGGGGCGTGGCCACCCCCGGCTCCTTCGGTATGAAAGGCGTGGATGTTGCGGCCCTTGAACGCGGCAATCGTGTCCTCGACAAACCCCGACTCGTTGAGCGTGTCGGTATGGATCGCGACCGCAATGTCCAATTGCTCGGCAACGCCCAGGCAGGTGTCGATTGCCGCCGGGGTCGTTCCCCAATCCTCGTGAAGTTTCAATCCGCAGGCGCCGGCCTCGACCATCTCGATGAGCGCGCGCGGGTCCGAAGCATTGCCTTTGCCGAAGAAGCCGAGATTGACCGGCAGCCCTTCCGCTGCCTGCAGTATCCGGCCCAAATGCCACGGGCCCGGCGTGCAGGTCGTCGCCGCGGTGCCGGCGGCTGGGCCGGTGCCGCCGCCGAGCATTGTCGTGATGCCGCTGTAGAGCGCCTCCTCGACCAGTTGCGGGCAGATGAAATGGATGTGCGAGTCGATGCCGCCGGCGGTGACGATGCGGCCCTCGCCGGCGATCGCTTCGGTCCCCGGGCCGATCACGATGTCGACACCGGGCTGGATGTCGGGGTTGCCGGCTTTGCCGATCCCGCTGATGCGGCCGTCACGGATGCCGATATCGGCTTTGACGACGCCCCAATAGTCGAGGATCACGGCATTGGTGATGACCGTGTCGACCGCGCCCTCGGCGCGCGTCGCCTGCCCCTGCCCCATGCCGTCGCGGATAACCTTGCCGCCGCCGAATTTGACCTCCTCGCCATAGATCGTGCGGTCGCTCTCGATCTCGATGAAGAGCTCGGTATCGGCGAGCCGAAGCCGATCGCCGGTGGTGGGGCCGAACATAGCGGCATAAGCATCGCGCGGGATCGTCGCCGCCATCGGGCTTATCCGAGCTTGCCGTTGATCCGGCCGTTGAAGCCGATTACGCGGCGCTCCCCGGCATAGGCGACGAGCCTCACCTCGCGGCTCTGCCCCGGTTCGAACCGCGTCGCGGTCCCGGCCGGGATATCGAGGCGATAGCCGCGCGCCTGCCCGCGATCGAAGGCAAGCGCGGCATTGGTCTCGTAGAAATGATAATGCGATCCGACCTGGATCGGGCGGTCGCCGGTATTGGCCACCGTCAAGGTCACGGTCGGCCGGCCGGCGTTGATCTCGATCTCGCCCGAGGCAGGAAACAGCTCTCCGGGAATCATCGCCCCCTCATCATCAAAAGCCCCTCACCCACTCCTGGAAGAAAATTGCACAATGAGGCGGTGAGACGGCGAGGCAACGAACAAGATCAGCGGGCGTTTTTTCCAAAATTGGTCTCACTGCCTCGCTGTCTCATTGTGAAATCTCGCCTTCAAGATCTCGCGCTCACCGGATCGGCTCGTGCACCGTGACGAGCTTGGTGCCGTCCGGGAAGGTCGCCTCGACCTGAATTTCGTGGATCATCTCGGGCACCCCCTCCATGACCTGCTCGCGCGCCACGACCGCGGCCCCGTCGCGCATCAGCTCGGCCACGCTCTTGCCGTCGCGCGCGCCTTCGAGAACGTAATCTGTGATCAGCGCCACCGCTTCAGGGTAATTCAGTTTGACGCCACGCTTCAGCCGGCGGTCGGCGACCATGGCCGCAACCGACACTAGAAGCTTGTCCTTCTCGCGTGGAGTTAGGTTCATAGGGTCCTTACATCTGCTCGGCTACGTGCATTAACCGTGCCACATCTACGGGCCTGCGATCTCTTTGCGATCCGGCCCGTAGCGCAGGATGCGGACCTCCTCGATGGAAATGAGCCCGCCTTTCACCATCTCCTCCAATTGCGGGAGAAAGGCCGTGATATTTTGCTCGCTGTCGATGATTTCGACGACGACAGGGAGATCTTCGGAGAGACGCAGGATTTTAGCGGTGTGCAGGCGGCTCGAATGGCCAAAGCCCATCGGTCCGCGCAGAACAGTCGCCCCGGCAAGCCCTTGCTCCCGCGCCTTGAGAACAATGGCCTCGTAAAGGGGGTGTTGGCCGAACCGATCATTTTCGCCGATGAAGATACGCAGCAACGCTGCCTTCTCTTCCAACTGCATCATCCGCTCCGTCCATCAGGGTCCGCGTCAGCGATTGATCAGAATGCCCGCGATATGGCCCAACCAAACGCCGATCAGACAGAACACGGTTGATGCCAGTATATACGCGCCGCCGGCGAACCACTCCCCGTTTCGCACGAGGTTGAGGGTCTCCAGGCTGAACGAGGAAAACGTCGTATAGCCTCCGCACATCCCAACCATGACAAAAACGCGGAGATTGGCGGGCACCAAGAATACGCCGTCCGGTCCGGTCAAGGTATTGAAGACCCCAATGACAAAGCAGCCAGTGACATTGACGATCAGGGTACCCCACGGAAAGGTTGCGCCGATCCAATTTGCGACGACGCCCGATAGGCCGTAGCGCCCGACCCCGCCGATCGCGGCGCCGACGAGAACGCATAGATAAGTGACCCACACTTGGGGCTAATGGCCCACCATCCATGGGCGGTCGGGCGGGCTTTTGCGTACATCGCCGAACTGTTGCTTGATCAGCGGGTTGACCCCGTGGCGGTGGCCGTGATGCCGGTGATCTTGCGGCAAGTCCTCGCGGCGCACGACCTTCGGTTCATGCGCGCTGCGCTCGTTGCGCTCGTGGGCGATGCGATTGTTCGACGAAAGCACGCGCCAGCATTGGCGCTGCCGCCAGCCGCGGCGCCGGAAGAGCGCAGTTCGGGCACGGCACCTCTGCCTCCCATTCGCTCATGCTGCGCCATTCCCGGAACGGTCCGCAAGTTCCGCATCCATAGTCATAGAGCGGCATCTCGTGTTCCCTCCATCGACGCTCGGCGGTCGCCGCGCTTCAGTGCGGCGGCACCGGTCCGCCAGGCATGGCGCCGGTGAGCAGCAGATAGCCAGGAATCCACCCGGTGTAGATGCCCTGGAGTGTGCACAGACCACCGGTAAATCTTGTCAGTTCTTTTCTTCCGGCCGCGAGCAGCAAGTAGAAAAGAAACCAGAGGACACCCCAAGAGAGCCATGAGAACGCGAGCCAATAGTCCCATAGCGTGTGTGCCGTGGCAAAGCTCTGCAAGCTTATCGGGGCGCAGGTGATGGCGACAAACAGGCAAAACCATCCAAGCCCCCGCCCATCGGCGCCATTCCAGCGGTTCCAGGCCACCCAGTAATAGGTGAAGGTAAACAGCAACAGAAACGCCGCGCCCTTGATGCTGTCGGCGTTGGCGCCGGGGCCAAAGGCGAGATAGATCGCCACGATTAGCGTCAGAGTCCCGACAAAGACATCGATTACGGCGATCTCGCGATCGCCGACCTTGTCCAGCACCCACAAGCCCATTGAGAAAAAGGACAGCCCCGACCCAAAAGAGTGACAGCCCTAGCAGCATCGTCCCCTCCTATTCTTGTGTGGACTGCAGCCGCGATCCTGGCGCAGGTCGGCTGCGACGATGGCCAAACCGCGCGTCGTCGACGGTGCCGACAGGGCGGCGAACGGAGCCGCCGCCCCGCCGGCAGCTCGGGTGCTATGTGCAGGCCGATACGTCGCTCGCCGGCACCGAACGCGTCGGCCCGGAGGCGTTGGGCCGGATATCGAAATCGAAGATCTCCGTCGGGATGGCGAGGGTGCAGCACGCGTTCGGGATGTCGACAATACCGCTGATGCGGCCCTCGCAGGGCGCGGTGCCGAGGATCATGTAGGCCTGCTCGCCCGTATAGCCGAACTTCTTCAGGTATTCGATCGCGTTCAAACACGCCCGGCGGTAGGCGACATGGGCATCGAGATAGAGCTGCTTGCCGCTCGTCTCGTCGACCGAGATGCCTTCGAACACCAGATACTCGGAGAAGCGCGGCTCGATCGGGCTCGGCTTGAAGATGGGATTGATGATGCCGTATTTCGCGATGCCGCCCTTGATCAGATCGACGCCGATGTCGATCCAGCCGGCCATCTCGATCGCGCCGCAGAAGGTGATCTCGCCGTCGCCTTGCGACCAATGGATATCGCCCATCGACAGCCCGCCGCCTTTGACATAGACCGGGAAATAGATTTTCGAGCCGCGCGACAAGTTCTTGATGTCGCAATTGCCGCCATGCTCGCGCGGCGGCACGGTGCGCCACGCCTCTTGCGCTGCAGTTTGCGCGGTTCGGCCCGTCATCTGCCCCATCAGCGCGGTCGGTGCGTGCGGCGGCGCGAGCAGCGGCGGCACACGGTCGGGATTGGTGGCGAGCAAGCTCGGCCTCCCGCCGGTTTGCCCTCTCGAGCAACTCGCGATCGGGAAGACAGCCGATCAGGCCCGGGTGAACCATCCCGGCCCAACGCACGCCCGGGATGTGACGCGAGGTAGTATAAATCCCGTGGTAGTCCCAGATCGCCTTGCGCGCCTGCGGATAATGGTCGACGAGAAACCCGCCGCCGTTCTCCTTGGCAAAGATGCCGGTGAACCCCCAGGGCGAATCCGGCAGATAACCGATGTCGAGAAGGTCGACGACCATCAGGTCGCCGGGTTCGGCTCCCTCGACCCCGAACGGTCCGCTCAGATAATGGACTTTTGTCAAGTCGACGTCGCGGACGTCGTTGGCGCTGTCGTCGGGAGCAATCTGTCCGCCCGTCCAGTCGAAGCATTCGACCCGGAATTCCGCCCCCGGTTTATACGTTTCCACTAATGGGATGTCGGGATGCCAACGGTTATGTGTCTTTATTTCTGCCGCCTCGGGCGTCCTCTTAAGATCGGTGTGAAAGGCAACTTTCGGCATTACAGTCTCCTCTCTCCACGATTTGCAATTGGCATCGCACAATTGCGAGCCATGCGGTGATAACTACTGTTTACTGAGCCGGCCGCCTCCCAAAAAAGCTGACCTGAGGCAACCATTCAGGCTGATGTCGGACGGTTCGCTCCCCCGGTGCCGTTTTTTAGGCACATTAAACATGGCGCGCAACATAGAAAGTTAACGTGCAGGAGACGTGCCAAGTGCGAGTTCGCGTGAATCGCGCGGAGGCCGGGATTATGTTACGTTATATTATATCGTCGCGGGCCGGCACTCACCTATCGGCGACGAAGTTACCCTTTCTTGGAGCTTCGAATTGCCGATCTGGTGGCAATCAGATTTACACCGGCTGTTATAGCGCCCAGGACATAGAAGCCTTCGGCGATGCAACCAAGTGAAATCACGGCGCACGAAATTGACAGTATAGGTCCCAAATTGCCACCTGAGACGCACGTTTTCAGTTTGCCCCATTTGACAACAGGAGCGGACATCTTGGCCAAGGCGGGATTACGGGGTAAGCGGCTTTCGCGCGGTCCCGCGCCGCGGCCGGCTTACCGCGCGCTCAAGCAATTTGTCGGCATCACTTTCCGAATAGAACGGGCTCAGCGACTGGATTGCCTTTCGCGCTGTTTCCCTGAGATGCGGCTGGTCAACACGCTTTCCGGTTGCGTAGCATGCTTTTTGATATTCTTCGATAATATCAACCAATTGCCGAAACGTTACGTCGTGACCAGGAAGGTCACACGAATAATCAAAAAATGTCATAGATCGAGTAATAAATCCTATAAAAGTTCCCCGACGTTACACGACGTGGTGTTAAAAAATCGTCAATATCGGCTCAGGAAAATATCAAGACGTTTGCTTCAGCGCCGCGAACGGTCTTGTCCATTGTTGATTATACATCCCAAACCCGCGGCAGGCGGTCCGGTAATCCCAACGCCGCCGATCGTAAATGGCAGGCGAGATCGGCATAGGCGCGGCGCAATACGGCCGCATCCGCGGCGAGCCACCGGGCAATAACGAGGCCGGCGATAGTCGTTGCCCCGGCGCGCAATCCCGTCGTCGCGCCGAGGGATTGTACGACACGGGCGCGATCGAGGAGGCTACGTACGTCTCCGGCGGGCGGCGACAAAATCATTGTCGCAAAGGCCGCCGCGCCGTCAAAACAGGCGGGATCATCGATGATCCGCCCGACATCGTCTTCAAGGTGCAGCGCGTCTCCCCAGACGAGGTCGCCGCTCGCAGCGCAGTTCCCAGACCTCGCGCAGAAAGCCGCTGGTAAAGCGCTCTCCCCGCGCGCGGCGGCCAAAGACCACGATGTCGCCGCCCAAGAACGCGGAGCCCGGCGCGATATTGATGATCGTTTTGCGCCGCAGGCGGGCGCCGTCGAACAGGATCGTCTCGGGCGGCAGGAATTCGAGAGCAGCGCCGGGCCCGATCGACAGGGTCTGCTTGATTATCGTTGTCCGGCCGGTCGACCGATAGACCTTCTCCGCCGCGGACGCGGTAACATGCGCCACCGCTCCTGGGGCGAGCTCGACACGGATATCGAGCCGGTCACCGGCGACGAGCCCGCCCGATGTCGTGACGATGACCGCGACCGGCGGATCGCCCGCGGCGGGCGCCGGGAACAAGACGCGCAGCGGGTCGCGCTGATAAAGCTGGGTCAGACGGGTGACGCCGTCGCGCCGGTCGAATCGGATTTCCGCGGCGCCCTCGGTCAATAGCCGAGGGCCAACCCGTCCTTGCGCGGCTCGGAACCGCCGATCAGCACGCCGCGCTCATGGTCGATCCAGATCGCCTGGCAGCCGCCGAGCGGCACCTCCAGCATCACGATCTCGTGCCCGCGATGCGCCAGCTCCGCAACAACCGGCTCGGGATTGGCGCGCTCGACCTGCATCACGCCGTTGAGCGGCAGAATGCGCGGCTGCTCGGCTGCCTGCTGCGGATCCATGCCGCGGTCGAGCATGCGGTGGATGAAATGCGCATGGCCGACCGCCTGATAGTGCCCGCCCATGACCCCGAAGGGCATGACGGCGCGGCCGTCCTTGACCAGCATGCCCGGGATAATCGTGTGGAGCGGCCGCTTGCGCGGCGCGATCGCGTTGGGGTGACCCGGGATCGTGCGGAACCCGGTGCCGCGGTTGTGCAGCAACACGCCGCATTGCGGCGCCAGGATGCCGGTGCCGAAGGACGAGAACAGCGAGTTGATGAACGAGCAGGCGTTGCCGTCGCGGTCGACGGTGCAGAGATAGACCGTGTCCTTGTGCTCGATCTCGGCCCAGCGCGGCCCCGGCATCGCACGGTCGAGCCGGATCGTCCGGCGCACGCGCTCGGCGCGCGCCTCCGACAGGAAATCCGCGACGTCTACCGGCACGTGCTCGGGATCGCAGATGAAATTGTCGCGCACCCAATAGGCCGCCTTGCTCGCTTCGGCGAGAAGATGCAACCGGTCGGCCTCGCTGAACGCATCACCGTCGAGCGCATAGCCGGCGAGCGTCCGCAGGATCATCAGCGCCGCCATTCCCTGCCCATTCGGTGGGCATTCATAGACCTCGTAGCCGCGATAAGAGGCGTGGATCGGCTCGACCCAGTTCGAGCGCTGGGCGGCGAAATCCTCTTCTTCGTGCAATCCGCCGAGCGATTTCAGTCGGGCGACGATCTCGCGCATGACCGCGCCGTCGTAAAAGGCTTCGCGGCCCTCGCGCCCGATCCGGCGCAAGGTGGCGGCGAGCGGCGCGTTGCGCATCTTGTCCCCGGCATTGGGCGGTCTGCCGCCCGGCAGGAAAAGCGCGGCGGTGACGGGATCGCGCAGTTTCTCCTGGGCGCGGTGCCAGTCGGCCGCGACGCGCGGCATCACGACATAACCCTCCTCGGCCGCGCGCGCTGCCGGCTCGAGCAGTTCGGCAAGGGGCCGGGTCCCGTACTCGCGGTTGAAGGTGCACCAGGCGTCGATCGCGCCGGGGATCGTCACCGCATGCGGCGTCTGCACGCCGATCTCGCCGATGCCGCGCTCGACATACCAATCGACCGTCGCCTTGGCGGGGGCGCGCCCGGAACCATTGAGCGCCACCGGCAAGGCGCCCTGCCGCGAATAGAGGATGAAGCAATCGCCGCCGATCCCGGTGCTTTCCGGCTCGACGACGCACTGCATGGCGACCGCCGCAATCGCGGCATCGGCCGCATTGCCGCCCGAGCGCAACACGTCGAGGGCAGCCAAGGTCGCCATCGGCTGCGAGGTCGCGGCCATGCCGTTCGCCGCCATCGCCGCCGACCGACCCGGAATATTGAAGTCACGCATAATCGAGCCATTTGCCGAACTGTTGCGGTCGCTCCATCGGCACATCGCTCGCCGGCAGTCATCCCGCTTGTCCGGGACTAATGCCGCGTCCTAACCTGCCGGTCAATTCGCCAGCCGAGAAAAGCATAAATTATGGACGGAAGCCTGACACCGCTGCAGTTTCCGGTTGCGGCGCCTCCCCGGCCGGGCGAGACATTGGCGATTGCGCCGGGCGTGCACTGGTTGCGCATGCCGCTCCCCTTCGCGCTCGACCATATCAATTTGTGGCTGCTCGAAGACGGCGCGGGCTGGACGATCGTCGACACCGGCTACGCGATGGCGCAAACCAGAGAGCTGTGGGAGCAGATCTTTGCCGAGCGGCTCGACGGATTGCCGATCACTCGGGTCATCGTGACGCACTACCACCCGGACCACATCGGGCTCGCCGATTGGCTGACCCAGCGTTGGCGGGCGCCCTTGTGGGTCACCGAAAAGGAATGGCTGTCCGCCCGCGTGATGAGCCATGGAGCCGAGGATTTCAGCCCCGACGCGGCGTGGTTTCGCTCGCCGCGCGGGTCTCGACGACACGGCAGCCGAGCTTTTCAGCGAGCGGGAGAACAGCTACCGCCGCGGCGTCCCGTCGGTGCCGGCGAGTTTTCAGCGGCTTGCCGACGGGATGGCAGTCGAGATCGGCGGACGGGAATGGCGGGTCATCGTCGGCGAAGGCCATGCGCCGGAGCTCGCATGCCTTTATTGCGCCGAGACCGGCGTATTGATCGCGGGCGACCAGGTATTGCCCCGGATCTCGCCCAATATCAGCGTCCAAGCGCACGAGCCCGACGGCGATCCCCTCGCCCGCTATCTCGCATCCCTGGCGAAGCTGCGCGATGCGGTGCCGCCGGAGACCCTCGTATTGCCGTCGCACAACCTGCCGTTTTTCGGGCTGCACGCTCGGATCGAGAGCCTTGCCGCGCATCACCGGGCGCGCTGCGATGAGGTGATTGCCGCTTGCGGCGTCCCGAAAACTGCCGTCGAATCTGTCCAGGTTCTGTTCCGGCGCGCCCTCGACCGGCACCAGATGGGCTTCGCCCTCGGCGAGGCGCTCGCCCACCTGAATTACCTGATGCATCAGGGCGCCCTCGACCGCGAGCTCGGCGCGGACGGCGTCTACCGCTTTACCCGGGCGGCTGCTTAGTGCTCAGACGCAATCACTTGCTTCACCAATAGCACCAACAGCTCTCGTCTCACCGGCGCAGGCCGGTGCCCATGACAGGGATAGATCCCGGCCTCCGCCGGGAAAGACGAGGGGCGAGCCCGGCAATGACGGTCGCAATTGAGGGCATTGAGCGGCTGGAACCATCCGGTCATTTCGTCCGTTTGGGGCGGGAGCCTTGCACCCTGCAACCGACTTTAGAACTCGAAGGAGAATGTTCCATGTCGCTCAAACCGCCCGCAATCATGCTAGCGGCCGTCGCTCTTTGCGCCGCCGCCGGTTCCGCGCCCGCTTTGGCCCAATCCGAGAGCTGCCTCGATCAATACAATCGCGTGACGGCGCTCTACCAGACCGCTCCGCTATCTCCTGAATACAGCCAGATGGCCGCCGCCTACAGCGCCCGCTGCGTCCCTGGTGCCGCCGCGGGCCCGGCCTACTACGGCAGCACCGGTTATGCCCCCAGCGGCCCTGCCTACTACGGATACGGCTACAACGCGCCTGTCTACTACGGACCCGGCTACCCCCCGCACATCACCCAGCACGGCACGGTGCAATGAATTTGACCCGCCTTTAATCTGCCCCGCGGCGGCGCGCTAACTGGTAAGGTCCAGCAGCCGCGAGCAGCGCGTCGCCTTCGGCGGGATCGGCGGGCCGGCCATAACGCTTCGATGACACCCCCCGTCGAGTTCGCGGGGATCGCCGAATTGCGACAATGTACGATGATCGTATCGATTCCGGCGCGAACCTGCCGGAGGACGCGATCTATCCGATCAACCTCGCCGACGACACCGGCAAGCCGCTGGATGGCGCCAATCGCTATGTCCTCCATTTCGAAAGCAGCACCATCCCGCCGGTGAACGCCTTCTGGTCGGTGACGCTCTATGACGCCGAGGGCTACCAGGTCCCCAACAGCCTCAACCGGTTTGCCGTCAGCAGCTGGATGGCGTTCAAATACGACCCCGACGGCTCCCTCGACCTCTATTTCCAGAACGAAACCCCCGGCGCCGACAAGGAAGCGAACTGGCTGCCGGCACCGAAAGGGCCGTTCAACCTCACCATGCGTCTCTATGCGCCAAAGAGCGATGCGCTGACCGGAAAGTGGAACCCGCCGCCGGTGGCAAAGGCAGCCGCGCCCACGCTATTGCCGGCGCAATAACCCTCGTCGTCGTTGCCCGGCGGCCAACCTCACCGTCATGCCCGCGAAAGCGGGCATCCAGAGCTTGCCCCTGGCTGGAACAGGGGGCGGCGGGCACGGCGCCTGTAGCCCTGGGCCCCCGCTTTCGCGGGGGCAACGAGAACAAGCCAGCCGGAGTCCCTCCAGTTGGTTGATAACACTAGCTCGCCGAAATTTACTTCGCACTGTAGCCGACCGCGGTCGCTCCGAAGCCAGCGGCGAAAAAATTGAACCAGCTATTCCACTTGATGCTACTAACGATGCCAAAATCTTCCCAGACGAGAGTACCAACCACGCTAAGGCCCCCACGCAAGCGCCGAAACACCTCCCCAAAATACGGCTAAGACTTGGGCCTCAGCGTGCGGTCGAGATGTGCCATAGCCACTGTGAAACGCCCAGAAAATCACGAGCGTAACGCCCGCAAACATCAGAATCGAACGAACCGGCGACCACACAGTTATGAGCTTTTATCCTTATGGATTGTCAGCGTAGCCCCGATTAAAGCTCCAGCCCCGCATATGATCCCGCCCGTCAGAGCAACCGACCCAATGAAAGCTGGACCCAAAAACCAGTACCAGCCGCCAGTACCAGGACGTAGAGAGAGAGGGCGTAAGCCAAAACAGCCACGAACGGCTTAAGCCGATGCAGCGGAAACTTTGAAGCGGAGCGACTTAGAGACACGATCTCACGTCAGATTAGCCTCGCTCACGTCAGATTAGCCTCGGCGCGGGCAAAATCAACCCGACAAGTCGCGAACCGGGGGATTCTGGAAAATCGAGGCCAGCAACCTACATTTCGAGAGTTGTGCTTGATCTGAGAGAATAATGACCGCCGCCCGAAGGCACCATTACGTTCCGCAGTGCTACTTGAAGGGATTTGCACGGCACCGGGACGATCCGAAGCTTTTTGTTTTCGAGCAAAGGAACGTCGATGCTTTCGTACTTCGCCTGCCAATGTCGCTGCGGAGCGTGATTTTCATACGATAGATGCGGAGGGGTTCCCTCCTGACGCATTCGAAAATGCGCTATCGGGGTTTGAGGGTGAGCTAAGCGAGGCGCTCGAACGGATCATTGCATCGCGCTCGATTGCCAATGACCACGACCGCGCACTGCTGTTCAATCTCATCGCTCTATTCGCTGTCAAAAGCCCGCGGCATAGAGAGGGCGTGCGCTCTGCCCATGAACAGATTTTAAAGCGAATGATGGTGTTGGCGGCAGCAACTCCCGAAAGATGGGAATCCCAAATCCGACAAGCAAAAGCGGCGGGGGATATGGGCGATGAACTTGGCACCGATTATGCGAAGATCAAAGACTTTGTTGAGCAGACAATTACACAATCAACCTGCGCACGCCCTATCACGTGCAATTGGAACTGAAATTATTTGATCAAATTTTACCGTACATCTTTACTCGCAAATGGATACTTGTGAGAGCATCGCGAGGTCAACATAGTGGTTTCATCACTTCCGACCACCCCATGTGCCTGATGTGGTCCCATCCAGCAAAGCGAGGGGGTTTCTTCGGCCCCGACTCGGCCTAAAGGGAACACAAATAGTATTTCCCATTTCAAACACGCTAGCAGTGATGGGTGCTTTTGAAATTGATAACGGCGAGATCGAAGCCAATGATTTGTTGCTTTCCATATAAATGGAACTGTCATCGTCCATGCTAACCGTCAGATTTACGCGCGAGACAACGACTTTCTTTATAAGCTCGCCCATAACAAGCGGATCATGCTGGGCTCTGAACTTCTAATCTAAGCGACAAAGGGTGTATCAGGCCATAAGGTCTGTCTGCGGCACGCGGGGTGTCTCCGCAAGGTTGAAATGTCACCGGCTGTGCAAAGTTGAAATGACACCCGGCCGCTGGGGCGTCCGCCGGGAGTCGCGCTCCGACATAGTTCCAGATGGGCTTCAGTGCATATCGCGGCAGCTTTTACTCCGCTAAGCGGCTAGCTTCCTCTTAAGTTAATGTCCGGCGGTTTACGGAATTCCTGGTGCCGTCGGGCGCTGCGGGCGCTCCTCAGTGCCTTGCCTGTCGCGCGCGGTCGGCAATCTTCCTCGAAGAAGTAAGCCACCATAGCCCCGGCAATGGCTGCGGCCGCATCCTCGGTAATGCCCTTATAGAAGACTAGCAGAAGGATCAAAGGCACTAAAAACGTCACGCCTAATGCCGGGAGGATGTATTGGCCCATCAGTTGCGATGAACACCATTTATTATATCGTCGTTCCCGCGATGAGCACGGCGACGGAGAATATCAGTACGACTAACCGGGTATCCATGCGGACCTCCTGCTAGAACGAGACGTGCCGGCGTGTGCCGGATCACCTAGATATGACAACCAGACCGCCGAGGCTCGCATTGAGCTGGATCAAACGCGCTAGGTGCTCCCTGAAGGCTGCGTTTTTCTTGACTTTTGCACCCAACCTGCGCTGTTCGCGGATTCTTGTGGAAGCAGGCCCCAGTGCCACCCTGTTTGACCGGTGGGTCGGTTTTGGAATAGAGAGATGCCGCACAAAGCTTGTCACACTGCCGAGTTCAATCCGGCAGACCTAAGCATTGAAGGGCTATATGATATCGCCGCAAATGGCACTGAACCCCTCAGGTATCAGCCGTCAAGCCTCCCTGGCGGCCACGTGCCATCGCCAATTTGGTCGTTAGAAAGACAAGTACGCTCCGCACTCAGTACCAATCCAGATATAACCGTTGAGGAAATTGGTACTACACAACTTAATGAAGCGTTCTGGGGATCATTCAAGAGTAAATCGCATATTTTTGCGTGATCTCGTAGAAAAAGAGATAGGGGTAAGGCGTCGCCGCCATCCGACGGATCGCCGGATCGCTCGTGCGGGTGCCGATGTTAGGATGCTGTAACAGAAGGTCGGTGAGGGCTTAGAATCCGGGCCTGAACATCGCCGCGCGCCCGTGCGGCGAATGGGCGGCGATGTAATCGAGGATCGCGCTAATTTAAAGCTCGTCACCGCTTTTGCCGCGGTGCCTTAATGGCCTAACCCCGAGCGATGATCCCCAGTCGAGCTGAATTTTCGCTTCTATCCCAACTTTTGTTTCATCAGCAAAACATCGATTGCTGCACCTGCAGCGGATCAGCAGCAGAATTTCCCTTTCGGTAGAATAGCCCTCGCCAGCATGCGCCCGCGCCAGCGCTTTGCCAAAGCCATCCTTCTTCGGTATCCGCTCCCCGTTGGCGCCGATTTCATTCCAGACCACCCAGTTCGAGCGGACTATGCTCCGTGAAGATGGCAATTTCCCGGATCGATCGAAGCATTCAGACGTCCGCTCGCCGCACCGCCGCCACCATCGGTCCGAGCCATATCTTGTATCCCCCCCCCCCGCTAAATAGAGGCGGTGCGGGTCAAGTATTCGCGCCGCGACCAGGCCCGTACTTCCGAGCATGAATGCCGGAGCGAGGCAGCAAATTCTGGAACGTCAAGATGAGGACTTAATTTTCACTTCGGTGGATTCGACATAATGGCGTTTATCCGGCTTGCGGCGGAGGAAGGTGACTGGCCCTGCGGCCGTCATCCCTAATCATGAGTGCGAGAACTGAGAAAATAAACACAGTGTATGCCAAACCAATCAATATTTCTGCAATCACAGCCAGCTTTGCGGCCATGCTAACCGCATGAATGTCACCGAACCCCACGGTCGCGATTGTGGAGATGCTAAAATACAATGCTGAAACATAATCCATCCCTAGGCATGGGTCGGCACATGGAAACGCAATCGCCGTCGCATCACGCAATAGCAAATATAGATATATAAGCGCGAAACCATGGACGATCAATACAAAGTACCCGATGCCACCGCCTATAATGAGTACTTTCCCTTTTGTCGTGGAGACACCATGTTCACTATATAGAGCGTTGACGAAACCGAGAAACATACCAAGCATCAGCAATGAAACGAAGCCAGCCGCCGCGGCTAAAATGTCCCGAGTCTGGCCCTGAAGATTGCGGCCCGGATGCGCGTTGTTGCTCTGTCACGTTTGCAATGTACTGAGGAATGTATGCCCCCTGATTTTCGAGAAGCACCGGAAGCAACCAAAAAATCGTACCCAGACCGGCGAGCATGACGTTGATTCCGATAATGATCGCTAGCCCGTTCCATTGTTTTTTGAGAAGATCTCTAGCGACGCTCGGCGACCGTCGGGCCGCGCCCCACCGCGCCTTTGGGAATATACGCTGCAGCACCGATGCGACGCGCGTGTTCGTCATTTTCTGTAATGCACGTTTAACTAGCCAGCTCATCAAGACGGCGATTGCAGCGCCGCTTACGGCAATTAGGATTTTGCCAATGGTGCTCTCTCTAAGTGCATCAAAAGATGTCAAGACTGGCATCACGAACACCGTTGGTTGCGTCGCGAGTATCGGGCGATAGTAACGAGGCGATGTTCGGATTTTCCAGAATTACCTTCAGGTAAGATCCAGAGAAGAGGGCCACACGGCTGCGCTGTTGCAAAATTTAAATTTAAGATATTCAATTTAAGCCCAACGTGCTGGTTGAATTGCCCTTTTTTGATGAAAATTTCTGATGCACAATGGGGGCATGATTTACGGCTATGCCCGAGTCTCGACCGACGCTCAAGACCTTACCAGCCAGCTTGCCCAATTGAAGGCGGCCGGCTGCGAAAAGGTGTTCCGCGAGAAGATCACCGGCACCACCGCCCACCGGTCGCAGCTTCGAAAGCTGATGAAAGCCCTCGTCCCCGGCGATGTTGTCATCACCCCGCCGTTGACCGCCTGTCGCGTGACGCGACCGATTTCTTGGTTATCGCCCGCGACATGCAGCGCGCCGGCGCAGGCCTGCGTTCGATAGCCGAGCCGGTTGTCGATACGACGTCGGATTTTGCCGAACTTGTTCTTGCCATGCTTGGCGTTGCGGCAAAGCTCGAACGCCGGCGCATTCTCGAACGCGCCGCGCGCGACAGCGCGGACGCGAAGGAGAGGGGCGTAAAATTCGGTCGCAAGCCGAAACTCACCGGCCACCAGCAGCGCGAGGCGCGGCGGCGGATCGACGCCGGCGAGACACAGCGCAGCGTTGCGCACAGCTACAATGTCAGTCAGGCGACGATTTCACGCCTACTGGCATAAGGTGTCGCGAGGGGCAGATGCGTGTGTTCATCGAGCGCTTTGTTCTGGCGATTCTTGCTTCGCTTGTCGTCCTGCTCGCGGCCATAAATCCCATGGGATTTCAGTTGGCCTCTAAGAATCGTCAGCATCACAGTTATCACCATTGTGGCCGGCATAGCCGCACATTTTGCGGGCTGGGACGAATGGCGCTGGGAACGCCTGCGTGGAGTGTGGTGGCTCTGGTCATTATTCGGGTTAAGTGGTGGCATCGCTCTCGCGCTTTGGCTATCCCCATTCCTTGTCGACCTACTCCCCAAAGATTTGAGCGCCCTGCAATCCCAAATCTCGTCCAAGAATGTAGAATTGGGCAACATGAGGCAGCAACTCACGGCGCTTCAGACGGAATTATCATCGAAACAGGCCGAACTCAACCGTACCAAACAGGAAATAGATCAAAGTATCGGGCCTGTGGTAGCAATAAGACTCGCCAGCAGGCTGGGGTTGTCGACTGAGGTTAAGGCAATCCCGCAGACATTTGTTGTAGTTACAGCTGGAGGGTGGTGGATAATGAAGGCCTCCGGCGCGAGTTGGAGGACCTTCTAAATTCAGCCCGTGGAATATCGGCGATCTTCCTATCAAGCTAAAGCAGGTTGCCCAACCATAACGGGAAGGCGGCGAACGCGGGAAGCGCCGGTCGGTATGGCGCCGGCTTTGAGCTGGTCGTAGGTGATGGTGGCGCACTCGACAGCCCGCCGGATCAAATAGCGATCCAGACCATCGGGCAGGTTGCGGCGATTGAACCGGTAGGACCACTCCCGCAGGTAGCGCGGGAGGTGCTTGGCGCTGACCCCATGATGGGTGCCGACCAGCCAGGCTTTGATGTTGCTGAACAGGGTGTGGATGATCGGGAAGAATTGGCCGGCATTGGCGCTGTCGTCCTGGATCACTGAGGTGTGCTTCAAATAGTCACCGAGATCAGCCTCACGGCCGCGATAGCCGGCAAACCCGTCGGTCAGCAGATGCGAATTGGCGGCGACATTGGCTTTGAGGAAGGCTCCCAGTTCGGCCCCGGTCGCCGCCGGCAGCACGGCGATACGGGCATTTCCGGCGAAGAACCCGTGCTGGCGCTTGACGGCGTGTCCATGCCTTCCGCTTCGGTTCTTCGGCGCCGGCACCTTTTCGACGGCGGCGACGACTAGGCTCTTGTCCGGGTTGGCGGTGCTGCGACCGGGACTTGTCGGGTCGCCGCGGCCACCAATGTAGGTCTCGTCCGCTTCCAGGAAGCCGTGCAGCGGACGCGACGGGTCCTCGCTCAGGCCGTGGCGCAGCTTGTGCGCCATGGTCCAAGCGGTCTGATACGCCACGCCTAATTCGCGCTGCAGAAACTTGGCCGAGACGCCGCGCTTGTCACGGCCCATCAGATAAGCGACGAGAAACCACTTGGTCAGATCGGTTCGCGTCCGGTGAAACACCGTTCCAGCGGTCGCCGACTCCTGCCGGTGGCAGGCCGCGCATTCATACACCCGCGGGCGCGCCTTCAGCCGCCACGCCCGACGTCCGCCGCACCCGGCACAGACAAATCCAGCAGGCCAGCGAAACCCCGCCAAGTGCTCGATACACCGCTCCTCCGTCCCAAACTCAACAACAAACTCTCGCAGCCCAGCCATTGATCCCCCTCTAATCGACTGGGCTATACTACCCTAAGGCGACCCTCAGATCCAGAACATTTCATGAACCTGACTTAGCCTGGAGAGGGACACTCCGGCGATTTCCGGTACCATAGCTCCGCTGCTACCCATGGGTCTCCCTAACTACGAAAGGGATTTAGATGCCCCAAGATTGGAGGGGCGTGGCGAGCGGGGGATCACGATACATGGCAGGAACCAAGCTGGTAAACTTCTTATGGATGGGTTTTCGAACGACGGATGTTTTATCACTCATCAAAGCGGAGATACGCCCACTGCGTTGTTGGCGTATTATCGTCGTCTTTATCCAAATGTGTCGAACGTCGATAATATTACATGGGTTGAGATTGGTAAAGGTTACGCTGGGAAGTCACCGGGTTGTCTCAATTACTGAAGTTTATTTATATTGTTATTGGCTAGGATTGCTGGGTGACTTATAAAGATCATTGAGGATGTTCCCGTCATGCATTGTGTGAGCCGGGTTTCCAGAAAATGCCCGTATGCGACTTTCAGATGTAACGCCGATAGAGATGACACCCCTCTGCAAAAGTAGAGGTGCCACACCCCCGGGTTCTGGGGTCCGGGAGGTGCGCCGTGGCGGTGGTGTCGATGAGCAAGCAGGAGTTCAGCCGTCTTGACGTGCTGTTGGTCGGGGCGTCTGCGTGTTGCTGAGGCCTGTGTGCTGATCGGCTTACAGCGGCATCAGGGATTTCGTCTGCTGTGCGGCCTCAAGCAGGACGGTGCCGCGAGCCCGCCTTCCAAGCGCCGGGCCAGACCAAGCAACCACCGGCTACCCGCTGAGGTTCGCACTCTCGCGTTGTCGATTGTGCGGGAGCGGTATTGGACGACTTTGGCCCGAGCTTGGCGGCGGAGAAGCTGGCAGGGCATCACGGCTGTTCGGTGTCGCGCGGGACCTTGCGCGGTTGGATGATCGGCGATGGACTATGGCAGGACCGTCGGCATCGTCTCGCCTCGCCGCATCAGCCGCGCCGGCGGCGCGATTGCCTAGTGTTCAGACAAATCACCTGATTCACCGGCGATGAGCCGTAGGATGGGTTGAGCATCCGCGAAACCCATCGCAACGAGCACAGGCGATGGGTTTCGCTTTTCGCTGAACCCATCCTACAGGGCGGCTAAGCTGAATGATCTAAATACCTCTAAGCACTAGGCGAACTGGATGCAGATGGATGGCTCGGAGCACGCCGGGTTCGAGGATCGCGGTCCGCCGTGCACGCTGCTGGCTTTTGTGGATGATGCGACGAGCCGGTTGATGGAGCTGCGGTTCGTCACCCCGGGATCGGCGAGGCTCAATGGGTAAGCCTCACCGACAGCCTGCCGATCGATAGCCCAGGTATCGCCGAAAAATTAGAATGCCCGGGCGCGTGGTCCCGGTGAGCATGTCGGCCTTGCGGTTGAGGGCGGCGATCAGGCCGTCGACCCCGTCGGTGCGCAGGATTGCGCCGAATTCGGAGCGGCGGGTCGCCACCTCGCTGATCGCGCCGTCGAGGTAGATGTCGGAGATCAGCCAGCCCTCGCCGTTGCGGCGCATCAGGTAGTCGACCTTGACGGGCTCGCCATTGGCCTTGACGATCTGGCTCTTGACCATGACGCCGCCCGGATTGGGCTGCTCGCCGGTGACCTGCAGTTTCTGTCCGGCATAGCTGTCGAAGCGGTCGGCATAGATCGCCGAAATGTAGCGGCCGAAGCTGTCGGTGAGCTGCTGGCGCTGCGCCTCGCTCAGACCGGCCCAGGACGCGCCGACCGACAGGCGGGTCATCGACGGGATGTCGAAGGTCCGGCGGATGACCGGCTCGATCTGCGTGAACCGCCCGCTCTGCCCGAGGATGCGGCCGTTCTTCATCGTGCCGAGCAGCGCATCGTAGAGCCCCTGAACCGTGTCGCCGCCGCTCGCCGGCGCCGCATGAACGGGATAGGAGATCGCTGCTGCCGCCAGAGCGGCGGCGAGACAAAGCGCTTTCCGCGCTGGCGCTTTTGGCACGATCGACTTCCTCATGGCATACTCTCCCTGGCTCTCCTCAGCCTTCAGTTCCGACAAATTTAGGTATTCGATTTTAGGTGTTCGCATCCCTGCGGCTTTCAAGCGCATGGCTGCGCTGCGACCGGTTTCTCCCCGGCGCACCAGGCACGGTCTTGAAATTTACCGAGCATTTCCTACGAAATAGTTGCCTGGATTTCGTTCATAGACAACGCATAGTAGCAAGATCGGGGTCGGCGCGATGTAGGGAAACCGTCTCCGGCAGCGGGTATCGCCGAATCGAAGATGCACCGCAGGTCCATCGGGCCCATTATAATTCGCGGCAGCTGCGCGCGAGATAAGGGCTTAGGCGCTCATGGATGCGACGGATAAGAAATTCCACATCAATTTCTGGTACGTCATTGCCGCAGTGCTCGGCATGTTGCTCATCCAGGATCTCTACCTGGAGAGCACCAAGCTGACGCCGATCCCGTACAGCCGTTTCCAGACGTTGCTCAACGAAAACAAGGTAGAGAAGATTGCTATCGCCCAGAATTACATCAGCGGCTCGCTAAAGGAGGCACAGCCAGACGGGGTGAAGGACTTCATTACCGCGCGGGTCGATCCCGATCTCGCGGAAAACCTGGACAAGCACGGCGTCGTCTACAGCGGGGTCATCGAAAATCACTGGCTGCGCGATCTGCTGTCCTGGATCCTACCGGCGATATTTTTTGTCGGGATCTGGATGTTCGCGATCCGGCGCATGGGTCAGGGCGGGCTCGGCGGGTTGATGCAGATCGGCAAGAGCCGCGCCAGGATCTATGTCGAGAAGGAGACCAAAGTCACCTTCGCGGATGTTGCGGGGGTCGACGAGGCCAAGGACGAACTGGTCGAAATCGTGGAGTTCTTGAAGGAACCCGTCCGATACGGGCGGCTCGGCGGCCGACCGCCGAAGGGCGTGCTGCTGGTCGGTCCGCCTGGGACCGGCAAGACGCTGCTCGCCCGCGCCGTCGCCGGTGAGGCCGGGGTTCCGTTCTTCTCGATCTCCGGTTCCGAGTTTGTCGAGATGTTCGTCGGCGTCGGGGCCGCCCGGGTGCGGGATCTTTTCGAGCAGGCTCGCCAACACGCGCCGGCAATCATCTTCATCGACGAGCTGGATGCGCTCGGCCGCGCCCGCGGGCCTTTCGCCGGAGGGGGACAAGACGAGAAGGATCAGACATTGAACCAGCTATTGGCCGAGCTCGACGGCTTTGACCCGTCGAGCGGACTTGTCCTGCTCGGCGCGACCAACCGGCCCGAAGTGCTCGATCCGGCATTGCTGCGTGCCGGGCGGTTCGACCGGCAAATCCTGGTCGACCGCCCGGACAAGAGGGGACGCGAGGAGATCCTGGCCGTGCACCTGAAGAAGGTGACAAAGCTCGGCGACGACGTGAAGCCTGAGCAGATCGCGGCGCTCACTCCCGGTTTTACCGGTGCGGATCTGGCAAATCTGGTCAACGAGGCGACCTTGCTTGCGACCAGACGCAACGCCGAGGCGGTCACGATGACCGACTTCACCGCCGCGATCGAGCGCATGGTCGCCGGGTTGGAGAAGCGTAATCGCCTGCTCAATCCGCTGGAACGGCGAGTGGTGGCGTATCACGAGCTGGGTCACGCCATGGTCGCGCTGGCGCTGCCGGGCACCGAATCCGTGCACAAGGTTTCGATCATCCCGCATGGCGTCGGCGCGCTCGGCTATACGATCCAGCGCCCGACCGAGGATCGTTACTTGATGACCCGCGCCGAGCTGGGGTACAAAATGGCGGGACTCCTCGGCGGACGCGCCTCCGAGCAGCTGGTCTTTCGCGAGATATCGACCGGCGCCGCGGACGACCTCGCCCGGGCGACCGACATCGCCCGCGCAATGGTCCTGCGCTACGGCATGAGCGAGGCGCTCGGCAATGTGACCTATGACCGGGACCGCTCCCCCTTTCTGCAGCCCAATGTGCCGGTTCCGCAGGAGCGCAACTACAGCGAAGAGACCGCGGAAGCCGTGGACCGGGCCGTGCGCCAACTCGTCGACGGCGCATTCCAGACGGCCTTTGGCATTTTGCAGCAAAACCGCTCGCTGCTCGACCGCACCGCGGCGGCCCTGCTCGAAACCGAAACCCTGGACGAGCCGGCGATCGAGCGGCTGAAAGGTGAGATCGTGACCGCCCCGGCACTGCCGGCCGCAGCGGCGATCGCGGCGGCGGGATCTTCTGACTAACAAAGAGGCATTTCTGTCGAAATCCTCAGGGTAGGGCGCGCGCACGGCAACGCCACCCCACCCCATGTTCAGAGCAACTTCAACCGAACTGCCGCCCTATTCCGCGGCCTCCCCCACGGTGATCGCATACGCGGTCTCGCCGTGAACCGCGTCATCGCCGACCGCCAGCTGCGCGTCGGCCATGCGCAGCGGAACGAAGATCGAGATCACCTTGAGGATGATGAAAGTGGCGATGGCGTTGTAGATGATGATGAACGCCGCGCCCTCGAGCTGCAGCAAAAGCTGGTTCCCCGTGTCGCCGTAAAGTAAGCCGGTAACGCTGACCCCGGGCGCTTCCTTGTCGGTGCCGATGTATTCGAGCATGTCCGGGCACGCGAGGACGCCCACGAGCAGACCACCGCACAGGCCGGCAATCCCGTGTGTGGAAAACACGCCCAACGTATCGTCGACCTTCATCATGAAGCCGGTCTTCTGGAGCTTATTCATCGAAAGCCACGGGATGATGCCGGCAACGATACCGATGATGATGGCGCCCCAGCCATTGACGAAACCGGCGGCGGGAGTGATCGCCACCAAGCCTGCGATCATGCCGTTGATCGCACCGATGATCGACGGCTTGCCGTAGGCCATTTTGTCCATCAGCGTCCAGACGAGCAGGCCTACCGCCGTGGCCGTGTTGGTGTTGAGGACGGCGGCGCCCGCGTCGTGGTTGGCGAAATAAGGATCGCCCCCGTTGAAGCCGTTCCACCCCAGCCACAAGAGACCGGCGCCGATCAACGCGACCAGTAGGCTGTTGGGCGGAAATTGCTCTCGATCTACCCGTAAGCGTGGCCCCACCACCGCTGCGGCGACGAACCCGGACGTGCCGGCGGCGAGATGGATGACGTAGCCGCCCGAAAAATCCTGCACGCCCAACTGCGAGAGCCAGCCGCCGCCCCAGAGGCTGAACGCCCCGACGGTATATACAAGGGTCATCCACACCGGGCAGAAAATCACCCATGCGGTGAAATTCATGCGGCCGAGCACCGAGCCCCCGAGAATGATCACCGTGATCGCAGCGAACACGAACTGAAAGAAGATCAGGGTGGCCATCGGGAACGTCAGCTCCGGCATGCCGGAGGATGCTGCCGGTATCACCGCCTGACCCGTGAGGAAGTTGGCGGAGGTCGCCAACGCCGGTTTCCCGAGGAACGGAAACCACTGTTCTCCGAACGCCATGTTGTAGTCGAATAGAATCCACACGACCAACACCGAGGCGAAGGCGTAAAAGCACATGAACGCAGAATTGATCGCCCATTTCTGCTTGACATACCCGGCGTAAAGAACCGCCAGGCCGGGAATGCTCTGCAGGCCGACGAAAGTCGCGGCCGCCAGCTGCCATGCGTTGTTGCCGGAATCGAGCCACTTGGGTGATGGTACGAGCATTTGTCTGTCCCCTAACTCTTCTGTCGTGAAGAAGCGCACAATCTCCGGTACCAGAAACGTGCGGTTGAATAAACGGCCCTTTGAACGAGTCGACGCAAGAGCCATGCCAGCCGAGTAGCCCTTAATCGGATCGCCCGCGAAGCAGCTTGTCCGCGGGTCACACTCCGGATCTGCCGAGTTGGCACTGCCGGGGAACCTGCCTAAAAATAAGGCAACTTCGATCGCCTGTTTTTATGCTTTCTGTGGTCGAAATTAAATGTGATGTCTGATGTACAGCTCTAAAGGGATGGCGAATTTGGGCATGGATCGGCGAATTGCGAAAATGGAAGGAGCTATGTTCCACATCCGCGTTCTAGCGGCAGGAATAGCCGGCCTCATAACGTGTTTGGCCGTTTCGACGATCGACTGTGACGCGCAGGAGAGCGAGACCGCGCTCACCTGCGTCAATCCGGTAAGCGGCACGACCTGGCAGATTGTGATCGATTACGGGAAAGCTACCGTCGATTCCAATCCCGCCGAGATTACACGAGTCGGAATCTCCTGGTTCGATCCCAAAGACCGCGGCAATTATAGGCTCGACCGCGAATCCGGCGATCTTACCGCAAGTGTTGCGTCGAGCACCGGCGGCTATTTTCGACATGGTCGTTGCCTCCTGGGGAAAACGCGGTGACGGCTGGAACGCGACCGCGGATACGGACAACCAGCGCAAACGATGCCATCGCGGCGGTTGAGACCGGCGTACGGGCGAGCGTCGGATTCGCCTCGAAAAGCGGGCCGCGCAAGGCCAACGAAGATTTTGCCGGCGCCCTGTCAGGCGCTCAGCTGCCCGAGCCTCGCCCGGAAATGATCGCCGCCATCGCCGATGGAATTGGCGGCGCGAAGGGAGGTCGCATTGCGGCTGAGACGGCGGTGCGCGGCTTCCTGGACGGATTTTGCGATCTGCCCGAGACCATGGAGGTGCAACGAGCGGGCTCCAAAATCATCAGTGCGCTCAACGGCTGGATCAACACCATGGGGCGTCAGGACCCCAAGCTCACCGGAATGGGGTGCACGTTGACGGCGCTGGTGCTGCGCGGCCGCGTCGCCCACCTGTTGCACGTCGGGGATACACGCGCCTATCGGTTGAGCGGCGATCGCATGACTTGCCTCACCGCAGACCATGTGCGCCAGGACGGCACTGGTCACTCGCACACGCTCAACCGCGCGCTGGGAGTGGAAGCGGAAGTGCGACTCGACTACGCCTCACAACCGATCGCGCTGCACGATCGCTTCCTGTTGTGCAGCGACGGCGTGCACGGTTTTTTATCGGATCAGACCATCGCCGACATCTTGCGCGAGCGCTCCGCTCCCGAGGATACCGCCGGTGCGCTGGTTGCGACCGCGCTCAGATCGGGCAGCACCGACAATTGTACCGCTCTGGTACTGGATGTAGTCGCGCTGCCGACCACGGGATCGGCCGACATCAGCGCGGCTATCCTGCAATTGCCGATAATTCCCGTGCCGGTTCGCGGCGAAACGATCGATGGATATGTCCTGACGGCGTTGATCTCCGATGGCCGCTATACGCGGCTGTTCGGTGCGCGAGGACGAGATCGAGGGCGGCATCGTTGCCTTGAAGTTCCCCAAGCCCGAAATCGCCAGTGTCGACGCCTACCGCGCGGCGTTCGTTCGCGAGGCTTGGGTCGGCGCTCGGGTGCACAATCCCTGGGTCGGACGGGTCATCGAACTGCCGCCGGGACGCCAGACCTGCCTTTACACAGTGATGCCGCTCTATCAGGGCGAGCTTCTGGAAACGCGGCTTTCGCGCAGTCCGGCGCTGGGATTGGAAGAAGGGCGGAACATCGCGGTCAAGCTCGCCCGCGCGGTAGCGGCGCTGCATCGCGCCGGCATCATCCATCGGGACATCAAGCCGGACAACGTGATTCTCGAAGCCGGCGGATCGCTGAAGCTGATCGATCTCGGGGTCGTTCGAGTGCCTGGCCTGGAGGAATTTTCGCCCGAAAACATTCCCGGCACCCAGGCCTATATGGCTCCCGAAATGTTCGAGGGTGAAGCCGGGAACGAGGCCACAGACATCTATGCGCTCGGCGTTACGATGTTTCGCGCATTCACGGGGCAATACCCCTACGGCAATCTCGACGCCACCAGTCCGCCGCGCCGAGACCGGCCGAGGGACTTTTCCGCGCTGCGGCCCGATCTTCCTGCCTGGGTGCAGGCGGCGCTTTCGCGCGCGATCGCCGTCGATCCTGCGAAGCGCTATAACGACATGACCGAGTTCGCGTTCGAGATGGAGGCCGGACCCGCACGCGCTCCGACCGTAATTCGCCGGCCGCGAACGCTCTACGAGCGTGCGCCACTCCAAGTCTGGCAAGGCGTGGCCGCTCTGTTGGCGCTTGCGCTCCTTGTTTCGTTGCTGGCGCGTTGAGCCTTAGCGCCTCAGCGTCAAGCCCTGATCATCACGAGCAAGTCCCAACGCGGCGCCTGAATACAACTCTGCCTAAATATTAACCTTTTCGACGAGCTCTCACGCTCGACGGACGACCGGTTGCAGGCGACGCCGTGCGAGAATTGCGGGTCTAGGGTTCGATTGGCACGATTTTCTGGGTTCCAGCGGCAACGCGTCCGGCTCATGGATCAGGAGACGGTTCGCCCCCGTGCTGATCGGTCTCTTGGAGGAAGTTGATGAAATCCGCGTACCTTGTCTTGCAACGACTGATGCTGGCCGCGTCGATGCTCTTGCTGCTAACGTTGTCGGCTGCGGCGCAAGCACCGGCACCAGCTGCCCCGAAGCTCGATTCGGGCGATACCGCGTGGATGCTGACCTCCATGGCGCTCGTCCTGATGATGACCGTCCCCGGTCTTGCACTGTTTTACGGCGGCATGGTCCGCAAGATGAACGTGCTGGCGACGGTCATGCAGAGCTTTGCGGTGACCTGCCTCGTCACCGTGTTGTGGATGGTCATCGGCTATAGTTTCGCATTTACCTCCGGATCGCCATTCCTCGGCGGTACGAGCCGGTTTTTACTGTACGGCATGACCCTCGATTCAGTTAACGATCTGGCGAAGACCATTCCTGAGTTGGTCTATATGTGCTTCCAGATGACCTTTGCGATCATCACGCCGGCGCTGATCTGCGGCGCCTTCGCCGATCGCATGAAGTTCTCGGCATTGCTGTGGTTCATCGGGCTGTGGAGCATGTGCGTCTATTGTCCGATCGCCCACTTTGTGTGGGGACCGGACGGGTTTCTCAATGATGCCGGCGTGCTCGACTTTGCCGGTGGAACCGTCGTGCACATCAATTCCGGCTTTGCCGGCCTGATGGCGGCGCTGGTTATGGGGCGCGCGGCGCGGCTTCGCGACAGAGCCGATGCCGCCGCACAACCTCGTGCTCAGCGTCATCGGCGCCTCGCTGCTTTGGGTCGGCTGGTTCGGCTTCAACGCCGGATCGGCGACCGCCGCCAACGGCAATGCCGGCATGGCGATGGCGGTGACCCAAATCGCGACCGCGACCGCGGCGCTCGCCTGGATGTTCGCCGAGTGGGTCATGAAGGGGAAGCCGAGCGTGCTCGGGATCATCTCGGGCGCGGTCGCGGGGCTCGTCGCGATCACGCCCGCATCGGGTTTTGTCGACCCGCGCGGCGCCTTGATCATCGGCGTCGCCGCCGGCGTCATCTGTTATTGGGCCACGACGGGGCTCAAGCACGCCCTCAGATATGACGACAGTCTCGACGCCTTTGGCGTGCACGGCATCGGCGGCATGGTCGGTGCGGTCTTGACTGGTGTGCTGGCGGTTGCATGGGTCGGCGGGGAAGGCAAGAGCGGTCTGATCGACGGCAATCCGCATCAGGTGCTCGTGCAGCTCTACGGGATCACGGTCACGATCGTCTATGACGTCGTCGTCTCTTTGATCTTGCTCAAGCTAGTCGATCTTACGGTCGGGCTTCGAGTTGACGCCGAAGTTGAACGCGAGGGTCTCGATTTAGCGTTGCACGGCGAGGCGGTCCAGTAGTCCCGCCGAGCTCGAGGTGAGGTTAAGCGATGAAAAAAATCGAAGCGATCATCAAGCCCTTCAAACTCGACGAAGTGAAGAACGCGCTGCACGAGGTCGGCATCACCGGAATGACGGTCAGCGAGGTCAAGGGCTTCGGGCGGCAGAAAGGGCATACGGAAGTATATCGCGGGGCGGAGTACGTCATCGACTTCCTGCCCAAAATCAAGATTGAGGTCGTGCTCGATGATGCGATTGCCGAGCGAGCGGTGCAGGCCATTCAGGACAGTGCCCGCACCGATAAAATCGGCGACGGCAAGATCTTTGTGCTGCCGGTCGAACAGGCCATCCGTATCCGCACCGGCGAGCAGGGTCCCGACGCCGTATAACGCGGCGCCGGAAAACCCAGAGCGCCCGTTATTCGAGCGGCTCGGTTGCGCTGATCTCAATGCCGAAGCCGGCAAGTCCGACATAGGTGCGCGAGCGGGTCGCCAACAGCTGAATCGATGAAATCCGCAGGTCGCGCAGGATCTGCGCCCCGAGTCCTACCTCGCGCCACTGGACATTGCGCTCATGCTCCGAGCCGGTCGCCTCCTCTGCGAAGGGAGAGGTCGGCACCCCCGACGTGCCGTCCCGCAGATAGACGAGGACCCCCCGTCCGGCGGCATTGAACCGGCTCAGCGCGGCATGGATGGGTTTGGCGCCGCCGAACACGTCTTCAAGGACATTGGCGCGGTGCAGCCGCGTCGGGATGTTGATGCCGTCACCGATATTTCCGTAGACGAACGCGTAGTGGTGGACTTTGTCGAACGGCGTCACGTAGGCAAAACCGTCGAGCTCGCCGATTTCGCTCACTACGGTGAATTCAGCCACGCGGGTCACGAGCTTCTCTCGCGCCTGGCGATAGGCAATCAGATCGGCCACCGATATGCGCCTCAGGCCATGGCTCTTAGCGAAGCTCCGGACTTGCGGGCCGCGCATCACGGTGCCGTCGTCGTTGACCAGTTCGCAGATGGCCGCCACCTGCTCGATGCCTGCGAGCCGGCAGAGGTCGATCGCCGCTTCGGTGTGGCCCGAACGCATCAGCACGCCGCCATCCTTGGCGATCAACGGAAAGATATGACCGGGTCGGACGAAATCCGATCGGCCCGCATTGTTGTTCGCGAGGTTGCGGATTGTCGCGGTGCGGTCGTCGGCGGAGATCCCGGTCGTCGTGCCGTGGCGATAATCGACCGAAACCGTAAAAGCCGTGCCGTGAATAGCGTCGCTGTCCGCGACCATCGGCGCAAGATGCAGGCGCCGCGCGGTTTCCGCAGTCAATGGCGCGCAGACGATGCCGCAGGTATGGCGGATGACAAACGCCATCTTCTCCGGCGTCGCGTGTACCGCCGCGAGGATCAGGTCGCCCTCGTTCTCGCGGTCGTCGTCGTCCGTCACAACGACGATTTCGCCGCGGGCGAATGCTTCGATCACTTGCGGAACACGAGAATGAGACAAGGTCTGGTCTCCCACCGTGGCTAACTGAAGCCATTGGCGTTCAAGAACCTCGGATTGGCGCTGCGCAGCTTGGCAATGGTGAGGCGCCACAATATCTCGCGCGCGTGATGTTCGCGCGGCTCTGACGATTCGAGTACACCGAGTTGCAAGTCGTGCGACAATCGGGCGAGCAGCCCTAGTTTCCCACTGCCGCTTTCGCCGTATAGCTTCTCCAGCTGGCGTCGGATCTCCTGCGCCGGTTCCTCACCGGCCACCGCCTCGCGCTCGGCGATCGCCATGCTGTTGGCGACGAGCCGCGCCTCGAGATGGGCCTCCTGGGGCAGCAGCGGCATCAGCTGACGCAGCAGCACATCGCGGGCGAGGGCCAGCAGCGCCGGTCCGGTCGGCAGATCACGCACTCTTCGGCACTCCATCCGGGTCCAGCAACATCAGAATCTCGAGTTCGCACTCGGTCGCACGACGACCGGTCAGTGCGAGATCGAGATTACGCTCGCCCGCGATCATATAGCGGTCGCTTTGCTGCAGCGCGATAATCGCCCAGCGCACACTCGCCAGCACCTCCCAAAAAAAGACCCTCCGCGGGTCTACTGGCCGGCCCGACTCGCTTTCGTGCCCGCGATAGAAAGGGACGCGGTCGGCGATGCCGCCGGCCTCGCGGTCGAGCCGCGCAAAGCGCCAGCCTTTCGAGCAAAACCAGCCGATGTCCTCGTGCGGATCGCCCCAGCCGGAAAATTCCCAATCGAGGATTCCCGTCAACTCTGTGCCGTCGAGCATGTAATTGCCGGTGCGAAAATCGTGATGGCAGAGGACCGGCTCGACCGGCGGCGGGATATGCGTTTCCAGCCAACGGATGCCCCATTCTAGCACCGGCCGGGGTATCGGATGACCGTCGAGATAGGCGCGAAACGCGGCGATCTGGTGCGCCGGCCCAACCTCTTCATAGGGAGCCAGAAAAGCCAGATCGGTGCGCGGCGGCTGGATCGTGTGGATCAGAGCAAGCTCGCGGCCGAGCCGCTCGGCGATAGCCGGGAGGGCCGGATCGAGAGCCCGATCGCGAGTGATCCGGTGCGCTGCGGCGGTCCCGTTGACCCGCCGCATTATGAAGAACGGCTGGCCCATTATCTCCGGGTCGGCGCTCGCCCAGAGTGGCTCCGGCACCGTCACCCCGGCTGCGAAGGCCGCCTTCAGCACCGCGAACTCTTCGAGCCGGCCGAGACTTGCGGCTACTCCGGTTGGTGCGGCCGTGCGCAGCACCAAGCGCTGTTCCCCGGCGAACGCACCGCCGGAAAACCGCGCATCGACGGCCCAATTCTCCTGGATTGCGCCGCCCCGCAGCGGCGTGAGGTCGGTAACCTCGACTGCACCTGCGCCGCTCGCTGCGGCGAGAAACCGCGCCAATGCCGCGCGGCGATCCTCGACCGCTGCGCCGGCAACGCGCGGCTCAGATTGCGGCGACCCCGTGCCCGCCATCGACTGCGATCACCGCGCCGGTCATGTAGGCGCCCGCCGGTGACGCCAGCAGCAGCATGGCGCCATCGATATCCTGCGGCTGCCCGATACGCCGTAGCGGGATGCGCGCTTCGAGCCTCTTGCCCGCCTCGGAACGAAAGAAATCGCGGTTGAAATCGGTCTCGACATAGCCGGGCGCGATCGCATTGACGAGAATGCCGTAGCGCGCCAGTTCCATCGCCAATACTCGGGTCAAGTGGATCAGGCCCGCCTTTGCTGCGGTATAGCTCGGCACATTGCCGATGGTGCGCTCACCGAGGACGGAGGCGATGTTGACGATCCGCCCGGGTCGTTGCCGATCGACGAGATGTTGGGCGAATTCGCGCGCCATGAGCCAGGCGCCCTTGAGGTTGGTGTCGAGGACGTAATCCCATTCCTCTTCGGTGTGCTGCAGCACCGGCTTAGCGACAACGACGCCGGCATTGTTGACCAAGATGCTCAGAGGCCCAAGCTCATTTTCGGCGGTTGCAACAGTGGTGGCGACGCTGTCGGACCGGGTAACGTCACACGCGATCGGCAAGCTGTGGCCTCCGGCAGCCGCAATCTCGCCGGCTACTTCGGCAAGCCGATCTACTCGGCGCGCGGCGAGCGCCACCTTGGCCCCCGCGGCGGCGAGCAGCTCGGCCAGGTGGCGGCCGATCCCGCTCGACGCGCCGGTCACCAGCGCGATTTGGCCCCCGAGGTCAAAGCTCGGCAACTCCGTCACGGAGCAATCTCCTTGGCGCGGTCGCGAAGCTCAAATTTCTGGATCTTGCCGGTCGAGGTCTTCGGCAGCGGGCCGAACACGATCCACCGCGGCACTTTGTAATGCGCGAGGTTGGCGCGGCACCAAGCGATGATGTCCTCGGCCGATGCCGGGCCGGCATCAGGCTTCAGTGTAACAAAGGCGCAGGGACTCTCGCCCCAGACCGGGTCGGGTCTGGCGACGACCGCCGCCTCCATGATTTGGGGATGGCGGTAGAGGGCGTCCTCGACTTCGAGGGACGAGATGTTCTCGCCGCCTGAAATGATGATGTCCTTGGAGCGGTCCCTGATTTCGACATATCCGTCGGGATGGCGAACTGCGAGGTCGCCGGTGTGAAACCAGCCATGCGCGAATGCCTCCTCGGTCGCCCGCGTGTTCTTCAGATAACCCTTCATCACTGTGTTGCTGCGCAACATCAGTTCGCCAAGCGTGCTGCCGTCCGCCGGAACATCGCTCATCGTCTGCGGATCGACGACGCGCTGGCGCTCGAGGGTCAGGTAATTCACCCCTTGCCGGGCCATCCGCGCTGCACGCTCCGACAGCGGCAGGGCGGCCCACTCCTCCTGCCACGCGCAGACCGTCGAGGGACCATAACTTTCGGTCAAGCCATAGAGGTGAGTAACTCGAAACCCCAGCCGCTCCATCCCCTCGATCACCGCGGAAGGCGGAGCCGCGCCGCCGGTGGCGACCTCGACGACATGGTCAAAGTGCCGCTTTGCGCCGGCGGGCGCGTGCACGAGCATGTTCAGCACAATCGGGGCGCCGCATAGGTGGGTAGCCCGGTGCTCGGCGATCGCTTGGAAAATCGCCGCGGGTTCGACACGGCGCAAACAGACATGAGTGCCAGCCACTGCCGTCACCGCCCACGGGTAAGTCCAGCCGTTGCAGTGAAACATCGGCAACGTCCACAGATAGACCGAGTCGCGGTCGAGCGCGAAGGAGATCGCATTGCCGATCGCATTCAGAAAAGCGCCGCGATGGTGGTACACGACGCCCTTTGGATTGCCGGTCGTGCCGGAAGTGTAGTTGAGCGCGATCGGATCCCATTCATCTCGCGGCCCGGACCAAGCCGCTGCGGGATCACCTTCGGCCAGGAAATCTTCGTATTCCGTGCCGCCGAGCGATGCACCGCCGCTGCCGTCGTCGATTTCGACGAGCGGCATTGGACCGGCCAACTCGGCCAGCGCCTCTTTGACGATCGGCGAGAACTCACGGTCGGCGATCAGCAGCTTGGCCTGTCCATGGACCAGAATGAAAGCGATCGACCGCGCATCGAGACGGTAGTTCAGCGCGTTGAGCACCGCGCCCGCCATCGGCACGGCGTAGTGCGCTTCGAGCAAAGCAGGGACGTTCGGCGCCATCACGGCGACCGTTTCGCCCCGTGTGATCCCGCGCCGCCGCAAGGCATCGGCAAATTGCCGGCACCGCTCATAGAAGGCGCGGTAGGTGATGCGGGTGGTCTGGTGGACGACGGCGAGCTTGTCGGGATACACGGCGGCGGCCCGTGACAGGAATCCCAAGGGGCTCAGCGCGGAGAAATTCGCCGCGTTCCGCGCCAGGTGCGGTGCATCATAGAGATCCCGACTTTTCGAGGATTCCACCGATGACACTTTAACCCTCTCCGCAGCCGGCGCATTCTTGCGGCATCCTCACGGGACGCCGCGCCAAGGTCAAGCGGCGGGAGGAAACATGCACATCGACGTCGGAACTCGCGGCAGTACGACGGCGCCGATCATCGCCTCCGCCAGCGCAGCAGCCGGCGCGTCGTCCTGAGTTCTCGCTTGGCGCGGAAACTCGCGGCCGCCATGACAAGGCCGGCGTGATCGGCGGTGACGAGCGCCGCCACCTCGACATCACTGAAGTCCAGCGGCGCCCGCGGCACCGGCGGGCTCGCGCAGGAATTCGGCTAGCGCCTCTTCGTCGGTGTAAAGCCGGGCAAGGAATTCCTCCAGCGCTGGTGAGCTCATGCCGCAGCTTCCCGGCCGGCCGCCAAGGCTGCTCGGGCGGTCGCGAGCTGACCGAGAAGTCGGTCAATGGGTGGAAACCGGCCGTCCCGTTCGACGATGACGGTCAGCGGCTGAGGGACCAGACGACCGAGTTCGCGCAGTAATGCAAACACCTCCGGCGGCACATCGTGCAGGTGATCGTCGAGCAGTCTTCGTGCCCCGTTCGGTCCGCTGATCCAACGTCCGCCGCTCAGGTGCGCAGCGGTCACCCGCTCCAGCGGCAATCGGCGCAGTAACGCATGAGGGTCGTCGCCGAAATTGACGGCATTGGCATAGAGATTATGGAGATCGAGCAACAGCCCTACGCCGGCTGCGGAGACGATGCGTCCTATCCACTCTGCCCCGTCGAGCCAACTCGCCGGCGGTGCCACCAGAGTGGCGATGTTTTCGACGAGCGGCGCGCAGCCGACAATTCGTGCGGCGCAGTCGATGTTTCGGCAAGCTCCCTCGATCGACGCCTCGCTGCGCGGGGGCGCGGCGAGATGGCCGATCTCGATGCCGCCGCCGCGGACAAAGGCCAGGTGCTCCGACCAACTCTCCGCGCCAGTAGCATCCATCAGTCGCGCGACGCGCTCGAGCCGCCTTCTTTCGACAGGCACTGTCGAGGCGAGGCCGAGCGACACGCCGTGCAATACGATACTGATCTGGGCGGCTAATGTTTGCAATGCCCGCAAATCGCGGCGCGGCGCGTCGAAATAATTCTCGGCGATGACCTCGATCAGATCGATTTGGTCGAGATGCGCAAGGATTCCCGCGGCGAGCTCAGGGCGCCAACCGAGCCCGAAGCGGTCGCTTTGCTCAACTGCTGCCGCACCCGCCACAGCCGCCACCTCCGCCTCCGCCTCCCCCACAACCCGATCCGCAGGATGATCCACAGCCCCCCCCCGAGCTCGCCGCCTTTTTGTACACACGCAGGAAGTCGGCGAAACCGGTGGCCGGCAGTGCCGATATGCCGAACACTGCAGCCAATAACATGGCATCACTGGTCATTGCCCCCGGGCGGATGGTTGCCGCCCGCTGGCGGAGCGCCCCGAAGAGCCGCCGCAGATCTTTCAGCATCCTGTTGCCGAGGTGAGTACGCGGGCGGCGGACGATGAGACAGACCGCCCATAATCCCAGAGCCATGAGGATGATCAGAAATTGCACATTGTACCGGCCCCGGCCAAAGGCGATAACAATCTTGCTTAGAGCGACAGCGAGCAGGATAGCGATCGCGACGGCGAGCCAGCGATATCGATGTACTCGCATTGCTGGGTCGGGCGTCAGTTGCAGGTGCTCCAATCGCGACCGATAGGGCGTGCAGGCGCGCTCGACGGCCGGATCGTCGAGCATCGCGGTAGCCAGGGTACCGGATTGAGCACACCGCGCCAGAATGGCCCGTTCGATGGGTTCCCGAACAGAGGATTGCGCACTGCTCCGATTGACGAGGTTGTCGCCACTTACTGCGAGGAGGCCGCGATCGATCAATGACAGCACGGCAATGCGCGCTGCCTCGCGCGTTCCTCCGCGCAGCCAGGCGATCTGGTAGGGATCACTCAGCGGCAGAGCTCGCGGAGCGCCGCCTTCCGCCTCGTCGATTGCGAGCTTCAGCGCGATTATCACGATCAGCGCTACGGCGGCATAAAATACCAGAAATTCCGGACCGCGCAGATCGAAAGGGTTCATCTAATGCAAATTCCGATCAGGTTTGCACCATTCACCCAATGTCATTGCGAGCGATAGCGAAGCAATCTCTGGCCGCTGAGCGCTCGATCGGTCGAGATTGCTTCGTTGCGCAGGGCGCGCCTCGCAATGACAGCGCCAATTTGATCGAAATCTGCTCAAATCTATAAGAGCTGCTCTGCACGCGCTGTGAGTTGCGTCGCGAGTTCGATCGCACCAACGATGGTAGCTGTGGCTCCGACGGCCGGAACACCGCCGCGCTCGCGGGCCTCGGTGATTGCAGCGAGGGCGGTCGAGCTGCCGGTCTCCTCCGCAACCTGCCGCAATGCGTCGCGCGGCGCTATCCTCGCTCCCGATTCGAGCCACAGCAACACTGCCGCGCTGGCCCGCAACGGCCCCACCGCATCGGCCGCCGCCCTCGCCAATTGCTCGTCATAGATAGACGACAGCGCGTATCGCTCACGTAGCCGCAGTTGCAGATTGACGACGACCTGCAGGAGGCGGTGCAAGGCCGCTTCTCGCGAGACCGCGAGCCCGACAAAAGGATCGGCTCCATAGAGCACCTCGTGCCGCGCTATGATGTCGGCGAATTTCACCGCGAAAGCGTCCTTCGCGACGCCGATCTCGTTTTCGAGAATGAACATCGCCGACAGGCGGATTGCGGCATGCGCGAACCGATAGGTTTCGCCGATAGCCTCGAGTTTCTTCGGGTCGACGCGGCGCAGAACGAGGACGACGTTGACGTCCGAAGTCGCTCGCAGACGTCCTTCTGCGGCCGAGCCGAACAGCACGACCGAGAGAAGATCTTCAGCAAACGCTTCCTGTGCCGCCGCGGTGAATTCGCTCAGAGTGGTGCGTACCGGCTCCGGCAGCTGGGCGGACACGGCCGCCATGTGGCAGCCGGGTGCGCTTAAGCGTCGAAGCCGTAGAGCCTGGCGGCGTTGGCGCGGGTGATCTTGAAGCGATCTTCGGGGCTGGCGTCCTTGAAGTCGCGCGCGACGACATCCTGCGAATGCGGCCAGGTCGAAGCCTGGTGCGGGTAGTCCGAGGACCACATCAGCTTGTCGACACCGATGAAGTGGCGGTTGGCGACGCCGACATAATCATCGATGTAGGTGGCCCACATCTGGCGCTGGAAATACTCGCTCGGCTTCAGCTTGTTCGTAAAGCCGGCAGAGATGCGCTGGCGCTCGAAGGCACGGTCCATGCGCTGTAAATAATACGGCAGCCAGCCGATATTGTTCTCGGCCGAGACGATCTGCAGTTCCGGGAAGCGGTCGAGCACGCCCGAGAAGATCAGCACGCTGAAGGACTTTTCGACCTCGTGCGACAGCACGGTGGAGCGCATGTAGCGCTCTCCCCAATTATACTGGCTCTCCATTCCCATGCCGGTGATCGCGTGCAGGCTGACCGGCATCTTCAATTCCTGCGCGGCCGCCCAGAACGGATCGTAGATGTCCGAGCTGTAAGGTTGCCCCTCGGGGGGCGAGCACCATATCATCGCCCCCTTGAGGCCCATCTTGGCGCAGCGTTCGAGCTCGCGCGCGCCGGCCATAGGGTCGTAAAGCGAGATCATCGGCAGCCCGGCCATGTGCTTCGGGTCGTAGCTGACGAATTCGGCGAGCCAATCGTTGTAGACGCGAAAGCAGTCGGCCTGCAGCCCGGGATCCTTGAGCCAGAAGATGCGGAAGCCGAGAGTCGTGTAGAGCACGTCGGCCTCGACCCCGTCGAGTTCATTGTCCTTCATCCGCGCGGCTGGGTCCCAGCCGCCAGGACGGGCATCGGCATAGGTCGCCTTGGTCAGGAACTCCTTCAGCTCCTCTGGGCTCTTGCCGGCGCCGAGCCCGATCCCGATCGGGTGCGGGGCATAACCCTCATAGAAGAAGTATGCGCCCTCTTTGCCCGGCGGATTGATCATCAGGCGAGGGGCCCGCTCCCGATATTTCGCGTCGACCCGAGTCGCCCAGAGATCGGGCGGTTCGCTGACGTGAGAATCCGCGGAAATCAGCTTGTAATCTGCCATGAGCCAACCTCCTCCCCGAAAAACCCGCGATCAGCCGCGTTTTTCGACGGGAACATAGTGGCGCTTCGCGGAGCCGGTGAACAGCTGGCGCGGGCGAGCGATCTTCATGTCGGGGTCCTCGATCATCTCGGTCCACTGCGCGACCCAGCCGACCGTGCGCGCGATCGCGAACAGCACGGTGAACATCGAGGTCGGGAAGCCCATCGCCTTCAGAATGATCCCCGAATAGAAGTCCACGTTCGGGTACAGCTTGCGGCTGATGAAATAGTCGTCGTCGAGAGAGATCTTTTCGAGCTCCATCGCGATATCCAGTAACGGCTCGTCCTTGATGCCGAGCTCTTCGAGCACTTCGTGACAGCTGTCGCGCAATACGCGGGCGCGAGGATCGTAATTCTTGTAGACACGGTGGCCGAAGCCGAATTGGATTTCGTGTTCGTTCTTGTTTTTCACGTGGCTGATGAATTCGGGGATGTTCTTCTTGTCGCCGATCCTCGCCAGCATCTTGAGGACCGCCTCATTGGCGCCGCCATGCGCCGGTCCCCACAGCGAGGCAATGCCGGCGGCGATGCAGGCGAATGGGTTGGCGCCGCTCGACCCGGCGTTACGCACCGTGGCGGTCGAGGCGTTCTGCTCGTGGTCGGCGTGGAGGATGAAGATCCGGTCCATCGCCCGCGCCAGGACCGGGTTGACCTTGTACTCCTCGGCCGGCACGGCAAAGGTCATGCGCAAGAAGTTTTCCGCATAGCTCAGCGAGTTCTGGGGATAGATGAAGGGTTGCCCCTGCGAATATTTGAACGCCATGGCGCCGATCGTCGGCATCTTCGCGATCAGGCGATAGGAGGCCACCATCCGCTGATACGGATCATGGATGTCGGTCGAGTCGTGATAGAAGGCCGAGAGAGCACCGACCACCCCGCACAGAACCGCCATCGGGTGCGCGTCACGGCGGAAGCCGCGGAAAAACGTGGTCAGCTGTTCGTGCACCATCGTGTGATGGGTGATGTCGTAGACGAACTGCTCCTTTTCCTTGGCAGTCGGCAACTCGCCATAGAGCAGCAGGTAAGAGACTTCCATGAAGTCGCTCTTCTCCGCCAACTCCTCGATCGGGTAGCCGCGATACAGCAACACTCCCTCGTCGCCGTCGATATAGGTGATGTTCGAGCGGCAGGCTGCCGTCGCCATGAAGCCCGGATCGTAGGTAAAATGCCCGGTCTGCGCGTAAAGCTTGCGGATATCGATGACGCGCGGGCCGATTGATCCGCCAATCACCGGAAGATCGATCGACTTTCCGGTTTCATTGTCGGTGAGCGTCACCGTTCCGGTGACCATGTTGTTGCCGTCCATCGATCCACCTCTATCGCTAAGCCCTGTTGGCGGTTGCCTAGTGCACCGCAAAATAGGCCTGTCGAGCGCACTTGGCAAACGCGCGCATCAACCCGCCGATCCAGCCGCATCGGCGATCCGTCCGAGGCTCTCCTCTCGCCCCAAAACCTGCATCACGACAAAAATCCCCGGCGACGCAAACGAGCCGGTCAGGGCGGCACGCAACGGCTGAGCAACCGATCCGAGCTTTCTCCCTTTCTGCTCGGCAAAGGCGCGGACCTCGTCCTCGAGCCGCTCCGGCTGCCACTCGCCGCCGCTAAGCCGCTCGAGCAACTCGGACAATAGCCGGCGCGCATCGGAGGTCAGCAGCTTCGCGGCCTTGTCATCCAGCCGGATCGGCCGCGGCATGACCAGAAAGCGGGCATTGGCGGTAAGCTCGACCAAAGTCTTGGGGCGCAATTTCAGCTCGGGCATCGCCTTTCGCAGGCGCTCGACCTCGATTTTCGAAAGCGGCTTCCCGAGCGCTTCTTGAAGCCTGGAGGTGACGAATGCGACGAGGCGATCGTCCTCGGCGGCGCGGATGTAGTGGCCGTTCAGACTGTCGAGCTTGGCGAAATCGAACCGGGCGGGGGCTCGGCCGACCGCGTCGATATCGAACCACTCGATTGCCTGCTCGGTCGAGATGATCTCGTCGTCACCGTGGCTCCAACCAAGCCGGAGCAGGTAATTGCGCAGCGCCTCCGGCAGATAGCCGAGTTCGCGATAGGCGTCGATGGCCAGCGCGCCGTGCCGCTTCGACAGCTTTGCGCCGTCGGGACCGTGAATTAGCGGCACATGGGCGAATTCCGGCACCGCCCAGCCGAGCGCATCATAGATCTGCTTCTGGCGAAAGGCATTGTTGAGGTGGTCGTCACCGCGGATCACATGGGTAATGCCCATATCGTGGTCGTCGACGACCACCGACAGGTTATAGGTCGGGGTGCCGTCGCTCCGCAGGATGATCAGATCGTCGAGCTCGGTGTTGGCGACCGTGACCTCCCCCTGAACACGGTCATGGATCGTCGTCGAACCGTGCTGCGGCGCCTTCAGCCGGATGGCCGGCGCAATGCCGGCAGGCGCCTGCGACGGATCGCGGTCGCGCCAGGTCCCGTCATAGCGGACCGAGCGCTTCTCGGCCCGCGCCCGCTCGCGCATTGCCTCGAGTTCCGCCGGAGTGCAGTAGCAGTAATAAGCTTGTCCCGCTGCGAGCAGCTGGCGGGCGATCTCCGCATGGCGGGAAGCGCGTTCGAATTGGTGGACGATCTCGCCGTCCCAAGCGAGGCCGAGCCAGGCGAGCCCGTCAATGATCGCCCCGACCGCCTCCGGCGTCGACCTGATGCGGTCGGTGTCCTCGATGCGCAGCAGGAACTTGCCGCCGTGATGCCGCGCAAAAAGCCAATTGAAGAGCGCGGTGCGCGCCCCGCCAATGTGCAGAAACCCGGTCGGCGACGGCGCGAAACGGACGACGACGCTCATTTATCGGCGGTAGTCATTCCGGGGCGCGGGCAAAGCCTGCGAGCCCGGAAACCAAGAACACTGTCCAGGACCCGAGAAAAGGAAGCCGGTGTGCATGGATCCCAGGCCTTGCCTTCGGCAATCCCGGAATGACAAATCATTGGATGCACGGGACCGGCGCCGCAAATGCTCATCCCCCGAGGATGGGGAGGGATGCCGGGCATATCAACGCTCGGGCAGTTGGTGGTCGCGGAACATCTCGCGCAGGCGGATCTTCATAACCTTTCCGGTCGCGGTGTGCGGCAGCTCGTCGAGGACTACAACGTCGTCGGGCAGCATCCAGCGCGGAAAGCGCTTGGCGAGAAATGCGAGCAGGTCATCGCGCTGCGGCCGACACTCCGGCAGCGGCGTCACGACCAGTAACGGCCGCTCGGCCCAGCGCGGGTGAGGAACGGCTACGACGGCAGCTTCGGCGACATCGGGATGGGCAATCGCGGCGTTTTCGAGGTCGATCGAGCTGATCCACTCGCCGCCGGATTTGATCACGTCCTTACGCCGGTCCATGATCTGCATATAGCCGTCGGGGTCGATCGTCGCGACATCGCCGGTGCGGAACCAGCCCTCATCGTCCATCGCCGCGGCGCTCGCCGCGGCATCCTCGTAATAGCCGCTGACGATCCACGGGCCGCGCACCAGCAACTCGCCCATCGATTTCCCGTCATGGGGCTGGCGCTGGCCGGCATCGTCGACCACCTTCATCTCGACGCCGAAGATCGGCCGGCCCTGCTTTTCCTTGACCAAGGTTTGGGCCGCACGGTCAAGATGCAGGTGTTTGGCCTTCAATGCCGCGGTCGTGCCGAGCGGGCTCATCTCGGTCATTCCCCAGCCCTGCCGCACATCGATGCCGCGACCGGCGAAAGCATCGACCATCGATGGCGGCACCGCCGAGCCACCCGACAGAATCCGGCGAAGGGTCGAGCAGCGCGCGCCTGTGGTGGAAAGGTGCGCCTCGAAGCCGAGCCACACGGTGGGCACGCCAAGGCCCAGCGTGACCTGCTCCGCCTCGAAGAGCTGATAAAGGCTCTGCCCATCCAATCGCGGGCCTGGAAGCACGAGCTTGGCGCCCTGCATCGGCGCGGCGTAAGGAATCGCCCAGGCGTTGACATGAAACATCGGCACCACCGGGCAGACGACGTCAGCCGCCGAGATCGAGATCGCATCGGGGAGCGAGATCCCGAATGCGTGCAGCACGGTGGAGCGGTGGCTGTAGAGCACGCCTTTCGGATTGCCGGTGGTGCCCGAGGTATAGCAAAGAGAGGAGGCCGTGCGCTCGTCGAATTCGGGCCACTCGAAATCCTCGTCCTCGGCGCTAATCAGCGCCTCATGGCTGGGGAGGCCCGGGAGGCTGGGGCCGGTTGCGGGCTCGGCGCCCTCCTCGCTCATCCAAATGATCCGGCAATCGGTCGGCAGATCGGGTGCGAGACGCTCGATGAGCGGAGCAAAGCTCGTGTCGACAAAGACCAGCCGGTCTGCGGCGTGATTGATTATGTAGACGATCTGGTTGTCGAACAGCCGAGGGTTGATCGTATGGCAGACCGCGCCGATCCCCGAGATCGCGTAATAGAGCTCGAAATGGCGGAAGGTGTTCCACGCGAGAGTCCCGACGCGGTCGCCAGGCCTGATCCCCAGCTTCAACAGCGCCCGCGCGAGACGCTTGGCGCGCCGCTCCGCCGCGTCGTAAGTATAGCGGTGTATCGCGCCCTCGACAGTCCGCGAGACGATTTCCGTGTCGCGATGATACACAGCCGCATGCTTGATTATCGCCGAAATCAGGAGCGGCCGCTCCGACATCAAACCGTGCATCGCCTACCCCGCAAGCCGTCCCCCAAACCGTCCCCATCGTCATTGTGCGCCAATTTTACTCGATTTTACATGGAATCGGATCCTTGTTCTGCGGCAAAAGGGGGAAGGCATGCCGCTCGAACTCGCCGCTGACGAATTCGGTTCGGGGCCGCCGGTAGCGATCCTGCATGGGTTGTTTGGCTCCGGCCGCAATTGGCGGTCGGTCGCCCAGCACCTCGCAGCGGGCCACCGGGTTCTAGCCTTCGATCTGCGCAATCACGGCGCCTCGCCTTGGGCGGACGGGATGTCCTACAGCGAAATGGTTGCCGATCTGAGGGCGTCGTCGCGCGCCCGCGGCGTCGACCGTCCCGCGCTCTTGGGGCACAGTATGGGTGGCAAAGTCGCGATGCTGATGGCCCTGCTGCATCCCGCCGAGGTCGATCGACTGGTCATCGTCGACATCGCCCCGGCTGCCAATCCGCCAAACCTGCTCGGCTATCTCCGCGCCATGCGGGCGGTCGATCTCCGCGGCGTCACGCGACGCGCCGAGGTTGATGTCGCGCTGGCCGGGGCCGTTCCAGACCCCGCCGAACGCGCTTTTTTGTTGCAGAATTTGGTGATCGATGAAAACGCCGCCCGTTGGCGCCTGAACCTGGAAGCGATCGAGCGCGGCTTCCCGCAGATCCTGGGCTTTCCCGACCTTCCGGCGGGCACTGCTTATACCGGACCGGCGTTGTTCGTCGCGGGCGCCCGCTCCAACTACATCCAACCCCAGCACGAACCCGGCATCCGGCGGCTCTTCCCGCGGGCCCGGATCATGCGCATCGAAGGCGCCGGGCACTGGGTCCATGCCGAGCAGCCGCAGGCCTTCCTGCAGGCCGTCGCCCCTTTCCTAACCGGCGGCGCCTGAGGCTGCGCCGGGCAGCGCCACGGTGATCTCAACTGCCCCGGCTTGCCTGCCGCACGCATTTTCGCTACACCCTCGTCCCCACCCCGACCGTGGCCACGGGCGCGTAGCTCAGCGGGAGAGCACTACGTTGACATCGTAGGGGTCACTGGTTCAATCCCAGTCGCGCCCACCATCGTTTTATGAGAAATGTCAGTCGGTTAGAGAAGGGGTGATGAAGACTAGGAGACACCGTTGCGCGCAAGATCCTGCGGAACGGTGCAGGAACATGAACGTTGCATTGACACGTTCCTGACACGCGTTCGAGGGCTGTTCCCGCAGACGTGAGCGCTTTGTCACGCAAACAGGGTCGCGCGAGGATGGCTCGGCTTTGTCACGGTAACGGGGTGCGGTCCAGAGAGGCTGCGAGATCGAACCGAGTTTCATGCGACGGCAACCGCATCTTGCCACCGGGCGGCGGCTTCGGCTCTGAAGATCCGAAGGGTCGATCGAGAGACCAGATGTCGTTGATGGTTGAAGGTGTTGTGTACAGCGGAATGGACATTGAGAAAGCGCTGGGCGGATCGAGACGACTTGAACCGCTGCATCTTGCGCTCTCGTCGCCGCACAATTTGATGGGAGTTTTCAGCGCGATTATTCTTTCTGAGGCCTCGCTCGTGAGGGCAGGTTAGGCCCAGTTCCCGGAAAGCCGAGCCGTAGGAGCCCAGCTTGTCGGTGACCAGCAGGTTCGGTGCGAACCCCAGTTTCTTGAGCAGCTTGCGCATTAGCCGGAGTGCCGCCCGCGTATCGCGCCGACGCTGAACAAGCATGTCGAGGACTTCGCCCTCGTGGTCGACGGCGCGCCACAAGTACATTCGTTTCCCAGCGATCCGAACCACCATTTCGTCGAGGTGCCATTGCGCGCTCGGGCGTGGGCGGCCTTGCCGCAGCTTGCGCGCGATCAGCGGGCCAAATTTCAGCACCCAGCGCCGCACCGTTTCATAGGAGACGTCAAGCCCACGCTCGGCGAGCAGTTCCTCGACGTCTCGGTAGCTCAGGGTGAAGCGGAGATACAGCCAGATCGCGTGCTGGATGATCTCGGGCGGGAAGCGATGACGGCGGTAGGAGAGCGGAGCCATCTCGACATCCTATCCGGTACGCCGCTCTCTCAACTCCGTTTTCGTGACAACGCCCGGGAACCAACTCGCAGAGCAGTTCGAGCCGCTTCGGCGTCAGCTCAAGGGCGAGGTTGCTGAATCCGGTGAGGTTGCCGCCCGGGTGGGCAAGACCGTCGACTAGCCCGGATCCGACGGGGTCGCCGATACCAGTGAAGACGATCGGGATCGTTGAGGTTGCGTTTTTGGCTGCTAGTGCGGGAGGGTAACCACCGTTCGTTATGATCAGGTCGACCTTGCGGCTGACCAGGTCGGCGGCCAAAGCGGGCAGCTGATCATATCGGCCTTTGGCCCACCGGTACTCCGACACCGTGTTTTGGCCCTCGACGAAGCCGGTTTCACTCAGTCCCTGGTGAATTGCAGGGAGCGGATCGCCCAGGTTGACGGGAGGCGAGTAGGAATTGAGATAACCCACTACCGTCATCGCCTTCTGCTGCGCGCCGAGACTGCGCGCCGTCGTCATCGCGCCGCCTACCAGGAGCAGCAACTCGCGGCGCCTCATTTGATCACACGGGCCGCAAGCAGCGCGATGCGTCCGCCTTGAGGCGGCTCGAATGCGCGTTGTCGGATTTTCGCCATCCGTGGTCCGGTCAAACGGTCGAACCCGAGCCTACCACGGGAACTTGCCGGGTGACGACCGACGCGGCCAGCTTGTCGGCTTGGTTTCGATGACGGCTTTGGGTCGAACCTCCCCGTTCCGGGGTGAGGGCGGGAAGGTCCGGAATCGGCGCATCTCGCCCGTTCCCGTGCGCCCCGGCGAAGGTCCGTTGACTGAACCGAGAGCGGGCGCTCAGTTCGGCGGCGGGAACTTTCTTCATGGCAACCGCTCCGCCGGATGCCCCTGGATTTACAACGTAATGGAGGCAACGATGTCCGACTTCTTTCCCGGCTTCGAACAGCGGCAAATCGAGACCAGCGGCGCGAAGATCAGCCTGGTGACCGGCGGCAGCGGGCCGCCGCTGTTACTGCTCCACGGCTATCCGCAGACGCATGTGATGTGGCGCAAGGTGGCGCTGCGCTTGGCGCAGGATTTCACCGTCGTCGTGCCCGATCTGCGCGGCTATGGCGACAGCTCGAAGCCGCCAGCCGGCGAGAGTTTCATCAACTATTCGAAACGCGCACTGGCGCTGGACCAGGTCGAGGTGATGGCGGCGCTCGGCCATGGCCGCTTCGCGGTCGCCGGTCACGATCGCGGCGGGCGGGTGACGCACCGGTTATTGCGCGACCACCCCGACAAGGTCACGCGCGGCGCGACGCTTGACATCGTGCCGACGCTCTACCGTTTCGAGACGATCGACCAGAAGGCGGCGACCGGCAGCTGGCACTGGTTCTTTTTGATCCAGGGCCGCGGGCTGCCGGAGCACATGATCGGCTGCGACCCCGAATTCTTCCTGCGCCATATGTTCGGCACCTTGCTGCACAACGAAGACGCGATCGAGCCGGCGGCGTGGAACGAGTACCTGCGCTGCTTCCGGAACCCGGAGACGATCCGCGCGACCTGCGACGAATACCGCGCCGGCGCGTCGATCGACCTCGTACAAGACCGTGCGGACCTCGCGCAGAAGGTCAGGGTGCCGATGCTGGTGTTGTGGGGGATGCGTAGCGGGCAGGGAAGCGGCTATGACGTCCTCAAGGTGTGGCGCGACCATGCCGACGACGTGCGCGGCCTCGGCATCGACAGCGGCCACTTCATCCCAGAGGAGCAGCCGGACCGGGTCTATGCGGCGCTGAAGGAGTTCTTCAGCGTCTAACACAGCTTCGCCTTCACGAGCGCGGCCGTGCGCGAAGCCGCAAACGTGCTCGATCCCGATGCCCTGACCCTCCGCCCGTAACGCGTGAGGCAGCGGATCGGTAGATCTGAGCAACCGGCGAGTAAGAAACTCGGCAAGGGCCATTTCGTATCGCCTTTGATCCGGCCCAGGTGGCAAAGACCTGCCGCAGCGGCTCCAGGATCAGCCCGGCCGTCTTCCCGCCACCGGCCGCGCCGCATGCGCCAACTGGAATTTCAGCCGGCGATCTCGGCTTGGGCGGTCCTCCATCGAGCGCCATCGCGGCAATGATGCGCTTCAGCTCAGCCAGGTCGTCGGGCAGATGGTGCTGCGGCGGAGGAGCTGAAATCGGCGACTTGCGAACGACGCATAAAATCAGTCGTCCAGCTTAATTCTCTCTGATTTTCACAACGACCTTGATCGCGCCGTCAATACGTTCGCGGGCGTATTTGATGGCGGTCGGCACTTCGGCCAGCGAGAAGGTGTGCGTATGAATCATCTTGGCGTCGAAGCGCTTCTGCGCCATCAGCGCCGCCGCGCGGTGGGTCGCGCTTTTGCCCTCGCCGCGGATACCGAACACGTAAATGTTGTTGCGCACCAGATAAGCGAGATCGACAACCACGGGGTCGGCCGGAAACGCGGCGAGGCAAATCCGCCCGCCGCGATTGACCATCCTTGCGGCCTCGTTGAGGGCGTTGGGCGCACCGGAGCATTCGAGCACGTATTGCACCCCCTTACCATGGGTAATGCGCTGGACGGCCTCTACGGGATCCTCGCTGGTCACATTGACGACCTCATCCGCTCCGAGGCGTCTGCCCATCTCGAGCCGGCGCTGACGGGTTCCGGTCAAGATCACCGGTTGGGCGCCGAGTGCCTTAGCGACGCCAACACCCATCAAGCCGATCGGGCCTGGACCGGTAACGACGACCCCTTCGCCGGCAATGATGCCGCCCATTACGTCAAGCCCATACATCGCGGTGCCCGAGGTGACGATCAATGTCGCCTCCTCATCGGTCATCTCGTCCGGTACGTGCACCATCGTATTGATGTTGTTGACGGCGTATTCCGCAAATCCGCCGTCGGTGCTGAAGCCGTTGGCGCGATGCCCTTTGTCTCGCCAGCCATAGTTCAGGCATGAGGTGTACATGCCTTCGCGACAGCGCTGGCAGCGGCCGCATCCGGCATGGACCTCGACGGCTATTCGGTCGCCGATTTGGAACTCGTCTACCGTGGAGCCGAGGCGCACGATGGTACCCATGTATTCGTGGCCCGGCGTAAAGCCACGGTTGAAAGGGAGCTGGCCGTCGACCAATGCCGGCAACCCGTGCTTGATGATCTCGATATCGGTGGCGCAAACCGCGATTGCGTCGACCCTCACCAGCACCTCGGCGTGGCCCGGCTCCGGCACCGGCTTTTCTACAAGTGCCAGCTCCTCCGGGTTGCCGAGCACCCAAGCCTTCATCGTCTCTGGAATTAGAAACTCGTTGGTGCCATCCTTGTTCATCGATAACTCCAGTTGGCCGGGTCTCCGGCGGTTTCCAGCGTGGGTCCGCTCGCGCCAATGATCAGGCCAGACATCGGCCAAGTCTTGGCCGATGGAGCTTGTAGCGAAGCCGCCACGGCACAACCAGCAATGACATCAATCGCGTATTGGGCCTCGGTTCAGGAAGCCAGCGCTGCGCTGGTTGGACTGTTTGCCGCAATTATCGCAGCGAAACCGGCGATAGCCTCGCGCTGTGCGCTCAGACCGATGCCTGACGGCGTTGATCGACATGCCGGACAGGCATCCCGCTTCATCCCCCCTAAAACGAGCAGCAGCGCACCCATGATGACTTAGCGCCGTTAAGCGCCTTTTCGACCGCAATATCCGCGCAGGTCGGTGCCGCATCGGCCCTGAAATCTGGGGCGTTGCCGGCTGAGCGATAGCCGAGCGCGCTATAGCCGCCGCGGTAATCGCTGTTCCGCTCAGCAGAAATTTGCGCCGAGGCGTTCGTAGCCTGTCCATGCCGTTCTGCAGCTGTAACTTTTTCCTCATATCCGCACCGTTAGCCTTAACCGCACATGGCACTCCTCGCCGGGTTCCGAGTGGCAAAACCCTCGCGATCGCAAGACAAGCAGTGGCAAGCTTGCGGATGGATTGCTTTGTAGCTGTGCTCCGCGTGTCTTGCTTTCGCCGTTCCTGCTTTTTTGCAAGGCGCAGCAGATAAAATATCCAGAAAAATCGTTGCCGGACAACCGTAGCTGAGCCGAGTTGGCGAAACGCTAGCGGAACTGCCCCTTACCGGGGATCAGCTCGTCTGTTTAGGCCGCGACCAGGTCCGCCTGGAGCGGACCTGCATCAGCGAACGCACCGCTGCACGAGTTAGTCCCTACCGCCGGCGTGGTTGCGGCCCTCTGTGATCCTCACAGCTCCTGGGCGGCGGCGATCTTGGCGGAGGTGGCGGGCGCAGCCAAATCCCTTGGGCTCGAACTGGTTACAGTCAATGCGAGCGATCCGACGCAGTTCGACGCCGCTTTCGCGCAAGCAGAGCATGCGGGGGCGGGCGCGATGCTGGTCACCGCGGCTGAGCTCTTCACAGTGAGCCGCGCCAATCGCGACCGCCTAGTGGAATTGGCAGGCAAACATCGCTTGCCCGCGATGTTTTCATTGAGCGAGACGGCCGAAACCGGCGGACTTATCAGCTACAGCGCCGATCCGGTCGACGGTTACCGCCAGGTGGGCATCTATGTCGGCCGCATCCTCAAGGGGGAAAATCCCGGTGACCTGCCGATCATGCGGCCGACCAAATTCACACTCGCCATCAACCTCAAGACCGCGAAGGCGCTGGGCATCACCGTGCGCCCTACGCTCCTCGCCATGGCCGACGAGGTGATCGAGTAACGCGCCCCGGAATGTCGCTTCATGGCACTGACCGGAGGCGCGGGCTGTTGGTAAGCAGTTCAGCTGTTGAAGGTAGACCGGCTATACTCAGTTGTTGATGGCACCGTCGATTTTGACCCAAATCCGACTCTCACCAAAAGCGAAGTCGAGGGGGTCGAGTTGGGTGGAGCGCCGATAAGCGTCTGTGTTTGCTCGATGACGGCTTCGCGCCGGCCGACCATTCACATGACAGCGACCGGCCGACGCAAGTCGACGCATTTTGAGACTTTCATGCCCGCCAGCGGCTGGCCGTGTCGCCCAGGAAGCAATCATTCGCGTTAGAGTTTGGTCATGCTGGCGGATCGGCTCACGTCAGTTCGTCTGCAGCGCCTTTGCTTCTTTGAGATCGGGCGTATCGAACCCCTCGGTGAACCAGCCGTAAACCGGCGCGAGCAGATCGTGCGCCTCGGCTCGACGGTTCTGTTCGCTCCACAGCCGGGCGAGGCTAGTCGCGGGATGAATAGACCGACTTTCATGACGGTTTTTCCTCCGCTTCGTGGTGCGTAGGTTACTCTAGTGAACTAATGAATAAATCTGACGCTTATTACCCCATATCGATATCCGGCGGCGAAACCGGATGTTCAGGCTCGCACGCGCGCCTGGTTGCCGAAGGATTTGGCCGCGACGGTACCATTGAGACACTCTTGAACCCGGTTCGGGTATTGCGTGGAGGAAATGCTGTGCTGCGGGGAGTTCGTGTATATGGTTAACGGCTGGCTCACACGAGACAGCTTAGTTGGGGCTTGGGGCGGATTGCGCCTCGGTGGGGATCCCCCCAAGCCCCTCGGATGAAAGGTGGCCCTGTGCTCCATTTCGAGCAGACGCGCCGCGGCGTCTGGGCAGGGCCGCCACCCCCCGAACTGGTCAGTACCGTAAGGCTAGAGGCCGATATTCTGATCGGTCAACGGGGAAGTTACCGGTGAAAGCACAATGCACCGCCCTGTTGCATGTGAGCGTCAGTCCGTCATGTTAGATTTAGCCCCGAGAATCGTAGACAAAAAGAGTTCGACAATCGCGAGGCTAGGGTCAAGCGGCCAGCAGATCGACGATCTGTTGGATGGCTTTGTCGGCGCGGTGATAGGCGGCTTCGAGCCTGCTGGCGGGCTGGTGATGGGGGTTGGGGCGGTGATGGAAGCGGCTGTTGGCGAGCGGGCCGCAGAGCCGTTTGTGGAAGAGGAGAAAGAGCAGCGCAACCTGAACCCCCTTGGGGGTGAGACGGTAGGCGTAGCGGGAGCCGTCACGCTCGACCAGCGCGTGGCCCTTGAGCTTGCGCAGGTCGTAGCGGAGTTGGTTGAGGCTGTAAGCGCTGTCGGAGAGGTGGAAGGCGGTGAGAACGGCGTGGTGGATCTGCTTGGCCGTCCAGCCGCCGACGTGGCTGCCGCCATGGAGCAGCACTTCGAGCAGGCGGATGACGCGCCGGTCGTGGATCTTGATGCCGGGATAGCGGACCGCGCCAATAGTGATCGGCAGGGCGAGGCGCTGAAGCAGCGGGAAGTCGACATGGACGTTGAGCCACTGCGCCTGGAAACCGGCGAAGCGGGCGGTGATGGTTTGGAACCGCTCGCGGACGGCATGGAGATGGTCCAGTCCCTTCTTGAGACGGAAGTCGGCGGGGTTGTTGGAGACCAGTTCGTTGCGCAGAAAGGTGGCGAACTTTTCGTACTGTTTGAGGAAGGCGTTCTTGAAGTAGGCGCGGAAGACGTGATGGCCGTGCTCGATGCGATCGATGACGGTGGCGAGCTTGCCGCGCATCCGGCGGTTCAGGCGGGTGCCGAAGATCTCGGCGATCTTGTCGCCGGTCAGCCGCCACAGGCCGAGTTCGCAGCTGCGCTCGAACAGCTTATGGATGGGAAAGTTGCGCTTGAAGATGAAGTTGCGACAGTACTCGATCTGGGCGATCGCATAAAAGCGTGAGAGATTGAGCTGCTTGCGTTCCTTGGTGGAGAACTTCGGGCCCAGGATCACGGTCCAGTAGTCGAGCCGTGTACGGATGATTTGCGGGCTGAGTTTGTCGGCGGCGGCTTGCAGCGCGGCAGAGCCTGCCCCGGCGAAAGCCGGGGTCGTCGACGGCGAGGAAGGCGTTGTCGGTCTTGCGGAAGCCGATCTGCGCGCGCTTCAGCTCCTGCTCGATGAAGCTGTGCCCGTTGAGGTAGTAGGTGGTCTGGAACGGAAAGAACGAGGCGACCCGCATCACCATCGGGCCCAGGGTTTCGTCGCGGAGGTAGAAGTAGTAGTGCGTGAAGCGGCTGCGTTGGCGGGCGAGGATGCGGTAATTTGGATCCTTGGTGGCGTATTTGGGGACGCTGATGCGAAAGCTCGGCCCCTGCTCCATGCTCTTGAAGATGAAGTAGACGCCGTAGGCGTCGTCCCTGGCCATGCGGCGTTGCCAGGGCGGGACATGGTCTTCCTTGCGCACGCCTTTCTCGGCCCATTCGATCGGCAGCCGATGATTGCGGGCGAAGGCTTCCACCCAGTTCTGGTAGTCGGCGGTGCGCTGGCTCAGGATCTCCTTGCCGACGACCGGTACGCCGACCACCTGACGGAAAAAATGCACGACCTGCTCGGGCCGCGAGAGCCCGCTGAGGTAACCGTAAATGACAATGCGGTCGAAGCAGTGGTAGACGAAGGCCACCAGATCGCCGAACAGCTGGGTGAACAATTCCATGGCAATCCCCTCCAGGCCCGCTCGGGGTCGAAAACCCATCAGGCGTGGACCAGGCAAGCGGATTGTGGAGGGCAAGAGTTTTCGTCTGGCCGATGAGGTGCGCTATATCCAGCGCCGGGCAGCCGATCACGACGGCCGCATCGTTACCCTCGCTCAGCTGGTCCTGTTCTCCACCGAAACCGGCGATGCCTGGCTGCTCGACCCGCCGATCGGCTCGCG
>CAWBFS010000042.1:0-15609 GCA_963788085.1 uncultured Alphaproteobacteria bacterium
GCGGATCTAGCAGGTTGCGGAAAAGTCGGTTTATTGGCCCCAGATCACGGGTATAATCCCTATTGCGTGACGAGATGTGGGGGACGTCCGATGCGCGGTTGGGATGCACGGAGTGACGTGCTGTTCAGCTATGTAAATTGCGAGGCGCGGGTTCCAAAGGATCATCCGTTGCGCGCGATCCTGCGGATTGTGGACGCGGCGCTGGCGGCGCGGTCGCCGGAATTCGAAGGGCTGTACGCCAAATTTGGGCGGCCGTCGATCCCGCCCGAGCGATTGCTCCGCGCCCTGCTGTTGCAGGCCTTCTATTCGGTGCGTTCGGAGCGGCAGCTGATGGAGCAGCTCGAATACAATCTGCTGTTCCGCTGGTTTGTCGGGCTGTCGCTGGATGACGAGATTTGGGATGAGACGGTCTTCACCAAAAACCGCGAGCGCCTGATCGAGGGTGACATCGCCAACAAATTCATGGCCGCCGTTCTCAATCAGGAAGCCGTAAAGGCGCTGTTGTCGAACGATCATTTCTCGGTCGACGGCACGCTGATCGAGGCGTGGGCCAGCCTGAAGAGCTTTCGTCCCAAGGATGGCAGCGGCGAGCCGCCGGCGCCGGGTCGTAATGGCGAGCGCGACTTTCACGGCGAGAAGCGCAGCAACGAGACGCACGCCTCGACCACCGACCCCGATGCGCGACTGTACCGCAAAGGACCTGGCCAGCCGGCTAAGCTGGCCTATCTGGGGCATGTTCTGATGGAGAACCGGCATGCTCTGGTGGTCGACACGCGGCTGAGCTTGGCCACCGGGACGGCGGAGCGCGAGGCGGCGCTGGAGATGGTGGCGGAGCGCCCGGGCAATCACCGGATCACGCTCGGGGCCGACAAGGCCTACGACGTGGCCGAGTTTGTCGCCGATCTGCGGGAGCTCAACGTGACGCCGCACGTGGCGCAGAACACCACCAATCGCCGCTCCGCAATCGATGCACGGACGACCCGCCACCCCGGCTATGCCGTCAGCGGGTGGGTGCGCAAGCGCATCGAGGAAGTGTTTGGCTGGACAAAGGCAACAGCCGGCTTCCGCAAGACCCGTCACCGCGGTCTGGCCCGCGTCGGCTGGATGTTCACTCTCACGGCGACCGCCTATAACCTGATCCGGCTGCCCAAGCTGGTGGGGGCGGTGGCGTCGTGACGCCCGGAGTTTGCCCAAACTCTGCCCAGCGACCGCAAACATCATCAAAATCCGCGCAGTAACCTGCTCCAGTGACAAATTCTCTGCAACTTGAACGGGAATATCGCACTACAACCCGACAAATCGCTCCGCAACGTGGTTTTTTCCGCAGCCTGCTAGAGCGCGTCCCAGAACTCGCGGATTTGCCGGCGCTGGCGCGCGTCGGGCAGAGTGCCAAAGCCGGCACCGAGATTGTCCTTCATATGATCGGGGTTGCCGGTCGCGGGGATTACGCAGGTTACGGTGGGCTCGGCCAGCACGTATTTGAGAAACAGCTCCGCCCAGCTTGCACAATCGAATTCGCTCGCCCAGTCGGGCAATGCATGCCGGCGAACGCGGCGGAACAGATCGCCTCGCTCCAATGGCTGGTTGGCAATGACCGCAACGCTGCGCTCGGCGGCGAGCGGCAGCAGCTCGGTCTCTGCAGCCCGAGCAGCCACCGAGTAGCCGAGCTGCACAAAATCGATGCCGGGCTCGGCTCGGAGAATGCGCGCGAGCTCGGGCAAAGCGCCGGTCGTGTAGTGGGTGATCCCGATGAGCGCAGCCTCCCCTCCTCCTTCATCCGGCGCAACGTCGCCAGATGGGTGCGCCAGTCCACGAGATTGTGGATCTGAATCAGGTCGATGACCTCGGCGCGCAGCAGCTGAGCCGAGCGCCGCATCTGCTCGCTCCCGCGCTCACGGCCTGTCGTCCATACTTTGGTCGCGAGAAAGCTCTGCGGCCGCGCACCCAATTCGGCCAGCAGATCGCCGGTGACCGCCTCGGCCCGGCCGTACATCGGCGACGTATCGATGATCCGGCCGCCGTCATCGACTAGCCGCTGCAGCACCTCGCGCAATGGACGCCGTCCGGTCTCATCGGCACCGACGTCAAAGGCGCGCCAAGTGCCGAGCCCGATGACCGGCATCGGCTCGCCCGTCGACGGTATCGGGCGCATCAGCATCGCGGCAGTAGACACTTGGTCAGTACGCCCCGAACTCTTGGACCAGCGCGTCGCGGACCGTATCGAGGTCGAGCCGGTGCTCGGCGATCAGCGGGCTCGTCTCGATGATGATGTCGTCGACATCCTTGATCATCTTGAGGCGCTTGTAGAGGTCCTCGGCATGAAGGCCGAGCCCGTCGCCGAGGATCTCCATGAAATTGACGACCTCGAAGCTGCGCCCGGTGCCGACATCGCAAAGCTCGCGGTGGCAGGCGTGGTAAATCGTGGCGAGCTTCGTCGCCCCGGCATCGCCCACGGCGGCGAGCTCCCGCGCAACGAGGTCGCGCTTGAACTTCGGCAACACCCTGAGGCTGTTGGCCTGGGTCCCGACTCGCGGCACGTCGATCTCGACCAGCTCGACACCCGGTACGATCGCAAGCAGCTTGCGCACGGCCGCCTGCACCGCCGGCAACACCGGCCGCTCGTGCAGAGCGACGCGTTTCTCGACCCGCTGTTCATTGCACCCGGTGTAGAAGACGACATCGGGCGGGCTTTGGCGCGGCTCCTGCGCGGATTGCCCTCTGACGCGGGCCAATATCTCGGGCGGCAATTGCAGGCGGGACAGGATCCGCACGCCGCGGCTCATCGTCTGAAAGCCCTGCCGCCAGCGCGTGTTGAGCGGCTTGTCGCCGGATTGCGCCCGCGCAAATCCGCGAGCGAGCAGGACCATGAACCGCGTGTCGATGCCCTCGGGGCAGGCCGGAATGCAATTGCCGCTGCCGCTGCACACCGATGCCCAGCGTGCGGCCTCCGGCGTGCTGCTGCCGCCGGTGATCAGGTCGATGATGCCGGCCGCAGTTTCTCCGGGGTCCGCCTTGCCGAGACCGGTCGGCGCAACCATCGGGCAAGCCCGGAAGCACGCGCCACAACGCGTGCACGCCTCGGCAATCGCCTCACCGCGCGCCCTGAAATCCTCAAGATACCCGCCGTCGGCCATGCCGCCACCCAGCTCTTCGTCAGACCGAGGCTATCCTATTCGATCGCCTCGAGGGAAGCGGGCGCGGCTGCCGAGGCTATCCCAGACCTGCCATCCGTGCCATGCTGTCGGGGTGGATTTGGGATGGGGAGACACACAATGCGGTTCCTGGTCAAGGTTTCGTTTCCGGTCGAGGCGGGCAACGCGGCTGCAAAAAAAGACGGCTTCAAGGTGATCCAAACCATCCTCGAGGAACAAAAGCCCGAGGCTGCTTATTTCATTGCCGATGGTGGCCGGCGCACCGGGATTCTGATACTCAACATGAATGACGCTTCAGAGCTCCCGCGCATTGCGGAGCCGTGGTTTCTGGCATTGAACGCCAGCATCGAAGCGACCCCGGCAATGATCCCGGAGGATCTCCAAAGGGCAGCGCCGGCCATCGAAGAAGCAGTGAAGAGATTCGGTTAGCTGAAGACCTGCCTGCACCGCCTACGCCACCGGCTCCTGAAGATTGCTGGTTTTGGTCGCGATGGCGCTTTTTGCTGCCCGTTTCAGACCGGCCGGCCCCAGCGTTCGCGCCCTCTTGAGTGCCGCGATGTGAGCGCGCTGCTGCCGTAGGGGTTCGCCCGCGAGGATACCGGCACCCTTTTCGGCTTCCTCGATCCGAGCGTCTTGACGCGCATACCAGCCCTGGTCCGCCAGATCAGCCCTTTCGCTGGCCGCCTTCTTGATTACACCCCTCGCAACTCGAATGAGAGTATCCAGACCCCAGGCATTCATCGCAAAATTCGCAGCGACACACACGAGGCGAACATTATCTGCAGTGTAGCCTTTGCCGGGTTCGATCTGGTCGAGACTTGGCATGAATGGATGCCGCGCACGTCCGGCGCCTACTGCCGCGCTGCTGAACTCCAGTCCACTCACTGCGCAGCGCCCCTCGCAGCGCTCCCATATCATGATCAAATCCGTGTCGGTAAGGGGGTCGTTGGTGGTGCGCCTTCTTGCGCGGCTAAGAAGGATGCGTGCCCATCTCGGCATGTTTTCGACCGCAGGCGGTTTGATACCTTCTGTCAGCTGCACGTGTCCATCCTCGCTTCAACTAATGCGAGATTACGCCTTCAGCTCTAGACCATATTCCGATAACGGAAGATTGTGTTTTCGTTTCGGTACGATGAGGGAAACTTCACCTGACGGGGTTTCGGTAAGCTGGATGTGCCAATAATAGGTGCCATCTTCGTTTCTGGTCGTGTTCAGATCCTCGATTAATGCGCGAAAGACATCGGTGGGAATCGCGAACGCATGATCACGGTCCATGCATCCAAGGACCAAATATCCGCGCTCTCTCTCCTTCAGAAACTCATCCCATTGCGTATGGTATGCATACCAATAGTGGGGGCCACCCCTTCTTGCATAATGCTTTGATATTGTAAAGGCCGCCCTCTTTTCATGATCTGGACTCCAATAAAGGGCCCGACTTTTTTTTATTAATGGCACCCCCTCTCGCGAGCTAAGTGCCCGTATAATCTCGTCCCGCTTAGCCTGGAGAATTTTACTATCCGTAAACTCCCATGCCCCTTTGACTTTTTCGGGAGCATTGTCAACCTCGGCGGCCTGCTCCTGTTCCGAATCGACGACCTCGATGACGCGCTCGACGTCCTTCGCCGTCGTGAACATGACATCGACCATCTCGTCCAGTCTCGTGTACTCGCGGGGAACGAGTAGACTTCGAATTTTCCGGCCGGTCTCCGGTCCCTCGGCATTCTCCTTCAATTGGACCAACTTGATTAGCGCGTCGGTGCTAATCAGCCGCATATCCCAGGCGTGTCGAGAGCCACGTACCTGCGCTTCAAGCTCCCCAGTGTCTTCTCTTCCAACTACGATCAGGCTCGAGGACGGGGGAGCGATCTGACCTGTTTCAAGGAGCTTATCTCGGTATCCCGTAATCGTATCAAGTGAAATGCGATAAGCGTCAGTAGTTTTCACTTCTATTATGAGTGTCTGCCCTTCGGGCGATATCCAAATCCCGTCAAAGCCAATCGAGTTCGTGGTCCCTTGATAACGGCCGTTTGTTACTTTGTAGTCGAGGCGGCGGCCGAGTTCGTTCATGAGGTCTTGTAAGACGCCGCCGGATTTGGAAAAGTGAGCGGAGAGGCACCGGTCTATATATTCGGCCAACTTTTGGCTAGTCACCTGGGATAAATACTCCCGAAGTTCTTGGGCGCAATCGGAATTATCACGGAGATCGCCGGACCCCGCCGCTGCCACAATTTGCTCGACAGTGAACTGACCGATTGTAGTCGGATTAGACGCCCAAAGTGCGAGAAGAGGCATAGCTTTTCAAATCGTCGAGCGGATCAGATCTGAGATTAGTCCCAGAGCTAGGCTGTTATAGCGGGATGACCAGCAATGTGTCGATCTTCTGGCTGTCGAGGACGACGAGGCGCTCGATGAAACGGTAGGGCTGGCTGGTCAGGTCGATGCAGTCGAGATAGCGGCCGGCAGCGAACAGCGCCATCTCGCCGTCGTGCATGATTCGCACCGCAATAAAGTTCGATCGCACTTGCGCCACAGTGGCGTCGACCTGCTCGATGCGGATCGGGCCGACGATGTGGCGGTACCGGTGCGGTTCGAAAATATTTGCCTGACGCAGCGCGGTCACGCGGTCGATCAGCATGCCGCGCGACGCCGCATAGACGACGCCGTGCGGCAATCCCGCTTCGTGACTGACGCGGCTGGTAATCACATATCGGCACTGCTCGACAAAGAAGTCGGGCCAGTCTTCGAGCCGGTCCTCGTCGATGCAGTCGACATAGGCGGCGATCAGCTCTTGAACACCGAGCCGGACAGCGACCTCGTCCATGAGCGCTTTAGCTGCCGGTCAAAGCGCGGTATTCCTTCCAGAAGCCGCGGATTGCCGCTTCGCTGGCACGGAAGGGCTGCGGCTCAGCGTCGTATCCGCCCATCATGACGACCCCGGTGTCCTCGTCGTTGTAGCGTATCCCGCGCTGGACGAGCCCGCCGATGCAGCCGTCCTCCATCGAGATATACCCGGCGGCTCCGACCAGATTGCCTTGCCGCAACCGGCGTTCGGTCATCACCTTGTCGTCGTCCTCAAAGCCCAGATGGATCCACTCTAGCTCGGTCTTTTCGAGCCCGCGCGGGCGGATGACGCGAACCGCAATCGTGTTGCGGATCTGCTGCAGCACCATGCTCGGGAAGACGGTAAGGATCTGCACCGAGATGCCGTCGCCATATTCGTCGACCAATTCGATGACCGAGCTGTCCTTGAGGCCGAACCTGCTGTCCGAGCGCAGCGCCGCCTCTTTGTAATCGGCGTCCTCCTGCGCGTAGTCGAGTTTCGAATAGCTGAAGTGATGCGCCCCGCTGTCGTCCATGACGATCCCGCCCTCTTGGCTCAGGCGGTTAATCCGGAAGGTCGTCAGAAACAGATGCAATATGCTGGCGTGGTAGGTGTCCTTGACGTTTTCGGCATAGAGCTTCCAGTTATTGGGCAGTACCTGCGTACTGCGGCCGAGAATGCGGGCGGGCCGGTTCAGCACGCGGCTGATGCCGGCGGAAATTTTCGGTCCCAGATAAGTTTCGAGATTGGGGGTGTCGTCGCGGAACGACCCGAACACCAGGCCGGCGAACTCGGCGACCCGCAGCCGCCGCAGATTGTGCTCGTCCTTGCTAAACTCGGGGGGCATGCCGCCTTGCCGCTTGACCCCGCGCTCGAACGCGACGCCGGTCAGTTTCCCGGTCAGATCATAGGTCCAGCCGTGATAGATGCAGCTGATCTCTTTGACGTTGCCGCGCCGTTCCAGGCACAACAGGTTGCCGCGATGCGCGCAGCGGTTCACAAACGCGTTGATTTCGCCTGCCGCGTCGTGGGTCACGATGACCGCGGTCTCGCCGATTGTCGTGGCGATGTAATCCCCCGCACTCGGGATCTCGGAGGTCAGACACAGAAAATTCCAGGTCGGGCCCTTGAAGATCCGCTCCTGTTCGAGCCGGTATTGGCCGGGATCGGTGTAGAGGCGGAACGGGATCTCGGTAAGGCCATTCGAGGGCCACGGAACTCCCCGCATCGCGTCGGCGCCGAGCTCTGACATTTCTGCCTCCTCCTCACGGTAATGGCAGCCATGATAGCAGGAACCCGGAGGAGGGGGAAATTAGCTTGCGGGAAATAGGCCGATGGCCGACCATCCGTGACAGCAAGCTTTCTGCCGGAGGACTCGGCATGGACGATCTCTATCTGCGCAGCGGCATTTTTCTCGCGCCGTTTCACAATCATGACGAGAACCCGACCCTCTCGATCGAGCGCGACCTCGAACTGCTCGAGCATCTCGATCGGCTGAATTATCACGAGGCGTGGATCGGCGAGCACCATTCGGGCGGCTTCGAGCTGATCGCCTGTCCGGAGATGTTCATCGCTGCGGCGGCGCAGCGCACCCGGCATATTCGGCTCGGCACCGGTGTCGTGTCGCTGCCGTATCACAACCCGTTCATGCTGGCCGACCGCATGGTGCAGCTCGACCATATGACGCGCGGCCGGGCGATGTTCGGGGTCGGCCCCGGCGCCCTTGTACACGACGCGCTGAAGATCGGCATCGACCCCGGCGATCAGCGGAAGATGATGAACGAGGCGCTCGAAGTCATCATCCCGCTGCTGCGGGGTGAGATGGTAAACCGCAAGACCGACTGGTTCAGCCTGACCGACGCGCAACTCCAACTGCGGCCCTATTCCCACCCGACGATGGAATTGGCGGTGGCGGCCGCGCGCTCACCTTCAGGATCGCTGCTGGCCGGCAAATACGGTATCGGCATGCTGTCGATCGGCGGCACTGCCCCGGCGCAGATGGAGCGCCATACCGCCAATTGGGGCCTTTATGAGGAGACTGCGCGCGCCAATGGACATACGCCAAACCGCAAAGACTGGCGTGTCGTCGGTTTCTTCCACATCGCCGACACGCGCGAGCAGGCGCGCAAGAATATGCAGTTTGGCGTGCAGGCCTTCGCCAATTATTTTCGTGACATCGCCACTTTCCCGATCATCCCGGCCGATGTCGACGACCCTATCGAGTGGCTGATCGAAACCGGAACGGCCTGCATCGGCACTCCCGACGATGCGGTCGCTTATGTCGAGCGCCTGATCCGGGGGTCGGGCGGGTTCGGGGTCCTGTGCGAGCTGGCGCAGAACTGGGCCGATTGGGACGCGACCAAGCGGCATTACGAGCTGATGGCGCGCTTCGTGCACCCGCATTTCCAGAAAAGCCGCGATCTATTGCGCGCCAGCTACGACTTCGCCGTGCAGCACCACGAGGATTTCCTTGGGAAAGCCAGCGCCGCGATCCAATCCGAAATCGAGCGGCACGCCGCGCGGCGCTCGGCCGAGGCCAAGAGGTCCGCGGCCGAGTAGACGAAGCCCAGGAGTCGCGGCTGATCGCTGACATTGCCCCCGCCGGCGCGGCGGCGATCGCCCGCGCCGCCGCGCTTTTGCGCGCCGGGCGGCTCGTCGCGTTTCCGACCGAGACCGTTTATGGGCTGGGCGGCGATGCGACAAACGACCGTGCCATCGCCGCGATATTCGCAGCCAAGTCCCGGCCCAGGTTCAACCCTCTGATCGTGCATTTTCGCGACCTCGCCGAGGCCGAGCCTCTGGCCGTCTTCAACTCGCTCGCCCATGATGCCGCCGCCCGGTTCTGGCCGGGACCGCTGACCCTTGTATTGCCTCGGCAATCCGACGCCGGATTGTCGCTGCTGGCGAGCGCCGGTCTCGACACGGTGGCGATCCGGGTGCCCGCCCATCCGGTCGCGCAGGCGCTGCTACGCGTGACGGCCCGTCCGATCGCCGCGCCATCGGCCAACCGCTCGGGCCGGGTCAGCCCGACCTAGGCCGCGCATGTCGCCAAAGACCTAGGCGACGACGATGTCGCGCTGATCCTCGACGACGGCCCGACCCCGGTCGGTCTTAAATCGACCGTCCTCGATCTTTCCGGCGAGGCCCCTGCCCTGCTCCGTCCCGGCGCCGTCACATTCGAGGCGCTGACCGAATTGCTCGGACCAATCGCCCTGCCCGGCTCCTCCCAGCCCAGATCACCGGGCATGCTGGCGAGCCACTACGCACCGCGTCTGCCGGTCCGTCTCGCTGCGGCCGAGGCCCGCCCGGGCGAGGCATTGCTCGCCTTCGGCCCGAACGCGCCGCCCGGCTTTGCGGAGGTGCTGTGGCTGAGCCGCGCCAGCGACCTCGCCGAGGCGGCGGCCAATCTGTTCGCAATGCTGCGCCGTCTCGACCGCCCCTCTTTCACCGGGATCGCGGTAATGCCAATCCCCGATCACGGCCTTGGCCTCGCGATCAACGACCGCCTGCGCCGCGCCGCCGCGCCGCGCGGCGATCAGCCGAGAGGGCTGTGAGGAGCCGAAGGCAGCTTCGGGCCCGATAGCCGGCCGCGAGTGGCGGTTTATGAGTACGCCTTGGCGGCAGCCGGCTCCGCAACGCCGCGCCGGCCGGTGCCGATGAACAGCACCATCAGCGCAGCGGCGACACATAAAAGGCCCGCCAGCATGAAGGCTTCGAAATAGGTTCCGAAACCGATGCGCAGCACGCCAGCGAGATAGGCGACCGACGCCCCGCCGATTTGATGGATCACGGTGATCCAAGCCACCATGATGCCGATCCGCTCTGCGCCGACCGCATGACTGAGGAGCCGCACGGTCGGCGCCGCGGTCGCAATCCAGTCGAGACCGTAAAATATGCTGAACAGCGATAGGCCGTAGAACGACAGGTTGAACGCGAAGGGCAGGTACAACAGCGACAAGCCGCGCAGTCCATAATACCAAAACAGCAGATATCGATTGTCATATCGGTCGCTGAGCCAGCCAGAAGCGGTGCCGCCGATTACCGCGAAGATGCCGGTGGCGGCGAGCAGACCCGCGGCGGTGACTTCGGTCAGGCCGTGATCGACACAGGCGGGGATGAGATGGGTGCCGATCAGTCCCATCGTCGAGGCGCCACAGACGAAATACCCACCCGAGATCAGCCAGAAATCCCGCACCCTTGCCCCATCCCATAGCGCGCGGAACGCCACCGCCACGGGATTGCCGCTGTGCCGGGCAGTGCGACCCTGGCCGGTCGTGTCGCCATAGGCAAAAAGTCCGAGATCCTGCGGATGGTCGCGCATCAGGAGGAGAAGGGGCAGCACGACGAGGAGAACGATGCCTGCCAGAATCAGCACCATCGCACGCCAGCCGGCATAGGCGATCAAGGCTGCGTTTGTCGGAAGGAAGATCAGCTGGCCAGCGGCATTGGCTGCCGTCAGGAGGCCGACAACCATCCCCTGCCGAGCGTGGAACCAGCGCGCGGCGATGTAAGCTGCCAGATAAGCGCCGACAAAGCCGGTGGACAATCCAACCACCAGGCCCCACAGCAAGACGAGCTGCCACGGATTATGCATCAGCGGGCTCAGCGCGACCCCGGCGGCCGCCACCGCGAGGGACAAGGCCATTGTGCGGCGCACGCCGAAGCGATCCATCACCGCCGCAGCGAAAGGCCCGGCCAAGCCGTAAACCAGCAGGTTGATGCCGATCGCGAAGGATATCGTGGCGCGCGACCAGTGAAACTCATTCTCCAACGGCACGATAAGCACGCCCGAGGTCGCCCGCACGCCGGCGGTGACCACGATTACGACAAAGGTCATGGCAAGAATGACCCAGCCATAATGCAGCCGGCGCCCTGCGAGCCGGGCAGAAATGCCGATCACCGGCCCCTCGAATTTTTCGACATCATCGTGGTCGCCAAGGCAAAACCTGGACCTTTCGGACGGCGAGACCTGCTCACCCAGCACTAGGGTTGTCGGCAGTTCGGGTCAAGTTCGAACCAATTTCGGCCTCGAGGTCCTGCCGGCATGGCCGGGCTGTGTGATTTCCGCTGGACGAAATCGCCGGCACCCATGACAGTTGGCGCCAGCATCTGCGAGGACACACGATGATCACGAAATTCGACAGCTCCTATTACGGCACCGCCGACATGGAAAACCTCGGCTATGCCGGCACGCCGATCAACGACCGCCGTTACTCGAAGGAGGAATTGGCGAAGGCGATGCACAAGGTGGTGGCCTACGCCAAGTGCATGGACGAGCGCGGCTACGACACCTTCTGGATGGCCGAGCATCATTTCCAGCCCGAAGGGACGGAATTGATCCCGAATGTCTTGATGATGGCGATGCACCTGTGCGGCGTCACCAAGAATATAAAGATCGGCTGCGGCTTCAACATCGTGCCCATGTGGCACCCGCTGCGGCTGGCCGAGGATTACGCGATGGCGGACATCCTGACCGGCGGGCGGGTCATCTTCGGCGTCGGGCGCGGCTACCACACCCGCGAGGTCGAGACCTTCGGCAACCGCTGATCGACCAGAACGCCAACCGCGAATGTTCGAGGAGGGGGTCGAGGTCCTGTTCAAGGCCTTCGAGGGAAGCCATTCTCGCACCGGAGCAAGTACTACACGATCCCGCCGGAGGTGCCGTATCGCGGCTACACTTTGAAGGAGATCACGTTGGTGCCGGCGCCGGAGCGGCTGCCGGTCGAATGCTGGCAGCCGATCCAGAGCGGCTCCGAGCGCGCCTTCGACTTTATGGCGAAATACGGCATCAGCGGCGTGATCGGCGGCGGCTCGGCCGAAGGGGGTGCGGTCGAGCGGCACATGCTGGGCTTCCAGGCGGCTTATGCCCGGCGCGGCATCAAGCTCGAACTCGGCGAGCGGCTGGCGCTCGGCTACCAATTCCACATCGCGCCCTCCCGCGAGCAGGCGATCCGCGAGGCCGCGCCGCATTACGAAGAGAACATGAAGATGTTCGGCGAATTGCGCCTCGTGCGGGCCTTGACCGACGAGCAGATCGCGGCGATGCGCGACCCCCGGCTCGCCGGCACGGTCAAATTGCCGACGATCGAGGATGCGGTGAAGGCCGGCGGCTTCCTCGCCGGCCGGCCGGAGGACATCATCGAGGCGCTGAAGGCGGTCGAGAAGCGCTACCCCGGCCTCGACCGCGTCATTTGCGCGACCCCGCTCGGCACCCCGCTCGACGTGCAGCTCGAAGACCTCGACCGCTTCGCGAAGGAGGTGATCCTCGCCTTCCGCGACACCCGGACCGCCGCCGCCGCGCAATAGGCCTGGGGTCATGCGCCCGGCGCTTCCTCTAGCTCATTCAGGGCGATCCGTCGCGACCGGAACCGCGCCTACGATCCGCGTAGCGCGGACCCTTGGAAATCCGTGTCACGCCTCGCGGAATTTAGCGTGTAACATCGGTGGGTGTGGACGGCTGCCGACATCGAGATAATTCTCGACGACGATTTAACCGATGATCCGGTTGTTACAGCGCACATCCTTACCCCGGCCGGCGAGTTGCTCGCTATGGCCGAGGTTGAAGCACATGACCGTGGATTGCTGCTGCGCGGTCTCCATATGCATGGGGTGACCCTGGGCCCAAACGAACTGGGTTGGCCGCGCCTGAGGCAGCTCGCTGATGCGGTTATGGAAGGGATGGATGTTGATGCGATCGTCATTGAAGGCGCTGTTCGGACATCGGTGCGCGTCGGGGACACGTCCCGCGACCCTCAGGTTCACCCGTCGCATATCTACTGCGGGCTGAGCCGGGTTTTGCTAAGACCGTTGCCGCCGCGCAGGTACTAGCGAAGCTCATCTGCCGTTGCGGGTTCAAAGGCCGTCGTGGAACGGCTCTCGAAAAACAAGACATGACGATCGAGGTACCTCAGGTCGAAAATGCAAAAACATTTGAGACCGAGTTGGAGGAACTCGGCATCAAGGCAATCCGCGGTGATGCGATAGAGAACGCGAACAGCGGACACGCCAGAGCAGTCGGGGAATAGAAAGCCGCCCTAGCGGCACGTGACCGCGCTCTTACAGACCCTTTCGCGACTATGAGTGAAGCGACCAGAATGCCAACCGCGAGATGTTCGAGGAGGGTGTCGAGATCCTGTTCAAGGCGTTCGAGGGCAAGCCGTCCTCGCACCCAGTCAAGTACTGCACGATCCCGCGGGAGGCGCCTTATCGCGGCTGCACCCTGAAGGAGATCACCTTGGTGCCGGCGCCGGAGCGGCTGCCGTTGGAATGCCGGCAGCCGATCCAGAGCGGCTCCGAGCGCGCCTTCGAGTTCATGGCAAAATACGTCGTCGACAACCACCGACTGGTCGGTCCGCGGTCACCGCGAGGCCGAGATAGGGCGGCGATACACTGGCAAGCGTGCTACATTGTGCTTCGTAGTCGGCGCAGGATGAACGGCCATGGCGCATGAGCGGATCGAGATCAACCCCGAGATCATGGGCGGCAAGCCGGTGATACGCGGTACGCGTGTCCCGGTGGAATTGGTCCTGCGCAAACTCGGAGCCGGCATCAGTACGGAGCAAATCCTCGCCGATCATCCAAGGCTTATCCTTGATGACATTCGGGCGGCTCAGGCCTTTGCGGCGGACTATCTCGCGGATGAGGAACTGGTTTATCGCTGACCGGAGGACGCATGCGGTGGCTTGCCGACGAACGCGTCGATGCAGCGCTCGTGCGTCGCCTTCGCGGTGCCGGACATGATGTGATCTACTCGGCCGAAGTCGCGTCGGGAGCGACCGATGCACAGATCCTGCGGCGAGCCAATGACGAAGACAGACTTCTGCTGACCGAAGACAAGGACTTTGGCGAATTCGCCTTTCGTTTGCACATGACAGTGCCCGGACTGTGCTCTTGCGCGTTGCTCCGGAAAATTTCTCTTCAAGTGGGCGCGTCTGGACGCCGCCGTGCAGAGGTTTGGCCAGAGGTTGTTTGGGCGCTACGTTGTCATCGAGGAAGCTCGTTTCTGCTCGCGGCCGCTGCTGGGCTCGACACGGGAGCGCTAGGGTCGTTCTGTTACCGCAATTTGAGGTCGAAAGCGTCACACAGCGCGCGGAGCATCATTTCCAGCCCTTAATCTTACTGAATCACAAAAACCCAACATGGTGTATAACGGTAGACATCAACCACAAAGTGTAGTAATCAGGCCCATCTTATCCGGATCGGGGGACCGGAATGGACGGGGGATCAAGCGAGGGGAGTGAAGCGCGCTTTGCATCCTATGTCGAGGCACTCGGAGGCGTTCTGGGTCATGCCGATCGGCAGCAGCCGATGCATGACTACTGCCTGGGGCTGTTGATGCCGATTGCGCGCAAGAGCGTTGAACCGATGGCGGCGGTGACGGCACCGGCCCAGGTCGCCGCAAAACACCAATCGTTGCTTCATTTTGTTGGGAATGCGCCGTGGTCGGACACGGCGATGCTGGCCAAGGTGGGCGAGTGGTGCTGCCGGCGATTACACGCAGCGGGCCGATCGAGGCCTGGATCATCGACGACACGGGCTTTCCCAAGAAGGGGCGGCACTCGGTGGGGGTAACCCGGCAATACTGTGGTCAGCTCGGCAAGCAGGACAACTGTCAGGTCGCGGTGAGCTTGTCGCTGGCCAATCATGATGCCAGCCTGCCGATCGCGTATCGGCTCTATCTGCCTGAGGATTGGGCCAACGATCCGGTGCGACGGCACAAGGCCAAGGTGCCGGAGACGATTGCCTTCCAAACCAAGCCGCAAATCGCCTTGGAGCAGATCAAGGCAGCCCGAGCAGCGGGCCTGCCCGATGGCGTGGTGCTGATGGATGCCGGTTACGGCAACAATACCGAGCTGCGAACCGCGATCACCGCCTCGGCTGCGCTACGTGGCCGGCATCGGTCCCAACACCTCGGTCTGGCCGCCCGGTACGGGGCCTTTGCCGGCGCCGCCCGGTAAGGGTATGGGCCGACCACCCAAATTGCTGCGACGCGACGAGCAACACCAGCCGGTCTCGGTCAAGGCGCTCGCTCTCAGCCTTCCGGCAAAAGCGTGGCAAACCATTACCTGGCGCGAGGGCACCGCGGAGTGGTTGTCATCGCGCTTGGCGCGCCAGCGCGTGCGGCCGGCGCATCGCGATACTGAGCTGAGCAGCCGCGCGCCGAAGAGTGGGTGCTGATCGAGTGGCCGAAAGGAGAAGCCGAGCCGACCAAGTATTGGCTTGCCACGTTGCCCGAAAAGCTCAGCTTCCAGGGTTTGGTCGACTTCACCAAGTTGCGATGGCGGATCGAACGCGATTATCAGGACCTCAAGCAGGAAGTCGGGCTCGGCCATTTCGAAGGGCGCGGTGGCGCGGCTTCCACCACCATGCCAGGCTCTGCATCGCGGCATACGGATTCTTGATCTCCGAACGCGGAGCCATTCCCCCCTCAGCACCTCGTTCCTCTGGGCTGTCCGGCACCTGCCCTTCCCGAAGGTTACCGACCCAGAGGCTCCGCCGATACGACCCAGCGGCACATTCCCAACTCGATCGCGACGATGCGCAAACGCCTCATTATCGCCCTCGTCAGCAGCCTGTCGAGTGTCCATGCTGCAATACGCCGATTTGCAAGATAGCGAAGATCCCACGTGACTGACG
>CAWBFS010000043.1:0-13440 GCA_963788085.1 uncultured Alphaproteobacteria bacterium
ATCTTTCCCTCTGCGTGGCGTCGGCTTCAACGTCTGCATAAGACCCGTTAGGATGTCATCGCGATCTGGGAAATCGGATGAAGGCAAACCAAATATTACGCTAAGTGCAGCAGGGGGTTATGTTTATGGAGTTGGAGCTATCGAAGATCGACGTGGCTGTTGATCAGTTGGATTGGGCCATATGCCTCTTTCTCGATCACAAGGCTTGCGTTGCTGCGATCACACTCGCAGGTGCTGCTGAGGAGATACTCGGCCAGGCTGTAGGTGAGCGGGCAGCCTTCAAGGTGCTCAAGACGAAGTTTGTCTCGGAGCATGATGTCTATGGCCTTTCGGAAAGTGCAATTTCGCAAGATCACCTAAACAGGGCAAAGAACTGGTTTAAGCATTGGGATTTGGATCATGATCACGAGAAGATGGTATTAGAATTAGACGAGGGAAGCCATACAAATGATTTCGCGCGCCTTAATTATTTTCTCTAGTTATGATTATTCATTAATCCGCGACAACCGGTTACGATTTTTAATCTGGATTAAGAACAACAAACCAGAATTGATTTGTCCGGGTTTATTCGATATCATCCCCTAGGTAATCCCCAAACTGAGATGGGCAAAGCGCGAGTTGTCAACGGGATTTTTTGGCTCTATCTGTGGCTGAGTGACGTATTGCACCCGGTCACTTCAGGCGGCGATTTTTGGCCCGAGAAAGCCAGGCAACTGTTTCATCTAAATAGCGATATCGGCGATCCTGCCACATTTGCGGGGACTGGTGTTTTACCTCTGGTGTTGTGGTCTGGTGTTAGATTGGATGTTGAGGCGGCAGAACCGCAGACGCGAAACTTCCGGTTCCTAGATTTAGGCGTGGGTGTCGCGCCGATCGCCTCCTTCCATATACGTGATGTAGTTTACCGGAAAGCGGGAGTGAAAAAATGCCGTCGTTGATAGAGGTCGCAATCCTCCAGTTTGAGCGAGATCGAGCGGATCTCGTCCGTCAGCTTAAAGAAATGGAAACGGGCCACCTGAGGACGGGAGAGCGCCGGGCATTAAACTCGGCTTGGGTCGATACCACCGCCGCGGAGATTGAGAATACCCGGAAAAAGATTGCCGGACTCGATGCGATCTTAGCGAGACGCGGGGATTTCCTGAGAGGTCAGAGCGGCGAAAAAGCCGGCGAACCGAGGTGATCGGCACCGCCGCTCGGAGCGGTACTCACCCCAAACCCCTCTTGACCGAAAATCCCATATGGAGGAATTGGGCAATTCTCGGGCAGGATGCTATTCCCGGACAAAGCCGTAGCGTCACAGGAGCAGCAGAGAATGGGGGAATATGAGGATCGCAGCGTGCATTTTCGCTCCGACGGCTTGGCCTTGTCGTCTGCCGAATATGCCCGGTTGCTGGTCCGGCTGTCCGGGGAGCGCGCGTATTGCCCCCGACGAATTCTCGCGGGACGGGGTCATTGCAGAGCTCGAGGAACGGATGGCGGCGCTGCTCGGCAAAGAGATGGTGCTGTTTCTGCCGAGCGGCGAAACTCTCGCCAACCACCTGGCGCTGCGCCTCCTCGCGACGCGCGGCCGCCGTGTGCTGGTGCAGCGCGAAAGCCATATCTACAACGATACCGGCGACTGCACGCAGGAGCTGAGCGGTCTGACCCTGATCCCCCTCGCTCCGCAGCGCGCGACCTTTACCCTCGCCGAGGTCGAGGCCGAGATCGCCCGCCTTCCGGAAGCCCGCGTGTTCGACCCCGGTCGGCGTGATCTCGATAGAATGCCCGGTGCGCCGGCTGCAGGGCGAAGTCTTCGACTTCACCGCGATGCAGCGGATTACCGCCTTCGCGCGGAAGCACCGGATCGGCCTTCACCTCGACGGCGCCCGCATCTTTCTCGCCTCGGCCTATACGGGAATAGCGCCGGCGAGTTACGCCGCGTTGTTCGACACCGTCTATGTTTCGCTCTACAAATACTTCAACGCCGCCGCCGGCGCCGTGCTCGCCGGGCCGCGAGAGCTGATCGAGAACCTCTATCATCAGCGGCGCATGTTCGGCGGCAGCCTTCGCCAAGCCTGGCCTTATGCGGCGGTCGCGCTGCATTACCTCGACGGCTTCGGCGAACGCTTCGAACGTGCCGCAACGGCGGCCGAGACCCTGTTTCAGGCTTCCCGGCGGCAGCCCGGCTGTGAGGTTCGGCTCCCGAAATCAGGAACCAACGTCACGCGCCTGCGGGTCTTCGGGGCTCGTGCCGAGGGCCTACCAGAGCGACTGCTCGCGTGCGGGATCGCAATCCGGCCTGCTCTGCACGCCTCCCCCGAGGGCGCCGAGTTCGAGCTGTTTACCAACGAGACGATCCTGCGCCGCTCGACTGGAGAGATCGTCGAGACCTTCATCGGCGCCCTTAAAACGAAAACATCCTCGCCCCCAAAAACAAAAAAGGAGAAGCTGAGGCTCGCGACGCCGAGGCGCGATATTGACGGTAAGCGGCCTGCCGCTTAACTACCACACGCTATGGCTCAGCTTCCGATCATTACGGCTCCCGACCCTCGGCTCAAGATCAAGGCACGGCCGGTGCCCGCGGTCGACGACAAGATCCGGAGGCTGATGGACGACATGATCGACACGATGTACGGGGCGATCGGCATCGGTCTGGCCGCCCCGCAGGTCGGACAATCGAGCCGGGTTATTGTCCACGATATCGCCCGGGAGGGCGAGAAGCCGCAGCCGCTGCAGCTGGCCAATCCGGAAATCCTGTGGCGCTCGCCCGAGCTGGCGACCGGCAATGAGGGCTGCCGGTCTCTCCCGGAACATTACGCCGAGGTCACGCGCCCGGCGAAGGTCCGGTTGCGCTACCTCGATTACCAGAACGAAATCCGGGAGATCGAGGCGTCCGGACTGCTCGCGATGTGCCTGCAGCACGAGATTGATCACCTCGACGGCGTCCTCTTTGTCGATCATATCTCCTCGCTGAAGCGCGGGATGATCCTGCGCAAGCTGGCCAAGGTTAAGCGCGGCCGGGTACCTGCGACCGCCGCCTGACCCCAGAGGCTGACCCCGGAGGGGTAAAGGATAAACACCATCGGTCCGCGACGAGCGCTCGACCTTGTCTTTATGGGCACGCCGGCTTTCGCCGCGACGATCCTCAGCGCACTGATCGAGGCTGGGCACCGGATCCTTGCGGTCTACACGCAGCCGCCGCGCCCCGCCGGCCGCGGACACCGGCCGCAACCCTCGCCGGTTCAATCTCTGGCCGCACAGCATGGTCCTCGCGGCTCTGCTGTCCCGCGACCCTGCGGAACGAAGGGGCGCGAGCCGCCTTCGCCGCGCTCGGCGCCGATGCCGCCGTGGTCGCCGCGTACGGCCTGATGCCGCGCGTCGATCCTGACCGCGCCGCGGCTCGGCTGTTTCAATGTGCATGCCTCGCTGTTGCCGCGCTGGCGCGGCGCCGCGCCGATCCAGCGGGCATTGCTCGCCGATGACCAGGAGACCGGGATCACGATCATGCAGATGGAGGAAGGGCTCGACACCGGACCGATCCTGCTGCAGGAAACGGTGCCGATCGCGTCCGATGCGACATCCGCCGGCCTCTCGGCCGAGCTAGCAATTCTCGGCGGACGGCTGATGCTGATGGCGCTCGACGGAGTTGCCGAAGGCCGGCTTCCTCGGCACGCCGCAGCCGCAGCAGGGCGTCACCTACGCGCCTAAGATCGGCCGCGAAGAGGGTCGGCTCGATTGGCGGCTGCCTTCGACCGATCTGGAGCGGCGGGTCCGGGCATTGATCCCTGGCCGGGGTCTTTTTTCGAGACCGGCAACGAGAGGATCCGCGTGCACGCGGCGGTCGATCTGCCAGGTCCGGCGGGCGGCGTGGATGGCACCGTGCTCGACGAGCGCCTGTCGATTGCGTGCGGCGAGGGCGTCCTGCGCCTCTTGCGGCTGCAGCGGCCGGGCCGAGCCGCGCTCGACGCTCCGGCCTTCCTGCGTGGATTTCCAATCCTCCCCGGGACGAGGCTGCCGTGCCCCGCTACAAGCTGACTATCGAGTATGACGGCAGCGGGTTGGTCGGCTGGCAGCGCCAGACGAACGGCCTTTCGGTTCAAGAAGCGCTCGAAACCGCGATCGCCAAATTCTGTGGAGAGACGCTCACCATCCATGGGGCGGGACGAACCGACGCGGGCGTGCATGCACTGGCGCAGACCGCGCATCTCGATCTCGCCCGCGCGGCGGAGCCGGAAGTGCTGCGTGGTGCCGTCAATCACTATCTGCGGCCAAATGCTATCAGCGTCCTTGCCGCCGAGCGCGTTTGCGACGAGTTCGACGCCCGGCTGTCGGCGGTCAGCCGGGTTTATCTCTATCGCATCCTGAACCGCCGCGCCCCGGCGGCTCTCGAACGCGGCCGGGTGTGGCAGGTCGCTCCGGCACTCGACGTCGAGGCGATGCGCGCCGGCGCCCGTCACCTGGTCGGGCATCACGATTTTTCGACTTTCCGCGACTTGCTGTGCCAGGCGAGATCGCCGCTGAAGACGCTCGACGCGCTGGAAGTCGGCCGCGTCGGCACTGAGATCCATATCACGGCTCGCGCCCGCTCGTTTTTGCATCACCAGGTACGCAACATCGCCGGCACGTTGAAGCTGGTCGGTCTCGGACGGTGGCGTCCCGACGATGTGGCCCGCGCACTCGCAGCCCGCGATCGTCGTGCCGGCGGTCCGACCGCATCCCCGAAGGTCTCTACCTGGTCGAGATCCGATATCCGCCGCGCTGAGACGCCGTCAGCGGAAGAATTCGATCTTCGCCTCGCGGAACCAGAGGAAATTCGCCGGCGCAGCCGAAATCGGCCCGTTTATCGCAAAGACCGCGATCTCGAACTTGTCGCCCGGGGCGACAGGATTGGCGAGCACCAGGCGATGCGGCATGTTGAACCCCTGGATCGTGCCGGGGCTCGGCCGGCCGGCTGCCCGCGGCAGCTCGCCGTTGACCCAGACTTCCGCGTAGTCGTCGATATTCACCCGCAACACGGTCATCGCACCGGAGGTGTCGAAACCCGCGGCATGTGCCGGGATCGTCAGCTTTGTACGGTACCAGAAGAACGACACCATGCCGCCGCCCCGCCTGGCGCCCAAGTCGTCGGCAGCAATCACCGGCCAAGCCGAATTGTCAAGCCGCTCACCCCGGCATAAGGCTCTATATCGTAGGTCGTCCTGAACTCGGGCATGGCGTCCGCTAGTGCCGGGCATTCGACGATCTTCGCCTCCATTGCCCTCCACTGCGCTCGAATACCGCCGATCCTTCGACGGTCATCAAATCGACGATATGCGCCGGCGGCAGCAACGGAGCGCTCGGCGGGTGAGGCACGAGCAAGGGCGGTTTTGCCGGTGCGACGGAAGCTGTGGGCCTGATCCGTTTGTTGTCGGGCATCATTGTCTCCCTTTCCGGCGCCTTAAGTTCCGGGGTGAGGCACCCTCTCCCGCGGTGCGGGAGAGGGGCTAATCCATTGTGCTCTCGGCTCCTCTCCCGCATTGCGAGAGAGGGGGGCAAACTTACGCCGGGGCGGGGATGGCGCGCTGGTTGTACATGATCTTGCGCATCTGCGCCCGCTCCTCGTCGGTCAATGTGGCGGGGTCGACGCGCAGATTGTTGCCGGTCTCCATGCCGCGCTTGACCGCCGGACGGTTGCCGACCTCGTCGAACCAGCGTTTGAAGTGTTTGAACTCACTAATGTCCTGACCCTGGGCCTCGGCGGTTGACGGTCCATGGATAGGAAATCATGTCGGCAATCGTGTATTCGTTGCCGGCGAGGTACCGGCGATCGTAGAGCCGGTTGTTCATCACGCCGTAAAGCCGGTTGGCCTCGTCGGTGAAGCGGCGGATCGGATAGGTCAGGTCGCCGGCGTCGGGGCCAGCGCGGCGGAAATGGCCGCATTCGCCGAGCTTGGGGCCCTGATTGGCCATTTGCCATATTACCCACTGGGTAACTTCGTATTTCCCGCGAAGGTCCTGGGGGAAGAAGCGGCCCTCTTTTTCCGCGAGGTACATCATGATCGCGCCTGATTTGAAGATGTTGATCGGCGCCCCGCCGCCCTTGGGGTTGTGGTCGACCAACACGGGCATGCGGTGATTGGGGATTGATCTTCAGAAACTCCGGCTTGAACTGGTCGCCGTGCCCGATGTTGCAGGGCACCAAATTGTAATCGAGACCCAGTTCTTCGAGCAGGATCGTGACCTTCTTCCCGTTCGGCGTCGGCCAAAAGTGGAGATCGAGCATTGCAAGCTCCTTTTTCCATTTGCTGAGGGGTGGCGTCGTTACAACGATAGCGTCAGGCCCACTCGCTGTCACCAGTTCGCCGCTAAATAGCGCTCGGCTATTCCCGACGGAACGTCACCACCAAGACATCGCGGTAGGCCGGGCGCGCGGGGTCGAGCGGCACGACCGGGGTTACGCCGTGATAGACACGGCTGTCGTCGACCAGCGCCGAGTTGAGCGGGGCGGTCAGGGTAAAACTGCCGAGCGGGCGCCTGACGAGGTCGTAGATCGTGGTTTCCCCGCTCGCGACGTTCTCCCGGCGCACCATCAGCACCAATACCCAGTCGACCCCGTCGCGGTGCATGCCTTCCGGAGTCGGCCGGCCCTCTTGGCCGGGCCGCGTCTCGATGCGGAACTGGTGGATCTCCACGTGCCACGCCTCGGGGCGCAACTCGGCCGGGGTCAGCCGGTCGAACAGCGAGTGGCAGGTGCGCAGGATCGCGGTCAGGGCCGGGTGACGCGCGACCGCCTCGGTGAGCGGTTCGAACCAGCGCTCGATGCCGCCATTGAGCGGGTTGTAGTCGCGGCTTTGATAGTGCGGCTGATGCGGCTTTCTGGTGACCCCGGCCGGCGCGGCGCGAAAGACCCCGAACCGGCGGCGGCGGTAGCGTCCGCCATCGGCCATGTAGGCGTCGACGCCGAGATCGCCCCAGGTCGCGGCAAAACCTTCCCAATCGTGCGAGGCCAGCCGCCTTCAGCAGCCGGCCCATCTCCGGCGCACGCACAAAGGCAAAGCCGTCGCGTTCGATTGCGTCAGCGAGGGGAACGAGCAATTCTGTCATTGGAGAATCCTCGAGCCGGCGGTCAAAACACGGCTTCGGCGACGACCCGCAGCGCTTCCGGTGTCGCGCCGACCAGCAGCAACGTGCCGACCTGGTGGTCTCTGGCGACCTCTTTCCAGGCGTCGAGACGATCCCTGATCCGCTCCTTCGGCCCGACCAGCGAGGTCTCGTCGATCAGCGCGTCGGGCACCGCCGCCTCGGCCTCCTTGCGGCGGCCGGCGAGGAAGTGGTCCTGGATCTCGACGGCCGCGGCTTCGTAGCCGAGCCGCTTCGCCAAATCGTTGTAGTAATTCTTCGAGCGCGCGCCCATGCCGCCGATATAGAGCGCGAGCTGCGGTCTGATTTTATCGTAGCAGGCGGCGAGATCTTCGCCGATCGCCACCCGGACATAAGGCGCGATATCGAAGTCGGCTAGGGTCTTGCCATCCCCGGCTTTGACGATCCCCTCCAGCACCGGAGCGGTGATCGCCTCGGCCTTCTCCGGCGCCATGAAGAACGGCAATACACCGTCCGCGACTTCGCCGGCGGTGCGCAGCCCGGCCGGCGCGAACGAGGCGGTATAGATCTTCAGGCTCGGATCGCCGTCGATGATGCTGCGCAGCGGCTTGCCGAGCCCGGTGGCGCCGGGCCCGGTATAGGGGATCTGATAATGCTCGCCGTGATATTCGAGCGGCGCCTTGCGCTCCAATATCTGGCGGATGATCGCGATGTATTCGCGGGTGCGCAGCAGCGGCTTGCCGAACGGCACCCCATGCCAGCCCTCGACGACCTGCGGGCCGGACGGGCCGATGCCGCAGAGAAACCGATTGCCGGAAAGCGCCTGCAGGGTCATCGCCGTCATGGCCGCGCAGGCCGGTGTGCGCGCCGGCATCTGCATGATGCTGGTCCCGGCTTTGATCTTCTTGGTCTGCGCCAAGACCCAGGCGACCGGCGTCACGGCGTCCGTGCCGTAGGCCTCGCCGCTCCACACCGCCTCGTAGCCGAGCCGCTCCGCCTCCCAAACCGTCTCCATGTCGATCACCGGAGGCCCGGCGAGCACCTAAGGGTGATGGCCAATTTCATGGTTTGACCCCCTCTGCCGCGCGGGCGATCCGCTCGACGGCGCGCAGCCAATCCTCGAGCGCGCGCTCGGCCGGCTCGACCAAAACATGTTCGACCCCGCTGCGCCATAGGCGGCCAAGTCGAGCGCGCGAGCGCGCCGTCGTCCTTGCCGTCCCAGCCATAGCGCAGCGAAATCGCGAATTCTGGCTCGGGCCGCTGCGTCGCGCAGGCGGCGACGATCGGCGCGGCCTCTTCGGGCGTCAGCCGCGAGCCGTGCCAGCCGTCGGCGAGCTGTACGGCGCGGGCGAGCGCCGCCTCGGAGCTGCCGCCGATCCAGATCGGGATCGGCTTGACCGGCTGCGGCAGCATCCGCATGTCCTCGATGACCGCCGGGATGCGGCGTGCCGGAAAGCTCACCGGGTCCTGGCCCCACACCGCCCGCATCATCGCGATCCCCTCATCCATGCGCCGCCCGCGCTCGCGGAACGGCACGCCGAGCGCGGCGAACTCGGCCTCCATCCAGCCGACCCCGGCGCCGAGGATCAGCCGTCCTTCGGAAAGGTTCTGCAAGCGTCGCCAATTCCTTGGCGAGCGGCAGCGGGTGGCGCATCGGCAACACCAGCACGCTGGTGCCGAGCCCGACCTTTTCGTGAAGGCCGCCGCCCAGGTCAGGGTCAATACCGGGTCGTAGAAGATCGCCGAAGGCGTAGGGCGCGCCCTTCGGGATGATGATGTGCTCGCTCGTCCAGACGTCGGCAAAGCCGAGCTCCTCGGCCTGGATAGCCGCCCGCCGAATCGCCTCCGGACCGGCCTTGCGCCCGATATGCGGCAAATAAATCCCGACCCGCATGACAAAATCCTTCCGTTCCGCCGCCGCTGGCTGGGTGCGACGGCTCGCCCCAAATTGCCGCTGGAGGAGCACTTTGCGCAAGTGAGCGAGCGTTGGGCACAGCGCGATTATCGCGCTCAGGGCGCCGTTTGCGTTCATAGTGTTTCAGCGAGCGGCGATGGGGTAGTCCCCCGCCGAGCGTTTGACGGGAATGACAGACAACGAGCGGTATCGATGGGGAGAGCCTCGGGCTGCCGCAGGGGGCCTTTACAAAGATCGACGCGGAGGAGGACGAAATCTTTTACGAGCCTCCGCGGCTGGTCTGCCATATCGACGACGGCGCGATCGCGGCACTGACCGAGTTCTATCGGGTTGCGCTGCCGGCGGGCGGCGTATCTGCTCGACCTGATGAGCAGCTGGGTCAGCCACCTGCCGCCTGAGATCGATTATGCCGAGGTGATCGGCCATGGCATGAACGCGGCCGAGCTGGCCGCCAACCCGCGGCTCACCCGCTGGTTCGTCCAGAACCTCAATCGCGACACTGCGCTGCCGCTGACAGATGCGGATATCGATGGGGCGATGATCTGCGTGTCGATCCAGTATCTGGAGCAGCCCGTGGGGGTACTGCGCGAGCTTGCCCGTGTGCTGCGGCCGGGCGCACCGCTCGTCATCAGCTTTTCCAACCGTTGCTTCTGGACAAAAGCCGTCGCGATCTGGCGGGCACTGGACGACGATGGGCATGCGCGGCTTGTCGAACGCTATCTCCGCCACAGCGGGTTCGACGGCATCGAAACCCATCGCTTGGCGGAGTGGGTCGAGGATGTCAGCGACCCGATGACCGCCGTGGTCGGCCGTGCCCCGGCGATGTAGGGTTAGGGTCCGGGCTCCAACTTCCGCTTCGTGGACCCTTTCTTTCTTGCCTTACCGGCGAAGGCCGGTATCCATGCCGGAGATGGATCCCGGCCTTCGCCGGGAAAGTCATAGGAGTTAAACAATGCAACTGGGTGCATTACTGCCACTGGGGGATATCGGCGGCGATCCGGCAACTGTGCGCGAATACGCGCAGACCGCCGAGGCCATGGGCTACGATTTTGTCGAGGCCCCCGACCATGTGCTCGGTGCCAGCGAGGCCAGCGCATCGGAGGCGGGTCGCACCGGGGGCGGGCTGTATCATGACCCGTTCGTATTGTTCGGCTATCTCGCCGGCTGCACAAACAAGCTCGGCTTTTCAACTGGGGTCCTGATCCTGCCGCAGCGGCAGACGGTGCTCGTCGCCAAGCAGGCGGCATCGCTCGACGTGCTGTGCGGCGGCCGGTTCCGGCTCGGGATCGGGGTTGGCTGGAACGAGGTCGAGTTCACCGGGCTCAACGAGAATTTTCACAATCGCGGCCGCCGTTCCGAGGAGCAGGTTCAGGTCATGCAGAAGCTATGGGCCGAGCCGCATGTCACCTTCAAGGGCAAATGGCACACGATCGAGGACGCCGGCATCAACCCGCGGTCCGCCTCGGGCAAGGTGCCGGTGTGGTACGGCGGGCATCACGACCGCACGTTGCCGCGCATCGCCAAATGGGGCGACGGCTGGATGCCGAACGCCTATCCGCCCGACCAGAGCGCTCTCGACGTCTTCGGCCAATTGCGCCGGATGACCGAAGAGGCGGGGCGCGACCCCGCCAAGGTCGGGATCGAGGTCTGGGTGTCGATGGGTACCGGAACGGAAGCCGATTGGGCCAAAGAGACCCGCTTCTGGAAAGAAGCAGGCGCCTCGCATCTGTGTCTGACGACGACCTTCAACCGCCGGCACCACAAGCGCATCCCCGGCCATACGATGGCCGACCATCTGGCGGCGTTGCGGCGCTACCACTCAGCGGTCGCCGAGCTCCTCTAGCCCGCATAGCAACGCGGGCGCTGGTCGCGATAGGCTTACGCCGTCCGCAGGTGAGCGATTTTAATCGGTTGCCATCGCCTGATAGACCAGGTTGCGGAAGGCGCGGCGGTAGCCGCCACCCTCCGATAAGGGCACCTGAATCATCTGGATGGCGATCAGTTTCTCCTGCGGATCGACCCAGAACGTCGTGCCCCAAGCGCCGGTCCAATAATAAGTGCCGACCGAGCCGGGCAGTGGGTTGCGGCCGGGGGCGGTACGCACCGCAAAGCCAAGGCCAAAACCTTGCCCCATTTCCGGTGTCGGCGCGATATCGCCGGTAACCGTGCGCGCCCGCTCCGAATAACCGACCCCGGGTGGCAACGCATCCGAGGTCATTAGCGCGACGGTGTGCGGCGCCAGCAACCTGACGCCGCGATATTCGCCGGAATTGAGTAGCATCTCGCAGAACCGCAGATAATCGGCGGCGCTCGACACCATTCCGCCGCCGCCCGAAAAGAGGCGCGGCTTTTTAGTCACATCGGGCAGGGGCGGTCGCTTTCCGGCGGCATCCGCCTGGGCCTCGGCAAGGCGCCCCAAGTCTGGCTCATGCACATAGAAATCGGTTGCTGCCATATGGAGCGGCGTGGTGACGCGCTCGGCGACAAAGCGGTCGAGCTCCATGCCCGAGACGATTTCGACGACGCGGCCGAGCACGTCGACCGCCACACTGTATTCCCAAACCTCGCCCGGCTGGTGCGCGAGCGGGATTTTCGACAGTTTGGTGACCATCTCGGCGAGCGTGTCGTTGCGGTCGCCGATTTTGGCCTCCCGATAGGTTCGATGGATGAGCGTATCGCCGAACTGGCCATAAACGAGCCCGGCTGTGTGACGCAACAAATCCTGGACGATCATCGGCCGCTTCTGCGGCTCCAGGGTCAGTGCCGGGTGGCCCGTCGCCGGATCGATGTGTTCGACCCCGACCTTCAAATCGGCGAATTCCGGCAAATATTTCGAGACCGGCGCGAGAAGGTCGAGCTTGCCCTCCTCGACGAGCGTCATCGCCGCAACCGAGACGATCGGCTTGGTCATCGAAGCAAGGCGGAATACCGCGTCCGATTTCATCGGGGTCTTTTTCTCGCGGTCCTGATAGCCGACCGCCTGGAGATAGGCGAGCTGGTCCCCGCGCGCGATCAGCAGGACCGCCCCCGGGAGCTCGCCGCGATCGACATAGCCTTGATAGGCCTCGGTCAGCCGCTGCAGCCGCGAGGTCGACGAAAACCCGAGCTGCTCCGGATGCGCAACCGGCGCCGGCTCCTGCGCCACGGCCCAGATTGGCGCCACCGACGCGAGCGCCGCCACCAATAGCAGCTTGGCAAATTTCATGGCTTTCCTCCGATCGCGGCCATTAGGCTTAGTTTAACCAATTTGTCGCAACCCGCTGTTGCTGAAAAGTTGCCTGCGATCAGCCGGGCCGAAGGCAGAAAAATTGGCTCGGCCTCGGTGCTCCGATCAGGCGCGAATGACCCGCCACATCGGCGGCGAAAGTAGCGGCAAGGCGACACGTAGCGGTCATTCCTCCGGCATTCCTGCCTTGCGCAGGCCCGCGACAAAGGTGGCTTCGAACAACGCACGGATCTTCGGCGCCCCCCAAATACCTCGAGGTTCATCAGCGGAGCGATGGTCGAATAACGATCGTCGCCGCACAGCCGTGCGGACTTCGGCGAGTTCTGCGGCGGCGCGTTCAGTCTCGCCGTTGAGGGCATACGCGGAGGCGAGCCTAGGCTTGAACGTGCGGTGCGCCGCTGGGTTGGCGCTGCGCGACTTTTCGAGCCAGATTACGGCCTCTTCGATACGCGACTGGATCAGATGCATGTCCCAAACTGCTAAATACCAATATGGCAATTTTGGGATCGCGGGGGCTGAGTTGGATGGCTTGCTCCTCGAGCGGGATCGCCTCGTCTATCGCCCCGGTAAGTATCTTGCACACTGCCGAGTTAGCGGCCAATGCCCTTACCCAATTGCGGTTTCGAACGCGAGCGCCGTCTCGTATTCGGGAATGGCCTCCTCGCATCGGCCCTGGGCGCGCAGCACCTGACCTTTGGCGAAATGCGCTACCGGGCTGCGAGGCGATGCCGCCAAGGCTTGCCCGGCCAGCCCTTCCGCGCGGCGCGAGGTCGGCCCGCGGCCGAGTCGGCCAACCCATCAAGGACGCGGCCGATGAGCGCGCTCGCCAACCGGCTCTGCGCCTCGGCGGATCGCGGATCGAGCGCCAACGCGCGCTCGAACAGGCCGATCGCCTCAGCAAATATCGCGCGAATACGGCTTGAATGCGGCCCGTCCTCGGAAAATGTAGTCGAGCGCGTCGGGATGCTCGGTCGGCCGGGCGGCCTCCGCGGCCGATCAGCTCAAGGTTGAGCGCGACCGCGATCCGGCTCGTGATCTCGTTTTGCAGGGCGAAGAAATCGCCGGTGTCGCGGTCGAACCGCTCGGCCCACAGATGCGCGTCGGTCTCGGCATCGATCAGCTGGGCGTTGATGCGGATCTGGTTGCCCGAGCGGCGGGACGCTGCCTTCCATCACATAGCGCACACCGAGCTCGCGGCCGATCTGCTTTGGTGTCTAGCGGCTTGTTCCGGTAGGTGAAC
>CAWBFS010000044.1:0-15637 GCA_963788085.1 uncultured Alphaproteobacteria bacterium
AGCGTCAAAGGAGCGGTAGAGTATGGATCGTACCGTGCATTTTCGCTCCGACGGCTTGGCCTTGTCGCCTGCCGAATATGCCCGCTTGCTGGTTCAGCTGTCCGGGGAGCGCGGCATCGCTGCCGACGAATTCTCGCGGGACGGGATCGTTGCAGAGCTCGAGGAGCAGATGGCGGCGCTGCTCGGCAAGGAGATGGCGCTGTTCTGCCGAGCGGAACTCTCGCCAATCACCTGGCGCTGCGTCTCCTCGCGACGCGCGGTCGCCGCGTGCTCGTGCAGCGCGAAAGCCACATCTACAACGATACCGGCGACTGCACGCAGGAGCTGAGCGGTCTGCCCCTGATCCCCCTCGCTCCGCAGCGCGCGACCTTCACCCTCGCCGAGGTCGAGGCCGAGATCGCCCGCCTTCCGGAAGCCCGCGTGTCGACCCCGGTCGGCGTGATCTCGATAGAATGCCCGGTGCGCCGGCTCCAGGGCGAAGTCTTCGATTTCGCCGAGATGCAGCGGATCGTTGCCTTTGCGCGGGAGCACCGGATCGGCCTTCACCTCGACGGCGCCCGCATCTTTCTCGCCTCGGCCTATACCGGAATAATGCCGGCGAGTTACGCCGCGTTGTTCGACACGGTCTACGTCTCGCTCTACAAATACTTCAACGCCGCCGCCGGCGCCGTGCTCGCCGGGCCGAGAGAGCTGATCGAGAACCTGTATCACCAGCGACGCCTGTTCGGCGGCAGCCTTCGCCAAGCTTGGCCTTATGCGGCGGTCGCGCTGCATTACCTCGACGGCTTCGGTGAACGGTTTCAGCGGGCCGCAGCGGCGGCCGAGGCCCTGTTTCAGGCTTTGCGGCGGCAGCCCGGCTGTGAGGTTCGGCTCCCGGAATCAGGAACCAACGTCACGCGCCTGCGGGTCTTCGGGGCTGGTGCCCAGGGCCTGCCAGAGCGACTGCTCGCGTGCGGGATCGCAATCCGGCCCGCCCTACACATCTCGCCCGAGGGCGCCGAGTTCGAGCTGTTTACCAACGAGACGATCCTGCGCCGCCCGGCAAATGAGATCGTAGAAATCTTCATCGAAGCCCTGACACCTCAGCCCCTCTCCGTCCCCCAGGGGGGCTTTGCACAATCAGCCATAAATTCGCGACCGTTTTTGTGCAACCCACGATTCTGAACAAAAAGGGGTAGATGGCGTACAGGTTAATCGTTGCAACCCTCGTATCCCGAACCCATCATCTGGACATCAGGTTCGGAGAAGAGTTGTGGGAGTTAGCGATCTTTGGCAATGGCTAAAAGACCATGACGCACCAAACTGGTTCGTTATCGCCTTTTCGCTCATTGTATGGCCAATCCTGATTACGATTTTTCTTTATTTATGGAACAAACGTAAAATTCAGGAATTCCCACATTTCGTGATTTCTCCGATACCTGGACAACAAACAATTATAAATGGACAACCCTATGACGCCGTTGGCTTCACATTTACCAACCGAACAGGTTCAGTTGTATATGTAAATCGAGTACGCTTACGAGCGCACAAGAAGAATTTTCCTATCCCACCAGCGGCGGTTAAAAGTCCTTCTGGCTGGCATGAATTAAAATTTCAACAAAGGAACAGTGCTGCTCTAATAGATGATGAACGGATTTTTAATACAAACGAAAGGGTATTGACTAAATCGCCGTCTCACATCCTATGGATAACGAGTTCTACTCGTATCGACCTAGATTTCTTCGTCGCTTGTTTTGGATGCCAAAATATTGGATTATGGAATATATCCCTCTCCAGGCAAGACAGGTTCATGAAATGTTCTGGACCTGCGGCTCGCCTCAGGGTAGCATAGCCCAGTTCGATCAGAGGGGGATCAATGGCTGGGCTGCGAGAGTTTGTTGTCGAGTTTGGGACGGAGGAGCGGTGCATCGAGCACTTGGCGGGGCTTCGCTGGCCTGCCGGCTTTGCCTGTGCCGGGTGCGGCGGACGTCGGGCGTGGCGGCTGAAGGCGCGCCCGCGGGTGTATGAATGTGCGGCCTGCCACCGGCAGGAGTCGGCGACCGCTGGAACGGTGTTTCACCGGACGCGAACCGATCTGACCAAGTGGTTTCTCGTCGCCTATCTGATGGGCCGCGACAAGCGCGGCGTCTCGGCCAAGTTTCTGCAGCGCGAACTAGGCGTGGCGTATCAGACGGCCTGGACCATGGCGCACAAGCTGCGCCACGGCCTGAGCGAGGACCCGTCGCGTCCGCTGCACGGCTTCCTGGAAGCGGACGAGACCTACATTGGTGGCCGCGGCGACCCGACAAGTCCCGGTCGCAGCACCGCCAACCCGGACAAGAGCCTAGTCGTCGCCGCCGTCGAAAAGGTGCCGGCGCCGAAGAACCGAAGCGGAAGGCATGGACACGCCGTCAAGCGCCAGCACGGGTTCTTCGCCGGAAATGCCCGTATCGCCGTGCTGCCGGCGGCGACCGGGGCCGAACTGGGAGCCTTCCTCAAAGCCAATGTCGCCGCCAATTCGCATCTGCTGACCGACGGGTTTGCCGGCTATCGCGGCCGCGAGGCTGATCTCGGTGACTATTTGAAGCACACCTCAGTGATCCAGGACGACAGCGCCAATGCCGGCCAATTCTTCCCGATCATCCACACCCTGTTCAGCAATATCAAAGCCTGGCTGGTCGGCACTCATCATGGGGTCAGCGCCAAGCACCTCCCGCGCTACCTGCGGGAGTGGTCCTACCGGTTCAATCGCCGCAACCTGCCCGACGGTCTGGATCGCTATTTGATCCGGCGGGCTGTCGAGTGCGCCACCATCACCTACGACCAGCTCAAAGCCGGCGCCATACCGACCGGCGCTTCCCGCGTTCGCCGCCTTCCCGTTATGGTTGGGCAACCTGCTTTAGCTTGATAGGAAGAATGGAATATACCATATTGGTTGGTGACAAGAAATATTCCGTAGCGACTGTTTATTAAGCTGGCGAGTTTACTAGCTAGATGTCGCCCTTTAGTCCAAAATCTCGACCATATGATCGGTATATCTTCTGCATATCGCCTCGACGGCACCAGATCAGTCGATGATAGGTATCGTTGATGCCTACGCGGGTCAGACCGGATTGTAGGAAACAGTCCCTCGTGTAAGGAAAATAGAACTGTTTCACTTCTCCCGCGTCAATCTTCGCTGGTAATCCCCCTCCAAACGGGCCGATACCAACCGGGTTGGGGTCTGCGGGATCTCCATGGATGGGATTGATCGTCGCATGTGACTTGGCACGCTTCCACCAAGGCTTCCGCTCTTTGCCGATGCAAGCGGAGAGCACAACCGGCCCCGGGCCCATATTGGTAACAGTGAGGCTCAATAGGCGGCGATTCGGATCGCTTGGTACTCCCGGTTGGACAATTCTCCCTATGCCGAACGAGACCTGTAATGCTGGTTTGACGAACAGAAATTTTTGCCAAACATTCCAAATAGGAGAGCCGAATGAAATAAAAATGGATGCGATGCTTATTAATAGGGCATAATATGATGGATCCATTTTCTATTCCTTAGGGACCGAGCGCATTCCGTCAAGACGTTAACCATCTTTGAAATGGACTTTTTGTGCAGCTATATTAATTTTTGTGCAGGAGTGAATTTATGTGCAAAGCCCCCCAGGGGGGAGAGAGAGGGGCCCGTCGCGAAGCGATGGGAAGGTGAGGTGGGTCTCGCGGAAGCTCTCTGGAATCCCCCACTCACCCCGACCCTCTCCGCCCCCAGGGGCGGAGAGGGAGAGGGAGAAGCTGAGGCTCGCGACGCCGAGGCGCGATATTGACGGTAAGCGGCCTGCCGCTTAACTACCACACGCTATGGCTCAGCTTCCGATCATTACGGCTCCCGACCCTCGGCTCAAGATCAAGGCACGGCCGGTGCCCGCGGTCGACGACAAGACCCGGAGGCTGATGGACGACATGATCGACACGATGTACGGGGCGATCGGCATCGGTCTCGCCGCCCCGCAGGTCGGACAATCGAGCCGGGTTATTGTCCTCGATATCGCCCGGGAGGGCGAGAAGCCGCAGCCGCTGAAGCTGGCCAATCCGGAAATCCTCTGGCGATCGCCCGAGCTGACGACCGGCAATGAGGGCTGCCTGTCTCTCCCGGAACATTACGCCGAGGTCACGCGCCCGGCGAAGGTCAGGTTGCGCTACCTCGATTACCAGAACGAAATCCGGGAGATCGAGGCCTCCGGACTGCTCGCGATGTGCCTGCAGCACGAGATCGATCACCTCGACGGCGTCCTCTTTGTCGATCATATCTCCTCGCTGAAGCGCGGGATGATCCTGCGCAAGCTGGCCAAGGTTAAGCGCGGCCGGGTACCTGCGACCGCCGCCTGACCCCAGAGGCTGACCCCAGAGGCTGACCCCAGAGGCTGACCCCAGAGGCTGACCCAAGGGGGGCGAAGGATAAACACCATCGGTCCGCGACGAGCGCTCGACCTTGTCTTTATGGGCACGCCGGCTTTCGCCGCGACGATCCTCGGCGCGCTGATCGAGGCCGGCCACCGGATCCTTGCCGTCTACACGCGGCCGCCGCGCCCCGCCGGCCGCGGACACCGGCCGCAACCCTCGGCGGTTCAATCGCTGGCAGCACAGCACGGCCTTCCGGTCCGCTGTCCCGCGACCCTGCGGAACGAAGGGGCGCGAGCCGCCTTCGCCGCGCTCGGCGCCGATGCCGCCGTGGTCGCCGCGTACGGCCTGATTTTGCCGCGCGCGATCCTGACCGCGCCGCGGCTCGGCTGTTTCAACGTGCATGCCTCGCTGTTGCCGCGCTGGCGCGGCGCCGCGCCGATCCAGCGGGCATTGCTCGCCGGTGACCAGGAGACCGGGATCACGATCATGCAGATGGAGGAAGGGCTCGACACCGGACCGATCCTGCTGCAGGAAACGGTGCCGATCGCGTCCGATGCGACCTCCGCCGGCCTCTCGGCCGAGCTCGCGATGCTCGGCGGACGACTGATACTGGCGGCGCTCGACGGGGTCGCCGAAGGCCGGCTTGTTGCCACGCCGCAGCCGCCGGCGGGCGTCACCTATGCGCGCAAGATTAGCCGGGCGGAAGGCCGGCTCAATTGGCGGCTGCATTCGAGCGATCTGGAGCGGCGGGTCCGGGCATTCGATCCCTGGCCCGGGTCTTTTTTCGAGACCGGCAACGAGAGGATCCGCGTGCACGCGGCGGTGGATCTGCCGGGTCCGGCGGGAGGCGTGCCTGGCACCGTGCTCGACGAGCGCCTGTCTATTGCGTGCGGCGAGGGCGTCCTGCGCCTCTTGCGGCTGCAGCGGCCCGGCCGCGCCGCGCTCGACGCTCCGGCCTTCCTGCGTGGATTTCCAATCCCACCTGGGACGAGGCTGCCGTGCCCCGCTACAAGCTGACCATCGAGTATGACGGCAGCGGGTTGGTCGGCTGGCAGCGCCAGACGAACGGCCTTTCGGTTCAAGAAGCGCTCGAAACCGCTATAACCAAATTCTGCGGGGAGACGGTCACCGTCCACGGGGCGGGACGAACCGACGCGGGCGTGCATGCACTGGCGCAGACCGCGCATCTCGATCTCGCCCGCGCGGCGGAGCCGGAAGTGCTGCGCGGCGCCGTCAATCACTATCTGAGGCCAAATGCTATCAGCGTCCTTGCCGCCGAGCGCGTTTGCGACGAGTTCGACGCCCGGCTGTCGGCGGTCGTCCGGGTTTATCTCTATCGCATCCTGAACCGCCGCGCCCCGGCGGCTCTCGAACGCGGCCGGGTGTGGCAGGTCGCTCCGGCGCTCGACGTCGAGGCGATGCGCGCCGGCGCCCGTCACCTGGTCGGGCATCACGATTTTTCGACTTTCCGCGACTCGCTGTGCCAGGCGAGATCGCCATTGAAGACGCTCGACGCGCTGGAAGTCTGCCGCGTCGGCACTGAGATCCATATCACGGCTCGCGCCCGCTCGTTTTTGCATCACCAGGTACGCAACATCGCCGGCACGTTGAAGCTGGTCGGTCTCGGACGGTGGCGTCCGGACGATGTGGCCCGCGCACTCGCGGCCCGCGATCGCCGAGCCGGCGGCCCGACCGCACCCCCCGAGGGTCTCTACCTGGTCGAGATCCGATATCCGCCGCGCTGAGACGCCGTCAGCGGAAGAATTCGATCTTCGCCTCGCGGAACCAGAGGAAATTCGCCGGCGCAGCCGAAATCGGCCCGTTTATCGCAAAGACCGCGATCTCGAACTTGTCGCCCGGGGCGACGGGATTGGCGAGCACCAGGCGATGCGGCATGTTGAACCCCTGGATCGTGCCGGGGCTTGGCCGGCCGGCTGCCCGCGGCAGCTCGCCATTGACCCAGACTTCCGCATAGTCGTCGACATTCACCCGAAGCACCGTCATCGCGCCGGAAGTGTCGAAACCCGCGGCTTTTGCCGGGATCGTCAGCTTTGTGCGATACCAAAAGAACGACACCATGCCGCCGCCCCGCCTGGCGCCCAGATCGTTGGCGGCAATCACCGGCCAAGCCGAATTGTCGAAGCCGCTCACCCCCGCATAAGGCTCTATATCGTAGGTCGTCCTGAACTCGGGCATGGCGTGCGCCAGTGCCGGGCACTCGACGATCTTCGCCTCCATTGCCTTCCACTGCGCGTCGAATACCGCCGATCCTTCGACGGTCATCAAATCGACGGTATGCGCCGGCGGCAGCAACGGAGCGCTGGGCGGGTGAGGCACGAGCAAGGGCGGTTTTGCCGGTGCGACGGAAGCTGTGGGCCTGATCCGTTTGTTCTCGGGCATTATTGTCCCCCTTTCCGGCGGCTTAAAGATCCGGGGTGAGGCACCCTCTCCCGCGGTGCGCGGTGCGGGAGAGGGGCTAATCCATTATGCTCTCAGCTCCTCTCCCGCATTTCAGGAGAGGGGGCAAACTTACGCCGGGGCGGGGATGGCGCGCTGGTTGTACATGATCTTGCGCATCTGCGCCCGCTCCTCATCGGTTAAGGTGGCGGGGTCGACGCGCAGATTGTTGCCGGTCTCCATCCCGCGCTTGACCGCCGGACGGTTGCCGACCTCGTCGAACCAGCGTTTGAAGTGTTTGAATTCGCTGATGTGTTGCCCTTGGGCCTCGGCGTTGACGGTCCACGGATAGGAAATCATGTCGGCAATCGTGTATTCGTTGCCGGCGAGGTACCGGCGATCGTAGAGCCGGTTGTTCATCACGCCGTAAAGCCGGTTCGCCTCGTCAGTGAAGCGCCGGATCGGATAGGTCAGGTCGCCGGCGTCGGGCCCGGCGCGGCGGAAATGGCCGCATTCACCGAGCTTGGGCCCCTGGTTAGCCATCTGCCAGATGACCCACTGCGTGACCTCGTACTTGCCGCGGAGATCCTGCGGCCAGAAGCGGCCCTCCTTCTCCGCGAGGTACATCATGATCGCGCCTGATTCGAAAATGCTGATCGACGCCCCGCCGCCTTTGGGGTTGTGGTCGACCAACACGGGCATGCGGTGATTGGGATTGATCTTCAGGAACTCCGGTTTGAACTGGTCGCCGCGCCCGATATTGCAGGGCACCAAATTGTAATCGAGACCCAGTTCTTCGAGCAGGATCGTGACCTTCTTCCCGTTCGGCGTCGGCCAAAAGTGGAGATCGAGCATTGCAAGCTCCTTTTTCCATTTGCTGAGTGGTGGGCCGTCGCCGGAACGATAGCGTCAGGCCCACTCGCTGTCACCAGTTCGCCGCCAATAGCGCTCGGCTATTCCCGGCGGAACGTCACCACCAAGACGTCGCGGTAGGCTGGGCGCGCCGGATCGAGCGGCACGACCGGCGTTACGCCGTGATAGACGCGGCTGTCGTCGACCAGAGCCGAGTTCGAGCGGGGCGGTCAGGGTAAAACTGCCGAGCGGGCGCTTGACAAGGTCGTAGATCGTGGTTTCGCCGCTCGCGACGTTCTCGCGGCGGACCATCAGCACCAGCACCCAGTCGACCCCGTCCCGGTGCATGCCTTCCGGAGTCGGCCGCCCCTCCTGGCCGAGCCGCGTCTCGATGCGGAATTGATGCGTCTCGACATGCCACGCTTCCGGCCGCAGCTCGGCTGGCGTCAGCCGGTCGAATAGCGACTGGCACGTACGCAGGATCGCGGTCAGGGCCGGGTGACCCGCGACCGCCTCGGTGAGCGGTTCGAACCAGCGCTCGACGCCGCCATTGAGCGGGTTGTAGTCGCGGCTTTGATAGTGCGGCTGATGTGGTTTTCTGGTGACCCCGGCCGGCGCGGCGCGAAAGACCCCGAACCGGCGGCGGCGGTAGCGTCCGCCATCGGCCATGTAGGCGTCGACACCGAGATCGCCCCAGGTCGCGGCAAAACCTTCCCAATCGTCAAGGCCAGCCGCCTTCAGCAGCCGCCCCATTTCCGGCGCACGCACGAAGGCAAAGCCGTCGCGTTCGATTGCGTCAGCGAGGGGAACGAGCAATTCTGTCATTGGAAAATCCTCGAGCCGGCGGTCAAAACACGGCTTCGGCGACGACCCGCAGCGCTTCCGGTGTCGCGCCGACCAGCAGCAACGTGCCGACCTGGTGATCTCTGGCGACCTCTTTCCAGGCGTCGAGACGATCCCTGATCCGCTCCTTCGGCCCGACCAGCGAGGTTTCGTCGATGAGCGCGTCGGGCACCGCCGCCTCGGCCTCCTTGCGGCGGCCGGCAAGGAAGTGGTCCTGGATCTCGACCGCCGCGGCTTCGTAGCCGAGCCGCTTCGCCAAATCGTTGTAGTAATTCTTCGAGCGCGCGCCCATCCCGCCGATATAGAGCGCAAGCTGCGGTCTGATTTTATCGTAGCAAGCGGCGAGATCTTCGCCGATCGCCACCCGGACATAAGGCGCGATATCGAAGTCTGCCAGGGTCTTGCCATTCCCGGCCTTCGCGATCCCCTCCAGCACCGGAGCAGTGATCGCCCCGGCCTTCTCCGGCGACATGAAGAACGGCAATGTGCCGTCGGCCACTTCGCCGGCGGTGCGCAGCCCGGCCGGCGCGAACGAGGCGGTATAGATCTTCAGGCTCGGATCGCCGTGGATGATGCTGCGCAGCGGCTTGCCGAGCCCGGTGGCGCCGGCCCCCGTATAGGGGATCTGATAATGCTCGCCGTGATGTTCGAGCGGCGCCTTGCGCTCCAGTATCTGGCGGATGATCGCGATGTATTCGCGGGTGCGCAGCAGCGGCTTGCCGAACGGGACGCCGTGCCAGCCCTCGACGACCTGCGGCCCCGACGGGCCGATGCCGCAGAGAAATCGGTTGCCGGAGAGCGCCTGCAAAGTCATCGCCGTCATCGCCGCGCAGGCCGGCGTGCGCGCCGGCATCTGCATGATGCTGGTGCCGGCTTTGATCTTCTTGGTCTGCGCCAAAACCCAGGCGACCGGCGTCACCGCGTCGGTGCCGTAGGCCTCTCCGCTCCACACCGCCTCGTAGCCGAGCCGCTCCGCCTCCCAGACCGTCTCCATATCGACGCCGGTCTCGGGCGAGACACGAACGGTGATGGCCAGCTTCATCTTTAGCTCCAATCCCCCGAGATTACGTCATTCCGGGATGCCCCGAAGGGGTAGGCCCGGAATCCATGAACACCGAGATTACTAGACTGGAATAGGCCGGTGTGCATGGTTTCCGGGCTCGCGGGCTTTGCCCGCGCCCCGGAATGACATTCCTAAGCGGCTCCCTCAGATCCCCGCGGTAGCGCGGGCGATCCGTTCGACGGCGCGCAGCCAATCCTCGAGCGCGCGCTCGGCCGGCTCGACCAGAACATGTTCGACACCCGCTGCGCCATAGGCGGCCAATCGAGCGCTGAGCGCGCCGTCGTCCTTGCCGTCCCATCCATAGCGCAGCGAAATCGCGAATCCCGGCTCGGGCCGCCGCTCGCGCAGACGGCGCACGATCGGCGCGGCCTCCTCGGGTGAAAGGCGCGAGCCGTGCCAGCCGTCGGCGAGCTTTACGGCGCGGGCGAGCGCGGCCTCGGAGCTGCCGCCGATCCAGATCGGAATCGGCTTGACCGGCTGCGGCAGCATCCGCATGTCCTCGATCACCGCCGGAACGTGGCGTGCCGGAAAGCTCACCGGATCCTCGTTCCACACCGCGCGCATCATCGCGATCCCCTCATCCATCCGCCGTCCTCGCTCGCGGAACGGCGCGCCGAGCGCGGCGAACTCGGCCTCCATCCAGCCGACCCCGGCGCCGAGGATCAGCCGGCCCTCCGACAGGTTTTGCAACGTCGCCAATTCCTTGGCGAGCGGCAGCGGGTGGCGCATCGGCAATACCAAGACGCTGGTACCGAGCCCGATCTTTTTCGTGAAGGCCGCCGCCCAGGTCAGGGTCAGAACGGGATCGTAGAAGATCGCCGAAGGCGGGTAGGGCGCGCCCCTTGGAATGATGATGTGCTCGCTCGACCAGACATCGGCAAAGCCGAGCTCCTCGGCCTGGATCGCCGCCCGCCGGATCGCCACCGGCCCGGCCTTGCGCCCGATATGCGGCAAATGAATCCCGACCCGCATGACAAAATCCTTCCGTTCCGCCGCCGCTGGCTGGGTGCGACGGCTCGCCCCAAATTGCCGCTGGAGGAGCACCTTGCGCAAGTGAGCGAGCGTTGGGCACAGCGGGATTATCGCGCTCCCGGCGCCGTTTGCGATCATAGTGCTTCAGCGAGCGGCGATGGGCAGTCCCCCGCCGAGCGTTTCACAGGAATGACAGACGACGAGCGATACCGATGGACAACAGCCTCGGGCTGCCGCAGGGGGCCTTTACAAAGATCGACGCGGAGGAGGACGAAATCTTTTACGAGCCTCCGCGGCTGGTCTGCCATATCGACGGCGGCGCGATCGCGGCACTGACCGAGTTCTATCGGGTTGCGCTGCCCGCGGGCGGCCTTCTGCTCGACTTGATGAGCAGCTGGGTCAGCCACCTGCCGCCTGAGATCGATTATGCCGAGGTGATCGGCCATGGCATGAACGCGGCCGAGCTGGCGGCCAACCCGCGGCTTACCCGCTGGTTTGTCCAGAACCTCAATCGCGACACTGGGCTGCCGCTGACAGATGCGGGTATCGATGGGGCGATGATCTGCGTGTCGATCCAGTATCTGGAGCAGCCCGTGGGAGTACTGCGCGAGCTTGCCCGTGTGCTGCGGCCGGGCGCACCGCTCGTCATCAGTTTCTCGAACCGTTGCTTCTGGACAAAAGCCGTCGCGATCTGGCGGGCACTGGACGATTCGGGTCACGCGCGCCTCGTCGAGCTCTATCTCCGTCACGCCGGGTTCGAGCGGATCGAGACGCACCGGCTGGCGGAATGGGTCGAGGACGTCAGCGATCCGATGACGGCCGTGGTCGGCCGCGTCCCGGCGATGTAGGCTGCTGCGGGTCGAGCCTTAGGGAGCAGAAAGATGCAATTGGGGACATTATTGCCATTAGGCGACATCGGCGGCGATCCGGCGACCGTGCGCGAATATGCGCAGGCTGCCGAGGCGGTCGGCTACAATTTTGTCGAGGCCCCCGACCATGTGCTCGGTGCCAGCGAGGCCAGCGCATCGGAGGCGGGTCGCACCGGGGGCGGGCTGTACCATGACCCATTCGTATTGTTCGGCTATCTAGCCGGCTGCACCCAGAAACTCGGCTTTTCAACTGGGGTCCTGATCCTGCCGCAGCGGCAGACAGTGCTCGTCGCCAAGCAGGCGGCATCGCTCGACGTGCTGTGCGGCGGCCGGTTCCGGCTCGGCATCGGGGTTGGCTGGAATGAAGTCGAGTTCACCGGGCTCAACGAGAATTTTCATAACCGGGGCCGCCGTTCAGAGGAGCAGGTTCAGGTCATGCAAAAGCTGTGGGCCGAGCCGCACGTCACCTTTAAGGGCAAGTGGCACACGATCGAGGATGCCGGCATCAACCCGCGGCCCCCCTCGGGCAGGGTGCCGGTGTGGTTTGGCGGCCACCACGAGCGCACCCTGCCGCGCATCGCCAAATGGGGCGACGGCTGGATGCCGAACGCCTATCCGCCCGACCAGAGCGCCCTCGACATCTTTGGCCAGCTGCGCCGCCTGACCGAGGAGGCCGGCCGCGACCCGGCCCAGGTCGGGATCGAAGTCTGGGTGTCGATGGGGACCGGAACGGAAGCCGATTGGGCGAAGGAAGCCCGCTTCTGGAAGGCGGCCGGCGCCTCACACCTCTGCCTGACAACAACCTTCAACCGCCGTCACCAGAAGCGCATCCCCGGCCACACAATGAGCGATCATCTCGCCGCGCTGCGCCGCTACCATTCGGCGGTGGCGGACCAGCTCTAAATGAGCTGCCTGCGCAATCGGGCCTCATCCTGAGAGTTTGTGAGGAGATTACCTGCCCTGCGGTCTCGCGTGCTTCGAGACGCGCCCTTCGGGACGCTCCTCAGCATGAGGTAAGTCTATGAGAACATGAAGAAAATACTTCATCCTGAGGAGCCGCCCCAGGCGGCGTCTCGAAGGGCGCGCAACGATGCCGATCGAATTCGTTTACACGCTCTGACGAGTTTGGCCAAACTGGGTGAGGCATCGGACGGTGTGTCAACGACGCTCGAACTGACGGTGACGGCGAAGGGGCAAGTCACCCTGCGGCGCGCGGTGCTGGACCATCTGGGCGTCACGCCCGGCGCCAAAGTCAGCGTCTCGTTCTTGGAGAACGGGCGGGTCGAGCTGGTCGCCGCCGCCGCCCGCGACGATATAAAAAGCCTGCGCGGCGCGCTGCAGCGATCCGGGCAGCGGCCGGTCTCGCTCGAAGAAATGCAGGAGGCGATCGAGGCGGCCGACGGCCGGTGAGAATCGCCGTCGATACCAACGTCCTCGTCCGCTATCTGACATGGGACGATGAGGGGCAGGCCATCGAAGCCGCCAACTCGATCGAGGAGGCGGACGCGATTGTCGTGCCGACGATCGTCTTGTGCGAATTGGTATGGGTGCTGAAGCGGGCCTATCGATACGCGGCCCTGAGATCATCGACATCCTGCGCCGCCTTGTTGCCATCCGCGCGGTCGAAATCGAACGTCCGGCCGCCGAGGCCGGGATCGCGATGCTCGCGCGCGGGGGCGACTTTGCCGACGGTGTCGTTCGGCACGAGGCCGACCGAGCCAGATGCGATCGCGTTGTCACATTCGACCAGGATTTCGCGCAACTCCTCGGTCCCGACAAGGTTGCGCTTCTGGGAACTCGGTCCACCCCCTGACGGGAGCTTCGACCGAGAAGCACGAGATTGTCATCACCCGCCATCACTGCTGTCCGGTTAAATCCGGGATTGCTGCCGCTAATAGCATGATTTTAAATGCCGTTTTGGCGATTTGGGGTGGTGTCGATTTGAACTCGATCTGGCACTTTTCGGAAGGTTTCCGAGGAGGTGCCGGTGAACAGTGGGAAGACGCTTTTCGCCCAACTGATGGATTTTCTGCCGTGGAGCACGTTTACCCGGATTGTCGCGCGGTACGGTGGCGATCAGCGGGTGCGCACGCTGTCGTGCGGCGAGCATTATCGGGCGATGGCGTTCGCCCAGCTGACTTACCGGGAGAGCCTGCGCGACATCGAAACTTGCTTGTCGGTACAGGTCTCGAAACTCTATTCCATGGGCTTCCGCGATCCGGTGCGGCGCTCGACGCTGGCCGATGCCAACGAGGCGCGCGACTGGCGCATCTACGCGGAATTGGCTCAGCGACTGATCGCCCAAGCGAGACGGCTGTACACCAACGAGGATCTGGGTTTCGATCTCGCCAATACGGTCTATGCGCTCCACTCGACGACCATCGATCTTTGTCTGGCGGTCTTTCCGTGGGCGCATTTCCGCACGACCAAGGCGGCGATCAAGATGCACACGCTGCTGGATTTACGCGGCAACATCCCGAGCTTCATCCACGTTTCTGACGGCAAGCTGCACGACGTCCACGCTCTCGACCTACGGCTCCCGGAAGCGGGCGCCATCTACGTCATGGATCGCGGCTACGTCGATTTCGCCCGCCTCCATGGGCTACATCTCGCCGGCGCCTTCTTCGTCACCCGCGCCAAATCGAACATGAATGCCCATCGCGTCTATTCGGCCCCGACCGACCGGGCGGCCGGGATCATCTGCGATCAGACCATCGCGCTCAACGGTCACTACACCAGCCAGCATTACCCCGAACACCTGCGGCGCATCCGGTTGCGCGATGCCGAGTCGGGAAAAACCCTGGTGTTCCTCACCAATCAGTTCGGTTTGCCGGCCGCGACCGTCTGCGCCCTCTACAAGAGCCGATGGCAGGTCGAGCTGTTCTTCAAGTGGATCAAGCAGCATCTGCGGATCAAGCAGTTCTTCGGGACATCCGAAAACGCGGTGAAAACCCAGATCTGGATCGCCGTCTCGGTCTACGTGCTCGTCGCTATCGTCAAGAAGCGGCTCGCCCTCGACGCCTCGCTCTACACATTGCTACAGATCCTCTCGGTCACCCTGTTCGAGAAACTGCCCATCCATCAAGCACTTACCCAAGACGATCCCAAATGCGATACTTCGCAAATAACTAACCAATTGAATCTATTCGCTTATTGACCGGACAGCAGTGACCCGCCATGGAAAGCCAGCCGGTGTGCTGATCGGCTTCCAGTCCGAAGAGGATTGATTTGATTATCGCCTGGAAAACGACTCGCGTTTCCTGCAGCGATCGAAAGGGCGCGAAAAAATTTACAAGCCGGTCGCGGCGTTAAGATCGAGGATGTGAAGGAAACACTATGACGACCTCCGGCGGGTGCGGTCATTCCTCCGGCACTCCGGCCTTGCGCAGGCCGGCGAGGGAAGTGGTCTCGTACAGAGCGCGGACCTTCGGCGTCGCACTAGAAAACGGGAGGTCGGCCTTGAGGCGGGCGATGCTCGAATAACGATCGCCGGGGCTCAGACTGCGGGCTTCGGCGAGTGCGGCGGCGGCGAGTTCGGTCTCGCCTTTGAGGGCATAGGCGGCGGCGAGAAAAGCGTGGGTATATGCTACTCTGGGGCTGAGATTGCGTCCTTTTTCGAGCCAGACGATCGCCTCGTCCGTGCGCGATAGCAGGAGGTATCCGAATCCGATCATGAAATACCGGTTCCCGTTGAAGGGATCGCGGGGACTGAGGTGGATGACTTGCTCCTGGAGTGCGACCCCTTCGTCGATTGAACCGGTCGCGATCTTGCATTGGCCGAGATTGGCGAGGGCCTGCACCGAGTTGGGATTGAGCGCAATGACCACCTCGTATTCGGGAATGGCCTCCTCATACCGCCCCGCCGCTTTCAGCCAATGGCCTTTAGCCAGACGCGCAAGCGCGCTGCGCGGCGATATCGCCAAGGCCTGCGCGATCAGCCCTTCGGCGCGTTCGAGGTCGGCCGCGGGCGAGTCGGCCAAACCATTCATGACGCGCCCCGAGAGCGCCCCCGCCAACGCGGCCAGCGCCTCGACCGACCGAGGGTCGAGCGCCAACGCCTGCTCGGTCAGGCTGATGGCCTCGGCGAAGCTGTCACGCCCCGGCCCCTTATGCAATGCAGCGCGTCCCCGAAAAAAGTAATCGAGCGCTTCGGGGTGGTCGGTCCGGCGGGCGGCTTCTGCCGATATTAATTCCAGGCTAAGGGCTGCCGCGATACGCCCGGTGATCTCGCTTTGCAGCGCGAACAGTGTCGACGGCCCTGTTCCGATACGCGAAT
>CAWBFS010000045.1:0-75855 GCA_963788085.1 uncultured Alphaproteobacteria bacterium
GCGGCTTATATGGCCGATGGCTATGCCCGGATCGCCGGGCGGCCGGGGGTGTGCATGGCGCAGGCGGTCGGCGCCGCCAATCTGGCGTCCGGACTGCAAGACCCCTTTCTGGGGCGCAGCCCGGTGGTTGCGCTGACCGGCCGCAAGCCACCTTCTTTTCAGCATCGTAACGCGTACCAGGAAATTCCTCATGCGCCACTCTTCGCCGCGGTGACTAAATTCTCGACCACCGTCGACCTGACCGCCGAACTGCCACGCCTGTTGCGCTACGCCTGGCGCGCCGCGTTAGCAGAGATGCCGCGGCCGACGCACCTCGATTTTTCGGGCCACCAGGGGGACGAGATCGAGCTTGGCCAGACTGCCGAACCGCCGGTCATCGACCCCGAGGAACGGCGTATCCCGGCGCATCGCCCAGTAGCCGATACCGTCGATATCGAGCGCGCAGTCGCGGCGCTGACCGCGGGCCGCCGCATCGCGATCGTTGCCGGCGACGGCGCTGCAGCCTCGCAGGCGGGGCCTGAGGTTCTCGCATTGGCCGAGGCGCTGCAGGCGCCGGTTGCCACGACCCTTGGCGCGCGCGGCCTCGTCCCGACGCGGCATCGGCTCTGCGTCGGGGTTGCCGGCAGCTATTCCGCGCCCCCGGCCAACCGCATCGTCCACAGTGCCGATCTGGTGCTGTTCATCGGCTGCGATACCGGCGACCAGGTCACCTTGAACTGGACGGTGCCACCCCGCGACGCAAAGATCGTGCAGATCGACGCCGATCCCTTGGAGATCGGGCGCAGCTACCCGAACACGACGGGTGTTGTCGGCGACCCTAAGGCGACCCTGGCCTGTCTGAACGAAATGATCGGGAAACCGACGCGCAATTCCGGTTTCGCCGAAGAGGCGGCGCGCATCGTCGCCGACTGGCGCGCCACGATGACCCCGCTCGTCGAAAACGACAATGCGCCGATCCGCGTCGAGCGGTTATGCGCCGAAATCACCCGGGCATTGCCCTCCGATGCAGTCCTGGTCGCGGATACCGGGTATTCCGGGATTTGGACCGGCACGATGATCGAGCTGAATGGCGTCGGGCAAACCTACCTGCGGGCGGCGGGGTCGCTCGGCTGGTCGTTTCCGGCCTCGCTCGGCGCCAAATGCGCGGCCGGGGCTCGGAAGGTCCTGTGCTTCACCGGCGATGGCGGGTTCTACTACCATCTCGCCGAACTCGAGTCGGCGCGCCGTTGCGGCATCGCCGTCGCTGTCGTCGTCAACAACAATTCCGGGTTCGGCCAAAACCTGACGGGGGTGCGCCGCGTCGCCGGGAACCGGCCGGGCCGGGGAGAGGAGCTGATCCGCTTCGGACCGACCGATTTCACCGCTGTGGCGAGGAGCTTTGGCGTCCGCGGCATCCGGGTGGAGCACCCGGGCGAGATCGCCCCCGCCCTCACCGAGGCAATGGGTGCCGCTGAAACTGTCGTGGTAGATGTCGTGACCGATCTGGAACCGCGCGCGCCCGAGCCTTGGGCGCCCGGAAGGAACGCGTAAGTGGAGAGCCATATGCCGACGCGTTTGGTCATCGGGCTGTTCCATTCGAGCGGGATCGCCGAGGACGCCGTCCACCGGCTGATCACCGAAGGGGTGGCGCCGCGCGATATTGCGCATCGGGTACTGAAGGAGGTCGGCCTTATTCCTCCTGTCCTACAGCCCGAGCTCGCGGCATTGGAGGTCGATCCATTGGTGATCAGCAATGCTCGCGAGAGCTTTGCGCGGTTCATCCGCAACGGCGAGACGGTAGTATTCGTGCGCGCGCTCAACGACGAGCAGGTCGAGTTCGGCACCGATGTCCTGAAGCTGTATTTGCCGATCACGATCGAGGTCGTGCCTCTTTCGGATTCGCAGGGAGCGCCTCCGGCGCGATAGGCGTGTTGACGGTCAACCTGCCTCCTTTTAGGGTTGAGCTAACGGGATTATTGCAACTCCGGAGGACATGACGGACGGCTCGGTAGTCGCGGATTTGAAGACCGTCGTGGCGCCGCTCAATTTCCTCGTCCCCATGCGAGCGCGTCATCAAGGGGGTGACCGGCGCCGTGCGCGTCGTCGCCTTTGACCATATCGTGCGCAATGCGGCGATGGCGGCCCTCGAAGGGAGCTGCAGAAAGATCCCGGCGAAGCGCGTCCACAACGACTACACCGCGTGGTCGTCGCCCCTGCGTGTGCACCAACTGATGGGCGAGGAAGCGGAAGAGCTGCTGAAGCACCCCTATGCGATCATCAATCTGTGGCGCCCGATTAGCGGGCCGGTGCTGGAATCGCCGCTGACATTGTGCGTCGCCAGCGACCTCAAATACCCGGACCGCATCGGCGAGACCTATTCGATTATTACCTACAACCCCAAACAGCGGTACTACTACTTCCCGAAAATGCAGGCTGATGAAGCCGTGCTGATCCGCTGCTTCGAACTCGGCGCGGGACGGAGCGGCGCGGTTTTCCCCCACACCGGCTTCGACGACCCGACTTCACCCCCCGACGCGCGGGAGCGAGGTGCGCACGCTGGTTTCTCCGCGGAGGGGTAGTTCGAGCTTGAGGGGAGATGCCGAGCGCAGCGAGGCGGGTGAGGGTCAACCGGATGCCGGAGTGACCCGGCGCAATACGGGCAACAGCTCGTCGCTGATCAGGCGCATGCTGGCCAGTGCGTGGCCGAGCGGCATGCCGCTCCAATGGGTGCGGAAAACCAGGAAATTCGCCCCGGTTTGCTCCCAGCACGGGCGCAGCTGCTCGTAGCAATCCTCTGGACTGCCGAGCACGAACCTGTCGCGCAGTAGCGAGTCGAAGGGCTGAGAGAACGAGTCCTTGCCGGGCAATACCTCGTCCTGTCCCCAGCTGGCATAGGTCCGGTATTTCTCTGCAAGATAGGGCGCGGCCATTTCGAACGCCGTGGCGCGGTCCTTGGCGCAATAGATTTCGCGCGCATAGGGCAATACCCGCGGAAAGGGTTTCCCCAAGCCGGCCAGCTCGGCGCGGTACAGAGCCAGCTGGCGGGTGATCTCGGGGATCGTGGCGTGCGGATTGACAAACCAGCTGTCACCGAGGTGTGCGGCGCGCTTCACTGCGCGGTCGTTGTTGGCGGCAACCCAGATCGGCGGATGTGGCTGCTGGATAGGCCGGCAGGTCATCGTCACATTGTTCAATTTGCAGACGTCGTTCTCGAAGCTGACATTGTCCTCGGTCCACAACCGCTTGACGACTTCGAGGCACTGCTCGAAACGGCGCACGCGATGGCCGCGCGGCACGCCAAAGGCGTCGAACTCGACATCGCGGTAGCCGAGACCCACGCCAAAGACAAAATTGCCGCGCCAGATCGCATCGAGCGATGCGATGTGTTCGGCGACTTCGACCGGGTTGTGCAACGTCGTCAATAGCACGCCGGCAATGCCGGTCATCTCGCCGGCTTCGGCGGCCAGGCGCGCCAGAAACGGCACCAGCTGGACCTGGCGCACCCCTTCGCTCAGGTAATGCTGGCCTGTGGCGACGGCGTCCCAGCCGCGGTCGCGCGCCAGTCGCGTCATGGCGTATTGGCCCTCGAGCCCGGCGACCATGTCGCTTCCCGGCGGGTGCTGACAGGTGAGAAAGATACCGACCTTCATGACATCTCCACCATGGCATCTCCACCATGGCTTCTCCACGGCTGGACAGATTGCTTCGGCCCGTGAGGTCGTAGATGATCGCCGGCAACGAGGCAAGGACGGCGAGGTCCGGCGTGCAAAAGCCTTTCCTGTGCGAATCCGGGCGATGATCGCTCGGCGGCGTTCAGCCTGGAGATCCTGGCGGCGTGCGCCCGCCTCAGCCCTGACGCTCGTCGCGGCGGCTTTTTTTGCGGCGCTCGTCGCGCTCACCCCGGCCAAGGCCGAAGAGCAATCGAAATGCGCCGCATCGCCTCACCTGTTATGGGGGGGCGGCGAGCACGACGACACCGCGGCTCTCAACGCCTGGTTCCGCGGCGAGACCGTGATCTGGGCGCAGACGCATGAGCCGGTCGGCGCGGAAATCGCCGACCGCGCCTTTTTGTTGAGCTCCACAGTTTACGTTTCCGGCGGCACTGGGCGGCGGCTCGAGCGGTTCCGGATGATCTGGCCGTGGCGCAATGAAGTCGTCTCCGGTGACGCTATCGTCACCGGCAACGATCCCGAGCAGGAGCCGCGCACCGAAGGCATCACGATGGTTGGCGCCGACCCCGACGAGGGTGTCCCCTATAAGGGCCCCGAAATCGAACCCCTCGATCATGGGGTTCCGAGGCACTGCCTGACGTCGTAGCGGTTTCAATCAGGAGGGGTGCCGGAACCGGGTGACCAGGCCGGCCGAGCCCTTGACATGGTCCTTGAGGGCAGCGGCCAATTCCTCGCGTGTCATACCCGGCTGCAGCGCCTTGGGGTCGAGGTCGGTGGCGATTATCGTCCACGTATAGTGGTGCCAATCGGTGTTTGGCGGCGTGCCCGGGCCGAAATAGACCCCCTGGTTCGTTGAGCTCTTGCCGCCGACGAACTTGTCGGAGGGCTTGCTGAGTTCCCCCTCGGCAAAGCCCTTCACGTCGGCGGGGATGCCGTAGACCACCATGTGCGTGAAGCCGGCCGGGGCGCGTCCTTCGGGATCGACCAGCACGAGGGCAAAGCTCTTGGTGCCGTCCGGCGGGTTCGACCACGCGAGCGGCGGCGAGATGTTCTCGCCGACGCAATTCGGGCTTCTCTGCTTGTCGCTGCACGCATTTTTTGTCGCCAGGGTGCCGTTGTCCTGGATCGCCGGCGAGGTCAGCGTAAACACCTCCGCGGCCCTCGCCGCCGGTGCGGCCAAAAGAGACGCGGCGAGGAACCCGCCTGCCGTCACGAGGGCTGCGATAGTGTGTTTCAAAGCATCTCTCCCGCTTGGTTTGTCAAAATCAGAACGGCCGGCTTGGGGCAGGGAACGCACCCTGTTCCGCCTGTTTTATCAGGTCGAGATCAGGGATGCCCAACTCCTCAAATGATAATTTCGTACCCGCTCGCGGGCACCCGATGCCGGCGATGCTACGATGCAATTGTGGCAATTTCAGCATCGCTAGTACTAGCACCCTTGTCCAGCTTGATCCCTGGGTTGCGCGGCCTCCCTCACAGCGTCGCCTTCGGCCGTCATTCCGGGACGGCCCTTCAGGGCCGGGCCCGGAAGCCAGGAACACAGGCCGAACCACTGCTTTTATCGGTTCGTGTTCATGGATTTCAGGTTCGCGGGCAAAGCCCGCGCCCCGGAATGACAATGCTTCAGCATTTCCCGCACCCTGTTGGGGCAACTTCTTCGGCCAGCGGATTCGCGAAGATACAACGCAACTATGGCCATCTTCTGCCGCTACTCCGGTCCGCTTCACTCCTCCGGCATTCCCGCCTTGCGCAGGCCGGCGAGATAAGTGGCTTCGAACAAGGGGTGGATCTTCGGCACCCCAAAAGATGCAGCGGCCTTCACTCCGGCGATGCTGGAAAAAACTCCTCCGGCCAATCTGCGGGCTTCCGCGAGTTCGGCGGTAGCGCGTTCGGTCTCGCCTTTGAGGGCATAGGCGGCGGCGAGACGCCCCCGTGATATTCGGCACATCGGGCGTGACACTGCGCGCTTTTTCGAACCAGATGATCGCTTCATCGGTGCGCGATTGCAGCAGATGCACCGTTCCGATCATTAAGTATCGAAAACCGATCGTGGGATCGCGGGGACTGAGGCGGATGGCTTGCTCTGCGATCGGGATCGCCTCGTCCATCGATCCGGTGTAGAGTTTGCACCAGCCGAGCCCCCGTAATGCGCCGACCGAGCTACGATTAAGCGAGAGCGACGTCTCGAAGTCGGAGAATGGCTTCGTTCCATCGGCTTTGAGCGCGCAGCACGGTGCCTTTCACGTAATGCGCATAGGAGCTGCGGGGTGATGTCGCCAAGGCTTGATCGATCAGGTCTTCCGCGCGCGCAAGGTCGGCCGCGGCTGTATCGGTCATGAACGTGACGACGCGGTTCACCAATACCCCGCCAGATAGGTCTGTACCTCGGCGGACTGCGGGTCGAGCGCCAACGCCCGCTCGTAGCAGACCAATCGCCTGCGCGAAATTGTCGTCGAGAAGGCGGCTGCCTCGGAAACAGGACGCGCCCGCGAAAGAGGTAATCCAGCGCGTCTGGATGCTCAGTTGGACGGGCGGCTTCCGCAACGGTCAGCTCGATATTGAGCGCGAACGCGATCTGGCTCGTGATCTCGTCTTGCAGCGCGAACAGATCGCTCGTGTCGCCGTCAAAGCGATCGGCCCAAAATGCCCGTCGGTCTCGGCGTCGATCAGCTGGGCGTTGACGCGGACACGGTTGCCCGAGCCGACGGACGCTCCCTTCCAGCACATAGCGCACGCGCAGTTCGCGGCCGATCTGCTTCGTGTCGACCGGTTTGTTCCGGTAGGTGAACGCAGTGTTGTGCGAGATCACGAGCATGTCCGCGAGCCGCGACAGATCGGTCGTCAGATCCTCGGTGATCCCGTCTGCGAAATATTGCTGCTCCGGGTCGTTGCTTAGATTGGCAAATGGCAGCACCACGATCGACAGGCGCGGCGCGACGGCAGCCTGCGAGATTGGCGGAATGCGGCGGCACGCTCGATGCCGGCAGATCGGCGATGGCTTCGGGGCGCAGTGCATAGACCCGCACCGGCCGAGCGATATTTTTGACGCTCTGCTCGCCGAGATCCTCGATAGGGTAGGCGCAGCTTGTCGCGGATTTGGTCTCGCACCGTCCGCGAGATGCAGATCCCGCCCGGCTCAGCGAGGCTTCCAGGCGAGCCGCGACATTGACGCCGTCGCCAAAGATGTCGTCATCCTCGACGATGACGTCGCCGAGATTGATCCCGATGCGGAACCTGATCCGCCGCTCGTCGGGCACATCGGGCTCGCGGTCGATCATCGCCCGCTGCACCTCGGCGGCACAGCGCACCGCGTCGACGACGCTCGCGAATTCCGCCAGCAGGCCGTCGCCGGTGTTCTTGACGATGCGGCCCCGATGCTCGCTGATCTTCGGGTCGACGAGCTCGCGGAGATGCGCCTTGAGGCGCTCGTGCGTGCCTTCCTCGTCCGCGCCCATCAGGCGCGAGTAGCCCGCCACATCGGCGGCGAGGATTGCGGCGAGGCGGCGGACAGCGGGCATTGCTCACTGGGGTGATCGATGTCTCTTATGAAGGCTTTACTCCCGCAAGGAGCTCACTTCCACGAGTTGATCAAGCCATGGGGCTTTAGGTACCGAAAGCGAGCGAGTGCGCGATCCTCAGCTGCCGGTTGCGAGCATTGGAAATTTACTGCACAACCATCACCATTGGGTGACCGATACCGGCGATACGATCTTCTTCAAGGATGCCGATCTACGCTGCTGGCCACCAGTATACCCGCCCGTTCGCAGGGGATTATCTCGCCGGGACCGGCTGGTCCGAGGGCGCGACCGGCGAGATCTTCGCCTTTGGCGCAATCGATTTGAACAAGTTCCAGCTGACTCTGCGCTACGAGGGCACTCTCTGCTTCGAACCCGTGGCGCCGCCATGATTTCCTCGGCTCAACCGCCCGAGCACACGTCGCGCGATCCGGTCGTGGGGGCTATTCGGCCGCTAAAGACGCCTGGAAGGCCGGGACCTCGGCGCGTTCGGGCCGGGGCATCGGCTGCGGCCACCATTTGTCTTCCCATTCGTGAGAACAGGCCGCGCAGCTGTGGCAGTACCCGTTCGGCGAAGAGCTTGGTGTTGTACGCGGCGAGATTCCTTGCCCATGCTGCCGAACTGCATCAGCAGCATCAGGTGGCCGACATTGAGGTCGGTCGCCAGCTCGGTCAATTGCTCGACGACCTCGTCGGGCGAGCCGATGATGACATAGCCGCGCTCGACGATGTCCTCCATTCGCGTCGTCGCGCGCGCCGCCTGGCGGGCCTGGAGGCTCGCGGCGCGGCCGATCTGGCCGATGATGCCGGCGCGCTGCGTCGCCTCGGTGATATAGCCGGGCGGCATCGCCCAGCGCGGATCGACGCGCAGGCAGCGGCCATAGAAATATTCGGCGGGCTCGCGGTAGAGGCGCATCGCCTCCTCGCGGCTCTCGGCAACGCCGACGGATTGGAGGAACCCGGCTCGGTACGGGTTCCGCTCCTTGCCGAGCCTGTCCATCTCCTCCCAGAAGCCGTGCATCGTCGCGCGGCCGTCCTTGAAGCCGAAATAGGACAGATAGGCGTAGACATAGTCCATCTGCGCGCACCACTGCCACGTCTCGACCGAGCCGCCGCCCGGGATCCACACTGGCGGGTGCGGCTTTTGGATGGGCCGCGGCCAGATATTGACATAACGCTGCTGGTTGAACCGGCCGTTGAACGCGAAGGTGTCCTGCTCGGTCCACGCCCGCATCACGAGGTCGTGCGCCTCGTAATAGCGGTCGCGCAGCATGCTCGGGTTCTGCCCATAGGCAAAACAGGTGTCCATCGGCGTGCCGACCGGGAAACCAGCGATGAGCCGTCCTCCCGAGATGCAGTCGATCATCGCGAATTCTTCGGCGACCCGGGTCGGCGGGTTGTAGAGCGCCAAGGAATTGCCCATCACGCATAAGGCGGTATCCGTCGTACGCCGAGACAGCGCCGAAGCGATCAGATTGGGCGACGGCATCAGCCCGTAGCCATTGGAGTGGTGCTCGTTGACGCAGACCGCGTCGAAGCCGCATTCGGCGGCGAATTCGAGCTCGTCCATAAAGTCGTTGTACATGTGATGCGCGCGCCGCGGGTCGAACAGCGAGGAATGGATGTCGACCCATACCGAGGGATGCTTCTCGCGGAAGTCGTCCGGCAATTCGGTATAGGGCATCAGGTGAAACCACATCAGCTTCATGGCTACCGCTCCTCAACTCGCTTGGCTCACCTCGGTGCGTCCTTCGAGACGACCGCTTTGCGGTCTCCTCAGGATGAGGTGGGTTCGCTTTATGCCGTCTAAGACAATACCTCATGCTGAGGAGCGCCCAAAAGGGGCGCGTCTCGAAGCACGCATGGCCCCTATGCCCAACTAATTCCCGGTTGACCGGCCGGAGCCGTCACGGTTGTCTCGATGGCGTCGGAGCCCGTCCGCCAGTTGGAGGAAACAGGTGAAACTTGGTCAGTGCGCCGCGGCGGCGGCAGGTTTGTTGCTCGGCTTGATCCTTGCCGGCACAGCACAGGCACAAAAACAGGGTGGCACTCTGCGGGTGTGGCACCGGGACAGCCCCGGGAACATGTCGATTCTCGAGGAAGGGACGATCTCGATCGTCGCGCCGATCATGGGGGTCTTCAACAATCTCGTCATGTTCGACCCGAATGTAAAGCAGAACAGCTTGAAGTCGATCGTTCCTGATCTTGCCGAGAGCTGGTCGTGGAGCGAGGACGGGACCGAGCTGACCTTCAAATTGCGCGATGGCGTCAAATGGCATGACGGCAAGCCGTTCACCGCCGCGGACGTCAAATGCACCTTCGATCTGGTGCAGGGCAAAGCCAAGGAGAAGCTGCGCGTCAATGCCCGCGAAGCCTGGTGGATCAACCTCAAGGAGGTCACGACCGAGGGCGACCGGCAGGCGACATTTCACCTGAAGCGGCCACAGCCTGCTTTCATCGAATTGCTCGCCGCGGGGTTCACGCCGATCTATCCTTGCCACGTCTCGCCGGCTCAGATGCGGGCGCATCCGATCGGCACCGGGCCGTTCAAATTCGTCGAGTTCAAGCCCAACCAGTCCATCAAGGTGACGCGCAACCCGGATTACTGGAAGCCCGGCCGCCCCTATCTCGATGGCGCCGAGTGGACGATCATCCCGAACCGATCCACCGCGATGCTCGCCTTTATTGCCGGGCAGTTCGACATGACCTTTCCCTATGAGGTCACGATCCCGATGCTGAAGGACGTGCACAGCCAAATGCCGCAGGCGATCTGCGAGGTGACGCCGGAGAATGTCGCGCCGAATTTGCTGATCACCCGCAAGCCGCCGTTCGACAATCTGGAGCTGCGCCGGGCGATCGCAATGACGATCGATCACCAGGCCTTTATCGACATTCTTGGCGAAGGCCAAGGCGACATCGGCACGGCAATGCTGCCGGCGACCCGAGGGCCTTTGGGCAATGCCAAAGGAAATGATGGAGAAGTTGCCGGGTTACGAGCCCGACGTGCAGAAGCGGCGGGAGGAGGCCCGCAAGATCATGCAGTCGCTCGGGCTACGGACCGGACAAGCGGCTCGCGGTCAAGATCTCGGCGCGCAACCTGCCGATCTATCGCGACCCGGCGACGATCCTCTCCGACCAGCTGAAACAGATCTGGATCGACACCGAGATCGAGCTGGTCGAAACGGCGAATTGGTTGCCGCGGCTGATCCGCGGCGACTTCACCTTTGCGCAAAGCCTGGTGGGCAGCGGGCTCGACGATCCCGACCAGAATTTCTATGAGAATTATATCTGCGACTCGAACCGCAATTACACGAAATACTGCAACCGCGAGCTCGACAAGCTGATCGATCAGCAATCGATGGAGCTGGACCAGGAAAAGCGCAAGCATCTGGTGTGGCAGATCGACAGCAAATTGCAGGAGGACGTGGTGCGGCCCATCCTCTACCACATGCGCCAGGGCACCTGCTGGCGCCCCGAATTGAAGGGCCTCAACCTTCAGGTGAACAGCATCTATAATGGCTGGCGCATGGAAGATGTCTGGCTCGACCGGTAAACGAACGGAAGGCTCCGATGCTGACGATCACGGATCCGGTCAAGATCAAAGCGGCGGCGGCCTATAACGCTGCCGCGGATCATTTCGATGACGAGGCGCTCGGTCTGTGGGCGAAATATGGCCGGCGCACCGTCGAGCGGCTCGCCCTGCACCCCGGTGCGACCGTCCTCGACGTCGGCTGCGGTACCGGTGCATCGGCAATTCCTGCCGCTGGGAACGTCGGACCGAAGGGCAAGGTAATCGCGGTCGATCTGGCCGACCGGCTACTCGAAATCGCTCGACACAAGGCGGCGACCCGGAACCTCGAGAACATAGAATTCCGCCACGGCGATATGGAGAACTTGGGATATCTAGACCAGCACTTCGATGCGGTGATGTGTGTATTCGCGATCTTCTTTGTGCCGGACGTGGCGAAGCAGATCAGAGAACTGTGGCGGATGGTACGCCGCAACGGCCAATTGGCCATTACCACCTGGGGGCCACGGGTGTGGGAGCCCGGTTCGACCGGTTGGTGGGCGGCGGTAAAGGAATTACGCCCCGATCTTCATGCCGCGTTCAACCCGTGGGACCGGATTGCAGACCCGGCGGCGTTGCGCCAGCTTTTCACCGAAGCCGGGATTGCAGAGGCGGCGATCGTTCCCGAGGACGGCAGGCAAGAGCTGCAATCGCCGCAGGATTGGTGGTCAATGGTGCTCGGGTCTGGCTACCGCTGGACTGTCGACCAGATGGAACCGGAGATCGCAGAACGGCTGCGCGACGCCAATCTCGCCTACATACGCTCGCACAACGTCACTTCCGTCGAGACCAACGTCATTTACGCCGTGGCTCGTAAGCCATAGTGGGCGGAGAGACATCGATGTCGCTGCCTCCTTTTACCTCGATCCTCGAAGCGGCGCGCACCCGGTTCGGCGCCGCGGTGCTCGAAGCACGCCTGCCGCAGCCGCGCTCGGCCGCCGAGCTCGCGGCAGTGCCGGACGACCGCTATCTGTCTCAGATGTCGCTCAGGATCTTCCGGGCCGGTCTCAAGCACAGCCTCGTCGACGCGAAATGGCCGGCTTTCGAGGAGGTCTTCAACGGTTTCCAGCCGCGCCGCGTGCGCGCAATGTCGGACGAGGCAGTGGAGGCGCTGCTCGGCGATGCCCGGCTGATCCGCCATTGGGGCAAGCTAAAATCGGTGCGCGACAATGCCGCCGCGATGATCGCGCTCTCAGAAGAACACGGTAGCTTTGGTGCGTGGCTTGCCAACTGGCCCGGGACAGAAATCGTCGAGCTGTGGGAGGCGTTGGCGAAACGCTTCAACCAGATGGGCGGGAACTCGGGCCCGACATTTCTGCGCATGGTCGGCAAGGACACCTTTATCCTGACGCCGTCGGTCATCGCAGCACTGAAGCACTGGGGAGCGCTCGATGCGCCGCCGAAGAACCGCAAGGATCGCGCCGGTGTCCAGAGCTGCTTCAACATCTGGGCCGCCGAAACAGGCCGGCCGCTTTGTCAATTGAGCCTGATCCTCGCCGCTTCGATCGAGGACTGAGCATATATTGCGTCGGCTATTCCCAGTAAGCCGCGATGATCGTGTTGTCGTCGCCGAGGATCAAATTGAGACGGTTTGGATCATGCGTAATCCCCCTGATGCCACGCGACGGTACGATCCACCGCAACACCTTGGGGAGATCCTCCTGACGAACGACGCCTTGCTGACCCGCCTGCGCCTGACCACGCTCGGCAAACTTCTTGCCGACGCAGTCCTTGCAGTCATTGACGTTGATCTGCGCCTGGTTCATCCCCGGCATCTGCTTGACTTCGATCGCATTCTCGGAGGCACGCACGCGCACCCCTTTGAATAGGTGGCCCTCCTCCAGTGGAAACACCGCGCCAATAGGCACAAAACCTTCGGCCGGCTGTGTCTGCTGCGGCTCGTCGCGATAAATTGCAGATCGAGGACCCCATCCAAAGGCTTTCCGACAAATGTCGGTACCAGCTGCGGGGCGCTCCAGCCCTGCGATCCGGTGAGCCCCGTGACCCGGACGATGTCGAGCTTGGGATCGGTCGAGGTCCGCATCACCTCGACGCCGGTGACGTAGAGCACTGGGAGTTCAGTCCCCGGGGTCGTTTCATCGATTCGGTGGGTTCGACCATCTGTGCTGCGCCACCGCCGGCGTATCCTTGCGGCTGCCCGGGGGCTCCGGATGGCGGCGGGCCGCCCTGCGCGAACGCGAGGCCGGCCAAACCGGCCTGCATTGCAGCAGCTATTGCCAACGCGCCCAAGCGGGGGAACCTCATATTCATCATATCCTCCGAATTACCAGTGTTCATCCCCAGCGGGCATTCTGATCTGCGCCCGCTCTGCCATCTCGATGCAAGGAATGCGCGGATTATTTTGGTCGGACATGCCCGGCTGCACACGCTCGAGCGCATCGAGCACGAGATCGGTTGCCCGCATCTTGGTCAGGCGGCAATAGGTGGTCTCGGTGCTGATAAAGGTCCCGTTCTCGGCAAGCTTGTTGACCGGCTCACCCCCGCCGCACACGCTGAAATACTCACAGCTGTCGCGGCACATCGCCACGCCTGCCTCAATGTCTTGGAGCATCCTGACGAAGTTCGCCCGCAGCGGCATATCGACGAGCCTGTCACGATTGATGTTCCCTAACGAGGAAATCGTCGTATTGCGCATTCTTCAGGCCGAGCAGCTCGGGCGAGAATGTAGAGATATTGCCGGCCCAATCCATGCTGGTGATGGCAAAAGGCTCGACCAGCTGATTGCCGAACGGCGCATCCTTGGGGCGGATCACCTGCTGCAGCGCGTGCTCGATTTCACGAATGAACGTGATCTTCCCAGGCATAGCCGACGACAACCGCCAAAACTCGCTCAGGAACCGGTAATACGCGGTCTCGACCCCACTGTCGGCAAAGGACTGCGAGACGTGGTCGCCCTCGGATTCTTCGACATTGAAGCACACTTGCTCGATGCCTTCTGCGAGGTAGAAATCGAACATCTCCGCGGGCGCCAGCATGCTGTCCAGCGACAGCACCGAAATCACGTGAAACGGGACCCCGTTACGGCGCAGCAAGCGGATGCCGGCGATCGTCTTGTCGAAGGTGCCGCGCCCGGCGCGGGTCACCCGGTTGCGGTCGTTCAGGCGCTTTGGCCCGTCGATGCTGACGCCGACATTGACGTGCTGCTCGGCAAAGAAATCGCACCACGCCTCGTCGATCAATGTCCCATTCGTCTGGAAGGAATGCGCCACCGTCAGCTCCGCCGGCTTCAGCGCCTCGATGGTGCGGAAGGCATTGCGGTAGAACTCGACCGGCAAGACCAGCGGTTCGCCGGCGTGCCATACTACCGACAGACAGTCCCGCACCCACCCTGACGCGAATACTTGCGAGAAGAGGTTAGACAGCGTTTCCGGAGCGACGACCGCTTTCGAATTCCGGTCCGGGAGGTAACAATACCTGCAATCGATGTTGCAGAACGGCGTAGGCTGAACGACCAGCAGTTCTATCGTCGGCACGAGTCGGCTCGCCGGTTGCCCTCGGCGGACCAGGCTACCAATTACGCCAAAAGTTGTTCCAATTGTTCCAGTTATGCCAATTGTTCCAATTAGGCCAGCCATAGCCATAGGGATAATAGCCGCCCCAAGGACGGTAGCCCCAGCCTCCGCCCCACCAATTTCCCCAGGCGAGCTGGCGATTTCGGCTATCCGGCTTGGCAGCCCCGCCGTCGGGTTCAGCCACGGCGGAGACGGCTTCGCGGATAGCGGCCAGCCGCTCCGACAATCGATCCTTATCCAAGGCGGAAGGTTGAGAGGCCGCCGGATGCTCGTTGGCAACACTCGGCGTCGTCGAGCCGAGCAACAGCGACATGCCGACCGCGCCGGCGGGAAGCATGCCGGACAGGATCTTGACGTATTTCTGCCGCAGCGACACAAAACCCCTCCCCTGATCAAACATCGCTTAAGCGAATGCGCGACATACCCCGGGGCTTTTATAGCAAGGGACGCTGCCTCCGGTCAAACCCGCGCGGCGCTCACCAATTGTGCCACCAATTGTGCCAGCCGCCATTGTGCCAACCGTTGCGCCAATTGCCCCAGCCGCCGTTTCGCCATCCGCCGTTGCGCCACCAATTACCCCAGGCGAGCTGCTGCTCATCGGAGCGCGATCTGAGGGCGTCTCCGGCAATATCGGAAACCGCTTGGCGAATGGCGGCCAGCCGTTCGGCAACAGGGGAGCGGTCCGCAGCCGCCGATCGTGAGTCCGACGGATGCTGAGCGGCATCGCCCGGCGCGGCGCCGAGCAGCAGGGACACGCCGACCGCGCCGGCCGGCATGAGCTGCGAAAGTACCCTGAGGTATTTCTGCCGCAACGACATTCAGGCCACCTCCAATGGAACATGGTTTCGCGGAGATTCTGACAGAAACGTTACCATCGTCAAACTCGGACGGGCATCGGTGCCACGCCGCTCGTCCGCGCCCAAGGCGGCGACAGGTCGAGTATTCGGGCAAAGGCCGGGCAATCCGGTTCATGCGCCCCAGGCAGATAACCGACGCTCATCAGGAACTCGTTGACGATCTGCCCGCCGGTGAAGCGAAAGGTCTGCCGAAAGAGCCGCGTCCATTCCTGCGGCGATCGCGGGTGGTGGGCCTCGAGCCAGCCGACGAGCGAGCCGTGCGACTTTCGCAACGTCTGGATGCGCCGCGCATTCTCGGCCGCCGCTTCGATTTTGAGCCGGTTGCGGATGATCCCCAAATCTGCGAGCAGGCGGTCGGTATCGGCTGGCCCGAAGGCGGCGACACGGTCGACGTCGAAATCCGCAAAGGCCGCGCGAAAAGCCGCCCTTTTTTTGAGGATAGTCAGCCACGACAATCCCGCCTGGTTGATCTCGAGGACGAGCCGCTCGAACAGCACGCTCTCCTCGCTGGTCGGAAAGCCGTATTCGCCATCATGATAGCGGGCGTGCACCGGATGGCCTGGCGCAATTCGGCAATAGGCGGCGCTCAACTCAGGGCTCGCGGAAACTGAGCCAGGGAGATCTCACCAACAGGTATATTGCCAGCCAGATGAGTGCCGAAACCACCGTCGTGATCGCCATCTTCAGCAACAATCGCGGCCGCTGCGGCGCCCCTGCGGCGTGACCCGGGTCGTCCGGTTCGGCGGGTGTCACCCACAGTGGCAGCACGGCGAAAAGCGTGATCCACCAGACGAGCACGTAGACGATAATTCCGGTGACCCAAGCCATCAGGCTGCGCGGCGCCGAGCCCGCCCGCCTCATGCCTGCTCGAGCTCGATGAGGGTTCCACAAAAATCCTTCGGATGCAGAAAGAGCACCGGCTTGTCATGCGCCCCCAGCCGTGGCTCGCCATCGCCGAGCACTCTCGCGCCGTCCGCCCGCAGCCGATCCCGCGCTTTGATGATGTCGTCGACCTCGTAACAGATGTGGTGCATTCCGCCCGCCGGATTGCGTTCGAGAAAGGCCTTTACCGGCGAGGTCGGGCCGAGTGGTTCGAGCAGCTCGATCTTGGTGTTAGGCAGCTCGACAAAAACTACGGTGACGCCATGCGCCGGCAGCGGACACGGCTCCGAAACGCGGGCGCCGAGGGTCTGCCGATAGGTCGCGCTCGCGGCAGCGAGGTCGGGCACGACTATCGCGACATGATTAAGCCTGCCGATCATCCCAACCTCACCATCGGATCTCAAATCCGGACCAGATGAATTTCGACCAGCGGCCGCTTGCCGAAGCGTTCATTGAGGACGCGGCGCAGAGCTCGGCGAGCCGCATCGCGCACCGCCTCGTCGTCGCGGCGCAGGTTCGCCGGCAGCTCGTCGAGCGCACGTTCCACTGCGTTCCGAAGGGCGGGCGCTGCCGCCTCGGCAGCGGCCAGTTCGACTACACCGATCGTGCTGATCGTCGGCGGCGCCAGGGGCTGGCCACGGCGATCGAGGACCAAGGTGGCAACGGCGCTGCCGTTGAAAGTGACGCGACGACGGTCCTTCAGCGCCGTGCCGTCGACCGGCAGCAGACCCTTGCCGTCGCTGGCGAGCCTGCCGACCGGCACCTCGTCGACGACCCTGGCGCCGCTCGCCGCGAGCCGGACCATGTCCCCGTTCTGAATGACGAGCGGCTGCTGAACCTGGCATTCGCCCGCGAGCTCGGCATGCGCGATCAGGTGACGGGCCTCGCCGTGCACCGGGACGGCAATTTGCGGGCGGACCATCTGGTACATGCGCACCAGCTCGTCGCGGGCCGGATGCCCCGAGACATGGACGAAATGGTCCTCCTCCGTGACGATCTCCACTCCGAGCCGAACCAGCGCGTTCTGCAGCCGATTGATCGCCCTTTCATTACCCGGAATGATGCGCGACGAAAAAATGACGACATCCCCGGTCTCGAGCACGACGTGCGGGTGGTCGTCGCGGGCGATCCGCGACAGGGCCGCGCGCGGCTCGCCTTGGCTGCCGGTGCAGATCGTCACGATCCGGTCGCGCGGGATGTAGCCCGCCTCATCCTCGGTCAGAAAGCGCGGCAGATCCGTCAGGTAACCGTTCTCGCGGGCCGCCTTGTCGATCCGCCACAGCGACCGGCCGACCAGCGCCACCTCTCGCCCATGGGCCTTGGCTGCGTGGGCAATGGTTTCGAGGCGCGCGACATTCGAGGCGAAGCAGGCGACTGCGACCCGCGCATCGTAGCGGCCGATCAGATCCGTCAGCGAACGGCGCAGCTCCGCCTCCGACCCGGAGGTGCCGGGCCGCAGCGCGTTTGTCGAATCCCCGACCAATGCGAGGACGCCTTCGTCGCCGAGCCTCCGCAAGGCGGCCTCGTCCGCGGTCGGGCCGATCAGCGGGTCCGGATCGAACTTCCAGTCGCCGGTATGCAATACAGTTCCAATGGGCGTGCGCAGAGCGACTGCATTTGGTTCCGGGATCGAATGCGTGAGGGTGATCAGTTCGAGGTCGAACGGGCCGATCGTGAACCGGCCCGACAAGGGCACGACATTGATCTTGACCTGATCAGCGAACCCGGTCTCGGCTAGCTTGGCGCGCAAGAACGAGGCGGTGAACGGGGTCGCCCAGATCGGGCAGCGCAACTGCCTCCACAGATAGGGAATGGCCCCGATATGATCCTCGTGCGCATGGGTCGCGACAATCCCGAGCAAGCGATCGCGGCGTTCGACGATAAACGCGGGATCGGGCATGACGACTTCGAGCCCCGGCTGCGAATCATCTCCGAAGGTGACGCCGCAATCGATGATCAGCCAGTCGCCCTGATAGCCGTAAACATTCAGGTTCATCCCGATTTCGCCCGCACCGCCGAGCGGGACAAAGAAGAGCGCGTTGGGGTCGCGGTAATCCGGCCGGGCCCCCGGCTGCAAAGGCGGATGGTTCATTTGTTGCGGTTGCGGCGGTAGATCAGGCGGAGGCCCCACAAGGCCAGATCGGAATCGACATGCTCGATGATACTAGCCCCGGCGAACAGTGGGGCGAGCCCGCCGGTGGCGATGACGTCCATGCGCTCGCCACGCTCGGCCCGGATGCGCTGCACCAGCCCCTCGACCAGTCCGATGTAACCCCAATAGATGCCGGACTGCATGCAGCTCACCGTGTCCTTCCCGATAACGCGTTCGGTGCGGCGGATACGAATGCTGGGGAGCTTCGCCGCCGCCATTTCCAACGCATGCAATGACAGATTGATCCCCGGCGCGATTACTCCGCCGCAATAATTGCCGTCCCGGTCGACCACGTCGAAGGTGGTGGCGGTGCCGAAATCGACGACGATCAGCGGACCCTTGTACCGGTCGTGCGCCGCGATGGTATTGACAAGCCGGTCGGCGCCGACTTCCTCCGGCCGGTCTACCAGCGCATTGGTGCCGAGCATCACGCCCTTCTCGCCGACCACGAGCGGATCGGTGTGGCAATATCTCCGGCACAGCGTAACGATATTGAAATTGACGTCGGGCACGACACTGGCAATCACCGCGCCATCGACATTGCCCCGCGCCAGGCCTTCCAGCGACAATAGATGATCGAGCCAGACGACATATTCGTCGGCCGTACGCTTGCCTTCGGTCGCGGTGCGCCAGCTGCCCTTGAGATCGGCGCCATCCCAGATCGCGAATACAGTGTTGGTGTTATTGGCATTGATGGCAAGGAGCATGCAGCTTCTTTCACGCGGCCGGGAAGACTTCACCAGCGGCAATGCGCCGGCATTCCCCGGCACAGTCGAGCAAGAGATTTCCCTCGTGATCCAGATCGAGAAAGCGGCCGCATAAAGCGCGAGACTCGAGCCGGACCCGGATCGGCTCGCCGCGAACGATTGCTGCGGCAGCCGACCAGGCGGCACGAACCGGCGCAAAGCCTTCCGCGCGCCACTTCGCGAACCACATTTGGAAATGCGCCGCGAACTCCTCGAGCATTACTTCTGGTACGACTTCGTCAAAGCCCTCTTCCATAATGGAGGTCGCGGGAAATTCCGTCCCTTGCGGCGAAGCCATCAAATTGACCCCGATGCCGAGCACGACAAAGCTCAACTTCTCGGACCCGACCGTCTCGGATTCAAGAAGAACGCCGGCGATTTTACGGCCGTTCAGCAGCACATCGTTCGGCCATTTATACGCCAGTCGTTCAATTCGCGGCAGTATCGCACGAAGCGCACCCCCCACCGCCAAGGCCGCAACAAAGCCAAGCTGCGCCGCGCTGCCTACGGGGCAATCGGGCCGCAAAATCAGCGAAAGATAGAGATTGCCTCGCGGAGAGCTCCAGACGCGCCCGCGACGCCCGTGACCGGCGCTCTGCTCGAGCGCCCATACGAGGGTACCTTGTTCCGCACCATCGTGGGCCCGATGCTTCGCCTCGTCGTTTGTACTCCCGATCGAGTCGTAACAAACTAGCCGATAGCCCGGCGGCAGCCTCGGCTGCCTTTCGGTCATCGGGTAAAGAGCGCCGCAGCGGCGGCCTCGGCGCCGCCGACGATCGGACCGGGAAGGATGAAAAAGAACAACGTGACCACGGCAGTGACGAACAGCACACCTTTTAGCTCCGCAGTCAACGGCCGGTCGAAGGCGCCGACCGGCTCGTCGAAATACATGACCTTGACGACCCGAAGATAGTAAAACGCCGAGACAACGCTGGTCACGACGCCGATGACCGCCAGTCCGGCGAGTTTTGCGTCAATGGCGGCGAGAAAGACGTAGAGCTTGGCGAAGAACCCGGCAGTCGGCGGTATCCCGCTCAGCGCGAACATGAAAATAGCCAAGGCCAATGCGAGCCCCGGTTGCGAGCGCGACAACCCGGCGAGATCCGAAATCCCTTCGAGCATGCGGCCGTTGCGGCGCATGCACAGGATCACCGCCCAGGTGCCGACCGTCATAAAGAGGTAGATCGCCATATAGACCAGCACGCCGCGTATGCCGGCCGCCGTGCCGGTCGCGAGTCCGATCAGCGCATAGCCGACATGGCTGATCGAGCTGTAGGCCATCAGGCGCTTGATGCTTTCTTGGGCGACTGCGGCGACCGCGCCCAGCACCATCGAGGCGATCGACAGAAAGATGATGACCTGACGCCATTCGCCGAGCAGCGGACCGAACGGTTCGATCATAAAGCGAATAAAGAGGGCGAGTGCGGCAATCTTCGGTGCTACCGCGAAAAAAGCCGTCACCGGGGTCGGCGCACCCTCGTAGACATCGGGCGTCCACATATGGAACGGCACCGCCGAGACTTTGAAGGCGAGGCCGACGACGACGAAGACGATGCCTATAACGACACCGATCGAAGGTGCCGCGCCGCCCGCCACCAGTTTGGCGATCTCGCTGAATGCGGTGGTGCCGGTAAACCCGTAAATCAGCGAAGCGCCATACAGCAGCATTCCCGACGACAGCGCGCCGAGGACGAAATATTTGAGCCCGGCTTCGCTCGATCGGGTCGAGTCGCGATTGAAGGCGGCGACGACATAGAGCGCCAAATTCTGCAATTCGAGGCCGACATAAAGGGTGATCAGGTCATTCGCCGAGATCATGACCATCATCCCGGTCGTCGACAGCAGCACGAGCACCGGGAACTCGAACCGGGCGATCCCTTGATCCTCGTTGTAGCGCATCCCGATCAGGACCGTTACCGCCGAGCCGATCAGCACCAGGGTCTTCATGAACAGGGCGAAAGCGTCGGTCACGAACATTCCGTAGAAACCGAGACGCCGTTCGCCTCCCTGCATCAGGGAAACGACGAGGGCGATGATCAGCACCCCGATGGCGAGCCACGAAACCGTCCGCGTCGACTTCTCGCCGCTGATCGCGCCGAATATCAGCAGCGCCATCGCGCCCGCGGCGAGAATGATCTCGGACAGCGCCGGCGCGATGTCAGGAACTGGAAATACCGGCATCGACGAAGAACCTTAGGCCTTCCCACAAGCCCCTCTCCGCCCTGCAGGGGGGAGAGGGAGGGGCCCGTCGCGCAGCGGCGGGAGGGTGAGGTGGGTCGTGGCGCGACCTGGCCCGTTGGCCCCCCTCACCCTACCCTCTCCCCCCGGCCGGCGGGGGGAGAGGAGAAAAGGGAGATCGGCGCGACGGAAATTTATCTGCGTGTCCGGTATCATCGCAGGCTGGCGCGGCGCATGCCCGCTGCCTCGGTGGCGGCCGTCACCTGCTGGACCAGATGATCGACGGATGCCTGGATCGGACGCAAGAACGAGAGCGGGTAAACTCCCATCCAAATTACCAAGACGAGCAGCGGAACAAACAACGCCTTCTCGCGTGCGCTCAGATCGAGCATACCGCGGAGGTCGGCGCGGGTGAGCGTGCCGAAAATCACCCGCCGGTACATGTAGAGCATGTACATCGGGCCTAGAAACAAAGCCGTCGCCGCGAGGGTGCATTCGAGCGTGTTGACCCTGAAAGTTCCGAGAAGGATCAGAAACTCGCCGACGAAACCGCTGGTGCCCGGCAGTCCGATCGCCGCCAATGTGAACACCATCAGGACGAAGGCATAGGCCGGCATGCGGTGCACGAGCCCGCCAAAGCGGGCGATCTCGTGGGTGTGCAGTCGGTCATAAAGGACGCCGACGCAGAGAAACAGGGCACCCGAGACGAGCCCGTGGCTCAACATCTGGATGACGGCGCCCTGCACCGCCTCACTGGTCACGGCAAATGTGCCCATTGTGACAAACCCCATATGGGCGATCGACGAGTAGGCGACCAGCTTTTTCATGTCGAGCTGCGCCAATGCCACGAGCGAGGTGTAAATCACCGCAATGGCGCTGAGCGCGAAGATCAGCGGCGTGAAATACGCCGAGGCTAGCGGAAAGATCGGCAAGGAGAAGCGAATAAAGCCGTAGCCGCCGAGCTTTAGCAGAATTCCCGCGAGGATCACCGAACCCGCCGTCGGGGCCTCCACATGAGCGTCGGGCAGCCAGGTGTGCACCGGCCACATCGGGACCTTGACGGCGAAGGACGCAAAAAACGCCAGCCACAGCCATTTCTGCAGGCAGGCGGGAAACAGCTCGCTGTGGGCCAGCGCGTATTCGATATCTGTGGTCCCGGTCTGAAAATAGACGGCAAGGACGGCGAGCAGCATCAGCACCGAGCCGAGCAATGTGTAGAGAAAAAACTTGAAAGCCGAATAGATCCGGTTCGAGCCGCCCCAGATCCCGATGATCAAGAACATCGGGATCAGCACGCCTTCGAAGAACACATAAAATTGGACGAAATCGAGAGAGCAAAAGACCCCGACCATGAAGGTCTCGAGGACAAGGAAGGCGACCATGAATTCCTTGACCCGGTACTGGATCACTTCCCAGGCGGAGACGATGGTGATGAACGTCAGAATGGTCGTCAGCAGCACGAAGAACAGGGAGATGCCGTCGATCCCCATGTGATAATTGAAATCGAAACCGCCGAGGGTGACCCAACTCGCCCGCTCGACGAATTGAAAGTCGGCCGTGCTCGGAATCGAAGTCGAACCACAGCACCAGCGACAGCGCGAAGACGATCAGCGAGGTCCACAGCGCGATCCAGCGCGCATTGCGCGCGACCACCACCTCGTCGCCCCGCGCCATCAGAATGAACGCGGCGCCCACCAGCGGCAGAAAGGTCACGAGCGTGAGGAGCGGCCAATGGCTCACGGCGATGTTCCGTCGCTCACCGCGGGAACAGGTACCACGTCACCAGCGCGACGAGGCCGATCATCATCGCGAAAGCGTAGTGATAGAGATACCCGGTTTGCAGACGGCTGGCCTGTCGCGCGAGGTCGCGGGTGACCGCGGCGACGCCGTTCGGTCCGAGGCCGTCGATCACCGTGCCGTCGCCGGACCGCCACAGACCATCGCCGAGCAAAAAAGCGGTCCGCACGAACAGCCAATCATACAGATCGTCGAAATACCATTTGTTCAGCAGGAAGAGATAGAGCGACGCGGAACTGCGCGGCGAGGCGCACCGGGAGCCGCGGATCGGCGATGTAGAAGACGTAGGCGATGGCGATGCCGATCAACGCAAAGATCAGCGGCATGAAGCGAACGAGCGCCGGAACTTCTTCCGCCGCCGCAAGGGAATCGTATTGCGGCAACACCAGGATCGAGGTCTTCCAGAAAGCGGCGCGCTCGTCTCCGACAAAGAAATCATAGCCGAGATAACCGAAGAACGCGGCGCCGATCGGCGAGGACGATCAGCGGGATCAACATCACCCACGGGCTCTCATGCGCGTGGTGCATCGCCTCTTCGCCGGCGCGCGGCTCGCCATGGAAGGTCATAAACATGACGCGTGAGATGTAGAAGGCGGTCATCAACGCCGCGATGGTGCCGAGGACCCAGGCATAGCGGCCAACCGCCGACCCCGACGCCCAGGCGGCTTCGAGGATCGTGTCCTTCGAGTAATAGCCGGAAAAGAACGGAAGGGCGCTCAGCGACAGCGCGCCGATCCACATCGTCACATAGGTGATCGGGGTCTTGCGCCAGAGGCCGCCCATCCGGCGCATGTCCTGCTCGCCGCCCATCGCATGGATGACCGACCCGCAGCACAGGAACAACAGCCCCTTGAAGAAGGCATGCGTGAAGAGGTGGAAGATGGCCGCGCCGTAGGCCGAGACGCCGGCGGCGGCGAACATGTAGCCGAGCTGGCTGCAAGTCGAATAGGCGACGACCCTTTTGATGTCAGGCTGCACCATCCCGATGCTCGCCGCAAAAATCGCCGTGGTCCCGCCGATGATGCCCGACGACGGCGAGGGCAGTCGGGGCATATTCGAAGAGCGGCGACAGACGAGCGACCATGAAGACGCCCGCCGTGACCATCGTCGCTGCATGGATCAAGGCAGAAACCGGGGTCGGGCCTTCCATCGCATCGGGCAGCCAGGTGTGGAGCGGGATCTGCGCCGATTTCCCCATCGCGCCGATGAACAACAGGATGCAGGCGAGGGTCAGCGCATCGACGTGCCAGCCGAGAAACTCCATTGTCGTGCCGACCGCTTTCGGCGCTGCGCCAAAGACGGCGCCGAAGTCGAGCGAGCCGAAGATAACAAAGACGGCGAATATGCCGAGCGAGAACCCGAAATCGCCGACGCGGTTGACGAGGAACGCCTTGATCGCGGCGGCATTGGCCGAGGGACGGTCGTACCAGAAGCCGACCAGCAGATAAGACATCAAGCCGACGCCTTCCCAGCCAAAGAACAGCTGGACGAAGTTGTCGGACGTCACCAGCGCCAGCATGAAAAAAGTGAACAGGCTCATATACGACATGAAGCGCGGGATCGACGGATCCCCGTGCATGTAGCCGATCGAATAGACGTGGACCATCGACGAGACGACAGTCACGACGACGATCATGACCCCGCTCAATGTGTCGAGCCGCAACGACCAGTTGACATCGACACCGCCGGCGACGATCCATTCGCCAGCGGGATAACATGCATCTCGGTCGCTGGCGAGGATGTCGCGGAACGAAGAGACCGAGCACCGCCGACAGCAAAAGGGCGCCGCAGGTGACCAGCTGGCGACGGTCACCGATCACCCGGCCGAAAAAGCCGGCGATGACCGCAGCGATCAGCGGCAGAAATACGACTGCGACGGCCAGCGGTCGACCGTCATTGCCGCCCGCGGCCGGCCCTTGCGGGCCGTCCCGGGGGTGACCCGGCAATCGCGACAGCTCCCGCCGTGGCCAGTGGGCGTGGATGCCGAGTCAAGCCGGGCATGACGATATGATGGTACGAGCAAGCACGCTCAGCCCTTCATCATGTTGATGTCCTCGACCCGGATCGTGCCGCGGTTGCGGAAATAGACGACGAGGATAGCGAGGCCGATCGCCGCTTCCGCCGCCGCTACGGTCAGCACGAACATCGCAAAGGCCTGGCCGACGAGGTCGTTCAGAAAGACCGAGAAGGCGACAAAATTGATACTGACCGCGAGCAGCATCAGCTCGATCGACATCAGCATAATGATCACGTTCTTGCGGTTGAGAAAGATGCCGAAGACCCCGAGCGTGAATAGGATCGCGGCTACCGTCAGGTAATGCGCAAGGCCGATCAGCATCAGTCGCTCCCTGCGCCGAGCGGCACTTTGACCACTTCGACGGTCTCGGCGCGCCTGCGGGCCAGCTGCGCCGAAATCGATTGGCGCCTGACGTCCGCGCGATGACGCAGGGTCAACACGATCGCCCCAATCATCGCCACGAGCAAAATCAGTCCCGCCACCTGAAACGCGAACAAGTAGCGGGTATAGAGAATGTCGCCGAGCGCCCGGGTATTCGTGAGCGCAACACCGCCGGCCGCGGCCAGCGCGGGGGCCTGGCTCGGTACGGACGGGCTGACCGCCCAACCGCCAATGACGAGGATGAGCTCGGCCAGCAGGATCAGGCCGACCAATGTGCCGATCGGCAGATATTGGACAAAGCCGCTGCGCAGCTGCAGGAAATCGATGTCCAGCATCATCACGACGAAGAGAAACAGGACCGCCACTGCCCCGACATAGACGATGACCAGGATCATCGCCAGGAACTCTGCGCCGATCAGGATGAACATGCCGGCGGCGTTGAAGAAGGCGAGGATCAGAAAGAGCACGGAGTGCACCGGATTGCGCGCCGAAACCACCAACACCCCGGAAGCGACGGCTATCGCGGCAAAGATGTAGAACAGGATCGCTTGGACGATCATTGCCGCCGACAGCAACGGCAGTCATTCCGGGATGCCCCGGAGGGGCAGGCCTGGAAGCCATGAACACGGGCCCATGCCCCGTTCGGAAAGGCCGGTGTTCCTGGATTCCGGGCTCGTGGGCGCTGCCCACGCCCCGGAAGGACGGTGATTGCGGGTCCCTTCATCACCCCATCAGCGGTAGGGCGCGTCGAGGGCCAGGTTCTTGGCGATCTCGGCCTCCCACCGGTCGCCGTTCTCCAGCAGCTTGTCCTTGTCGTAGAGGAGTTCTTCGTGCGTCTCGGTCGCGAACTCGAAATTCGGCCCCTCGACGATCGCATCGACCGGACAGGCCTCCTGGCAATAGCCGCAATAGATGCATTTGGTCATATCGATGTCGTATCGCGTCGTGCGGCGGCTGCCGTCCTCGCGCGGCTCGGCCTCGATCGTGATCGCCAGCGCCGGGCAGATCGCCTCGCAAAGCTTGCAGGCAATGCAGCGCTCCTCGCCGTTGGGGTACCGGCGCAACACGTGCTCGCCGCGAAAGCGCGGGCTCAGCGGCCCCTTCTCGTAGGGGTAATTTACGGTGACCGTCCGCTTGAACATGTAGCGCAAGGTCAGGCCCAGTCCCGACAGCAGCTCAGTGAGCAGCAGGCTGCGGGCGCCGCGTTCCAATAATCCCATCGCCATAGATCGATTCCTCAGCGCTGCGGCAGCCATCCCGCCGCGACCAACACGCCGGCGGTCAGCACCAGCCAGAACAGCGAAAACGGCAGAAACACCTTCCAGCCGAGCCGCATCAGCTGGTCATACCGGAACCGTGGGAAGGTGGCACGCACCCAGAGAAAACAGAACAGCACAAAGGCGATCTTGAGCAGGAACCAGAGCCACCCGGGCACCCAGGTGAAGGGCGCCACCCCGAACGGCGCCAGCCAGCCGCCGAGAAACAGCACGCTCGTCATCGCGCTCATCAGGATCATATTGCCGTATTCGCCCAGGTAGAACAGTGCGAAGGTCATCGACGAATATTCGACGAAGTAGCCGGCGACGATTTCCGTTTCGCCCTCCGGCAAGTCGAAAGGCGCGCGCCCGGTCTCGGCCAAAGCGGAGATGAAGAAAATCACAAACATTGGGAGGAGCGGGACCGCGAACCAGATATGGCGCTGCGCCTCGACGATGTCGCTGAGATTGAGCGAGCCGGCGCACAACAGCACCGTGACGAGGACAAACCCGATCGCCACCTCGTACGACACCATCTGCGCCGCCGAGCGCAGCGCGCCGAGGAAGGCATAACGAGAATTCGAAGCCCAGCCGGCCAGAATGATCCCGTAGACCCCGAGCGAGCTGATCGCAAACAGATAGAGAATGCCGACATTGATGTTGGCGATCACCACCCCGGGATCGAACGGGATGACGGCCCAAGCAACGAGCGCCAACGTGAAGGTGATCAGCGGTGCGACGACGAACACCACCCGGTTCGCGCCGCTCGGGATGATAGTCTCCTTGACGAGCAGCTTGAGGCCGTCGGCGAAGGGCTGCAGCAGGCCGAACGGGCCGACGACGTTCGGTCCCTTGCGAAGCTGCGAGAACGCCAGCACCTTGCGCTCGGCGTAAGTGAGCATGGCGATCGCCAGCAACAGCGGCACCACGACGATGACGACCTCAATGGCGATAATGACAGTCGGCCAGGCATAGCCTGTCCAGAAATTAGCCATGAGTGCCGGTCCGTGCCGGGGGCTGGTGCCGCCCCCGCACAAAAAGCTCGCTGCACTGCGCCATCGTGTGGCTGGCGCGGCTGATCGGATCGGTGCGGTAAAAATCCTCGATCGGGAATTCGAACGAATCGGCGGCGACCGGCCCCTGCTCCCCGAATGGCTCCCAACTGGCCGGCATCACCAGATCCGCCTCGGCCAGTACCGAATGCTTTTCCCACATCTGGCGGCGCAGACTCGCGCAGCGCATCGAAGGGCAGCGGACGGTCGATGGCGCCGGACAGGGCGCGCACGATCTTCCAGTCCTCGCGCGCGTCTCCGGGCGGGAACACCGCGCGCCTCGCCAGCTGCACGCGGCCCTCGGTATTGACGTAGGTGCCGTCCTTCTCGGTGTAAGCGGCGCCCGGCAGGACGACATCGGCGCGACGGGCGCCACGGTCTCCGTGATGGCCCTGGTAAATCACAAAGGCAGATCCGAGATCGCTCGTATCGATCTCGTCGGCGCCGAGAAGGTAAAGAACTTCGATGTCGCCGGATTTGCATCCGGCGATGATGCCGCGCACATCGCGTCCTCCGGCTCCCGGCACAAAGCCGAGATCGAGGCCGCCGACCCGGGCGGCGGCGCGGTGCAGAACATTGAACCCGTTCCAATCATCGCGAACCAGCCCGCCATTTTCGGCGATGCGCCTGGCCGCGCCCAGAACGCGGGCGCCGTCGGGTCGGGTGAGCGCCCCCTGCCCCACTACGATCATCGGGTTCTTGGCATTGCGCAGAATATCGGCCCAGGGGTGGTCGCCCGCAGCCAAAGCGTTCAGCACGGCGCCGTCATTGCCCAGCATCTCGACGGGAAATGTCAGGTCGAGGGCGGGCCCGATCGCCGCGACCCGGAAACCGCCTTGGAGATAGCGCTTGCGCAGCCGCGCATTGACGAGCGGCGCCTCCCAGCGCGGGTTGGCGCCGACCAGCAAACAGGCATCCGCGTTTTCGATGCGGGCAATTGTCGTGTTGAACAAATATGCGGCGCGGCACCGCGCGTCGAGCCTGGCGCCGTCCTGGCGGCAATCGAGGCTCGTCGCGCCGAGGCCGGTGAGAAACTCCTTCAGCGCGAACATCGACTCGGCGTCGCATAAATCCCCCGCGATCGCGGCGATACGCTCGCCCGGAACCTTCCTCAACCGTTCGGCGACGAGCTCGATAGCCTCGCGCCACTCCACCTCGCGTTTGCGCTCGCGGCCGATATAAGGCCGGTCGAGCCGGCGGCGGACGAGCCCGTCGATTGCGTACCGGGTCTTGTCAGAGATCCACTCCTCGTTGACCGCCTCGTGGACGCGCGGCAGCACGCGCAAGACTTGCGGCCCGCGCGAATCGACCCGGATGTTGCTGCCGACCGCATCCATGACATCGATGGATTCGGTTTTTACCAGCTCCCAAGGGCGGGCGACGAATGCGTAAGGCTTCGAGGTCAGCGCGCCGACCGGACACAGATCGATGATGTTGGCCGACAATTCGGAATCGAGCGCACGCTCGATATAGGTGGTGATCTCCATGTCTTCGCCGCGCCCGGTGGCGCCCAGCTCCTGAACCCCGGCGATTTCAGTCAGAAAGCGAATACAGCGCGTGCAGTGAATGCAGCGGTTCATGCTGGTCTCGACCAGCGGACCAAAATTCTTGTAGGGGACGGCGCGCTTGTTCTCCTCGTAGCGGCCGCGGTCGAAACCGTAGGCCATCGCCTGGTCCTGCAGATCGCACTCGCCGCCCTGATCGCAGATCGGACAATCGAGCGGGTGATTGATCAGCAGGAATTCCATCACCCCTTTTTGCGCCTTGATCGCCTTTGGCGACTTGGTGAGAACCACCATTCCGTCGGTCGCCGGCATCGCGCAAGAAGCTATCGGTTTTGGCGATTTCTCTACCTCAACGAGACACATCCGGCAATTTCCGGCAATCGCCAGGCGCTCGTGGAAGCAGAAATGCGCAATCTCGATCCCGGCATGCTCACAGGCCTGCAAGATCGTCGTGCCAGCCGGCACCTCGACCTCGGCCCCATCGATCGTCAGCTTCGGCATTGTCAGGCAGCCCGCTTTTCTTGCGCTGCGGCGGTTCGGTACTCGGCGATGCGCCGCTCCATTTCCGGGCGAAAGTGGCGGATCAGTCCTTGCACGGGCCACATGGCGCCGTCAGCCAGCGCGCAGATCGTGTGACCCTCGATCTCGTGCGAGACGTCGAGCAGCATGTCGATCTCCGCCACCGAGGCATTGCCTTCTACCATGCGCTCCATGACCCGCCAGACCCAACCCGCACCCTCGCGGCACGGGGTGCACTGGCCGCAGCTCTCATGCTTGTAGAATTTCGACAGCCTCGCGATCGCCTTTACGATATCCGTAGACTTGTCCATGACGATGACTGCGGCGGTGCCGAGCCCGCTCTGGACGGCGACCAGGCTGTCGAAATCCATCAGCACCGTCTCGCAGATCGATTTCGGTATGACCGGCACCGACGAACCGCCGGGAATGACGCCGAGCAGATTGTCCCAGCCGCCGCGCACACCGCCGCCGTGCCGCTCGATCAGCTCGCGCAACGGTATGCTCATCGCCTCTTCGACATTGCAGGGCGTGTTCACGTGGCCGGACAGGCAGTAGATTTTCGTGCCCGAGTTGCGCGGGCGGCCTATACCGGCAAACCAAGCGGCGCCGCGCCGTAAAATCGCCGGGGCGACCGCAATCGTCTCGACGTTGTTGACCGTAGTCGGACAGCCGTACAAACCGACTTGCGCCGGGAATGGGGGCTTCAGGCGAGGCTGGCCTTTGCGCCCTTCGAGGCTCTCGAGCAGCCCGGTCTCTTCGCCGCAAATATACGCGCCGGCTCCGCGATGCAGGTAAAGCTCAAAATCCCAGCCCGAGCCGCAGGCGTCCTCGCCGATCAAGCCGGCATCGTAGGCCTCGTCGATGGCCGCCTGTAGCCGCTTTGCCTCGTTATAAAACTCGCCGCGGATATAGATATAGCAAGTGTGGACACCCATGCCGACCGAGGCGAGCAGGCACCCTTCGATCAGCTTGTGCGGGTCGTTGCGGAGGATGTCGCGGTCCTTGCAGGTGCCCGGCTCGCTCTCATCGGCATTGACGCAGAGGTAGGTCGGACGGTCGCTCTGCTTTGGCATGAACGACCACTTCAAGCCGGTCGGGAAACCGGCGCCGCCGCGCCCGCGCAACCCGGATTCCTTGACTTGCTCGACGATCCAATCGCGCCCTTTGAGGATCAGCTCCTTGGTGCCGTCCCAATCGCCGCGCTGCTGGGCGCCCGCAAGCCGCCAGTCCTCGCGGCCGTAAAGGTTGGTGAATATCCGATCCTTGTCGGCAAGCATTGCGTCCTCTTATTCCTGACCGCCGACAGACCCCGCCCCCGGCCGTAAAGATCGGGCTCCACAAGGGTGGTGCGACCGGTGACCGGCTCGGAACCCTGCCGCCCGATTACCGAACCCGGCAGAGGCGCCTTTCCATCCCGCAACGCGTCGAGCAGCGCCTCGGTCGCGGAAGCGTCCAGATCCTCGTAGAAATCGTCGTTGACCTGCAGGATCGGCGCGTTTACGCAGGCGCCGAGACACTCGACCTCGACTAGCGTGAAGAGCCCGTCCGGAGTGGTGCCGCCGACGCCGATGCCGAGCTTACGCTCGCAGGCCTGAACGACGGCGTCCGAGCCGCGCAGCCAGCACGGCGTCGTCGTGCAGGCCTGCAGCAGGTACCGCCCGACCGGCCGCAGATTGAACATCGTATAGAAGGTCGCGACTTCGTAGACGCGGATCGGCGCCATTTCGAGGATCCGGCCGACGTGATCCATCGCCGCGCGCGGCAGCCAGCCGCCGTGCTGTTCCTGCGCGATGTACAGCAGCGGCAACACGGCGCTAGCCTGACGGCCCGGCGGGTATTTGGCGATGTGCGCCTTGGCCTGCTCGAGATTTCCCGGCGTGAACTCGAAGCTCTCGGGCTGCTCGACCAATGGGACTTTTGGGGAAGTCCTTCGACCGGCGCGCTCATCGGTCGATCTCGCCGAATACGATGTCCATCGAGCCGATGATCGCGACGACATCGGCGAGCATGTGGCCGCGGCACATGAAATCGGTCGCCTGCAGAAAGGCAAAGCCGGGCGATCTGATCTTGCAGCGATAGGGCCGGTTGGTGCCGTCCGCAACCAGATACACGCCGAACTCGCCCTTCGGCGCCTCGACCGCCGTGTAGGTCTCGCCGGGCGGCACGTGATAGCCCTCGGTATAGAGCTTGAAGTGATGGATCAGCGCTTCCATCGAATGCTTCATCTCGGCCCGCGGCGGCGGCGCCACCTTGCGGTCGTTGACCTTGACCGGCCCCGCCGGCATCTGCGCGAGCGCCTGCCTGATGATGCGCACCGATTGGCGCATCTCCTCGATTCGGACGAGGTAACGATCGTAGGAATCGCCGTTGCGCCCGATTGGAACATCGAACTCCATCTTGTCATAGGCGTCATAGGGCTGCGCGCGGCGCAGATCCCAGGCGACCCCGGAGCCGCGCAACATCGGGCCGGAAAATCCCCAATCCGCGGCCTGCTCGGCGGTCACCACTCCGATATCGACGGTGCGCTCCTTGAAGATGCGGTTCTCGGTCAGCAAGCGTTCGATATCGTCGATCGTCTGCGGGAAGGTGTCGCAAAATGCCAGAATGTCCTCGGCGAGGCCGGCGGGCATGTCGAGGTGCACGCCGCCGGGGCGGAAGTAATTGGCGTGCAAGCGGGCGCCCGAGACGCGCTCGTAAAATTCCATCAGCCGCTCGCGCTCTTCGAAGCCCCACAGGAACGGCGTGATCGCGCCGACATCGAGCCCGAACGCGCAGACACACAGCAAATGGTTCAATATCCGGGTAATCTCGGCAAACAGCACCCGGATGTATTGCGCCCGCGGCGGTGGGGTGATGCCCATCAATTTTTCGACCGCAAGCGCGAAAGCGTGCTCCTGGCACATCGGCGACACGTAGTCGAGCCGATCGAAATACGGGATCGCCTGCAGATAGGTCTTGTACTCGATCAGCTTTTCGGTGCCGCGGTGCAACAGGCCGATATGCGGATCGGCCCGCTCGACGACCTCGCCATCCATCTCGAGGACCAGCCGCATGACGCCGTGCGCCGCTGGATGCTGCGGCCCGAAATTCATCATGTAGTTCTTGATGTGGGGCGGGCCTTCGAGCTCGTCCGGCACCTGCGGCCGCTGCTCGCTCACGGCGGCTCCTCCCCTGCGGTGCCGCCGTTGCTTGTGACCGCCTTTTCGTCGCCCGGGAGGATCTTGTCCATTCCCTCCCACGGCGACAGGAAGTCGAAGCTGCGGAATTCCTGCTGCAATCGAACCGGGTCGTAGACGACCGCCTTCTGATCCTCGTCGTAGCGTAGCTCGACATATCCGGTCAGCGGGAAATCCTTGCGCAGCGGATGACCCTCAAAGCCGTAATCGGTCAAGATCCGGCGCAGATCGGGGTTGTCGGCGAAATAGATGCCGAACAAATCCCACGCCTCACGCTCCCACCAGCCGGCGCTGCTGAACAACCCGACCGCGGAGGGGACCGGCTGCTCCTCGTCGGTCTCGATCTTGATGCGGATGCGCTGGTTGAGCCGCAAGCTCAAGAGGTTATAGACAACCTCGAAACGCAGTGGCCGGTCTGGAAAATCGACGCCGCAGATGTCGCAGAGCACGGTAAAGGCGCAATTCGGGTCGTCGCGGAGAAATTTCAGGGCATGCGCCAATGCTTCCCGCTTCACCCGGCAGCACAGTTCGCCACCGCGGATTTCGGAAGCGATCAGCGCATCGGACAACGCCGTCGAGACGCGCTGGATCAGGGCCTCGAGTTTTTCCTGCATGGCGGATCAGCGGACGAAGTTGCGGGTGCGCCTAATCTTTTTTTGCAGCAACAGGACACCGTAGAGCAGTGCTTCGGCCGTCGGCGGACAGCCTGGAACGTAAACGTCCACCGGCACGATGCGATCGCAGCCGCGTACCACCGAGTAGGAATAGTGATAATAGCCGCCGCCATTGGCGCACGACCCCATCGAGATGACCCAGCGCGGCTCGGCCATTTGGTCGTAAACCTTGCGCAATGCCGGCGCCATCTTATTGCACAATGTGCCGGCCACGATCATGACGTCCGACTGGCGGGGGCTCGCACGGAAGACCACGCCGAACCGGTCGAGATCATAGCGGCTCGCCCCGGTATGCATCATCTCGACTGCGCAACAAGCCAGACCAAAGGTCATCGGCCACAGCGACCCGGTGCGCGCCCAGTTCACCAAATTGTCGAGCGTCGCGACGACAAACCCCTGGTCCTGCACTTCTTCGGTCGCAGCCTTGAGAAGCACATTCTGCTCAGTGCCGGGAGGAACCGGGCGGGTGGGTGTCTCGATCACTCCCATTCCAACGCCCCCTTTTGCCATTCGTAGATAAACCCGATGGTCAGCACGGCGAGGAATACGATCATGGACCAAAACCCAAACATCCCGATATCGCCGAGCGCGACCGCCCACGGAAACAGGAAGGCCACTTCGAGATCGAAAATGATGAACAGGATCGCGACTAAATAATAGCGGACATCGAACCGGATCCGGGCATCGCCGAACGGGTCGAACCCGCATTCATAAGGCGACAACTTCTCCGTGTTGGGTCGCTGGCGCGCAATAACGAAAGAGGCGGCGACCATCGCGATCGATATCGCGCCGGCAATAGCCAAAAACACGAGGATCGGGAAGTACTCGCGCAGTATGGTTTCCATTGGAGCTCTTGCTGACGTGCTGCACCTCGGGCCGCAGAGTAACTTCGCCCCGGCCCACTCGTCACAGGAACATATATAATGCGGATTGCCGGAATGCGACACCGCTGGCCGCGATCTGCTGCGGCGCAGCAGGATTCCGCGTCCACAATCGATGGCGGGAGCGACGGGGCTCGAACCCGCGACCTCCGGCGTGACAGGCCGGCGCTCTAACCAACTGAGCTACGCCCCCGCGGCCTCGACCCGGGCGGGCACTCCTACCCTTCCGGCTGGAGGGTGTCAAGCAAACCCCGGTCGATCGAGCCGAGCAACGACGCTAGAACGCCTGCCTTACGGCACCTCGACGAGTTCGAGCCGGCGCTCAACGCGCTCGAGACGCCCGGTCCATGCTGTCGAGCCGGCTCTGCATTGACGCGAAATCGATTTTCAACGCGGCGAAATCACCATGCAGGCCAGCGACATCGCGTTCGACCGCGGCCAGACCGGTAATCACTTCGTCGAGCTTGCGCTCCACTCGGTCGAAGCGCTCGTCCTGTCGAGCGAAGCGCGCTCGCAGGAAGTCGAGAACCTCGGAATTATCGGCCATTACTCACTCACTCGATCGCTCTGCTGCTCAGTGGTGGGCGATGACGGACTCGAACCGCCGACCCTCTCGGTGTAAACGAGATGCTCTACCAACTGAGCTAATCGCCCCGCGCCCCGCGGGTCAATTCAGCGAATCGCGCAATCCCTTGCCGGGCTTGAATTTGGCCTGTTTCGAGGCGGCAATCTGGATCTTCTCACCGGTCCGCGGGTTGCGTCCTTCCGATGCTGCCCGCGACGCGACCGAAAATGTGCCAAAGCCGACGAGACGCACCTCGTCGCCGCCTTTCAGCGCTTCCGCGATGGCGTCGAATACGGCGTCAACGGCCTTGCTCGCCTCCGACTTCTTCATATCAGTCTTGCTGCTGACGGAGTCGACGAGTTCGTTTCTGTTCACGATACCCCCCTGGGCGAGTGTAAGGGACTAAACCTGATCTGTTCGCCGCAGAGTTTAGAGGGCTGCCGCCAAGGGGTCAACTGGGCAGCAGCCCGGAATCGAAGCAATCTTGAGGCTAAACGAAGCTGGGTAGAACTCTCTCTCGCAGCCTGACCCACATTATTCCGCCAACTGGTTAATGAGTTACCAATCCCGATCGCTCTTCGCGAGCCGGGATCACCGGTTCGCCTCCGCCCTCCTCCGGCCAAGCAACCGGGGTCAGCGGCGCGGCCAGCGCTTCCAGGAGGAGCTCGTCGACCGTCTTTACCGGGATAATTTTCAACCCGCGCTTTACATTGTCGGGGATCTCGGCGAGATCTTTCTCGTTTTCCTTCGGGATCAGCACCGTCTTCAAGCCGCCGCGAAGGGCCGCGAGAAGCTTCTCCTTCAGGCCGCCGATCGGCAACACGCGACCGCGCAGGGTGATCTCCCCGGTCATCGCGATGTCTCGCTTGACGGGAACGCCGCTCAGCACCGAAACGATCGAGGTCACCATCGCCACGCCGGCGGACGGGCCGTCCTTGGGCGTCGCACCCTCCGGCACATGGACGTGGATGTCCTTCTTCTCGAAGACCGTCGGCAGGATGCCGAAGACATTGCTGCGCGATTTGACGTAGCTCTCGGCGGCCTGCACCAATTCCTTCATCACGTCGCCGAGCTTGCCGGTCGCCGTGACCCGCCCTTTTCCCGGAACCGTCACCGCCTCGATCGTCAGCAATTCGCCGCCGACCTCGGTCCAGGCGAGGCCGGTCGTGCACCCGACCAGATCCTCGCTCTCCGCCTCGCCAAACCGGAACTTGCGCACCCCGGCATATTTTTCCAGGTTGCGGCGCGTCACTGCGACGCGCTCCGTCTTCTTCATCAGAATGTCTTTGATCGCCTTGCGGGTCAGGTTGGCGATCTCGCGCTCGAGATTGCGAACACCGGCCTCGCGCGTGTAGTAGCGGATCAGATCGCGCATCGCGTCGTCGCTGATGCTCCACTCGTTCTTGCGGACGCCGTGCGCCGCCATCTGCTTCGGGATCAGGTGACGCTTTGCGATCTCGACCTTCTCGTCCTCGGTGTAGCCCGGGATGCGGATGATCTCCATTCGGTCGAGCAAGGGCTGCGGGATGCGCAGCGTATTCGCGGTCGTCACGAACATCACATCGGAGAGGTCGTAGTCGACCTCGAGGTAATGGTCGTTGAACGTGGAGTTCTGCTCGGGGTCGAGCACTTCGAGGAGGGCGGAAGATGGATCGCCACGCCAGTCCGCGCCGAGCTTGTCGACCTCGTCGAGCAGGAAGAGGGGGTTCGAAGATTTCGCCTTCTTCATTCCCTGGATGACCTTGCCCGGCATCGAGCCGATATAGGTCCGCCGATGACCGCGGATCTCGGCTTCGTCACGCACGCCGCCCAACGACATCCGGACAAAGTTTCGCCCGGTCGCGCGGGCGACCGATTTGCCGAGGGAGGTCTTGCCGACCCCCGGGGCGCCGACCAGACACAGGATCGGACCCTTCATCTTCTTCATGCGCTGCTGCACGGCGAGGTATTCGAGGATGCGCTCCTTGACCTTTTCGAGCCCGAAATGGTCGGCGTCGAGCACCTTCTCCGCGCCTTTGATGTCGCGTTTGATCTTGGTCCGGTTTTGCCAGGGCACCGACAGCAGCCAGTCGAGATAGTTGCGCACGACCGTCGCCTCGGCCGACATCGGGCTCATGCTGCGCAGCTTCTTCAGCTCGGCGACCGCCTTGTCGCGCGCCTCCTTCGAAAACTTCGTCTTGTTGATGCGATCCTCGAGCTCGGCCATCTCGTCGCGACCGTCCTCGCCTTCGCCGAGTTCCTTCTGGATCGCCTTCAGCTGCTCGTTCAGGTAGTACTCGCGCTGCGTCTTCTCCATTTGGCGCTTGACGCGATTGCGAATGCGCTTTTCGACCTGGAGGACCCCGATTTCGCCCTCCATGTAGCCGAACACCTTCTCGAGACGCTCGGCCACCGTCCCCGTTTCGAGCAGCTCCTGCTTCTCGGGTATCTTCAAGCTCAAATGCGCCGCGACCGTATCGGCCAGCTTGCCGGGCTCTTCGATCTGGTTGATCGAGACCAAAACCTCCGGCGGGATCTTCTTGTTGAGCTTGATATACTGCTCGAACTGAGACACCACGGTGCGCGCGAGCGCCTCGGTCTCCTGCTGCTCGCCGGCATTCTCCGGGATGGTCTCGGCGACCGCCTGGAAGAACTGGGGGTTATCGGCAAACCTGACGATGCGGGCACGCTGACCCCCCTCGACCAGTACTTTGACCGTGCCGTCGGGCAGCTTGAGGAGTTGCAGCACGGTCCCGACAGTGCCGACCGTATAGATGTCCGAAGTCGCGGGGTCGTCTTGGGCTGCATTCTTCTGAGTGACGAGCAGAATCTGCTTGTCGTCCTTCATCACGTCCTCGAGCGCCCGCACCGACTTTTCGCGGCCGACAAACAACGGCACGATCATGTGCGGAAACACGACGATGTCGCGTAGGGGCAGGACGGGATAAAGTGCACCGCGCGCAGCTTCTAACATAAGCCCTCATCTGCAAAAGACCGTCCCGGAGACCGGGAGGGCAAGGATAGGGATACAGGTCTAAGGTTGGCCTCGTGGCGCCGGCCTTCAAGTCGGCCCGCGGTTTCAGCGACGGGGTGTGACGCCGCAGGCTCAGTCACCTGTGCCGACGCCGCCACGGTCGGAATAGATATGGAGCGGCCTCGCCCGCCCCTCGACGACCTCGCGATTGATCACGATCTCGCTGACGCCGACGAGGCTCGGCAGTTCGAACATCGAGTCGAGCAGGATCGCTTCCATAATCGAACGCAGCCCGCGCGCTCCGGTCTTGCGCAGGATAGCCCTGTGGGCGATCGCTTTGAGCGCCTCCTCATTCAACTCGAGCCGGACGTCCTCCATCTCGAACAGCCGCTGATATTGCTTGACGAGGGCGTTCTTGGGCTTGGTCAAGATGTCGACCAGCACCGCCTCGTCGAGATCATCGAGGGTCGCCACGACCGGCAGCCGGCCGACGAATTCGGGGATCAGCCCGAATTTCAAGAGATCCTCGGGTTCGAGGTCCTTCAGGATTTCTCCGGTCTTGCGCTCCTCCGGCCCCCGCACCTCGGCGCCGAAGCCGATCGAGGTGCCCTGCCGGCGTTGCGCGATGATTTTTTCGAGCCCGGCAAACGCCCCGCCGCACACGAAGAGAATGTTGGTCGTATCGACTTGGAGAAATTCCTGCTGGGGGTGCTTGCGGCCGCCCTGCGGCGGAACCGAGGCGATCGTCCCCTCCATGATCTTCAGAAGAGCCTGCTGGACGCCTTCGCCCGACACATCGCGCGTGATCGACGGGTTGTCGGATTTGCGGGAGATCTTGTCGACTTCGTCGATATAGACGATCCCCCGCTGCGCCCGCTCGACGTTATAGTCGGCCGCCTGCAGCAGCTTCAGAATGATGTTCTCGACGTCCTCGCCGACATATCCGGCCTCGGTCAGGGTCGTCGCATCCGCCATCGTGAACGGTACGTCGATGATCCGCGCCAGTGTCTGGGCCAGCAGCGTCTTGCCCGATCCGGTCGGGCCGACCAGCAATATGTTCGATTTGGCAAGCTCGACGTCGTTGTTCTTCGCGCCGTGCGCGAGGCGCTTGTAATGGTTGTGCACCGCAACCGACAGCACGCGCTTGGCATGATCCTGGCCGATCACGTAATCGTCGAGCACCTTGCAAATGTCGCGCGGGCCGGGCACCCCGTCGCGCGACTTGACCAGAGTAGTTTTGTGCTCCTCACGGATGATGTCCATGCAGAGCTCGACGCATTCATCGCAGATGAACACGGTCGGGCCGGCGATCAGCTTTCTGACCTCATGCTGGCTCTTGCCGCAAAACGAGCAGTAGAGCGTGTTCTTCGCGTCGCTGCCGCTGGATTTGGTCATCGCCACTCCGTCGCCGGCTGGAGCAATGCCCCACTGGAACAATGCCCCACTGGAACAACACCCACGCCGTTCGGCCTTAACCGGAAGCCGGAGAGCGCTACCGCCACCCGCTTCCGGTGCTCAAGTATATGTGCTCTCGACGGATCAACAACCACTTAATCGCCGTCGGCTTCTAGCGCGGGAACCGTCAAGCGCGCGCCCTTTGCTATTTGAAACCCTTTTCCGGTTCGTCGCGGCCGGGCCGGCTTTCGACCACTTCGTCAATGAGGCCGAATTCTTTCGCTTCGAGCGGCGAAAGAAATTTGTCGCGCTCGACCGCGGCGGCGATGGTTTCGAGCGGCTGGCCGGTATGCCGGACATAGATTTCGTTGAGCCGCGCCCGCAGCGCCAAGATCTCGCGCGCCTGGATTTCGATATCCGTCGCCTGCCCCTGCGCGCCGCCCGAAGGCTGGTGGATCATGATGCGCGAATTCGGCAGTGAAAACCTCTTCCCCTTGGCTCCGGCGCACATCAGCAGCGAGCCCATCGAGGCGGCCTGACCGATGCACACCGTCGACACCGGGGAGCGGATGTACTGCATCGTGTCGTAGATCGCGAGCCCCGAGGTGACGACCCCGCCCGGCGAGTTGATATAAAAGGCGATGTCCTTCGCCGGGTTTTCCAATTCGAGGAACAACAGCTGGGCGCAGATCAGGCTGGCGACCGCATCGTGGACCGGGCCGACCAGGAAGATGATCCGCTCTTTGAGCAGGCGCGAGTAGATGTCATAGGCGCGTTCGCCGCGGTTGGTCTGCTCGACGACCATCGGCACCAGATTGTTCATGTACTGTTCGAAGTAATCCGACATTTGCTGGCTCCTCCTAATGCGCCTTTCATGCGGCGTAATTGGGTCACTCCGGGGCGGCTTCGCTCGCGTCTGGCCTGTTGGCGTCTGGCCTGTTGGCGTCTGGCCCGCTGGCGTCTGGCCCGCTGGCGTCTGGCCCGCTGGCGTCTGGCCCGCTGGCATCGGGCCCATTGGCGTCAGGATCGGGCAGGCTCAGCAGATCTTGCGGGCTGATCTTGCGCTCGTCGACCTTGGCCAACTCGACAATGAAGTCGACGACCTTGTCCTCGAAAATCGGGGCCCGCAAATTGGCCACCGCCTCTGGGTTTTGTCGATAAAAATCCAAGACTTGGCGCTCGTAGCCGGGATGCCGCCGCGCTTCGCGGGTGATCGCCTGGTTGAGCTCGTCCTGGGTCACGGTGATATTGTTGCTGCGCCCGACTTCGGCAAGGAGCAACCCCAGCCTGACCCGGCGTTCCGCGATCCTGCGGTAGTCGGCCTTCAAGGCGTCTTCGTCTTCCGCCTTGTCGGCTTGCCGCTCGCCAGCTTGAGCGACGCCGGCCTCAACCTCACTCTCCGGTTCCTCCGCCGGCGCCGGCACCCCAGCCTGGTCGACGGCCTCACCGGTCGCTGTTTCCGGGCTCCCCGCTGAGGCCACCTCCCCGCGCAACTCCTGGCTGGTGTCCGACGCTGCCTCCGAGCTTGCCGCTTCCGGTTGAGCCGCCCTCGCCTTTTCCGCCTCGTATTGCCGCCAGATGTTTTCGAATTCGAGCTCCACCATGCCCGGTGGGACAGCAAAATCGTAATTCTGCGCCAGCTTGTCGAGCAGCGACCGCTTCAGGCGCAGACGCGATGCGCCCTCGTAATCGCGCTGCATCTGCTGCCGCACCTCCTGGCGCAGCTCGGCGAGGCTCTCGAGCCCGACCGCCTTGCCGAGCTCGTCGTCGATGACCAGCGGCAGGCGCTGGCGCACCTCCTTCACATCGACCTCGAACACCGCGTCCTTGCCGGCGAAATCGGGGACCCCGTAATCCTCGGGGAAGGTAACGCGGACGGTTCGGTGCTCGCCGGCGCCGGCGCCGATCAGCTGCTCCTCAAAGCCGGGGATAAAGCCGGCGGAGCCCAGCACGATCTGACGGTCTTTCCCGCTGGCTCCTGGAATCTCTTGCTCGCCGCTCCGCCCCTCGATATCGACCACAACAATATCGCCGCTCTCGGCCGGGCGCTCGGCGACCTCGGTTTTGCGCTGCTGCTCGGCAATTCGCTCGACCGCACGGTCGACATCCTCATCGGGCACCTCGACGACGAGCCGCTCGATATCGAGGTCGGCAAAGCTCGGTTCCGGGATATCCGGCAATACCTCGAGCGACATCTTGTATTCGAGATCGGTCCCCTCGCTGAACGAGACGATGTCGACCTTCGGCGGCAACGCCGGGCGCAGATTGTGCTCGCGTATCGCATCGGCGGAAGTGCCTGCAGAGTGCTCTCCAGCACCTCTCCGCGCACCGAGTTACCAAAGCGCTGGCGCAGGATCTGCATCGGGACCTTGCCCGGACGGAAGCCGCGCAGCTGGATGGTCCGGCCGATCTCACCGAGCCGGCTGGTGACCTTTTCTTCGAACTCGCCGGCCGGGACGACGACGCGGAATTCGCGCTTGAGGCCTTCGGCGATGGTTTCTGTCACTTGCATGAAGGCGGGCCTGTGCTTTCCAAACAACTCAAGAGATCGTGGTGCGGGCGGGGGGATTTGAACCCCCACGATTTCCATCGCTGGAACCTAAATCCAGTGCGTCTGCCAATTCCGCCACGCCCGCCGCTACCGCTGCCGGAGCGGCTTTCCGACCCGTCCGCGACCAGCTCTTAGCACAAACGCGGCAGCCGACATAGCAGCGCACGGCAGCATCAGCCGGCGCGCGCGAGATTGCGCAGCGCAGAGGCGGCGGCGACCCGTCCTTCGCCGCGATAGGCCTCGTGGTTGGCCTCGATCTCGCCGAGACGGTAGAGATAATTGACCATGATGCCGGCGGATTGCTGCAGGCCTTTGGCGGAGACATCGCCGAGCCAGTTGAGGCGCTCGACGCGCGCTCCGTTGCTGAGGTGAAAATGCGCCACCGGGTCGAGCGCCCGCCCGGAGGGAGCGCGTTCCCTGACGAGATAACGCGCGCACAGCCGCAGCAGCGGTTCGCGCAACCCGCCGGCAATCCGCTGGTCGTTGTGCCAGCCCTCCAGATCGAGCAGCCGACAGGAGGTCGCCCTGCGGCACCTCCTCGCCGAGCGCCTCGATCGCCGTCCGCTCGGCCGGCAAAAGCAACTCGCCGGGGGCCGACCGATCCTGGCGCTCGAGCCAGGCGCGAAAGCCCGGGACCGGCGACAAGGTTGCGAAGATCTTGAGGCGCGGCAGCTCGATCGCCAGGGCATCGGCGACCCGCTTGATCAGAAAGTCGCCAAAACTGATGCCCGCCAGCCCGCGCTGGCAATTGGAGATCGAATAGAAGATCGCCGCATCGGCGGCCTGCGGATCGCCGATCGGGGCCGATTCGTCGAGCAGCGCATGCACATTGCTCGCCATGCCCGAAACGAGAGCCACCTCGACAAAGATCAGCGGCTCGTCCGGCATGCGCGGATGAAAAAAGGCGAAGCAGCGGCGGTCGGCGTCGAGCCGGTTCTTCAGATCGGTCCAGCCGCGAATCTCGTGCACCGCCTCGTAGACCATCAGCTTTTCGAGCAATGCCGCCGGCAATTCCCAGGTGATGCGCTTCAGCTCGAGAAATCCGATGTCGAACCAATTGGCGAGCAGCCGTTTCAGATCCTCCTCGAGCCCGCTCAGCAGCGAATCGCGCCCGCCGAGGTCGATCAGCTCGGCGCGGCGATCGACGAGGAATTTGACCCCTTCGGGAAGCGCGTTGAACTGTCGCAACAGGGTGATCCGCGGCGGCTCCAAAGCGTCGCGCAAGGCGCGCTCCTCGGCAGTACGCCGAGCCGGTTCGGCGGCCTCGATCAGCGTCTGGCACCGCCGCCTGACCTCGTCGTGGTCGACATCGAATTCGCGCGCGAGCAGCTGTAGGAAGCGCTCGCGGCCGGCCGGGTCGAGGGAGAGATAGGTGCGGCCGAGATCGGCGGCGCGAGCCCGTGCCGTGACGCCGCCCGCGCGCCCATCCAACGAGCTCAGCATTTGCTGGTGAAGCCGGCTCGCATCCTCGCCGGGGAGATCGGGGCGGGGTGTCCCGCTCAGAACCCCGCGCGCGGATTCGGCGATGTCGCGCCACGCGCTGCGCAAATTTGTCAGCGTCCGGTCGAACACGCCCTCGAAAAAGCCGGCGGGAGCGGGATCGGGCATGGCGGCTCTGATGCAGTGTCGGGCGCCGAACGAGACGCGAAGGGCTGCGCCGCGTCAATCCAAAAAACGCCAGATTAACTACGGTGTTCCGTCAATCGCGTCGGGAGCGTGAGCGAGCAAATCTTGCAGCACCGGAACAACCGCGTCGATCAGGTCCTCGGCAACGAGGCCGACGCCGAAGCGGGAGGCGGCCGAACCATGAACCCAGGCAGCAGCGGCGGCCGCCGCGAACGGCTCCATGCCTTGGGCGAGCAGCCCGAGCACGATCCCGGCGAGCACATCGCCGCTGCCCGCCGTCGCCAGCTGCGGCGGCGCGTTCGCGTTGATCGCAACCCGTCCGTCGGGCGCGGCGATCACGGTGTCGGCACCCTTGAGCAGCAGCACCGCTCCGCTCTGCCGCGCCGCACGGCGCGTCCGCGCGGGCTTGTCGCCGGCGGTGTCGAACAGGCGCGAGAACTCGCCGGCATGAGGGGTCATCACGCAAGGCGAGCGGATCGCCGAGAACAAGGTGTCGGGATCTTCGGCGAACGAAGTCAACGCGTCGGCGTCGAGCACCGCGCGCTTGCCGGCGCCCAGAATCGCCAATGTCCTGGCGCGGGTTTCACCGCCGACACCGGCGCCCGGGCCGATCAGCGCGGCGTTGCGCCGCTTGTCCGCGAGAAACGCCTGGAACGCCTCGATATCCGCGACGGGATGGACGATGACGCCGGTCAATGCCGCGGCATAGATCGGGAAAGCGGCTTCCGGGGCGGCGACGGTGACGAGCCCGGCGCCGAGCCGGGCGGCGGCGCGCGCCGCCAGCCGCGCCGCGCCGGTCATCACCGCGCCGCCGGCGACGAGCGCGTGTCCGCGGGCATATTTGTGGGTTTCGAGGCCGGCCGGGGGAAGGCGCCGAGCCACCAGTCTGGGGCATTCTCCACCGTATCCGGCGCGATCCGGTCGAGCACGGAATCGGGAATGCCGATCTGCTCGAGCACCGTCTCGCCGCAATAGCTGCGACCCGGCAGCAGCAGGTGTCCCGGCTTCTTCCGAAAAAAGGTGACCGTGACGGCAGCGTGCGGCGCGATCCCCCGCACCTCGCCGCTCGCCCCGTCGATGCCGCTCGGGACGTCGATCGCGACAACCGGCAGCTGCCGTTCGCCGATCGCTTCGACGACGGCGCGCGCCATGCCCTCGACCGGTCGCGCAAGACCCGCACCAAAAATGCCGTCGACGACGAGCCCAACGCCGTCGAGCGCCGCCGGCGCCAGCGGCTCGGACAGCGCCCGGCCAGCGCGCCGCAGCCTGCGCCGCGTCGCCGCGCAGCGCCGCGACGGAGCCAAGCAGCGCGAGGCGCACCGGCCAGCCGCGCGCAGCCAGAACTCGCGCCGCGACAAAACCGTCGCCGCCGTTGTTTCCCGGGCCGCAGAGCACCGCGATCGGCTGCGGCGGCCACCGCCGCGAAACCGCATCGGCAACCTTACGGCCCGCATTCTCCATCAGCTCGATGCCGGAGACGCCGTCCGCGATCGTCAGCCGATCTGCCTCGCCCATCTGTGCCGGGGTCAGCAGAGCGTGCTTGCGCCAGCCCTGGGGGGCGAAGCGGGGGGGAGATCGCCATCGGGGAGATCGCCTTCGGGGAGATCGCCTTCGGGGAGATCGCCTTCGGGGAGATCGCCTTCGGGGAGATCGCCTTCGGGGAGATCGCCATCGGCGAGATGTGGGGAGCAGGCAATCCGCGCGGAACCCCAAGCTTGACGTCCCGCCCGCGAATCGTTACCTCCACCGCGGACGGCGGGTGTAGCTCAGTTGGTTAGAGCGCCAGATTGTGGATCTGGATGTCGTCGGTTCAAATCCGATCACTCGCCCCAGCCCTTCATTAACCTTAGCCTCCCTGGGCACGATTGCGCTGGCAGCAAGCGAAGGATGGCGCGATGAAAGTCGCCAGATTGGTGGGTGTCGCAATCGGTCTCGCCGTCGCGGGAGGTTGGGCGGCCGAGATGCCAAGCGCTACGCCAGGCGTCGAGATTGGAGGGCCGATACCGCTTACCCCCGCGCCCGCCCCCACAGGAGCGGGGACGCCTCTCGTTTCGCCGGTCTATCAATCAGTCCCGGCGCCGAGGGCAGACCCGACACGGTACCCGGTGACGGTGTTCAACCCCTATCACCCGCATTGGGTGATCGACGTGTTTGGCCGCTGATTTCTCGGAGCTCAAAAAGACGCGCGGGCGTGTGGCCGGCGATGACCGAACTGGCTTTTAGTCGGCAACCGGCGCGCAGCGGAATCCATCGCCCCAGCGCTTGATGTGCCCGACCGAGGGCGACGGGAAGTGCATCGTGCAGCACAGGGTGGCTGGTGTCGCAGTAGCGTTCGAGAAAGGCTGCGGCGGGTAGCCGAGGCCTGCTTCTGGTCGTAATCGACCCGCATCACGAGATCCGGATAGCGCGCCTGGATCGGCGAGTGGATCAGATCGCCGGTGAACACGGCCTGGTCGCCACCGCGCCCGGCGCAGACCGCAAAGTGATCGGGCGTATGGCCGGGTGTCGGACTGAGCCGAATGTGGTCATCGACGGCATAGTCGCTGGTCACGAGCTCGGCCTTGTTGGCGTCGATGATCGGCAGAACGCTGTCCCTCATCGGGTCGAGCGGGGTCTCGCGATGAATGCCGTCCCAATATTCGTATTCTTTTTTCGAGAAGAGGTATTTGGCATTGGGAAAGGTCGGGACCCAGCGGCCGTTCTCCAGCCGCGTATTCCAGCCGACATGGTCGCCGTGCAGATGCGTGCACATGACGATGTCGATATCGTCGACGGTAACACCGGCCGCCTTCAGCGCCTGCATCCAGTTGCTGTCGCTCTTGCGGTGCCAGGTCGGGCGATGCGGAAAAGACTTGTCGTTGCCGATGCAGGCATCCACCAGAATCGGTGTGGTGCGGCGTCTTGACGACATAGGATTGGAAGCACAGCACCGCCATGCCGGTGGCCGGGTCGAGCGCCGCCGGCTCCAGCCACGACCGATTTTCGTCCAACAGTTCCCGGCTGAGGCTCGGCAGGAACTCCAGGATCGGAGTGAACCCCGCCTCCTGCTCGACTATCCGGTGGATCGTCATGTCGTTGACCGTGAAGCTCGTGCGCATGGTGCCGGTCCTCCGCAAAAGTCATTCGCGGGAGCGTAGCCGCGCCCCGGCGGCGTAGCAAACGGAAACGGCCGCTCCGATCCGCCGCCAATCCCCGAGCTGGTGCGGCCACGGCCGGTTGATCAGCCCGAGCGGACCACAGTGACCGACCGCAAACACCCGGGTATCGTCCCCGGCGAACCAATCGGAACCCGCGGCGTCAGAGATCTTTGGCGGCGCGTCCCGCAAGGCGAATACCCGTCGCACCGCGCGCCATCCGGCATTCCCCATGCCGACGACGACCGGGGGTGCGAGAAATGAGATGAGTGGCCGCAGATGCTGCTCGGAGCAGGAGTCCACCCAGCTCGACCGAATAGGCGAATTCATTGCGCCCTCTTTGATGCACAGAATGGAGTTGGTCAGAAAGACCGGGGCGCAGTTATCGCGCTGCGACGGGTGCCCAACCGCAAGCCCGGCCGCGGTCAACAGCCTGTAGAGATATTCGTTGGTCTTGTTGTCCGGCTCGTCGCGCCCGCGGCAGCGGACGAAATAGCCGATATTGCCGAAATCCTGACCGACGACGAGGAGCTTCGGGCTGCGGTGGCCGAGCCAGTGCTCCCAATGGCTGACGACATGGGGGTCGAAGTCGAATTCGGCGCAGCTCCTGATCCTGCCTGGACTGCGCTCGACGCAGATGCGGCACGCCTTGCGCGCCGCTATGAGCGTCTCAAATTCCGGCACTGTTCGGCCAATGCCCGGACCCGCTCGGCGAGCCGGCGCAGCGGGCGGTCCGCGAGGCCGAGCTGCTCGAGGTGCCGCAACGTATTCTCGAAATAATCGCGGCATGTGCCGCGGCGGCCGGCGGCAGCGAGGATCCTGCGCGCCGCCTCGTCGAGCGGCAGCGTGCCGGCGTAATCCGGGCAGTTTCGCAGCGCAGTGAACGCCAGCGCGCGGCCGTACGCCCTTTGCGGTTTGCACCGGCAGCAGGCGCGCGCCATATACCCGGCGGCCGCTCATCTCGCGCTCCCAGACCCGGTCGAGCGCCTTCGGTCGGCAACCGAAGGCCGCGCCTCGGCAGGACCCGCCGCGGTCGAGCCCGAGCGTCAGTCCGGGATTGGCTGGCGTACCCGCGATAATCGTAGGAATAAAGGCAAAAGCTACGGTGGTAGCCGCGCAACAGAGCTTGCTCGGCGTCCCCACCGCGGAATTCGTTGTCCCACAATAGCGAGCCGTAGGCGAAAACCCAAACCGGCTCCCCACTGTTGCGCAACGCCGCGACCTCCGCCGGCATCGGCGGGGCCTGAAGCCTATCGAAGTCCTTCCCTCTCCGCCCCTTGGGGGGAGAGGGTCAGGGTGAGGTGGGGGAAGCCCCCGCCCGGCAACCACGGTGGTACCCACCTCACCCTCCCGGCCCCCACGGATCAAGTCCGTGCGCCGAAGGCTCACGGCGCGTCCGGCCCCTCCCTCTCCCCCCACCAGCGGGCGGAGAGGGGCCAAGTTTGGCCCAACGCGATACAATTCGGCTGACCTCTACGCGAAGGCGCGGCGGATACGGCCCCAATCCTCGATCGCGTGTTCCTGGCCGGGCACGATCTGCAGCGCGATCTCCGTATAGCCGGCGTCGGCCAATGCCGCGATGCGCTCTTTCAGCTCCTTCTCGGTCGCCGTGAAGGTCGTCAGCCGGATCAATTCGGCGGTGACGAACGCGCCGCTCCTCGGGCTTGACGAACATCAAATGGCCGCGGTGGTTTTCGAGATAATGGGCGCCCTGCGGCGTGAATTTGCGGGCCTGCTCGACGTACCCGGCCACGCTCTCGGCGACCGCGGGCGGCATCGGCGCCATCATCGGCAACCCCGCCAATGCCGCGTCGGCCGCGCGATGCAGTAGCATCGCGGCGCGCGGCCCGGCCTGTGCGAGCGCCCGTGGCGAGTCGGCAGGCTCGCCCTCCTCCAGTATCGCGCCGCCGGTCAGCACGCACGGCATCGAGCGGCTCCGCGTCGCGCCCGGCGGCCCGCCGGCGCTCCCGCATATCGGCCATCGCCGCGACCCCGCCATCGACATCGCCGGCGGTGGCGATCCAGCCGGCGCCGAGCTTCGCGGTCAGGGCGCGCGCCCGCGGACCGGAGGCCGCGACGTAAAGCGGGATCGGATCGCGCGTATTGATCAGCCCGAGCTCGGGGTTGAGCAGCCGGATCAGCCGCTTCTTGTTCTCGATTTCGGCCTCGACGGTCTCCCCGCGCAACAGCGCCATGACGACGCCGACATACTCCTCCATATCGGCGAGCTTGACCGCCCCGAGCCCCATCGCGCGCCGCCCGGTAAACCCGCTCCCGATCCCAAAATCGATCCGCCCGGGCGCCAATTTGTTCAGCGAGGCAAAGGCGTTCGCGGTAACTGGGGCAATGCGGTTCGATGGGATCAGCACCCCGGTGCCGAGCCGGATCTTCGTTGTTTTGATTGCGGCGGCGGCCATCGCGACAAACGGGTCCGCGCTCAGCATCTGCGTGTCGTAGAACCAGGCACGCGCAAACCCGAGCTCCTCGGCCCGTCTTACGAGCCGCCAGGAATCGGCGTCGGTCGGAATGGCGATGGCGAATTGCATTCGGCTCCTCCCCGCCGGTGGCGTGCTTTACCGGCTCAGCACGGCAGAATACCATCGATATGGACGGGGAGGAGTAGCGTCGATGCCTGAAACGGCACCGCCAAGGGTATTCATCAGCTACAGCCACGACAGCCCGGAGCACCGCGACCGCGTCCTCGAATTCGCCGACAAGCTGCGTGCCGACGGCATCGACGCGATGATCGACCAATACGCCCAGTCTCCGCCGGAGGGTTGGCCGGACTGGTGTGAGGCCCAGATCCGCAACGCCGATTTCGTTCTGATGGTCGGCACGGAAACCTATTTGCGGCGGGTCAATGGCGTAGAACAACCGGGCGAGGGGCGCGGCGTGCGCTGGGAGGGCCACCTGACCAACCAGCATCTTTATGACGCGGGTTCGGCAAGCCGAAAGTTCGTGCCGGTATTGTTCTCGGACGGATTGCCTGACCACGTGCCCACACCGGTTAAAGGCCGCTCTATCTACCGGATCGACACACCGGAAGGCTACGAGGCCTTGCTGCGGCTGCTGACCGACCAGCCGCTCACGCCGATAACGCCGCTCGGACGGCCGAGATCCTTGCCGGCACGCGAGCGCGCATCCAGCAGAACACGCGAGGAACCCTCGAAACTAGCGATGTCTCTGCCGCATCCCCGGGTCGAGGATGTGTTCGTTGGCCGCCAAACGGAGCGCGCTGCGCTCGCTGCCTCTCTGTTCCCGATCAGCGGAACGCGCCGTCCCGTCGTCGTCTCGGGAATGGCAGGCGTCGGCAAGTCGTATTTGGTGGATCGCTTCTTCTGGGAGAACGCGTCGCGGTTTCCCGGCGGCTATCTGCGGTTGGCGCTCGATCCGGACAATCTCGCCAGCGCGGCGGATCTGCTTACGACTTTACGCGACCGGCTGAAGCTGCCGGCGAGCGATGACGAGGCGCTTGCGGGGCGTCTTTTGATGCCGCTGACCCTTGTCCACATCGAGAATGCGGACAGTTTCGACGCAGCCTGTGTCGTCGGGGAAGTGGCGGGGGCTTTGCCCGACTGCGCGCTGGTGATCAGCGCTCGCTTTCGCGACCTCGGCTTCGCGGCCGGGTGGCCGGAGGTAGCGCTCTCGCCTTTCGACGAGCAGACGGCGCTGCAACACTTGCTGGCGGAGCTTGGCCGCAATGCGCCCGGGCAGGATAGCTGGCCTGCGCTCGCCGCTTCACTGGGGTTTCTGCCGCTGGCCATTCACTTGGCCGCCGGCCATATGAGGATGGGATACACCGCGCAGGCTTTCCTGCGCCGTTTGCGGGAAAGGAAGCTGGCCCTCGAGGGCGCCAGCCCGGTAGACCCAACTTTCCGGGAACGCAGCCGGGCGCTGTTGTCGGATAGCTTCGAATTGTCCCTCGCGGTACTGCGACGGGAGAGCGACACGGCCGGCGACGACTGGCTCGCGGGCTTCTCGGCGCTCGGTCACGCGCCGGCATCCGGCTTTGGCGAAAGCCTTGGTGCCGCGATATCTGGCCTCACTCCAGAGGCGTTCGAGGACATGGCATTGGCGGCATCCCGCCTGTCCTTGCTCGATCGCGTGCCTCGCGGGGCGCTTGCCGCCTACCGCCTACACCCGCTGCTGGCTGAACTCGTCCGCTCCCGCAGCGACGCGGAAGCGGCGTTTGCCCGGATGACCGAATGGTTTATCGCTCGCCTGCCTGAGGGCGGCGAAGACCAGGGGCTGCGATGGCGTGAGGTCGGAGGAGAGGTTGCGGCTTTGACCGGATGGCTGGCGCGGGTGTCGCCGGCCGACCGCGTGCGGATAGCACGCGCGGGCATGCACTATGCGATCCTGAACGGCCCCTACCACGCGTGGCTGCGGCTGTGCGAGGAAGCGCTCACCGGCGAAATCGCCGACGCGGAGCGCTCGGACCTTCTATGGGTCCTGGTGCAGGTAGCACGGAGCGGAGGGCTCCCCGACCGCGCGCTTGCCGCGGCTCGGGAAAAGCGTGAGCTCGACCTGAAACGCGGAGCAGAGCGGGAGGCGGCCATCTCTGCGGGCTTCGTCGCCGACATCTTGCAGGCCCGCGGCCAACTCGACGAGGCGCTCAAAATCCTTAATGATGAAGTGCTTCCGTCGATGGAGCGGGTTGGCGACGTGCGCTCGCGCGCCGTGACGATGGGCAGGATCGCCGACATCTTGCAGGCCCGCGGCCAACTCGACGAGGCGCTGAAAATCCGCAACGAGGAGGAGCTGCCGGTCTATGAGCGGCTCGGCGACGTGCGCTCGTGGGCCGTCACGATGGGCCAAATCGCCGACATCCTGCAGGCCCGCGGCGCAACTCGACGAGGCGCTGAAAATCCGCAACGAGGAAGAGCTGCCGGTCTATGAGCGGCTCGGCGACGTGCGCTCGCGCGCCGTGACGATGGGCCAAATCGCCGATATCTTGCAGGCCCGCGGCCAACTCGACGAGGCGCTGAAAATCTGGAAAGAGGAAGAGCTGCCGGCTATGGAGCGGCTCGGCGACGTGCGCTCGCGCGCCGTGACGATGGGCAAATCGCCGACATCTTGCAGGCCCGCGGCCAACTCGACGAGGCGCTGAAGATCCGCAACGAGGAGCAGCTGCCGGTCTATGAGCGGCTCGGCGACGTGCGCTCGCGCGCCGTGACGATGCATTGGATTAGCCAGATCTTGGACGCGCAGGGGACTTTTGCTGAGAGTTTGCAAATCCTCCGTGAAGAAGTACTGCCGATCTACGAGCGACTGGGAGACGTGCACGCTCTGTTGCGCGGCCGCTGGGGTCTGGCGGCGGCATTACTAAAGCATCAAAACGAGAGTGATCGGCACGAAGCGCGGCTGCTGCTGCAATTGGCGCTCGATGAGGCGCGCCGGCTAAAGCTGCCTGAGGCGCAGCGGATCGAGCGGATGCTGGAGCAAGCGGGCTAGCCGGAAAATCGTGACCGGCAGCCAGCGGCGGGAGCAGAGGAGGGTCAGCGCTTCGAGAATTGGAAGCTGCGGCGGGCTTTGGCTTTGCCGTATTTTTTGCGCTCGACGACGCGGCTGTCGCGGGTGAGGAAGCCCTGGCTCTTCAACAAGGGGCGCAGGCCGGGCTCGTAGCGGGTCAGCGCCTGGCTGATGCCGTGGCGCACCGCGCCGGCCTGGCCGGAAAGACCGCCGCCCTTGACCGTGCACCACACATCGAACTGGCCGAGCCGGTTGCTCGCGACGAGCGGCTGGTTGATCAGCATGCGCAGCACCGGCCGCGCGAAATATACCGGGCTCTCGCGGCCGTTGACGTCGATCCGGCCGGCGCCGGGCTTGATCCATACCCGTGCCACCGCGTTCTTCCGCTTGCCGGTTGCATAGGAGCGGCCGAGGGCATCGATCTGCGGCTTGACGTCGTCGGGGACGGATGTCGTTGGAACGGGCGCCGCGGGCGCGGTGCGCGCCTGCTGCAACGCTTGGCGCAGGCTCCCCAGGCCTTGAAAGGTCTGCGGGCGCTGTGAGCTCGGAGGGTCGTTATCGGCCATAATCAAACTCTGTTCTTGCGGTTCAGCGCGGCGACGTCGAGCCGATCCGGCTGCTGTGCTTCGTGCGGGTGATCGGGTCCGGCAAACACCCGCAAGTTCTTCATAACCCGGCGGCCGAGCGGGCCGCGGGGCACCATGCGTTCGACCGCCTTCATGATCACCCGCTCCGGGTGCTTACCTTCGAGAATGGCGCCTTTGCTGCGCCCCTTGATGCCGCCCGGGTAGCCGGTATGCCAATAGAAGATGTCGTCGGCGCGCTTGTTGCCGGTCAGCTGGACCTTCTCGGCGTTGACGACGATGATATTGTCGCCGCAATCCATATGGGGCGTGAAGGAGGGCTTGTGCTTGCCGCGCAGCCGCATCGCGATGATCGAGGCGAGCCGGCCCAACACCAGACCGTCGGCATCGATCAGTGACCATTTCTTCTCGATGTCCGACGGCTTGGCGGAAAAGGTCTTCATGGCTCGAAGAGAAATGCCCGGTCGCCCGGAACAGTTGCCCAGGCCGCGAAAGCCGGTCATGTAAGCGATCGGCTCCCAAGGGTCAAGCAATGCGTTAGCCGAAGAGAGGTCCCACGATGGCGGCGATACTGTTGGAAGAGCGCACCGACGGAGTTCTGCGCCTGACCCTCAACCGGCCGGAGGCGCGCAACGCGCTTTCGATCGAGCTGATGACGGCGCTCGTCGCGGCGCTCGGCCGCGCTGCGGACGACCCGCAAAGCCGGGTCGTGGTGATCGCCGGCGCCGGTCCCGCCTTCTGCGCCGGGCACGATTTGCGCGAGCTGCGCCAGGATCCGCGGCGCGAGACCTATCAGCGCATCTTTGCGCTGTGCAGCGAGCTGATGCTGACGATCGTGCGCTTGCCGAAGCCGGTCATCGCCGAGATCCACGGCGTCGCGACGGCAGCCGGCTGTCAGCTGGTCGCGACGTGTGATCTGGCAGTCGCCGCCGAGGAGGCGCGTTTTGCGACGCCGGGGGTCAACATCGGCCTCTTCTGCTCGACGCCGATGGTGGCGCTGTCGCGTGCGGTCGGGCGAAAAGCGGCGATGGAGATGCTGCTGACCGGCGAGCTGATCGATGCGGCGAGCGCGCGATCGCTCGGGCTCGTCAACCGCGTGGTCCCGCGGGACGGGCTGCGCGACGCGGTCGACGGCCTCGCGCGGCAGATCGCCGGCAAATCCGCCTTCACCGTCAAGATCGGCAAGGAGGCGTTCTACCGTCAGGCCGAGCTCGATCTGGCGGCCGCCTATCGCTATGCCGCGGAGGTCATGACGACCAACATGCTGGCCGAGGATGCCGGCGAGGGCATCGACGCCTTTCTCGAGAAACGCGCCCCGGTCTGGCACGACCGGTGAGGCACAGAGTGGACCACGACAGATATCCGGACCCTTATCTGCGCGACATCCTGACAAGTGTGCGGACGATCGCCGTCGTCGGCGCGAGCCCGCGACATGAGCGCCCGAGCCATGGCGTGATGGCCTATCTCAAGGGGCGCGGCTACCGGACGATCCCGGTCAACCCCAACGCGGCCGGGGGCACGATCAATGGCGAGACCGCCTACGCGCGGCTCGCCGATATTCCGGAGCCGATCGACATGGTCGACGTGTTCCGCCGGAGCCGAAATGGCCGGCGGCGTGGTCGACGAGGCGATCGCCGTCGGCGCCAAGGTGGTGTGGATGCAGCTCGGCGTCCGCGATGATGCCGCCGCCGCCCGCGCCGAAGCCCAGGGCCTCAAGGTCGTCATGAACCGCTGCCCGGCGATCGAGATTCCCCGCCTGGGGTTGTAGGGACATGAATGGCTTGCTCCAGGATTTGCGGATCGTCGAGATCTCGGCCTTTGTCGCGGCGCCGCTCGGCGGCATGACGATGGCGCAGATGGGCGCGGACGTGATCCGCATCGACCCGATCGGCGGCGGCATCGATTACGCGCGCTGGCCGGTGACGCGCGACGGCGCCAGCCTATATTGGGCCGGCCTAAACAAATCCAAGCGCTCGCTCGCATTGGCCCTCGACAAGCCCGAGGGCCGCGACCTCGCGCGCGCCGATCATCACCGCGCCCGGTGCGGGTGGCGGCATCGTGCTGACCAACCTGCCGCCGTCGCGCGGGCTCGATTTCGCGGCCCTGAAGGCGGCCCGCAACGACCTGATCATGTTGCGGCTCACCGGCAACCGCGACGGCTCGGCGGCGGTCGATTACACGGTCAACGCGGCGAGCGGGTTTCCGCTGGTCACGGGACAAGGCGGCATGCCGGTCAATCATGTCCTGCCGGCCTGGGACATCGCGGCCGGGCTCTATCTCGCAACCGGGCTGCTCGCGGCGGAACGCCATCGCTCGCGCACCGGCCAGGGCCAGGAGGTCGTGGTGGCGCTCTCGGACGTCATGCTCGCGACAGTCGGCAACCTCGGCTACATCGGCGATGTGCAGATCAACGGCGCGGCGCGGCCGGCGATCGGCAACGACCTCTACGGCAGCTTCGGGCGCGACTTCGCGACGGCCGACGGCCGGCGGGTCATGATCATCGCCCTGACCCGCCGCCAGTGGCGTGCAATCGGGGAGGCGACCGGTCTCGGCGAACGGCTGGCGATGATCGGGCCGATGATGGATGTCGACCTCGACACCGAGGCCGGGCGCTACGAGGCGCGCGACGCGATCGGCGCGTTGCTCGCCCGATGGTGCGCGAGCCATACCCTCGAGGAGATCCGGCAAGCTTTCGCCGGCACCGGCGTGCTATGGGGTCACTTCCAGGAATTTCGCCAATTGGTGCGCGACGACCCGCGCTGCTCCGCGGCGAACCCGTTGTTCGTCTCGGTCGATCAGCCCGGCATCGGCCGCTATCTCATGCCCGGCCTGCCATTGGATTTTTCCGCCGACCCGCGCCACCCGCCCCGCCCGGCGCCGCGCCTCGGCGAACACACCGATATCGTGCTTACCGAAGTCCTCGGTCTCTCATCAGCCGAGATCGGCCGGCTTCACGATGAGCGCATTGTCGCCGGACCGGATGGCCGCTGACGGCCCTCAGCCTTCCCGCTCGCGCTGCCGCAGTTCCACGAGCAACTGACGCACCCGCCGCGCAGTGCGCAGCTTGCGCGCGATGTCGGGGGCGAGGCGCAGATCGCCCTGCGCGTCCAGCCAGCCGGCCTCGACATCCGGCGGCAGCTCGCGCATCGCCTCGGCGAATGCCGTGAAAATCTCCCCCACCTCGCGCGCATCGAGCCGCCGTTCCCTGGCCACGCCGCCCACCTCTCCGGCCTCGTCGATGGAGAGACTAGTACAGCGCCGGCAAAATACCGAGTGTACGGTGCGCTAAAACAAAGCCAGCTGGTCGCCTTTCTGCGGCGGGGGACAAAACAGGGTCGTATCGAGCGATTGCGTCGTTCGCTGGTTGAAACCGAGCTTGCGGCAGGCACGGTCGAAGCGCAGCCGCAGCATGTCGGCATAGGGGCCGGTACCGGTCATGCGCTTTGACCAGGTCGAAGTCGTAGAGCCGGCCGCTATGGGTTTGCGCGACGAGCGAGAGCACGTGAGCCGCCTTGTCCGGGAAGTGCTCCTCTAGCCATTCCTTGAAGAAGGACTTCAGTTCGAGCGGCAGGCGCAGGAGGGTATAGCCGGCCGCGGTCGGCGCCGGCGGCACGCGCCCGTTCGAGGATCTGCTCCATCTCGTTGTCGTTCAGTGCCGGGATCATCGGCGCGCTGAGAACGCCGGCCGGGATCCCGGCGGCGGCGAGGGCGGCGATCGTTTCGAGGCGGCGCTCGGGTGTCGAGGCGCGCGGTTCCATGCTACGGGCCAGAGTGCGGTCGAGCGTCGTGACCGATATCGTCACGCTCGCCAGCCTGTCCTTGGCCATCTCGCCGAGGAGTGTCGAGGTCGCGCTGGATCAGCGCCGATTTGCTGACGATCGTGACCGGATGGCGGAAATCGCGGAGCACCTCCAGGATCCCGCGCGTGATGCCGAGCCGGCGCTCGACCGGCTGGTAGGGGTCGGTATTGCTGCCGAGCGCGATCGGGCGGCAGCTATACCCCTTTTTCCTCAGCTCCCCGGCGAGCAATGCCGGGGCATGGGGCTTGTAGAACAGGCGGCTCTCGAAATCGAGGCCGGGCGACAGCCCGAGATAGGCATGGCTGGGCCTCGCATAGCAATAGACGCAGCCATGCTCGCAGCCGCGGTAGGGGTTGATCGAGCGGTCGAAGCCGATATCCGGCGAGTCGTTGCGGGCGATGATCGTCCGCGTCGAATCGACGGTCAATGTCGTGGCCAGGGGCGCCGGCTCCTCATCAGCGGTGCCCCAGCCATCGTCGAAAACGACGCGCCTTTCGGCTTCGAAGCGTCCGCTGTCGTTGCTCGCCGCGCCGCGTCCCTTGCGCGGCCTGACTGTGGCCGGCATATCCATGCCGCCGATAATGCCGCGTACTATGCAGAACATTTCAAGAACTATTTCAAGAATGCCGCCGCTGGCCCCTCACCCTCCCGCTGACGCGGGCCCCTCCCTCTTCCCGCTCTGCGAGCGGGGAGAGTCAGGGTTGGGGTGAGGGGCAGGTCTCCGTCGATTATTCCGACCCTGAATGCGGCCGACACGCTGCCAGGGTTGATGGAGCAGCTGCGGCCTCCGCCCTTGTGAAAGAGATCGTCATTGTCGATGGCGGCTCATCGGACGAAACCGCCGCTATCGCCCGGACGGCAGGCACGCGGGTCATCGCGGCAGCCGCGCGGACGGGGAATTCAGCTCGCTGCTGGCGCAAGCGCCGGCGCGGGCGAATGGCTGTTGTTTCTGCACGCCGATTGCCGTCTTTCACCGGATTGGGAAGCGGCCGTCGCTGCTTTCCTTGCGGCTCCGGAGGCGACCAGCCGCGCCGGCTATTTCGACTTCGCGCTCGACGACGCCGCGCCCGCTGCGCGGCGGCTGGAGCGGATCGTCGCCTGGCGCTGCCGCGTCTTGCGCTCTGCCCTATGGCGATCAAGGTCTGCTGATCGCCCGCAGCCTGTATTGCGCGGTCGGCGGATTTGCGCCGCTGCCGTTGATGGAAGACGTCGACCTCGTTCGCCGCCTCGGCCGCCGGCGACTCGCCCACATCGGCGCGCGATGCATCTCGTCGCCGCAGCGCTACCGCCGGGAAGGATACTGGCGTCGGCCATTGCGCAATCTCTTCTGCCTGTCGCTCTACTTCGCCGGGGTGTCGCCCGCCGGATCATGCGGCTCTACGGCTGATGCGGCGCACTCTCGTGTTGTCCGTGCGGGCGCCCCAGCTCGGGACCGGCAAGCGGCGGCTGCGCGCGGGTTATCGGCGATGTCGCAGCGCTTCTTTTCGAGCGAGCGATGATCGCGCTGCTGTTGCGCCGTCTCGCAAAGGACGGGCGCTGGCGTCTGAGGATCGCGGTGACGCCCGACAAGGCCTGCCCTCCGCGCCCGTCATTGGTGCCGCGGGGTAGAGGCGGTCGGGCAGGGCGCGGGCGATCTCGGCATCCGCATGCGCCGGGCGCTCGAAACCTGCCGGCCCGGGTCCGGTGGTGCTCGTCGGGGCCGACATCCCGGCGCTCGATGCCCGGTCATGTCGCCGCGGCTTTCCGCCTTCTCGGCAGCCATGACCTCGTATTCGGTCCTGCCGAGGATGGCGGTTTCTGGCTCGTCGGCGCCCGTCATCCGCGGCGATTTGCCACTCTTGTTCGAGCGGGTGCGGTGGTCGGGCCCGCGATGCGCTCGCCGACACGCTCGCCGGCCTGCCTCGGCGGATCAGGGTCGGTTATGCCGATCGGCTGGAAGACGTGGACGACGGAGAGGCCTATCGCCGGCTCAAGCCGAGCCGTGGGTTCTGAATTCAGCGCTTCAGATGTTCCTGCAGCCGCGGCATCAGCTCGACGAAATTGCACGGGCGAAAGCGGTTGTCGAGCTGGTGGACGAGGATGCCCTCCCAGGCGTCGCGGCAGGCGCTCGGCGAGCCGGGCAAGGCGAAGAGATAGGTGCCGCCGGCGACCCCCGCCGTCGCGCGGCTCTGGATCGTCGAGGTCCCGACCTTGTCATAGCTGAGCCAGCGGAAGAGCTCGCCGAAACCGGCGATCTCCTTCTCGTAGACGCTGTGAAAGGCCTCGGGCGTCACGTCCCGGCCGGTGACGCCGGTGCCGCCGGTCGAAATCACGACATCGATGTCGGGATCGGCGATCCATTCCTTGAGCTGCGCGACGATCTGGTCCTGCTCGTCGCGCACGATCTTGCGGGTCGCGACCCGATGCCCGGCACTCGTCACGAGATCGGCGAGCGTGTCGCCCGAGCGGTCCTGCGTGCATCCCGGGTGTCGGAGACTGTCAGGATCGCGATGTTGACGGGCAGAAACGGGCGGTTTTGATCGATCCGGCCAGGCATTCCTCGACGCTCCTTGTGGCGCTGCGGTCAAAAAGCTGGGGTCAAAAATAGGCGTGATCGATCCCGGCGGCCAGCCGGTCGCATGCAATAGCCCCCTTTGCACGGGCCGCTATGAAAAAATGACGCATGCGTCACGAATAAACTTGACGCATGCGTCATTTTTTGATTATGGCTTAACCGAGGAAACCGAGCGCGGCATCTCCGCAACCGACGGATCGGCGCTCGGCCGGCTCGGCGACGATTATGATCGACGGAGGCGTAATGCCCAAGGTCACCTACATCGAGCATGACGGGACACGGCATCGGGTGGAAGTCCCGGTCGGGCTGTCGCTGATGCGCGGCGCGATCGACAACAACGTGCCCGGGATAGACGCAGATTGCGGGGGCCAATGCGCCTGCGCCACCTGCCACGTCTATGTCGAGCCCGCCTGGTTCGACAAGATCGGCGCGCCGATTATCGGTTCGCAGGAGGCGAGCATGTTGAGCTTTGCCGCCGGGGCCGAGTTCAATTCGCGCTTGGCGTGCCAGATCGCGATGCGCGAGGAATTTGGAGGGTTGACCGTCCGGATGCCGCAGGGACAGCACTGACACGAACGGAGCCCATGGATGACCACTTCCCTCCCCGATGTCTATTCGATACCGCTCGATGCGATCGACGTCAGCGACCCAAAAATCTACCAGGACGACGTTTGGCAACCCTATTTCGAGCGCCTGCGCCGAGAGGCCCCGGTGCATTACTGCCGGGAAAGCCGGTATGGCCCCTATTGGTCGGTCTGCAAGTACAACGATATCATGCAGGTCGAAATCAACCATGGCGTCTACTCCTCCGAACTCGGCGGTATTGCCGTCGAGGACCCGCCCAAGGGTCTGGAGCGGCAGAGCTTTATCCGCATGGACCCGCCCAAACACGACGAGCAGCGCAAGGTGGTCGGCCCGATCGTCGCCCCGGCGAATCTTGCCGAGATGGAGGCAACGATCCGTGAGCGGACGATCCGGGTGCTCGACGGCCTGCCGCGGAACGAAACCTTCGACTGGGTCGAGCGGGTGTCGATCGAATTGACGACGATGATGCTGGCGACGTTGTTCGACTATCCCTGGGAGGACCGCCGCCAGCTGACCTATTGGTCCGACGTGGCGATCTGCAATGTCCATGCGCCGGAATCGCCGGTGCACTCGGAACAGGAAAAATTCGACGAATTAAAGAAGATGGCCGAGCGGATGGCCGAGCTTTACAACGAGCGCGCCAAACAGCCGCCGAAATTCGATCTGTTGTCGATGCTGGCGCATGGGCCGGCGACGCAAAACATGCCGCTGCGCGAATTTATGGGCAATCTGACCTTGTTGATCGTCGGCGGCAACGACACGACGCGCAATTCGATGACCGGCGGCCTCTACGCTCTGAGCCGGCATCCGGGCGAATATCAGAAATTGCGCGATAATCCGGCGCTGATCGCGAGCCTGGTGCCGGAGATTATTCGCTACGTGACCCCGGTCATCCACATGCGGCGCACCGCGACCCAGGATGCCGAGCTCGGCGGCCGACAGATCAAAAAGGGCGACAAGGTCGTGATGTGGTACGTCTCCGGCAACCGCGACCCCGACGCGATCGACGACCCGGACAGTTTCATCATCGACCGGCCGCGGCCGCGTCAGCATCTGTCGTTCGGCTTCGGCATCCACCGCTGCGTCGGCAACCGGCTCGCCGAATTGCAATTGCGCATCCTGTGGGAAGAGCTCTTGCCGCGCCATCCGGTGATCGAGGTGTTGGCGCCGCCATGCCGCACCTACTCCAACTTCATTCACGGCATGCGCTCGATGCCGGTGCGTATCCCCGCGTAAATCTTTAGAGCGATTTTCCCGCAGGCTGCATCCATGGAAACGAGATCTGAACCAATGATCATGACAAACCCAGGTCCTGTGACGGCACCACAGACCTCCGAGCACTTCGATGTCGTGATCGTTGGGGCGGGAATCTCCGGGGTCGGCGGTGCGTATCACCTGACCAAGCAGTGCCCCGGGACGAGCTTTATCGTCCTCGAGGCGAAGGCAAGCTTCGGTGGTACCTGGCTGACCCACCGCTATCCCGGCATCCGGTCGGATAGCGACCTTTACACGTTCGGCTATCGCTTCAAGCCATGGACCAGTGCGCCAATCGCAACCGCTGCCGAGATCCTCAACTACATGGGCGAAGTCATCGACGAGAACGATCTCGGCAGCCACATCCGCTATCGTCACGAGATCACATCGGCACGCTGGTCGAGCAGCGAAAATCTTTGGACGCTCGAGGCGAGCCGGACGGATACCGGCGAAAGTCTCCGGTTCACCGCCAACTTTCTCTGGATGTGCCAGGGCTATTACCGGCACTCGCAGGGTTACACGCCGGAATGGGTTGGGATGGCGGACTACAAGGGCCAGATCGTCCACCCGCAGAATTGGCCGGAGGATCTGGACTACGCAGGCAAGAATGTTGTCGTTATCGGCTCGGGTGCCACCGCGGCGACGCTTATTCCGGCGATCGCGCCCGAATGTGGCCATGTCACGATGCTGCAGCGCTCGCCGACCTATTTCAGGACGGGCCGCAATGCGATCGAGATCGCGGACGAGTTGCGCGAGCTGGATATCGACGAGACATGGATCCACGAGATCGTGCGCAAGAAAATCCTGCACGATCAAGCCGTCTTTACCGACCGCTCATTCACCGAACCGGAGGCCGTCAAGCAGGAACTGCTGGCGGCGGTTCGTGCCTATCTGGGCCCCGATTACGACATCGAAACGCATTTCACGCCGAAATACCGGCCATGGCGGCAGCGCATCGCCTTCATTCCCGACGGCGATTTCTTGGAGGCGATCCGCGCCGGCAAGGCGTCGGTCGTCACTGACGAGATCGAGAGGTTTACGGAGAGCGGTATCCTCCTCCGGTCGGGCAGGCTTCTCGAAGCCGACATCATCGTCACGGCCACCGGCTTCAATCTCAACGTGCTCGGCGACATCAATTTCGAGATCGACGAAAAGCCCCTCGTCTTCTCCGATACGGTCACCTATCGCGGCATGATGTTTACGGGCGTGCCGAACATGGCGTGGGTGTTCGGGTACTTTCGAGCCAGCTGGACACTGCGGGCGGACCTCGTCGCCGACTTTGTCTGCCGGCTGCTCAATCACATGAAGGAAAAGGGCGCTCGGAAGGTCACGCCGAGGCTTCGACCCGAGGACAAGGATATGCCGTTGCTGCCTTGGATCGATCCCGAGAACTTCAATCCCGGCTATATGATGCGCGGCATGCACCTGCTGCCGAAGCGCGGCGACAAGCCCGAATGGCAGCACACTCAAGACTATTGGACCGAGAAGGATCAGTTTCCTGCCGCCGACCTCGACGACGGTTGCTTCGTCTACGAGTGAGTTGACGATAGCGCTTGAGCGGCTCTGATTGCCGAGTTGTAAAGCGGCAAAAGAATCCCGGCGTTATCCTGCGTAGCGACATTCTGGTGCAGGTATGGCTTACGGTTCGACCCGCGGCACCGCCGGCAGTCCCCGCAAGATCAGGTTTGCCGCAAACGCCGCGGCGCCGTCGATATCGAGCGGCTGCCGCGCCAACATTCGCTCGCCGATCTCACGGGCGACGCCGATCACCGCGGCGGTCAGGTACTCGACATCGACACGCAACCCCGGATCGCGCTGCATCACGAACTCGATTGACGAGCGTAGCTCCTCGAACACCGCCGCCGCTGCCGGGGTCTGGATCCGGACACGCGGATAGCGCTCGGCCAACTGCCGGGTGGTGCGCAGCGCCAGCTGCTCGTCGACGATGAATTGAAAATAAACCCGGATGATGCCGATCAAATAGCCGGCAAAATCGGCCGCCTCTTCGCGTTGCGCCCGCAGAATAGGCCGCAATCGTTCGGCCGCATCCGAGGCGATCGCGCGCGCGATCTCTTCCTTGGACCGGTAATAATTGTAGAATGTGCCCGAAGCGAGCCCGGTGCGGCCGATGATGTCGCGCACGCTTGCGGCTTCATAACCGACTTCGGCGAAAACCTCGCGCGCAGCGGTCAGGATCGCGCGCCGATTCTCGAGCTTTGTCTGGGCCCGCTTGCTGCTGCCCGCAGCGCCGGCGCCGGGATTTTCCCCCCGCGGGGTCGAATGGGCCAAGATCTAGCCGGACGGCGGTGCCGCGGCGAGCAGCTCGTCGAGGCGGGCGCGCAGCGACAAGAGGTCGCGCCAGGCCTCGCGTTTGCGCTCCGGGGTGCGCAACAGAAAGGACGGGTGAAACATCGGCAGTGTCGGAACCGGCTGGTCGAGACCGGGGACCGCGAGGTCGAACCAGCGGCCGCGCAGCCGGGTGATGCCCTGGCTTTGCGCCAACAATGCGCCGGCGGCGGTGCCGCCGGCAGAGCACCAGCACCTTGGGGTGCACCAGCGCAATGAGGCGGAACACGAAAGGCAGACAGGAGGCGATTTCCGCGGCTGTCGGCGTGCGGTTGCCGGGCGGGCGCCAATAGATGACGTTGGTGATCAGGACGCCGCTGCGGTCGAGGCCGATCGCCGCCAGCATGCGGTCGAGCAGCTGGCCGGCGCGGCCGACAAACGGCCGGCCGATCCGGTCTTCGTCCGCGCCGGGAGCCTCGCCGATGATCATGACCGGCGCCGCCGGGTTGCCGTCGATGAAGACCGTGTTCGTCGCGGTGCGCTTCAGCGGGCAGCCGTCGAACTCGGCGACCAGCGCCGCCAGAGCCTCGACGCTGTCGGCGCCGGAGGCGAGCCGGCGGGCCGATTGGGCGGCCTCGCCCAGAGATTCGGTCAGCGCAGGAGGCGGGGCGGCCGGAACGGGGCGGGGGGATTGCCCACGGATCGGTGCTGGCGGATCGCCGCTGGGGGCGGCATGCTCGCCGGGGGCGGCGCAAGCCGGTCCGCCGCTTCGCACCCGATCGCCTCGTCGGCGCCCATCTCGACATACCAGCGCAGCAGCGCGAGCGCCGCCTCGCGACCATCGGCATTCATCGGGCGAGTCTCTCATCGCAGCGGGAGCAGCGCACTCCCGTTTTTATACGGATCCTCTATAGTCGCTCCGGAGAGATTGGCGGAAGGGTGATGAGCGAGGAGCGGGCGCAGCGCGAGCGGATGGAGTACGACGTCGTGATCGTCGGGGCCGGGCCGTCCGGTCTTGCCGCGGCTATCCGACTGAAGCAGCTTGCGGCCGCCGGCGAACGTGATCTCGGCGTATGCGTCGTCGAGAAGGGCTCCGAGGTCGGCGCCCACATCCTGTCAGGCGCCGTGTTCGAGCCGCGGGCGTTGGGCGAGCTGATCCCGGAGTGGCGCGAACAAGGCGCCCCGCTGGTCACCCCGGCGGCGGAAGACCGCTTTTTGTTGCTGACGAAAACCCGTTCGCTGCGCCTGCCGACGCCGCCGCAAATGGCGAATCACGGCAATTACATCATCAGCCTCGGCAATCTCTGCCGCTGGCTGGCGCAGCAGGCCGAAGCGCTCGGCGTCGAGATCTATCCGGGGTTCGCCGCCGCCGAGGTGCTGTACGACGCCGCCGGCCGCGTGCAGGGGGTCGCGACCGGCGATATGGGGATCGGCAGGGACGGCCAGCCGACCGATCGCTTCCAGCCGGGTGTCGAGCTGGTCGGCCGCGAGACATTGTTCGCCGAGGGCTGCCGCGGCTCGCTGACCAAGACATTGGTGCAGCGCTTCCGGCTGCGCGACGGCGTCGACCCGCAAACTTACGCGATCGGCATCAAGGAATTGTGGGAGGTCGCGCCCGACCGGCACCAGCCCGGACTGGTCGTGCATACGATCGGCTGGCCGCTCGACACCGCGACCTATGGCGGCTCCTTTCTGTACCATCTGGAAGAGCGGCAGGTGGCGGTCGGGTTTGTGATCGGGCTCGATTACAAGAACCCGTTTCTGAACCCGTTCGAGGAGTTCCAGCGCTTCAAGACGCATCCGGCGATCCGCCCGTTTTTCGAGGGCGGCAGGCGGATCGCCTATGGCGCGCGGGCGCTCAACGAGGGCGGTTTCCAATCGATCCCGCGGCTCGATTTTCCGGGCGGCGCGCTGATCGGGGATGCCGCCGGATTTGTCAACGTTCCGAAGATCAAGGGCAACCACACCGCGATGAAGTCGGGGATGGTCGCGGCCGAGACCATCTTTCGCCGGCTGTCGGGAGACACCGGCGCCGAGGTCAGGGCCGCCCTGGAACAGAGCTGGGTGTGGGAGGAGTTGCGCGGCGTGCGCAACATCAGGCCGAGCTTCCGCTGGGGCCTCTGGGCCGGCCTCGCCTATTCGGCGCTCGACACCTATGTGCTGCGAGGCAATGCGCCCTGGACGTTTCACCACCACCCCGACCACCTGCAGCTAACCAGCGCCAGCGAGGCCCAACGGATCGAATATCCGAGGCCCGACGGCAAAATCACCTTCGACCGGCTTTCCTCGGTCTTCATTTCGAACACCAATCACGAGGAAGATCAGCCGCCGCATCTGCGGCTTCGCGACCCGGAGAAGGCGATCGCGGTCAATTATCGGCTCTACGATTCGCCCGAACAGCGCTATTGTCCGGCCGGCGTCTATGAGATCGTCGAAGAGGCCGGTGCGAACGCGCCGTATTTACAGATAAACGCGCAGAATTGCGTTCACTGCAAAACCTGCGACATAAAGGATCCGGAGCAGAACATCGATTGGGTTGTGCCGGAGGGAGGCGGGGGGCCCAATTATCCGAACATGTGATACAAGTGAACGGGTAGAGAATACATGCGCGAAATCAGTGATCGACGTTTACCGGATTTGGGGCGCTGCGGGGTTTTTGCTTGCCGGTCTCGCTGCCGGTGCGAGTGAGGCGGCGCCAACGCTCGACAAGCCCGAAACCACCGTCGAAGCGCCGTTTGGCGCTTATCTGGCGGGCCGTCACGCGCAGCACATGCGCGATTACCAGTCGGCCGTTTCGTGGTTCGAGGACGCGCTGAGGGCCGACCCCGAATCGCCCGAACTGATCACGCGCACCTTTCTGATGGACGCGAGCGTCGGACGGTTCGACAGAGCTCAGGCGCTCGCCGAGAGCGAGCTCAAACTCGATTCCGACCGATGCGATGGCCGAGCTGGTCCTGCTGGTAGAGCGGGTCAAAGCCGGTGATAAGGCCGGTGCGGTCGCCCGTGCCGACGCACTTCCCCAGGAAGGGGTGCACCGGTTTGTCCGCCCGCTGGCCCGGGCGTGGACGCGCATGGCGGTTGGCGATGTCGCCGGCGCCGACGAGGCGCTGCAGGCGTTTGACAAATTCAACGGTTTTGCGCCGCTCAAATTCTACCAGCTCGGTCTCCTCTATGATTTTGCCGGCAACGCCGAGCGGGCCGCGGACAACTTCAACCAAGCCCTCGAAGCGAGCGGCCAGCTCAACTGGCGGTTGACCGACTCTTTGGCTAATTTTTACCAACGACATGGCCGCAACGACGAGGCGCAAGAGCTTTATCAACGGTTCGTCAAGGACAATGCGGGAAGCGAGCTCGCAGAATCGGTGCTCGCCCGCAGGCCCACCGGAGTTCCGCCGCCGTTGATCGGCTCGGCCGAGGACGGCTTGGCCGAGGCGCTTTTCGACCTTGCGAGCGTCGTCAATCAGCCCGAGACCCTCGATCTGGCGCTGCTGTATGCCCGCTGCGCGCTCGAATTGCGCCCGCATATGGTGCTCGCTCAACTGCTGCTCGCCGACGTGCTGAGCGCCCAGAACAAGCCGGAACTCAGCCTTGCGACTCTTGCCGAGGTTCCGCAGAGCTCGCCTTACTGGTGGTCGGCTCGGCTGCGCATCGCGGCCAATCTCGAACTGCTGGATCGCATCGACGAAGCAATCGACCAGCTCAAAGAAATGGCGGCCGAAGAACCTACGCGTGCCGGGGCGGACATGCAGCTGGGAGACCTGCTGCGTGGTAAAAAGCGGTTTGCCGAGGCGGTGGACGCTTATGACGAAGCCATCCGGCGCTTTGCAGCCGCCGGTATGCCTGAGCGCTGGTCTCTCTACTACAGCCGAGGCATCGCGCTCGAGCGCTCGGGACAGTGGCAACGAGCCGAGGCAGACCTTCTGCATGCTCTGGAGTTGAAGCCGGACCAGCCGTTGGTGCTGAACTATCTCGGCTATTCCTGGATCGATCGCGGCGAGAATTTGGAGCGCGGTCTGCAGATGATCCAGAAGGCGGTCGAGCTGCGGCCCGAAGACGGTTACATCGTCGACAGCCTCGGCTGGGCGCATTACCGTCTCGGCGACTATCCGAGCGCGGTTCAATATCTCGAAAAGGCGATCGAGCTGGTGCCCGAGGACCCGACGATCAACGACCATTTGGGGGACGCCTACTGGCAGAGCGGGCGACCGTTCGAGGCGCGCTACCAATGGCGGCGAGCCTTGCAATTCGGACCGCAAGACGACGAGATCAAGCCGATCCAGGCCAAGCTCGACGGCGGCAGCGTGCCCGCTGCCGGGGCAGCGCGCGGCGGCTGAGCGGGAATGGCGGTTGCGGCCTTTGCGCCGGCAAAGGTCAACCTCTACTTGCATGTGACCGGCCGGCGGGACGACGGCTACCATCTGCTCGACAGCCTCGTCGCGTTTGTCGACATCGGCGATCGCCTGACGGTCGAACTGGCTGCATCTTTGTCGCTTGTGGTCGACGGACCCGAAGCGGCCGATCTGGTCTCGGTCGGAGACGACAACCTCGTGCTGCGCGCCGCCCGCCTGCTGGCCGACCGGGCCGGGATAACGGCCGGTGCCGCGCTGCATCTGCACAAGCATTTGCCGGTCGCCGCCGGGATCGGCGGTGGGTCGAGCGACGCTGCGGCGGCGCTGGTCGCGCTCAAGCGGCTGTGGCGGATATCGTTGGAGGACGAGGCGCTTTGCTCGCTCGGCGCCAGGCTCGGCGCCGACATCCCCGCTTGTCTTTATGAGCGCGCCGTGTGGGTCGGGGGAATCGGCGAGCGCCTCAAGCCGGCCGGCGCGCTGCCGGAAGCCGGTATTCTCCTCGTCAATCCGCGCAGAGCGCTGCCGACCGCCGCGGTATTCAACGCCCGGCGCGGTCCGTTCGGCCATCTCGGACGGTTCGCGCCGATGCCGGGCGAAGCCTCGGCGCTTGCCCGTGCATTGATGCGGTGCCGCAATGATTTGACCGAAGCCGCGACCGATCTCGTGCCGGAGATCGCCGCAGTGCTGGCGCGGCTCGGCCGGTTGCCGGGGTCTTTGCTGGCGCGGATGAGCGGCAGCGGCGCCACCTGCTTTGCGCTCTTCGCCGATCGCGCCGGCGCCGAAGAGGCACGGGCGCTGATGGCGGCGGCCGAGCCTCGATGGTGGTCCGCGGCAGGCGGCTTTCTATCCGGGACCTAAGAGGCCAAACCTTGAAATGGCGAAGATAATAGCTGCCTGTTACAGGTCGCCCCCGCGGAAAACGGGGGTCCAGGGCAAACCTCCGCAGCCTTGCAACCCTGGATTCCCGCTTTCGAGGCTGTCGGGAAATCGCGTATCGCCGGGATCAGCGCCGTGCGTCCTTCGAGACGGCTGCTTCGCAGCCTTCTCAGGATGAGGAATTTCTTAATGCTCTCAAACAATTACCTCATGCTGAGGAGCGCCCGCAGGGCGCGTCTCGAAGCACGTACAGCCCTGCTGCACCTCTCCCTTCCCGATGACGAAGCACCATTCGTAAGACTTCGCGGGGGCGCTCGGTTGGGCGAGCTTGCGCCATCAGGATCGCGAGCGCCGGGATCACGGACCACAGGTAACATTGTTTTTCTCTGGTCGCACCCGCTAGGAAGCGTATGCGCACCGCGCCCCGTGACGCAAATCCCTTCAGGGATCGGCCGGGGCACGTTATTCTGTCGCTGGTTGGGGCGTAGCCAAGTGGTAAGGCAGCGGATTTTGATTCCGCCATCCGGAGGTTCGAATCCTCCCGCCCCAGCCAGCTTTGTTAAGGCTTAGAACGACTGGCTTCGGTATCCGAAGTCTCGACGTCGGGGAGAAAGCCATGATCGATCGGACCGCGACGTTGCGCCGGCTTCTCGCCGAGGAGGACTTCATCGACATGCCCGTCGCCTATGACCCGCTCGGCGGCCGGCTGATCGAGAGCCTCGGGTTCAAGACCGTCTACAATGGCGGGTTCGTGACCGGCGCATCGCGCTGCACTTCCGAACCGCTGCTGACGATGGACGAGCAGGTGCGCACCGCCGGCGATATCGCCAAGGCGGTCAACGTGCCGGTCGTCGCGGATGCCGGAGCGGGCTTCGGCGAGCCGCTGCACACGATGCGCGCGGTCAAGGAGTTCATCCACGCCGGCATCAGCGGCATCCATATCGAGGACCAGCTCTTTCCGAAGCGCGCGCATTACCACAAATATGTCGCGCACGTGATCCCGCGGAGCGACTTCGTCGACAAGATCAAATTCGCCTGCCGCCAGCGCGACGAAACCGACAAGGATTTCGTCATCATCGCGCGCAGCGATTCCTGCCGCTTCGAAGGGCTCGAAGAAGCGGTGACCCGGATCAACATGGCGGCCGATGCCGGCGCCGACATGGGAATGATTTTCCCGCGCACCCCGGAGGAGCTGCAGCAGGCGACGAAGGCCGCGAAGGTTCCGCTGGTCTATGTCCGCAGCCTTGGCAACCGCGACAACCGTCCGACCCCGAGCTCGAAGCAATTGGCCGAGATGGGCTACAAGGCCTGCATCGACGCCTTGCTCTACTTGCTGGTCAGCTTCCATCACGCCAAGCTGGCACTGATGGAGCTGAAGCAGAACGGCGAGTATGGCGGCCTCAGCCAGGAAGACTGCGTCGCCGCCCGGCACGAAATCGAGACGCTGGTGGGCCTCGACCAGTTCTATGAGGTCGAAGAGCAGACGGTTGAAGATAAGAAATGGGGTGATCGGTAATGAACTGGACCGAACGGCGCGAGCGCTTCCGCGCAATCCTTTCCGGCAATCGCTGCGTCCATCCGGGATCCGTGTACGACGCGATCTCGGCGCGGATCGCCGAGGATCTCGGCTTCAAAATCGGGATGTTCTCCGGCTCGATCGGGTCGATGTCGGTGCTCGGCGCCCCCGACCTTGTCGTGCTGACCTTGACCGAATTCGCCGGCCAGGCCTACCGCATCTGCCGTGCCGGCAACCTCGCCCTGCTGGTCGACGCCGACCACGGCTACGGCAATGCGCTCAACGTGCGCCGCACCGTCGAGGAGTTGGAAACTGCCGGGGTCTGCGCGATGTCGATCGAGGATACGGTATTGCCGCGGCCCTATGGATCGGGCGGCAAGCCGAGCTTGAGCTCGGTCGAAGAGGGTGTCGGCAAGATGAAGGCGGCGCTGTCGGCGCGCCAGGACAAGAACCTCGTCATTGCCGGGCGCACCAGTGCGCTGGCGATCGCCAACCTCGACGAGGCCCTGAAGCGCGCCCAGGCTTATGAGGCGGCCGGGGTCGACGCGATCTTCCTCGCCGGCGGCGTTACGGTCGAGGCTGTCGAAGCGGTGTCCTCGGCGATCAGGATCCCGCTGATCCTCGGCGGCGGCGCCGGTCAGCTCGGCGATCTCGATTGGCTGGGGGCGCATCGGGTCCGGGTCGCATTGCAGACGCATGCCCCCTTCTCGGCCGCGGTGCAGGCGGTCTATGACACGCTGAAGGCGTTGCGCGACGGTGTCGCACCGCGCGATCTGAAGAACATCGCCTCGCCCGAGCTGATGCGGCGGGTCACTCGCGCCGACGGCTATCAGCAATGGACGAAGGACTTTCTCGGCGGCGGTTGAGCGTAATTTCCCCTCAACGCGGCGCCGGGGCGAGCGGGTCGAAGAGGTCGTCAGGCGGCGAAAATTCCGCTCCGTTGAAGCCCATCGCGGCGAGGAACGCGTCCCGCACCTCCGGCGGCTGGCCGGTCTGGAAGATGTAGCCTTCGAGGCCGCGCCGGCTGAGCGGGTCACGCAGCATCTCGGCGCGCGTCAGGCCATCGATGAGCGGCCGGCGGTCGGCGACCGGCAGGTGGATAGAGTGGTTTAGAGCGGAGTTGCGGATCACCGCCTTTGGGTCTTCGCCGCGCGCGACCGCTTCGAGGTCACGCAGAAAGCGGCGGCGGATCATGACGATGCCGCGGTCGCTCGAGCCGAGATATTCCTGGCTGCGGTCGGCGATCCGTCCTTGTCCGACCCAAGTCACGAAGTCCTGGTTCATGACATGACTGGTGATCCAGCGCCCGGTCTTTTCGTCGGCGATCGGCCCCTGCCAGGTCGGGATCCGGTCCTGGACGTAGGGCTCGCGTTCTTTCGGCACGCGGCTGAAGGTCCACGTGATGCTGAGCGTGTTCTCGTCGTCGATCGGCACGCGATATTCGATGTGGTTGCCGGTGAACAGGGCATTCGGCCATAGGCAGACGCGTCCGATCGTCCACAGCTCGTCATGCTCGGTGGTGTCGACGCGGATGCGCTTGTACTGGAAGCCGTACTCGAATTCGCCGAAATCGACCTTGACATGGTGCGGCGCGTAGGGGCCGGTCCCGCCCTTCAGCCGCACGCTCCAGTTCGAATGGGTCCATTCGAAATGCACCGGGTCGATCGAGTTCTCCTGGCACTGGAACCAGTTGCACGGGATCTCGGCCTTGACAATCTGGCGGAAACCGTTCGGCCACGAGAAGAATTCCCAATCCGGCACCAACGGCCGCGGCTCGGGCCCGAGATAGGCCCAAACGAGCCCGGCCCATTCGCAGACCGGGTACGCCTTGATGCGGATCGCGTCTTTGAGCCGCGCTTCGGGATGGGCCACGTCCTCATAGGGTTGCGCGAGACAGTGGCCGGCCTCGTCATAGAGCCAGCCGTGGTAATTGCAGCGCAACCCGTGCGCCTCGACATAGCCATAGCTGAGATCGGCGCGGCGATGCCGGCAATGGCGGTCGATGAGGCCCCAGCGCCCGCCGAGATCCTTGTAGAGCACGAGGTCTTCGCCCAATAGCCGCACCGGCTTCGCGCCCGGCCGATCGAGCTCGCTGGCGCCGGCGATCGGCCACCAGTAGCGGCGCAGCAGATCGCCCATTGGCGTCCCGGCGCCGGTCTGTGTCAGCAGCTCCCAACGGCTGGGCGGCTCGTGGGTCCGATCTGGCATCACCGAAGATCCTCGCTTGTCATGCTAACGGAAACAGTTGCTGCTTACACGTGGAGCCTGTGCTGATCGGGATGCTAGTGCACAGATTCATTCAATCGATGCAACTCGACGTCCCCTCCGCGCTTTCCCGTGGGCCTTCAGCCCACGGACTTGTTCCGTGGGGAAGACCGGGATCATCTTTTGCCGTGGGCACCGGCTTTCGCCGGTGTAGCGGGATTTGAGATGAGCGATGGCGCGTCATTGCCTGATTATTCGTGTGACTACACTCGAAGCACTAGCTGTTTCTGCCGTTTTTTGCAGCGAAAATAGAGCGGTCGACCTCGCTCCGCCGCGGAAATCCTGGGTTGGAGCGCCGCGACCGGGCGCGATAACAGCGCCAATTCCGCGGTCGGTTTGCTGTCTTCCGCTGTACCGGGAGCATGGCTCGAGCTCAGGTCCTTAGCGGGCCGTATACCCACAAGGATCTGGACGGCTTGCTGCCTGCGCGTCCTCCAATTGCCGCAAGCGATGATCGAAATCGCTCGCGTCGATTGCCCCGCAGAAAGCTTTCGATCATCTGCGACAGCGCGAACCCTTCTCCCGGGGTGATGCCGCCGCGCCCGACCGCGTCGGCGACCGCCTTTATCGCGCCAAGGATGTCGGCCGCGCTGTCGATCGACGGCAGAGACAGCTCGACCCGAGCGGTCGCGCCGCGGCGCGACGGTGCGGCCGAGACAGAGCCGCAATGCCGTCGGATCGCCGGCGAGGGCGAGTTCGACCGCCTTGCGGCTCAGCGCCGTCGCTTCGCCATCGAGCAACAATTGCGCCGCCCGAGTCGACCGTTCACCGCGCCGCGAGGCCGCCCGCCCGGATTTCCGGACCGCCCCTTCGCAAACGGTCGACCTCGAACCTTTTTAGCTGTCGTTGCCGTTTTCTGCTGAGAAATATCAGTCATCGCTCCACCTCAATCGGTGGTAGTGTCCTCATTTGACCGGCTCGCCTCAGCGTCCGGTCTTACCGCGATGCTCAGCCACGATCGCCGCTCGCACAGCTTCCAGCGGCGAGTTGATTCGATCCGTATGAGTACGGCGAAAAACCGCCGCTTAGTGCTCCCTCGATCGGCGAGTACCAGGCGTAGGCGCGAGTCGCAGTCGGATGCCCGGACAGATCAAAGACGTGCACCACGCCTTCCCATACGGTCTTGCCATCAAATGTCTCACGGACTGGCACGGATTGGGCGAGCGTGGCGGTACCGCCGTGCATGCGTTCAACGGCTTCGCGGAGCTGATCATGCATCGAGTATCTGCTCCGACATGATCCTAACTCTATTTCCTTCCGTCCGAATTAATCGCGCATCGTATAAAAAAGCGATTGGCCCTAAACGCGCAAACGATTGAGCGCCAACCGATGATCTCTCTACAATTTTGAGTAGCATTTCTAGGCACAGCGCAACAACAAAAACACAGCAGGAAACGAATTCCCTAAGTGAACCGGCCCCACCCACACCAAGATCGACCATCATTGGATCGCGTCCCCATTGGGCAGAGAGCCGCCCTAGAATTTTTCGTTCATTTGTTCTATGCCATAAGGGAACCACACATTCATCTTATGTTGATATTGCAGTTCATTTCGTACGCTGCTCAGCCAAGTGTGTCGTCGCACGCCACTTCTGCTCAATATTGTGATAAACTCTGTAAATTTTCCAAATACAGCTCGCGCATCGTTCGGCGCGAGCGAACCGGACAACACCTGTTCCGTCAACTTGCTTAACTTCACACCAAATAATCTCCAAAACACTTCATGCGTCCCGCCCCCGCAGCCAGAACCGGAAGCCCGTTTTGCGGTTACGGCTGTAGATGTGGAATTGAGCAAGCAATGGTATAATCCCCGATCGACGCTGAAATTCGGCACTTTCCCTGATATCGACAATAAGCGAGTTATACCACCAATGTGATTGCTATCTAAATAAGAGCAGCTTTCGCCTAGCATCCGCATTAATGAATGGCCAGCATAAAATGACGAATAATACAGCTTCACAAGCGCCCACGCGATGGTGTTACGTTCTCTAATCTCTTGAGAAACCGGTGCCACACTCTGGAGGGCTGCGCACGCAAACCTGGAGCAGTCTGACCCCAAAGCTCCGGCAATCGTGTCTGACTGGCGGAAATCCGCCGAAATTGCAAATCGTTCCGTCGCAGCCGCTGAAAGAAGAGCTCAAGCACCTCAGAAAAATTTGCTACTGTATATTCTTCTCCATAACGGTCACAGACCTTCTCAGCTACTAGCGGGAACAAGAGCATGATTGCCCGCAAAAGGGTGGGATTAATGATGTTTTTTTCCGCTTCAAATTCACGAAGACCCGAAATCCATGTCTGGATGTACGACCGTCCGCTTCGTTTTCTCCAAAGCTTTCCCACACAGGTTTGAGAGCCGCGTTAAAGGTCACGCGCGATATCTTGCCCCGCTGTCGCGCCGTACCGCTCAGCAAGCCAAAAAGGGGGCTAGATCAGTCTGAATTAAATAAGTCAAACACATCGCGCAGAAGTGAATTCCTGATCAGTTTCCGTCTCTGCCATCCGTTTTATGTCCAGCAGTAGCTCGTTCGGAACCGGGCGCTGTTTGTTGTTGATATCTATAAACAGGCGACATTCCTCAGCCTTGGACAAATTGTTATATATGACTACAGGGACACGCAAGCGAGAACGTGCCAAGCGAAAACCAAATATGCGATGCTGACCATCAATTATCAGAAACGCTCTAGGATCGTTCCGAAAGCTTAAAGTTCTTGTGCGCCTCGAATATCTCAGCTGAGCCTCAGGCTGCGCCGACAAGACTATGGAACTGGGGATCGTGCCAAAACCGCTGTCTATATAATCCGCGATTTCCTGCGCACGTCGTTGATCAAGCGCCCGTTGAAAGCCGTCCTGCGGATTTTCGTCACGAGTATCGACAATGCATGTCTCCCCTAGCACGTCGCTAGGCATGGAAAGGGTGTAGAAGCGGTGCTTCCCCTGAAGGATGAGGCTGGCGGTAAAGCTATAGCTCTCGCGACGCTCGGTAACGTCCAAGAGATCATCGCTAGCATCCTCGGCATCGGCGATAGCTCTGGCCATTACGCCTCCTCGCAGCATAAGGCATTGATATCATTCATTCAAAAAGTGCGGCCGCACTTGTATACCCTGGATTGAGATCATATTCTATAGGTGGCGCGTTAATCGACACCCCAAGATTCACAGCGTTGGAACTCGGCGAATATATGGTCGCGGATGACGGTCCGAGCGAGACGATCCTCCGCAATATGCGGTCCAAACGGCTCGCGCCCACCTTGTCAAAGGCATCGAGCGCCTGGAGGGCATAGTTGATGTTTTCTCTGGCTCGCGGCGTCGGCGCACTAGCGCACTCGTTTTCGAGGTCAAGGCGGCACCTCGCCAAGATGCCATGATCTCTGGTCGCACTGGTCAAGAAACGCGGAATTGCCCTGAAAAGATGTCGATACATCTATCGTATTCCACGCCTATAGGCGCGAGCTTCAGCGTTGTCCCACCAACTACCGCCGTCCGATGCGCAACATCGAGGCGGCATGTGGCATCATCCGTCGCGGACGGGACGGAATCGACCCGCCGTCCGATTTTGATTCCGACGCGGCCATCTATCGCGGCTAAGGCCAAATTAGGACACTACCCAACGGTCACCCTGACGCCCGCCGCCCGATGCCCTCTGGAGACGCGAATACCATGAGATTATGGCAATTTTGTTGTTGTCGATCACCGGCGCTGCCCGGTCAGCACCATTCGACATCACGGCTGCCGCACCGTGAGCACACATGCAC